>CAVUIG010000001.1:0-49757 GCA_963741355.1 uncultured beta proteobacterium
TCGCCTGCGCGTGCTGCGCCGCGATCTCAACGAGCAGAAGGAGCTGGCGAAGAACGGCTGAAGCTCGCCAGAGCCCGCCGCGGATTCTGCCATCCGCATTGGCCGGCTGACGCACCCCGGAGTTAAGACCGATGGCGGGCGCACGCGGACACCACGTCCCGCCGGCGCCGTTCGTCGGCTACGCGCAAAACCTGTCGATGTCGACAGGTGCAAATCCGCCGCACCCCGACTACCGTAAATGCGCCGCCGCGATTTGAGCGGCACGCACGACCGGGCGCGTCGCACGCCCGGCATCCGAGCCTTGGGGAGGCGAGCATGAAGATCCTCGTCGTCGACGATCACCCGCTGATCCTGGATGCGCTGGCGCAGCTCCTGCCGCAGCTCGGCAACGGGATCGAGGTGCGCGGCGCCATCGATCGCGGCCGCCGCGACCGCGATCCTCGACAACGAGCCCGATGTGGCGCTCGTCCTGCTCGACCTCGCGCTGCCCGGGACGCGCGGGCTCGATCTCCTCGCCGACCTGATGCTCGACTATCCGGGCGTTCCGATCGTCGTGCTCTCGGCGACGCACGACATGGCGACCGTCAACGCCGCGCTTTGCGCCGGAGCGCGTGGATTCGTTCCCAAGACCGCCGATCCGCGGATGCTGCTCGACGCGATCCGCCATGTCCTGGACGGTGGCGCGTATCGAACGACCGACGTCACGCTCCTGCCCGACCGCGACGGCGTGCACATCGGGGCCGGACGAGCTGGGACTGACGCTGTGGCAGGCCGATGTGCTCCGGCTCCTGGTGAAGGGAAGCCGAACAAGATCATCTGCCGCGACTTGCAGGCTCTCCGAAGGCACCGTCAAGGTGCACGTCAGCGCGATCCTCAAGGCGCTGCAATGTGCGCACCCGCACCCAGGCGGTGGCAGCGCTCGCCCGGCGCGGCATCAGCGCCGAAACGCTCGCCGACAACAGCGGCGAAATTCGCGCGGTCGCGTATGGCGCGAGCGGCCGTGCCCCTCGCCGCCGCACCTCCCTCGCCCGGGCGCGCGCCGATCAGGTCGCACCCTGTACCGCCCGTGCCACCGCACGACACCCTCGATGGCGCTCGGCGCATCATCCTCTGCACGGTGCTATGGGAGCAGGAATCGCCCCGTCATGATGGCCCTTTGGCTCGCCGCCTTTCTCGCCAACCAGTGATGGCGCGCCGTGCTGGCCCTCGCCTATCGACGTGCTCAACCCGTACCGTCGCGGAAGCGCCGCGCTGGGGACGCTACTGGGCGTCGGCTCGACACTCGCCGGCGCGCTCTGGGGCGCCGCCGCCGTCGCGATGTTACCCGCCACGCCGCCTACCAGGCGCTGCTGATCGTCTGCATTTTCGGCGTGGTCCTCGGCGGCCTCCACCTCACCGCGGTCTACAGAGCTCGCCTTCGTACGGCTTCATATTGCGCGGCGCTGGTCCCGCTGATCGCGCGCGTCGCCTTCGAGGGCGGACCAGGTGCACCTCTTCACCGCGATCGTGATGCTGCGTCGTGCTGGGATTCGTGCTCGGGCTTCGGCCATCAGCTGAACAACGTGCTGACGCGCTCGCTCGCCATGCGTTACGAGAACGTCGATCTCATCGCAACTGAAAGCGCAGACGCAGGCCGCCGAAGGGCGCGCGCCGCCGCCGAAGCCGCCAATCGCGCCAAGAGCCAGTTCCTGGCCGCGGCGAGCCACGATCTGCGCCAGCCGCTGCATGCGATGGGGCTGTTCGCCGCGGCACTCGCCGGCCAAGGCGCGCGAACCGGAAGTGGCCCCGCTGGTCGCCAACATCCATCGTCGTCGAGGCGCTCGAGAGACTGTTCGCGCAATTGCTCGACCTGTCGCGGCTCGAGGCCGGGGCGCCCACGCCGGAGCGCGCCGACGTCGCGCTGGAGCCGCTGTTCGCCCGGGTCTGCGCCGACTTCGCGCCGCAGGCGGCGGCGCACGGCCTCGTCCTTCACGCGCGAGGACCTCGTCCACCGTCGACAGCGATCCCGTGCTGCTCGAGCGGATCCTGCGCAACCTGCTCGCCAACGCGGTGCGCTACACGCGGCGCGGCGGCATCATCGTCGGCGCGCGCCGCCGCCGGGCGGCATGCGCATCGACGTGGTCGACACCGGCTGGGCATCGCCGCCGCAAGCAGGCGCGCGATCTTCGAGGAATTCGTCCAGCTCGGGCCCGCCCGCACCGCCAGCGCAGGTCGCGGGCTCGGCCTCGGCCTCGCGATCGTGCGGCGCCTGTGCGCGCTGCTCGACTACCGGCTCGAGCTCCAGTCGGTACCGGGCGCGGCTCGCGATTTTCGGTGGCGGTCGCGCGCGCCGCACAACGGCCGTCGCCTCGCCGACGCCTCGTCGCCGCGACGCCCGCCAGCACCGGTCAATCCGCCGCGCGTTCGGGGGCCGCCGCGTCGCCGTCGTCGACGACGATCCCGCGGTGGTCGCCGCGATGCGTGCATTGTTCTCGTCGTGGGGCGCGAGCGTCGCCGCGCGGGGCAACGCGGACGCCGCGCATGGACGGCGTTCGGGCGTCCCTGCCGATCTGATCGTCGCCGACCTGCGACTTGCCGACGGCGAGTCGCGGTATCGATGCCGTGGCCGAGCTGCGCCGGCGCGCGGTAGCGCCCACCCGGCACTGATCGTTTCGGGCGACACGAGGAAAGGCGCGCGCCGAGGCCTGCGCGGCGGGCATCGCGCTCCTGTCGAAGCCGGTGGTCGCCGCGGCCCGGCGAATGGCCGCCGAACGCGCGCTGGAGCGTGAGCCGATCCCGCCGTGCGCACTCGGCTCGCGCGCACGGGGCGCGGCACGTGCCGGCGCGTGAACGCGCCGGATACTCGCAAAAAACCGCCCGGCGTGACTGCCCGGGCGGAGCATCGGCTTGCGGTCCGCGCGCGCCGGAGATGGATCGCGCGGATGCCGACGACGTTTTCGTTGCAGCGGGTCAGCCGCCCGACGAATGCCGTTCCAGCATCTTCTGGTGGAACGAATCCATCTTCGCCAGGTGCTGCTGCAGGATGCCGTTGACGACGGCCTTCTGATCCGGCGAGAACGTCGCGTAGAGCGCGAGCCAGCCGCGCGCACCTGGTGCCGCAGCGCCGAGCCCTGTTCCTGCGCCTTGTCGCCCGCCGCCGCGACCGCCGCGAGGTCGGGTTCGGGCTTGGCGAGCTCGGCCGCGAGCACGTCCTTCACGCCCTGCATGCGTGCGGCCCGCCGCGAAGGCCGCCTTCGATTGCGCGACGTTGTTCGTCGAACATCTGCTGCTGCGACGTATTGAGGTTGAGCTGCGCCTTGCGCGCTTTGCAATCACCTGGCCCGATGATCGCCGAACGGCGCCCGCCTGCTGGCCCTCGGTGGTGGCCGGGCTGGGCCCAGCCGGCGACCGCCGCGAACGCAAGCGCCAGCGCGGCCGCGGCGGCCCCGAGAGCGTTACGGTACGTGCGTGTCATGATGATTCCTTTCCTCTTGTTGAAGTCGGCGCCGCGAGCGTTTCTGTCGGCTCCTGACCCTTCGACCCGATTATCCGCGCCGCGTTCCATCAACGGCGAGCCTCATTGCAACCGGACGTTGCGTGCACGCCGCCGGCGTTACAATCGGTTACAACCGGGCGCCCACGCGTAGCGCTTCGACACGTTTAATCGCACCATGGCAACAAAGGAAACCGCCCCCCAAGATCCTCGTCGTCGACGACGACGTGCGCCTGCGCGACCTCCTGTCGCGCTACCTCGACCGAACAGGGCTTCGAGGTCTCGACGCTGGCCGACCCGCGCGACCTCGACAAGAAGCTGCAGCGCGATCCGCCGCACCTGATCGTGCTCGACCTCATGCTGCCCGGCGAGGACGGGCTGTCCATCTGCCGGCGCCTGCGCGGCGCCGGCGAGAGCGTGCCGATCATCATGCTGACAGCGAAGGGCGACGACGTCGATCGCATCGTCGGGCTGGAGATGGGCGCCGACGATTACCTGCCCAAGCCGTTCAACCCGCGCGAGCTCGTCGCGCGCATCAACGCGGTGCTGCGCCGCCACACGGAGCGCCTCGCGCCCGGCGCGCCCGCGGCGCCGGGCAAGTCCGCGTTCGGCCGTTCACGCTCGACCTCGCCGCGCGCACGCTCACCCACGACGACGAGACGATTCACCTCACGACCGGCGAATTCTCGCTGGTCAAGGTGTTCGCGCAGCATCCGCGCCAGCCGCTCGCCCGCGAGAAGCTGATGCTGCTCGCGCGCGGCCGCGACCACGACGTGTTCGACCGCGCGATCGACGTGCAGGTCTCGCGCCTGCGCAAGCTGGTCGAGCCCGACCCGGCGAATCCGCGCTACATCCAGACGGTGTGGGGATTCGGCTACGTGTTCGTCCCCGACGACGGCGCCGACGCGGCGGCCGCGGAGCCGTGACGCGGTGACGCTCTATCCGCGCTCGCTGTTCGGCCGCCTCGCGCTGCTGCTGCTCGTCGTCGTCGCGATCTCGCTCGCGCGACGATCCTCTTCTTCCGCCAGGACCGCGCGGCGCTGCTGGCGCGCGCGTTCGGCGACACCAAGATCGCGCAGCTGCAGGCGGTGCGCGCCGCGGTCGAGGCCGCCGACGCGCGCGAGCGCCGCGAGACGCTGCTCCGGATCGGCCGCGACTACGACGTGCGCATCCTGCCCGAGGACGTTCGGCCCAACCCCGGCGGCGTCCCGCTCGGCCCCGCGATGCGCGATCTCGAGAGCCGCCTGCGCGAGCAGATGGGCGAAGGCACGGAGCTTCGGGTCGCGCCCGGCCGCGGACTGCTGTTCGTGCGGGTGGTCGCCGGCGGCACCGGCTACTGGATCGGCTTTCCGTTGCCGCGGCATCCGAGCGAGGACGAGCCGATCCACGCGATCGTCTGGAGCCTCGCGCTCGCCGCGGTGCTGCTCGCATGCGCGTTCCTGTTCGCCCGCTACATCGCCCGGCCGCTGCGCGATCTCAACACGGCCGTCGAGCGCGTCGGCCGCGGCGAGATGCCGCCGCCGCTGCCGGAAAGCGGCCCGTCGGAGATCGCGACGCTGAACCGGGGATTCAACGTGATGACGCAGAACCTGCGCCAGCTGGAGCAGGATCGCGCACTGCTCCTCGCCGGCGTGTCGCACGACCTGCGCACGCCGCTCGCGCGGCTGCGGCTCGGCATCGAGATCTACGGGCCGGATGACGGCGCGCGCGAGGGCATGGTCGACGACATCGAGGAAATGGACCGGATCATCGGCCAGTTCCTCGACTTCGCGCGCGGCGATCACGAAACAGCGGCCGAGCCCGTCGATCCCAACGCCATCGTGCAGGCGTGCATCGAGCGCTATCACCGCAGCGGGGACGAGCTCAGGTTCCTGCCGGGCAGCGTGCCGGCCGTCCGGCTGCGCAAGACTGCGTTCTCGCGCCTCGTCGCCAACCTCGTCGACAACGCGCTCTCCTACGGCGCGCCGCCGGTCGAAGTGTCGACGGCGCAATCCGGCGGCGAATTCGTGCTGGAGGTCGCCGACCGCGGGCCCGGCATCGACCCCGCGGACGTCGAGCGCGTGAAGCAGCCGTTCTCGCGCGGATCGGCGGCGCGCAGCAACGCGAGCGGCGTTGCCGGCGCAGGCCTCGGCCTCGCGATCGTCGAGCGCATCGCCCGCATGCACGGCGGGCGGCTCGAGCTCAAGCCGCGCGAGGGCGGCGGCAATGTCGCCCGCGTCGCGATTCCCGTTTCAGCGTAGCGGCGGCGCTAATCGGAGCTGAGAAGGACGGTCGCCAGAGCGGCGATGCCCTCCTCGCGTCCCGCGAATCCGAGGCGCTCGGTCGTGGTCGCCTTGACGCTGACCTGGTCGACCGCGCACCCGAGATCCTGCGCGATGTTCGCGCGCATCGCCGGCACGTGCGGGGCCAGCTTCGGCGCCTGCGCAATCAGCGTCGTGTCGAGGTTGGCGACGGCAAGGCCGTCCTCGCGCATCAGCGCGGCGACGTGGCGCAGCAGCGCCCTGCTGTCGGCGTCCTTCCAGCGCGCGTCGGTGTCCGGAAAATGCGCGCCGATATCGCCCCTTGCGAGGGCGCCCAGCACCGCGTCGCAGACGGCGTGCACGAGCACGTCCGCATCGGAGTGCCCCAGGAGCCCGCGTGGATGCGCGATGGTGACTCCGCCCAGCACGAGCTTGCGCCCTGCGGAAAACGCGTGCACGTCGAAACCGTTGCCGATGCGTATCGTCATCACGGACTTTCCTGTGCCTCGAGTATGGCCGCCGCCAGCGCGAGATCGCCAGCGTAGGTGATCTTGATGTTCTGCGGGCTGCCGGGAACGAGCCGCGGCGCCCCGCATGCGCCGGTCGCCGCGAGCGCCTCGACCGCCTGCGCCTCGTCGGTGACCGATCCGCGGTCCGGACGCGCGAACGCCGCGTGCAGGACGCCGAAGCGGAACATCTGCGGCGTCTGCGCCTGCCACAGCCGCGAGCGCTCCTCGGTGCGCAGCACGCGGTGCGCCTGCGCCGGATCTTCGCGCTTCAGCGTGTCGGCGACGGGAATCGCGAGCAGGCCTCCGACCGCGTCGTGCTCGAGGTCGGCGACGAGCCGCAGCAGCGCGTCGACCGGAACGCAGGGCCGCGCGGCATCGTGAACCAGAATCCAGTCGTCGGCGGCACAACGCGGCGCGAGCGCCGCCAGCGCATTGGCAACGGTGTCGCCGCGCGTCGCGCCGCCGCAGCGCAGCGCCTCGACCCGCTGCCCCGGCGCGAGCTTCGACTCGAAAGTCCGGTCGTCCGGAGCCAGCGCGACGAGGAGCTCGGCTCGCGGAAGCGCCATGGCCAGGCGGTCCAGCGTGCGGGAGATGACCGTCTCGCCGCGGAGATCGGCATACTGTTTCGGCATCCGTCCGCCGAAGCGCGAGCCGCCTCCGGCCGCCGGGATCAGCGCGACCATCCGGACGGGCATTGATCACCGCGCGCTCCGTCGGCCCCGTGTCGCGCCGCGCATCATCCGATCACCCGCGCGATCCGCTCCTCGTCGAGCGGGAGGAAGCCGTGCCGCTCGTAGAAGCGCCAGGCGCCGGCGTTGTCGCGGTGGCACGCGGTGTCGATGCGGGTGATGCCGGCGGCGCGCAGGCGCGCGACGAGCGCGTCGAGCATGGCGCTGCCGACCCCGCGTCCCTGCCACTCGGCGTCGATCGTCACGTCGTCGAGCTTCGCGACGAGCGTCCCCTTCGAGGTCGAGATCGCGTGGCACACGACGCAGGCGCCGACGGCGGTGCGATTGCCGTCGTCGCCGGCGAACGCCAGCCAGACGAATCCGATCTCCGGATGCAGCACGAACAGGTCGAGCGCGCGTTCGAGCGCCGCGGGGCCGCCGTCGCCGTACGCTGCGCTCGACGCGAGATAGTGATCGTCCTCTCCGAGGAACGCGCCGAGCAGCGTCATCGCCGCGGAGCGCGTCTCCGACGTCATCTCCGCACAGTGGATTTCGTCGTACGAGCGCCTCGCCCGCCTCGCTAACCGCGGCCTCGCGCGCTTCGCCCGCCTCGCTCATTCGAACGCATCCCCGACGAGCGATTCCAGCGCATTCCGGATGGTGGGCGGTATCGGGACCGGACGCTGCGTCGCACGATCGACCCAGACATGCACGAAATGCCCCGTCGCCACAGGCTCGGGATCGTCGTGCCGAAACAGCCCGATCTCGTACTTGACCGACGACGTGCCGAGCTTGACGACGCGCAGGCCCGCGTCGACGACCTCGGGGAACGTCAGCGACTTCCGGAACTTGCACAGCGTCTCGACGACCAGTCCGATCGCGGAATCGCGCGCGATGTCCAGTCCACCGACGCGAATGAGATGCTCGTTCACCGCCGTGTCGAAATACGAGTAATACGTCACGTTGTTGACGTGGCCGTACGAATCGTTGTCCATCCAGCGCGTCGGAATGGCCAGGAAATAGCGGTATCCGTCGCGCAGCCCGGGGCGCGCAGGGGCGCGTCGCGGCGGCGCGGGATTTCGTGGACGAATTCATGCCGCAGGCTCCGTGAAGCGCGCGATCACGGCTGTGCGCAAATGCGGACCGCGGTCATCCGCGGCCTCCGGATGCGAACGCCGCATCGATGCGACGAGTCGGCGGCCCTTGGCTTCGCCCGCCTCGCTCATACCGCGGCCTCCTTGACGCGGCTCGATTGTCGAAGGCCTCTGTCGGCCGCGCTCAATCGCTCGGCGACGCGGCCTTCGGCCCTTGGCTTCGCCCGCCTCGCTCATACCGCGGCCTCCTTGACGGGCTCGATTGTCGAGAAGGCCTCCTGTCGGCCGCGCTCAATCGCTCGGCGACGCGGCCTTCGGCCGCTTGGCTTCGCCCGCCTCGCTCATTCGACAGCCCGCTTGCGGTTCATCATCCGCTCGTCGAGAAGCTCGATCCAGTGCCGCACCGGCGCCTTGGAGCGCTCGGCGAGATGCACGAGACAGCCGATGTTCGCGGTGGCGATGATCTCGGGATCGCCCTCCTCCAGCGCCGCGAGCTTGCGCGAGCGCAGCGCGCCGGAGATGACGGGCTGCAGGATCGCGTACGTGCCGGCGGCGCCGCAGCACAGGTGCGCGTCGCGCACCGGCGTGAGCTCGTGACCGAGCGCGTGGACGATCTCCTCGACGTTGCCCTTGAGCCTGAGGCCGTGCTGCAGCGAGCACGGCGAATGGAACGCGACCTTCTTCGAGCCCATGTCCATCGCGATCTGCGGCGCGATCTGCGACCATTCCGCGGCGACGATCTCGACCGGGTCGCGCGCCTGCTCCGAAATCCGCGCCGCCTTTGCCGCGTATCCCGGATCGTTGCGCAGCAGGTGTCCGTAGTCGCGGACCATCACGCCGCATCCGCTCGCCGTGACGACGATCGCTTCCGCACCATCCTGGATCTCGGGCCACCATGCGTCGATGTTGCGCTTGACCGTCGCGAGCGCGATTTCTTCCTGGTTGAGGTGATGCGGCATCGCTCCGCAGCATCCGCCGCCGGCAATGGCGACGAGCGAAATGCCGATGCGGTCGAGGACTCGCGCCATCGCGGCGTCGATCGACGGCGCGATCGACCCCTGCACGCAGCTCGTCATCGCCAGCATCCTGCGGGGATGCCGCGCGGCAGGCCACGCGCCCGTGGCCTTGCGATCAGGAATCTTCGCGGCAAGTTCGCGCGGCAAGAAAGCCCTTGAGGAGCCGTCCCGTCGCGAGCGCCGTCCCGAACAGCGGCGCCGACATCAGCCCGGCACGGATGCCCCAGCGCTTCGCCTGCTCGACTGCCGGCCGCCCGACCTTGCCGTCGACGACGCGCCGACCGATGTCGACCAGGCGCCCGTACTTCACGCCGGACGGACAGGTGGTTTCGCAACTGAGACACGTGAGGCAGCGATCGAGGTGCAGCTGCGTCTTTTCCGTGGGCACCGCGCCCTCCAGCACCTCCTTGATCAGGTAGATGCGGCCGCGCGGACCGTCGAGCTCGTCGCCCAGGAGCTGGTACGTCGGGCAGGTCGCCGTGCAGAATCCGCAGTGGACGCAACTGCGCAGGATCGCGTCGGCCTCGCGCCCGTCGGGCGTGTCGCGGATGAAATCGGCAAGCGCGGTCTGCATGGGGTATCAGAGATCGGGGTACAGGCGACCGCGGTTGAGAATGCCGGCGGGATCGAACACCGCCTTCAGGCGCTTGTGCAATCCCTGCAGCGTCGCGCCGAGCGGCTGGAACGCGCCCGGACTCTTGTTCGCCGCGCGAAACAACGTCGCATGGCCGCCGTGAGATTGCGCCCACGCGCGGATCCGCGTCGGATCGGCCCGATCGTTCGCGGCGAGCCAGCGCAGGGCGCCGCCCCATTCGATCAGCTGGTCGCCGCCGAGGTCGCCATCCGGGGCCGTCGACTTCACCGACAGCCGCCACATCGGCACGTCGGATTTGGCGGCGTCGAGGAAGAACGGCTGCGTGTGCTCGCAGATGCTGCGCCAGAATGCGGCGCCCCAATCGTTGCCGGGCAATGCGGCGCCGCCGATTTTCGCGATGGCGGCGCTGATCGCCGGCGCGGCTCCCGACAGCCGGACCGCGAGCTGCCCGGCGTGGTAGGTCGTCGCCGTGATCGGCAAAGGCAGGCCGCCCCACTCGTTCATGCGCCGGATCGCCTCGTCCGCCGAGCACTGGAAGATGCGCGTGGTCTCTTCCTTCGGGCGCGGCACGCAGCGCAGCGAAACTTCCGTCAGCAATCCGAGCGTGCCGAGCGCGCCGGTCATCAGCCGCGCGACGTCGAATCCCGCGACGTTCTTCATCACCCGGCCGCCAAACGACAGGTCCTCGCCGCTCCCGTCGATGATGCGCACGCCGAGGATGATGTCGCGCACGGCTCCCGCGTACGGCCGCCTCGGTCCGGAAAGGCCCGCCGCGACGAAGCCGCCGATCGTGGCCGCTTCGCCAAAGCGCGGCGGCTCGCAGGCGAGCATCTGTCCCGATTCGCGCAACGTGCGCTCGACCTGCGCGAGATTGGTTCCGGCGCGAGCCGTCACGACGAGCTCGGTCGGATCGTAGTCGATGATGCCGGCGTATTCCGTCGTGTTGAGGACGTCGCCCAGCGGCCGCTCGCCGTAGAAATCCTTGGTGCCGCCGCCGCGCAGGACCAGCGGCGTGCCCGACGCCGCGGCCGCACGAATCCGCGCCTGCCACTCGCCGATGACCGCTTCGCTCATCCGGCGGCCCTGATCTTGTCGCGATAGAGCAGGCGGGGCTCGTCGGCGGCCACCACCGTCGGGTCGGCCAGCGCCGCGGCTTCCCATTCGCGCAGGAACGGATGCGCGAGCAGCGCCGCGAGATAGGGTACGGCATCTCCTTGCGGCGCGACGCCGTACGTGCGGAAGCGGAACGCCACGGGCGCGTAGAACACGTCGGCGAGCGAGAACCCTCCGCAGAGGAAATCGCCGCCTGCGCCGAAGCGCCGCCGGCCCTCGTTCCAGATCGCGCTGACGCGGTCGATGTCAGCCTGCAGCGCGGCCGACCACGGCCGCACGTCGACGCGCTCGCGAATGCACATCGTCATGTCGTTGCGCAGGCTTCCGAATCCGGAATGCATTTCGGCGCAGACGGATCGCGCCCACGCCCGGGCCGCCGGGTCCGCGGGCCACATGCCGGCATGCCGCTCGGCAAGGTACTCCGAGATCGCCAGCGAATCCCAGACGACGACGGCACCGTCGTGCAGCGCGGGCACGCGCGCCGTCGGCGAGAATCTGAGCCAATCCGTGTTGTGCGTGCCGGAGAGCTGCACGATCACCTCGGTGAACGGCGCGCCCGACAGCCGGGCCGCGAGCCAGCCGCGCAGCGACCACGACGAGTAGTTCTTGTTGCCGAGATAGAGCGTGTACATGCCCGCGATCAGCAGTCGGCCAGCGGTCGGACAGCGGAGGCCAGCGTCACATCGGCACCGTCTTGCCGGGATTCATGATGTCGTGCGGATCGAGCGCGCGCTTGATCGCGCGCATCACCTCGACCGCCTCGCCGTGCTCGGCCACCAGCGCCTTCAGCTTGTGCACGCCGATGCCGTGCTCGCCGGTGCAGGTTCCGCCCATGGCAATGGCGCGCAGGCTGGTGCGCTGCGTGAACCCTTCCGCCTTCGCACGCTCCGCGGGGTCGTTCGGGTCGAACAGCACGACGACGTGGAAATTTCCGTCGCCGACGTGCCCCACGATCGACGCGACGAGCCCGGTCGAATCGATGTCGGCGCGCGTCTCGAGGATGCAATCGGCGAGGCGCGAAATCGGCACGCAGGCATCGGTGGCGAACCCCTGCTTCCCCGGCGCCAGCGCCATCGACGCGTAGTAGGCCGCGTGCCGCGCCTTCCACAGCCGCGTGCGGTCTTCGGGCCGCGTCGCCCATTCGAACGCGCTGCCGCCGAACTCCGCGGTGAGCGCCTGCATCGCCTCGGCCTGCTCGGCAACGCCCGCGGTGCTGCCGTGGAACTCGAAGAACAGCGTGGGCTTTTCGGCGAACCCTTCGAGCTTCGAATAGCGGATGCACGCGCGCATCTGCATCTCGTCGAGGAGCTCGATCCGCGCGACCGGAATACCCTGCTGCATCGCGCCGATCACGGTGTTGACCGCGCCTTCGAGGTCGGCGAACTGGCACACCGCCGCCGAAATCGCCTCGGGCACCCCGTAGAGACGCAGCTGCACCTCGGTGATGATCCCGAGCGTGCCCTCGGCGCCGACAAAAAGCCGCGTCAGGTCGTAGCCCGCGCTCGACTTGCGCGCGCGCCCGCCGGTGTGGATGACCCGGCCGTCGGCGGTGACGACCGTGAGGCCGAGCACATTCTCGCGCATCGTGCCGTACCGAACCGCATTCGTCCCCGATGCGCGCGTCGACGCCATGCCGCCGATCGTCGCGTCGGCGCCGGGATCGATCGGGAAGAAGAGGCCGGACCCCTTGAGCTCGGCGTTGAGCGCCTCGCGCGTGAGGCCGGCTTCGACGCGGCAATCGAGGTCCTCCACGTTGACCTCGATCACCTTGTTCATCCGCGACAGGTCCACGCAGACGCCGCCGTACAGCGCGGCGACATGACCCTCGAGCGAAGTGCCGACGCCGAAGGGGATCACCGGAACCCGCGCGGCATGCGCAAGCCGCACGATCGCGGCGACTTCGTCGGTCGTCTGCGGGAACACGACGACGTCCGGCAGCGCGGCGTCGGCCATGCCCTCGCCGTGGCTGTGCTGGTCGCGCGCCGCGCGCGTCGTCTGGGCCCGCTCGCCGAAATCCGTGCCGAGACGGGTCACGAGGTCGGCCACCGCGCGCGCGTCGGGGCGGGGATGGCGGAGATCGGTATGCGCGTTCATGGTCGCCTCGGTCAGAACCGCGGGATTTCCGGATGCGGGAGTTTGCCGTGGTGCACGTGCATCTTTCCGAATTCGGCGCAGCGATGCAGCGTGGGGACGCCCTTGCCGGGATTCAGCAGCCCATGCGGATCGAACGCGGCCTTGATGCCGAGGAAGCGCTCGAGCTCCGCCGGCCGGAACTGCACGCACATCTGCGCGAGTTTCTCCACGCCGACGCCGTGCTCGCCGGTGATCGTCCCGCCGACTTCGATGCACAGCTCACCGATCGCCGCGCCGAACGCCTTGGCGCGATCCGTTTCGCCGTCGACATTGGCATCGAAGAAAATGAGCGGGTGCAGGTTGCCGTCGCCGGCGTGAAAGACGTTGGCGCAGCGCAGCCCGTACTGCCGCGAGAATGCCTCGATGCGCAGCAGCACGTCGGCGAGCGTCCGGCGCGGGATGGTGCCGTCCATGCAGCAATAGTCCGGCGTGAGACGCCCCACCGCCGGAAACGCCGCCTTGCGTCCCGACCAGAAGAGCAGCCGCTGCGCCTCGTCCTTCGACACGCGGATCTGCGTGGCGCCCGCCGCCGCGAGCACCTGACGTATGTCGCCCATCTCGGCTGCGACCTCCTCCGGCGTGCCGTCCGCTTCGACCAGCAATACCGCCATCGCGTCGAGCGGATAGCCCGCGTTGACGAACTCGTCCACCGCCCGTGTCGCCGCCTGATCCATCATCTCCAGCCCCGCGGGGACGATGCCGGCGGCGATGACGGCCGCGACCGCATTGCCTGCCTTCGTCACGTCGTCGAAGGCGGCGAGCGCGACCTGCGCCGCAAGCGGCTTCGGCGTCAGCTTCACCGTGATATCGGTGATCACGGCCAGCATGCCTTCCGAGCCGTGGATGAGCGCGAGGAGATCGTAGCCGGGGCTGTCGAGGGCGTCGCCGCCGAATTCGACGATGTCGCCGGTGATGAGCACGCCACGCACGCGGCGAACGTTGTGCACGGTGAGCCCGTACTTGAGACAGTGCACGCCGCCCGAATTCTCGGCAACGTTGCCGCCTATCGTGCAGGCGATCTGCGACGAAGGATCCGGCGCGTAGTAGAGGCCGTGCGGCGCCACCATTTCGGTGATGGTCGCATTGCGCACGCCGGACTGGACCACCGCGGTGCGCGCGAGCGGATCGATCGCGACCACGCGGCGAAACTTCGTGAGCGAGAGCAGCACACCGTCGCGGTTCGGCAGCGCGCCGCCCGAAAGGCCCGTGCCGGCGCCCCGTGCGACCACCGGCACGCGCGACGCGTGGCAGCGCCCCAGGATGGCGGCGACCTGCGATTCGTTTTCGGGGAGCGCGACCGCGGCGGGAACCTCGCGAAACATCGTGAGGCCGTCGCATTCGTACGGCCGCGTGTCCTCCTCCGCGGTCAGGAAAGCGGACGCCTGCAGGATCGCGGCGAGATCGGCGTGGACGACCGGGTCTAGCATGGGGTCGGAATCCCTCGTGCCCCCCGCATCGCGGCGAAAAAGCCCGGCGGGAAGTGCTTGGAGTCATTCTACCTCGCGCCCGGCCGTCGGGCGGCACGCGAATACGGCAGCGTGGCCGGATGAGGGCATACCGGTGCGTCCCCGCTCGCGCCAGCCGCTATGCAATGGCGGAGCACCTCCTTAGAATGCGCCGCTCAAGGCGGTGATCCCGGATTTCCTCCCGCCTCTCGACCGGAGCCGCCGATGCGCCCTGCCCGCCCGTCTTTCCTCCTCGCCACGTTCCTCACGGCGGCGGTTCTCCTGGTCGCGACGCCCGCGACCGCGCAGACGACGCTGAAGATGAACATTGCGATCGCGCAGAACTCGCATTACGGCGTCGCGATCGACGCCTTCGCGCGCGAAGTCGAGACCCGCACCGGCGGCCGCTACCGGATTCAGACGTTCTACTCGGGCGCGCTGGGCGCGGAGCGTGAATCCGTCGAAGGCGTCCAGCTCGGCACGCTCGACCTCACGCTGACGTCGACGGGACCGCTGCCGAATTTCGTGCCCGACATCGCGATCCTGGACATCCCTTTCCTGTTCCGCGATTACGCGCACGCCCGCGCGGTGCTGGACGGGCCGATCGGCCAGGAGATGCTGCAGAAATTTCCGCCCAAGGGCATGGTCGGGCTCGCGTGGGCCGAGAACGGATTCCGGCAGATGACGAACAACAAGCGCCCCATCAACACGCCCGACGACGTGAAGGGGCTCAAGATGCGGACGATGGAGAACCCCATCCACATCGAGGCCTACCGCCAGCTCGGCATCCAGCCGACGCCGATGGCGTTCACCGAAGTGTTCACCGCGCTCCAGCAGGGCACGGTCGACGGCCAGGAAAACCCTCTCTCGGTGATCACTTCCGCGAAGCTCGACCAGGTGCAGAAGAACCTGTCGATGACCGGGCACGTCTATTCGCCCGCCGTCATCCTGATGAACAAGGCGCAATGGGACAAGCTCGCGCCGGCCGACAAGGACGCCTTCCTCGCCGCCGCACGCGAGGCCGTCAAGGTCAACCGTGCGCGCGTCGACGCCGACGAGAAGAAGGCGATCGCCGAGCTCCGCGCGAAGGGCATGGTGGTCGTCGAGAACGTCGACAAGGCGAAATTCCAGGCGGCGCTCGCTCCCGTCTACGCCGATTTCTCGAAGCGCTTCGGCCAGGACAACATCGACCGGATCAAGAACTACAAGTAGCGCCCGGTCAGCGATAACCGAACAGCGACGGAAGGAACGTCGACAGCGCCGGCACGAGCGTCAGGAGTGCCAGCACGACGAGCTGCGCCCCGAGGAACGGCCAGAGCTCGCCGACGAGACGCGCAAGGGGCACGCGCGCGACCACCGAGGTGACGGCGAGCAGGCCACCGACCGGCGGCGTGATCATCCCCATCGTCAGGTTCACGATCACGATGATGCCGAATTGCAGGTCGTTGACGCCGAGCGCGTGCGCGATCGGCGCCAGCATCGGCACCAGGACGACGACGCCGGGCAGCGGCTCGATGAAGATGCCGAAGGCGAGCAGCAGCGCGTTCACCGCGAACAGGAAGGCGAGCGGGCTCATGCTGGCCCCGACGATCAGCTCCGACATCTGCTGCGGCACGCGCGAGACCGTCAGCACCCACGCGAACGCCGCCGACATCGCGACGATGACGAGCACCGACGCCGACATCAGCGCCGAGCGCAACAGGATCGCGGGAAGCATCCTCCATTCGAGCGAGCCGTAGATCCAGCGTCCCGCCGCCAGCGCGTAGAACACGGCGACGACGGAGGCTTCGGTCGGCGTGAAGGCGCCCGATCCGATGCCGCCCAGGATCAGCACGGGCAGCACGAGCGCCGGCAGCGCGCGGACAGTGTTTCGAACGTAGTCGCGAAGCGTCAGTTGCTCGGGCACGCCGCGATAGTCGCGCCGCACCGAGACGCGATGATTGATCACCGCCATCGCCAGCGCGATCACGATCCCCGGCACGACACCGGCGATCATGAGACCGACGAGATTGACGTTTGGATAGGCGAGCGCGTAGACGACCATCGTGATCGACGGCGGGATGATCGGTCCCAGGATCGACACCGCCGCCGTCAGCGCGGCCGCGTATTCCGCCCGGTAGCCGTCGCGCTTCATCATCCGGATCATGATCGCGCCCGGACCCGCCGCGTCCGCGAGCGCGGAGCCGCTGATGCCCGAGAAGAACGTGATCGCCAGGATGTTGGTGTGGCCGAGCCCGCCGCGGAAGCGGCCGACGAATTGCGACGCGAAGCGCAGCAGCACCTCGGACAGCGCGCCGCCCGTCATCAGCTCTGCCGTGAGGATGAAGAACGGCACTGCCATCAGCGCGAAGATGTCGATCCCGCTGAACAGGTACTTGGGCAGCGCGATCAGCGGCAGGCCACCGGCGACGATGGCCGCCAGCGTCGCGCCGCCCAGCGCGAACGCGACCGGAACGCCGAGCGCCAGCAACGCGACGCAGCCGATGAACAGCGTCGCGATCAAGGATCCACCGATTCGGCGCCGAACTCGGGCGCCACCAGGAATCGGCCGTTGCGGACGTAGCCCGCCGCCATCAGCGCGAGGTGGACGATCATCAGTGCGAAGCCGATCGGCATCGCCAGATAGACGGCGCCGATCGGAATGCCGAGCACCGGCGTCGTCTGGTCCCACGTGAGCATCGCATAGCGCGCGCCGAGCCAGATCATCGTGGCAAAGAAGGCGAGGAGCACGGCGAGGACGGCACCGCGGATCGCCGCGGCGGCGCCGGGCAGGCTCTGCGCGAGCGTCTCGATCGCGACGTGCGCGCCATAGCGCAGCACGATGCCCGACCCCAGGAACGTGAGCCAGATCATCAGGTAGCGCGACACTTCCTCGACCCAGAGGATCGACTGGTCGGTGAGAAAGCGCAGCGCGACGTTGGCGAACACCATCGCCGCCATCGCCGCGAGCATCGCGATCACGGCCCACCGGTTGACGCAGATCAGTGCGCGGTCGAAGGTGGCGAGCATCGGCGGGGCCCGGAAGAGCCGCGCGATTGTCGCATGGTTCGAAGTGCGTCGGCAGCGCGCGCAGGCGCCTCGTCGGGATTGATTTCGCGCATGCGTTGCCGGGCCAGGAAACAATGGAGAGGCAGCGCGAGGCGCAGCGAAGATCGTGAATCGCTACGACGATGCGGCGAATCGCCGGCTTGCGCTCACGCGGGGTCGTCGGATGACGGCGCGGTACCCAGATCCAGCATTGCGTAGAGCATCTTCTCCGTCGCTGCGACGACGCGGGGGCGCGCGTGCGGACGCGCGACGGCGCGCGCGAGCGCGACGGCCCCCGAGAGCGCCGCGAACACCGCGAGTGCGACCTCCGCGGGCGCCATGCCGGCGACCGCGGGGAAGCGGTGCTGCAGCGCCTTGACCAGCATCGCCGCGTGCGCGCCGAAGCGCGCGCGAAACGCCTCGTCGTCGCGGGCGACTTCCGGCAACGACAGCGTGAGCGGACATCCGTCGTCGAGCGCGTCGACGTCGAGCTGCGCGAAATAGCGCCGGATCAGCGCCCGCAGCCACGCACGGTCGTCCAGGTCGTCCAACCCCGCGGTCAGCCGGCGGAAGCTTTCGTCGAGGCCGAACAGCAGCGACTCGCGGGCGAGTTCCTCCTTCGACGCGAAGTGCGCATAGAACCCCCCGACCGTCAGTCCGGCCGCCTGCATCGTGGCGGCGACCGTGGCCGCATCGGCGCCCCGCCGCTTGATCAGCCGATCGGCCGCCGAAAGGATTCGGGTCCGGGTCTGCCCCTTGTGCTCCGGGTCGTATCGTGCCATGATGATTATAATATTACATATATCATTTTATTTCAAGCGCTATTTGATCATGCAAGCGTTCCTGCAACCCGACCGGGAGGCAACCATGGACGCAGTAAGCGAACACTTCAGCCCCGATGCGGCGGTGCTGGCGGACGGACGCGCCGTCCTCCTTCGGGCGGTGACGCCCGCGTCGAAGCCGCTGATCGCCGCGGCGCTGCTCCGGCTGTCCCCGGAGTCCAGCCGGCGCCGGTTCTTCACGCCCCGCTTCCGCCTCTCCGACGCCGAGCTCGACCGGCTGACGGACCTCGACGGCAACGACCGCTATGCGATCGGCGCGATTGCGGTCCGGGCAGACGGGGCCCTTGAGGGTGTCGGCGTCGCTCGCTACACGCGGGAGGCGGACGAGCCGCGCGCCGCCGAGGCGGCCGTGGTCGTCATCGATGAGTATCAGGGACTCGGGCTCGGCAAGCTGCTGCTCCGCCGCCTTGCCGCCGCCGCGCTCCGGCGCGGCATCGACCGGCTGCGCGGGATCGTGTTGCGCGACAACGACCCGATGCTGGGCCTCCTGGCGCGTCACGCGCCGGGACTCGCGCTCACCCGCACGCAGGACCATCTGCAGGTCGAGGTCCGGCTCGACGGCGAGTAAGCGAGGCGGGCGAGCGTCAGCGAGCCAAGGTGGACGAACGGACGCTACTTCGCCGCCGGCGGCGCGAATTTCCACGCCAGCGTGAACTCGTCGGTGCGCGGCACGTAGGTGATGCCGTCGCGCGCCGCCCACAGGTTGACCTGGAAATGCAGCGGAATGACGCCCGTGTCGCCGATCGCGAGCTCGGTCGCGCGCTGCAGCAGCGCCTCGCGCCGCGCGTCGTCGACCGTCGCGAGCGCGTCCTCGGTCAGCGCGTCGACCTTGGCGTTCGAATAGCGCCCGCGATTCGCGGTGCCGTAGCCCTTGTCGCGGTTGTAGGTCATCAGCAGCGCCTTCAGCGACGACGATGCCTCGCCGGTCCCCGTGCTCCAGCCCAGCAGCATGAAGCTGAACTTGAGGTCGGTCGCCTGCGTGAAATAGGTCGCCGAGGGCATCGCCACCACCTTCGTATCGATACCGATCCGCGAGAGCATCTGCGCGACGGTCTGCGCGATCCTCGCGTCGTTGACGTAGCGGTTGTTCGGCGCGTGGATGGTGAGGCCGAAGCCGTCGGGAAAGCCCGCTTCGGCGAGCAGCTTCTTCGCGCCGTCCGGGTCGTAGGGCTCGACCTTGAGGTTCTTCGTCGCTCCGAACAGGAACTCGGGCACGAGCTGCCCTGACGGGATCGCCTCGCCCTCCATGACCTTGTCGACGATCGCGCTGCGGTTGATCGCCTTCGACAGCGCGCGGCGCACGCGCGGATCCTTGAGCGGATTGTTCGGCAGCGGATTGCCGGCCTTGTCGGTGACGAACGGCGAGACGTCGCGGTCGCTGTCCATGTGCAGGTAGATGAGCCGGTCGGCGACGGTCCGGTAGACGCCGAGCCGCTTATCCGACTTCAATCGCGCCGCGTCGGCGGTCGGCACCGCCTCGATGACCTGGACGTCGCCGGCGAGCAGCGCCGCGACGCGCGATGCGTCCTGCGGCAGGAGGCGCAGCGTGACGCGCGTCCATGGCGTCTTGCCGCCCCAGTAGTCGTCGTTGCGCTGAAGCTCGATCCGGTCGCCCTTCGCATACTTGACGAGCTTGTACGGCCCGGTGCCGATGGCGGCCTTGCCGCTGTTGAACTCGTCGGTGGTCGCCTTCGCCGCCGCCTTGGAGATGATCGAGACCTGCGTCATGTCGGAGGGCATCAGCGGGTACGGCGTCGCCGTGATGAAGCGGATCGTCCACGGGTCGACCAGGACGACGTCCTTGATCTGCTTGGTGAATGCCGTGAACGGCGACGGGCTGTTGGGCACCGCCGGCACGCGCTGGATCGACGCGATGACGTCGGCGGCGGTGAACTCGCTGCCATCGTGGAACTTCACGCCCTTGCGCAGCTTGAATTCCCACGCGAGCGAGCCGACCGCCTTCCATTCGACGGCGAGACCGGGCTGGAGCTGCGATTTCTCGTTGCGCTCGACGAGCGTGCCGAAGATGTGGGCGGCGACGTTGTTGTTGGGCGTGACGTTGTGATAATGCGGGTCGATCGCGGTGACGTCCGTCGCAAGTCCTATCGAAAGATCGGCGGCATGCGCCGCCGCGGCAGCAAAGACCGCGGAAACGGCAATTGCTGCTGCGAGCGCGGCGCGCGCGACGGTCCGACGAATGGATCGCATCGAATTCCCCTCGTTCCGACATTGGGACGCGCAAGGATATCGCAACGCGTGCACCGGAGTTCGTCGCCGCGGAAGTCGAGGGTCCCTTCAGGCCATGCAATTGTTTCGAGGCGTAACGGGGTCAACCCGGCCTGCGACGTCCGCGTTTTTGACAGCGAGGGCGCACGGATGCGCCGGCGCATGTCGCTCCGGATGTCCGCCGTCCCGATCGTTCGAGGAGGCAACATGGTCCGCCGTCTTGCACTCGCAGGTTTCGCAGCGGCCGCGCTCGTCGCGAGCGCCGCATTCGTCCCGCCGGCGTCCGCCGGCAACGTCGCGTGGAGCGTGACCCTCGGCGCGCCGGGCATCGCCGTCGGCGTCGGAGCGCCCGGTTACGGCTGGGGTGGTCCTTATTACCGGCCGGTCGCGCCGGTTCCCTACGCCGTGGCGCCGCCGGTCGCCTATCCGTACGCCGCGCCGTACGTCGCCGTCGCGCGCCCGTACCATTACCCGCGCTACCGTCCGTACGTTTATGGCCCCGGATGGCACTCCGTACATTACGCGCACGGGTACTACGGCGGGCATTGAGGCCGCACGTCAGCCGCCGCGATAGCGAATGCGATAGATCGCGCCGGCTGAATCGTCGGACACCAGCAGCGAGCCGTCCGGCGCGACGAGAACGTCCGCCGGGCGGCCCCACGCACGCTCGCCGACAAGCCAGCCCTGGGCAAAGGGCTCGTAGCTCACGGCTGTTCCGGTCGCGTCGAGCTTGACCAGCGTCACGCGATAGCCGACCTTGCTGCTGCGGTTCCAGGATCCGTGCTCGGCGATGAATATCTGGTTGCGATACGCTTCCGGAAACTGCTTGCCGGTGTAGAAACGCATTCCCAGCGGCGCGACGTGCGCGCCGAGCTTGCGTGCCGGCATCGCGAACTCGCCGCACGCGTGCTTGCGCCCGAACTCGGGATCGGGGATGTCGCCGGCGTGGCAGTACGGAAACCCGAAGTCGAGTCCGGCGCGCGGCGCATGGTCGAGCGTGTCCGGCGGAATGTCATCGCCCATCATGTCGCGACCGTTCACCGTGAACCAGAGCTCCTTCGTTCGCGGATCCCAGTCGAATCCCACCGAATTGCGCTCGCCTCGGACGAACGGCTCGATCCCGGAGCCGTCGGGATTCATCCGCGTGATCGTTCCATGGCGATCCCGGTCGAACTCGCAGACGTTGCACGGCGCGCCGACGTTCGCGTAGAGCTTGCCGTCCGGTCCGAACCCGATGAACTTGCGTCCATGATGGCTCTCCGACGGCAGCTTGTCGGTGACCAGCACCGGCTTCGGCGGGTCGGCGAGGCGCTTCTCGATGCCGTCGAAGCGCAGGATGCGGTCGATCGCTCCCACATAGAGCGAGCCTTCGCGAAACGCGACGCCGGCGGGCTCGGCCAATCCCGAGGCGATAACGTTGACGACGGGCTCGCCCGCGCCGCCTGGCGGCAGGGTCACCGCATAGACCTTCCCGGCGCCGGTGGAGCCGACGAACAGCGTGCCGTTCGCGCCCCACGCCATCGCGCGCGCATCGGGGACGCGGGCCACGACTTCGATCGTGAATCCCGGTGGGAGACGAATGGACTCGACAGGAAGCGTCGCCGCAGCACGTGCCGGCGGGATCACGAGCGCCCACAGCATCAGCAGCGATGGCAAGTTCGCCAATGCGATCCAACTACGTGACGCGTGCGACATCGTTCCTCCTGTCAGGCGCCGCCGGGCGTCGCGGCATGACGGCCGCGCGGACACCGCGGCGCGGCTTGTTTTTCCCGGTTGACGGGTGCGTCAACGTCGAGACCGCAAAAACCCCGACCGGTTTCATTTGACAGCGCGATGGCCCCTCAATATTCTGCGCTCATCGCCGCCGCATCCGATCCGTCCCGCGCGCGGCAACGCCTGATGACCCCGCCCACCGCGCCGACCGCAACCCTTCCCGCTGCCGGCACTGCTGCCGGCGACCTCGTCGCCGAGGCGATGATCCAGACGCTGGTCGCGTTCGACACGACCAGCCGGGAATCCAACCTGGCGCTGATCGACTGGGTCCGCGACTGGCTCGCGTCGCACGGCGTGCATTCGACGCTCACGTTCGACGACGATCAACGGAAGGCGAATCTCTTCGCCACGCTTCCCGCGCAGGACGGCAACGTCACCTCGGGCGGCGTCGTGCTGTCCGGCCACACCGACGTCGTACCGGTCGACGGCCAGCCATGGACGACCAATCCGTTCGAGGCGACGTGGGTCGGCGACCGTCTCCACGGCCGCGGCGTCGCCGACATGAAGAGCTTCTGCGCGACCGGCCTTGCCTTCGTCCCGGAATTCCTGCGGCGCGGCCTCGCCCGACCTCTGCACATCGCGCTGTCGTACGACGAGGAGGTCGGCTGCATCGGCGTGCGCCGGATGATCGACGACATCGCGCGGCGCGGCGTCACGCCGTTCGGCTGCATCGTCGGCGAGCCGACCGGCATGCGCACCGCCATCGCGCACAAGGGCAAGCGCAGCTGGCGTTGCCGCATCCGCGGCTTCGAGGCGCATTCGTCGCTGACGCCGCTCGGCGTCAACGCGGTCGAGATCGCCTGCGAGATCGTCGCCTATCTCGCGAACATGGCGCGCGCGTTCCGCGATCAGGGGCCGTTCGACCGCGCGTACGACGTCGCGTGGACCACGGTGCACACCGGCGTCATCCATGGCGGGACCGCGCTCAACATCGTTCCGCGCGACTGCAGCTTCGACTTCGAGATCCGGCACCTGCCGCAGGACGATCCCCAGCTGCTCTTCGAGGAGATCCGGGAATACGCCGAGCGGTTCCTGCCGGCGATGCGCAAGGTCGACGCGAACACGTTCATCGAGTTCGACGCGCTGTCGGCCACGCCCGGCTTCGACACGGGCGGCGACGCCGCCGTCGCCCGCCTGTCGCGACTCTGCAGCGGCGAGGAGCGCGACTGCAAGGTCTCGTTCGGCTCCGAGGCGGCGCTGTTCCACCGGGCAAGCATCCCGACGATCGTGTGCGGCCCCGGGCACATCGCGCAGGCGCACCAGCCGAACGAGTGGATCGCGCGCGACCAGCTCGTCCGCTGCGAAAATTTCGTGCGCCGGCTGGGCGACGAGCTGTGCGTCGATTGACACGCGCCACACGCATGCCATCGCGCTTGCAGGCGCGATGAACGACGCGGCGACCGGCAAGGCTCCCCCGCGGATCGAGGTCGAGTTCCCCGACCTTCACCGCTGGGCCGGCGGCAACGCGGGCATACCCTACGTTCACACGTTCTCCTCCGGCAAGTCCGGCCCGCACGTGGTCGTACAGGCATTGACGCACGGCAACGAAGTCTGCGGCGCGATCGCGCTCGACTGGCTGCTCGATTCGGGCGCGCAGCCCGCGCGCGGCACGCTGTCCCTCGTGTTCGCCAACGTCGGCGCCTACGAGCGGTTCGACCGCGCCGATCCATTCGGCTCGCGGTGTGTCGACGAGGACTTCAACCGGCTGTGGACCGCCGAAGTCCTGGACGCGTCGCGCACCAGCGCGGAGCTCGACCGCGCGCGTGCGCTGCGACCGCTCTACGACCGGACCGAATATCTGCTCGACCTGCATTCGATGACCGAGGCGTGCCCGCCGCTGGCGATGGCGGGCCGCCAGCAGAAGGGCGTCCTGCTCGCGCAGGCGCTGGAATATCCGCAATATATCGTCGTGGACGGCGGGCACGTAGCGGGCAAGCGGCTGCGTGACTATGCGTTCTTCGACGATCCCGTCGATCCGCGCAACGCGCTGCTGATCGAATGCGGACAGCATTGGGAAACCGCGTCCGCGGACGTCGCGAAACGGGCGACGCTGCGCTTCCTGAGGCATTTCGGAATGGCGGATCCGGAGTTCCTCGCCGCGCACCTGCCCGCGCTGGCCGACGCCCGCACAGCGGGTGATCGAGGTCACCGACGTCGTCACGATCGGCAGCGAGGACTTCGCGTTCGCCTTTCCGGCCGAAGGACTCGGCGTCGTGCGCGAGGCCGGCACGCTGCTCGCGCGAGACGGCGGCGTCGACGTGCGCACGCCTTATGCCGACTGCGTGCTGATCATGCCGACGCGGCGTCCGAAGAAAGGCGAGACGGCGGTGCGCCTCGGCCGCTTCGTCGGTTAGAGTTTTCCCGCCGCCCGGCCAGGGAGCCGAGGCGCTTTTTACGTGACGGAGATCATGATGCTCAACCTTGCCGCTTTCCTAACACTTGCGATGCTGCTGGCCGCGCCGCCGGCATTGGCGGCCAAGGAATCCCCGCTGCTCACTCAGGGCAGGCATCTCGTCCTGACGCTGGGCTGCAACGATTGCCACACACCGTTCAGGATGGGATCCAACGGTCCCGAGCCCGACATGACGCGAATGCTCTCGGGGCATCCGGAGAAACTCGTGCTTCCGCCGCCTCCTCCACTTACCGACGCGTGGAATAACGCCGCCTCCGCGACGAACACGGCGTTCGCCGGCCCCTGGGGAATCTCGTATTCGATCAACCTCACCCCCGACCCGGAGACGGGGCTCGGAAACTGGCGCGAGCAGGACTTCGTCGCCGCAATCAAGACGGGCAAGCATCTTGGCGGCGGCCGCCCGATCATGCCGCCCATGCCGTGGAACTGGTACGGTTACCTCTCCGACACGGAGCTTCGGGCGGTCTTCGCGTACCTGAAGAGCATTCCGCCGATCAGGAACCGCGTGCCGGACTACGTGCCGCCGGCCCGGAAGTGATCGCGACGGCGAGCCGTCAGGGCGTCGCGGCGCTCACCGCGGATTCCGCGGCACGCACGAGCGCGTCGCCGGCGATGACGGCCCACCGGTCGTAGACCGGACGCGCTGCCGCCGCGAAGGCGGCGCGACCGCTCGGCGTGAGGCGCAGGATCGCAACACCGCGCGAGCGCAGCAGGCCAATCGCGATCTTCTCGTCGGCCGCCGCGGATCGGGCGAGATCGTCGGCGGCGGCGCGCGCCGATTCCCGCAAGACCGCCTGCTGCGCCGGCGTCAGCCGATTCCATGCGGTTTGATTCACGGCAAAGACGGCGATCTCGCCGACCGCGCCCCACAACGTCACGTATTTGAATCCGAGCGCGTCGATGCGCGCCGAGGCGAACGCCGCCACCGCGCCTTCCTGCGCGTTGAGCGCACCCGAGCGGAACGCCGCGTCCGCCTCCGCGAATGGCACCGCGTGCGGCTGGCCGCGCAGGCCGGCGTAGAGCTCGACGAGATACGGCGTGGACGTGATGCGGATCGCCAGTCCGGCGACGTCGCCGGGGGTGCGCACGTTGCGCGTGGTCGTCGCGATCGCGCGGTGGCCGAGCGGCGCAAGCGCGAGCGGTATTGCGCCGGAGTCTTCTATCGCCTTGAACATCCGCTCGCGGACCTCGCCACCGGCGAGCGCGACAAGCTCGTCCGGCTCCGCGGCGATCCACGGCAATTCGACGACCGCGAGTGCGTTCACCTGCGTCGACCAGAACAGCGTCGAGCCGACGGCGAGGTCCGCCGCGCCGTCGCGCAATGCGGCGAATTCTCGCGACGGATCGCGCTGCGCGAGCGTCACACCGGGATACAGCACTGCGGTGAGCGCGCCCCCGCCGGCCTGATTGATCGCATTCGCCCATGCCTGCGCGGCCTTGCCGAGCGCGAACGCGGGTCCGACGGCAACCGAGACCTTGAGCTCCGTCGCCGCGGGCTGCGCGCCCTGCGCATGCACGAATCCGTGCGGCGTCGCGCAGCACGTCGCCAGCGCGAGCCAGGCGATCGATCGGACGAGACATGCAGCACGTGAGCCCATCCGTCTTAGTCTATGCGAAGCGCGTCGAGTTGCGGCATTCGACCGGGCGCCGGCGTGCGCAACGGCGGATCACGCCAGTACCGCCGGTCGACCTCGCGCTCGGCGCGCGGCGTCCGCGGGGCGCCGGGGGCGAACGTGAACGTCAGCGCGCCGTCGAAGTCCGTGCGAAACGTGCGGACACCCGACGCGTCGTAGCGTGCCATCACCTCGGCCCGCGGATGGCCGAAGCGATTGCGATAGCCCGGCGTATACACCGCGAACTCGGGCGCGACGGCGGCGATGAACGCCGGCGTCGACGACGTCATGCTCCCGTGATGCGGAACGACCAGCAGGTCGGCGCGCAGCGATTCCGGGTCGTCGCGCACGAGCTCCAGCTCGCCGCGCGCCTCGAGGTCGCCGGTGAGGAGCGCCGTGCCGAAATCGGATTCGACGCGAACGACGCAGGAAAGGTCGTTCGTCTTCAGCCGCGCATTCGCGTAGTGCGCCGGGCCGGGCTGCAGCACGCGAAAGCGCACGCCGTCCCATTCCCAGTGCTGCCCGGACTCGCAGCGATGGGAAGCGCCCCCGTCGCTCGCGCGCTGCAGGAGGATCGCGTGATCGTCGCGGAGCGAGGAGGCGAGCCAGCCGACGGGAACGGTGGCGAGCACCGACAGCGCGCCGCCGCTGTGGTCGCTGTCCTGGTGCGTGACGATCATCGCGTCGAGTCGCGCGACGCCCGCCGCGCGCAGGTACGGCGCGACGATGCGGCCGCCGGCGTCCGATTCCTCGTTGTAGCGCGGGCCGGTGTCGTAGAGCAGGGTGTGGCCGTGCGTGGCGACGACGACCGCGAGACCCTGACCCACGTCGAGGATCGTGATGCGAAACGCGCCGGGCGCGGGCACGTCCGGGGCGACCACGAACAGCGGCAGCAGCGCGATGAGCCCGACGCATCGCCCGGGCACGCCGCGCGGCGCCGCGAGCCAGGCGACGCCCGCCAGCGCGACCGCGATCGCCCACGCCGGCGGTGCATGCTGCTGCCAGACCGCCTCGGGAGCCGTTGCCAGCGCATCCAGCACGATCATCAACGCCGCGAACACCGCGTGCGCTGCCTCCCACAGGATGTCGAAGGGCAGGACGATCCCCGCGAGCGCGAGCGGCACGACGCCGAACGTCACGACGGGAATCGCAAGCGCATTCGCGATCGGCGACACGAGCGAGACCTGCTGGAAGATCGCGAGGGTGCCGGGGACGAGGCCGATCGTCACCAGCGCCTGCGTGCGCGCCGCCGCGCGAAGCGCCGATGCGGCGCGCGCGATTCGCGTCGGCGGCGGTGGCGCAAGGATCCTTCCGGCATGGGCGTAGAGCAGCAGTCCCACGGCGCCGAACGACAGCCAGAATCCGGGCGAGAACCCCGCCCACGGATCCCAGACCAGCACGGCGGCGAGCGCCCACAGCCATACGACGCAGGCCGTTCCCGGGCGCGCCACCCACAATCCAAGCGCCGCGACTTGCAGCATCAGCAGCGTCCGCACCGCGGGCACCTGCGCGCCGGCGAGCAGCACATAGGCGGTCGCCGCGACGACGCCGATCGCCGCCGCGATCTTGCGCGCCGGCAGGCGCGTCGTCAGGCGCGGGCTGCGCCGGGCCAGCGCGAGCGCCAATCCGCCCGCGATCGCTGCGAACACCGTCACGTGCAGGCCGGAAATGCTGATCAGGTGCGTGATTCCCGTGCGATTGAACACGCGCCATTGGGCTTCGGGAATCGCGCGCTCCTCGCCGATCGCCAACGCGACGATGACGCCCGCGTAACGCGCGTCGGGGAGCGCGGCCACGATGCGGTCACGCACCGACGTCCGCGCGCGCTCGACGTAATCGCCCGGCCGCCCGGCGAACGCCGCGATCCGCGCGTTGTCCGGATCGTTGCGGACGTAGCCCGTCGCACGGATGCCGTTCTCGAGCAGCCACGCCTCGACATCGAATCCGTGCGGATTGACCGTGCCGTGCGGGCGCTTCAGCCGGACGGTCAGCCGCCAGCGCTCGCCGGCGACGAGCGTCGGCACGTCATCGGCCGTGCCGTCCTTGCGCTCCTGCGCGAACCACGACAGCGAGATCAGCGACGGCACGTGCGCGCCCGGGGTCTCGGCCCGCTCGACGGCGAGCGTGAAGCGGGTGCCGCTCAACGATTCCTTCGGGATGCCGTCGATCACGCCGACGAGGGCGATGTCCTGGCCCTCCCATTCCGGCGCGAGCGCGTCGGCGAGCCGGATCTTCCGCGCGCCATGCGGCGTACGCGAATCCCAATGACCGGCGGCTGCGACCGCGAGCGCCATGGCCAGCAGGCGAGCGTTGGGCGCGACGCGCGCCGCTTTGCGCAACGCCCATGCGCCCGACGCCGCCACGAGCGCGCCCGAAAACCACGCCGCGCACGACGGAAGCGCCGGCTGCCATTGCAGCAGGACGGCACCGGCGGCGAACGCGGCAAGGGCATAGGGCAGCGCGGGCATGTCGGCCTGGGAGCCTGTCGGTCTCCCGGCCCGCGCGTCGTCGAGCGCCATCGCGCGACGAGGATGCGCCGCGACGGCGCCCGGTGCTCGCGCGGGCCTTGCGGTTACTCTAGTGGCGCCGGCGGCTCGCGCACCATGCGCCGGATGGATGAGGCGCGGGACTACGCAGCGGAGTCGACGTAGCGCGCGAGCTCGATCAGGTTGCCGTCGGGATCGCGGACGTAGACCGACTCGATCGGACCGAGCGCCCCGGTGCGCGTGCAGGGACCTTCCTCGATCGGCACGCCGCACGCCGCGAGATGCGCGACGACGGCGTCCGCCGTTTCGGCGACGACGAGGCAAAGATCCGCCGAGCCCGACGTGGGCCGCGCCGCGACCGCCGCGACGTTTCCGCTGGCGCCGCTTGCGGCTTGTCCCACCGGATGCAGGTTGATCTTCTGGCGGCCAAACGACAGCGCCTTGCGGCCCGTGCCGAACGTCACTTCCTTCATGCCGAGGACTTCGGTGTAGAAACGGATCGTCGCCGCGAGGTCGCGGCAGGTCAGCACGAGATGGTCGATGCGCTGGACGGTCAACATGAGCATGAGCCCCCGCGCCTTCGCGCTTGCGCCGCTGCGCCGCGGCCGCACGTGAAGCAATTCCATGCGGTTGCCGTGGCTCACGCGGGCTTCGGCCAGAGGATCATCTGCGTGCAGCGAAAGAGCGCGATCGTGCCGCCGTCCTTGTGCCGGCTCACGGTCGCGTCCCAGACCTGGGTCGTGCGGCCGAGATGCGCCGGCTTCGCGATGCAGGTCAGCGTGCCTTCGCGCGCGGTGCCGAGAAAATTGGTCTTCAATTCGATCGTCGTGAAATTCTCCGCCCCCACCGGCATGTGCGCGATGCAGCCGTAGCCGCATGCGGTGTCGGCGAGCGCGACGACGGTCGCCGCGTGCAGGTAACCGTTGGGCGCAAGCAGCTCCGGCCGGATGTCGAGCTCGGCGACGAGCATGCCCTGCTCGACCGCCATCACGCGAAAGCCGAAGAGCCCCGGAAGCCGGCCCACGCCGCGCTGCTTCGCGGATTCGAGAGTGAACTCGGGACGCAACGACATCCGATCTCCTGTTGCCGCAGCAATTCGCGGCGGCGCGCGTGGCAAGGCTGTCCGTTACAGCCGCTGCTCGACCCAGCCCGCGACCGACTTCAGAGCGGCCGGCAACGCGGCGGGGTCGGTGCCGCCCGCCTGCGCCATGTCGGGCCGGCCGCCGCCCTTGCCGCCGACCTGCTGCGCGACGTGATTGACGAGCTCGCCCGCCTTCACCTTCGCCGTCAGGTCCGCGGTGACGCCGGCGATCAGCGTCACCTTGCCGTCGGAGACAGAGGACAGGACGATCGCCGCGCTTTTCAGGCGATCCTTGAGCTTGTCCATCGTCTCGCGCAGCGCCTTCGCGTCGGCGCCGTCGAGCGTCACCGCGAGCACCTTCGCGCCCTTGACGTCGACCGCGCTCTCCGCGAGATCGTCGCCCGCGCTGGCCGCGGCCTTCGTCTTGAGCCGCGAGAGCTCCCGCTCGGCGTTGCGCGCGCTCTCCTGCAGCTGCGCGATCCGCGCGTCGATCTCGGCGATCGGCACCTTCAGCGCGGCGGCGGCCGCCTGAAGCGCGGCCTCCTGCGCCTGCACCCATTCGAGCGCGTTCTCGCCGGTGACGGCCTCGACGCGGCGGATGCCGGCGGCCACACCGCCCTCGCCGACGATCTTGAAGAAGCCGATGTCGCCGGTGCGCGCGACGTGCGTGCCGCCGCAGAATTCGCGCGAGCTGCCGATGTCGAGCACGCGCACCTGGTCGCCGTATTTCTCGCCGAAGAGCATCACCGCGCCGGACTTCTGCGCCTCCTCGATCGGCATCACCCGCGCCTGCGTCGGTGCGTTGCCGATGATCTCGCGGTTGACGATCGCCTCCACGCGGCGGATCTCGTCGTCGGTCATCGGCGCATTGTGCGCGAAGTCGAAGCGCGTCTTGTCGGGGTCGACCAGCGAGCCCTTCTGCTGGACGTGGCCGCCCAGCACCTCGCGCAACGCCTTGTGCATCAGATGCGTCGCCGAGTGATTGCGCATCGTGCGCGCCCGCGCCGCATGATCGACGTTCGCCGCGACCGTGTCTCCCAGCTTCAGTTCACCCGTCGTCACCACGCCCAGGTGGCCGAAGACGTCCGGCTGGATCTTCTGCGTGTCGTCGACGGCAAAAAGCGTGAGGCAGGCGCCACCCTTGGTGAGCTCCCCGCGGTCGCCGACCTGCCCGCCCGACTCCGCATAGAACGGCGTCTGCGAGAGCACGACCATGCCGCGCTCGCCGCCGCCGAGCGCATCGACCGCCGAGCCTTCGCGGTAGAGCGCGATCACGCGCCCCTCGTCCGAGAGAGTGTCGTAGCCGCGGAAGAGCGTCTTCGGCCCCGAATATTCGAGCTGCGCGTCGACCTTGAACTGGCTCGCGGCGCGCGCGCGCTCGCGCTGCGCGGTCATCGCCTTCTCGAATCCGGCCTCGTCGACCTTCACGTTGCGCTCACGGCAGACGTCGGCGGTCAAGTCGAACGGAAAGCCGAACGTGTCGTACAGCGTGAACGCCGTCTCGCCATCGAGCGCGCGCCGGCCGGATTTCTCGACCGCGGCGAGCGCTTCGTTCAGGATCTTCATCCCGTTCTCGATCGTCTCGCCGAAGCGCTCCTCCTCCTGCTTCAGCACCTGCGCGACGCGGGCCTTGTTCTTGCGCAGCTCGGGATACGCGTCGCCCATCGTGCGGTCGAGATCCTCGACCATTTTGTGGAAGAACGGCTGGCGCTGGCCGAGCTGGTAGCCGTGGCGAATCGCGCGGCGGATGATCCTGCGCAGCACGTAGCCGCGGCCCTCGTTGCCCGGGATGACGCCGTCGACGACCAGGAATGCGCAGGCGCGGATGTGGTCGGCGATCACGCGCAGCGACGGGTTGAGATAGTCCTTCGCACCGGTCTCGCGCACCGCAGCGCGGATAAGATCCTGGAAGAGGTCGATCTCGTAATTGCTGTGCACGTGCTGCAGCACGGCGGCAAGACGCTCGAGGCCCATTCCCGTGTCGACGCACGGCGCCGGCAGCGGGGTCAGCTTGCCCGCGGCGTCGCGGTCGAACTGCATGAACACGAGGTTCCAGATCTCGATGTAGCGATCGCCCTCGGATTCGGGCGATCCCGGCGGCCCGCCCCACACTTCCGGGCCGTGGTCGTAGAAGATCTCGGAGCACGGCCCGCACGGACCGGTATCGGCCATCTGCCAGAAATTGTCGCTCGCGTATTTCGCGCCCTTGTTGTCGCCGATGCGCACGCAGCGCTCGGGCGGCACGCCGATATCCTTCGTCCAGATGTCGTAGGCGTCGTCGTCGTCGATGTAGACGGTGGTCCACAGCTTTTCCGGCGCCAGCCCGTAGACGCGCGTCAGCAGGTCCCAGGAGTAGCGGATCGCCTCGCGCTTGAAATAATCGCCGAACGACCAGTTGCCGAGCATCTCGAAGAACGTGTGGTGCCGCGCCGTGTAGCCGACGTTCTCGAGGTCGTTGTGCTTGCCGCCGGCGCGCAGGCAGCGCTGCACGGACACCGCGCGGACGTAGGGGCGCTTGTCGATGCCGAGAAAGACGTCCTTGAACTGGACCATCCCGGAATTGGTGAAGAGCAGCGTCGGATCGTTTGCCGGAACGAGCGACGAGCTGGCGACCCGGGTATGCCCGTTCTCTTCGAAGTAGCGGAGGAACGTCTGGCGGATCTCGGCGGCAGTCATTTCGTGCGTGTCGCGCGCCCCGCGTGGCGGGACGGAGCGCAGGGCGATGGAAAGCCGCTATTTTACCGTGCCGGATGGCGCGGCAGGTCGCCGGCGTCGTCGTCCGCCGGAGGCGGATTGCGCAAGAGCCTGAAGATCGCCGACAGCGCGAAGCCGCGGCTTTGCAGAAATCGGATCTGCCGCGCCTTTTCGCGGTCATTCCTGGGTGGCACGCCGAACCGGCGCCGCCAGAGCGCGACGAGCGTGTCGGCGTCGTCGGCATCGTGCTCCGCCAGTGCGCCCGCGGCCGCATCGGCCGGCACGCCCTTGGCCTTCAGCGTCTCGCCGATCGCGCGCCGGCTGTAGGCGCCTGCCTTCTGCCGGACCACCGCATGCGCGAAACGCGCGTCCGACAGCAGTCCCTGCTCCGCCAGCTGCTCGAGCGCGGCGTCGACCTCTTCGGGCAACACGTCGCCTTTGAGCAGGCGCGTGCGAAGCTCGGCGCGAGAATATTCGCGGCGCGCCAGATGGGCGACCGCCTGCGCCTTGACCGTTCTTGCCGGTTTCGGAATTCGTGCCGCGCGGCGCGGGCGCTCGTCGGTCACCGCTAGCCGTTCACCGACGCGACGATCCGCAATCCGGCGCCGGCACGTGCCTGCCCGAGGAGCCTGTCGGACTTGATTTCGCGTATGCGACGGAGGCGATTTGGGCGCAGTTCAAGGCGCGAGCCCGAGAGCATATCGGGAATATGCCGAGGGCGAGCAACGCACGGAAATGCGCCCAAAGCGCCCCGTCCCTTCGGGTTGCCGCCAAAAAGCGCGTCTGCTTTGTTGCTCGGCTTGCGAAGATTCACGATATTCGCTGCGCCTCGCGCCGCGCATCCATCGCTTTTTGGCCCAGCAACGCATACGTGAAACCAAGCCCGACAGGCTCCTAGGCCTCCGGCGCCGGCTCGCCGCGGGCGCGCAACGCACCGGGCACCGGGACGCCGACCTTGACGCGGATCCTGTTCTCGATCTCCTGCGCGATCTCCGGATGCTCGCGCAGGAATTCGCGGGCATTGTCCTTCCCCTGCCCGATCTTCTCGCCGTTGTACGCGTACCACGCGCCGGATTTCTCGACGATGTCATGCACGACGCCGAGCTCGACGATCTCGCCTTCGCGCGAAATGCCCTCGCCGTAGAGGATGTCGAACAACGCCTCGCGGAAGGGCGGTGACACCTTGTTCTTGACCACCTTGACGCGCGTCTCGTTGCCGATGACCTCGTCCGCCTTCTTGATCGACCCGATGCGGCGGATGTCGAGCCGCACCGATGCGTAGAACTTGAGCGCGTTGCCGCCGGTGGTCGTCTCCGGATTGCCGAACATCACGCCGATCTTCATGCGGATCTGGTTGATGAACACGACGAGCACGTTGGCCCGCTTGATGTTGGCGGTGAGCTTGCGCAGCGCCTGGCTCATGAGGCGCGCCTGCAGCCCGGGGAGCACGTCGCCCATCTCGCCCTCGATCTCGGCCTTGGGAACGAGCGCCGCGACCGAATCGATGACGATGATGTCGACCCCGCCCGAGCGGACCAGCATGTCGGCGATCTCGAGCGCCTGCTCGCCCGTGTCAGGCTGCGAGATCAGGAGCTCGCCGACGTTGACGCCCAGCTTGCCGGCGTAGACCGGATCGAGCGCGTTCTCGGCGTCGATGTAGGCGGCGGTGCCGCCTGCTTTTTGCACCTGCGCGACGACCTGCAGCGAGAGCGTGGTCTTGCCCGAGGATTCGGGTCCGTAGATCTCGACGACTCGCCCGCGCGGCAGCCCGCCGCAGCCCAGCGCGATGTCGAGGCCGAGCGAGCCGGTCGAGACGACCTGCAGATCGTTCTGGATCTGGGAGTCGCCCATTTTCATGATCGAGCCCTTGCCGAACTGCTTTTCGATCTGGGCCAGCGCGGCGGCGAGCGCCTTGGATTTTTGGTCGTCCATGGAATTGTCGAGGGGCATGATCGGGATCTCCGGAGTATCGCCCGGCGGCCTGGCGGCCGGGAAGGCGGGCGATGGATAGCGCGATCATGGCATAGAACGATCGTTCGATGCAATCCCCCGGACGGTCGAGGTGGCGCCCCGCCTTCGGGGCGCCCGTCGACCCGGGAAGGCCCCGGAATCCGGGCCCGCCCTTGGCCCGTCCCGACAGACCCGGCCGGTCGGGCCTAGCCGGCCCGGATTCGGGCGAGCAGGCCCTCGAGCGCGGCGACCACCGTGGCCTCCCGGACCGCCGCCCGGTCGCCGGGGAAATGCCGCGTTTCCGCTTCCGCCGGTCGTCCCCGGCGGGCGAAGGCGAGGCAGACCATCCCGACCGGCTTCTGCGCCGTTCCGCCTGCGGGACCGGCGACGCCGGTGACGGCGACTGCGAAGTCCGGCGGCGCTGTGCGCAATCATCCCGTCGGCCATTTCGCGCGCCACCGCTTCGCTGACCGCACCTTCCGACCGCAGCGTCTCCGGCCGCACGCCCAGGAGGTCGATCTTGGCGTCGTTGGAATAGGTGACCACGCCGCGCTCGAACCAGTCCGAGCTGCCGGGAATGTCGGTGATCGCGCCGGCGACGAGGCCGCCGGTGCAGGATTCGGCAGTCGCGACCTTGGCGCTTCGGCGGACGAGCTCGCGGCCGAGTTCCGCGGCAAGGGAATATGTGGTGGCAGATCTGCTCATCGTCGCATCCCCACGTTCGCGGGGTCCTACTCCTCGGCTGGCGTCGCGGCCTCCGCCTCGCGCGGCCTCCGCACGGTCCCGCATATTCAACAGCGCGGCGTGTCGGCCGCCTGCGCCGACTCGCCCCAGTCGCATCCCCACTGCGCGGGGCCCTGCTCCTCGGCTCGCGTCGACGGCCTCCGCGCTCGCGCGGCCTCCGCACGGTCCCGCATATTCAACAGCGCGGCGTGTCGGCCGCCTGCGCCGACTCGCCCCAGTCGCATCCCCGCTGCGCGGGGCCCCTGCTCCTCGGCTCGCGTCGCTACTCGCAACCGCCCGGCATGCCTCGGTAGTGATACGTGTAAATCGTGGCGAATCCCAGCTTGCGATAGATGGCGAGCGCCGGCGCATTGTCCGCGCTGACCTGAAGATACGCGGCGTGCGCGCCGTGCTGCCATGCCCACGACATGAGCCACGCGCAGGCGAGCGTCGCGTGGCCCCGGCCGCGCGCGTCCTCCGCGGTGACGACGTCGTAGATGCCGGCGAGCTCGCCCTCGACAGCGACCTGCGCGGTGCAGACGACCCGCTCGCCGTCGCGGACGACGACGAAGCGCTTGCCGAGCGGCGAGTGCGCGATCCGCTCGAAATGCGCGTCGCGCTGCTGCGGCGTGGATCGGCGCAGGTCCGTCACGGCATCGACGAACGCCTGCGCATCCGGCGCCGAGAGCGCGACGCCGGGGCCGCAATCCGGAACCTCCGGCGCCGTTTCCAGCACGCGCGCCTGCACCAGCGTTTCCTCGAATGCGACATAGCCGCGCGCCGCGAGCGCGTCCTCGAGTCCGGCCGGCCGGTCGAAGGGCGTCATCCGGAACAGGATCGGCAGGCCGTGCTGCGAGAACACGTTCTCGCAGTGCGCGAATTTCCGGTCGAGCGGAAGCGTCGAGCCGAAATGCGCGTTGACGCTGCGCGCGCGTTTCGCCTTGCCGGGGGACACGCGCAGCAGCCAGCCGTCGTAGAAGAGCTGCCGCTGCGTCTGCAGCGCGTTCAGTCCGGCCTCCTCGATTCGCCTTGCGTCGAGGCCGTTCGTGGCCGTGCCCGCCGCGGCGCTCATCCGGCCACCCGCTGCCAGAGCGCGAGCACCAGCAGCGTGTACCCGGCCGCGATCAGGTCGTCCAGCATGACGCCGAGCCCGTTCTTCATCGCCGCGTCGACGTTGCGGATCGGCGGCGGCTTCACGATGTCGAACACGCGAAAGAGGAGGAAGGCGAACGCGACGCGCAGCGCGCCGTCGCCGACGAAATAGAGCACGAGCAGGAAGGCGACGACTTCGTCCCAGACGATCGAGCCGTGGTCGGGGACGCCGAGGTCCCGCCCCGTCACCGCCGCGGCCCATATGCCGATCGCCGCCGACGCAACGATCACCGCGAGGAACACGCCGTCCGGAACGTGAGCACGCAGCACCAGCGCGAGCGGGATCGCGACGAGCGTGCCGACGGTGCCCGGCGCGACCGGCGACAATCCGGCGCCGAAGCCGAGCGCGATGACGTGCGCAGGATGGCTCATCAGGAATTGCACCGACGGCGCGGGGGCCTTCATCGCGCCGCTGCCGCGAAGTGATCGAACGCACGCGGCACTTCCGCGAGCGGCGCGCCCGCCTCGTCGATGACGGCAAGGCCGGCGTCGTGCGTGATCGAGCCGATGCGCGAAAGCGGCAGCGCGAGTCGCTCCGCGATCGCGGCGATCTTCGGACGAGCATTGACGGCCGCGGTGAAGCAGAGCTCGTAATCGTCCCCGCCCGCGAGCAGGCATTCGAGCGCCAGCGCTCCGCTCGGCACCGGCGAGCATCCGGTCGAGGACCGCCGATCTTGGCACGCGCGCGAGATCGATTACTGCGCCCGCACTCGAGCGCTCGAGGATGTGGCCGAGATCGCCGGTGAGGCCGTCGGAGACATCGATGGCGGCCGTTGCGATTCCGCGCAGCGCCACGCCGAGGTCGACGCGCGCGGTCGGCGTGTCGAGGCGCGCCCTGCACGCCATCGCCGTTGCCGCATCGAGGTGCGCGCGACCTTTCGTATCCGCCACCGCGAGCGCGGCGTCACCCAGCGTGCCCGACACGTAGACGTCGTCGCCGGGCACGGCCCCGCCACGCGTCAGCGCGGCACCGTCCGGCACCTCCCCCAGGATCGTCACGCAGAGGTTGAGCGGGCCGCGCGTCGTGTCGCCGCCGACGACGTCGACGCCGTGCGCATCGGCCAGCGCGAAGAATCCGCGCGCGAACGCCGTGAGCCACGCCTCGTCGTCGTCGGGCAGCGCTCCGGCGAGCAGCGCCCAGCGTGGCGTCGCCCCCATCGCCGCCATGTCGGACAGGTTGACGGCAAGCGTCTTGTGGCCGAGGCGCTCCGGTTCGGTGTCGAAGAAGAAGTGACGGCCCGCGACCAGCATGTCGACCGAGGCCGCGATCTGGCAGCCCGGCGCCGGCGCGAGCAGCGCCGCGTCGTCGCCGACTCCGAGGACCACGGCCGGCGAGCGCGGCGGCCGCGAGAAGAATCGCGCGATCAGCTCGAACTCGTTCACGCCGGAATTATAGGAGATGCGCCGTTCCGCGCCGGGCGGACACCGCTCGCGCGCCACCGCAGGCGGCGCCGCGTTCACCTAGGGCCTGTACACACTATGTCCACATGTGCGTTGCACCGCCGAAAGGGCCAGCGCGAGGCGAAAAACGAAGCCGGGCCGGCTGCCCGGCGAGGCTTTGCAACGAAGCGCATGGCCCTTTCGGCAGCAACCCGAAGGGAACGGGTGCCCTGGGGCGCCACTCTGCGTTGCTTTCCTCGCGAAGACACCCGGTCTTGGCTTCCGAATTTGGCAAACCCGGCGCCTTGATTGACGCCCCATGCCACCCGTTCGCACTTGCGGACATAGTGTGAACAGGCCCTGTCACGCGACGCCGGCCGCGCGCTTCTCGGCGTCGATCTCGCTCGCGCGCTCGCTCGCGGCGATCTTGTCGAGGACGCCGTTGACGAACCGGTGGCCGTCGGTGCCGCCGTAGGACTTGGCGAGCTCCACGGCCTCGTTGATCGCGACGCGATACGGAATCTCGGGACGGTGCGCGAGCTCCCACGCGCCCATCGCGATCAGCGCGCGCTCGATCGGCGAGAGCTCGGCGACGCGGCGGTCGGTGAGCGGAAGCTCCTTCGTGAGCGATTCGAATTCCGCCACGACGCCCGACCACATCGCGTCGAAATACGCCGCGTCGCAATTGCGAAATCCGGAGGCCTCGACGAGGTGCTCGCGAATGGCGTCCGGCGCATTGCCGGACAGCTGGCGCTGGTAGAGCCCCTGCAGGACGAACTCGCGGGCGCGGCGGCGCGGCGTGACGCGCATCACTCGACCTCGTCGATCGCGTCCTGCAGATTGGCGAGCTCGAGCGCGGCCCGCGCGGCCTCGTATCCCTTGACGTCGGCGCGCGCACGCGCCTGCTCGTCCGTGTCGGTCGTGAGGATGCCGTTGCCCACGGGAATGCCGAATTCGAGCTGCACGCTGGCGACGCCGGCGGCTGATTCGTTGGCGACGATCTCGAAGTGATACGTGTCGCCGCGGATGACGGCGCCCACCGCGACCAGCGCGTCGAACTCGCCGCTCTGCGCGAGGCGCTGCAGCGCGAGCGGGGCTTCGAGCGCGCCGGGGACGGTCACGACCAGGACGTCGCGCTCGGCCACGCCGGCCTCCGTGAGCGCGCGCAGCGCGCCCGCGAGGACCGTCTCGCCGATTTCAGCGTTGAAACGCGAGAGGACCACGGCGACGCGGCGGCCGTCGCCGTTGACATTGGGAGCGATGCGCTGGATGGGCATGGGAACAGGGACGGATGAGCGCGCCGGCCCGGCGCGCCGCGAATCAAGGCCGGTCAGGACGCTTTCGCGAGCGGCGGCTCGATGAATCCCGTGACCTCGAGATCGTAGCCCGTCATGCTGGGCATCTTGCGCGGCTTGGCCATCAGCCGCATCTTGCCGACGTTGAGGTCGCGCAGGATTTGCGCGCCGATGCCGTAGTTGCGCAGGTCGACCTTCGCCGAGATCGGCGGATCGTCGGCGAGCGCGCGGCGGCGGAGCTCGGCGGCGCTCTCCGGATGCGGCAGCAGCACGAGCACGCCGCGCCCCGCCTTGGCGATCGCCTCGAGCGCGGCGGGAATGGCCCACGAATGCGACGTGCTGCCCGCGTCGAGCAGATCCATCAGCGACACGGGCTCGTGCACGCGCACCAGCGTCTCGGTGTCGGCGCTGATGGGCCCCCGCGTCACGGCGAGGTGCGTCGCGTCGGAGAGCTTGTCGCGGTAGACGACGAGGCGAAACGCGCCCTGCGGCGTCGTGATGGGGCGCTCGGCGATGCGCTCGACCAGCCGCTCGGTGCGGCTGCGGTAATGGATGAGGTCGGCAATCGTTCCGATCTTGAGACCCTGCGCGCGCGCGAATTCGACGAGGTCGGGCAGCCGCGCCATCGTCCCGTCGTCCTTCATGATTTCGCAGATCACGGCGGCGGGCGTGCAGCCGGCGAGTCGGGCGAGGTCGCAGCCGGCCTCGGTATGGCCGGCGCGAGAGAGCACGCCGCCCGGCTCGGCCATCACCGGGAAGATGTGGCCCGGCTGCACGATGTCGGCGGGCTTCGCGTCCGCCGCGATCGCGGCGCGCACGGTGCGTGCGCGGTCGGCCGCGGAAATCCCCGTGGTGACGCCTTCGGCGGCCTCGATCGACAGCGTGAAATTGGTGCCGTGCGACGACAGGTTCGTCGACACCATCAGCGGCAGCCCCAGCTGACGGCAGCGTTCGGCGGTCAGCGTGAGGCAGATGAGGCCGCGCGCGTTGCGCGCCATGAAATTGATCGCTTCCGGCGTGACGAAATCGGCAGCCAGCACGAGATCGCCCTCGTTCTCGCGGTCTTCCTCGTCGACGAGGACGACCATGCGTCCGGCCTTGAGCTCGGCGATGATTTCGGGGGTCGGTGTCAGGGTCATGGCAGCGCGGTCCGGCAAAGCCGTCATTCTACCCGCGTCGGGAGCACGCCGAACACGCCATTCGGCCCGCGCGAAAATCCCGTGGCGTCAAATTCCGAAGGGATGGAAGTGCGCACCCGCGATCCGGGCGTGCTCGCGATGAGGAATGTCGTCGCGGTGGCGAAACGCACGCCTTCATCGCGTCGCCGGAGCATGCAGGCTGCCGTGCCACAACGCGCGCAGCGCGCGATCGAGCTCACGCGGCTGAACCCCCGGCGAGGCGGTGGCGTCGGAACGCGTCACCGCGTGCTCGGTGCCGGCGCCACGCGCAAGCGAGATCTGCCACAGTCCCAGGATCAGCGCGTAACTCCGTCGCAGCAGCGCGGATCCCTCTCCCCGTGCGAGCTCTCCGAAGTGCCGTTCCAATCCCGCACCCGCGCGTTCCAGCCGATCGGCCATGCGCCGGTGGAAGGCAATGCCGAACGCGTCGGGACCGCTCGTCGACATCACCCCGAAGCGCGCGCGATGCCATCGGCAGGAAAAGCGGCGGCTCGACCACGTGCCGCCGCATCACCGCCAGCATGTCGTCCTGGGTCACCGGTCCCGGTCCCTCGAGAAGCGCGTCGATGGCGCGGAAGTAGCGGTCGACGCCGCGCTCGTGCACCGCGAGCAGAAGATCCTCCTTGCTGCGGAAATAGAGGTAGACCGTGCCTTTGGCGAGCCGCGCTTCCTGCGCGACGTCGGCGACGCTCGCGGCGCGTTCCGGCGAGCGCAGCAGCAGCGCTTCGGCGGCGTCGAGGATCGCGTCGTGGCGTTCCCGCTTGTCGTGGGCTTGAATGGCGCGCTGGCGGATGACCATTGACGACTCCTGCGGAAGGCTCTCATTAAATGACCGTTGGTCACTTAATGCCGAATCCGAGTGCGCGTCAAGAGGTACATCTCACGAGCCGATGCCCGGAGCGAAGGTCTAGAAGAGGGCGAGGGTTTCGCGCGTCAGCGTGCTGGCGCCGTCAGCGTATTCCGCCAGGATGCTGAAATGATCGCAACCCGGCACGATCAGCGGCGCCGTGGCCCCGGCCGGCCGGTTCTGCGGCCAGCGATCCCACTGGATCCACGTCTGCCGCAGGAACTCCGCAGTTTCGTTGGCGCCGACCGCGAGCAGGAGCGGCGCGTCCGACCCCGGTGAAAGGAAGGCCGGCGACAGCCGCAGCGCCTCTCCGACGTCGAGCTTCAGATCAGCGTTGAACGAGAACAGCACGAGCGGCGTAAGGTCGTGGACGCCCGAGACCGACACCGCGCCCGCGAAGGTGTGCGCATCGAGGCCGAGCGCTGCCGGATCGGTCGCGAGCAGCATCGCCGCGAGATGACCGCCCGCCGAATTGCCGCCGACGACGATCCGCGCCGGTGACGCGCCGTGCTTGCCGCCCTCGCGGGCGATCCACGCGACCGCGCGCCGGCATGCGTCGACGATCGCGGCAACCGTGACCGCAGGGCAGAGGTCGTAGTTGACGGAGGCGAAGGCTATGCCCTGCGCAACGAACGGCGCCGCGACGAACGAGACGTCGCTCTTGTCGAGCGCGCGCCAGTATCCGCCATGGAAGAACACGAACGTTCCACGCGATGCGCCCTCCGGCAGGAACAGGTCGAGCGTTTCCTTCGGGCCGGGACCGTAGCGCAGGTCCGCGCGATGCGAGAGGGCTGCGCGCGCCGCGGCCGATTTCTCCGCGTACCACGCGAACCAGCGCGGGTGGTCGGGCACCGCCGCGCGATTGTTGTAGCCGCGCTCGACGAACTCCGGCGTGTAGCCGGTGAGCGCTGCCGTGCTCATGCAGCCGCCGGTGTGATGGTGACGGCCAGCGTGCCGAGGCCGTCGATCGCGCCGACCAGCCGGTCACCGGCGACGACGGCGCCAACGCCGGCGGGCGTCCCGGTGAAGACGAGATCGCCCGGCAAGAGCTCGTAGTAGCGCGACAGGAAATGCAGCGTGTGCGCGACGTCCCAGATCATGTCGGCGAGGTCGCCGGTCTGGCGGCGTACGCCGTTGACGTCGAGCGAGATCGCGCCGCGCGCCGGGTGCCCGACGGCGGCGACGGGATGAATCGGCGCGATCGGCGCCGCCTGCGCGAACGACTTGCCGATGTCCCACGGCCGCTTCTTCTCGCGCATCTCGTTCTGCAGGTCGCGCCGCGTCATGTCGAGGCCGACCGCGTACCCCCAGACGACCTCGAGAGCACGCTCGGGCGCGAGATCGACGGCGCGCGCGCCGATCGCCACGACCAGCTCGATCTCGTGATGGAGATTCGCGGTCGCCTGCGGATAGCGCATCCGGCCCACGGCGGGCGGCACGACCGGCAGCACCGCGTCGGCGGGCTTGGTGAAGAAGAACGGCGGCTCCTTCGCCGCGTCACCGCCCATTTCCTTCGCGTGCTCGGCGTAATTGCGCCCGACGCAGTAGATGTGACGCACCGGAAAGCGCTCTGCGCTGCCGTGAACCGGCACCGACGGCGGGTCCCACGCGGGGATCGAGAAGGTCATCGGGCGCGCGATCGGCCGACCCTCACGACTCCGCATCCGGCTGCTTCGCGGGCGCGGCGGCGGCGAACGCCGGCAGCGCGAGGCACGCGGCCTCGATGCGCGTGAGCGTCGGATACGGCGCGAGGTCGATCGAAAACCGGCGCGCGTTGGCAAGCTGCGGCACGAGGCAGATGTCCGCGATGGTCGGCGCGTCACCGTGGCAGAAGCGCCCCGTCGCCTTGTCGCGCGCGAGACTCGTTTCCAGCGCCTCGAGACCGGTGTCGACCCAGTAGCGGTACCAGCCGTCCTTCTGCGATTCGGTGACGCCGAGCGTGTCCGGTCAGGTAACTGAGCACGCGCAGGTTGTTGAGCGGGTGGATGTCGCAGGCGATCGCCAGCGCGATGCCGCGCACCCGTGCGCGGCCGGCGGGATCGGCCGGCAGGAGCGGCGGCTGCGGGAAGGTTTCGTCCAGCCATTCGATAATGGCCAGCGACTGCGTGAGGATGCCGCCCTTCGTCGGTGACGAGCATCGGCACGAGGCCCTGCGGATTGAGCGCGAGATAGCTCTCGTCGCGCTGCGCGCCGCGGCGCAGGTGGATGAACGCGCGCTCCGGCGCCTGCGACTTGAGATTGAGCGCGATGCGGACGCGGTACGCGGCGGACGAGCGGAAGTAGTCGTAGAGCTTCATGGCGTCAGCCCGGCCGCACAGCAGCTTTGCGTCAGAAGGCCGCGATGCCGGTCTGCGCGCGGCCGAGAATCAATGCGTGAATGTCGTGCGTGCCCTCGTACGTGTTGACCGTTTCCAGGTTGAGCACGTGGCGGATCACGTGGAATTCGTCGACGATGCCGTTGCCGCCGTGCATGTCGCGCGCCATCCGCGCGATGTCGAGCGCCTTGCCGCACGAATTGCGCTTCATGATCGACGTGATCTCCGGCGCGGCCTTGCCCTCGTCCTTGAGCCGGCCGAGGCGCAGGCAGCCCTGCAGCCCGAGGGTGATCTCGGTCATCATGTCGGCGAGCTTCTTCTGGATCAGCTGGTTCGCCGCGAGCGGCTTGCCGAACTGCGTGCGGTCGAGCGTGTACTGGCGCGCCGCATGCCAGCAGAATTCGGCGGCGCCGAGCGCGCCCCAGGCGATGCCGTAGCGCGCCGCGTTGAGGCAGCCGAACGGCCCCTTGAGGCCCTGCACGTTCGGCAGCAGGTTTTCCTCCGGCACGAACACCTCGTCCATCACGATCTCGCCGGTGACCGACGTGCGCAGGCTGAACTTGCCTTCGATCTTCGGCGCCGTGAGGCCCTTCATGCCCTTCTCGAGGATGAAGCCGCGGATGACGCCGTCGTCGGTCTTCGCCCACACGATGAACACGTCGGCGATCGGCGAGTTGGAGATCCACATCTTCGACGCCGGAGAGCGAATAGCCGCCCGTCGCGGCGCGCGCGCGCGTCACCATGCTGCCGGGATCCGAGCCGTGATTGGGCTCGGTCAGGCCGAAGCAGCCGATCCACTCGCCGGTGGCGAGCTTCGGCAGGTATTTCCGGCGCTGCGCCTCCGAGCCGTAGGTGAAGATCGGGAACATGACGAGCGAGCTCTGCACGCTCATCATCGAGCGATAGCCCGAGTCGACGCGCTCGACCTCGCGCGCGATGAGGCCGTAGCAGACGTAGTTGAGTCCCGAGCCGCCGTACTCGGACGGAATGGTCGCGCCGAGGAGGCCGAGCGCGCCCATTTCGGGAAAGATCGCCGGATCGGAGTGCTCGTGGCGGAACGCGTCGGTCACCCGCGGCAGCAGCTTGTCCTGCGCGTACGCGTGCGCGGCGTCGCGCACCATGCGCTCTTCCTCGGTCAGCTGTTCGGTCGAGGAGCAGCGGATCGTCCCAGGTGAAACGGGCCTTGGCGGCGTGGACGGGCTTTTCTGGAGCGTTCATGGCGGGACTCCGGGGAATGGCGCCGGCAGCGGCGCTTGGCGGCGCACGCCACCAGGGGACAACGCCGTCGGGTGGGGGATTATGGCGCGGCGTCCGGCGCGTGCCAGCAGGCTCGACTCCGGATGACGCCTTGACTTGACCTGAATCAGGTTTCGCCGGATCGGCGGCGGGAATCACGGCGGTCGCCTCGATTTCCAGCCGCGCGCCCTCCTCGACCAGCCCTGCGACCGCGACCGCGCTCATCGCCGGATAGTGCGCGCCGATGACGTCGCGATAGACGGCGCCCAGCGCCTTCAGGCTCGCGAGGTATTCGCGCTTGTCGGTCACGTACCAGGTCATCCGCGCGATGTGCTCCGGCCGCGCGCCGGCCTCGGCGAGCACCGCGACGATGTTCGTGAGCGCCTGGCGCGCCTGGCCGACGAAGTCGTCCGCCTCGAAACGCTGCTGCGCGTTCCAGCCGACCTGGCCCGCGACGAACACCATCCTGCCCGACGCGGCGACGCCGTTGGCATAGCCTTTCCGCGGAGCCCAGCCCGGGGGTTGCAGCATCTGCATCGTCTTCTCCGTCATGTCATTCGCCGCCCGCGTGGAAGCCTCGAGCTCCTCCCCAATTCCCGCTGCGCACCCCCCTCGCCGGTCCATCTTCTCATACGAGCGAACACTCCCCCCCTCCCGCCGCCCCCCTATACGAAGACAACCAGCAGCAACAACCCCCGATCTCCGCGACGACACCCACCACCACCTCGACGCCCCCCCCCCCCCTCGCCACCGCTCCCCCCTCCCCCCCCCAGACCCCCCCCCCCCCGGCGCGTTGTGACGTAGCGGTTCGCACTCATGCACTGCCGCGCCGCCTTTCGTCGTCCATCTGTCTCAGCCGTGCACGCTGCAGCTTGCCGGTCCCGGTACGCGGAAGCCCGTCAAGATAGTCGATCGCGCGCGGATACTTGTACGGCGCGATCTCGCGCTTGACGAAGTCCTGTAGCTCGCGCGTCATCGCCTCCCCCGCCGTCGAATCCCGGCTCGCAGGACGACGAACGCCTTGACGATCTGGCCGCGCTCGGCATCCGGCGCGGCGATCACGCCGCATTCGGCCACCGCGGGATGCGCGAGCAGCGCGCTCTCGACCTCCGGCCCGCCGATGTTGTAGCCGGCGCTGATGATCATGTCGTCGGTCCGCCCCTGATAGGTGAAATAGCCCTCGGCGTCCATGAGGTACGCGTCGCCCGTGTGGTTCCATCCGTCGCGCACGTAGTTCGCCTGCCGGTCGTCGGCGAGATAGCGGCACCCGGTGGGTCCCTTCACGGCGAGCTTGCCGACCTCCCGGCGGGAAGCGGACGGCCCGCGTCGTCCATCACGCATGCCCGGTACCCGGGAACGACGGTGCCGGTCGCGCCGGGACGGGCGTGCGCCTCGTCGTGCGAGATGAAGATGTGGAACATCTCGGTGGCGCCGATGCCGTCGATGATCTCGATCCCGGTCGCGTCCTTCCAGAGCTTGCGGGTCGATGCGGGGAGCGCTTCGCCCGCCGACACGCATTTGCGCAGCGCCGACAGATCGTGCTGCGCGACGACGGCTGCCATCGCGCGATAGGACGTCGGCGCGGTGAACAGCACCGTCGCGCCGATGCTGCGCGGCGACGGCCGCGAGCGCGTCCGGAGCAGGCCGCTCGACCAGCAGCGTCGCCGCGCCGATCGACAGCGGGAACAGGAGCAGGCCGCCCAGCCCGAACGTGAACGCGAGCGGCGGGCTGCCGGTGAAGAGATCGTCGGGCGACGCCCGCAGCACGTGCACGGGCCAACAGCGGCAGGCGGCGACGAGATCGCGGTGGAAATGCATCGTCCCCTTCGGCTTGCCGGTCGTCCCCGACGTGAATCCAATGAGGCATGTGTCGTCGCTGGCCGTGGCGACGTCGGCGAACGTGGGCGGCTTCGTCGCCATAAGCGTCTCGAGGTCGGTGGCGCCGGTGCCGCCGAAGAACACCACCGACTTCAGCGTCGGGCAGCCGGGTCGCGCCGCATCCAGGTCCTCGGCGAGCCGCGCATCGCACAGCGCGTGCGAGACCTCGGCCTTGGTGACGATGTCGGTCAGCTCCTTCGCGCGAAGCAGCGGCATCGTCCCCACCGCGATCCCGCCCGCCTTCAGCACGCCGAACCAGCACGCCGCGATCATCGGATTGTTGGGCGCCCGCAGAAGCACGCGGTTGCCGGGCACGAGTCCCATGTCTTCCGTGAGGACGCGCGCGACGCGGTTCGACTGTGCCAGGAGATCGCGATACGTCCAGCGCAGCCCGCCGGGGGCGAGGATCGCCGCGCGCTCGCCCCAGCCCCGTTCGACGGCGCCGATCGAGCAGCTCGGTCGCGGCATTCAACCGGTCGGGCATCGCGAGCTCCGGCAGATCGAAGACCAGGTCCGGCCATTGGCTCTGCGGCGGCAGATGGTCGCGGGCGAACGTGTCGACGTGTGCGGTCATCTCGCTCCTCCCGGAAGCTCGTCCAGCAGCGCGCGTCCGACGATGAGCTTTTGCACCTCGGTCGCGCCTTCGTAGATGCGCAGCGCGCGGATTTCGCGGTACAGGCGCTCGGCGACCTGCCCGCGCGTCACGCCGAGGCCGCCGAAAAGCTGCACGGCGGCGTCGATCACCTGCTGCGCCGATTCGGTCGCGTCGATCTTGGCCATCGCGGCTTCCTGCGTCGTCGCGCGTCGTCCGCACGTCGCGCCTGCCACGCGGCGCGATAGGTGAGGAGCGCCGCGGCGTCGATCGCGGTCGCCATGTCGGCGAGCCGCGCCTGCGTGAGCTCGCAGGTCGGCGAGCTCGCCGCCGAACATCGGGCGCACGCGCGCGTGCGCGAGCGCTCCGTCCAGCGCACGCCGCGCGAAGCCGAGCGCCGCGGCCGCGACCGAGACGCGGAAGATGTCGAGCGTCCGCATCGCGAGCTTGAAACCCTCGCCTCGCCGCCGAGAGCGCGTCGGCCGGCAGCCGGCAGCCGTCGAACTCGAGCCGCGCCAGCGGATGCGGCGCGATCGACGTCGATGCGCTCCGCGACGACGAGCCCGGCGCGTCGGCGGGCACGACGAACGCCGAGATGCCGCGCGTGCCGCCGGCGTCGCCCGTGCGCGCGAACACGCAGTAGAAATCGGCGATGCCGCCGTTGCGAGATGCACGTCTTGCCGCCGTCGAGCACCTAGCCGTCGCCGTCGCGGCGCGCGCGCGAGGTCATCGCCGCGACGTCGGAGCCGGCGTCGGGCTCGGACAGCGCGAACGCGGCGATCGCTTCGCCGCGCGCGACCTGCGGCAGCCAGCGCGCCTTCTGCGCCGTCGTGCCCGCGAGCGTGATCGCGCCGCTGCCGAGGCCCTGCATCGCGAAGGCGAAGTCGGCAAGCCCGTCGTGCGCAGGCGAGCGTCTCGCGCGCGATGCACAGCGACGCGCGAGTCGAGCGCGGCGAGCGCGCCGCCGTGCGCCGCCGGGACGCAGTAGCGCAGCCAGCCGGCCTCGCCGAGCGCGCGCACCAGGCGGCGGCACTCGGCATCGACGTCGGCGTGCTCGCGTCCGCGGCAGCGCCTGCGCGGCCGCACCATGCGTCGAGCGCCGTCGCGAGCGCGCGGTGCGCGTCGTCGAAGAACGGCCAGTCGAGATGCGCGCGATTCATCGGAGGATCCGCGTCAGTTGCCCTCGAAGACCGGCGTCGCGTCTTCGCGACGAACGCCTCGTAGGCGCGGCGGAAATCCTGCGTCTGCATGCAGATCGCCTGCGCCTGCGCCTCGGCCTCGATCGCCGCGTCGAGGTCCATCGCCCACTCCTGATGCAGCAGCTTCTTGGTCATCGCATGCGCGAACGTCGGGCCCGTCGGCGAGCGACGCGCGCGAGCGCCTGCGCATCGGCCAGCGAGCGCCGCCGCGTCGACGAGCCGGTTGAAGAATCCCCACGCCGCGCCTTCGTCGGCGCGTCATCGCGCGGCCGGTGTAGAGCAGCTCGGCCGCGCGGCCCTGCCCGATCATCCGCGGCAGCAGCGCGCACGCGCCCATGTCGCAGCCGGCGAGCCCGACGCGCGCGAACAGGAACGCCGTCCTCGCCGCCGGCGTGCCGAGGCGGAAGTCCGCGGCGAGCGCGATCATCGCGCCCGCGCCCGCGCAGATGCCGTCGACCGCCGCGACGACCGGCTGCGGGCAGTGCGCGCATCGCCTTGCACGAGATCGCCCGTCATGCGCGTGAACGCGAGCAGCCCGGCATCGTCATCTTGGTGAGCGGCCCGATGATCTCGTGCACGTCGCCGCCGGAGCAGAAGTTGCCGCCCGCGCCCGCGACGACGACGCCTTGCACGTCGCTCGCGTAGACGAGCGCGCGGAAAGGTCGCGCAGCTCGGCGTACGCAGTCGAAGGTCAGCGGATTCTTCCTTCCGGCCGGTCGAGCGTGATCGTCGCGACGCGGCCGTCGGCGTCGCGTCGTAGCGGAAATGCGTCGCGCGATAGTCGCGCAGCGGCTGCGCTGATGTTGCATGCTCATGTCGGGCCTCCCGGCAGGGCTTCGGCGCGCGCGCCGCATCGGGCGTATCACGCGCTTGAGCGTGGCCGAGCAGGCGTGGAGGCGCGCCGCGTCGGCGCGGGCAGCCCGCCGGCAACTCCTCGATCCAGCGCTCGTGCTCGGCGGCCATCGCCTCGAACGCGCGCCGGCCCTGGGCCGTCAGCTGAACGGCGTGGGCGCGCCGGTCGCCGGCGATCGGGCGCCGCTCGACGAGGCCCTCGGCGACGAGCTGGTCGACGAGCCCGGTCACGTTGCCGCCGGTGACCATCAGGCGGCGCGACAGCTCGCGCATCTGCCGGCCCGTCGGCGCACGCTCGAGCTGCGCGAGCAGGTCGAAGCGCGGGAGCGTCGATCTCGAAGCGGTCGCGAAGCGCGCGCGGATCGCGCGCTCGATCATCGTCGTGCAAGTGATGAGGCGCAGCCACAGGCGCAGCGAATCGTGGTGCTCGATCGCGCGAGCGCGCGACTCGGCGATCGGCGTCGCCGCGTGCGCACGGACGTCGGCGCCGGCGACGCGCGCCGCATGGCTCATCCGTTGGCCTCCGGCCGCTCGCCGGCCAGCTGCGCGGCGCGCGCGAGGTTGCGCTCGGAGCTGGTCGCGCCCGGCGAGGTATTGCACCGGCCACGGCGCGTCGTCGTAGCGCCAATTGCGCCGCCGCGTGCAGCGTCCAGTAGGGATCGGCGAGATGCGGCCGGGCGAGCGCGCAGAGATCGGCGCGCCCCGCCATGAGAATGCTGT
>CAVUIG010000002.1:0-77237 GCA_963741355.1 uncultured beta proteobacterium
AGATGCCCGACGCAGACTTCGCTGAACTTCTTCGCAAAGCCCTTGTAGATCTCCCAGTCGCTGCGCGACTGCCACGCCGGGTCCACCGCGGTCGACAGCGGATGGATGAACGGGTGCATGTCGCTGGTGTTGAGGTCGTTCTTCTCGTACCACGTCGCCGTGGGCAGCACGATGTCCGAGTACAGGCACGTCGTGCTCATCCGGAAGTCGAGCGTCACGAGGAGGTCGAGCTTGCCCTCGGGCGCCTTCTCGTGCCAGACCACTTCCTCGGGCTTGGCCTCCTCCGCGCCGAGATCCTTGCCCTGGACGCCGTTGCTCGTGCCGAGCAGGTGCTTGAGGAAGTACTCGTGACCCTTGCCGCTCGATCCCAGCAGGTTCGACCGCCACACGAACAGATTGCGCGGCCAGTTGTTCGGATGATCGGGGTCCTCGCAGCTCATCGCGAGCGTCCCGTCCTTCAGGCCCTTGACGACGTACGCCTTCGGGTCGACGCCGGCGGCCTGCGCATCGCGCACGACCTGCAGCGGGTTCGTCCTGAGCTGCGGCGCGGACGGCAGCCAGCCCATCCGCTCGGCGCGCACGTTGTAGTCGATCATGCTGCCGCCGTAGAGCTTCTTGTCGGCGAGCGGCGAGATCACTTCGCCCATCGTGAGCTTCTCGTAGCGCCACTGGTCCGTATGCGCGTAGAAGAAGCTCGTGCTGTTCTGCTGGCGCGGCGGGCGGATCCAGTCGAGCGCGAACGCGAGCGCGGTCCAGCCCGTCTGCGGCCGCAGCTTTTCCTGCCCGACGTAGTGCGCCCAGCCGCCGCCGCTCTTGCCGATGCAGCCGCACAGCATCAGCATGTTGATGATGCCGCGGTAGTTCATGTCGGAGTGGTACCAATGATTCATCGCGGCGCCGATGATCACCATCGAGCGGCCCTGCGTCTTGTGCGCGTTCTCGGCGAACTGGCGTGCGACGGTGATCACCTGCGCGCGCGGCGTGCCGGTGATGCGCTCCTGCCAGGCCGGCGTGTACGGCGTGTCGTCGTCGAAGCTCTGTGCCGCGAGCTCCCCCGGCAGCCCGCGCGCGATGCCGTAGTTCGCGACCTGCAGGTCGAATACCGTGGCGACCAGCGCCTCGCGCTTTTCGCCTTCCTTGCCGAGCGAGATGCGCTGGACGGGCACCGTGCGCACCAGCACATCCGCGCTGTCGCCCTTGAGCGCGCTGTTCGGAAAATGCTCGCTCGCGATGCCGCCGAAGTACGGGAAGCCGACCTTCGCCGTTTCTCCGCTCGCGCCGCCGCCCTCCTGCACCGACAGCTTGAGCTTCACCTCGTTGACCGTGGCTGGCCTCCTTCGCTTCGAGGTTCCATTGCCCCTGGTCGGCGCGGCCATCGGCGCCCCAGCGGAAACCGATCGCGCCGTTGGGGAGCACGACCTTGCCTGCCTCGTCGAAAGCGACGGTCTTCCACTCCGGATTGTTGGCCTGGCCGAGCGCGCCGTCGAAGTCCGACGCGCGCACGTAGCGGTCGGGGACCATGACTTTCTCGCCGGACGGCAGCGTGTGCTCCTTCAGCATCACCAGCATCGGCATGTCGGTGTAGCGGCGGACGTAGTCGTCGAAGTACGCGCTGCGCTCCCTGCCCTCGCCCGGAAAGTAGAACTCCTTCAGGATCACGTGGCCCATCGCCATCGCCACGGCGGCGTCGGTGCCCTGCTTCGGATGCATCCAGATGTCGGCCAGCTTGGCGACCTCGGAGTAGTCAGGCGTCACCGCGACCGTCTTGGTCCCCTTGTAGCGGACCTCGGTGAAGAAGTGCGCGTCGGGCGTGCGGGTCTGCGGCACGTTGCTGCCCCACGCGATGATGTAGCTCGAGTTGTACCAGTCGGCCGACTCGGGCACGTCGGTCTGCTCGCCCCAGATCTGCGGGCTGGACGGCGGCAGGTCGCAGTACCAGTCGTAGAAGCTCATGCACACGCCGCCGATCAGGCTCAGGTAACGGCTGCCGGCGGCGTAGCTCACCATCGACATCGCCGGGATCGGCGAGAAGCCGATGACGCGGTCCGGCCCGTACTTCTTGATCGTGTAGACGTTGGCCGCGGCGACGATCTCGTTGACCTCGTCCCAGCTCGACCGCACGAAGCCGCCGAGGCCCCGCACCTTCTGGTAATCGCGGCGCTTCTCGTCGGACTCGACGATCGACGCCCACGCGTCCACCGGATCGTGCGCGAGCCGCGCCGCGCGCCAATGCTTGAGCAGGCGGCCGCGCACCATCGGGTATTTCACGCGGTTGGCGCTGTACAGGTACCAGCTGTACGACGCGCCGCGCGCGCAGCCGCGCGGCTCGTGGTTGGGCATGTCGAAGCGCGTGCGCGGGTAGTCGGTCTGCTGCGTCTCCCACGTGACGATGCCGCCCTTCACGTAGATCTTCCACGAGCAGGAGCCCGTGCAATTCACGCCGTGCGTCGACCGCACGATCTTGTCGTGCGCCCAGCGGTTGCGGTAGGCATCCTCCCACGTGCGGTCTTCCCCGGTGGTCACCCCATGGTCGCCGGAGAACCGTTCCTTCGGGTTGGAGAAATAGTTGAGACGGTCGAGGAAATGGCTCATTGCGGGTCTCCGCGGAAATCGCGTCGCGGCTGGGAACAGGGCTCACGGGTTCTTCACGTAGGCGTTGCGGCGCAGGTAGAACCACCAGTTGAGGACGAGGCACAGCGCGTAGAACACGGCGAATCCGTACATCGCGATCTGCGGCGAGCCGGCCTTGATCTGGTCGCCGATCACGATCGGCGCGATGAAGGCGCCGTACGCGGCGACGGCCGACGTCCAGCCCAGCACCGGGCCGGCCTGCGTGCGATCGAAGATGACGCCGATGGTGCGGAACGTCGAGCCGTTGCCGATGCCGCTCGCCGCGAACAGCAGCACGAACAGCAGCATGAACGGCAGGAAGTATTCCTCGGGCGTCGGCGACTGGTACGCCTGCAGCATCACGTAACCCACCGCGACGGAGGCGACCACCATCACCACCGAGATCACCTGCGTGACGATCGAGCCGCCGACCTTGTCGGCGATCCAGCCGCCGACCGGGCGGATCAGCGCGCCGACGAACGGGCCGATCCAGGCGTACGCCAGGACCGCGGGCGCGTTCGGATTGTTCGCGCGTGTGCTGAAGGATGCCCGCCGCGTCACGCACGTGGCTCACGCCGAAGATCACCTTCATCGCCAGCGGCAGCGCCATCGAGAAGCCGATGAACGAGCCGAAGGTCACGATGTAGAGCGCCGTCATCGACCACGTGTGCTTGTTGCGGAAGATCGCGAACTGCTTGGCGACGCCCTCCTTCATCGGGCCGAACGCGGCGAGCCGCATCACCACCAGCGCGGCGATGATGTCGAGCGGAATGGCGACCCACATGCTGATGACGCCGAGCCCGGTCGGCTTCGGCAGGTACAGATACAGGCCGAGGATCGACGGAATGAACGCCAGCGTGTAGAGCCACGTGATCTTGGCGAACGCCGCGATCGGGTGGCCCGTGTCCGGCGACACCGTTTTCAGGTTGTTCATCCCGAGCCAGCACAGGATCGACAGCGGCACCAGCGACAGCACCCATGCGAACCCGGCGTTCTGGATCCAGGTCGGCGTGCCTGCGGGGATCTTGCCGAAGATCCAGCCGCTGTCCTTCAGCAGCGTCATCGGCTCGCCGCCCAGCGCGCCGAAGATCCCTATGGTCATCATCAGCGGAATCACGATCTGCATGCTGGTCACGCCGAAGTTCCCGATGCCGGCGTTGATGCCGAGCGCCGTGCCCTGCAGCCGCTTGGGAAAGAACGTGCTGATGTTCGACATGGAGCTCGCGAAGTTGCCGCCGCCCACGCCCGACCACAGCGCCATCAGCTGGAACGCCCACAGCGGCCAGTCCTTGTGCTGCAGCACGATGCCGGTGCCGATCGCCGGCGCCAGCAGCATCGCGGTCGTCAGGAAGATCGTGTTGCGGCCGCCGGCCACCCGGATCAGGAACGACGCCGGGATGCGCATCGTCGCGCCGGCGATCCCGGCGATCGCCGTCAGCGTGAAGAGCTCCGCCTGCGTGAACGGATAGCCCAGGTTCAGCATCTGGACCGTGATGATTCCCCACATCCCCCAGACGGCGAATCCGCACAGCAGCGCCGGCACCGAGAGCGCGAGATTGCGATAGGCGATCTTCTTGCCCGTGCGCTCCCAGAACTCGTTGTCCTCGGGGCGCCAGTCGGCGACGTCGGCGCGGGATCCCGTCTTCGGCACGACGACGTCCGCGGCTGCATTGGTGGTGGCGTTCATGTGTGTCCCTGTTCGACGAAAGCGGCTCAACCGTTGAGGCGGGCTCGCTTTGACTTGCTGCCCATGACTTCGATGCCCGGCACTTCGGAGCAGGTATTGAGCATCCTCAGTTGCATCCCGCTGATCCCGTTCATCTTGTCTGCCGGGGCTGATGCGACCGTGATCGGACGGCGGAGAGCGCTGGCGTCGCCGCCTCGCTCACCCCAAAAAAAGAGGCTAAGGCATCCATGCAGGGCGGCATTGACGCACGTCAATGGCGGCATCCAGCGCTCACCTTCGGCAATGCGCGCCGGTGTGTTGCAACCGGAATGCACCTGCTCGCATTGGGGCAATTCGACGCAGGCGGCCGGCTCGGGCAGAACCCGCTGCATCAGGTGGCTGAACAACATCAGCTGCATCGAGCCGCCCTTGCCTCCTGACTCGCGGATCTTGCACCGCCTTACTTGACGGGGGTCAATGCGGTTCCTCGGCCGTGGCGATTGAATAGCGCGCGGGCGACTGCGCCATGCGCGTGACCAGGGGAGGGACAACGTGACGACATCCACCGTCGGAAAGCCGGGACTCAGCCGCGAGCAGATCGCAGCACTGTCGATGAGCACGCTCGCCTTCGCGGTGAACTTCGCCGTCTGGGTGATGTTCTCGGTCATCGGGATCAAGATCAAGACGGAGCTCAACCTCAACGAGACCGAGTTCGGCCTGCTGGTCGCGACCCCCATCCTGACGGGCTCGCTGGTGCGCCTGCCGCTGGGCATCCTGACCGACCGCTACGGCGGCCGGATCGTGTACTTCCTGCAGATGCTCGCCGTGGTGATCCCCACCTGGGTGCTGTCCTACGCGACCGAGTACTGGCAGTACCTCGCACTGGGACTGTTCATCGGGGTCGCCGGCGGCTCGTTCGCAGTGGGCATCGCCTACACCTCGGCGTGGTTCAGCAAGGAGCGCCAGGGCACGGCGATGGGCATCTTCGGCGCCGGCAACGCGGGGTCTTCCCTCACCAAGTTCATCGCGCCGCTGATCATCGCGGCGTCCGCCACGGCGTCGTGGCGCATGGTGCCCAAGGTCTACGCCGTCGCGATGCTGGTCATGGCGGTGCTGTTCTGGTTCCTGACCTCCGAGGATCCGCTGCACCGGAAGGACGCGGCCGTCCGGAAGCGCGTCCCGCTGGGCGAGCAGTTGAAGCCGCTGCTCGATCTGCGTGTCTGGCGCTTCGGGCTTGCCTACTACTTCGTGTTCGGCGCGTTCGTGGCGATGGCGCTGTGGCTGCCCAAGTATTACGTCGGCCAGTACGGGCTGCCGCTGGCCACCGCCGCGTTCCTGACCATCCTGTTCGACCTGCCCTCCGGAGGGATCCGCGCGCTGGGCGGCTGGGCGTCCGACAAGTGGGGCGGCAACACCGTCACCTGGTGGGTGATGTGGGTCAGCCTCGCCTGCATGTTCCTGCTGAGCTACCCGCCGACGACGATGATCGTCCACGCGATCAAGGGCGACGTCGCCGTCGACATCGGCGTGGGTTTGACGATGTTCACCGTCCTGATCTTCATCGTCGGCCTGGCGCAGGGCTTCGGCAAGGCCAGCGTCTATCGCAGCCTGGCCGACCACTACCCGGCACAGATGGGCGTGGTCGGCGGCATCGTCGGCGTCATCGGCGGCCTGGGCGGGTTCACGCTGCCGATCATGTTCGGCATCGCCGCCGACGTGATCGGGGTGCGCAGCAGCTGCTTCATGCTGATGACCCTTGTGATCGTCGTCACCATGATCTGGATGTGGGTGGCCGAGAGGAACGAGCGCGAGGGCATCCTCGAGGGACACGCCGCGACGCGGGATGCGCTCGCGGGCGCAGGGCTCATCGAGCGGACGCGCCCGCGCCGCCATGTGCTCGTCGACTGGCGGCCGGACGACGAGGGCTTCTGGGCGACGACCGGCCGGCGCATCGCCACCCGCAACCTGCTGGTGTCGATGCCCGCGCTGCTGCTCGCGTTCGCGGTCTGGGTGGTGTGGAGCGTGATCGTCGTCGAGCTGCCGCACATCGGCTTCAAGTTCACCACCAACCAGCTGTTCTGGCTGGCGGCGCTGCCCGGACTCTCGGGCGCGGTGTTCCGCGCGCTGTATTCGTTCGTCGTGCCCATCTTCGGCGGGCGCAACTGGACCGTGTGGAGCACGACGATGCTGCTGCTGCCGACGCTATGGATCGGCTTCGCCGTGCAGGACCCCAGCACCAACTACGCGGTGTTCGCGGCGATCGCGCTGCTGTGCGGCCTGGGCGCAGGCAACTTCTCGTCGTCGATGGCGCATATCAGCTTTCTCTATCCGAAGCGGCTGCAGGGCACGGCGCTGGGTGCGAACGCCGGGGTGGGCAACCTGGGCGTCGGGCTGGCGCAGCTCATCGCGCCGCTCGCCATGTATGGCGGCGCACTGCTGATCATGGGCGGCAGCGCGCAGACCCGCGAGGTCGCGGGCGCGACCGTGTCGGTCTGGGTGCAGAATGCCGGCTTCATCTGGGTGCCGCTGATCGTGCTGGCCGTGCTCGCGGCGTGGTTCGGCATGGACAACATCGCGAGCGTGCGCGCCGGCTTCGCCGAGCAGGTGGCGATCATCCGCAACAAGCAGCAGTGGCGGATGAGCTGGCTCTACCTCGGCACCTTCGGCTCGTTCATCGGACTGGCGGCGGGCTTCCCGATGCTGCTCAATACGGAATTCCCGGCGGTCGACGCGTTTCGCATCGCGTTCGTCGGACCGTTGCTCGGGGCGCTGGTGCGCCCGATCGGCGGCTGGCTCGCCGACCGCGTGGGCGGGGCGATGATCACGGTGTGGGTGTTCGTCGTGATGGCGATCGCGCCGCTCGCCGCGGCGCTCTTCCTGCCCGTCGGGAACGGTGGGGGCAACCTCATGGGGTTCGCGCTCGCGTTCATCGCAATGTTCATCGCGGCGGGCGTCGGCAACGGCTCAACTTTCCGCATGATCCCGATCATCTTTCGCACGCTGCGCGAGCGCGAGGTCAAGGACGCGAACGACACGGGGGCGCTGGAGGCGGCGCGCCGCCTCGGCGCGACCGAGGGGGCGGCGACGCTGGGCTTCAGCTCGGCCGTCGCGGCGCTCGGCCTTGCCTTCATCCCGATCGCCTACGGGACCTCCATCAAGCTGACGGGCAGCCCGCAGGCGGCGCTGGTATTCTTCAGCGTCTTCTACCTGAGCTGCGTGCTGGGAACGTGGCGCTGGTATGCGCGCCGAGGCGCCGAGGTGGCTTGCTGACGACTTCGGGATCGCGTCATCTTTGGCGATCCGCGCGGGCAGGCCTTCCTGCGCAAGCTCGGCTTGGGGTAAGGACTCGCGTCACCTGCGTTTTCTCGGCATTGAGTTGCTATGACCGGTTTTCCGCTCCCGTGCGGCGCCGCAGTCATTCGTGCGGCGCCATGCGTCTCGCCATGCCCGCCAACCACAGCGCCGTGGATCCTGGCGGCAACGATCCTTGCCTCGAGCATGGCGTTCATCGACGGAACGGTGGTCAACGTCGCACTTCCGGCGCTGCAGCGGGCGCTTAACGCCAGTCTCGCCGACGTGCAGTGGGTCGTGGAAGCCTACGCGCTGTTCTTGGCCGCGCTGCTCCTGGTCGGCGGAGCGGCAGGCGACCGTTTCGGGCGCCGCCGTGTCTTCCTGCTCGGGGTGGCGTTGTTCGCCCTGTCGTCCGTCTGGTGCGGGCTCGCCGGCAGCGTTCGCGAATTGATCCTCGCCCGTGCGCTTCAAGGCATCGGCGGCGCGTTGTTGGTCCCCGGGAGCCTTTCCATCATCAGCGCGTCGTTTGCCGAACAGGATCGCGGCAAGGCCATCGGCACCTGGTCGGGTGCCACGGCGATCACCGCTGCACTCGGCCCCGTCATCGGCGGCTGGCTGATCGATCACCTGTCGTGGCGTGCCATTTTCTTCCTGAACGTTCCGTTGGCCATCGTCGCCATCGCGATCGCGCTCCGGCATGTTCCCGAGAGCCGGAACACCGAGGCGCAAGGAGACCTCGATTGGCCCGGAGCGCTCTTGGTGACGCTCGGGTTGGGCGGCGTTGTCTATGGGCTGATCGAATCGCCCAACGCCGGTTGGTCAGACGCGCGGATCCTCGCTTCGATCCTGTTGGGGATCCTGTTGCTGGTGGCTTTCATCGCGGTGGAAATGCGACGGGCGGCGCCGATGATGCCGACGCATTTGTTTCGCTCGAGCACATTTACCGGCGCCAATCTGCTCACGCTCTTTCTCTACGGGGCACTCGGCGGGAGCCTTTTCTTCGTGCCGCTGAATCTCATCCAGGTACAGGGCTACTCCACGACGGCCGCCGGCGCCGCGCTGCTGCCGTTCATTCTGTTGATGTCGGTGCTCTCGCGCTGGGCGGGCGGATTGGTCGACCGCTACGGCGCGAAGGCGCCGCTGGTGATCGGTCCGACCATTGCCGCTGCCGGCTTTGCATTGTTCGCCGTTCCCGGAGTCGGCGGCAGCTACTGGGTCACGTTCTTCCCGGCCGTCCTGGTGCTCGGGTTGGGAATGTCGATCAGCGTGGCGCCGCTCACGACCACCGTCATGAACGCCGTCGACGTGAGCTTCGCGGGTGCGGCGTCCGGAATCAACAATGCGGCATCGCGCGTTGCCGCGTTGTTCGCGGTTGCGCTGTTCGGACTGATCATGGCCTCGATCTTCAACTGGAGCCTGCGCAGCCAACTCGAGCGCGCGGCGTTGACACCGGCTCTGGTTGCAGCGGTGGAACAGCAGCGGGACAAGCTCGCGGCAATCGAGCTTCCCGCAAGCACCGATGCGCGAGAGGGAACTCGGGCGCGGGCTGCGATCGCCGACGCATTCGTAGCCGGGTTTCGCTGGATCATGCTGATTTCGGCTGCGCTTGCGCTGGCAAGCGCCGCAAGCGCCTGGGTCCTGATAGGAAATTCGAGCGACCCCGCTCGCGCGAGCGGACCACCGTAAGCCGGACTCACCAGCTGTTGCGCAGCTCGCGGAGCTTCAGGAACACCGTGCGTTGATCGGGCTGGTCGGGCAAATCGGGAAAGACTTCACGCAGTTTCGCGATCACTGTGGGGCTCCCCAGGCGAAAGAACGTGTTGATCTGCCGCTCGACGTCGAGCGTCGAAACATAGGCGCGGTTCGGGTCCTGGCCCGCGAGCTTGTCGAGCATCTCCTGGGCGCTCTTGTTATCGGGCTCGCGACTCAGCGTGAAGCGCAGATTGTTTTCGATGTAATCGTGGCCCGGATAAATCATTGTCGATGAGGGCAGCCTGGCGAGCTGCTCGGAAAACGTCTTGTAGAGCTCTGCCGGATGACCGCCGTTGTGGCAATTCCCGGCGCCGGCGTTGAACAGCGTATCCCCGCAAAAGAGTGCCGGCTGGTCGGCATGCGACAGCAGGCACACGTGACACATCGTGTGACCCGGCGTGTCCAGCGCCTCGAGTTCGACCGTCTTGCCCACCCTCACGACATCGCCCGCGCTCAAGCCCCGGGCCATGTCGGGAATCTTGTCCCCGGCATTCTTGTGCGCCAGGATCTTGGCGCCGGTCTTCCGGACCATGGCCTCGTTGCCGCCCGTATGGTCGCGGTGTTCATGCGTGTTCAGGATCTGGGTGATGTTCCAGCCTTCGTCCTTGGCCGCCTTGAGACACTTCTCATGATCCAGCGGGTCGACGGCAAGGGCCTCGCCGGTTTCGCCACAGGCGATGAGGTAGTTGAAATTACGGTAGGCGTTGCCCGTCCAGATCTGCTTGACGATCACGGTAACATCCTCGATGGGTTTCCTGACTCGAAGGGCTTGCGCCATACAAAGCGGTGCCGATGCATTATTCTATACGGGCCGCCGTCAAACCTCCGCCCGTCAACACTTGGTGACCGTCGGCGCCTCCGCCACGAGAAGAGCATGGCCTTGCCCATCGAGGACTACGCGCTGATCGGCAACCTGCGTACCGCTGCGCTGGTCGGCCGCGATGGTTCGATCGACTGGCTGTGCGTGCCGCGATTCGACGATGCCGCCTGCTTCTGCGCGCTGCTCGGCACGCCGGAGCACGGGCGCTGGTCGATCGCACCGACGCGACCCGTGCGCCGGACGCGGCGCCGATACAGCGCAAACACGCTGATCCTCGAAACGAATTTCGAGACCGCCACCGGATCGGTTCGCATCGTCGACTTCATGCCGACCTGGGGCGAGCGCACCGATGTCGTGCGCATCGTGGAAGGGGTGCGCGGACGTGTATCGATGCGCATGGAACTCGTCCTGCGCTTCGGTTATGGCAACGTGATTCCCTGGGTGCGCCAGGTCGACGGCACCTTGCTGGCCACCGCCGGGCCCTACTCCGCGCAGGTGCGCGCCGCCGTGGAGACACACGGCGAGGATTTTCGCACCGTGGCGGAGTTTACGGTCGCCGGCGGAGAGCGCCTCCCGTTCGTGATCACGTTTTTTCCGTCCCACCTGCCGGCGCCGTTGCCCATCGATCCATTTGCTGCGCGTGCCGCGACGCAGCTCTGGTGGGAAAAGTGGAGCGCACGATGCACCTACAAGGGCCGGTGGCATGAGGCCGTCACGCGTTCCCTCATCACGCTCAAGAGCCTGACTTTCGCGCCCACAGGGGGCATTGTGGCGGCGCCGACCACTTCGCTGCCGGAACGGGCCGGCGGCCCTCTCAATTGGGACTACCGCTACTGCTGGGTACGGGACGCCACGTTTACGCTCTATGCGCTGCTGTTGTCCGGGTATCGGGATGAAGCGGCCGCGTGGCGCGATTGGCTGCTCCGCTCCGCCGCGGGCCGACCCGACGATCTGCAAACCTTGTACGGCGTCGACGGCGATCGCATCCGTACCGAATTCGAGGTGCCATGGCTTCCCGGTTACGCAGATTCGAAACCGGTGCGCGTCGGCAACGCCGCGTCCGTCCAGCTTCAGCTCGACGTCTACGGTGAGCTGATCGATTCCATGTCCGTCGCGCGCGAAGCCGGGCTCGAACGAAACCGGGACGAGTGGCGCTTCGAGGTGGCGATCGTCAAGTTCCTCGAAAAGGCCTGGAACAAGCCGGACCACGGCATCTGGGAAACCCGCGGCGAGAAGCGCCACTTCACGCACTCCAAGGTCATGGCGTGGGTCGCGTTCGACCGCGCGATCCGCCACATCGAAAAATACGGACTGCGCGGCCCTGCCGCGCGCTGGCGCAAGCTTCGTGCGCGCATCCATGCCGACATCTGCAGCAAGGGCTTCGATCGCGCGCGCAATACCTTCGTGCAGTATTACGGTGCGACGGAGGTCGATGCGAGCCTCCTGCTGATTCCGCAGGTCGGCTTCCTTCCGGCGGAGGATTCCCGCGTGCAAGGCACGATCGCGGCCATCGAGCGCGACCTGCTGGTCGACGGGCTGGTCAAGCGCTATCGCAACCTCCCGTCGCTCGAGCTCTCGCCACCGGGCGAAGGCCAGTTCCTCGCGTGCTCGTTCTGGCTGGTCGATGCGCTGACGCTCTGCGGACGCAAGGCCGATGCGGAAAAGCTGTTCCGGCGTTTGTTGACGCTGTGCAATGACGTGGGGTTGCTTGCCGAAGAATACGATCCGAAGCAAGGCCGGATGCTGGGCAACTTTCCCCAGGCGCTTTCGCACATGGCCCTCATCAACACCGCGTGCAATCTGTCGCATGCGGTCGGCCCGGCGCGGCATCGCAGCCAGAGAAACAAATGAGCGCCCCCGACACTCGGCAATCCTTGGCCGAAGCACAGGCTGCGCAAGGCGCGCACGCTAGACGCGATTGACAGGACGGCGAGAGCGAAGCGCGGCGCGAAGCCCGCCGCGTGACGGACGCGTCAGCTCTTCCGGCATTCCTGCGGGAGGTATCGCGCCGGAATGCCGACGGGAACGCAGATCCATCGCAGCTGCTGGCGCAGGTCGAGCGCCGGCGCGAGCAGAATGAATCTGCCCGAAAGCTCCGGGATCAACGGGCCGAGCGTCAGGCGCACGCGACCGCTGACCGGGCTCACGTCCACGTCGTCGACAAGCACGGCCTTCGGTGGCGCGCCCGTCGTTGCGTACTTCGTGGCGAAGGGCAACGATCCCGACAATACCCACCACTCCTCCGCTTGCCGCTGCAGTGGCTGGGTGAGCGCAAGGACCTCGGCAATGCGAGTTCGGACGACGCGGTCCGCGTACACCGATTGCAGACTCGGCGCGGCGACGCAGAGCGCAATCAACATCGCCCCTCCCCCCAGGAACAGGGCCGACCCGGGCGCAATGGACGGGTACGTCTGGAGCATTCGTGCCGTGCCCTTTGGCCACGACGTCATCGCTTCCGCCTTCCGAACAAGGCGCCGTGCGCTGCGATAGAGAAGCGTGTCGGCGATGAGGGACGCCACGACGCCCGGAACCAGCCAGATGACGAGCGCTGCGCACGCGAGCCACGCCACGCCGGAATCGCCGAGATAGGGGTCGATCATCTGCAATGCCGCCACGGCGATGAGCGGCCACACTGCGTACGCCGCGCCGGCTATCCAGAGCTTGCGGTAGAACGCCCATACCGTCGGGGCCACCAGCGAAGCCCAGTTCCACCCCGGCAAGCTGCGCCCGATGCGCTCGAATTCCATGAACCTGGGCGCAAAGTAATCTGCGCCCGGGCCGACCGCCATCCGAAACATGATCGCGAGCGCAGGTCGGACGACGCGCTCGTCTTCCCGTTCTCCTGTAACCGGTTGCAGGCGAACCGTGTCTGCAAACCCGCCCCGTCGGCGTCATGCACCGACGGTTCCGGCACGCGAACGCGCCGCACCACAGGCGCCGCAGCGATTCGCGCTCGGCCCCACCGGGTCACCACAACGAGCACACGTCCTTCGTGTGTATTCCAATAGCGACCCTTTCAAGGCTTGCTGGTGCGGCGCGCGATCGCGTCGCCGTCCCCGTCAATTGTACGCGGGAACATCGCGACGGATTGGAGTTCGCGCCGTGGTTGAATCCGTTTGCTCGAACGCCGGCGGGCCTTGATGGCGCTCTGCGCGATATCAAGGCCGGACGGATTCGAGCTTCAGTCCTTCGGCGGCCCGAACGAGCTTCCTGCCTGGAGGCAGCGTCAGATGCGCGGCCGCCTCCTCGGGGCTCAGCCCGAAAGTGAAGCTTGCGGGCCCGCGCCGCGTATTGCCGACGCCATAGCCGCTGAAAAGACCGAGGGCGTTGAACGTCAACGTCGCTTCCGCGCCGTCATCGCAGTGCAGATCGGCGACGCCGATCCTCAATCCCGTGAACCTGAAGCGGCCGGCGCACTTGTCCCTGTCGTCGCGCACCGACCGCAGCTCGATGGTTCCGGTGCGATCGAGGTAGCCGACCGCCTCGCCCACGAACAGATCGTCGTTGAGTATGGCGATGACCGGCAACGAGACCGAGAAAAGGCCCATGCGCACCTCTTCGGCACTTGCCTGCGACGACCATGATCGCCAGCGCGGCACCCGCGAGCAGCATGCGTAGAGCTCCTCGCGGCGTCCTTCCGGGAATCCGCTCTCCGCGTTCAGGCGCTCGAACGGGACGCGGCTGCAAGCTCTCGCGCATCGGGGCGAAGGGCCGCGGTCACGCGCGCCGCGCAATCAGCACGGCGTTGGTGCCGCCGAACGCGAACGAGTTCGACATGACCGCCGCGGGCGCGTCGATGCGCCGCGCGCCTTCGGCGACGTAGTCGAGGTCGCATTCGGGATCGCGAACGCGCAAATGCGCGGTCGGCGGAACGATGCCGCGTTGCAGGGCGAGGATCGCGATGATGAACTCGAGAGCGCCCGCCGCCCCGAGCAGATGGCCATGCATGGACTTGGTGGAGCTGATCGGGCAGCGTCCGGCGGCGTCGCCGAAGACCTCCTTGATCGCCGCCGTCTCCACGGCATCGTTGGCCTGCGTGCCGGTCCCGTGCGCATTGATGTAGCCGATGTCCGCCGGCGCGAGCCCGGCAGAGTCGAGCGCGCGCGCCATCGCCCGCGCCTGGCCGCGGACGCTGGGACGTGTGATGTGCTCGGTGTCGGTGGCGAGGCCATAGCCGGCGACCTCGGCGTGAACGCGCGCTCCGCGAAGCCGCGCATGCTCCGCGTCCTCCAGCACCAGGATGGCGGCGCCCTCGCCGAGCACGAGGCCGGTGCGGTCGCGCGCGAACGGCTTGCACGACGCCGCCGGATCCGAGGCGTCTTCCTGCGCCAGCGTCTTCAGCGCCTCCCACGCCATCAGCGTGCCGAACGTGAGCGGCGCTTCCGTGCCGCCGACGATCATCGCCTGCGCTTCGCCGTGGGCGATCCGGCGCGCGCCCTCGCCGATCGCCACGGACGACGACGAGCACGCCGTCGAGTACGTGAGATTGGGCCCCCGCAGCCCGTGCTCGATGCCGATCCACGACGCCGCCGCATTGTTCATCGCCAGCAGCACGCTGAAAGGCGGCACCCGATCGGAATGCTGCTCGTAGACCTTCTGATATCCGTCGTCCGTGCTCTGTGCCCCGCCCATGCCGGTGCCGATCGCGACGCCGATCGCGTCGGCGTCCTCGTCGCCGATCACAAGCTGCGCGTCGGCGATCGCGTCGGCGCACGCGCCGAGCGCGAACTGGCTCACCCGGTCCAGCATGCGCAGCCGCGGCGGCGGAAACCGCTGCGCGCCGTCGAACGAAGCCGGTGCGACGACGCGCGTGGCGAGCCGCGCGATTGAACGACTCCGGCAGTCGCGCGATACCGGATTCGCCCGCGAGCAGACGATCGAACACGCGCGCCGGATCGTTGCCCAGCGGCGAGACGACACCCATCCCCGTGACGACCACGCGCCTCACGGCAGCGCCTCGTCCGGCCCGGTCGCACCATGCTGCTCGGACACCAGCCGGTCGATGTGGCGAACGAGATCGTCGAGCGTGACGATCGACTTGCCCGTGTCCGGTGCGGCCGGCGGCACGGCGATGCCGAATTCCTCCTCGACGGCGAACATGATCTCGATCAGCCCGAGCGAATCGATCGCGAAATCCTCGAGTCGCGCGTCGCCCTGCAGCAACTGCGGATCGACCTGAAATTCGCGGACGATGATGGCGCGCAGCCGCTCGATCGTGCCGGCGGGCGCGCTCATGCCTGATTCCCGACGCGAGTCGACACCGAGTCAATGACCATCGGGATCAGGCGACGCCGACACCGGGAGCCGATCGTGTCTTGCCGCTCCATTGCGCCCCGAGCGTCAGGACGGCCGGGACGCGCCGCGCCAGCGCGACGATGTGCCTTGCGGTCGCCGGCCGCATCGACAGATGGGCGAACAGCGCGGCGGCGCGGATGCGCGTGACGAAATGGCTGCGCCACTGCCGCTCGTATTCGCGCCCGGTCGCCGCGAGCGCCACGCGCGCGTCGTCCGCCAGGATGGCATCCTTGCGCGCCACCAGCAACGCACACAACAGCCACGCCGATTGGATGGCCATGCTGATGCCTTCGGCGACGACCGGGTGCGCTTCGCCCGCGGCGTTTCCGACGGCGAAGATCCTGCCGCGCGCGAAAGGCCGGATACCGGGCCGGATCGGACCGGCGGACAGCCACGCGCCTTCGAGCGTCGCCCCCGAGCACGCTTCGCGCACGCCCGCGCACGAGTCCTCGATGTGCGCGAAGACGGCCTCGGCCGCACGCGCGGACGCGCCGGCGATTCCCCGCATGCGCCGACATTGCTCGAGCGCGTCGCGGCGAATGCAGCAGGAGAGGCTGACGCGGTCATGGCCGGTTTGCACCATGCCTCCGTAGCCGTGCGGAAAGACGAGCAGCGGCATGAGTCCCGGCGGCAATCGGGCGCCGCGAAAGTGCGCCTTGAATCCGAACAGGTCCGACGGGCGCTGCCGATAATGCCGTTGCTGCGTCGGCAGCGGCCCGGGTTCCCACGAGCCATGCGCGGCGATGACGATGCGCGCGTGGAGAGCGACGGGCGCCTGCCGCTGCGCGGATTCCGATCCCTCCTTCGCGACGATCGTGCAGCGATTGCCGCCGACGTCGCTCTCCATGGCGGAAACCGTCCGCGGCTGCAGCACGACGGCGCCGACCGCCTTCGCTCGCTCGAGCAGCAGTGAATCGAAGTGCTCGCGCCCCACCGCCCGACCCCATCGTCCCGACGCATCGCGCGCCGGGGGCATCGCGGCAGTGAGCGTGGTCGCGCCTGCGTACAGGCCGACGCGGCGGACCTCCGGGCCGGCGTGCGCCAGCAAGGCATCCGCGACGCCGAGCTCGCGCAGCAACGGCCAGCTGGTCGCCGATATGAACTCTCCGCACACCTTTCGCCGGGGGAACGAGCTTCTTCTCGACGACCGCGATTCGCCATCCCGCCTGCGCCAGGAGGATGGCCGCGGTCGAGCCCGCCGGACCACCGCCGATGATGAGCGCATCGTAGTCGTGTTCGCTTTCGATCGTCATCGCAGCACGCGTTTCATCGATCGCCGCTTCGCGTCGCAACGAGGCAGTGCGTGAAGAGTCCCGCCGGATATTCGTCGAGCTGCCAGGCGCCTGCTCGGGGCCACGCCGCCGCCAGCTCCCGGTCGCGGAATCCGGCGTGCACGCTCGCCACGGCGTCGTGGCGCGAAACCGCGTTGCAGCCGAGCAATCCGACGAGGTGGCTGCCGAGCAGCGCCATGGCCGCGCGCCGGGGTTCGCAGGCAACGAAGGCGGTGCTGCGCTCCGCGATGCCGAAGAGCAATCGCGCCAGCGCGTCGCCCGCGAAATGGTGCAGGAACAGGTTCGCGATCACGAGACCGTCCGGCACCGGAGGCGACTCGTCGAGCCAGTCGAATACGTCGCGCTTGACGACGCTGAGCTTCCACCCCAGCGTCGCAAACGCTTCTCGCGTCGCGGCGCCGACGAGGTCCTGCCGGTCCACCATGACGGCCTCGACGCCCGGCCACGTCGCGGCCCGCCGGCGCGCGACGCGCAGCAGCAGCGTGCCGTCGCCGGCGCCGAGCTCGGTGATGCGGCGCGGCGGCGTTCCGCGCGTCGCCGCGTCGATGCCGCGGCAGAGCGTCGATTGCGCGGACATGAACCGGTTGATCAGTCGCAAATCCCGGCGCGAGCGTACGGCCCGCGGATCCGATTCCGGCAAGTGGTCGAGCATTTCCGCTTCGACGCGGCGCGGCAGGGTCATGGCACTGGACATCGGCGCAGTGTCCGTCAGGCGACCCGAAGCAATGCGCCGTGGCAGCTGAATCCGGCACCGAACGACGACATCCACCACCACCCGGACGGCGCGCGGTCGGCCAATGCCGCCCGCAGCACGAAATACACGAAGGCGCTGCTCATGTTGCCGTATTCGCGCAGCACCGCGGCGCTGTAGCGAAGCTCCCCCGACAGGAGCTCCAGTCGCCCCTCCAGCGCCTTCAGCACGTCGCGGCCGCCGGCGTGCATGATCCACGCCGTGATGTCCGCCTGCACGAGGCCCGCCTCGTGGAGCGCCATGTCCAGCACCTGCCGCGCATGGTCGGCGGCGAGCCGCGGCACCGGACGAGTGAGCACGTTGCGCAACATGCCCTGGCGGGATTCGAAGCGCAGCGCGTCGCGCTCGTCGGGGTTCACGAGCGAGCACGCCGTGGTCAATTCGAGCGAACGGCGGCCCGACGCGGATGCAGTCGACACGACGGCGGCGCCGGCGCCATCGCCGAACAGGCAGGCGCTGATGAGGACCCCGGGATCGTTGTCGAGATACATCGCCGCGCTGCTGACCTCGACGCAGATCGAGAGCACGTGCTGCGCGTCGCGCGCCGCGAGCAGCGCCTTCGCGAGGCGCAGGTTGGGCAGCGCCGCGGCGCAGCCCTGACCGACCAGGTCGAATGCCTGGATATCGCGCGGCAGGCCGAGCCGCTCGATCACGTAACTCGAGAGCCCGGGACAAAGGTATCCGGTGCACGTGCTGACGATCACGGCATCGATGTCGGTCGGCAGGAGCCCGGCGTCGTCGAGCGCCCTTGCGCCGGCCTCGGCGGCGAGCGCCGGCGCGTGCGTCATGAAACGCGCGTGCAGCGTGTCCGGATCGATCCGGAAGCTCTCGTCGAGCGAGTCGAGCGCAAGACGACGGGTCTCGATCCCGTTGTCGTGGAACAGCACGGTTTCCGCGATCGCGTGGGCGCGGCGGTCGAGGCGACGGAACCACTCCGATGCCGTGAAGGCGTCCCAGCACTGGGCCTTGCTGTAGCGCTGCGGCGGGTTGGCGGTGCCCAGTCCGTTCACGAACATGTAGGTCGTCCCCTGTCGATTCGCGACGGCATCAGGCGCCAAGATCGGCTAAGCGAACACTCGTTCGCGCCCGTTCATTCCAGCGGCGCCCGTCGCGGCCGAGATCAATTGGAATGCCCCGCTTGCATTCTACGTCCCCTTTCGGACGGACCGATCCGCAGCGGAATCGCGAGGCGTCCTCGTGTGTCTTCGCCCTGCAACCTCAGCCATTCACGATCCTTGAGGAACACCGCACTCCTCGCGCCCGTAGCGCGCGACTGTCCGCAGCGATGCCGGGACGCCACCCGTTAGAATGGGCGTGTTCCCGTCCCCTTTCTTTTCCTCAAGGATTCTCCGTGAAAATTTCCATGTACCAGGCGAGCGTTCCCCGCTTCATCAACACGCTGGGCAACCTGTCGAGGATCCTCGACAAGGCCCAGGCCCATGCCGACGCCAGGAAGCTCGACCCCTCGGTACTGACCAACGATCGGCTGTTTCCCGACATGCTGCCCATGAAGTCGCAAGTCCAGATCGCCTGCGACGCGGCCAAGGGCGCCGTGGCGCGCCTCGCCGGCGCGGAGATCCCGGTGCACGAGGACACCGAGCAAACGCTCGCCGAGCTGAAGGCCCGCATCGCCAAGGCGGTGGCCTTCATCGAGTCCATCACGCCCGCGCAGGTCGACGGCACCGAGGACAAGGAAATCGTGATCAAGCGCGGCGACAAGGAGACCCGGTACACCGGGATGCAGTTCCTGCTCGGCCAAGCGCTGCCGAATTTCTATTTCCACGTGACCACGGCGTACAACATCCTGCGCCACAACGGGGTCGAGATCGGCAAGCGCGACTACATCGGCACTCCGTAGCCGAATTCGGCGCCGGTGTCGGGGTGCCCGCTCGGGGCGCCCCCTCCGGACTCGTTCCGAACAAAGCCGCTCCGCGCAGGGAACTCCAGCCCGGGCTTGCTGACCTACTCACCTGAGGATGCCGCACCGGGCATTCCACGTCGCCGATCGGCGACGGTTGATCGGCCAAATCAGAGGGAATGTTCATGCAAGAGACCCACGTCGAGGGCGAGTCGAGGCGAACAGCCGCGCTGGCACTGTGGCGATACAGCCACGATTACCTGAAGGCGGCGCAGGCGCTGTCCGAGACGAATCTCGTCTCCCTCAACGAATCGCAGGCCCTCTACCATCTCGCCGCGCAAGGCATTGAGTTCGCGCTGAAATCCTTCCTGCGTACGCGTGGAGTGACGCCGGAGGAGCTGAGCTCGCGCATCGGACATTCGCTGCTCGACGCGCTGCAGGAGGCGCTGGCACGCGATCTGCCGGCTCCGCCGGTCGAGGTCGTGCGCGCCATCCAGTTCATCGCGCCGCATCATCGCGACGATCAGTTCCGCTATATCGCCGCGAGTTATGGCGAGTATGCGGCGCTCGCGCCGCTGCTCGACGCCGGCACGTGGATACTCGGCCGCATCGCGGCGGAGGTGGTCGCCGACTACTTCGTCTATCACGGTCAGGGTTCGCCGACGACAAGCTCGGATATGCTCAGGCGATTGCGCGCGGACCTCGACATGACGGCGAGCAAGATCGCGCCCATGCAGTAGGCGGCGCGCGGGGTGGGCGCATCACGGAGGGACGGCCGATCGCAGCCACGGCCGATTCGCCGCGCGCGCAGGCGCGTGACGACGGGACCGCGACCTGGTGTGGAACGACCTTGCCGACTTAGCTTGGCGCCCGGTCGTCGGACGTGCCGAACGCAAAGGGCGCGCCGGTTGCCGTCGCATTGCGCGCCGGCAGCGCCGCCGCATCCGTCGCATCGAGCCGCCTGACGTCGCCGTTGAGCTCGCCGCCCTCGGCGACGATGAGCTTGCCGTAGCGGATGGTGCCGGATACGCGGCCGGTGCCGTGAACCACCAGGCGCGTCCGGGCGGTGAGATCGCCCGAGAACTCGCCGTGAATCTCGGCGACGTCGATCATCGCCGTTCCCGTCAGCGTTCCGGGCTTGGCGATCTCCATCATGTGGCTGTGCACGGTCGCCTCGACGTGCCCCTCGATCACCATCACATCGCAATCGGAGATTTCCACGCCCTTGAGCTTGATGTTGATACCGATGTGGAGCTTGCTGCCCGCGGAGTCGGTCGTAGGAGCCGGCTCGACGGCGTCAGTCAGGTTCGGCACGTCGCCCTGCGCTGCACGACCGGCTGGCGCCGGATGCTCGCGCGGCGCCGCGCTCGCCGCGCCCGGCACAGAATGTGCCAGGCTTCCCGGCGGATCGTAGATGGCGGGCTTGAGCGGAAGCTTTGCATCGGCGAGGCGGTCGTTGCGGCGGAGGTTCAGCATGGCGTCTCCTGCGGTCATCGTGCGATTTATGACAGAGTCATTATTCGCCCGGTGGTTCCATTGCGCAATGGATCGCGGAAAAAACTTTTTCGTCGCAGAAGTGTTCTAAGGCTGTTTTTCGCCACTATCCGCGCGACCAAGTAATAACGTCGGCGTGCGGGCCGCAATTCGAGTCATATCCGACGAGTCTTGCGGAGGCCGCAAACCCGCCGCGCCGCCGGATCACGCGAACGCAGCGCGATTCGCGTGTTGGGCTCGATGCCGATGCAGCGCCGCGCGGATCAGCTGCCGCGTGAACCCCGCGTGACCGTCCGGATCGTGCGCAAGACAGAAATCGGCGCTGCCGGGATCGGTGGCGGGGTAATAGACACCGCAGTTCGGATTGATTTCAAGCATGAACGGCGTGCCGTCCCGATCGACCCGAAGATCGCAGCGGCCGAAGCTGGCGCCGTCGGAGCGCGACGAAGAAACGGGCGGAAACGTCGCGCAGCCTCGCCTCGAGGACCGGATCGGCGACGGGAAACGCCGACAGCTTGCTGTATTCCACCCACTTCAGGCTCGCGTGCTTGAAGGTCTCGCCTTCGGGAAAGCGGTATTGGATCGGCGTGTAGGTGCGGGGCCGCGCCGGGTCGTCCGGATTTTCCGCTACCAGCACCGTGCATTCGGTCCCTGCGATGAATTCCTCGATCAGCGCCGCGCCATGGCGCCGCATGATCTTGCGCGCCTGCTGGCGGAGTCCCGCCGGCGACGCGACGCGCGAGCGCCGGGAGAGGTCGACGCTGGAATAGCTGCTGTGATGCTTCACGAACAGCGGGAAGCGAAGCGACAGCGCCGCGCGCTCGACATCGTCGGCGCAGCGGGCGAGAACGTAGGCGGGCGTGGCGATGCCCTCGGCGGCGCAGGCGCGCTTCATCGCCTCCCGCGACGGCTCGTAGTATTCCGAGGTGGCGCCGGTGAAGGCGACGCCGTGCGCTTCCAGCGTCCGCACGACCTCGATGCCCGGTGAGCGCTCGTCGGCGGCGCCGTCGCAGAGATTGAAGTAGACGTCGAATCCCTGCTCGATCTGCCGGACGACCTGCTCGACGGAGGTCTTTGCCCTGAGGTATTCCACATGCCATTCCGCGTCGGGATAGTACGGCCGCGGATCGCAGGGCCAGTCGTCGGCGGGAAAGGGATCGGCGAGCAGGTTCTGGTTGGTCAGCAGGCAGATGCGCATCGAGTCATTCTAGCGAGTTCCGGACGCACCGACGCGAGCTGCGCTCATCGCTGCGCACCCATGATTCGGTCCGTGCCGCAGGATGGTACGTGCAGATATGGGCTGCGCCAAAGGGCGCCGATCCTACAACCGGATCGGGCGAGGACTGATGGCCGCCCGTCGGCCAGCCGGGTAGCCTCACATGCATGAAGTCGCTGGTGAGAGAGTTGTGTGGCGTCGTGGCGAGCGTCCTGGCCATGAGCCTGGCGTCAGTGGCGGGTGCCCAATCCATCTTCAAATGCGTGGATCACGGCGCCACGGGGTACCAATCCACACCGTGCGAAGCCGGTGCTGTCGAGACGCGAGTGGCAGCCGGGGCATCGCCGTCGCCGGCCGCGATCGATGCACGCGAGCCGTTACCTCAGCCTGCGCGGCAACCGTCGCGCAAGGCCGGGCCGTGGACTCACGTGGCGCTGACGCTGGGGATGTCCGACGACGAGGTGCTCAACATGCCCGGCTGGGGCCGGCCGGGCAGCATTTCCCGCGCGAGGATGCCGCGCGAATGGCGTGAGGAATGGATCTACCGCAAGGGGACGGACGAAGAGCACCACCTGCATTTCGTCAATGCGCGGCTCGTCGACATCGACATCAAGCCCGGAACGGATCAGATCGTGCAGTTGACGCCGCGATAACCGCGGTCGCGGGCACAGCATGATCGTCGAGCATCGGCGCTTGGCCGCACCGCTGAATTCACCGCGGAATCTGGTCGGGGTGAGAGGATTTGAACCTCCGACATCTTGCTCCCAAAGCAAGCGCGCTACCAGGCTGCGCTACACCCCGAAGGAGGCGATTATCCCCGCTGTGGCGCGCGCCAACAAGCCGCGCGCCAGAGAGCTACTTGGCCCGGGCGAGAAATCCCACGCCGTTGATCGCGGCGACGATCTCGGCCGGATTCACGGCGGCGCCGTCGTAAGTCACCGCCGCGCGCTTGTCGGCGAGCGACACGTCGACCTGTTTGACGCCGGGCATCTGCGTCACGGCACGCGTCACGCTGCGGACGCAGCCGTCGCAATGCATGCCGTCGACGACGAACTCCTTCTTCACGTAAGCCATGTCGGGCTCCTCGTCCTGATGGGTCATCGCCGCCGGCAGCGACACGCGCTGTCCGGAAACGCCGGCCGCCTGGTTCGCTGCCGAATCCGGTCGCCGCGGACGCCAGCGGCGTCAGCAAGAGCGCATTGCCGACGACCGAGACCGAGCTTGCCGCCATCGCCGCCCCGGCGATCACCGGCGAGAGCAGTCCGAACGCCGCGAGCGGAATTCCCAGCGCATTGTAGACAAAAGCGAAGAAAAGGTTCTGCCGGATCTTCGAAAGCGTCGCACGCGAGAGTTCGATGGCCGCGGCAACTCCGGCGAGGTCGTTGCGCAACAGCGTGAGGTCGGCGGCGGCCAGCGCGCTGCCGGCGCCCGCCCCATCGCGAACGACACGTCCGCCTGCGCGAGCGCCGGCGCGTCGTTGACGCCGTCGCCCAGCATGCCGACGACGTGGCCTTCGCGCTGCAGCGCCACGATCGTCGCGCGCTTGTCCTCCGGCCGCTGCTCGGCATGCCAGCGGTCGATGCCGACCGTCTTCGCGACGGCGGCCGCGGGTGCGGAATGATCGCCCGTCAGCATCATCACGGCGACGCCGGACTCGCGCAGCGCCAAGACGGCGTCCGCCGCGTTCGGCCGCAATGCATCGGCGAGCGTGATCCATCCGACCAGCGTGTCGCCCTCCGCAACGCCGACGATCGTGTGACCCTCGCCGCGCGCTTCGATCAGGTCTTCCGTGTCGATGGCGACCCCCGCCTCGGCGAGGAACGCGGGAGAGCCGAGGCGGATCGCCTGCGCGCCGTTGACGCCGGTCAACCCGCGCCCGGGATACGAGCGGATCTGGGTCACCGGCAGCGGCTCGAGCTCGTTGAGCTGCGCCCGCACGGTGATCGCGCGCGCCAGCGGATGCGTCGCGCCGTGCTCGAGCGACGAGGCGAGCAGCAGGACCTCGTTCGCGGTGAACCCCTTGCCGGGATGAACGGCGGAGACACTCGGCTCACCGGCGGTCAGCGTCCCGGTCTTGTCGACGACCAGCGTGTCGATCTTTTCGGCGCGCTCCAGCGCCGCCGCGCTCTTGACGAGAATGCCCGCCTGCGCGCCGCGCCCGATCCCGACCATCAGCGCCGTCGGCGTCGCGAGCCCGAGGGCGCAGGGGCACGCGATGACGAGCACCGCCGTCGCGCGCATCAGCGCGGCCGCCCAGTCGCTGCAGCACGAGCCCGTTGGCGACGAGCGTGACGAGCGCGATCGCCAGCACCGCCGGCACGAAGCGTCCGGAGACGACGTCGGCGAGGCGCTGCACCGGCGCCTTCGATCCCTGCGCCGCGGCGACCTGGCGGACGATGCCCGCGAGCAGCGTCGACTGTCCGACCGCGGTCGCTTCGCAGCGCAACGGGGAGAGTTCGTTGACCGTCCCGGCCAGCACCGGGGCGCCCGGCTTCTTGGCGACGGGCTCGCTCTCGCCGGTCAGCATCGCTTCGTTGACGGACGATTCGCCGTTCAGCACGCGGCCGTCGACGGGGACGCTGGCGCCGGCCCTGACGACGAACACGTCGCCGGCATGCACGTGCGCGAGCGAGACTTCCTTGAGCTCGCCGTCACGCTCGCGCAACACCGTGGGCGGCTGCAGATTGAGCAGGTGCCGGATCGCGTTGGCCGTGCGCGCGGTCGCGCGCCGCTCGAGCCACTTGCCGAGCAGCACGAGCGTGATCACGACCGCGGAGGCCTCGAAATAGACGTGCTGTCCGGCGAGCGGCACGAGCCAGACGGCGACGCTGAACACGAACGCGGCCGAGGTCCCCAGCGCGACCAGCACGTCCATGTTGGCGGCGCCGCCGCGCAATGCATGCCAGGCGCCCTTGTAGAAGCGCGCGCCGCACCAGAACTGCACCGGCGTCGCGAGCGCGCATTGCAGCCATACCGGCATCTCCAGCTCGTGCCGGCCGGTCGACCATGAACAGCATCTGGGCGACGAACGGCGCGGTGAGGATCGCCGCGACGGCGAATCGCACGAAATCGGTGTTACGGAGCCGCTGCTGCGCGTGCGCCTCGTGCGCGGGCAGCGAGAACGGGTCGACTGCCGGCGCGGCATCGTAGCCGGCCTTGCGAACGGCCTCGATCAGGCGCTTGGGATCCGACTTGTCCGGGTCGAAGCGCACACGCGCCGTCTCCGTCGCGAAATTGACGGCCGCCTCGACGCCGTCGGCGCGGTTCAGCACCTTTTCGATCCGCGCGGCGCACGCCGCGCAGGTCATCCCGGTGAGCGTGAGGTCGATCGTACGGGCGGACATGGGGTTTGCGGGCTCCGGGCCCGCAGGTCCTATCTGGGCCCGATTTTACGCTGCACAAGCGGTGTCGGCGCCGCCCTGTTGCGCGGGCCGGGGATGCTCCGCAGAATGATCGCTGCCTTGTCCTTGCCGCATCGCCATGCCCGACCTCCCCAGCGCGCCCGCGACCTTGCCCCTCGAGGCGGTGACGATCCTCTTCACGGACATCGAGAAGAGCACCGCCCTGTGGGAGCAGGATGCAGCGCGGATGTCGAGGGCGCTCGCCGCACACGATGCGCTCGCGCGCCGCGTGGTCGAGAGCGCGTCGCGGCACTGTCATCAAGATGACCGGCGACGGCATGCATGCGGTGTTCGAGGCGGCGCATGATGCGCTTGCGGCGAGCCTCGATCTGCAGCAGGCGATCGCTGATCCGGCGACGACCGAAGACCTGGCATTGCGCGTGCGCTGCGGCATCCATGCCGGCCTCGTCGAGCGACGCGACAACGATTGCTTCGGCGGCGCAGTCAATCGCGCCGCACGAATCATGGCCAGCGCCCACGGCGGACAAGTGCTGCTGTCACAGGCGGTGGTCGGACCTCCTGCACGGACTCCTGCCGGTGCCGGTGACGTTGCACGATCTCGGCAGTGTCCGGCTGAAGGACCTGGCCACGCCGGAGCGGGTCTACCAGGCCGTGCACCCGGCGCTGCGGCGGGATTTTCCGGCACTGCGTTCGCTCGAAGCCACGCCGAACAACCTGCCGCAACAGCCGACGAGCTTCATCGGCCGCGCCCGGGAACAGGGCGATGTCGAGCAACTGCTCGCGCAGATCGCGCCTGCTGACGCTCACCGGCTCCGGCGGCTGTGGCAAGACGCGCCTCGCACTGCAGGTTGCGGCCGACGCGCTCGACCGCTACGCGGATGGTGTATGGTTCGTCGAGCTCGCGCCCCTGTCGGATCCGGAACGGGTATCGCAATCGGTCGCCGCGGTCCTGGGACTCAAGGAAGAGCCGGGGCCCCCGCTCGTACGGACGCTGACCGACCATCTGAAGGATCGGCGCCTGCTCCTGCTTCTCGACAACTGCGAGCACCTACTCGACACGTGCGCGCGTCTCGCGGACGCGATGCTCAGGCAATGCCCAGGTGTGCGGATCCTCGCGAGCAGCCGCGAGGCCCTCGGCATCGCCGGCGAACAGGCGTATCGAGTGCCGTCGCTGTCGCTGCCGGACCCGAAGGAGGCCCCGACGCCGGCCTCGGTGATTCCATTCGAAGCGGTTCAGCTGTTCCGCGAACGCGCGCGCCTTGCCCGCGCGGATTTCGCGATCACCGAACGCAATGCGGCGGCGGTCGCCTCGATTTGCCGCCGGCTCGACGGCATTCCACTCGCACTCGAGCTCGCCGCGGCTCGCGTGCGTTCGCTGTCGGTCGAGGTTATCGACGGCAAGCTGAACGAGCGCTTCCGCCTGCTGACCGGGGGCTCGCGCACCGCGCTGCCCCGGCAGCAGACGCTGCGGGCGCTGATCGACTGGAGTTACGATCTCTTAAACGAGCCCGCGCGATGCCTGCTGCAGCGGCTCTCCGTGTTTGCGGGCGGGCTGGACGCTCGAGGCTGCCGAGCGACGTGTGCGCGGGCGAGGGCCTCGCGGAGGAAGAAATCCTCGACCTGCTCATCTCGCTTGCGGACAAGAGCCTCGTCGCCGTTGACTCCGTCGATGGCGGCTCGCGCTACCGGTTACTCGAGACTGTGCGCCAATATTCGCGCGACCGATTGCAGGAGGGAAGCGGCGGCGAGACGACGCGGGCCCGGCATCGCGATTTCTTCGCCGCACTCGCCGAAGAAGCGGAGCCGCAACTGATCGGCGCGGAGCAGACGGCATGGCTGCGACGCCTTGAAAGCGAGCACGAGAATCTGCGGGCGGCGCTCGAATGGAGCTCCACCGACGCGGACTCCGCGAAGGGTCTGCAGCTGTGCGGCGCGCTGCAGCGTTTCTGGTATACGCGCGGCTACTTCAACGAGGGCCGCGCGTGGTGCGCGCTCCTCCTCGCGCGGCCGGGCGCGCAAACACCGACTCGCGAGCGCGCGAAGGCGTTGCGCTGCGCCGGTTGGCTGGCGCGCGAACAGTGCGATTATGCGGCGGCCCGAACGCTGCTGGAGGAGGGTCTCGCGCTTGGGCAGGCGCTGGAAGATCGGCGCGGGGTCGCCGAACGCGCTCAGCGGGCTAGGCGGCATCGCGCGCGAGCAGGGCGACTTCGAGACGGCCCGCGAGCGCTTCGCGGGAAGCCTCGAGCTCTATCGAGGCGCGGGAGACCGCCAGGGCGTCGCCGGAGCACTCAACAGCCTGGGCCTGCTCGCGCGCGAGCTCGGGGACTACCCGGCCGCGCGCAGGCTCTACGAGGAGAGTCTCGCGATCGACCGGGAGCTCGACGACCGGCGCAGCATCGCCGTTTCGCTCAACAACCTCGGTGGCATGGCGTGCGACCAGGGCGACTTCGCGACCGCCCGCGCGCTGCACGAGGAAAGCCTTGCGATCAGGCGCGAGCTCGGCGACCGCAGCGGCATCGCATCGTCGCTCACCAACCTCGGCGACATCGCGCGCGAGCAGCGCGACTACGCGACGGCCGAGCGCCTCATCGAGGAAAGCCTCACGATGCGGCGCGAACTCGGCGATCGCCGCGGCATAGCGATCTCGCTGTGCATCCTCGGGAACACCGCGCTGGAGCAGAGCCGCCACGCCCAAGCGCAGGCGCTCTACGAGGAGAGCCTCGCGATCGAGCGGGCGCTCGGCGATCGTTGGGGTATCGCGACGTCGCTCAACTATCTCGCCAACCTTGCGTCGGAAACGGACGCGCCGGAGCAAGCCCGGAAGCTCTACGCGGAAAGCCTCGAGATCACACGCGAGCTGGGTGATCGGTGGGGCATCGCCGAGTCGCTGACGGGGCTCGGCTATGTCGCGCTGGCGACCGCCGGGCCCTTGGCGGCCGCGCGCGTGTGGGGGGCGGCGGAACGCCTGCGCGGAGAGATCGGCGCTCCGTTGCACGACCACGAACGTTCGCGCTACGAGCGGGAGGTCGCCGCGGCGCGCGCGGCGACGCCGGAAGGAGCGGCGTTTGCGACAGCCTGGGAGGAAGGACGGGCGATGACGCTCGAGGCCGCTGTCGAGCTCGCGCTCGGCGTGCCGGGCTGAGCATTTGCCCCTCAAGGGGGCCGCCTATGACCTCGATCATGCCCGCCGGGCGACCACGATCAGAAGGCGATTCGCCCGGTCAGCATGTCCTTGTACATCACCCAGTCGCCCATGAGGCTGTAGAGCGGATGGGCGAAGGTCGCAGGGCGATTGTGCTCGAACGCGAAATGCCCGACCCACGCGAACCCGTAACCCGCGACGGGCGCCGCGGCGAGCCACCACGCGTTGCCCGTCGCCAGCGCCGCGACGACGGTGCCGAGCACGAGCGACGTGCCGGCGAAATGCAGGCGGCGGCAGGTCCGGTTCGAGTGCTCGGAGAGGTAGAACGGATAGAACTCGGCGAATGAAGTGAAACGATCCGTCATCGCAGGGTTCCCGGAGGGCCGGCCGTCGCGAACGCGTCACCGCCGGGCGGCGAAGAACGCATCGACGCAGGCAATCGCGCGCGTCACGTCCTCGCGCGCGACGTCGAGATGCGTGACCCAGCGCTGTTTCGTGGTCCCGGTGATCAGGACGCCGGCGGCCGCGAGGTGCGCGGCGAAAGCCTCCGCCACCGCGGGATCGACGCCGACGAAGATCATGTTGGTCTGCGGCGTCGCGACGGAGAGTGCCGCGTGCCGCGCGAGGCCCGCGGCGAGCGCGCTCGCGTTCTCGTGGTCCTCGGCGAGGCGCGTCACGTGATGCGCAATCGCGTAGCGCCCGGCTTCCGCGAGGATTCCCGCCTGCCGCATCCCGCCGCCCAGCATCTTGCGCCAGCGCCGCGCCGCCTTGATGTAGTCGCGCCCGCCGCACAGCAGCGAGCCGACCGGCGCGCCCAGACCCTTGGACAGGCACACCGACACCGAATCGAACCCTTCCGCCAGCGCGCGCGGCGCGACGCCCTGCTTCACCGCGGCGTTCCAGAGGCGCGCGCCGTCGAGATGGAGCGAGAGGCGGCGGCGATCGGCGAGCGCTCGCACCGTGGCGACGTAACCCTCTGGCAGGACCTTGCCGCCGATCGTGTTCTCGAGCGCGATGAGCCGTGTCTTCGCGAAATGCGAGTCCTCCGGCTTGATCGCCGCCTCGATCGCGGCGAGCGGTATCGTGCCGTCGGCAGCGTTGTCGAGCGGCTGCGGCTGCACGCTGCCGAGCGCCGCGCCGCCGCCCGCCTCGTAGCGGTAGTTGTGCGCCTCCTGCCCGAGGATCACCTCGTCGCCGCGCGCGCAGTGCGTCATCACGCCGATCAGGTTCGACTGCGTGCCCGACGGCACGAACAGCGACGCCTCGAAGCCGAGCAGCGCGGCGACCTCCGCCTCGAGCGCGTTGACGGACGGATCGTCGCCGAACACGTCGTCGCCGACGGGCGCCGCCGCCATCGCCGCCCGCATCCCCGGCGTGGGGCGCGTCACGGTGTCGCTGCGAAAGTCCATCGCCATCGCGCGCCTCGGGTCAGCTTTCCGGCTTCAGCTGCGGGAAGAGAATCACGTCTCGGATCGACGGGCTGTCGGTCAGCAGCATGATGAGCCGGTCGATGCCGATGCCTTCGCCGGCCGTCGGCGGCAAGCCGTATTCGAGCGCGCGGATGTAGTCGGCGTCGTAGAACATGGCTTCCTCGTCGCCCGCTTCCTTCGCCGCCGCCTGCGTCGAGAAGCGCGCGGCCTGGTCCTCCGGATCGTTGAGCTCGGAGAACCCGTTGGCGAACTCGCGGCCGGTGATGAAGAGCTCGAAGCGGTCGGTCACCGCGGGATTGGCGTCGTTGGCGCGCGCGAGCGGCGACACGTCGGTCGGATGCGCGACGATGAAGGTCGGCTGCACGAGCTTGGCCTCCGTCGTCGCCTCGAAGAGCTTGAGCTGCAGGAGGCCCACGCCGTCGGTCGCGAACAGCTCGACGTCGAAGGGCGCCAGCGCCACGCGAAGATATTCCGGCTTGGCGAGCTCCGCCAGCGGATAGCTCGGGTTGTACTGGTGGATCGCCTCGGCCATCGTGAGCCGGTCGAACGGACGCGCGAGATCGATCGATTGTCCCTGATAGTCGAGCGCCGTCGTGCCGACGACCTTCTGCGCGACCTCGCGCAGAAGCGCCTCGGTGAGATCCATCAGGTAGTGATAATCCTGGTAGGCCTCGTAGAACTCGAGCATCGTGAACTCCGGATTGTGCCGGGTCGAGATGCCTTCGTTGCGGAAGTTGCGGTTGATCTCGAACACCTTCTCCATGCCGCCGACGACGAGCTTCTTGAGATACAGCTCCGGCGCGATCCGCAGGTAGAGCTTCATGTCGAGCGCGTTGTGGTGCGTCGTGAACGGCCGCGCGGCGGCGCCGCCCGGGATCGGGTGCATCATCGGCGTCTCGACTTCGAGGTAGCCGCGCGCGACGAAGAATTCGCGCATCGCCTGGACGATCGCCGAACGCTGCGCGAACACGCGGCGCGCGTCCGGATTGGTGATGAGGTCGACGTAGCGCTGCCGGTAGCGCTGCTCCTGGTCGGAGAGCCCGTGGAACTTCTCCGGCAGCGGCCGCAGCGCCTTCGCGAGCAGCCGGATCGACGAGACGCGGATCGAGAGCTCTCCGGTCTTGGTCTTGAAGAGCGTTCCCGTCGCGCCGACGATGTCGCCCAGATCCCAGTGCTTGAACGCCTCGAGCGCCTCGGCGCCGATCGCGTCCTGCGTCACGTAGAGCTGGATGCGCCCGCTCATGTCCTGCAGGGTGGCGAAGCAGGCCTTGCCCATCACGCGCTTCAGCATCATCCGGCCCGCGACCGTCGCGCCGACGTGCAGCGGCTCGAGCTCCTCGTTGAATTTCGCGTCGTATTGCCGGTGCAGGTCGGCGGCGAGGCTGTCGCGACGGAAATCGTTGGGAAAGGCGTTGCCCTGCGCGCGCAGCGCGGCGAGCTTCCCGCGCCGCTCGGCGACGATCTGGTTCTCGTCCGCGGGCGGCGCCGGTGGCGCATTGTTCTTATCGGTCACGCTTCAGACTCCCTGCTTCAGGCTTGCGGCGATGAAATCGTCGAGATCACCGTCGAGGACCCGCTGCGTGTCGCCGACTTCGTAGTTGGTGCGCAGGTCCTTGATCCGCGACTGGTCGAGCACGTAGCTCCTGATCTGGTGACCCCAGCCGATGTCGGTCTTGGCGTCCTCGAGCTTCTGCTGCTCGGCCTGGCGCTTGCGAAGCTCGAGCTCATAGAGCTTCGATTTCAGCATCGCCATCGCCTCGGCGCGGTTGCGATGCTGCGAGCGGTCGGTCTGGCACTGGACGACGGTGTTGGTGGGCAGGTGCGTGATGCGCACCGCCGAATCGGTCTTGTTGATGTGCTGCCCGCCGGCGCCCGACGCGCGGAACGTGTCGATGCGCAGGTCCGCCGGGTTGATCTCGACCTCGATCGAGTCGTCCACCTCCGGATACACGAACACGCTCGCGAACGACGTGTGCCGCCGCGCGTTCGAATCGAAAGGACTCTTGCGCACCAGCCGATGCACGCCGATCTCCGTGCGCAGGTGCCCGTAGGCGTAGTCGCCGCTGATCTTGAGCGACGCGCTCTTCAGGCCCGCGACTTCGCCGGGCGTTTCCTCGAGGAGCTCGGTCTTGAATCCCTTGCGCTCGCCATATCGGATGTACATGCGCTCCAGCATCGCCGCCCAGTCCTGCGCCTCGGTGCCGCCCGAGCCCGCCTGGATGTCGACGAAGCAGTTGGCGGGATCGAGCGCGTTGCTGAACATCCGGCGAAACTCGAGGTCGCCGACGCGGGCCTCGAGCGCGCGGACATCCGCGCCGACCGCCTCGAGCGTCGCGTCGTCCGCGTCGGAGCGCGCCAGCGCGAAGAGCTCGGCGCTGTCGCGAATCCCCCGGTCCAGCTCCGTCAGCGCGCCGACGACGCCGTCGAGCATCTTCTTTTCCTTGCCAAGCTCCTGCGCGCGCTTCGGGTCGTCCCAGATCTTCGGGTTCTCGAGCTCGCGCGCGACTTCGGTGAGGCGCACCGCCTTCACATCGAAGTCAAAGATACCTCCGGAGATCGAGGGTGCGCTTCGAAAGTCCGTCGAGCGTCGCGGCGAGCTGGTTCAGGCGTTCTGCGTCCATGGCGTCGGCTTTCGTGGCAATCGTGAATTATAGCCGAAGGACGCGTCGCATCCCGGCTTCCCGCTCGTCGTTCCGACGCCGCCTTGGGCCGTGCAACGCTTTCGCCTATCATTGGGTCGTGCACACGCCGCAAGGATTCCTTCCCGGGCACGCGTTGCCCGATCCGCTTTCGCCGGACGCGCTCGCATTCGCGTTTCACGACGGTCGCCTGCTGGTCGCCGGCACGGCCGATCCCGATTCGCCGCCGCCCGCCGTGCCGACGTGGCGCGACCTGGCGACGCTCGGCATCGACGGCACGCCGCACTTTCTCGGCACGCTCGACGGGCGCGCGACGCGTCGCGGTCGGACTCGCCGCCCTGCCGCCGCTGCCGGCCGGGTGGCGCTTCGCCGGATTGCGCTCGCTCTTCTTCGCCGTGCCGGAAGCCGTGCTCGCAACCGCGGCGCGCGCGTCGCAGATCGTCGAATGGGACCGCACGCACCGATTCTGCGGCGTGTGCGGAACGCGCACGCACGACAAGCCCGGAGACCGCGCCAAGGAGTGTCCGGCATGCGGCCACGTCGCGTTTCCGCGGGTGTCGCCCGCGATGATGGTGCTGGTGACGCGCGGCCGCGACGTCCTGCTCGCCCGGGCGAACCGCTTTCCCGTCGCGATGTACAGCGCGCTCGCCGGGTTCGTCGAGCCGGGCGAGACCATCGAGGACTGCATCCACCGCGAGGTGCGCGAGGAAGTGGGCGTCGAGGTCGACCGCCTCGAGTATTTCGGCAGCCAGTCGTGGTCGTTCCCGCATTCGCTGATGATCGCGTTCACGGCCGAATACGCCGGCGGGGAGCTCACCCCGGACGGGACCGAGATCGCCGACGCGCAATGGTTTGCGCCCGAGGCCGTGCCGAAGCTGCCGCCGAGCGTGTCCATCGCACGCCGGCTGATCGACGCGACCGTGGCGCGGCTCGCCCGGATGCCGGCTCGGCCCTGATAGAATGGCGCCCCGTTCGCGATGCGCGCTTTCGCAGCGAATGACCGCAACCCGCCGATGCCCCGCACGACTCGATTTCCGCCCGCGCTGATCGCAGCGCTGTTCTTCCTGGCGCCGCCGGCCTTCGCGCAACCGGCGCCGGCGACACCCGCGCCGGCGACACCGGCGGCCGCGGCTCCCGTCGGAAGCGAGCTCACCGAGGAGGCGCGCAGGGCCTACGCGCAGGGCATCCGGGAAGCCCGCGAGCTCGTCGCGAAAAAGGACTTTCCGGCCGCGATCGTCAAGCTCGACGCGCTCAATGCCCAGCGACCGCGCGAGCCGCAGGCGCGCTTTCTCAAGGGAGTCGTACAGACCGAGGAGGGGCAAAACGATGCCGCGCTTGCAACGTTCCTGGCGCTGACCTCCGACTTCCCCGAGCTGCCCGAGCCGTACAACAACCTCGCCGTGCTGTACGCGAAGAAGGGCGAGTACGAAGGCGCCCGCATCGCGCTCGAAACCGCGGTGCAGGCGGCGCCCGACTGGGCCGTCGCACACGAGAACCTGGGTGACGTCTACGTGCGCATCGCCGCCGGCGAATACGAGCGGGCGGCAAAGCTCGACAAGGAAAACAAGTCGGCCGGCGCCAAGCTCGTTCTGGCGCGCGATATCCTGGCGCCGGCGCCGAAACCAGACACCGACACCGGCAACTACGCAGGCACCGGCAAAGTAGACGTCCGCGCGTTCCCGGCGCACCTCGCTGTCACAAACTCGAGAATTTCCGCTCTCTCCGACCATCCACTCACGACGAACAACGCTTACGTCAACCGAAGGAGTTCCACGATGCTGCAACGACTATTCGCCGCCGCCGCCGTCGCACTGGCCGCGACACTGGCGGTTCCCGCCCTCGCCGCCAATCCGCAGGTCCAGTTCGACACGACCGCGGGAAGCTTCAAGGTCGAGCTCTATCCCGACGCGGCGCCCAAGTCGGTCGCCAATTTCCTCGACTACGTGAAGGCGAAGCACTACGACGGCACGCAATTCCATCGCGTGATTCCCGGATTCATGATCCAGGGTGGCGGCTTCACCGCGGATTTCATGCAGAAGCCGACGAAGCCGCCCGTCGTCAACGAGGCCGAGCAGGCGAGCAAGGCCGGCCTTCTCAACGTGCCCGGCACGCTCGCGATGGCGCGCACCAGCGATCCCAATTCCGCGACCTCGCAATTCTTCATCAACGTCGCCGACAACAAGTTCCTGAACTTCCGCTCGCCGGATCCTGCCGGCATCGGCTACACGGTGTTCGGCAAGGTCGTGAGCGGGATGGACGTCGTCGACAAGATCGCCAAGGCGCCCACCGGCGCGGGCGGGCCGTTTCCCAAGGACGTTCCGGCGGAGAAGGTCATCATCACCAAGGCCTTCGTCGTCGAGACGAAGTGAGGCGCTGACATGGTCATCCTGCACACCAACCACGGCGACATCACGCTCGAGCTCGACGCCGAGAACGCGCCGGCGACGGTCGCCAATTTCCTGCAGTACGTTCGCGACGGCCATTACGACAACACGATCTTCCATCGCGTGATCGACGGCTTCATGGTCCAGGGCGGCGGCATGGAGCCCGGAATGAAGCAGAAGCCCACGCGCGCGACGATCGCGAACGAAGCGGGCAACGGCCTCAAGAACAAGAAGTACACCGTGGCGATGGCGCGCACGTCCGAGCCGCATTCGGCGTCTTCGCAGTTCTTCATCAACGTCGCCGACAACGATTTCCTCGACTACAAGGGACCGAGCCCGCAGGGCTGGGGCTACTGCGTCTTCGGAAAGGTCGTTGCCGGTCAGGACGTCGTCGACCGGATCAAGGCGGTGCCGACCGGCAACACCGGCATGCACCAGAACGTCCCCCGCGACGACGTCGTGCTCACGCGCGCCGAGGAAACGGCCGGCGGCGTGATGCACGCGACCGTGCGATGGCGTGCGTGTCCGCCGCTGACCGGCGCGGCGCCAGCGCCACCGCGCGTACATTCGCGCCCGCTCGCGCGTCTGCGATGAAGCCGACGATCTTCGTATCGGACCTGCATCTCTCGACGACGCGCCCCGAGCAGCTTGCGGCGTTCCATCGCTTCTGCGGCGGACCCGCCCGGAGAGCCGGCGAGCTCTACATCCTGGGCGACCTCTTCGACAGCTGGATCGGCGACGACCAGCTCGAGGAGCCCATGGTCGCCGAGGTCGCCGCGGCGCTCGCGTCGGTCGCCGCGTCCGGCGTGTCCATCGGCATCCTCACCGGCAACCGCGACTTCCTCGTGCGCGAGCGCTTCGCCGCGGCGGCCGGCGCGAAACTCCTGCCCGAGCAGCTGATCGTCGACGCCGGCGGCATTCCGACGCTGATCATGCACGGCGACGAGCTCTGCACGTCGGATCTCGGCTACCAGCGCTGGCGCAGGATCTCGCACGACAGGCGCTGGCAGAACGGATTTCTCGCGCTGCCCTGGGCGTTTCGACGCGCCTTCGCGAAATGGCTGCGCGGGAAAAGCAGGAGGACCATCGCGACGAAGTCCGAGGCGATCATGGATGTCGAGCCGAGCGCCGTCGAAGCCGCGTTTCGCGCCGCCAACGTGAGCCGGATCGTCCACGGCCACACGCACCGGCCGGCGCGGCATCACAGCGTCGTCGACGGCCGCGAATGCGAGCGCTTCGTGCTCGCCGACTGGTACGACCGCGGCAGCTATCTCGAATTCGACGCGACGGGCGAGCACACGCGCGACGTTCCTGCCGCGTAGCGGACATCCACAGCCCGAGGCACTCTTGTCGCAGATCTACGGTGTGAAATTCAATGGCTTGAAGCGCTTGCCATCGTCAGAAACAGGCACACCGAGCCACAGTCACGTCACGGCAAATCCGGATCGCGGCTGATGTCCGCGTCCGACCCGAAGCGGACTTTCTGCCGCGCGAAAGGCGGTGTTTTTGAAGACGTGGTGAGCCGGATCTGAAAAGACAGCGGGCGCCGAAGCGCCCGCTGGGATTCGTTGGAACCGAGTACCGAGGTTACAGCTTGATCTGGTTTTCGGGCCGACGACTAACGCCCTCTCACGGTGATGTGATAAGTGACATCCAGCGAAAACCCGGTAAGCGCCCCGGCAAAATGAATCGTGTGATTCCCGGCTGATAGCGGCGGGAGCAGCGCCCAATAGCCGTCGGCGACGCACTCGTGCGGCCCGGGTGCGAAGGGAAACCCGAAGATGTTGTCGTCCGGAATCGTGCACTCGCCGACTTCACCGGCCACGCGCAGGCGGCTGACGTTCGGAACTGCTCGCCCGTCGATTTCCAGGATCAGGCCATGTGCGGTATCGATCTGCGCCGCGAGAATGCTGCGCGCAAACGCTTCCTGGTCGGGCGACCAGGGCGGGTCGCCGAACTCCGGCGTGTTCACCCAGAAATAATTTACGATCGGGAAGAACAGCGCCGTGCCCGCCGGCACCGTGACGGTGCGGGTTACGGGAGGACCGTTGGCGGCCGTCCCCACGAGGAACCAGACCTTGCCGGACTGGCCGACGGCCGCAAAGGCTCCGTCCGGGTCGAGCAGCGGATTGGACGGGGCGGGAATCGCCAAGATCCACTCGAGCCAATCTGCAGTGAGCTCGGCGTAACCCTTGCCGAACGCGTTGGAGTTCGGTGGAAGTGGATTGGGCGCTGCCTGGGCAAGGCTGGTCGTCACCGCGAGCAACAGCGCAAGCGCGCCGGACGAGACGAGGCGCAAGTATCTGCTTCTCATTTGCAATCTCCCCATTTTCTTCTTGCTGCCGCGTGAAGCGCCACGACGCGGTCGTGCGGCACGCAACCGCATCGATCGCCCACACAACCATCCGATGGGGGGCTCGGTCAAGATCCCCCAGGGAGATTTAGGGCGACCTGGTTAGGCTACGCTCCGTTCATTCACTTATCAAGTGATCGTAATGCGCAGGAATGTTCAGCGCGAACATCCTCGCCATCCGGCTTGTTGCACGCGCGAGCGACCGACAGCTTCTGGCCGAACGCGGACGGTACGCCGGGACCCCAAACCGCGCGAATGACTTTTCGAAGCCGGGCTACGAGGCACGAAATCGGGCTAGCGCAGCGCCTGCGCGAAATCCGCGATCAGGTCGTCGGCATCCTCGATGCCGACCGAGACCCGGATCAGCGAATCGGCGATGCCCATCGCCGCGCGCCGCTCGGCGCCGACCTCCCAGAAGATCGTGTGCGCGACCGGGATCGCGAGCGTCCGGTTGTCGCCGAGATTCGACGACGCGATGACGAGCGAGAGTCGGTTCAGGAAATCGAAACAGTCGATGTCGTCGGCGAGCTCGAACGCGAGCAGGCCGCCGAAGCCGCGGAATAATCGTTTCGCCAGCGCGTGCTGCGGATGGCTCGCAAGCCCCGGATAGTAGACGGCCCGCACCTTCGGGTGCGCGGCGAGTTGCTCCGCGAGCGCCTGCGCGTTCGCGCATACCCGCTCGATGCGCAGCGCCAGCGTCTCCGCGCCCACGGCGATGTGATGCGCCTGCTCGGCGGCGAGCGTGCCGCCCCAGTCGCGCAGGCCCTTCTTCCGGATCTGCGCGATGCCCCACATCGCGGGCGGCTGCGTCTTGTACGCGTCGGCGATGCCGGGAAAGCGCGTCCAGTCGTGGAGGCCGGTGTCGGTGACTGCGCCGGCGAGCGCGTTGCCGTGGCCGCCGATGTACTTGGTGAGCGCATTGACGACGAGGCTCGCGCCGACGGATTTCGGGCGGAACAGCGCGGGCGAGGTCATCGTATTGTCGACGACGTAGACGATGCCGCGCTCCGCGCACAACGCGCCGATGTTCGCGAGGTCGGCGATCTGCGTGCGCGGATTCGCGATCGTCTCGACGAATACCATGCGCGTCGCCGGGCGCAACGCGTGCCGCACCGCGCCCGCGTCCGTCGCGTCGACGTAGGTCACGTCGATGCCGTGCAGCACCAGCGTGTTGAGCTGGCTCACCGTGTTGCCGAACAGGAACTGGCTCGCGACGACGTGATCGCCCGCACGCAGCAGCGACAGCATCACCGCGCCGATCGCCGCCATGCCGGTGGCGAAGCAGACGGTCGCGATGCCGTCCTCCATACCCGTTACTTTCGCTTCCAGCGCGGCGCCGGTCGGGTTGCCCTGCCGGCCGTAGACGTAGCCCGGCGCGCGCCCCTGGAACACCGCGGCGAGCTCGTGCGCGTCCCGGTAGCCGTAGGCAACCGAAAGGTGCAACGGCTTGTGCAGCGCGCCGTGCTCGATCGCGGCCTCGCGGTCGGCATGGAGGATGGCGGTCGTGAAACCGCGGTGCGGCGACGATGTGCTCATGATGGGTCCGCCAACAAAAAGCCCGTTCAACGTCCGCTGAACGGGCTTTGCTGCGCGTCCTGTCGATCCGGACGGCCAAGCCTCGCTTTAGCGGTATTTGTTAAGCGCCCGCAAGCTGTGGCTCAAATCGGCGCGACCTGAGTATGGCGTAGGGTTGCGCTCCGCGTCAACCCACCGGCGCGATGCGCAGGTCGAGGCGGCACGTGCCGTCCCCGTTGAAGCGTCGCATACCTGCGACGCTTAACGTGCCGGCACGCTGCCGGGAGATGACTCGGCTGGCCAGGCTACCTAATTGGTGGCTGCGGCCTCGATTCGAGCGGCTTCAGCTTCGAGAGCAGCGTCGGGATCAGCTCGGCAACCGTGGGATGGATGTGCATCGCGCGCTTCAGCACCGTGTAGGGTGCGTCCGCGTACATGATGTCGATGATCGTGTGGATTGCCTCGTCCGACTCGATGCCGAGCAGCGCCGCGCCGAGGATGCGCTGCGTGCGGGCGTCGACCAGCACCTTCATGAAGCCCGCAGTCTCGCCGCGCTCCCTGGCGCGCCCGACGCGCGTCATCGGCATCGTCGCGGCGAGCACGTCGCGGCCCGAGGCACGCGCCTCGCGCTCGCTCATCCCCACCCGGGCGAGCGGCGGATCGATGAACAACGCGTACGCCGGGATGCGCTCGGTGACCCGGCGCGACTCGCCGTCGAGGACGTTCGCGGCGACGATCTCATAGTCGTTGTAGGACGTGTGCGTGAACGCGCCTCGGCCGTTGACGTCGCCCATCGCGAAGACGCCCTCCGCGCTCGTGCGGAGCGCGTCGTCGACGACGACGTAGCCGCGCGCGTCGAGCGCGATGCCGGCGCGCTCGCAGCCGAGGTCGTCGGTGTTCGGCCGCCGCCCGGTCGCGAGCAGCAGGTGCGAGCCGATGACCTCGCGCGGCTCGCGCGCGCAGTCGACGCCGACCGCAATGCCGTCGCCGGCGCGGCGGACCGTGACGCATTTGGCGTCGAGCCGAACTTCGATCCCTTCGGCCTCGAGGATCTCGCGAATCGCGTCGGACACCTCGTCGTCCTCGCGGCCGATCAGATGCGAGCCCATCTCGACCACCGTGACGTCGCTGCCGAAGCGCCGATACATCTGCGCGAACTCGAGCCCGACGTAGCTCCCGCCGATCACGACGAGATGGCGCGGCAGGACGTCGACGTCCATCATCGACACGTTGTCGAGGTAGGGCACGTCCGCGATGCCGGTGATCGGCGGCACGCGCGGCGCGCCCGCCGACGTTGATGAAGATCTGCGGCGCCTCGAGCAGCCTGTCGCCGGCACGCACCGAATGCGGTCCCTCGAAGCGCGCATGGGCTTCGATGACGGTGAGCCCCGGCGTCGATCGGAGCCACTTGACGACGCCCTCGTTCGATTGCCGCACCACCGCGTCCTTGCGCGACTTCACGGCACGCATGTCGACCGTGACGCCGGGCGGCACGATCACGCCCCAGCCGGCGCCGGTGCGCGCGACGTGCGCGGCGCGTGCGCTCGCGATCAGCGTCTTGGTCGGGATGCAGCCATTATTGACGCACGTGCCGCCGAAGCGCTTGCGCTCGATGATCGCGGTCTTGCGGCCCGCTTGCGCGAGACGCACCGCGAGCGAAGGGCCGGCCTGCCCGGTGCCGATGACTATGGCGTCGTAGCGTTCGCTCATCGGGTGACCTCCTCCAAAGCCGGCGAAATCGACGGAGGAGTTTACGCCGCGGCGCGGTGAGCGACGCGACCGTGCGGGCGGTGCGGGATTGTCGCCCCACACGGACAAGGTCACGCAGTGAACCCGAGCGACGGCGACCTACCGCGTCAGCATCGCCTTCAGGCTCTTGAGGCGCGCGCTGCCCGCGGCCTTTTCGCGCGCCGCCTCGTCCGGCGGTAGCGCCGTGTCGGCCCAGCGCAGGTCCTCCTGCGCGAGCTCCGCCAGGAATCGCGACGGATGGCATTCGGAGACGCCGCCGGCACGCTTCCTGCGCCGGCAAAACGACAGGTGCAGGCTTCGTTGCGCGCGCGTCACCCCGACGTAGAACAGGCGCCGCTCCTCGTCGACGTTGCCGGCGGCGATCGTCTCGCGATGCGGCAGCAGCCCTTCCTCGACGCCGACGATGAACACGTGGGGAAACTCGAGGCCCTTTGCCGCGTGCAGCGTCGACAGGCGCACCGCATCGCGCTCGGCATCCTCCTGCCCTTCGAGCATGGTGATGAGCGCGATCGTCTGCGTGAGCTCGAGCAGGTTCCTGTTGTCGGCCTCGCCCTTGCGCGCAAGCCAGTCGACGAAGTCGCGCACGCTCTGCCAGCGTGCGTCGGCCTGCTTGCGCTCGCCCGACGCGGTCAGGTACTCGCGGTAGTCGATCGCCGCGACCAGCTCGTCGAGCAGCCGCCCCGCGGGCTCGCGCTCGGCGCGAAAGCGCAGCCCGTTGATGAGCGCGCAGAACGATTCGAGGACCTCGCGCGGACGCGCCGGCAACGTGTTGCGCGCCTCGTCGCTGTGAACCGCCGCGAAGAGACACTCGCCGCGCGCCTCGCCGATCGCGGAGAGCCGCTCGAGCGAGGTCGCGCCCACGCCGCGCCTGGGTGTCGTCACCGCCCGGATGAACGCGCGGTCGTCGGCGTCGTTCGCGATGAGGCGCAGGTACGCGACGAGGTCGCGGATCTCGGCGCGGTCGAAATACGACTGCCCGCCGGAGATCTCGTAGGGCACGTTCTGCGCGCGCAGCTGCTGCTCGAACAGCTTCGCCTGGTGATTGCCGCGGTAGAGGATCGCGTAGTCGCCGTGGCGGCCGCGATGCTCGAACTTGTGCGCGGAGAGGCGCCGCACGACCGATTCGGCCTCGGCCTCGTCGTCCTTCTCCGGCGTCACGCGGATCGTGTCGCCGGTCGGCAGCTCGCTCCAGAGCTTCTTGTCGAAGAGCTTGGCGTTGTTGGCGATCAGCGCATTGGCCGAGCGCAGGATGCGCACCGTCGAGCGGTAGTTCTGCTCGAGCTTGATCACCTTGAGATTCGGATAGTCGTTCGGCAGCTGCGCGAGGTTGTCGATCGTCGCGCCGCGCCAGCCGTAGATGGCCTGGTCGTCGTCGCCGACCGCGGTGAACGCGGCCTTCTCGCCGGTGAGGAGCCGCAGCAGCCTGTACTGCGACGGATTGGTGTCCTGGTATTCGTCGACGAGCAGATGCGCGCAGCGGTCGCGCCATTTCGCCGCCACCTCCGCGTCGCGCGACAGGAGCTCGATCGGCAACGCAATGAGATCGTCGAAATCGACCGCCTGGTAGGCGCGCAGCGTCTCGTCGTAGCGGGCGTAGGCGCGCGCGAATGCAAGCTCGTCGTCGCCATTCGCCTTCTTCACGGCCGACGCCGGCGTGACGCCCGCGCCCTTCCACTGGCTGATCGCGCGCAACGCCGCGCGCGCGCGGCCGAGATCCGTGGTCGGCAGGATCTCGGCGACGACGGGCTCGAGGTCGCCCGGATCGAGGATGGAGAAGCGTGGCGCGAGCCCGAGCGCGCGGGCGTCGCCGCGAACGATCGCGAGGCCGAGCGCGTGAAAGGTCGAGATCGTCAGCGCCTGCGCCTGTTCGCCCCGCCCTTCGTCGGCGAGGAGGCGCGCGACGCGCTCGCGCATCTCGCGCGCCGCCTTGTTGGTGAACGTGATCGCCGCGATGCGCTTCGGGTCGTGGCCGCGCTCGATGAGATGCGCGATCTTCGCGGTGATGACGCGCGTCTTGCCGCTGCCCGCGCCCGCGAGCACGAGAAGGGGTCCGTCGACGTAACGCACCGCCTCGCGCTGCGCGGGATTGAGGGGAAGGGCCATCCGGACCGCCGCCCGCACGGCGGGCCGATGTTAGAATTCGTCGCGAATTCTAGCAGGCCGTCGTGTCGCGCGCCGCGTCCGTCGCGCGGGTCGCAGCCTCGCGAAGCGCACCCATGAGCCTCTACGCGATCGGCGACATCCAGGGCTGCCACGCCGAATTCTGCGCGTTGCTGGAGTTGATCGGCTTTTCGCCGCGCGAGGACAGGCTGTGGCTCGTCGGTGACCTCGTCAATCGCGGACCCGACTCGCTCGGCGTGCTGCGCGAGGTCATGGCGCTCGGCGACGCCGCGGTGACGGTGCTCGGCAATCACGACCTGCACCTGCTGACGGTCGCCGCCGGACATCAGCGGGCGCGCCGGAAGGACACGATCGGCCCGATCCTCGACGCACCGGATCGCGCCGATCTTATCGGGTGGCTGTGCGCGCGACGCCTGGTCGCGATCGAGGACGAGCGATTGATGGTGCATGCGGGCCTTCTGCCGCAATGGACGCCCGCCACCGCGCGCATGCTCTCGCGCGAGGTCGAGTCGATGCTGCGAAGCGAGCGGGCCGGCGAGTTTCTCTCGTGCCTCTACGGCGACGAGCCGCGGACATGGCGCGACGATCTCGAGGGATTCGACCGGCTGCGCGTCGTCGTGAACGCGTTCACGCGGCTGCGTTTCTGCACCGCAGACGGCACGATGGAGTTCCGTGAGAAGCGCGGGCCGGGCAGCGCGCCGGAGGGCTACCTTCCATGGTTCTCGCATCCGCAGCGGGCGTCGGCCGGCGTGACCGTCGTGTGCGGGCACTGGTCGACGCTCGAGCTCAGGCTCGCGCCCAACCTGCTGATGCTCGACTCCGGATGCCTGTGGGGCGGCGCGCTCACCGCGATCAGGCTTCCCGATCGCCGTGTGTACCAGGTGCCGGGGACGTCGCCGCTGACGCCAAAACCGTTCGGATGACGTGCTCCGCGGCGCGCGAGAGCTCGCGCCGGTGGCGAAGCCGCGCCGGCAGCGGTGCCGCGACGTGCATCTCGACGACCAGCGCCGATTCGCGGGTCAATCGCCAGAACGATTCCAGGATGCTCGTGTCGCCGACGTACGCGGCGGCGGCGGTGTGCAGGCCTTCGGGCGTGCGATAGCGAATGGCGACCGGCAGCACATGCCCCTCGGCGTCGACGATCGGCTGCAGCAGTGATCCGTGGAACGGCAGCAGCGTCGTCCCGTCGGTCGTCGTGCCTTCCGGAAAGATCGCCAGCACGTCGCCGCGCGCGAGCGCTTCGGCGGCCTGCCGATTGACGTCGTGCGTGTCGCGCCGGCGCGCGCGCTCGACGTAGAGCGTCCCCACACCGGTGATGAGCCACCCCAGGACCGGCCATCGCTTCAGCTCGGCCTTGGCGACGAAGCGCGCCGGCTGCACCGACAGCACCACGAAGATGTCGAGCCACGAGATGTGATTGGCGACGATCAGCAGGTTGCCGCCGATGCCGTCGAGCGATTCACCATGCAGCCGCGCGTCGACCTTCAGCATGCGCAGCAGCCGGCGCGACCACTGCTTCGTCAGCGCATTGCGCCGATGCGATTCCACCAGCGGAAAGATCAGGACCGCCGTCGCGAGTCCCTCGGCGATGTGCGCCGCGACGCGAAGCGTTCGGGCGACACGCCAGGGAAGCGGCGTCGGCCGCGCCATCCCGGCAGCGCTCAGGACGGCGCCGCGCGCGCGAAGCGGCGCGGCCCGGCGCGCACCCCTGCGCCGCGACACACATCGCGCGCTACCACGGATACTCGCCGAAGTGCAGGTGATAGCGCGATGCGATCGCATCGCGGTCGGCGGCATGGTTCTGCCCGCCGCGGCTGCCGATCTTGATGGCGCCGAGCGTCGCGGCGAGGCGCCCGGTGCGCTCCCAGTCCCAGCGCTGCGCGATTCCGTAGAGCAGTCCCGCGCGATACGCGTCGCCGCATCCGGTCGGATCGACCAGCGCCGTCGCCGGGAGCGCCGGTATCTCGATCGTGGCTCCGCCCGCATGAATGCGCGACCCGTCGGCGCCCAGCGTCTCGATCACCGCCTCGACCCGCCGCGCGATCTCCTGCAGCGAGAGCCCGGTGCGATCGCAGAGGAGCCGCGCCTCGTAGTCGTTGACGGCGAGAAAGCTCGCCGCGTCGATCATCTCGATCAGCTCCTCTCCCGAGAACAGCGGCAGGCCCTGACCGGGATCGAACACGAACGGGATGCCCGCCGCGGCGAACTGGTCGACGTGCGCGCGCATGCCGGCGCGGCCGTCCGGCGCGACGATGCCGAGCGCGATGTCGTCGACGTCGCCGACGCGGGTCTGATGCGATTCATTCATCGCGCCCGGGTGAAACGCCGTGATCTGGTTGTCGTCGAGGTCGGTGATGATGAACGCCTGCGCGGTGAACGTGCCCGGGACCGTGCGCACGCCGTCGCGGGCGATCTTCAGCGCCGCGAGGCGCTCGCGATACGGCGCGCCGTCGTCGCCGAGCGTCGCCATGATCACCGGCTCGCCGCCGAGCGCCTTCAGGCTGTAGGCGATGTTGCCGGCGCATCCGCCCCATTCGCGCCGCATCTCGGTGATCTGGAACGACACCGACAGCACGTGCGTCTCGCCGGGCAGGATGTGGCGCCCGAAGCGATCCGGGAACACCATGATGGTGTCGTAGGCGAGCGAGCCGCAGATCAGCGTGCGCGTGGAAGTCATCGGAGCATTCGTGCCGGAGGACGGGAACAGCGCGCGAGTTTAGCAGGCGGGCGCCGGCCGCCTCCGCAACGCCAACGCGCGCCGGCTACTTCGCGACGCTTGCGAGGTACGGGTCGCGCCCGATCTCGCGCACGATGAACTGCTGGCGGCGCGACACGGGAAGCGTTTCGCCCATCCCCTTCAGCAGCACTTCCCAGTGCGCGTCGCCGTCATCGCTCACGCAGCGCTCGAAGCCGCGGATGAACTCCCGCGACACGAGGCAATTCCGATGCACGCGGACGAAACGCTGGCCGAACTCCTGCTCCAGCCGCGTCAGCGATTCCTCGAGGAGGTACTCGCGGTCCGGCGTGCGGATCGTGATGTACTTGAGCTCGGCCTTGAGATAGACGATCTCGTCGACCGGCACCAGCACGACGCGCGAGCGCTCGGTCACCGACAGGAACCGCCGCGCCGAGGCCGGCAGCTCGTCCAGCTTCGAGAAGGACACCGGCTTCAGCCGGGGCACCTTCTGCAATGCCGCGAGGAGGCGCTGCATGCGCACCGGCTTCATCAGATAGTCGACCGCGCTGACGTCGAACGCCTGCACGGCGTGCTCGTTGAACGCCGTCGTGAAGATCACGACCGGCGGCTGCGCGAGCTTCAGCAGGTGGCGCGCGAGCTCGATGCCGTCCATGCACGGCATGTGGATGTCGGTCAGCACGAGGTCGGCGGTCGCCGCCTGCAGGAGGTCGATCGCCTCCTGCCCGCTCGACGCCTCGCCGACCACGGCAAGCGGCAGCGCGCCCGCGCAATCGTCGAGGAGGTCGCGCAGGCGCCGGCGAGCCGGCGCCTCGTCGTCGACGATCAATACGCGAAGCGGAGGCTCAGCCATGGGCCATTCCCCGCTTCATCGGCGCTTGCGGATCGTCTGCCGGCGCGGCGCGCGCGTCGCGGCTGCGCGGGCGTGCGGCCTCGCTGCGCGCCACCGGAGTCTTCTGAGTGCGGTAAGGCATGCGCAGATGCACCTCGTAGGCATCCGCCTTGACCCGCGATTCCAGCGCCGCCTCGGCGTCGAAGTGCAGCGCGAGCCGCTCGCGGACGTTGGCGAGCGCCATCTTGTTGCCGGAGTGGTGCCCTCCACCGCTGACGCGATACGGATTGCGCAGGATCGCGTGCACGTCCCCGCCCTTGTAGAAGATGTTGATCGAGACCACGCCGGGGGCGGTCAACGGCTCGATGCCGTGGTAGACGGCGTTCTCGAGCAGGGGCTGCAGGATCAGCGGCGGCACCAGCGCATCGGCCGGCATGTTGTTGGTGTGCCATTCGACGACGAGACGATCGCCAAGACGAAGCTTTTCCAGCGCGAGGTATTGCCGGCACAGCAGGACCTCGTCGGCGAGCGGTGCGAGATCGCGGTTGTCGCGCATCAGGACGCGGAACAGATCGGCCATGTCCTCGAGCGAGGATTCGGCGCGCTTCGGGTCGGCGCGGACGAGCGAGAGCACGGCGTTGATGCTGTTGAACAGGAAATGCGGACGGATCCGCGCCTGCAGCGCCTGCAGGCGCGCCTCGGTGATCGCCGGGGACAGCGCCTTGGCGCGCAGCCGGAAGTACCCGAGCAGCGCGCCGGCGGTCATCAGCCCGAACAGCACATGGCGCAACAGGCCGCCACCCGGCTGCGGCGGCTCGCCGCGGCTGACCAGCGTGTAGACGCCCACGCCCGTCAGCACGGTGATGCCGAGGATCACCGCCGCGCCCTGCGAATACGGCCGGCGCGCGAGCCAGGGCTGCATCGCGTAGAGCGCCGCCAGCATCAGCAGCAGGTGCGGCTCGGCGGCGCCGACCATGTCGGTCCAGGCGACCGGCCACGTCGCCCAGTTGGGATCGCGCAGCAGCGCGGCGACGGCGACGAGGCCGTTCACGGCGACGAGAATGCGCAGGATCGTTCCCAGATTGCGGAAGTCCGGCAGCGCTGGAGAAACCCCGTTTTGTCTTATAATTGACCGCATAACGCGTCTTGCATGCAAGCTTCGTGCCGGATTTTCGCACGGCGGGTCGCCGTATTCGCCGAGGCAGCGGCGTTATTTTCGGCAGCCGCCGGGGGCGGCGCAAGCGGGGGAGATTTTCCGACGTTTTCCTCCCGGCCGGCGGTCCGGATTCCGCTGTGACGGCATCGTTTTCAAGGTCGAGAAGATCCCATGGCGCAACCCGGAAAGCCGCACGACGCCTCGGCGCAGGGCTGGTCCGGCCGCTTCGGCGAGCCCGTCGCCGAGGCCGTCAAGCGCTTCACCGCGTCCGTGGATTTCGACCGCCGGCTGGCCGAGGCCGACGTCGCCGGCTCGCTGGCGCACGCCCGGATGCTCGCTGCCGTGGGGGTGCTCTCCGCGGCCGACCTTGCCGCCATCGAGGGCGGCATGGCGACGATCCGCGGCGAAATTGAACGCGGCGCGTTCATCTGGTCGCGCGATTTCGAGGACGTCCACCTCAACATCGAGAAGCGGCTGATCGCCCTTGCCGGCGACGCGGGCAAGCGGCTCCACACGGCGCGTTCCCGCAACGACCAGGTCGCGACGGACCTGCGCCTGTGGCTGCGCGACGCGATCGACCAGCTGTCCGGGCGACTCACCGCGCTCCGCGCCGCATTCATCGATCTCGCGGAGCGGCACGCGGAAACCGTCATGCCCGGCTTCACGCACCTGCAGATCGCACAGCCCGTCACGCTGGGCCACCATCTGCTCGCCTACGAGGCGATGTTCGCGCGCGACGCCGCGCGCCTTTCCGACTGCCGGCGCCGCGTCAACCTGCTGCCGCTCGGAAGCGCCGCGCTCGCCGGCACCGGCTACCCGATCGACCGCGCGCAGGTGGCGCGCGCGCTCGGCTTCGACGGCATCTGCGCGAATTCGCTCGATGCGGTGTCGGATCGCGATTTCGCCATCGAATTCGCCGCGGCGGCGGCGCTCGCGATGGTGCACCTGTCGCGCTTCGCCGAGGAACTGATCCTGTGGTGCTCGCCGGGATTCCGCTTCGTCACGCTGGCCGACCGGTTCTGCACGGGCTCGTCGATCATGCCGCAGAAGAAGAACCCCGACGTTCCCGAGCTCGTGCGCGGCAAGACCGGCCGCGTCGTCGGCGCGCTGACCGGCCTCCTCGTGCTGATGAAGGGACAGCCGCTCGCGTACAACAAGGACAACCAGGAAGACAAGGAGCCGCTGTTCGACATCGTCGACACGCTGGCCGACTCGGTCGCGCTCACGACCGACCTCGTCGCGTCCGGCATCGCGGTCGACGCGGCGAGGATGCGCGCGATGGCGCGGGAGGGCTTCGCAACGGCGACCGACCTCGCCGATTACCTCGTGCGCAAGGGCATGCCGTTCCGCGACGCGCACGAGGCGGTCGCGCGCGCCGTGCGGCACGCCGAAGCCAAGGGGGTGGACCTCGCCGAGCTTGCGCTCGCGGACCTCAAGTCGTTCGCCGAAGAGATCGACAACGACGTGTTCGCGGTGCTGACACTGGACGGCTCGGTCGCCTCGCGCAATCATCCCGGCGGCACGGCACCGGCGCAGGTCCGTGCGGCGGCCGCCGCGGCGCGCGCGGCGCTGCCGAAGCGCTAGTCCCACGTTGCGAGAACACGTGCTCCGGCGATGATCTCGGCGCAGGACTCCCTGGGGCTTCTGGCGGGATCGCTCACGACGATCGCGTTCATTCCGCAGATCGTGCGCATCGTGCGGACGCGCTCGGCGCACGACATCTCGTGGTGGATGTTCGGGATCTTCTGCACCGGCATCGCACTGTGGCTCTGGTACGGCATCCGCCTCGACGCGCTGCCGCTGATCCTCGCCAACGTCGTCACGCTGGCGTTGGCACTCGCGATCCTGTTCCTCAAGTGGCGCTACGGCCGCGACCCGCCGGCGGCGCCGCGCATTGCACCGAAACTCGAAGGGGACTGCTGATGGACTCGAAGAACGTCGCATTTCTGGGACTGGGCGTGATGGGCTATCCGATGGCGGGACATCTCGCCAAGGCCGGCCATCGCGTGACCGTCTACAACCGCAGCGCCGACAAGGCGGTCCGCTGGGTCGCGCAGCACGGCGGCAAGCACGCGGCCACTCCCGCAGCGGCGGCGGGCGGCGCCGATCTCGTGATGATGTGCGTCGGCAACGACGACGACGTGCGCGCGGTCGCGCTCGGCGGTGACGGCGCGCTCGCCGGGATGCGCGCCGGCGCGGTGCTGGTCGACCACACGACGGCGTCGGCGAGCGTCGCCCGCGAAGTTCACGCGGCGGCGAAGGCGCGCGGCGTCGGCTTCCTCGATGCGCCGGTGTCGGGCGGCCAGGCGGGCGCCGAGAACGGCAAGCTGACGATCATGGTCGGCGGCGACGCCGACGTGTTCGCGCAGGCCGAGGCCGCGCTCGCGCACTATGCGCGCGCGGTCACGCGGATGGGCGCCGCGGGAAGCGGACAGCTCACCAAGATGGTCAACCAGATCTGCATCGCCGGGCTCGTGCAGGCGCTCGCCGAGGGGATCAACTTCGCGCAGCGCGCCGGGCTCGACGCGGAGCTCGTGCTCGACGTGATCGGGAAAGGCGCCGCGCAATCGTGGCAGATGGACAACCGCGGCAAGACGATGGTCGCGGACAAGTTCGATTTCGGATTCGCCGTCGATTGGATGCGCAAGGATCTCTCGATCTGCGCGGCGGAAGCGCGCGCCAACGGCGCCGCGCTGCCGGTCACCGCGCTGGTCGACCAATTCTATGCGCGAGTGCAGGCGATGGGAGGCGCGCGATGGGACACGTCGAGCCTGATCCGCGTGCTGCGCAACACGAAGTGAAGCGGCTCGCCGCGCGGCATTTCACGGTGACGATCGTGCGGACCCTCGGTTACGGGCTCGGCATCGCGGCGCTCGTCGCGGCGAGCGCGGCGGGCGCCGCCGACATCAAGCTCATGAATGCCTGGGTGCGGCCGATGCGGGCCGGCGACAAGGCGGTTCCGGCATTCGTCGACATCAAGACCGACGCCGCGGTGACGCTGGTCGAGGCGAGCTCTCCGGTGGCGAGATCCGTCGCGATCATGCTGGAGGGCGACAGCGACGGCAGCGGGAAGCCGCCGCCGCTGTCGGAAACGAAGCGCTTCGAGGTCCCGGCCGGCGCGGGCCGGCGGCTCGCGCTCAACGGCGATCACCTCGAGCTGCGCGGCATCCTCGAGACGAGGTTGAGCGGCGCGAAGGTTCCGCTGCAGCTGACGTTCGTCGACGAGAAGGGCAAGCGGATCGTCGTCGAGACCGTCGCGACGGTGCGCGGCCTCGTTCCGCGCTCGGCGCTGCCGCCCGACGCCGGGGACTGACGCCGCGTCCGGCGGTGCCCTGCGTGCGCCTCATGCCGGCGCGGGAACGCGGTCGCCGTCGATGATCACGATCTCGTGCGTCACCTCGGCCGTTTTCGCGAGCATCTGTGTCGCGGAGCAGTACGTGTCGTGCGAAAGCCTGACGGCGTGCGTGACCCGCTGCGGGTCGAGTCCGCGCCCTGCCACCGAATACTTGAAATGGACCCGGGTGAACACCCGCGGCGGCGTTTCCGCGCGCTCGGCATGAGCCTCCACCACGCAGTCGGCGATCGGCTGGCGCGCCTTGCGCAGGATGGTCACGACGTCGTACGCCGTGCAGGCGGTCGCCCCGGTCAGAAAGAGCTCCATCGGGCGCGGTCCGAGGTCGCGCCCACCCCCCTCCGGGGCGCCGTCGATGACGAGCGCGTGCCCGCTGCCGGTCTCGCCGATGAAGCTCACGTTTTCGACCCATTTCACCCTGGTTTTCATCGTCATGCCTTTCGCAACCCGTCGACCGATACTTTGACCCGTTCATGCCCCGACCGGCTCGCGGAGACTGTGCAATCCGGTATGTTTGTGAGTGCACACTATCGTGGCGGTGATCGACCAATAGCGATCGCAACGTCTAAGCTCGCGAACCGCCGCGAATGTTGCCTTGTGCAATGCAATATGCGAGCATATGCACGTCGGCAGTCCAGGAGATCCCAAGTCTCTCCTGCCGGCCATTCCTCCCTTTCCTCCTCCTAGGGTGGAATCCTCTGAGCGCGGCCCGAAACGGCCGCGCTTTTTTTGCCCGGACACCTCCTGATGGCCATGCCGACATGATGCCAAAATCGGGCGATTGCGGTGCAACATATCGACGTGGATCGATGGCCCGCCGACCGCCCGCGGCAATCCCGCGCGCGGAGGCATTGCCGGCACCCGCGGCGCCGATTTCCGGCAGCCGGTCGCCTTGACCAAGGCGGCAAAAATCCATTATCATGCAAGACTTTGCTGAATCTTCAGCCCGGGGACGAAAGTGCGCCGGGTACGTCTTCATGAAAACCTTCTCCGCCAAGCCGCAGGACATCACGCGGGACTGGTTCGTGGTCAACGCCACGGACAAGGTGCTCGGCCGCCTTGCGAGCCAGATCGCGCTGCGCCTGCGCGGCAAGCACAAGCCGATCTTCACCCCGCACATGGACACGGGTGACTTCATCGTCGTCACCAACGTCGAAAAGCTCCGCGTCACCGGCAACAAGGCCGAGGACAAGCTCTATCACCGCCACAGCGGCTACCCGGGCGGCATCTCGACCACCAATTTCTCGCGCATGCAGGCCCGGTTCCCCGGGCGCGCGCTCGAGAAGGCGGTCAAGGGGATGCTGCCGAAGGGCCCGCTCGGCTACAAGATGCTGAAGAAGCTCAAGTGCTACGCGGGCGATGCGCACCCGCACGCGGCGCAGCAACCCAAACCTCTGGACATCTGAAGAAAATGATCGGCAACTACTATTACGGCACCGGCCGGCGCAAGAGCGCCGTCGCGCGCGTGTTCCTCAAGAAGGGCACGGGCACCATCGTCGTCAACGACAAGCCCGCCGACGAATTCTTCTCGCGCGACACCGGCCGGATGGTCATTCGCCAGCCGCTGAAGCTCACCAATCACGAGGCGACGTTCGACATCATGATCAACGTCGAGGGCGGCGGCGAATCGGGCCAGGCCGGCGCGGTCCGCCACGGCATCACCCGGGCGCTGATCGACTACGACGCGGCGCTCAAGCCCACGCTGTCGAAGGCCGGGCTGGTGACGCGCGACGCGCGCGAGGTCGAGCGCAAGAAGGTCGGTTTCCACAAGGCGCGCCGGCGCAAGCAGTTCTCCAAGCGCTGACGGCACCGTAGCACGCATTGCGAAGGCCGCCCGCGAGGCGGCCTTCGCGTTCATGGAATCGGCGATTCATCGCGCCGCGCGGAAATGGCGCTGCGCGAGCCGGTGCTAAGATTCCATCGCTCGCATCGACGCAAATGAGCGCAAATGAGCGCAGATTGATCGAGGTAGGTTCATGCTGAAGATCGGCATCGTCGGGGGCACCGGATACACGGGCGTCGAGCTCTTGCGCCTGCTCGGCGTCGCATCCGGAGGCCGACGTGCGTGCGATCACTTCGCGCGGCGAAGCGGGCACCGCCGTCGCCTCGATGTTTCCCAGCCTGCGCGGCCGCTACGACCTCGCGTTCACCGACCCCGCGAAGACCGACCTCACCCAATGCGACGTCGTGTTCTTTGCAACGCCGCACGGCGTTGCGATGGCGCAGGGTCCCGCGCTGGTCGCGGCCGGGGTGAAGATCATCGATCTCGCCGCGGACTTCCGGATCAAGGATCCCGCGCTGTTCGAGCAGTGGTACAAGCTGCCGCACACGTGTCCAGATCTTCTCGCCGAGTCGGTCTACGGCCTGCCCGAATTCCACCGCGACGAGATCCGCAAGGCGCGCGTCGTGGGGAACCCCGGCTGCTATCCAACGTCAATCCAGCTGGGATTCATCCCGCTGCTCGAGGCCGGCATCGTCGACACCGAACATCTCATCGCCGACTGCAAGTCCGGCGCCTCCGGCGCGGGTCGCAAGGCCGAGGTCGGCCTGCTCCTGGCCGAGGCCTCCGACAATTTCAAGGCCTACGGCGTATCCGGCCACCGGCACCACCCGGAGACCGTGCAGGAACTCGCGGCGCACAGTGCCACGCCGGTGAAGCTCGTGTTCACGCCGCATCTGCTGCCGATGATCCGCGGCATTCACTCGACGCTGTATGCGCGGCTCACCCGCACCGACGTCGACCTGCAGGCGCTGTTCGAGAAGCGTTATGCCGGCGAGCCGTTCGTCGACGTGATGCCCGCAGGGTCGATGCCGGACACGCGCAGCGTGCGCGCGTCGAACGTCGCGCGCATTGCCGTGCACCGACCGGGCAATGCCGACATGGTCACGGTGCTGGTCGTCGAGGACAATCTCGTCAAGGGCGCCGCGGGGCAGGCGATCCAGAACATGAACCTGATGTTCGGATTGCCCGAGACGACAGGGCTCACCGCGCTTCCTGTGCTTCCGTAGCCGCGAGACGCGCCTTGGCGATACCCGTCTCTTGGCGCCGCGCGCGTCAGTTCTTCAAGCATTTCCGCATCGACGCCCCGCGGATGGCGGTGCGCTCGCACCTGCCATGGCCGTGGCGCGCGGTGGTGGTGCTGACCCTGCTCGCGATCATTGGCGGCATGTGGTGGTGGGGATTCGACTTCGGGCAGATCCTGGGCGGCTTCAACCGCAAGGAAATCGAGGCGAAGCAGTCCGCCCTCGAAGCCGAGGCCGACAGCCTGCGCACCGAGGCGAGGACGCTTCGCGCGCGCAATTCCGAGCTCGAGACCGAACTCGCGATGGCGAAAGGGGCGCAGGACACGCTGTCGAAGCAGACGCAGGAGCTCAGCACCGAGAATTCGCAGGTCAAGGAAGAGCTCGCGTTCCTGCAGAAGCTCGTCGCCGACTCCAACAAGCAGGTCGGGCTCGGGATCCAGCGCTTCGCGGTCGAGCGCGAGCGCGGCAACGCCTGGCATTTCAGCCTGCTCCTGGTCCGCGGCGGCAGCCCGACCGACGAATTCGAAGGCAATCTGAAGGTCACGGTGACCGTGCAGGTGCCGGCAGGCGGCGGCGCGCCGCGCCCGGTGACGCTGATGCTGCCGGAGGACCAGCCGGACACCGCCCAGGCGCTGCGCCTCAAGTTCAAGTATTATCAGAGGGTAGAGGGATCCTTCCAGGTCCCGGAAGGCGGATCGGTGCGCTCGCTCGTCGCCCGGGCGTTCGAAAACGGGCAGACCAGTCCGCGCGCCACCCGGAACCTTGTGGTTCCGTAAAGGAGGCCCCATGTGGCAACGCAAGAAGCACACGGCGCCGCAAAAGCGCATTGACAGCCTGATCGGCGCCGGCACCGTGGTCGAGGGCAACGTGATGTTCAGCGGCGGATTGCGCATCGACGGCCAGGTTCGCGGCGACGTCGTCGCCGCCAACGGCGATCCGTGCACGCTCGTCGTCAGCGACCAGGCGAAGGTCGACGGTGAAATCCGGGTGTCGCACGTCGTGGTGAACGGGGCGGTCAACGGCCCCGTCATCGCGAACGACTACCTCGAATTGCAGCCAAATGCGCGGATTACCGGCGATATCACGTACCGGACGCTCGAAATCCACGTCGGCGCGGTGATCCAGGGACGGCTCGACCACGTCGAACCCGGCACCGCCTCCGTGGTCGAATTGAAGCGCGCCATATCCGATTGACCGATTTGCCGGACCGGGGGGTGCTGATGCCCCGGCCGCAGCCCTGACCGTCCCCATCGGCGGCAGGGTTGCGGCGCGAAGGGGGTGGTCCGATAATGAGCGCAATGCCCAGGCGCAAGGAGCTTTGATGAACGCAGTAACCGAAATGCCCGCCCCGCTGGTCTTCACCGACAACGCGGCGATGAAGGTGAAGTCGCTGATCGAGGAGGAAGGCAACCCCGAGCTCAAGCTGCGCGTGTTCGTGACCGGCGGCGGCTGCTCAGGCTTCCAGTACGGCTTCACGTTCGACGAGGTCGTCAACGACGACGACACGTCGATGGAGAAGAACGGCGTCACGCTGCTGATCGACCCGATGAGCTACCAATACCTGGTCGGCGCCGAAATCGACTATACCGAGGGCCTCGAGGGCGCGCAGTTCGTGATCAAGAACCCCAACGCCCAGACGACTTGCGGCTGCGGCTCGTCGTTCTCCGTCTGAATTCCTCCTTTCGTGACGCACGCACGGGGCCCCTGCGGGCCCCGTTGCTTTTTCCGGGCCCGGTCACCGCTGCCCTGCGCATGAATCCGGCTGCGACTGGCGCCACGCCCCGTTCACCATGAAGATCCCCAAACGGCTGAAGCCGCTCCACGATGACGGCCTGATCGACACCGTCGTCCGCCAACTGATGAGCGGCAAGGAAGCGATGGTCTTCGTCGTGCGCTGCGGCGCGGAGACGCGCTGCGCGAAGGTCTACAAGGAGGCCGACAAGCGCAGCTTCCGGCAGGCGGTCGACTACACCGAGAACCGCAAGACCAAGAACACGCGGCAGGCGCGCGCGATGGCGAAGGGCACGCGCTTCGGGCGCAAGGCGCAGGAAGACGCCTGGCAGAACGCCGAGGTCGACGCGCTGTTTCGGCTGGCCGCCGCCGGCGTGCGCGTGCCGACGCCGTATCTCTTCCACGAAGGCGTCCTGCTGATGGAGCTCGTCACCGGCGACGATGGCGACGCGGCGCCGCGCCTCGCCGATCTCGAGTTCACGCCGGAAGTGGCGCGCGCGCATCACGATCGCCTGATCCGCGAGGTCGTGCGCATGCTGTGCGCCGGCGTCGTGCACGGGGACTTGAGCGAGTACAACATCCTGGTCGGCGCCGACGGGCCGGTCATCATCGACCTGCCGCAGGCGGTGGATGCGGCCGGCAACAATCACGCGCCGAAGATCTTCGAGCGCGACGTCGCGAACCTGCGCAGCTGCTTCGGCCGGTACGCTCCCGAATTGCTCGCCACCAACTACGGGCAGGAAATCTGGGCGCTCTATGAAGCGGGCACGCTGCAGCCGGATACGCCGTTGACCGGCCGCTTCGAGCGCGCCGAGAAGGCGGTCGATCTCGAGGGCGTGATGCAGGAAATCGACGACGCGCGCTTCGAGGAGGCGGCCCGAAAGCTGCGCCTGCAGGGCGTGACCTAGCGCGGATAGATCGCACCCAGCACACGCGGCCCGCGCGCGCCGGTCACCGCCGGCAGGCTTCCCGGACGCCCGGCGAGCGCCTCGCGCGCGAGCCACGCGAACGCCAGCGCTTCGACGTGCGCCACATCCACCCCGCGATCGGCAGTCGTCGCGACCCTCCGCGGCGTGAGCAGAGCTCCCAGCGCGGCCATCAGGTGAGCGTTCATCGCACCGCCGCCGCAGACCAGGATTTCCCTTGCGCCGGCGCATTCGGCGCGAATCGCGTCGGCGATCGTGCGCGCCGTCAGCGCGACGAGCGTCGCCTGCACATCGGCGGGCCGCAGCGTCCGGCCGGCGAGCTTCGCGTCGATCCAGTCCGCATCGAAGAGATCGCGGCCGGTGCTCTTCGGCGGTTTGCGCGCGAAATAAGGCTCCTCCGTGAGCGCGTCGAGCAGCGCCGCATCGATGCGCCCCGTCGCGGCCCATCGCCGCCATCGTCATAGGCGCCGCCGCGGTGCCGCGCATGCCACAGATCGAGCAATACGTTGCCGGGACCGGTGTCGAAGCCGCGCACGGGGCCCGCCGGCGGAAGATCGGTGACGTTGGCGATGCCGCCGATGTTCACGATCACGCGGTGCGTATCGCCGCCGAACAGCGCCGCGTGAAACGCCGGCACGAGCGGTGCGCCCTGCCCTCCCGCGGCGACGTCGCGGCTCCTGAAATCGGCGACGACCGTCACGCCCGTGCGCTCGGCGACGCGCGCCGGATTGTTGAGCTGCAGCGTCCAGCCTTCGTCCGGCCGGTGCCGCAGCGTCTGGCCGTGAACGCCGCACGCGACGATCGCGCCATTGGCCACGCCGGCCGCGCGCATCGCCTCGTTGATCGCGTCGGCGTACGTGTCGGCAAGCGCGTTGGCGGCGCGCGCCGCGCGCGCAAGCTCGTCGGGCCCGGATCGCTGCAGCGCGAAGAGCTCGGCGCGCAACTCCGGCGCGAACGGCCGATGCGCCGCGGCGAGAAGCTCGCACGGACCGCCTTTCAATGGCGCGAAATCGGCGACGACGGCGTCGACGCCGTCGAGGCTCGTGCCCGACATCACCCCGGCGTAGAGCTCGCGTTGCACGGGACGAGGCGGCGGCGCGCCGGACTCAGTCGGCGCTGGCGAACGACACCGGAACGCGGCTGATCAGCGCGAGCTCCCCGGCGGCCGGCACGATCCCGGCGCGGAACGCGGCGCGCGCGGAGACGGGAAGCGGCTCTGCCGCCGGCAGAGCGATCGCCAGCGGATCGCGCTGGACGTTGGCGACGCGGAATTCGTAATGCAGGTGCGGGCCGGTGGCCCATCCGGTCTGCCCGACATAGCCGATGACTTCGCCCTGCATCACCCGCGCGCCCGGTTTCATTCCCTTCGCGAAGCCGACAGGTGCGCGTACAGCGTCGAATACACTCCCTGGTTCCTGAGGTGTATCACGTTGCCGTAGCCTTCCTGCCGCCCCGCGAGGAGCACGGTGCCGTTCGCCGTGGCGCGGACCGGCGTGCCGATCGGCGCCGCGTAGTCGACGCCCTTGTGCGCACGCCACGTGTTGAGGATCGGGTGAAAGCGCGCCAGCGAAAAGCCGGACGTGACGCGCGAGAACGCCAGCGGCGCGCGCAGGAACGCCCGCTGCAGCGGAACGCCGTCGGCCGTGTAGTAGCCCTCGGTGCCGGCGGCGTCGCGCCAAAGGTAGGCTTCGAGCGTGCGCCCGCGATTCTCGAATCGCGCCGCGACGATGCGGCCCGCGCCGACCGGCTCGCCGTCGAGAGCGCGCGTCTCGTAGATGACCGCGAAGCGATCGCCGCGCTTGATGTCCTTGTAGAAGTCGATGTCGCCGGCGAACACGTCGGCCAGCTGCATCGTGATGGCGTCGGGCAGTCCCGCGGCATCGGCGGCGCCGAAGAGCGACGAGCGGATCTCCCCGGCGGCCATTTCCCACCGGACGTCGGCGGCGGCGGGCGCCGCGGTCGCGCTGAACGCGTCGCCGTCGCGGGTGATGGCGAGCAGCGCGCCGTCGTTGGCGAGGAAGCGCAGTCCGAGGAGCGCGCCCGCGTCGTCGGTCCGGACCGCGATCGACTTGCCCGGACGAAGCTGATAGAGCGCGCGAGCAGCCGCGTTCGTCCGCAGGAATTGCGTCGCCTCCGGGTCGTCGATGCCGGCGCGGGCCAGCACGCTGCCCAGCGTGTCGCCGCGCTCGATGCGCGCGCGCTGCCAGTAGCGCTGGACGGGCTCGTCCGGCGCGGCGGTCCGCATGACGGGCACCGCGAGGTCGCGCTCGATCGTGCGCACGGTCACCGGATCGAGCATCGTGCCGGGAACGAGCCCGAACGCCGCGGCACCGAAGAACGCAAGGACCGCGAAGGCGAGCCAAACGCCCGGCGCGATGCCGCGGGCGGCGGCGGCGGCGCGTTGCGCTAAAATGGCATGTTTGCTTGCGGTCATCGCGAGAGGGCCGATTGGCAAAAATGCGAGTCTAGCAAACACCGCCCGTGGCCCCCGTCCGGGGCGGCGGCCGCCTGAACTTCAACCCAATCGAACCACCGTTCCCCGGACCCCATGGCATTCGACGTCGAAGCGCACCTTGCCGTATTCCGCCGCGGCGCCGACGAGCTCCTGGTCGAGAGCGAGCTCGCAGCCAAGCTTGCCCGCGGCAAGCCGCTGCGCATCAAGGAAGGGTTCGACCCGACGCGGCCCGACCTGCACCTCGGCCACACGGTCCAGTTCAACAAGCTGCGCCAGCTGCAGGATCTCGGTCACCACATCATCTTTCTCATCGGCGACTTCACCGGCCTGATCGGCGATCCGACGGGACGCAACGTCACGCGGCCGGCGCTCTCGGCGGAAGAGATCGCCGCCAACGCGAAGACCTACACCGACCAGGTGTTCCTGATCCTCGATCGCGAGAAGACCGAAGTCGCGTTCAACTCGAAGTGGCTGATGCCGCTCGGCGCGGACGGCATGATCCGGCTCGCCGCGAAATACACGGTGGCGCGGATGCTGGAGCGCGACGACTTCGCGCAGCGCTACAAGAGCGGGCAGCCGATCGCGGTCCACGAGTTCCTCTATCCGCTGGCGCAGGGCTACGACTCGGTCGCGCTCAAGGCCGACGTCGAGCTGGGCGGCACCGACCAGAAGTTCAATCTGCTGGTCGGCCGCGAACTGCAGCGCCACTACGGGCAGGAGCCGCAGTGCATCCTGACCCTGCCGCTGCTCGAAGGCCTCGACGGCGTCAACAAGATGTCGAAGTCGCTCGACAACTACGTCGGGATCACCGAAGCCCCGAACGAGATGTTCGGCAAGCTGATGTCGATCTCCGACGACCTCATGTGGCGCTACTACGAGCTGCTGTCGTTCGTGCCGCTGCCCGATGTCGCGCGGCTGAAGCGCGAATGCGCGGACGGGCGCAATCCGCGCGACGCCAAGGTCGCGCTCGCGCAGGAGATCGTCGCGCGTTTTCATTCGAAGGACGCGGCCGCGCACGCGCTTGCGGAATTCGAGGCGCGCTTCAAGCAGGGCGCGATGCCGGAGGACATGCCCGCAGTGACGCTGCACAGCTCGGGTGCCGGCATCCCGATCGCCCAGCTCGCGAAGCAGGCGGGCATCGTCGACTCGACGTCCGAGGCGCTGCGACTCATCGCGCAGCGCGGGCTCAAGGTCGACGGCGACGTCGTCGCCGACAAGGCGCTCGTCGTCGCCGCGGGCGCGACCGTCGTCGTTCAGGCCGGCAAGCGGAAATTCGCCCGCGTCACCGTCACCTGATCGCGCGACGCCGGGATCGGCCTTTCGGCGCGACGTCCGGCGCGCCGCGACGCTACTCCATCTCGATCGCGTCGTTGATCGCGGCGACGCCCGCCTTCGCGCACGCGTCGTCGGCATCGCCGCCCGGCGCGCCGGAGACGCCGATGCCGCCGACCAGCGAGCCCTTCGCGCGAATCACGAGGCCGCCGCCGACCGCCACCACGTTCGGCAGCTGGCGGATGCCGCTCTGCGGCTTGCCTGCCTGTGACGTGGCGGCGAGCTCGGTCGTGTCGGTGCGGAAGCTGACCGCGGTCGCGGCCTTGTTCACCGCGGTCTGCGTCGTGTGCGCACCCGCCAGGTTGTCGCGCAGCACCGCGAGCGGCTGCCCGCCGCGGTCGACGACGGCGACGGCCACGGTGTAGCCGTCCTTCATGCATTTGGCGAGCGCCGCCTGCGCCGCCTGCTGCGCGGCGACCGTCGTCAGCGTCGGATAGCTCGCCAGCATCTTCTGCGCAAACGCGGGAGCCGCTGCGCCCGCGAGCATCGCCGCGACGGCGAACAGGATCGATTTCTTCAGCGTGCATGGATTCTCCTCGCTTTGCCGGCCGGTCAAGCCATGCCGGGATTGCCCGTGACGCCTCTGACCTGCGGCAGGTCGAGCGTCAGCGGCTTGATCGTCTTCGTGCGACGCAGGTAGCGCGCCATCACGTCCCAGATCGGCTCGCCGCCGGCGGACCGCGCCTCCTCCGACACGCTCGCCCAGCCCGCGACCTTGTAGCGTTTCGCGGCGTCGAGCGGCTTTCCGTGCAGCGTCATGCCCGTGATGCGACGGCCCATCGTCGCGCCCGGCTCGATCGCATAGCGTAATCCGCCGACACGCACCATGTCGCCGCCCTGCTGGTAGTACGGGTCGGGATTGAACAGGTTGTCGGCGACGTCCTCGAGAATCGTCTTGATGGTGTCACCGGTCAGCTCGTTGACGGTCACGAATGGATAGGTGATCGCGGTCTGGTCCATCAGATGCTCGAAGGTGATCGCCTGCCCGGGAAGGAGCGTCGTGCCCCAGCGAAAGCCCGGCGAGAACGCGATCTCGGCGTTCTTCTCCGCCATCAGGCCGTCGAGAATCAGCTGGTCCGCGGTGCCGTTGAAGTTGCCGCGGCGATAGAGGAGCCCTTCGGTGACCGCGAGCTTCTCCGCGAGCTTGTCCGCGAAGGGTGCCCGGTGCCTGCGGATCAGCGCTTCCATGTCGGCGTCGGGCGGCAGCAGCGCGCTGAACACCGGCAGGAGTCGATACCGGAAGTCGGCGACCTTGCCGCCCTTCACGTCGAGGTCGAGGACCGCAAGGAATTTGCCGTTGCTGCCGGCGTTGGTGACGAGCGTCCTGCCGCCGGCGTTGGCGACCAGCGTCGGCTGCGGCACACCGTCGTGCGTGTGCCCGCCGAGGATCGCATCGATCCCCCGCACCCGAGTCGCGAGCTTCAAGTCGACGTCCATTCCGTTGTGCGACAGCAGCACGACCACCTGCGCACCCTTCGCGCGCGCCGCGTCGACGACCTTCTGCATGTCCTCGTCGCGGATGCCGAACGTCCAGTCGGGGACGAAATAGCGCGGGTTCGCGATCGGCGTGTACGGGAACGCCTGGCCGACGATGGCAACCGCGACGCCGCGCACGTCCCGCATCACATAGGGCGGGAACACCGGGTCCTCGAAATCGGCGGTGCGCACGTTCTGCGCGACGAAATCGATCTTGCCGGCGAAATCGCGCGCGATGACCTCCCGCACGCGGTCGGCGCCGAGCGTGAATTCCCAGTGCGCCGTCATCACGTCGACGCCGAGCGAGAGCTGCGCGTCGATCATGTCCTGCCCGCGCGTCCACAGGCTCGTCGCGGAGCCCTGCCAGGTGTCGCCGCCGTCGAGCAGCAGCGCGCCGGGACGCGAGGCCCTGAGCCGCCTGACGAGCGTCGCGAGGTGCGCGAAACCGCCCAGCGTCCCGTAGGCGCGCGCCGCCTGCGTGAAGTCGAGGTAGGTGAAGGCGTGCGCCTCGCGCGTGGCGGGCCTGATGCCGAAGTGCTTCAGCAGCGCCTCGCCGACGAGGTGCGGCGGCTGCCCGCGCGCGCGCGCCGAGGCCGAGATTGACGCTGGGCTCGCGGAAATAGACCGGGTTGAGCTGCGCGTGGCAATCGGTGAAATGGAGCAGGCTCACGTTGCCGAACGGCGCCACGGCATCGTAGAACGCCGCGCCGTCCGCGCGCTCGAGCGCCGCGCGGGCGTCGACGGGGAGCCCGGCCGCCGCGGCGGCCGCGATCATGTGCAGGAATTCGCGGCGGTTCACGATGCGTCAGGCGTCGCGCCGGCGCGCGGACGGAAGCGTCCTGCGCCGGTTCCCGCCGAGCTCACGGCTACTTGTTGACCGGCGATTCCGGATCCATCAGCAGCGCGACGACGTCCCTGATCTGCTGCTCGGTGAGGATGCCCTTGTAGCCGAAGCGCGGCATGTTCGTGCAGGCGCTGTAGCCCTCGGCATTGAAGACCTTGCCGTAGGCGTACTTGCGCGTCTCGTCGGTGTAGCCGCGCGTCTTGCCGAACTGGTACAGGCTGGGGCCGATCGTGCCGAAGGAAAGCTCGCGCGACGACAATTGATGGCAGGCGTAGCAGTTCGCGCCCGCCGGCGCTTTCGGATCGTCGGAATACTGCATGCCGCGGCCTTCCTGCGCGATCTTCTCGCCGGCCTTCCAGTCGCCCAGGAGCTTGCCGTCGGCCGGCCACCGGATCGTCGCGAGGTTCGCCTTCTCGATCTGCGCGGCGACGTCCTTCGGCACGGCCTTGCCGGCGTAGTCGCTGCAGAGCTTCTGCGTCTCGTCCTGGTCGAGCCGGTCGAGCCCCGCCTGTCCGCGCGGCTTGAACGACGCCTTCAGCATCGCCGCCGCCTTCGCGGACGTTTCGGCGTCGGACGGCGCCGTCGCGCAGCCGACGACAAAGCCGGCCGCTGCCAGCACGACGAACCCGGTGACGACCAATGATGCGCGTCGCATGGCGTTCAGCGCTTGATCGCGGGCGCGTCGAACGGCGCGCCGTTGGCGTTGCGCGCAAGGAACATCGTCAGCGCGACCGACGCGTCCGACGTGAACACGAGCTCGGGAAAGCGTTGCTGGCGGAAGCAGTCGTTCAGCCGCCACTGGAACGAGCGCAGCTCGCCTTGGGAAACGCGATACGCGGGCCACGTCGTATACGCCTTGCGCGCGCCGTCGGCGCCGCGTCAGGTTCGGCAGGTCCTGCAGGCGGATCCGCTTGCCGTCGTCGCTATGGCACGTCGCGCACGCGAAGTCGTGCGTCCCGCCGCGGAAATAGAACATCTTCTCGCCCAGCCGGTACGCCTCCTGCTCCTGCGGGGTCGCGAGCGAAACGTTCATCGGCACCCCGCGCGATTCCGACGTGACGTAGGCGACCAGCGCTTCCATGTCGGACTTGCGCTCGTTGCCCGCGCCGAAGGGATCCTTCTTCGCGTCGGCTTCGGAGTACCCCTGCAGCGTGACCATGCAGTAGACGAGGCGCGTCTCGAGGTCCATCACCCGGCCGGCGTCGGCGAAATAGCGCGGCAGCTCCGCGTACGCACCCTTCACGACGCCCGGGCCGCGCCCGAGGTCGCACTTCTCGAGCGACACGTTCTTCGGGCCCCGCGGCGCCTTCCAGAGATTCTCGCCGCGCGCCTCCCAGAGCTCGGCGGGATTGCCGTCCTGCAGCGCCGCGCGATATTTCGCGATCTCGTCGACGGTGCCGCCCTGGCCGAAGGCCACGGGCGCGGCCAGCGCGGCGGCGAGCACCGCCCATCGCACGATGATGTTGCCGAAGCTCATCCGATGGTCGCTTCGTCCGAGCGCTTCTCGCCGCGATTGTCCTGCCAGGTGACGACGACCTTGTCGCCCTTCGCTCCGCCCTTGAACTTGAACGAGACGAACGGATTCTTCGCCACGGCCGGTCCCCATTGCGCGCTCAGCACGGTCTTGCCGTTGTGAGTCACGGAGACATTCTGGATGAACCACGCGGGGATGACCTTGCCGGCGGCGTCCTTGCGCTGGCCCGTTTCCATCTCATGGCTCATCAGCACCTTGACCTCCGTCCAGTCGCCGGCGACGGTGGCTCGGATCTTCATCGGGTCAGGCATGGCATTTCCAGGAGAGATTCAACTCGAATGAATTTGTCGGGAAAATATCGAGACGGGAAGGCTAGCCGCCGCATCCGCCCAGCGTGACCTTGATTTCCTTCGACGCGGCGAAATACTTGCCGTCGGCCTTGACGAGCGCGTAGACGTTCGACGTCTCGCCCATCTTGACCCGCGTGCTGATCGCGGGCTCGGTCCCCGCCGGGATGTCGAATACCGCCGCGATCATGTTCGGGTTGTTCTCGATCAGGATCGCGATCGATTCGGTGTTCGGGATCGCGCTCGTCACGCCGATCGGCACGACGGCGCCGTTCTCGGCGATGTCCGGCGTCGAGACGAAGACGACGTCCTTGCTCGCCGCGGGCTTGCCGATGCCGAGCGCCTTCAGCGTCGCGTCGAGGCCGTGCGTCTCGAAGATCGCCTTGTTCCACGCCTGCGCCGCCGCCGCGCCCGCGCGCAGCACGCCCGCCGCGGCGAGCGTCCAGGCGAGCGCGGCGCCGCCTCCTGCCTTCAGAACGTTCCTGCGAAGCGAATTCAACGATGCTCCTCGATCAGCCATCGACGATCCGACAGGCGGCGCCGACCCGAAATTGCCGATGCCGCGCCCCTCGGCCCGGGAGTGCCTTGTCGGCCGCGGCAGTCGATTCTACCAACAGGTGCTCAGTACGTCATGCACGCCGCGTTGAGGATGCCGGTCGCGACGGCGAGCACCGCCAGCAGCGTCGCGCCGGCGACGCGCCCGGCGCGGATCGCTTCGGCGAACCGGGGCACGAGCCGCGCCACGAGAAAGTACACGACGATCTGGACCGCCAGCGCGATCACGCTCCAGACGACCATGTCGACCGGACCCACGCTGTGCGCGATGGCGCTCGCGAGCGGCAGCACGAAGCCCAGCACGGCGCCGCCCAGCGAGATCGCGGCGGCAACGTTGCCCTCGCGGATCAACGCGAGCTCATCGTAGGGCGTCACTGCCCCATAGATGACGAAGAAGGCCGCGAACGCGGCGATGCCAAGCCCGAAATAGAGCAGGAACGACGGCAGCCCGGCGAGCGATTGCGAAACCAGTTCCATGATGCCTCCTTGGGGCGCGGTCAGACGAAATAGTGCGGAACGAAACGGCTGGTGTCGCGCGTGACCTCGCTCGCGTCCTCGCGCAGGCCGATGCCGGCCGGCTCGTCGCCGATCACCCACGACCCGATCGTGACGAAATCGTCGCCGAAGCGGGGAATCGTCGCGCGGGCCTGGAAGATCGTGCCCTCCGCGCCGTAGCTGCCGTCCGTGGCGGCCGTTTCGCCGCCGCGATGGATCACCACGTTGGCGCCTTCTCTGGAGAGCAGCGGCTTCTCGACGAAGTCCCCCGCAATGCGGTCGGGCGCGAAATACGCGGGCAGCAGATTCGGATGATCCGGGAAGAGCTCCCAGAGGATCGGCAGGATGCCCTTGTTCGACAGCAGCATCTTCCACGCGGGCTCGATCATGCGGATGCGCGCGTCGAGCAGATGCGCGCCGAACGCATCGGCGACGAGCCATTCCCACGGATAGAGCTTCGTCAGCACCGAGATCTCGACATCCTCGGTGTCGACGAAGGTGCCGTTCGCCGCGTTCCATCCGATGTCCTCGACGGCGACGAACCGGGCGGCGACGCCGGCCTGCAGCGCCACGTCGCGCAGGTAGTCGAGGTTGCCGCAGTCCTCCTCGCTGTCGCCGGCGCAGGTGAAATGCACCGGCGTTCCGCCCGACCACGTGACTCCCAGCGCGCGCCAGTTCGCGATCAGCTTTTCGTGCAGCGAATTGAACTGGTCCGCGTCGGCCTCCTGCGGCAGGATGGCCTGCTGCATCCAGTGCCACTGGACGACCGACGCCTCGAGCAGCGCGGTCGGCGTGTCGGCGTTGTATTCGAGCAGCTTCGGCGGGCCGCTGCCATCGAACGCGAAGTCGAAGCGGCCGAAGAGCGACGCGTCCCGCGTCCGCCACGACGCGGCGACGCGCTCGTGCCACGACGGCGGAATGGCGAGCTCCGAGAGCCGCCCGCGCTCGACGACGTGCGCGGCGGCGTCGAGGCAGCGCGCATGGAGCTCCGCGGTGGCCGCTTCGAGCGTGTCAACCTCGTCGGCGGTGAAGCGGTAGCACCGGGACTCGTCCCAGTAGGTTCCGCCGAGCGAATGGAACGTGAAGCCGACGCTTTCGCATTGCGCCTCCCAGTCGGCGCGCGGCGTGCGAAGCTCGCGCTGCATCAGGAACCGCCCGACGAATGCGCGTGACCGCTCGCGCCGAAGCCGCCGCGGGAGATGCTCTGGCTGCCGATCGAATGACTGGAGTGCGGGTAGGAGCCGCCGGTGGTCCCTCCGCCGTAGCGATAGGCGGGCCCGTACCAATACCCCGAGCGGCCGCCGGACGAATGCGCGGGCTGTGCCTCGCAATCCTTCGGGTCTCCCCAATCGGCGACGCAGTCCTCCTTCGATGCATAGAGGTTCCGGCGCAGGTTTCCGTCCGAATCGCCCGAGCTGCCGCATCCGGCCAGCGCGGCCGCGCCGAGCAAGACCAGCGTGACGCGCGTCGAGGACTTGCGGGAACGGGTTCGCATCGCCCGCGCATAATAGCGGACTCGTCCGGGGCGCGGAACCCGAGCCGCGCCACGCGATCGAACTGCGCTATGACCGATTTCGAGAGTGCGATGCGAAGCATGATTCCGGCCGCTGATGCGGCGCGTTCGCCGCGTCCCGTGCTCCTGCGGCGCAACATCCGATGGATGCTGCCGGCCTTGATGCTCGCGTGCGCTCTCCATGTGCAGGCGGCGCCGCTGCCGCCCACGCCGGCGCAGACCGAAGGACCGTTCTATCCGCGGACATTGCCGGAGGATCGCGACGCGGACCTGATCGCGATCACGGGACACGGCGAGCAGGCGCAGGGGACCGTGCTCTACTTCGGCGGACGCGTGCTGACGCCGGAAGGCCGCCCCATCGCCGGCGCGACGGTCGAGCTCTGGCAGGCCGACCGGTTCGGCCGCTACCATCATGCCGGAGACGAAGGCGCGCCGCGCGACGACAACTTCCAGGGCTATGGCGTCGCCACGACGGACGCGGACGGACGATTCGCGTTCAGGACGATCCGCCCGGTTGCGTACGGCGGGAGGCCGCCGCACCTGCATCTCAAGGTGCGCGCCGCGGGACGCCCGCCGCTGACCACGCAGATCTACATCGCGGGCGACCGCACCGACGGCGATTTCGTGCTCGCGAGCTCGCCCAGGGGAACGGTGGAGCGGCTGTCGATGTCGCTCGCCCCTCAGGACGGGCGCGAGCCCGGCGCACTGGCCGGGAGCTTCGACATCGTGCTGCAGTGAGCGCCGCGTCGAACGCGGCGCGGGTGACGGACGTCAGTGAATGGTCGCGCTGGAAAAGAAGCGCAGCAGCGCACCGGACTTGAGCCGGTAGAAGCCCTCGCCGACATGCTCGGCGCCTTCGATCTCGTCGCGCGTGAAGGCGACTTCGGTGTCGCCGTGCGAAGCCTCCAGCACGACGTCATCGCCGACCGTGCCCTCGTCGGGAATGCGAAGATAGTCCGTTGCGAACACGACGCCGTTGATGAGCACGAAATCGGCGTTCGCCATCGCGCGGGAGAGTTCCGGTTCCGGGAGCTTGGCCCTCATTGCCGTTGCGCCTCCGATGCGTGGCCTGGCAAGGGTGCAGGCCTTCCGATTCCAACATGGGGACGGCAAGGCTTGTCTCAAGAGTCATCCCTCATTTGCGTAGGGGATCGCCCCGCAAACGCGTAGGGACAGGACCCCTCCGTGGCGAGGGAACGGCGGCTATCCGACGAGGTCGCGGACGAAGTTGGGCAGCGAGAGCGCCGCCCGGTGCATGTCGCCGTTGTAGTACTGCAGGTCCTTCAGGCCGCGCTGCGAGATGCGGCGGTCGATCTCGCGCGTCGACAGGCTCTTGGGGTCGAGCGTCTGCGACGCGCATGCCATCATCCACATGCCGCCGTAGAGCGGAACCGAGGCGAGGTACGGCGTGACGATCGGAAAGGCGGCGCGCAGGTTCGCGAGGCACGCGCGGATCCGCTCCGGATGCGCGACCGGGCTCGCGATGTGCAGCGTCATCGCACCGACGGGCTTCAGGCGCAGCGCGCAGGCGCGGTAGAAGTCGGGCGAGTAGAGCGATTCCGACGGCCCGCCCGGATCGGTGAGGTCGAGGACAATGATGTCGTACTGCGCCTCGGTCTCGCGCACGTGCTCGAAGCCGTCGCCGATGCGCAGCGTGAGCCGCGGATCGTCGAGCGCGCCGCGATGCACCGCCTGCAGGTACTTGCGGGCAATGTCGATCACGGCGATATCGATCTCGCAGAGCGTCACCGAGCGGATCGACGGGTGCTTGAGGAGCTCTTCGGCCGACCCGCCGTCGCCGCCGCCGATGATGAGCGCATGCTCGGGGCTGGGGTGCGTGAGCGCGGCCAGGTGGACGAGGTTCTCGTGATAGAAGAACTCGTCCTTCTCCGACGTCATGAAATGACCGTCGAGCCGGAACAGCTTGCCGAACGGAACGCTGTCGCTGACCTCGACCATCTGGAACGGCGAGCGGAATCGCTCGAACTGCCGCGCCGCACGGACGAAGAATCCCCAGTCGTCGGTGAGATGCTCGGTCATCGCGCCCGGCGCGATGTCGCCGCCCGGCTTGTCGGCCGGCTCAGTCGGCACTCTTGCCTCCGCGGTGGATCGAGTGGAATTTCACGCGCTTCGGCTTCAGCGCCGCTTCGAGCGTGCGGAACAGCCGCTCCGCCTTCGCGGAATTGTCGGTCGCGAGGTTGCAGACATAGACGTCGACGCTGACGAAGCCATGCTCGGGCCAGGTGTGGATCGCGAGATGCGATTCGGCGAGCAGCACCGTGCCGGTGACGCCCTGGGGCTCGAATTGGTAAAACCGCTCGCCGACGACGGTCAGTCCCGCGTCGGTGGTCGCTTTGAGGCAGAGCGCGCGCAATGCGTCGGCGCGGGTGAATTCGGGCGTGTCGGCAGGGCAGCCGTACCATTCGCCTAACAGATGGATTCCGTCCATTAGTCGTCCCCCATGCGACCAAGAGCCGCGGCGTTGCAATCGCGGCACCAGCGTTCGCACGGCGACCCGTGGCCATTCGGTTGCCCATGGGTTGCCGCGTAAAATGCGTACGCAGGCCCTCGCGGGTGTCGCGCGGGTGCCGTACTCGCGCTTGCCGAAGTCTCTTACATAAACGTAAAATTATCGCACATTCCGAGGGCAAGGGCGAGATACTTGCCCGTTTTGCGCGTTCCCGCGCGCCGCCGGGCGCGGCCCCCGCAGTGAGCGCGCCCTCTTCCCGTCCTCTCGATTGGCATCCATGAACGCCTCCGCTGCCCCCGTTTCCGCAATCGACGCTTGCCAATGCCTTGCGGGCGCTGGCGATGGATGCGGTGGAGGCGGCGAAAAGCGGGCATCCGGGAATGCCGATGGGCATGGCGGAGATCGCCCTGGCGCTGTGGCGCGACGGGCTGCGCCACCATCCGGCGCACCCGCACTGGCCCGATCGCGACCGTTTCGTGCTGTCGAACGGCCACGGATCGATGCTGTTGTACGGCCTCTTGCACCTGACCGGCTACGATTTGCCCATCGAGGAGCTGAAGCAGTTCCGCCAGCTCAACTCGAAGACGCCCGGACATCCGGAGCACGGCCTCACCGCCGGCGTCGAGACCACGACCGGGCCGCTCGGGCAGGGCCTCGCCAACGCGGTCGGCATGGCGCTCGCGGAGCGACTGCTGTCCGCACGCTTCAACCGCCCCGGGCACGCGATCGTCGATCACCGGACCTACGTGTTCGTCGGCGACGGCTGCCTCATGGAGGGCATTTCGCACGAGGCCGCCTCGCTCGCCGGCACCTGGGGCCTGGGCAAGCTCGTCGCGTTCTACGACGACAACGGGATCTCGATCGACGGCGAGGTCAAGGGCTGGTTCACCGACGACACGCCGCGCCGATTCGCGGCCTATGGCTGGAACGTGCAGCCCAAGGTCGACGGTCACGACGTCGCCGCCGTGGCCGCGGCGATCAAAGCGGCGCAGGCGGACGGCGAGAAAACGGGCCGGCCGCAGCTCCTCTGCTGCCAGACGATCATCGGCAAGGGAGCGCCGACCAAGGCCGGCACCGCCGACGTGCACGGCGCGGCGCTCGGAGAGAAGGAAGTGGCGGCGGCACGCGTGGCACTCGGCTGGACGCATCCGCCGTTCGTGATCCCGCCCGAAGTCTATTCGGCGTGGGACGCGCGCGCGCGCGGCGCGGCGCTCGAGCAGGGATGGTCGGAGCGCTTCGCCGCCTACCGCGCCGCCTTTCCGGAGCAGGCGGAGGAATTCAGCCGCCGCATGGCGGGCGAGCTGCCGTCGAACTGGTCCGAGGTCGCCGCCGCGGCGGTCGGCGCCGCCAACGCCAAGGCCGCCAGCATCGCCACGCGCAAGGCATCGCAGCAGACGCTCGAGGCGCTCGCACCCACGCTGCCCGAGCTCCTCGGCGGCTCGGCCGACCTCACGGGCTCGGTGTTCACCGACTGGTCCGGCAGCAAGATGGTGACGCGCACCGAGGCCGGCAACTACCTGCATTTCGGCGTGCGCGAATTCGCGATGTGCGCGATCGCCAACGGGCTCGCGCTGCACGGCGGGTTCATCCCCTACGTCGGGACGTTCCTCACGTTCTCCGATTACGCGCGCAACGCCCTGCGGATGGCGGCGCTGATCCGCCTGCGCGCCGTGTTCGTCTTCACCCACGATTCGATCGGGCTCGGCGAGGACGGCCCCACGCACCAGGCGGTCGAGCACACGGCGAGCCTGCAGGCTCATCCCGCACCTCGACGTCTGGCGTCCGGGCGACACCGTCGAGACCGCGTCGGCGTGGGTCGCGGCGATCGAGCGCGACGATGGTCCGACGTTGCTCGTCCTCACCCGGCAGAACGTTGCGTTCGCGCCGCGCGACGCGCGTCAGATCACGGATATCCGCCGCGGCGGCTACGTGCTCGCCGACTTCGCGGGAACCGCCGGCGCGCGCCGCGTCGTGCTGATCGGCACCGGATCCGAGCTTTCGCTCGCCGTGGCGGCCCGCGCCGCGCTCGCGGCCGAGGACATCGATGCGCGAGTCGTCTCGCTGCCCTGCACCAGCGTGTTCGAGCGGCAGGAGAGCGCGTATCGCGCGAGCGTGCTGCCCGCGGGCGTGCCGCGGGTGGCGGTCGAAGCCGGCGTGACGACCGGCTGGCGCGCCTACGTCGGCGCCGCCGACGATCCGCGCGGCGCGGTGGTGGGCATCGACCGGTTCGGCGAGTCGGCGCCCGGGGCCGTGCTCTTCAAGCACTTCGGCATCACGGCCGAGGCCGTCGTCGCCGCAGCGCGCAGCGTCGTCGCCGCGGCGCGCGATTGAACGAGGCCATCGAGGTGGCAGATGCCGTCATCCGACCCGCGACACCCGCCGACGCCGCGGCGATCGCGCAGGTGCGCGTCGACGCGTGGCGCGTCACGTATCGCGGCATGATCCCGGAGAGCTATCTCGCCGCGATGAAGGTCGAGGACAGCGCCGCGATGTGGCTGCGCGTGCTTTCGGCCAATGCGGAGGCCGTGTGCGTCTTCGTCGCGGAGGACGACGGCGCGGTCGTCGGTTTTGCCAGCGGGAACCGGCTCGCGCCGCCCAAGCATGGTTTCGACGCCGAGCTGAGCGCCATTTACCTTGCCCGCGATCACCAGCGCTCCGGCATCGGCACGCGGCTCCTCGGCGCGGTCGCCGGCACGCTGCAAACGCGCGGCGCGACGGGCTTGTTGACGTGGGTCATCGCCGGCAATCGACCCGCGCGTACATTCTATGAGCAGCTGGGCGCCACGCTCCTCGTCGAGCAGCCGTTCCAGTGGGACGGCCTCGATCTCGTCGAGGCCGGCTACGGCTGGACCGATCTCGGCGCACTCTTTTCGGCCTGCGCCGCGGCGCGGGCGCTTCACTGATTCCTTCGCATTCGAAACCTCCGGAGACAGCAATGACGATCAAGGTGGGCATCAACGGATTCGGCCGCATCGGCCGCATGGTGCTGCGGGCCGCGGTGCGCGACTTCCCCGACATCGAGGTGGTCGGCATCAACGACCTGCTCGAGCCCGACTATCTCGCCTACATGCTGGGCTACGACTCCGTGCACGGCCGCTTCAAGGGAACGATCGCGGTCGACGGCAGCACGCTCGTCGTCAACGGCAAGAAGATCCGCCTGACCGCGGTGAAGGATCCGGCGGAGCTCAAGTGGGGCGAGGTGGGCGCCGACGTCGTCGTCGAATCCACCGGCCTCTTCCTGACCAAGGACACGGCCGAGAAGCACCTCGCCGCCGGCGCGAAGAGAGTGATCATGTCGGCGCCGTCGAAGGACGACACGCCGATGTTCGTCTTCGGCGTCAACGACAAGAAATACGCCGGCGAGGCGATCATCTCCAACGCGTCGTGCACGACCAACTGCCTCGCGCCGGTCGCCAAGGTGCTGAACGACACGTGGGGGATCAAGCGCGGGCTGATGACGACGGTGCACGCCGCGACGGCGACGCAGAAGACCGTCGACGGCCCGTCGAACAAGGACTGGCGCGGCGGCCGCGGCATCCTCGAGAACATCATCCCGTCGTCGACCGGCGCGGCCAAGGCGGTCGGCAAGGTGATCCCCGAGCTCAACAAGAAGCTGACCGGCATGGCGTTCCGCGTGCCGACCTCCGACGTCTCGGTGGTCGACCTCACCGTGGAGCTCGCGAAGCCGGCGACATACAAGGAAATCTGCGCGGCGATGAAGGCCGCAGCGGACGGACCGATGAAGGGCGTGCTGGCCTATACCGAGGACAAGGTCGTCGCGACCGACTTCCGCGGCGAGAGCTGCACGTCGGTGTTCGACGCCGACGCCGGCATCGCCCTCGACGACACGTTCGTCAAGGTCATCGCCTGGTACGACAACGAATGGGGCTATTCGTGCAAGGTGCTGGAGATGATCCGCGTGATGACGAAGTAGGCGGCTTTCAACGCATGACCGGCACGCCCGCAGACACCTCCGAACGCACCGTTTTCCGCGGCGGTGCCCGGCCTGAGGCCGACGTCTACTTCCTGTCGTACCCGAAGGCGGGCCGCACGTGGCTGCGGGCGCTGATCGGCAAGGCGCTGGTCGACCGCTACGGGATGCCCGAGAAGCAGCTGCTCAACACGATCGCGCTGACGCAGGCGGCGGGCCTCCCCTCGACGCTGTTCGATCACGACGGCAGCGCAATGCTCGACGAGATCCGCTGGGATGCGATGCCCGCGGACAAGAGCTTCTATCGCGACAAGCGTGTGCTGCTGATGGGGCGCGATATCCGCGACAATCTCGTGTCGGCCTACCTGCAGGCGACGCGCCGGATCAACGTGTTCTCCGGCCCGATCTCGGAATTCGTCCGGCACGACATGTACGGCGTCGAGAAGATCCTCGCGTTCCATCGCATCTGGTGGGAGAGCCGGAAGGTTCCCGCCGCGTTCACGTTCCTGCGTTACGAAGATCTGCACCGCGATCCGGCCGGCGTGCTCGCGCAGGTGCTGGCGTTCCTCGGCGCCGACATTCCACCCGCGACCATCGCCGCCGCGGTCGACTTCTGCAGCTTCGAGAATCTGCAGCGCGCCGAGGCGGAGGATCGCTTCGGAACACCCGTGCTGCGCGCCGGGCGCGGCGACGATCCGGAATCGTTCAAGGTGCGCAAGGGCAAGATCGGCAACTACGGCGAGTACCTTTCCGCCGAGGATGTCGCCTTCATCGACGCCGCCAACGCCGCGCGCGGCTGCGAGTTCACTCGTGCCGCCGCGCCCGATCGCGCGCGTACTCCTCAGGAGCCGTCGCCATGAGCAATCCGTTCACCGCGCATCCTGCGTCCGTCGGCGAGACCTACTGGCAGCATTTCAGGTTCGCGGCGCGCTTCGGCGCGAAGATGGCAGGCGGCGGCCTTGCCGCGCTCGTGCACGCGATCCTTCCGTTCTGCTTCGTGACGACGGCGAGCCGCTGCAACGACGAGCTGGTGGCGATGCGCGCGGCGTCGCGCGGGCGCACCGTGAAAGTCTACGACGTCGAGACGATGGAGCCGCTCGACTATCAGATCTGATCCCGGCCGCATCGCGCGCGACGCGCGCGCCGACACGCGAATGGCCGACATGCCGTGACACAGGAGCGTTCCATGAAGTTTCGCCGCCTGCAGGACACCGACGTCAAGGGCAAGCGCGTGTTCATCCGCGCCGATCTCAACGTGCCGCAGGACGACCACGGTGCGATCACCGACGACACGCGGATTCGTGCGTCGGTCCCTGCGATCCGGGAGTGTCTCGCGCGGGGCGCGGCGGTGATGGTGACCTCGCACCTGGGCCGCCCGAAGGAAGGCGAGTGGAGCGCCGCCGATTCGCTGGCGCCCATCGCCGAGCGGCTCGCCGCGCTGCTCGGGACGCCCGTGCCCCTCGTCAAGGACTGGGTCGAGGGAGGCGCGTGGCAGGCGATGCTCGTTCCCGGCAAGGTCGTTCTGCTCGAGAACTGCCGCATCAACAAGGGCGAGAAGAAGGACGACGACGCGCTGGCGCAGAAAATGGCGAAGCTCTGCGACGTCTATTGCAACGACGCCTTCGCCACTGCGCATCGTGCCGAGGCAACTACACACGGCATCGCCAAATACGCGAAGGTCGCCTGTGCCGGGCCGCTCCTCGCCGCCGAGCTCGACGCCCTCGGGAAAGCGCTCGCGCATCCGGCGCGGCCGCTCGTCGCGATCGTCGCCGGCGCCAAGGTCTCGACCAAGCTCACCGTGCTCAAGGCTCTCGCCGAAAAGGTGGACGTGCTGGTCGTCGGCGGCGGCATCGCGAACACGTTCATCCTCGCGGCGCACGGGCACGTCGGCAAGTCGCTCGCCGAGCCCGATCTCGTCCCCGAGGCGCAGGCGATCCTGGACCTCTTCCCCGGCAAGGTGCCGGTGCCGGTCGACGCCGTGTGCGCGAAGGAAATTTCGGCGAGCGCGACGCCTGTGCTGAAGGCCGTGGAGAATCTCGACGCCGACGACATGATCCTCGACATCGGCCCGCAGTCGATCGCGGTGCTGAAGATGATCGTCGCCAAGGCGGGCACCATCGTCTGGAACGGACCGGTCGGCGTGTTCGAGCTCGATGCCTTCGCCGGCGGCACCCGCGCGCTCGCCGAAGCGATCGCCGCATCGAGCGCGTTCTCCATCGCCGGCGGCGGCGACACCATCGCCGCGATCAACAAGTTCGGCGTGGCCGACCGGATCTCCTACATCTCGACCGCCGGCGGCGCGTTCCTCGAATTCCTGGAAGGCAAGACGCTGCCCGCCGTGGCCGTGCTCGAGGCGCGCGCGGAGCGCTGAGGCGGGTCGCGTCCCGGCCTTCGACGCGCCCGTCGTGACGCGGACGTGCGAAATCACGTACCATTGCCCCTCCGCATTCCCGTCGCCAATTCCGCTTGCCGCGCGCCACCAAGATCGTCGCAACGCTGGGTCCTGCCTGCAGCGCCCCTGAAGTCCTCAGCCGCCTGATCGCCGCGGGCTGCGACGTCGTGCGCCTCAATTTCTCGCATGGCACCGCGTCGGACCACGTGGAGCGCGCGCGCAACGTGCGGGCGGTGGCGAAGGCGCTGGGCCGCGAAGTTGCCATCATGGCCGACCTGCAGGGGCCGAAGATCCGCATCGGCCAATTCGCCGACGGCGAGGTGTTGCTCGAAGCCGGCAAGTCGTTCGTCCTGGACGCGGAAATGCGATTCCCTTGGCGACGCCCATCGCGTCGGCCTCGACTACAAGGATCTCGTCCGCGACGTCGAGCCCGGCGCGGTGCTGCTGCTCGACGACGGCCTCATCCGCCTCGACCGTCCAGTCGATCGACGGGCCGCGCATCGTGACGCGCGTCGACGTCGGCGGCAGGCTGTCGAACAACAAGGGCATCAACCGGCTGGGCGGCGGTCTGTCGGCGCCCGCGCTGACCGCGAAGGACATGGACGACATCAAGACCGCGGTCGCGCTCGCCGCCGATTACGTCGCCGTGTCGTTCCCCAAGTCGCGGCACGACATGCAGATGGCGCGCGATCTGCTGCACGTCGCCGGCAGCAACGCGCTCCTCATCGCCAAGATCGAGCGCGCCGAGGCAATCCCGGCGCTGGACGAGATCATCGGCGCGTCCGACGGCATCATGGTCGCGCGTGGCGACCTTGCGGTCGAGGTCGGCAACGCCGCGGTGCCGGGCCTGCAGAAGCGGATGATCCGGATGGCGCGCGAGCGCAACAAGCTCACGATCACCGCGACGCAGATGATGGAATCGATGATCCAGCACGCCGGTGCCGACGCGCGCCGAAGTCTCCGACGTCGCCAACGCGGTGCTGGACGGCACCGACGCCGTGATGCTCTCCGCCGAGACCGCCGCCGGGCAAGTATCCGGTCGAGACGGTCGAGGCGATGGCGCAATCTGCGCCGAGGCGGAAAAATCGGTGATCGGTCGAGCTCGACCGCGAATTCCTCAACCGCGCGTTCACGCGCATCGACCAGTCGATCGCGATGGCGACGCTGTTCACCGCCTACCACCTCAAGGTCAAGGCGATCGCGTCGCTGACGCAGTCCGGCTCGACGGCGCTGTGGATGTCGCGGCACAACTGCGGCTGCCCGATCTACGCGCTGACGCCGGAAGTCTCGGCCCAGCGCAAGATGGCGCTGTTCCGCAACGTCCATCCGCTCTACTTCGAGCAGGGCGCCGACCGCGACGCCGTGCTGCAGTCCGCCGAGGACCTGCTGCTCGCGAAAGGCCAGGTGCAGCGCGGCGATCTCATCGTGCTGACCGTCGGCGAGCCGATGGGCAAGTCGGGCGGCACCAACACGATGAAGATCGTCAAGGTCGGCGAG
>CAVUIG010000003.1:0-321095 GCA_963741355.1 uncultured beta proteobacterium
GAGCATCGAGCCGACCAACGAACGCGACTGGCAGCCGGAAGTGGCAGTGCTGCCGTCTGCAACGATTGCCGGCGATCGCGTCACCCTCCACAACATCCGCAATTTCGACTATCGCAGCGAGACCGACTTCACCCCCGCCTATTACGACAAGTCCTTCGATCTGCGGGAACTGCGATCGGTGGACATCGTCAGCTCCTACTGGACGGGTCCCGGCAATTGCCCATGTATTCGTTAGTTTCGGCTTCACGGGGAACGACTATCTCGCCATTTCCATCGAGGTGCGCAAGCCGAAAGGTGAGGGCTACTCGACCCTCAAAGGCCTCTTCCGCCAGGATGAGCTCGTCTACGTTGTCGCCGACGAGCGCGACATCGTTCGGCTGCGTACCAACTATCGCCGCGATCCGCCCGAGGACGTGTACATCTACCGGGCCAAGGCTTCGATCGATGTTCTGCGGCGGCTGTTCCTGGAGTACATGCACAGGATCAATGCGCTAAGGACGCAACCTGAGTTCTACAACACGCTGACCACCAACTGCACGACCAACATTTGGACGAACAACCACGTCAATCCGGGACGCGTGCCGCTGAGCTGGAAGATCCTGGCCAGCGGCTACGTGCCGGAGTATCTGTATGAACAGGGGCGGTTGGAGACGATGGGTCTGTCGTTCCCGGAATTGCAAGAACGGTCCCACGTCAACGCGCGCGCCCAGGCGGCTGATGGGGCGGCGGACTTCTCCCGACGAATTCGGTAGATGCCATGACTTGGCTGCAGCGGTACCGCATCAACAGATTCCTCCGGGACTCCGTCTGGCTCCCGCCCTTGCTCGCCATGGTGGTAGCGCTGCTCGTGCATCCGTTGGTTCGTCGCGCGGATCAGATCCTAGGCCTGAAGGCTGCCATCGGCCCGGAAAGCGCGCGAGCCGTGCTGGCTGCACTGGCGTCTTCCATGCTCACGTTCATCGTCTTTGTTTTTTCCATCATGCTCGTGTCCGTACAACTCGCCAGCGCGCAACTGACGCCACGGATCATCGCCACCTTCTTTCGCAGCGGTATCCTCCGGCTCTCACTTACCGTTTTCGTGTTTGCGTTCGCCTATACGCTGATGGCGCTGAGCCGCATCGAGGATACTGTCCCACAGATCTCGGTGTGGATAGCCACATATAGCAGCGCCGCGTGTGTCGGTATCTTCCTCTACATGATCGACCGCGTGGGCAAGTCGTTGCGACCCGTCAGCGTTCTGACCCGGGTAGGCAACACGGGGCAGGAGGTCATCCATGATGTATATCCACTTCCGGTCGCGGGGGCGGAGGACGCGCCGTCCAATGTCGCGCTGGTGCCTGAGGGAGCAACGTCGCGCACTGTCAAGACCAATCGCACCGGCGTTGTGCTTGCGTTCGACGTGGCGGGGCTCGTGGAGTTGGCTCGCCGTGCCGACTGCCTGATCGAATTCGTTCCGCAGGTGGGCGATTTTGTGACCAGCGGGAGCCCGCTGTTCCGGTTGTACGGTGGTGGAGAGGTCGTATCAGACAGCCTATTAGATCAGGCCGTCGCCATCGGGCCGGAGCGCACGATGGAGCAAGACCCCGAATTCGCGTTCCGCATCATCGTCGACATCGCCGCCAAGGCGCTTTCGCCCGCGATCAACGATCCGACCACCGCTGTGCTCGCGCTCGACCAGATCCATCGCCTGCTGCGAGCGGTCGGCGAGCGGCAACTGGATACAGGGCGGGTACACGACGCCACCGGGCGGCTGCGGCTCGCCTATCGCACGCCGGATTGGGAAGACTTCGTCAGCCTGGCGATCACCGAGATCCGGCAGTTTGGCGGCAACAGCATTCAGATCGTCCGCCGGATGCGTGCAATGCTGGAAAATCTGATCGAGGCGGTGCCACCGCATCGAGCGGTTCTGCTACGCGCGGAACTGGAGCTTCTCGGTCGTGGCGTGGAACGGGATTTCCGCGATCCCGAAGACCGCATTCGCGCCGCTTCCGGCGATTCGCTGGGTGTGGGCGGAGCAACGTGATCAGAGAAGCTGCGATGGAGAGTATTGCATCGAGTGGCTGCTTCCTCACCATCGAACGTCGGCCTTAGGGAAGTTCGTCGGACCGCTTCGGGTCGTTGGCGGTCATTGACGAACGTCGCCTTCGGCCAGAAGCCAACGTTACCCGAAGGAGACGATCAACTTGATCTTCTGCCTCGATCTCGGCACGATGCGCCGTCGACAATGAATCGGGAATCCACATGAGGTCGTTCAAAGTCTTTTGCTTCGGGGCAAGCGCGTTGATGGTCGCCGCGTCGGCCTGTGCCGTCGAAACGACCATCGTGAGCGACGTCCTCGGTGCGGAGGGCCCGTTGTACGTTGACGGCAACCTCTACTACGTCGGCTGGGTCTCGAACACGCTGTCGAAGTGGGATGGCAAGACGAGCACCGTTCTCAACGAAACCCCGGATTGCGGCCACAACGGACTGGCGCTGACCAATCAGAAGACCTTCCTGATCGCCTGCAGCGACCACGGCGCGATTCTCGAGCTCGACATGAAGGGCAAACAGCTGCGCCGCTGGGATGCCGACAGCAACGGCAAGCCGTTCGAGGGCGGCATCAACGACATCGTGGTGGCCGCCAACGGCGGTGCCTATGCCACGATCTTCGGCCAATACACCAACAACACCGAGCCCCCGACGCTGGTGATCGGAAGGATCGTCTATCTCGCACCGGGCAGCCAGAAATGGGTCGAGGTGGCGGGGGACCTCAACCACGCCAATGGCATAGGCGTGTCCCCGGATCAGAAGACGCTCTACGTCAGTGAGACCGTCGGGAACTGCATCCTGAAGTTCTCGATCAACGACGACGGCTCGCTGGGCAAGAGGTCGAACTTCGCGTTGCTGAATCTTCTCGTGAAGAACAAGGTCGAGTCATGGTGGCTGGGCCCCGACAGCATGAAGATCGACGGCAAGGGCAACATCTATGTCGCCCAGTGGACCGGCGGCAAGGTATTGAAGCTCTCCCCCGAGGGCAAGCTGTTGCACGTTTTCGAGATCACCGCGGGAGAAGGCACGACCAACGTGGCCTTCGGCGAAGGCGGGAAGGAACTGTACGTGACCGTGGTGAAGGATCCGAACGACCCGAAGGCGAGGGGCAGCGTCGTGAAGATCCCGAATGACAATTAGCCTTCGGCGAGACTGAAACAGGCCATCCAAATAGGCCCTGGGGACCCGACTGGCTCCTAGGCCGGATGTGTCTGCGCCAAGGCGTTCGCGAGCCGCACGAAATCCGCGACGGCGAGCGTCTCGCCGCGCGCGCCGGGATCGATCCCCGCACCACGCAATGCCGTCTCGTCGGCGATTGCCGAGAGCGCATTGCGCAGCGTCTTGCGCCGCTGTCCGAACGCCGCGGCGACGATGCGCGCGAAAAGCGCAGGATCGGCGATCGCCGGCTGCGCCGGGCCGAGCGGAACGAGCCGAACGACGGCCGAGTCGACCTTCGGCGCCGGCCGGAACGCGCCGGGCGGCACGACGAACAGCCGGCTCATCCGGAACGTGACCTGCAGCATCACCGACAGCCGGCCGTAATCCGGCGTACCGGGCGCCGCGACCATCCGCGCGACCACTTCCTTCTGCAGCATGACGTGGACATCGGCAAGCGACGACGCGTACTGCGCGAGATGAAACAGCATCGGCGAGCTGATGTTGTAGGGGAGGTTGCCGACGACGCGCAGCTGCGCGCCCAGCGTCCCGAAGTCGAACGAGAGCGCGTCGGCGACGTGCAGCAGCAATCGCTCCGGCGGAAAATCAGCTTCAAGGCGCGCGGCAAGGTCACGGTCGATCTCGATGGCATGGATGCGGCCGGCGCGCTCGATCAATTTGCCGGTGAGCGCCGCGAGCCCCGGCCCGATCTCGACGAGATTGTCGCCCGGCTGCGGCGCGACGGCCGCGACGATCTTCTCGACGTAATGGACGTCGGCGAGGAAGTTCTGCCCGAACCGCTTGCGCGCGACGTGGCCCTGGTGCGTCGGGCGGGGGCGCATGCCGGGACGCGCGCTCTAGGCGCCGCGCCGCGTGAGCGAGAGCGCGAGATCGATCGCCGCGAACATGCTGCCGGGGTCCGCGGTCCGCGCCCGCGCGGGGTCGGCGGCGAGATCGAGCGCCGTGCCGTGGTCGACCGAAGTCCGGACGTACGGCAGACCCAGCGTCACGTTGACGCCCTGGCCGAAGCTCGCGGCCTTGAGCGGCGGCAATCCCTGGTCGTGATACATCGCGACGATCGCGTCGTAGCGCTGCGCGATCGCGGGAACGAAAACCGTGTCCGCGGGAATCGGCCCCGCGACGTCGATCCCGGCGGCCCGCGCCGCCGCGACGGCAGGCGCGATGACGTCGTCGTCCTCGCGGCCGAGATGACCTCCCTCACCCGCGTGCGGATTGAGACCGCACACCGCGATGCGCGGCGCGGCGATGCCGAAGCGCGCGACGAGCTCGGCGGCGACGATCGCGATGGTCCCGCCGACCGCGGCGGGCGTGATCGCCGCGGGAACCGCCGCGAGCGGCAGGTGCGTGGTGACGAGCGCGACGCGCAGTCCGCCGCCGACCAGCATCATCACGACCCTCGGCACGTGCGCGCGCGCGGCGAGGTACTCGGTGTGGCCGCTGAACACGTATCCCGCGTCCTGGATGACGCTCTTCTGCACGGGCGCGGTGACGAGCGCCGCGCACGCGCCGGTCGCGCACGCATCGGCGGCGCGATCGAGCATCGCGAGCACGCTGCCGGCGTTGGTCGGATCGGGATGTCCCGGTGTCACCGGCACCGTGGCGCGCACGTCGATCACTTCCACGATGCCGCCGGAAGGCGTGAACGACGCCGGATCGAATTCCATGTAGTGCGGCTGGAGGCCGATCCGCGCCGCACGCTCGCGCAGGATCTCCAAGTCGCCGACGACGATGAGACGCGCCGCGAATGTCCGCTCGCGATGGCGGGCGGCGACGTGCGCGATGAGCTCGGGCCCGATGCCTGCGGGCTCGCCGGCGGTGATCGCGATCGCCGGGAGGCGGTCGCCGGCAGCGTTCATTCCGCTTCCGGCGAAAGCGGCAGCACGCCGACGTCCGCGGCGGCGCCGTAACGTTCGACCTTGATCTCGGGCGCCGCGTGCACGCGATGCGCGCCGGTCGCGCCGTCAGCGACGACGCGCACCTGCGCGTACCCGTCGAGCGGCTGCGCCGGTGTGCCGAAGAGCCACAATTGCTCGACCGGATGCGCGTCGTCGATCTCGCCGGTGTGCTGGACCGCGCGTCCCAGCGGCAGCGCATAGCCTTCGCGGCCGAACACCGGAAACTGGTCCAGCGTCGCCTTGTAGCGGATCACGCTTTGCCCGGCATACCGCTGCCGCGAGTTGAGGTCGAACCAGCCGCCGGGCGGCAGCGCGATCTCGATCTCGCCGCCCGCGGCGACGATCGGCGCGACGAAGAGCGCCTCGCCGCACATGAACTGGGTCTCGTACCGGCGCGTCAGCGCGTTGTCGGGAAAGGCGAGCGGCATCGCGCGCATCACCGGCAATCCGGTCGCGCCGGCGTCGCCGATCACCGACTGAAGATATGGGATGAGGCGGTAGCGGAAGGCGAGCCACTTGCGCACGACCGCCTCGGCCTCGGCGCCGAAGGTCCACGGCTCGCGCTCGCCCATCCCGTGGATCGAGACATGCGAGCTGAACACGGCCGCCTGCAGCCAGCGAACGAAGAGCTCCGGCGAGGGCATTGCCGCACCATAGAATCCGCCGACGTTGGTCGCGTGGTACGGCGCGCCGCTCATGCCCCACGACAAACCGCCGCGAATCGACGCGGCAAGGCCTTCCCAGTCGCCCTGCGGCTCGCCGCCGTACTGGATCGGGTAGCGCTGGCTGCCGGTCCAGCCGGCGCGGCTCCAGACCATCGGCGGGCCGTTCTCCTTGCGCTGCAGGCGCGCCGTCGCGTCGTAGACGCATTCGTTGTAGAGCAGCGGATACACATTGTGCAGGCGCCGTCCGGTGTCGCCGTTGAACGCGACGGCGTCGTCGGGAACGTGCTCGCCGAAATCGCTCTTGATGACGTCGACGCCCTTGGCGAAGAGCTGCTCGTGGGCGTCGCGCCACCATCCATACGCGGCCGGATGCGTGAAATCGACGATGCCGCTTTCGGGCAGCGGGGTGAGCGCATTGCCGAACGGGCTCGTCGCCGGCGCCGTGTCCCAGCCGAACACGTACGGATCGCCTTCGCGCGTGGTCAGCAGGAAGCGCCGTGACGCCAAGTCGCGGAACAGCGGCGAATGGATCGACACGTACGGGTATTCCCAGACGCAGATGCGAAGGTTGTGCGCCTTGATTGCCGCGAGTGCCCCATACGGGTCGGGATAGCGCGATTCGTCCCACTCGAAGTCGAAGCGCGTCTCGAGATTCCACGCCGAGCGCCCGTCGAGCGTCAGCACGTCGCAGGGAATCTTTCGCTGGCGGAATTTGCGCGCGGTCTCGGCGGCCTCCTCCGGCGTCTTGTACCAGGCGCGAGAGATCCACAGGCCAAGGCTCCACCGGGGAACGGCCGGCGCGCGGCCGGTGAGCTTCGTGTAGGCGTCGAGGATCGCCGCCGGCGTGTCCGCGGCGAAGACGAAGAGATCGAGCGCCTCGTCGTCGACCAGCATCGCGTACGAGCGGTGCGACCAGTCGGGATAGCCGACACCGTGGGCGACCATGCCGGTCGTGTGCACGAACACGCCCCATGCGCCGTTGCCGTCGCCGGGACTCCAGGCGAACGGAACGTTCTTGTACGAATGCCCGGTGTTGACGCCGAGCGCGTCGACGACCTGCGAATGGACGATCTGGCCGCGCTTGTCGAGCGGGCCGAATTTCTCGCCGAGCCCGTACACCGCCGCGCCCGAGGCCAACGCCATCGCGACGGTCCACTGGTCGCCCTGGCGCACGCGCCCGAACGTCGGCAACCGGGTGAAGCCGCGAAAGTGCTCGTCGGTCGTCGAGCCCAGCACCTGCGCACCGCGATGCTTCAGCCGGAATCGCAGCGGCGAACCGGCGATCTCGAGCACGGCATCGCCCGACGTGAACGTGACCGCGCCGTCATCGGACTGCGCGACGTCGCAGCCCTGCGCCTTGCCGAGGATGAGCCCGTAATCGGGCCGGGTATTGGGACCCACACGCAACCGGAACACGCCGGGACCGAAGCAGGTGACCTCCAGCACGTCGCCCGTCGACGTCGCGAACGCGGCGCCCGAAGCGGACGTGCCGACGCACTGGGGCGCGTCGAGTCGGAGGAAAGCGGTCGATTCGAATTGCACGCCACAGTCCTCAGTTAGCCCGCGAACTTCGGCTCGGGAAGCCCGGGCACGTCGACACGCATCGCGAAGATGCCGCCGGACTGCGGCAGTCGCGCGAGCTCGTCGGCGTCGCGGTTCTGCCGCGCGGAGGTCACGTAGAGCGTCCGAAGATCGTCGCCGCCGAACGCGCACATCGTCGGGCATTGCGCGGCCAGCGGATACTCGGCCAGGACCGCGCCCGCGGGCGAGAGGCGCACGACCTTGCCGCCGCGATAGAACGCGATCCAGTAGCAGCCGTCGCGGTCGACCGCGGCGCCGTCGGGGCGGTCGGTCTCGCCTTCGAACCGGGCGAACACGCGGGGGCGCGACGGCGCGCCCGTGACGGCGTCGAAGTCGTACGCGCTGACCGTGAGCGTCGGCGTGTCGGCGTGATACATCGTGCGTCCGTCGGGACTCCACGCGAGGCCGTTGCTGATCGTCATGTCGCCCAGCACGGGTTCGAGACGGCCGGCGGATTCGATGCGGAAGAGCGCGCCGCTCGGCGCATCGCGGCGCTCGTTCATCGTACCGGCCCAGAAGCGGCCCTGGGCGTCGCAGCGTCCGTCGTTGAAGCGGTGATGCGACGGATCGTACGGCGCGTCGGCGAGCTTCTTCGTCAGCGTGCCGTCAGGGCGCGCGAGCCAGATGCCGCGGCGCAGCGCCACGACGAACCCGCCCGCGGCACGCAACGCGAAACAGCCGATCGACTCGGGCATCGGCATCGAGACGTTGGTCGCGCTCGCCGGGTCGAAGCGATTGAGCGAAGGCGCGTTGATGTCGACCCAGTAGAGCGCGCGTTCCTCGACCGACCACACCGGGCATTCGCCGAGATTCGCCTTCGCGTCGTGCACGCAGGCGAGTGTCGAGGTTCCGGAGTCGGCGGACGGTGTCATGGCGGGTGCGCAGGCGAAACGCATCGTACAAGAAATCGAAGCTCCCCGGGCCGGGGAGCGGCAGGGCGCTGCCGGATCAGGCCATCGCGGAACGAAGATTCCCGAGCAGCTCCTGCGCGCGGCCCACCAGCATCGACATGTCGGAGCCGATGGCGACCCACGAGTAGCCGTAACCGAGGAACTGCGACACCGATTCGGGCGTGAATCCGACGATGCCGCACGGCTTGCCGAGGCGCGCGCATTCCTTGGCGGCGTGGGCGAGCTTCGCCTGCACCGCGGCGTTGCCCGTGTCGCCGAGATGGCCCATCGACGCCGCCAGGTCGTTGGGTCCGATGAAGATGGAATCGACGCCGGGGACGGCGGCGATCGATTCGAGCTCGTCCAGCGCGGCCACGGTCTCGATCTGCACGATGACGCAGAGCTCGGACGCCGCGCGCGCGAAATAGCCCGGGATCGTGCCGAAGCGGCTGCCGCGATGCGTGCCGGCGACCCCGCGCACGCCTTCGGGCGGATAGCGCGTGTGGGCGACGGCGCGCCGCGCCTCGTCGGCATTCTGCACGAACGGCAGGAGCAGCGTCTGCGCGCCCGCGTCGAGCACGCGCTTGATCATCACCATGTCGTTCCACGGCGGGCGCACGATCGCCTCGGCCGGCGTTCCCGCGATCGTGCGCAGGAGCTCGATCATCTGCGGCACGTCGATCGGCGTGTGCTCGGTGTCGACGACGAGAAAGTCGAATCCCGCGCAGCCGAGCGCCTCGGCGGTCGCGGCGGAGCCGCTGGAGAGCCACGTGCCGACGGGAGTCCCGCCGGAGGCGATCGCACGCTTGAACCGATTGACCGGGAGATCCATTGGGTGTTCCTTCGAGGGCGGTGCGAGGGGGTGGCGCGGCGACGCGATGTCCGCGCCGGCGATTCTACCGCGGGGGACGCGCGCCCGTTGACCGCGGCCGTCGCGTCGGAGTACAAGCCGGATTCTGCATCGCTGTCCGGAGACTTGATTCGATGTATCCTCGCCGCAGGCCGCGTCGCCGCATTCGGCGTGCCGGCGCCTTCCAAGTGACGACGCCGCGCCGCCGCGCCGGACGCATTCTCGCGTCGGAGGATTTCCGCGCCGGGTTCGTCGAGATGCTGCCCGCGTGCCTCGGGATCATCCCGTTCGGCCTCGTGTGCGGCGTCGGCGCCGCGGCCGTCGGCGCGAATTTCGCCGGCGCGATGGGAATGAGCACCATCATCTTCTCCGGCGCGGCGCAGATCCTCGCGTGCCAGCTGCTGGCTGCGGACGCGCCGACCGCCGTGGTGATCCTCACCTGCTCGGTGCTGGGCCTTCGCTTCCTGATGTACAGCGCCGCGATGGCGCCGTCGCTGAAATCGCTGCCGCCGCGCTGGTCGCGCGCGCTCGCGTTCCTGCTGACCGATCAGGCGTTCGCCGCGTCGATCCGGAAATTCGACGCGCACGGCGACGCGCGCCGCGGCGCGCTGCATTTCGCGGGCGGCGGCATGGCGCTGTGGAGCTTATGGCAGGCGACCAACGCGATCGGCTTCCTCGCGGGCAACGTGATTCCCGCGGCATGGTCGCTCGAATTCACGGTGCCGCTGGTCTTCATCGCGCTGCTGGCGCCGGCGCTGCGCAGTGCGCCGCACGTCACCGCCGCCGTCGTCGCCGGCATTGCGGTCGTCGCGCTCGACGCACTTCCGATGCGCCTCAATCTCGTCGTCGCGGGCGTCCTCGGCATCGTCGCCGGCACCGCGGTCGAGCTCACGAGGGAGCGATGGAAGGCGCGCTGAAGCTCTGGACGGTCATCATCGCGGTGGGCGCCATCAATTACGCGTCCAGGCTGTCGTTCATCGCGTTCTTCGCGCGGCGGTCGATGCCGCCGCTGCTGGCGCGCGCGCTCCGGTACGTGCCCGCGGCGATGCTGACCGCGCTGATCGTGCCGATGATTCTCCCGCCCGCGTCGGGCGTCACGTTCAATCCGCGGGTCGCTGCCGCGCTCGTCGCCGCCGCCGTCGCGTGGACCACGCACAGCACGCCCAAGACGATCGTGGCGGGCATGGCGGCGCTATGGTCGCTGCAATGGCTCGTGGCGCCGATCGGGCCCTGATTTCGGCTACCATTGACGTTCCGCGGACGAGGAACACCGAACATGCGCTTCGAAGGCACCGATACCTACGTCGCCACGCCCGATCTCATGCTCGCGGTCAACGCGGCGATCGCGCTCGAGCGGCCGCTCCTGATCAAGGGTGAGCCCGGCACCGGCAAGACGATGCTCGCCGAGGAAGTGGCGCGCGCGCTCTCGCGGCCGCTCCTGCAGTGGCACATCAAGTCGACCACCAAGGCGCAGCAGGGCCTCTACGAGTACGACGCGGTGTCACGGCTGCGCGATTCGCAGCTCGGCGACGAGCACGTCGGCGACATCGCGCACTACATCAAGCGCGGCGTGCTGTGGGAGGCGTTCGAGGCCGACGCGCCCGCGGTGGTGCTGATCGACGAGATCGACAAGGCGGACATCGAGTTCCCCAACGACCTCCTGCGCGAGCTCGACCGGATGGAATTCTTCGTCTACGAGACGCAACGGACGATCCAGGCGCGGCATCGGCCGCTCGTCGTGATCACCAGCAACAACGAGAAGGAGCTGCCCGACGCGTTCCTGCGCCGCTGCTTCTTCCACTACATCCGCTTCCCGGACAAGGAAACGATGACGCGAATCGTCGACGTGCACTTCCCCGGGCTCAAGAAGGCGCTGCTCGCCGAGGCGCTCGAGGTGTTCTTCAGCCTGCGCGAGGTGCCCGGATTGAAGAAGAAGCCGTCGACCTCCGAGCTCCTCGACTGGCTGAAGCTGCTGCTCGCCGAGGACATCCCGCCGGAGGCGCTCCGCAGCAGCGACAAGAAGGTGCTGATCCCGCCGCTGCACGGCGCGCTGCTCAAGAACGAGCAGGACGTGCACCTGTTCGAGCGCGTCGCCTTCATGGCCCGCGCCGGACGATAGGATCGGCGACGAAATCCGGACGCGGGTGGTGGCCGCCGTCGATCGGTGAAACTCGTCGCTGACCGCACATGACGACGCGATTCATCGAGGCCGTCACGCTTTCCGGCGCGCATGCGACGCTGCTTCCGCTCGAGCGGAGCCACGAGCAGGCGCTGCGGTCTGCCGCGGCCGACGGCGAATTGTGGAAGCTCTGGTACACGAGCGTGCCCGCGCCGGACAGGACCGCCGAGTGGATCGGCGCCGCGCTCGAGATGCGCGAGCGGCAGGGCGCGATGCCGTTCGTCGTGCGCGCCAACGCGGACGGCGGCATCGTCGGTTCGACGCGCTACTTCAACGTCGACGCGGCGAACCGGCGGCTCGAGATCGGCCACACCTGGTACGCGAAGCGCGCGCAGCGGAGCGCCGTCAACACCGAATGCAAGCTGCTGCTGCTGACTCACGCCTTCGAGGCGCTGCAGTGCATCGCCGTCGAGTTCCGCACGCACTTCTTCAATTTCGCGTCGCGCGCCGCGATCGCGCGGCTGGGGGCGAAGCAGGACGGAATCCTGCGCAATCACCAGGTCATGCCGGACGGCACCCGCCGCGACACCGTCGTCTTCAGCGTGATCGAAAGCGAGTGGCCGAGCGTGAAGCGCAACCTCCGGTTCCTGCTCGATCGCTGAACCGCGCGACCCGGAAAGCCGCTGAGTTCCAGCCGAATCCAGCCAAGGCCTTCGCCCGGATTCATCCACCGCCCATTCAGCGATGCTGATCGACTTCTTCCTCCATCTCAAGTCGGCGCGTCTGCCCGTGTCGACGCGCGAGTTCCTGACGCTGCTCGACGCATTGCAGGAACGCGTGGTGTCGCTGTCGCTCGACGACTTCTACCATCTCGCGCGAACGACGCTCATCAAGGACGAGGCGCTGTTCGACCGTTACGACCTCGCGTTCGGCACGTATTTCAAGGGCGTGAACGCGATCTTCGACGTCCGCGCCGAGCTGCCCGAGGAATGGCTGAAGAAGGAATTCGAGCGGCACCTGACCGCGGAGGAGAAGGCTCTGGTCGAGGCGATGGGCGGCTTCGACAAGCTGATGGAAACGCTTCGCAAGCGCCTCGAGGAGCAGAAGGAGCGGCACGCCGGCGGCGCGAAGTGGATCGGCACCGGCGGCACGAGCCCGTTCGGCGCATACGGCTACAACCCGGAAGGCATCCGCATCGGACAGACGGGCGGCGGCAACCGCAGCGCGGTCAAGGTGTGGGACGAGCGCAGCTTCAGGAACCTCGACGGCGACGTCGAGCTCAACACGCGCAACATCAAGGTCGCGCTGCGCAAGCTTCGCCGGTTCGCGCGCGAAGGCGTGCCCGAGGAGCTCGACATGGACGGCACGATCGAGGGCACCGCGAGGAATGCCGGCTACCTCGACCTGCATCTCGTCCCGGAGCGGCGCAACCGGGTCAAGGTGCTGCTGTTCCTCGACGTCGGCGGCTCGATGGATCCGCATGTCCGGCTGTGCGAGGAGCTCTTCTCGGCGGCGAAGAGCGAGTTCCGTCATCTGGAGACGTTCTACTTCCACAATTGCGTCTACGACCACGTCTGGCGCGACAACGTGCGCCGCCGCTTCGACCGCGTTCCCACATGGGACCTGGTGCACAAATACGGCCCCGACTGGAAGCTCATCTTCGTCGGCGACGCCGCGATGAGCCCGTACGAGCTCGTCGAGGCGGGCGGCAGCGTCGAGTACGCGAACGAGGAGCCCGGCGTGCTCTGGCTTACGCGCCTCTCCGGGCATTTCCGCCGCACGATCTGGTGGAACCCGGAGCCGCCGCGCGCCTGGGAGTACACGCGCTCGACGCAGATCGTGCTGCAGGCGATCGGCGCTCGGATGTTCCCGCTGACGCTCGACGGCATCGGCCGGGGCATCGACGCGCTGCGGCATTGAGTCCGATGCCGGGCGGCCGGGCCGAGTGGCAGGCCGCGGTGGCCGCGACGATCGGCGCGGCGGCGGGGACGTCGCTGCCCGCGGCCCGCTGGAGCTCCTGCGGCGGAAGCTCGCTCAACGCGACGTGGCGGCTCGAGGGCGACGGCCTTCGCTGTTTCGTGAAGGTCAATGCCGCGGCGAGAGCGGCGATGTTCGACGCCGAGGCGGCCGGTCTCGCGGAGCTCCGCGCCGCGAACGCCGTGCGCGTCCCGCGGCCGATCGCCTCGGGCGTTGCCGGCGGTGTGTCGTTCATCGCGCTCGAATGGCTCGAGTTCGCCGGTGGTGGCCGCGATGCGGCGCTGGGGCGGGCGCTGGCGGCGCTGCACCGGCACACCGCCGCGACGCACGGCTGGCACCGTGACAACACCATCGGCACGACGCCGCAGGACAACGCGCGGACCTCGGACTGGGCGGAGTTCTTCCGCGACCGCCGCATCGCGCCGCAGCTCTCGCTCGCCGCCCGCAACGGCCACCGGGGCGCGCTGCAGCGCGACGGCGAAAGGCTTCTGGCGGCGATGCCTCGGCTGCTTTCGGGACACGCGCCGGTGCCGTCGCTGCTGCACGGCGATCTCTGGTCCGGCAACGCCGGTCGCCTCGGCGACGGCACGCCGGTCATCTTCGATCCGGCGGTGTATTACGGCGATCGCGAGACCGATCTCGCGATGTGCGCCCTGTTCGGCGGGTTCGGCGCCGACTTCTTCGCCGCCTATCGCGAATCCTGGCCGCTGCCGGAGGGCCACGAAGCGCGTCGCGATCTCTACAACCTCTACCACGTGCTCAATCACGCCAACCTCTTCGGCGGCGGATATGCGGCACAGGCGGCGGGCATGATCGGGCGGCTGCTGGGCGAGGTACGATGACGTACCGCGCAGCCGATTCATTCCCCCGGATGCTTCGGAACGCACGACCGGGCCCGGCCGCGGCGTTGATCGATCGGAACGGAATCGTATGAATCGAGGCGTTTCGTACGTGCTGGCCGCGGCGGCCCTGTTCGGCGCGAGCACTCCTCTGGCGCGCGCGCTCGTCGGCTCGATCGACCCACTGTGGCTGGCGGGGCTTCTCTACGCAGGATCCGGATTCGGCCTGCTGCTCGTGCTGGCCGTGCGCCATTGGGGAGGCGCGGGCGAGCGTCAACGGGTCGCCTCGATGGCGGGGCGCGACGTCGGGTGGCTCGCCGCCACCGCAATCTCGGGAGGCGTGGTTGCGCCGGTGCTGTTCGTCTTCGGACTGCGCGACACGGCGGGCGCGACCGCGAGCCTGCTGCTCAATCTGGAGACGGTGTTCACGGTCGCCGTCGCATGGTTCGTGTTCCGCGAGCACCGCAACGTGCGCGTCGTCGCGGGCATGGCCTTCATCGTGATCGCCTGCGGCGTGCTGGGCGGCGACGGTGGCGGCATCGGCAGGTTCGACCAGGGGGCACTGCTGATTGCGTTGGCCTGCATGTTCTGGGCGCTCGACAACAACTTGACGCGCAAGATCGCCGCCAACGACGCCATGCTGGTCGCCGCGGCCAAGGGCATCACCGGCGGCACCGTCAATCTTCTTCTGGCGGCAGTGGTGGCCGGGCCGGCGCCGCCGCCAGGGCCGGCGTTCGCCGCCGGCGTCGTCGGACTCCTCGGTTACGGCGTGAGCCTCATCCTTTTCGTGGTCGCGCTGCGCGAGCTCGGCGTGGCGCGCGCGAGCGCGTACTACGCGACCGCCCCGTTCATCGGCGTAGCGGTTGCGTTCGCCGTGCTTGGCGAGCGGCTCGGCCCCGCGTTCTGGGCAGCACTGCCGCTGATGGCGATCGGCGTCTGGCTGCATCTCACCGAGCGCCATGGCCACGCGCACGCGCATGAGCTCCTGGTGCACGAGCATCCTCACAGGCACGACGAGCACCATCGGCACGAACATGGATTTGCCTGGGACGGGACCGAGCCCCACACCCATCCGCACGAGCACGAGCCGATGGTTCACACGCATCCGCATTTTCCGGATCTGCATCATCGCCACGGGCATTAGGCCCGCCTCCATTTCCGCACGCGACAGGGAGCGCCATGGAACGCATCACGATGTCGATCGACGAGAGGCTCGCGAAGGACTTCGACGCGCTGATCGCGAAGCGCGGCTACACGAGCCGGTCCGAGGCGATGCGCGACCTCCTGCGGCGCGAGGTGGAGACCCACCGGTCCGCCTACGAGGTGAAGTCGCATTGCGTCGCCAACCTGTCGTACATCTACAACCACCACGAGCGCGAGCTGGCCGAGCGGCTGACCGAGACGCAGCACGAGCACCACGACCTCGTGGTGTCGTCGATGCACGTGCATCTCGACCACGATCACTGCCTCGAGAGCGTGATCCTGCGCGGACCGACGGCCGCGGTGCGCGGCTTCGCGCACCGGATCGAGGCGGAGCGAGGCGTCCGGCACGGGCACCTGAATCTCGTCACCGTCGAGACCGGCGACACGCATGCCGGCCAGGCCGCGCACCACCACCGCGGCCACATGCATCTCATTCCGCGTACGTAACTCCGATTCCGCCGGACCTTGACCAGGATCATGGTCCGGCATGCGCGGGCCGTTGCCGGACGGTAGGAAAATATGGCAATGTTTGCCTACTTCGCGCCAGCCTCCGAAATCGCACCATGGATCAGCTTCCCGGCACCTGGACCGCCCTCTGCGCGCTGGCCTTCGCGCTCGGCGTGCGCCACGGCTTCGACGCCGACCACCTCGCCACCATCGACGGGCTCACGCGCTACAACGCGCGCGCCAATCCGCGGCTCGCGCACGTCGCCGGCGCGCTGTTCTCGCTGGGGCACGGCGCCGTCGTGATGCTGGTTGCGCTCGCCGCGGGCTCGTTCGCCGCGCGCTGGCAAACGCCGGCATGGCTCGCGACGACCGGCATCGCCATCTCGATCGCATTCCTGTTCGGCCTCGCGTTCCTCAACGTGCGCGCCGTGATGACGACCGCGCCGGGCGCGATCGTCGCGCCGGCCGGCGTCAAGGGCCGCCTGCTCGGACGCTTCCTGACGGTGCGTCGAGGCTGGGCGGTCGCTCTCGTCGGAGCGCTGTTCGCGCTGTCGTTCGACACGATCTCGCTGGCGGCGATCTTCGCGCTCGCCGCGGGACGCTTCGGCGGCATCGGCGAGGCGCTGTTCGTTGCCGCGCTGTTCGTGCTCGGCATGCTTGCGGTCGACGGCGCCAATGGCGCGTGGATCAGCCGGCTCGTCCGCCGCGCCGATGGCACGGCCGCGATCGCCTCGCGCGTGATGGCGCTCGCCGTCGCCGCGGTGAGCCTCGCGGTCGGCCTGCTTGCCCTCGCCCGGCTCGCGGCGCCTTCCGTCGACGCGTGGGCCGACGGGCGCGAGCCCTGGTTCGGTGCCGCCGTCGTCGGCAGCGTGCTCGTGGCCTTTGCCGGCGCGATGCTGCTGGCGCGCCGAAGCGCGCCGGCCGCCGTGCGCGCCTGACACCGGTCGCCCGTTCTTCCGCAACCGGCGTCCGTGGCCGGCCACGACGGGCATGGCACGGGTATGATCCGCGCATCGTGCCGCGACAAGCATCCTCGACGCACCTTCGCATCAGGCTCGCCACGATCCGTGCGCTGGCGGCGCTCGCGCTCGCGTGTGCCGCCCTCCCATGTGCCGCGGAAAACGAGCGCACCGACGCGCGTTTCGAGAGCTGGGGAATCTTCCAGAACGACACGAACGGGACCGACCAATGGACCTATCAGGCGCGCCTCTACGTTCCGTTTCGCCTCGATGACGGCTGGACCTTCACGCAGCGCATCCAGCTGCCGATGACCTACACGAACGAGTCGGGCGCCGCCAATCCGGACGGCACGTATTCGGGCGGCATCGGCAATGCGTTCATCGAGGAGATCTTCGAGACCGGCGACGTCGCGCCGAATTTCCGGCTGCGCGGCAGCGTGCGCGTCGTGTTCCCGACGGGCAAGCAGGCGCCGTACGGCTCGGGTCAATATCAGGTCGCGCCGGGAATCGGCTTCGGTTACGCGATGCCTGACGCGTTGCGCGGCGTGACGCTCGATCCCGTACGTCCGGTACTCGTACGGCTTCGATCCGGATCCTGACAGCGTGCAGACGATCCGGAAGTGGTCGATCTATCCCGCCGCGACGGTGAAGCTCGACGAGCGGTGGTCGCTCGCGCTCTATCCCGACAATCCGATCACGTACAACGAGCGCAAGCGCGCCTGGTTCGTGCCGATCGACCTCATGTTCCTGCACCGCTTCAGCCCGGCGATCGAGGCCGGAATCGGCGGCGCGTGGCGAGTCGGCGATTCGCCGGACGCGTCGTTCCGCTACCTGATCGACGCGCGGCTGAACCTTTCCTTCTGACGGATCGCGGCAGTGAGCCGCGTGGCCGCCCGCGGCGGCTACATCGATCCCGACGCGTACGTCGGTGCGAGCACGGCCTGCGCCGCGAGCCGCGGCTCCTTCACCGTGATCCGCCAGAGCGTGCGCGGGTCGTCGGGATCGGTGAGCGTCGCCGAATGCAGCAGCGACGCGTTGTCCCAGATCACGACGTCGCCCACGCCGTAGGCGTGCCGGTAGCAATACCGCTCCTGCGTCGCGTGCGCGGCCAGGAGATCGAGGAGCTTGCGCGCTTCGTCATCCGGCATTCCCGCGATGCCGAACGAGCTTCCGGACACGGCGTAGAGCGCCTTGCGGCCGGTGTAGGGATGCGTGCGCACGAGCGGGTGCGAGATCAGCGGCATCTTCGCCTTCTGCTCGTCGGTGAGCACGGAGGCGACCGTTCGGCTCGCCTCGTCCTGTTCGTTGCGATTGCCGTAGTGGTGGATGCCGACCAGCGATTCGACCTGCCGCTTCATCGATTCGGGAAGGCCGTCGTAGGCCGCGTACTGGTTGGCGAAGAGCGTGTGGCCGCCCCTGCTCGGCACCTCGATCGAGTAGAGCAGCGTCGCGCGGGCCGGGACCTCGAGATACGAATAGTCGGTGTGGAAGTACGTGCCGGCGTCGGCGAGCCCCTGCGGCTCGTCGTCGACCACCACGTTCGACAGGATCAGGATGTTCGGATCCTCGGGGTGGTGGAACTGGTCGATCACGTGCGGCTCGGGCGGGCCGAAGCGGCGCGCGAAGGCGGTGAACGCCTCCGGCGTCAGCGACTGCGAGCGGATGACCAGCACCTGCGCGCGGAGGAACGCCGCCTCGATGTCCGCGAATTCGGCATCGGACAGCGGCTCCGTGAGGTCGATCCCCGAGGCTTCCAGCCCGAAGCCCGGGCAAAGCGGCTTCAAGTGAGCATCGAGCGCATCCGGCCGCATCATTCGGCACTCGCCCGAGATCGACGCTCATTTCACGAAAGCCGGCATCAGGCGGCGCGGCAGCCAGAGGATCAGGTCCGGAAACAGGATCGACGATCACGAGCACCAGCAGCATCGGGATGAACAGGATCGTCGTGTCCTTGACCGCTTCCTTGATCTTGATGCCGCCGATCGCGCACGCGATCATCAGGCACAGGCCGTAGGGCGGCGTGACGAGCCCGTACGCGATCGAGATCATGCCGATGATCGCGAAGTGGATCGGATGCATGCCCGACCTTGGCGGCGAGCGGCGCCAGGATCGTGCCGACGATGATGATCGCGGGGATCGCGTCGATGAAGCAGCCGATGACCAGGAACACGGCCGCGATGATGAATCCGACGCTGGTGAGGCCCGCCGCCCCAGGACGACACGCGTTCGACGACGAGCTGCGGAATGTGGAAGTACGCGAGCAGCCAGCCGAACGCCGACGCCGTGCCGATGCAGAACAGCGCGATTGCCGGCGAAGCGCGCCGAGTCGTACAGGGTGTCGGCCGCAGCTGCTGCCAGTCCAGCTTGCGGTAGATGACCACGCCCAGCAGCATCGCATAGAGCACCGCGACCACCGAGGCCTCCGTCGGCGTGAACAGGCCGCCGACGATGCCGCCGACGATGATGGCCGGCGTGAGGATCGGCAGCACCGCCGCGACGCACGACCTTCAGCGAACTCGCGCCACGTGGTCCGCGGGTACGACCGGGTAGTTGCGGCGCTTGGCGTAGAGGTAGACCGCGACCATCAGCGACAGCGCCCATCAGCAAGCCCGGGACGACGCCGGCGACGAACAGCCCGCCGATCGACACCGAGATCACGCCGCCCCAGACGACCATCAGGATCGACGGCGGAATGATCACGCCCATCACCGCGGCGCAGGCGACCAGCGAACGGTGAACGGCGTGTCGTAGCCCTGCTTCTTCATCGCCGGGATCAGCACGCCGCCGACGCCCGCGGCTTCCGCCGTCGACGAGCCGGAGATGCCGGCGAAGAACATCGACACCAGCACGTTGACGTGGCCCAGCCCGCCCGGCAGGTGGCCGACCAGCGCGCGCGACAGGTTGATGAGCTTCTCGGTGATGCCGGCCGAGTTCATCAGGTTCGCCGCCAGCATGAAGAACGGGATCGCGAGCAGCAGGAACGAGTTGTAGGACTTCAGCATCTCGTTCAGCAGCAGGAACGGCGTCAGCCGGTCGTCGATGAAGAAGACCGGGAATGCAGGCGAGCCCGAGCGCGAACGCGACCGGGACGCGCACGATGATCAGCGCCGCGAAGACGCCGAACAGGATCAGCGCGACTTCAAGCGGGCCCATCGCGGCCGTCGACGTAGAGCTTGACGTCGTCGACGATCTTCTCCAGCAGGAACAGGACCCAGCAGAGCCCGGCCAACGGCCACGCGATGTGGATCGACAGCATGTTGATGCCGGTCATTTCCGAGCTCTGGTCCCAGCCGAACAGCGCGAAGCGCCAGCCGAAGCCGACGAAGATGAGCGCCACCAGCGAGCATGGCCACGTGGACGACGATCCGGCCGATCGCCTTGCCCTTCGCGGTCTTCGGCGTCGGCAGCACGTCGACGTCGAAGTGCGTGCCGTCGCGCACGGCGATCGTCGCGCCCAGCATGATGAGCCAGATGAGGCAGAAGCGTGCCGCCTCCTCGGTCCAGATGTAGCGCGGAATGAAGTCGATGAAGCGCGAAAAGATCTGCAGCGTCACCGGGATGATCATCACGGCGATCAGCGCGGTCAGCAGCGACTCGCAGCGCGCGGTAGATGAGCGCGTTCAGCGAGCGCATGCGAGCGTCTCCGGATCGGCGCCCAGGGCACGGGCAACGGAAGCCGGCGAGCCGCGGGCGTCCTGCCCGCGCCGCGCCGGCCGCGGCGCTACTTGATCGCGTTGACCTTGTTGAGGATCGCCGTCGCGTCGATTTCCTTCGCGTACGCCTGCTTCACGGGCTCGGCGAGCTCGAGCAGCTTCGGCTCGCTCGGTGAACACGAACGTCTTCAGCTTGCCTTCCTTCTCGAGCTTCATGAGCAGCGCGGTGTCCGCCGACGACTCGATGTCGCGGCCGTAGTTGCCGGCTTCCTTGCCGGCCTTCAGGATCGCGGCCTGCAGATCGGGCGGCAGCTTGCGGAACGTCTTGCCGGAGAAGCAGATCGGCCGCACGGTGATCGCGTGCTGGGTCAGCGAGATGTAGGGCCCGACCTCGTAGAACTTCATCGCCTCGATGCCGGCCGCCTCGTTCTCGGCCGCCCTGGATCACGCCGGTCTGGATTGCGTTGTAGACCTCGTTGTAGGCGATCACCGACGGCTTCGCGCCGATCGCGCTGAACATCTGCGTCTGGATCGGCGCGCCCATCACGCGCATCGACAGGCCCTTCAACTCGGCCATGTTGCGCACCGGCTTGTTGGCGATGATGTTGCGCGTGCCGCCGCCGGCGTAGCCGATGATCATCACGTCGGCCTTCTTCGAGACGTCGTCGACGATCGGCTGGAACGCGTCGGAGTCGAGCACCTTGTTCCAGTGGTCGAGGTCGCGGAACAGGAACGGCATGTCGAGCAGCGGCGCCGCTTTCGCGAACGTCGACATGTGCGCCGGCGAGACGATCGCCGTAGTCGACCGAGATGCCCTGGTTCATGTAGGCGAAGTAATCCTTCTCGAGCCCCAGCTCGCTGTTGCGGTGGAGGACGAAGATGACCGGCTTGCCGTAGTACTTGACGGTCAACTCCTGGAATCGAGCAGCGCCTTGTTGAACGGGTGGTCGTCGTTGAACTGCACGGCGCCGTGCAGCGTGATCGGCTGCTGCGCCGCGGCCGCCATCGACAGGGCCAGCCCGCACGCCGAGAGCAGCCTTGCCGCCGCGCGAATCGAGATTTCGCATCGTTGCCTCCATTGGATGGGGCCACCGGGCGCGTCCGTCCGCGAATATCGACACCGGCGCTCTGGTCGGGTGGTCAGGCCGATTGGACAGGGTTCACCGGCGCCTGTCAACGCAAAACCGCCGTTTCCTTGCTCCGTCGCGCCGCGCGCGAGGCGCTACGACGCGGCGGAAGGAAACTGTCGGCTAGAATCCGTGGTCACGCCTGTCAACTTCGGAAACCGAAAGGCCCCGTACGATGCCCCGCTTCCTTTTTCTTTCCCTCGCGCTCGCGCTCGTGTCCGCTGCGGCGTTCGCCGCGGATGCGCAGTTGAAATCCCTCGACATCAGGCAGGCGTTCTCGCGCGCGACGCCGCCGGGCGCGAAAGCCGCAGCCGTCTTCATGACGATCGAAAACAAGGGCAAGGATTCCGATCGCCTCGTATCCGTGTCGTCGCCCGCGGCAGGCATCGTCGAGATCCACGAGATGAAGATGGCCGGCGGGATGATGCAGATGCGCGAGGTCAACGGGCTCGAGATCAGGCCGGGCGCGGCGATCGAGCTGAAGCCCGGCGGGTATCACATCATGCTGATGGATCTGAAGCAGCCGCTGAAGCAGGGCGACTCGGTTCCGGTGACGCTGAAGTTCGAGAAGGCTGGGTCCGTCGAGGTCAAGGCCGCGATCGAAGCGATGGGTGCGGGGCGCATGCACTGACCGCCAGCGCCGGCGCAGGTGGTCGACTCGCGCTGCTACCGCTTGTGCAGCAAGGGCTTCACCGTCGCCTCGAGCAGCGCGGCGTCGATGCCCGGGTCGCCGTACCAGCCGTCCTTGCGCAGCACGCCGGCGCGGTCGATCACGAACGTCAGCGGCAGGCGCCAGATGCGGCCGTAGCCCTTGAAGCTCGCCTCGCGCGCGAACGCCGCCGGCATCGCGAAGTCCTTCATCACGTCGCGCGCCTTCGCCTCGTCCTTCGGGCTGTCGACGCTGACGGCGACGATCTCCAGGCCTTCCGCGCGATGCCTGCGGTAATACGCGTCGAGCGCCGGCATCTCCGCGCGGCACGGGGCGCACCACGTCGCCCAGAAATTGATGACGACGACGTTGCCTTTCTCCTTCGCCAGAGAAAATGGCTTGCCGTCGAACAATTGCGCGTCGAACGGTGGCGCCGCGCTGCCTTCGTCGGCCGCACGGGCAGGCGCGGCGGCGACGAGGCACAACAAGGCGATTGCGTGAAGGATTCGCATGGGTTCACATCGCTAGATGAAGAGCGAGGACCTGACCGAGGTGCGGCAGGGATTCGACCATTATCGACGATCGGGATTCGCTTCCGAACCCGCGATGCGCCGGCGTTTATCCCTGTCGATACTGCGGATTAGCCTCGCCTGCGCAAGCCGCGCCATCGACCCGCGGTACGAATAGACGCGTAAAATGCGACTCCTCTCCGAGTCCGAAACGTTCACGCCCATGAAATTTCTCCACTTGCCCATTGCGCTCGCCCTCGCCGTTTGCCTCGGCGCATGCTCGAAGGCGCCGGAAACCGCTCCCGCGCCGGTCGCGAAAGCCGCGACCGCGAAGGACGCGCCGGCGCATCCGGAACCGTCGATCGCCTGGGAAAAGGGCGACGTCAACGCAGCGTTCGCGAAGGCGAAGGCCGAGAACAAGCCGCTGTTCCTGTACTGGGGCGCTTCGTGGTGCCCGCCGTGCAACGAGGTGAAGGCGACGATATTCACCCGGCAGGATTTCCTCGAGCGCGCGCGCTTTTTCGTGCCCGTCTACATGGACGGCGATGCGCGCGGCGCGCAGCAGCAGGGGGCGCGGTTCAACGTCAGCGGCTATCCGACGATGGTTCTGTTCACGCCGGACGGCCGCGAGATCACGCGCCTGCCGGGCGAAGTCGACGCCGATCAATACATGCGCGTCCTCGCGCTCGGCATGAACGGCGCGCGTCCGATCAAGGACACGCTGGCCGCGGCGCTGACCTCCGGCGGCGCGAGTGCGAAGGCGGGCCTGCGCCCCGACGATTGGCGGATGCTGGCGTACTACTCGTGGGAGACCGACGAGAGCCAGCTCCTGCCCGAGGCGAAACGCGCGGGAACGCTTGCGCGCCTCGCGAAGGCGTGTCCGGCCGATCAGCCGGACATCGCGACGCGGCTTTCCCTGCAATCCATCGTCGCGTCCGCCACGGCGAAGGACGCGAAGCCGCGCAACGACAAGGCCGCGGTCGACACGCTGGTCGCCGTGCTCGCGAATCCGGAGCAAAGCCGCGAGAACTTCGACATGCTCGTCGAATATACCGGCAAGGTCGTGGGCAACGTGACGCTGCCGGGATCGCCGGAGCGGGCGCGGCTCGACGCAGGCATGGAATGCCGCGCTCGACCGGCTCTTTGCCGACGCGCGGCTTTCCCGGCTCGACCGGCTCGAGGTGCTGTATGCCGAGGTCGGGCTCGCCAAGGTCGACGCGCCGAAGGGACCCGTCCCGGCCGCGCTGCAGGAGCGCGTTCGCACGGCGGCCGCGGAGGCGGATCGCGACGCGCACGACCCCTATTCCCGGCAATCGGTGATCAGCGCGGCCGCCGAGCTGCTCACGGAGGCCGATCTCATCGCGGAGTCCGACACGCTGCTGTCGGCGGAGCTCTCGCGCTCGCATTCGCCGTACTACTTCATGCTGGGGCTCGCCGACAACGCGAAGACGCGCGGCGACAAGGCCGCGGCGCTCGACTGGGCGCAGAAGGCCTATGCCACCTCGACGGGGCCGGCGACGCGCCTGCAGTGGGGCGCGCGCTACGTGAGCATGCTGACCGAGCTGGCGCCGCAGGACAGCCAGCGCATCGAAGGCGCCGCCGCGCAGGTGATCGGCGAGCTCGAGCCCGCGCCGGAGACGTTCTACGAGCGCAACGCCCGGCTGCTCGAGAAGATGAGCAAGAAGCTCGCCGCGTGGAACAAGGGCAACGAGCATCGCGCGACGATCGCGCGGCTGCGCGCCGACATGGCCCGCGTATGCGCGAAGTTGCCGGCGGGCGATCCGGCGCGCGGCGTGTGCGACAAGACGCTGCGCCCGGCCGTCGGGGCCACCGCGTAAACCGGCACGGACGGTTGTGGCGCGCCTGCGCCTCGCGACGTTGATCGTCGCGCGGCAGAGTCGCCGCGGTCGCGGCCAATCCGATGCACCACGCACGGCATCTGTAGTGCGCAAGGCGAAGATCCGCCAAATATTGATCTAGATCAAGGTTTTCGTTTGCCGGGCACTAGGGCTGGCGCTAGTCTCCCCAAAGACCACAACATCTAGTGGGTCGCTGCCGCGCCGCCCACGGCGTGCGGCTGCCCGATGGAGGAGACCGATGTCGCCGGACGCACCATCCCTGGCCCGCGACCCGCTGACGCCGAAGCCGGCGGGCGGGCCCGATGCCCCGCCCGCGCTGCCTGCGCAGGTCATCAAGCGCGACGGCCAGCGCGCGCCGTTCGAGCTCGCGAAGATCGCGTCCGCGATCGCGCGGGCGGGTGCCGCGACCGGCGAGTTCGACGCGCGCGAGGCGAGCGAGCTCGCGACCGGCGTCGGGCGCGTCCTCGCGCACCGGCACACCGGCGGCGTTCCCGACATCGAGACGATCCAGGATTGCGTCGAGCACACGCTCGCCGCGGCGGGCTGGTTCCATACCGCGCGCGCCTACATCGTCTACCGCGATCGCCACGAGCGGCTGCGCGCCGACCGCAAGACGCTGGTCGACGTGGCCGCATCCGTCGACGAGTATCTCGAGCAGAAGGACTGGCGCGTCAACGCCAATGCCAACCAGGGCTACTCGCTGGGCGGGCTGATCCTCAACGTGTCGGGCAAGGTCGTCGCCAACTACTGGCTTTCCCACGTCTACGCGCCGGAAGTCGGCCGCGCGCATCGCGACGGCGACGTCCACATCCACGACCTCGACATGCTGGCCGGCTACTGCGCCGGCTGGTCGCTGCGCCAGCTGCTGCACGAGGGCCTGAACGGCGTGCCGGGCAAGGTCGAGGCGGGCCCGCCGAAGCACATGTCGAGCGCGGTCGGGCAGATCGTCAATTTCCTGGGCACGCTGCAGAACGAGTGGGCGGGCGCGCAGGCGTTCAGCTCGTTCGACACGTACATGGCGCCGTTCATCCGCAACGACGCGATGAGCTTCGATGCGGTGAAGCAGTGCATCCAGGAGCTCATCTACAACCTCAACGTGCCGTCGCGCTGGGGCACGCAGACGCCGTTCACGAACCTCACGTTCGACTGGGTGTGCCCGGAAGATCTGCGCCAGCAGGTGCCGGTGATCGCCGGCGTGGAGATGCCGTTCTGCTACGGCGAGCTGCAGCCCGAGATGGACATGATCAACCGCGCCTACATCGAGGTCATGACCACCGGTGACGCGAAGGGCCGCGTGTTCACGTTCCCGATCCCGACCTACAACATCACGCCGGATTTCGAGTGGGACCATCCGAACTGCGAGGCGCTTTTCGCGATGACGGCGAAATACGGGCTGCCGTATTTCCAGAATTTCCTCAACTCCGAGCTGAAGCCCAACATGATCCGGTCGATGTGCTGCCGGCTGCAGCTCGACCTGCGCGAGCTCCTGAAGCGCGGCAACGGACTGTTCGGCTCCGCCGAGCAGACGGGGTCGCTCGGCGTCGTGACGATCAACTGCGCGCGGCTGGGCTACCTCTACGCCAACGACGAGATCGGCCTCTACGAGCGCATCGACGAGCTCCTGGGCTACGCGAAGGACAGCCTCGAAGTGAAGCGCAAGGTGATCCAGCGCCTGATCGACCAGGGGCTCTTCCCGTACACCAAGCGCTACCTCGGCACGCTTGCGCAACCATTTCTCGACGATCGGAGTCAACGGCATCAACGAGATGGTGCGCAACTTCACCCGCGACAACGACGACATCACGACGCCGTGGGGACATGCATTTGCGGTGCGGCTGCTCGACCACCTGCGCGCGCGCATCGTCGCGTTCCAGGAAGAGACCGGCCACATGTACAACCTCGAGGCGACGCCCGCCGAGGGCACCACGTATCGCTTCGCGAAGGAAGACCGCAAGCGCTGGCCCGGCATCCTGCAGGCGGGGACCGCGGAGACGCCTTACTACACGAATTCGTCGCAGCTGCCGGTCGGCTTCACCGACGACCCGTTCGAGGCGCTGGCCCGGCAGGAGGAGCTGCAGACGAAGTACACGGGCGGGCACGGTGCTGCACCTCTACATGAGCGAGAAGGTGAGCTCGCCCGCGGCGTGCAAGGCGCTGGTGCGACGCTCGCTCGAGCGCTTCCGGCTTCCCTACATCACGATCACGCCGACGTTCTCGATCTGCCCGAAGCACGGCTATCTCGAGGGCGAGCACGAGTTCTGCCCGAAGTGCGACGAGGAAAAGCTCGCCGAAAAGCGGCGCGCGCTCGCCGCGTGACCGGAAGACCAACGGAGGAACGATGAACAACATGACCGAAGTGCAGCACCTTGCCGGCGTCACCCTGTCCGACGACGAGCGCCAGCGCTGCGAAGTGTGGACGCGCGTGATGGGCTATCACCGCCCCGTCTCTTCGTTCAACGTGGGCAAGAAGGGCGAGCACTGCGAACGCCGATTCTTCGAGGAGGCGCGCGTGCGGCCGGGCCTGCCGGCTTAGCCCGCCGCGACGACCCGTGATGCCGGACGGCGCTCCCGGCTCCGCCGCGGCGCGAGCCGCAGTCGCTCACGCGCTCCGCGTGGGCGGCTTCGTGCCGTTCACGTCGACCGACTACCCGGACGCGCTCGCGGCCGTCGTCTTCTGCCAGGGCTGTCCGTGGCGTTGCGCCTACTGCCACAACCCGCATCTCATCGCGGCGCACGGGGATGACGAGCGCGACTTCGCGCGCATCCTCGAATGGCTCGGCTCGCGCCGCGGGCTCCTCGACGCCGTCGTCTTTTCCGGAGGCGAGCCCACCGCGCAGGCGGAGATCGTCGCCGCGGCGGCCGCGGTAGGCGCGATGGGCTTCGCGGTCGGTCTTCACACCGGCGGCGCGTATCCGCGACGACTCGCGCAGCTCCTGCCGGAGCTCGACTGGGTCGGCATCGACGTCAAGGCGCCGAGCGACCGTTACGCGGCGCTGACCGGCGTGCCGGGCAGCGGGATCCATGCGCTCGCGAGCCTCGATCTCGTGCGCGGCGCGGGCTGCGCCTACGAGGTGAGAACGACGGTGCACCCCGAGCTCACGCCCGCCGACGCGCTGACGACGCTCGCTCGCGAGCTCGCCGCGCGCCGCGTCGAGCGCTGGGTGCTGCAGCAGTTCCGCGCGACGGGATGCGCGAACGAGACGGTAGCCGCCGCCGCCGCCGGCACCACGATCGATCGCGCGCTGCTCGCGCGCCTCTCCGAGTACGTTCCCGTGATCGAGGTCCGCGGCTGATCCCAAGGTCGTTCGCAAGTCCCGGGCCGTCGGGTGAATTGGCCGGGACGCCATCCTTCGGCGATGGTAAATTGACCGTCCGGACAAGGCATGACGGGAGCGGCAATGCCCTTCGACGACCGCAACGTGCTGGGCGGCAAGCTGGCGCCGTGCTCCACGTCGCCGCGGACGGGATTCTTTCGCGACGGCTGCTGCAACACCGGCCCGGAGGACCTCGGCCTGCACGTGGTGTGCGCGCAGGTGACCGCAGCGTTCCTCGACTTCGCGCGCGAGCGGGGCAACGACCTCATCACGCCGGTGCCCGAATACGGCTTTCCGGGCCTGAAGCCCGGCGATCGCTGGTGCGTCTGCGCCGCGACGTGGCGCCAGGCATTCGAGGCGGGCGTCGCGCCGCCGGTCGTGCTCGCCGCGACGCACGAGGAGACGCTGGCGGTGATCCCGCTCGACGCGCTGCGGCAGGGCGCGCTCGACGCGCACTGAGCAGTTCTCGATGCGCGCGCTGCGCTTCGACCGCTACGGTCCCGCCGACGTGCTCCATGTCGCGGACATTCCCGAGCCCTCCCCCGGGGCCGGCGAGGTCAAGGTGCGCGTCCACGCGGTCAGCCTCAATCCGCTCGACTGGAAGCTCCGCGCCGGCCACGTGCGCCTCGTGCCGCTGTTTCTCTCTCCGCCGCGCGGCGTCGGCACCGATTTCGCCGGCGAGATCGTCGGCGTCGGCGGTGGCGCGACGGCGCGGCACGTCGGCGAGCGGGTGTTCGGATTGCTGGTGCCATTCGCGCGGCAGGGCGCGCTCGCCGAATACGTGATCGTCGCGGCGGATGCGATCGTTCCGGTTCCTGACGGTGTTTCGTTCGACGACGCGTGCACGCTGCCGGTCGCCGGCGGCACGGCGCTGCAGGCGCTGGCCGACGTGGCGCGGATCGCGGCGGGGCAACGCGTCCTCATCATCGGAGCGGCCGGCGGCGTCGGCCACTTCGCCGTGCAGGTCGCGCGGCATCTGGGTGCGCAGGTCGTCGGCGTATGCAGCGCCGGCAACGCCGCGTTCGTCCGGACGCTGGGCGCCGACGAGATCGTCGACTACGCGAGCGAGGACTTCACGCGCCGGTCCGATCGCTTCGACGTCGTCTTCGATGCCGCGGGCGTGTCGTCGTTCGGCGCGGCGCGCCGCGTGCTCACGGAGGCCGGCTGCTACATCAACACCTGCGGTGACTTCGCGGGGGCGGTTGGAACGGCGGCGAGCGGGATCGTGGCCCGGCTCACGTCGAAGCAGCGCGCGATTCCGTATGCGCTGCGCCGGAGCCCGGCGCTGTTGCAGCGGCTCGGCGCGCTCGTGGCGCAGGGCATTCTGCACCCGCACATCGACCGCACGATCGCGCTCGAGGACGTCGCCGACGCGCAGCGCGCGATGGAAACGGGACACGGGCGCGGCAAGGTTGTGGTGCACGTCAGCGGCGCGTGACCTCCGCGTCGGTGCGGGACGCCACGTCGCATCCGACGCGTCGTCAGAAGAGCTCGAGCGTCGGATCGGCCGGCCGCTCGCGCGCCGGCTAGCACCGCATCCGCGGGTGTCAGCGCGGCGACCTTGACGCCGAGGAGCCGGATGCGCCGCTCCAGCGCCACGCGCTTCAGGCATTCGCCGGCGGCGCGCCGGATCGCCTGCGCATCCTGCGTCGGCGCGTCGATCGTCCGGTCGCGCGTCACCGTCCGGAAATTGTCGAAGCGCAGCTTCAATCCGATCGTCCTGCCGACATAGCCGGCGCGGCGCAGGTCTTCCGCGACGTGAACGCAAAGATCGGTGAAGATCTGCGAGAGCTCCGCGCGGTCGCGCACCGCGTCGAGGTCGCGGTCGAGCGTCGTCTCCCGGCTGATCGACTGCGGCTCGCTCTGCGTGATCACCGGCCGCTCGTCGCGGCCGTTCGCGACCTCGTGCATCCAGACGCCGTAATGCCGCCCGAAGTTCTGGACGAGCCATTGCGGATCGGCGTGCGCGAGCTCGCCGATCGTCCTGATCCCCAGCCCTTCGAGCCGGACCGATGCCTTGGGACCGATGCCGTTGATCTTGCGCGCCGGCAGCGGCCAGATGCGCGATGCGACATCGGCCGCGGTCACGATCGTGATGCCGTCCGGCTTGTCGAGATCGGACGCGATCTTCGCGAGGAGCTTGTTCGGCGCGAGGCCGATCGACGACGAAAGCCCGGTCGCGGTGCGGACCGCCGCCTTGATCGCCTGCGCGAGCGCGCGCGCGCGGGCCGCCCAGTCGTCCGCGTCGACGTCGCGGGCGACCGTCGGGGGCGGCGTGACGTTCGTGAGGTCGATGTAGATCTCGTCGATGCCGCGATTCTCGATCTCGGGCGCGATCGCGCGCACGGCCGCCTTGAACAGCTTCGAGTAGCGCTGGTACGCGTCGAAGTCGGCCGGCAGGCGGATCGCATCGGGCGCGAGCCGCGCCGCCTTCATGAGCCCCATGCCGGAATTCACGCCGAGCGCGCGCGCTTCGTAAGTTGCGGTCGTCGCGACTCCGCGTCCGACGTATTCGCGCAGCGTCGGGAAGCGCTCCTCTCCGGCCGACGGGTCGCCCGCCTTGCGCCTGCCGCCGCCGATGACGACGGGGCGGCCGCGCAATTCCGGATAGCGCAAGAGCTCGACCGACGCATAGAACGCGTCCATGTCGAGATGTGCGATGAGACGAGGAAGGTCGTTCATGTCGGGTCGGGCGCGGCAAGACTACAGTTTAGACGATTCGCGGCTTCGCTCGCCCGGTCAATCGGGATGAGCGCGCGGCGATCCGGCGTCGCCGCGCGTCGGTGGGTGCCGCGCTGTGGCAATATTCCCGTCATGCAGGCAACGCTCCCCCATTCCGCAGCGGCCCTGGCCGGCCCTGCGGCCGCCGCGCGTGCCGCGCAGCGCCGGGTCGCCGCGTGGCTCTTCGTCTGCTGCGCGCTGGTATTCGCGATGGTCGTCGTGGGCGGCGTCACGCGCCTCACGCATTCGGGGCTCTCGATCGTCGAATGGCAGCCGATCGTGGGCACGCTGCCGCCGCTCGACGAGGCGCAGTGGCAGGAGACCTTCGCGAAATACCAGCTCGACGCCCGAGTACCGGAAAGTCAACGCGGGGATGAGCCTGGCCGAGTTCAAGGGCATCTTCTGGTGGGAATACTTCCACCGCCTGCTCGGTCGCGCGATCGGAGTCGTGTTCTTCGTGCCGCTCGTCTGGTTTGCGGCGCGCCGCGAGATCCCGCGCGAATTCACGTGGAAGCTCGCGACGATATTCGCGCTGGGCGCGGCGCAGGGCGCCCTGGGCTGGTACATGGTGAAGAGCGGCCTCGTCGACGACCCGCGCGTGTCGCAGTTCCGGCTGACGGCGCACCTCGCGCTGGCGTTCGCGATTCTCGGGGCCATGCTGTGGATCGGACTCTCGCTCGTCTACCCGGAGCGGGCCGACCTCCATACGCGGCCGCAGCGTCGTGCGCGGACGCGATCGTTCGCGCTTGTCGGCGCTGGTGTTCGTGATGGTGCTGACCGGCGGCTTCGTCGCGGGAATCCGTGCGGGCTTCGCCTACAACACGTTTCCGCTGATGAACGGAGCCGTGGTGCCGCCTGAAATCCTCGTGCTCGAGCCCGCATGGCGCAACTTCTTCTACAACATGGCGACCGTGCAGTTCGATCACCGCGCGATCGCATGGCTGCTCGCGCTGCTGGTGCCGTGGTTCTGGTGGACGCTGCGCCGCACCCGGGGGCTGCCGCCGCGGGCGCGCGTCGGCGGCGACGTGCTGCTGGTACTCGTCGCCGTGCAGATCGCCTTGGGGATCTCGACGCTGCTGCTGGTCGTTCCGGTCCCCCTTGCCGCAGCGCATCAGGCGGGCGCCGTCCTGGTCTTCGCCGCGGCGCTCAACGTCGCCAACGCATTGCGCTAGGAGCCTGTCGGGCCCGATTTCACGTATGCGTTGCCGGGCCAAAAAGCGATGGATGCGCGGCGCGAGGCGCAGCGAATATCGTGAATCTTCGCAAGCCGAGCAACAAAGCAGACGCGCTTTTTGGCAGCGGGACCCAAATGAGCGAAGGGACGGGGCGCTTTGGGCGCCTCAGTTGCCAATTTCTGCGTTGCTCGCCCTCGGCATATTCCCGATATGCACTCGGTCTCGCGCCTTGAACTGCGCCCAAACCGCCTCCGTCGCATACGCGAAATCAGGCCCGACAGGCTCCTAGACGCGGCTCCCTCGCGAATTCGTTCGCCGCGCAGGCGACCCGGCCGCTCCTCCCGAAATTTTGCGAGTTGCGCCATTCGTCGCGAAAGGCGATCATATGCGGTTCCGATGTCGCGAAAGTTGTCATGACCGAACCCCGCCTGCTCGACGAACCCCTTTCCGACGCCGAACTCGACGAGCTCGAGGCATTTCTCGCGTCCGATGCGGTGCCGCAGGACTGCATGGACCTCGAGATGCTGGACGGCTACCTGACCGCCGTCGTCTCGGGCCCGGAGGTCATCCAGCCGTCCGAATGGCTGCCTCAGGTCTGGAGCGACGGCGGCAAGAGCGCCGCGCCCGCGTTCGTCGACAACGAGCAGGCGCAGCGGATCATGGGGCTCGTGCTCCGGCACATGGTCGGCATCCAGCGCACGCTCAACGAGGCGCCGACGCGATTCCGGCCGCTGCTCTACATGCCCGACGAGAAGCTGCACCGCAACGAGCGCGCGCCCGCCGAGGCGACCGCCTGGTGCGAGGGCTACATGGGCGGCGTCAAGCTGCGCGATGACGAATGGCAGCCGCTCTACGACGCGGTGGACGCGCGCGACTGGGTCTTTCCCATCGAGGCGCTGGCGTTCGGCGATCGCGACGACGACTTCACCGAGTGGGTCGACAGCGACGAGAAGCGCGCCGAGCTGATCGACGAGCTCCCGGTTGCGACCGTCCTCATCTACCGCTTCTGGCTCGCGCGACGCGAGGACAAGCCCGGCCGCGGCACTGGCGTGCGGCGCAGCGCGCAGGCGCAGGCCCAGGCGCTGCGCAAGTCGCGACAGCGGTTGCACTGAGGTCCGCGCTTGCCGCGGCGACCGCGGCCCGGTAGCGTATGTCTCCGACGGCACGCGCCGTGAGGCCCGGGACGGCATGACGCAATCCGCATTCAAGACGCTGCTGCTGATCGTCGGCTCCGCGCTCGGCGGCATCGTGGTGTTCGTCGCCGGGATCCTCGGCCTCGCGTATTACGGCGACTTCCCCCTGCGCAACGTGGTGTTCGGCGACCGCCCGACGAGGACCGTGTCGCGCGCGCCCGACGTCACGAAAAGCGCGCGTTACCAAGGCGCCACGGGACAGTGGACGGGTGATTTCGCGAAGCACCAGGATGCCGACACCGTCCTCGACGCCGGCCCGGGGTATTTCACTGGCGTCGTTACGACCGGCGGTACGCCGACCCAGGGCTTGCGCGTGCGCCTGATGCTGAACGGCGCCGTGCTGAGCCAGTGGGGCGAAAGCGATGCGAAGGGGAACTACTCGATCGCGGTGCCTTACGGCAACTACCGCGTCGACGGCTTCCAGATCGACCGCGCGTCGGCCGACGCGGTGCTCGGCGGAAAGATCGACAATCCGAACAACTCCAGGATGCGTCCGAGCGACGCTGCGCCGGTATCTGCCGAGCGGCCGGGCCGCGCGCCGAATCTCGATTTCATCGATCCCGTGCGCAAGAGCGTCGCCGCTCGGCGAAGTCTCCCGTGGCAAGCCGATCGTCATCGCCTGGGAGCCGTATCCGGGCGCTTCGGGCTACCGGGTCCGGCTCCTCGAATGGAAGGAATGGGGCTCCGCCACGGGGGCGACCGACGTCTTCGACCGCGCTCCGGTGCTGAAGGAGCCGTCGTTCAATCCCGCGGAGCACGACGTCGAGCTGCACAAGGGCAGCTACTATTCGCTGACGATCGACGCCATCGACGGGAACGGGCGGACGATTTCATCCGCGCCGGCGACGAGCACGTGGGGCCGGCCCGACTTCCGGGTCGTCGACTAGGCGCGGAGCAGGCGCCCGCCGGCGTCAATCGCTCGCGACGTAATCCGTGTAGTGCGGGTCGTACATCTGCGTGCGCACATGTGCCAGCAGGTCGGACGGCTCGTGCGCGCGGGCGACCCCGGTCCGGAACGCGACGGCCGCGACGGCCGCGGCGATCTTCGCCGAGACGTCGCGGATGCTCGCGAGCGGCGGGTAGAGGCTTCCCTGCGCGAGATCGGCCTCGCTCACTTCCTTCGCCAGCGTGCGCGCCGCGACGAGGAACATCTCGTCGGTGATCCTGCTCGCGCGGCTGACGATCGCGCCCATGCCCACACCCGGGAAGATGTACGAATTGTTGCCCTGTCGCGACACGTGCTTCTTGCCCGCGAACGTCACCGGGTCGAACGGGCTTCCCGACGCGTACAGCGCGCGTCCGCCGCTCCACTCGTAGGCCTGTTTCGCCGTGCACTCCGACTTCGACGTGGGATTCGACAGGGCGAAGATGATCGGGCGCTCGTTGTTGCGCGCCATTTCCTCGACCACTTCCTTCGTGAACGTTCCGCCGACGGCGGCGACGCCGATGATCGCGGTGGGCTTGAGCGCGCGCACCGCGGACGGAAAGTCGGCGACGGCGGCATGCGCGTGCGCATAGGGACGCTTCTGTGGCGGAAGGTCCGTGCGCGCGGCGACGACCAGCCCCTTCGAATCGACGAGCGAGATCCGGCTCCGTGCGGCCGCGTCGGAAACGCCTTCGGCCATCATCGCCGTTGCGGTGAGGTCGGCGATGCCGGTCGCGGCCTCGCCCGCCCCGAAGAACAGGATCCTCTGGTCGGAGAGCTTGCCGCCGGTGATGCGCAGCGCCGACAGCAGGCCCGACAGCGTGACCGCCGCGGTGCCCTGGATGTCGTCGTTGAACGAGGCGATGCGGTCACGGTACTTCGCGAGCAGCCGGAAGGCGTTGTGATTGGCGAAATCCTCGAACTGCACGATGCAGCCCGGGAACACCTGCTGCGTGGCTTCGATGAATTCCTCGACGAACGCGTCGTACGCGTCGCCGGTGAGCCGGTCCTGCGGCAGGCCGATGTACAGCGGATCGTTGCGCAGCGCCTCGTTGCGCGTGCCGACGTCGAGGATTACCGGCAGGCCCTGGGTCGGGTGCACGCCGGCGCAGGCGGTGTAGAGCGACAGCTTGCCGACCGGAATGCCCATGCCGTTGGCGCCGAGGTCGCCGAGGCCGAGGATGCGCTCGCCGTCGGTGACGACGATGATCCGGACGTCCTGGTAGGGCCAGTTGCGCAGCACGCTGGCGATGCGGCCGCGATCGTTCGCGCTGATGAAGATGCCGCGCGGGCGCTGGAAGATGTGGCCGAACTGCTGGCACGCGAGCCCGACCGTCGGCGTGTAGATGATCGGCATCATCTCGTCGGGATGATCGCCGACGACGCGGAAGAACAGCGCCTCGTTGCGGTCGTGCAGCGCGTTGAGGTTGATGTACTTCTCGAGGTCCGACGTCTTCTTGCGGAAGTTCTCGAGCACGCGCGCGACCTGCAGCTCCTGGTTCAGCGCGCGCGGCGGCAGCAGGCCGCGGATGCCGAGCGCGGCGCGCTCGGACTCGGTGAAGGCGGTGCCCTTGTTGAGCGTCGGCTCGCGCAGGAGCGCCAGGCCTCGCGGAAACCATGCGGGGACTCCGGCGGTGCCGGGACCGCGTTTTTCGCCGATCATCGTGTGCTTCCTTTCCGGCGGCGCCGCGCATCGGCGGTCAGCCGCGCAATTGAATGGGTCAGGTCGACTCCGGCACCATCTTGATCGCCCCGCAGGGGCATTCCGAGACGCAGATGCCGCAACCCTTGCAGTAGTCGTAGTTGAATTCGAAGCGCTTGCCCGGGCCGAGCTTGATCACGGCGTTGTCCGGGCACACGCCGTAGCAGTTGTCGCATTCGAAGCAGTTGCCGCACGACAGGCAGCGGCGTGCCTCGAAGAGCGCATTGGTCTCGTCGAGGCCGTGCACCACCTCGTCGAAGGTCGACGTGCGCCGCGCGATGTCGAGCACCGGCCGCACCGTCTTCGGAGCGTCGCTGTAATACCAGGGATTGAGCTTCGCGAAGTCGGCGACCTCGTGCTTCTCGGGCGGCGCGTAGACGCCGCCGTTGAGCCACGCGTCGATGTGCCGCGCCGCCTTCTTTCCATGGCCGATCGCGACGGTCACGGTGCGCTCCGAGGGCACCATGTCGCCGCCGGCGAAGATGCCGGTGTAGCCCGTCATCATGTTCGGCGCCACGACGACGGTGCCATCCTTGATCGCGAGCCCGGGCACGCCGTCCAGCAGCGAGAGGTCCACGTCCTGCCCGAGCGCCAGCACCAGCGAATCGGCTTCGAGCGTCTCGAACTCGCCGGTCGGCTGCGGGAACCCCTTGTCGTCGAGCGTCATCTTCTCGACGGTCAGCGTGCCTTCGCCGCCCATGTTCTTGATCGTCGAGAGCCACTTGATCAGCACGCCTTCCTGCAGCGCTTCCTCGACCTCGAAATCGTGCGCGGGCATCCTCTCGCGCGTGCGCCGGTAGACGATGATCGCCTCGGTGGCGCCCAGCCGCTTGGCGGTGCGCGCGACGTCGAGCGCGGTGTTGCCGCCGCCGTAGACGACGACGCGGCGGCCGAGCATCGGCTTGTCCTCGCCTTCCATGCTGCGCAGCACCTGCACGGCGTCGAGCATCCGCGCGGCGCCCGCGGCGGGGATGTAGGCCCGCTTGGCGATGTGCGCGCCGACCGCGAGGAACGCGGCGTCGAACTTGCCCGCCTGCATCGTGTCGCGGATGTTCTCGACCTTCTGGTTGTATTCGATCTTCACGCCGAGATCGACGATCCGCTGCACCTCGGCGTCGAGGACCTCGCGCGGCAGCCGGTATTTCGGGATGCCGAACCGCATCATCCCGCCCGCCATCGGGCCGGCCTCGACGATCGTCACGGCGTGGCCCCGCCTGCGCAGGTGGTAGGCGGCGGAGAGTCCCGACGGTCCCGCGCCGACGATCAGCACGCGCTTGCCGGATTCCTTCGCCGGCGGCGCGAATTTCCAGCCGCGCCTGATCGCCTCGTCGCCCAGGAAGCGCTCGACCGAATTGATGCCGACCGCCTCGTCGAGCTGGCCGCGGTTGCACGCGGTCTCGCACGGGTGATAGCAGACGCGCCCCATCACCGCCGGCAGCGGATTGTTCACGGTCAGCGCGCGCCATGCGGCTTCGTAATCGCCGCCCTCGGCATGATAAAGCCAGCCCTGGATGTCCTCGCCGGCCGGGCACGCGTGGTTGCACGGCGGCAGCCGGTCGACGTAGACGGGGCGCAGCGTCCGCCACGAGCCCGTCTTGTTGGCGAGGCTCGAGCCGACGTCGAGCGTGATGGCGTAGGGCTTATCCACCGGCTGCTGCCGAGGTGGCGAGGAGGCCGAATCGCTTCACGTTGCGATCGGCGAGCGCCTGGATGTGCGCGATGCGCTCGGTGTCGGGCTTGGCGCCGAACAGGTGCGCGAAGCGCTTCTGCAGGCGAAGGTATTCGTCGACCGGAACCTTCCGGCGGATCGTCGTGCGGCCGGTGATCTCGCCGTGCTCCGCTTCGTAGAGCGGGAAGAGGCCGGACTCGACGGCAAGGCGCGCGAGCCGGATCGTGTCGGCGGGGTCGGAACCCCAGCCGAGCGGGCAGGGCACGTGAATGTGGACGTAGCGCGCGCCGTGGATCCCCATCGCGCGGGTCACCTTGTATTCGAGATCGCGCAGGTTCGCCACACTCGCGGTCGCGACATACGGAATCTCGTGCGCCATCGCGATCAGCGGGACGTTCTTGCCGGTGCCGAACACGTTGCCCGGCTCGCGGCCGATCGCCATCGTCGTCGCGGTGCGCGCGGCCGGCGGCGTCGCGCTCGAGCGCTGGACGCCGGTGTTCATGTAGGCCTCGTTGTCGTAGCAGATGTAGAGCACGTCGTCGTTGCGCTCGAACATCCCGGACAGGCAGCCGAAGCCGATGTCGGTGGTGCCGCCGTCGCCGCCCTGCGCGATCACGCGCACGTCGGTGCGGCCCTTGATCCGCATGGCCGATGCCACGCCGGACGCGACCGCCGCGGCGTTGCCGAACAGCGAATGCATCCAGGGAATCTGCCAGGAGGTCTCGGGGTACGGCGTCGAGAACACCTCGAGGCAGCCGGTCGCGTTGACCGCGATCACCTGGTTGTTCGCCGCGCGCATCGCCGCGTCGATCGCATAGCGCGCGCCGAGCGCCTCGCCGCAGCCCTGGCAGGCGCGGTGGCCCGAGTTGAGCGAATTGGTGCGCTCCATGTTGGCCTGCACGGAGCGCTGATCCTCGGCCAGCAGGCGGTTGCCGACGGTGAAGGTCCCCGTCTGGTAGAACTTCACCGCCTGCATCGGCGCGCTGTCGCGCGATGCCCGTTTGCGTTCGCTCATGACGCTCATCCGATTCCCGATCCGACAGTGCCGAGGCGCCGCAGAATGGCCTCGGCGGTGGGGCCCGACCGCCGCGCGAGCGCCTCGCGCTCGAGCTCGTGCGCGACGACGTCCGCATTGAGATCGAGGAAGGTGACCTGCTCCAGCTCGTCGGCGTGCGCGTCCTCGAAGAGCTGCAGCAGCGACGCCTGCGTGATCGCGCGGCCGCCCAGCCCGGCGATGACGGTGTAGCCGTTGAGCTGGATGCCCGACAGCGCCTTGCGCACGCCGTCGGAGACGATGCCGCCCAGTCCGACCGCGAGGCATTTCTCCAGCACGACGACGCGTTTCGCGTCCTGCAGCGCCTCGCGCAGCGCCGCGAGCGGGAACGGCCGGAACGAGCAGATCGACACCGAGCCGATCCTGACGCCGTCGTCGCGCATCGTGTCGACGACTTCCTGCACGGTGCCGTTGATCGAGCCGAGCGAGACGACGATCGTCTCCGCGTCGGAGGTGCGATAGGTGCGGATGAGCCCGCCCGAGGCGCGGCCGAACTGCGCCTGGAACAGCGTCTTCAGCTGGGGAATCAGCGTCAGCGCCCGCTGCTGCTTGTGGTGCGCGAGGTAGCGGACCTCGGTGAACGCTTCCGGCCCGACCATCGCCCCGATCGACACCGGATCGGCCGGGTCGAGGATCTGGCGCGGCTCGTAGGGTGGAAGGAATGCGTCGACGTCGCCCTGCGACGGAATGTCCACGCGGTCGTAAGCGTGGGTGAGGATGAAGCCGTCCATGCACACCATGACCGGGCAGGAGAGCTCCTCGGCGAGGCGGAACGCCTGGATGTGCAGGTCGAGCGCCTCCTGGTTCGTCTCGGCGAAGAGCTGGATCCATCCGGCGTCGCGCATCGACATGCTGTCGGAATGGTCGTTCCAGATGTTGATCGGCGCGCCGATCGCGCGGTTGCCGATCGTCATCACGATCGGCAGCCCGAGGCCGGCCGCGTTGTAGACCGCCTCGGCCATGAACAGCAGGCCCTGGCTCGACGTCGCCGTGTACGCGCGGGCGCCCGCCGCCGATGCCCCGATCGCCACCGACAGCGCGGCGAATTCGGACTCGACGTTGATGAAATCGCAGGGAGCGAGCTCGCCCGACTTCACCATCTCGCCCAGCGCCTCGACGATGTGGGTCTGCGGCGTGATCGGATAGGCGCAGATCACCTCGGGCCGCGAGAGGGCGATGGCTTCCGCCACGGCGCGCGAACCCTCGGTCTGCTTAAGCATGGACCATCTCCTTGCGCTTCTGCGCGATCGCGTAGGCCTCGCTCGCGGCGGCGACATTGCCCTCGGCGATCTTGCCGGGAAATTTCGCCCGGATCGCGGCGACGACCGATTCCAGCGCGACCTGGCCGCTGACCGCCGCGAAGCCGCCGAGGAGCGCGGCGTTGGGCACCGGCCGGCCGACGTGCTTTTGCGCGAGCTCCGTCGCCGGCACCTGGCACAGGCGGAAATGCTTCGACCCGCTCGCGAGCTCCGCCAGGCCGAGCTCGTCGAAGCTCTTCATCGAATTGATGAGGATGAGCCCGGACGCGGAAAGTCCCTTGAAAAGGTCGACCTGGTGCAGCAGCGTCGGGTCCTGGATGATCAGCGCGTCGGGCGCCACCACCGGCTCGCGCAGGCGGATTTCCTTGTCGTCGATCCGGCAGAACGCCATCACCGGCGCGCCCATGCGTTCGGACCCGAAGCTCGGAAACGCCTGCGCGTATCGCCCTTCGAGGAACGCGGCCACCGAGAGCAGCTCGGCGCCGGATACGACTCCCTGCCCGCCGCGTCCGTGAATTCGGACCTGGTACATCGAACTCCTCCTTCAGGGACCTCGAAATGCGTGGCGCCCTCGTGAAATCCGGGGCGCCATGCGGTGTCGCTTGCTGTGGTGTTCATGCTGCCCCCGTACGCGCGGCGCCCCTTGACACAAATCAAGAGTCATTCGCCATTGATGGCGAGCATGGTCAAGGTTGCTGCACTGCGTCGCCGCACGAGGCATCGCTTGACGCACGTCAATCGACGGACGCGGCGCAGCGATATAGTTGCGGCGGAATGGCGCAGCTGCGTCCGGGGCTGCCGCGGTGCGTTCGCGCCGGCGGGCGCCCGCCGGATCGATGCAACGAGCGCGGCACAAAGGAGACAACGATGGCCACGAGGTTTTCCACGATAGCCGGCGTCGGTCTCGCCAACGCCACGCGCAAGAGCCGATGGCCTGCGCGGCTCGACCTCGCGCAAAGCCTGACCGGCCTCGTGCTGGCGCTCTTCATGTGGGGCCACATGTTCTTCGTGTCGTCGATCCTGCTCGGCAACGACGCGATGTGGACGATCACCAAGTTCTTCGAGGGCTATTTCTTCTTCGGGAGGTCGTTCCCGGTGATCGTTTCGTTCGTGGTCGCCGGCGTCATCACGCTGATCGTCGTCCACGCCTTTCTCGCGGTGCGCAAGTTCCCGATCAATTTCCGGCAGTTCACGACGTTCCGCAGCCACATGAAGATGATGCGGCACGAGGACACCACTCTTTGGGCCTGGCAGGCCTTCACCGGATTCGCGCTGTTCTTCCTCGCGGCGCCGCACGTCTACATCATGCTGACGCATCCCGGCCTGATCGGTCCGTTCGAGTCGTCCGACCGGGTCTGGACCGGACACTACTGGCCGCTCTACATCCTGTTGCTGCTCGCGGTGGAGCTGCACGGCGGGATCGGCCTCTACCGTCTCGCGGTCAAGTGGGGATGGTTCGAGGGTCGCGATCCCGGCGCGACGCGCAAGCGGCTCAAGGTGCTCAAGTGGGCGCTCACGGTCTTCTTCCTCGTGCTCGGATTCACCACGCTCGCCGCATACATCAAGATCGGCGTCGCGCACGCGCCGAACTATGGTGAGCCATACGTGCCGGCGTCGCTTTCGGCACCCTCGAAAGAGGTGGCGCCATGAAAGTCGTCTACACCGACGTCCTGGTAATCGGCGGCGGACTCGCCGGCCTCCGGATCGGCATCGGCGCGAAGCGGCGCGGCCACGACGTCCTGATCCTGTCGCTGGTGCCGCCGAAGCGCTCGCACTCGGCGGCGGCGCAGGGCGGCATGCAGGCATCGCTCGCCAACGTCATCAAGGGCCAGGGCGACACCGAGGACGTCCATTTCGAGGACACGGTGCGCGGCAGCGACTGGGGCGCGGACCAGCAGGTGGTCCGGATGTTCGTCAACACGGCGCCCAAGGCCGTGCGCGAGCTCGCCGCGTGGGGCGTGCCATGGAGCCGCGTGCGCAAGGGCGACCGCGACGTCATCATCAACGGCCAGAAAGTGACGATCACCGAGCGCGACGAGGCGCACGGACTGGTCGCGCAGCGCGATTTCGGCGGAACGAAGAAGTGGCGCACGTGCTACGTGTCCGACGGCACGGGCCACGCGATGCTGCAGACGATGAGCGACCAGGCGATCGGCAACGCGATTCCGGTCCACGAGCGCGTCGAGGCGATCGCGCTGATCCACGACGGCGCGCGCTGCTACGGCGCCATCGTGCGCAACCTCATCACCGGCGAGCTCGTCGCGTACGTCGCGAAGGCGACGGCGATCGCGAGCGGCGGCGCGGGCCGCCTCTACCGGGTGACGACCAACGCCGTGATCTGCGAGGGCCTCGGCAGCGGCATCGCGCTCGAGACCGGCATCGCGACGCTCGGCAACATGGAAGCGGTGCAGTTCCATCCCACCGCGATCTTCCCGGCCGGCATCCTCGTCACCGAGGGCTGCCGCGGCGACGGCGGCCTGCTCAAGGACGTCGACGGCCACCGCTTCATGCCGGACTACGAGCCGGAAAAGAAGGAGCTCGCCTCGCGCGACGTCGTCTCGCGCCGCATGGAAGAGCACATCGCGAAGGGCAAGGGAGCCAAGAACCGCTTCGGCGAGCATCTGTGGCTCGACATCACGCTGCTGGGCGAGAAGCACATCCGGCACAACCTGCGCGAAGTCTACGAGATCTGCCACTACTTCCTCGGCGTCGACCCGACCAAGGACTGGATTCCGGTGCGGCCCGCGCAGCACTACACGATGGGCGGCGTGCGCACGGACTACACCGGCCAGAGCCCGACGCTGAAGGGATTGTTCGCGGCCGGCGAGGCCGCGTGCTGGGACATGCACGGCTTCAACCGGCTCGGCGGCAACTCGGTCGCCGAGACGGTCGTCGCCGGCATGATCGTCGGCGAATACATCGCCGATTTCTGCGACAGGCCCGAGAACGAGGTCGACATCCCGACCGCGCTGGTCCAGGAGTTCCTGCGCCGCGAGCAGGGCAAGCTCGACGTTCTGGTCGACGGCCGCGGCACCGAGGACGCCGTCGCGCTGCGCGTCGCGATGCAGGAGACGATGACCGCGAAGGTCGGCATCTTCCGCCGCGGCGCGGACCTCCAGTCGGCGGTGGCGGACCTGCAGGACCTGCTGCAGAGGAGCCGCAACATCGGGCTCAAATGCAAGGCGCGCGGCGCCAATCCCGAGCTCGTGACCGCCTACCGCGTGCAGAAGATGCTGAAGGTGGCGCTGTGCATTGCGTACGGCGCGCTCACCCGCACCGAGAGCCGCGGCGCGCATTTCCGCCAGGATTTCCCGCGACGCAACGACGCCGACTGGCTGAAGCGGACGCTGGCGACATGGAAGAGCGACGCCGACACGCTGCCCAACCTCGCCTACGAGGCGCTCGACGTCGGCCGGATGGAATTGCCGCCCGGCTGGCGCGGCTACGGCGCCAAGGACTACATCGACCACCCGGACACGCCGAATCGCATTGCCGCGGTCGAGGCGCTGAAGCAGAAGATGGCGGGCGCGCCGCGCTTCGCCGTGCAGGAATCGCTGATGCCCTACGACGCGCTGCTGCCCGAGAAATATCGCGGCCGCAACGAACGAATCGACGAGCCGCTCGAAGGGTCGTCGGAGCGCGGCGCAGCACGAAAGCCGCAAGCGTGGGGGTACACCAATGAGCGCCGCCGGGCCGTCCCAAGGCGCGAATTGCTCCCCCTCGGGGGGCAGCGCAGCGGCCGAATTGTCCAATGAGGCCGCAAGCGTGGGGGTACATATATGAGCGCCGACACCGTCAAGACGGTCGCGATGCCCGTGAGCAGAAGCAATGGCAATGGCAATGGCAACGCAACGGCGCGGCCGGGCCGCGGCGACAGCTTTCGATCAGCGTCCTGCGCTACAACCCGCAGGATCCGGCCAGCGTCCCGCACATGCAGACCTACCCGCTCGAGGAAGCCGACGGGATGACGCTGTTCATCGCGCTGAACGAGATCCGCGAGCACCAGGATGCCTCGCTGCAGTTCGACTTCGTCTGCCGCGCCGGCATCTGCGGCAGCTGCGCGATGGTGATCAACGGGCGCCCGACGCTTGCGTGCCGGACGCTCACCAAGAACCTCGGCCCCGAGATCACGCTGGCGCCGCTGCCGTTCTTCGAGCTCATCGGCGATCTCTCGGTCAACACCGGCAAATGGATGCGCGGGATGAGCGAGCGGCTGGAGGGCTGGCTGCACATGAAGGACGCGGACCCGGATCTGCGGCGGATCGAGGAGAAGATGGATCCCGACCTCGCGGACAAGATCTACGAGCTCGATCGCTGCATCGAATGCGGCTGCTGTGTGGCCGCCTGCGGCACTGCCCGGATGCGCGAGGATTTCGTCGGCGCGGTCGGCCTGAACCGCGTGGCGCGCTTCCGCCTCGACCCGCGCGATTCGCGCACGGACGAGGACTACTACGACGTCATCGGCGACGACAACGGCGTGTTCGGCTGCATGTCGCTGCTGGCCTGCCACGACGTCTGCCCGAAGGACCTGCCGCTCGCGACGCAGATCGCCTTCATGCGCCGGAAGATGGTGGCGAGGGCTGGAAGTAGCGCCGCACCGAGGCCGGAGCGGACCTCGCGCGAGCGCTCAGGATCGAAAGGCACCGCCGACGCGGCGCAGCACGTCGAACGCGAAACCCGCAAATGCCGCCACCCACGCGGCAAGCGCGAGGTAGAGAAATATTGACGGCAGGAACCCGAGGAAATCGAATCCCATCGCCGTGATCATTTCCTCGGTGCTCGCCGCATACATGCCGAGGGGGAAAACGGCACCCCAGTAGAGCGGATCGTATTTCATGGGGAAGCGCCTGTACACGTGACGCCACAGGGCAAGAACTACCAGCATCGGTATCCACCAGGTGCCCGTCGCCCAGTAGAAAACTGTAAAGCCCTTGATAAAGGGAAGCAGCGAGAGCAGGAAGGGCGCGTCGGGCGCATTGATGATGAGCAGCGAACCCGCCAAGGTGGAAATCGCCATCGCGCCCATGTTGATCCAGTACGGTGGCGACAGATCGCCGGGCGAAAGCCTGAAGAAGGTATAGCGGTAGAAGATCAGCGACATCATCCAGATGTACAGCATGCCGCCCCACAGCCACATCGAGAGCGCGAAGAAGTTCAGCTCCAGTCTTCTGGGCTGGTCGATGTGAGGAGCGAGCAGCGCGCTGAGGACCGCGATCGATTGTGTTGCCACGACGGCGAGCAGCCAGGCACCGTTGATTCCCTGATCGAGGGTCGGTTTGTGCTCCTTGATCGTCAAGCCCGCAAATATCGTGTAGGTCAGTCCGACCCAAAGAACGATCGCAACGATCCAGAGCGCAATGCCGGCGCGATAGTCGCCTGCGAGGATCACGAACTGGCTCCCGAGGACGCTCGTCCCGGCCACGGCCGTGAAGAATCCGGGCCCGCGCAGATGATCGACCATGTCGCCGAAGAAGCCGACGCGGGTAGCGGGCGATCCGCAGGATGGTCAGAAACCACAGTGCGGCGTATACGACGATATTGAGCAGAAACAGAGCTTGCGCGATGCCTGGCATGGCCAGCAGGTGCGTGGCGAGCGAGACGATGCCCGTTGCCATGACCATGCCGAAATACGCCGGGGACAGGCCGGCCAGGTCGGCGAGCAGGCGCCTTCCCGGTGGCTCACGCCGAGCCGATGAATCGCGTTCGTCGGGAGTGGTCCTCTTCGTGCGCGGATTCATCCGGTTCCCCGGCCTGCGCCGCGCGCGCGGAGCCGCGCGCCGGAAGTCGAATCTTACCTGCCCTGACCGGCCAAGTCATGCGTTGATGCTGCATGCGAATGAAGCCGGCGCCGCCGAATGATCGCGATCCGCCGTACGGCCGCTTCCGGCCGTTCTCTGGCGTTCGCGACCGGCATCAAGCATGGCCAAATGACGAGGATGGACGGGGAATTGTCCATCCTCGTATTATCGAGAGTATGTGTTTGCTCTCTGGCCGAGCGGTACCGCCAATCCGGCGCGCGACCGGGCGCGGGCGGAGCTCGCCCGCAGGGTGATGGCGCTGCCCGCGGGGTCACAGTAGTCGTTGCCATTTTTCCGATGCACTGTCGAGACCTTGACCCGAATTCCGCAGTCCATCGAGGCCCGCCGCTTCGCACTATGACGCGGCGCTGCGTGCCTTCAACGCGCAGGACCTTGCCGCCGCGGCGCAGCGCTGCGATGCCGCGCTCGCCACGGCGCCCGATCAGGCCGATGCGTTGCGCCTGCGGGCGCTGATCCACCTCAAATTGCGGCAATTCGCGGCGGCGGAGGATTGCGCGCGCCGTGCGCTTGCGCTTGCGCCCGATCGGCCCGCGTTCCATCACACGCTGGGCTACATCTGCCGATTGCAGGAGCGTCTCGCCGAGGCGGAGATGCACTACGAGGATGCGCTTCGCGTCGACGCGGGACATGTCGACTCGCTGGCGGGTCTCGGCGCCATTCAGGCGCAGCAGGGCCGGCTCGACGAGGCCAAGGAGTGCTATCGCCGTGCCATCGCCATGAGGCCCGATGCCGCCGCGCTGCACTACAACCTCGGCCGCGCGCACGAGGACGCCGGGGAGCCCGCGGACGCCGCGCGTTGCTATCGCCGCGCGCTCGACCTCGATCCCGGGCAGTCGCACGCGTGGCTCAATTTCGGCGGCGTAATGGCACAGCTGGGCGATGCGGCCGGCGCCGTCGATGCGGTGCGCCGGGCGATCGCGCTGCGTCCCGATTACGCCGCCGCGCACAACAATCTCGGCACGCTGCTGCAGGGCGGCGGCGACGCTCGACGCGGCGCTGGCCTCGTTTCGCGAGGCCATTCGCCTGCAGCCCGCGTTTGCCGAGGCGCATCGAAATGCGGGCAGCGTGCTGCGGCAGATGAACCGGCCCGGCGAAGCCGCGGCCGCGCTCGAGGAAGCATTGCGTCTCGAGCCCGGCCACGATGGCGCGCGCTTCAGCCTCAGCGTCGTCCGCGGCGAGAACCCGCCACGTCCGCCGGGCGTCGTCGTGCAAACGCTCTTCGACGGCTATGCGGATCGCTTCGACGAGCATCTCGTCGAGGCCTCGACTACCGCATTCCGGAGCGGCTCGCCGCCGGGATCGCGACGCTGCGCAATGCCGCCGACACCCGCCTCGACGTGCTGGACCTGGGCTGCGGCACGGGCCTCTTCGGCGCCGCGATCGACGCGCTGGCGCGAACGCTCACCGGGGTCGACCTGTCGCCGCGGATGCTCGACAAGGCGCGCGAGCGGCGCTCTACGATCGCCTCGAGGCGGCCGACATCGCCGCGTTCCTGCGCGACGAAACGGCGGAACGCTACGACCTCGTCGCGGCCGCCGACGTGTTCATCTACGTCGGCGCGCTCGACGACGTGTTCGCGCACACCGCGCGGGTGCTCCGTCCGCACGGATTGTTCGCGTTCTCGGTCGAAGCGGCGCCCGCGGGCGAGTCTGCCGGCTATCGGCTCCAGACGACGGGCCGGTACACGCACGACGAGGCCTACCTGCGCGCGCTGGCGAATCGATCCGGATTCGTCATACGGCTGTGGTCCCCGACAACGATCCGCATGCAGCACGGCACGCCCGTGCCGGGTGGGTCGCGATTCTCGAGAAATAGCGCAGCGCACAGGAACGTGGCGGGGAGCTCGCGCTTCGCCGCCGTCAGCGAGGCCCGCCGCGGCCGCCGCCGCGCGCGCCTACTGCGGAACGATTCCGGCCGCCTTGACGATCGGCGCCCAGGCGTCGACGAGCGCCGAAATCTCGCGCGCGAACTGATCCGGCGTTCCGGCGGCCGGCAGCGTACCCAATGCCGCGAATCGTTCGCGCAGTCCGGGGATTTCGAGAATGCGCGTGATCTCGCGATTGAGCCGGTCGACGATTTCGGCGGGCGTTCCCGCAGGCGCCAGAAGCCCGTACCACGACACGACCTCGAAATCGGGAAAGCCCGACTCCGCGACGGTCGGCACGCCGGGCATCGCGGCGATGCGCTGCGGCGTGGTCACGGCGAGCGCCCGCACCTCGCCGCGGGCAAGCCAGGGCGCGACCGCGCCTGCGGTGATGAACGCCACCGGGGTTTCGCCCTTGACGAGGTCCTTGATCTCCTGCCCGCTGTTCGCGTAGGGCACGTGAATCAGCTCCACGCCGGCCCGCGTCCACAGGAGCGCCGCCGCGAGGTGATCGGTCGTCCCGATGCCGGGCGACGCATAGGCGATCGTTCCCGGCGACGCCCGCGCCAACGCGACGAGGTCGGCGAGCGTGTCGGCGCGCAAGGAGGGGTGGACCGCGATCAGGATCGGCTGTGCGACGAGCTTCAGCACGGGCGCAAATGCGCGCACCGGATCCACGGCCCGCGCCCCGGCCGTGCTCGGGAGAATCGTGATGCTGTTGCCCGCGAGGAGCAGCGTGTAGCCGTCGGCGGCCGCCTTCGCGACCTGGTCGCTTGCGATATTCCCCGAGGCGCCGGGCCGGTTCTCGACGATGACCGGTTGTCCCCACGCCTGCTCGAGCCTCTCGCCGATCACGCGCGCGAGCGTGTCGCTGACGCCTCCCGGCGAATATGGAACGACGATCCGGATCGGGCGATTCGGGTACGCGGAGTCGCTGGCGGCGAGCGCGGGCCCGCCGCCAACGGCGAGGATCGCCGCGACGACGACGGCAGCCCGCCCTCGCGAGAGGCGCACGCCGAGGCGCAAACGCGAGGTCATTCGTGCCTCATCGCGAGCATCGCTTCGATCAATTCGGGCTCGTCCCAGGGGACGTCGACCGGATGGCCGCGCAGCCAGTCGCTGCCCGGATCGCGCAGCCACTCCTGCGGAAAATGCACGGTGAAATGCTGCTCGCCGTCGTCGAGATCGCGGCGCGTCGTGACGGGCACGCCGTCGATCGCTGCGTGCAACGCGGCGCAGTGATCGACGCCGATCGCGCTGCCGCGATGCGCGCCGCCCACCAGTCGCCGGTTCAGTTCGATCAGGTACGTCGCGCCCGTTCGCTTGTCCTCGATGAACTCCGGCGAGAAGAATCCTGTGATGCCGAACCCCGCCGCCAGCGTTTCGGCCGACTTGACGCAACTCGGCCGAGCGAAGATAGCGATTGACGGTCGGCGGTCCCTTGGGCTCGGGGTTGCCGACGATCTTTTCGCCTGCGTAGCCTGTCAACAACGAACCCTGCCACGCCATCGCCGGATAGAAGAGCGTCCGGCCCCCGATGCCTTGCGAAGCAGGCGCTCGGGGCCAACGCGTGCAACCTCGCGGCGACGTCCTTCAGCGCATTTCACGGCAGTGTCGAAGCGCGCTCGCGATCGGCGCAGATCGACACGCCGTACCCGCGCTCGATGGTCGCGCTTGACGACCACCGGATAGCCGGGATACTGCCGCGAAGGCGAGCGCCTCGTCGACCGCGGAGACGACACGATAAGCGGGCACGCGGATCCCCAGCGCTTCGGCGGCAGGCGGCAGCAGCGTCTTGCTGACGCTTGTTCGGTAGTGTCCGGGTTCGCCCAGCGATGACCGGACGAGCGCGCCCAGCTGAAGCGCGAGGGCCGGCAGCATCGCGTCCGGCGGGTCGAGCACGACGTCCAGCAGCATTCGCAGCGACGCGATCATCGCAGGGCATCACGATCCGTGGCGCGGTCGCTCGGACCATCGCGGCGAACGCCTGCAGCCATTGCATCTGCGTCGTCGCAGTCGAGGTTGCCGAGCTTGGCGACGTACCGGCTCTGTCGCCGCGAGCGAACCCGACGGTGTCAGCAGCGCGACCTCGAACCCGGCGCGCGACAGCGGACGCGGCATGCGCGCCGCGCCCAGCCAGCGCGTCTCCAGCGCGACCAGCAATATCGACGTCTTCACGAGCCCCCTCCCCGACGCCGGGGTGTTCATGCTCCCGACGTCCCCCCGTTCGGCACGCTGGCGGCGTTTCTTCGCGCCGCGACGGCCTCTTGCCGGGCGCACGATCGCGGAATCGCTGGCGCGCCTGCCGTGCCGCCGCATGGTAATCCATTCCTGCGCCTGCGGCGAACCGTCGACGACCGGGGCGCGCGACAGCCGGTCGCGGTCCGCACACCGCCTCTCGACGTTGACGCGCGGCACCGTGCCCGGATGGAATGTCGTCGCGTCGGCCCAACGCATGATGCAGTCAGGTGCGGCAATCTGACACAGGGTTTCGCAATCGTGGCGCGACGAAGTTGCCCTCGAGCTTGAGCGCCGTCAATCCTGCATGCATGCAACGCACGGATAATTAGAACGGTCGCGGAAGTCGCGCGACGCTCTGGGGACTGCACCGTGAACGTGTTCCCCGGAAGCCGCCACGATGCCAGTCTGGCGCGCAGCGTGTTTCCGTTCGTATTCGCCGGCGATGCGATGCCGGCACTTCGTTCCGGCGATCGCCGGCGGCCCCAGCCGAATCCGAAATCGCCCTTCGCAGGGCACGTCAACCGAATCCATTTCGCGGCCGTCGCGTCATGCGCACGGTCGCGCCGACCGTTTGTTCCACCTCGCGAGGCGCCGCTGCCGAATCGATGGCGCGGTGCGCCCGCCTAACCACCCGGAGGATCGCAATGGCCATCTCCGTCACTCCCAATCAAGTCGCTGCACCCGCGCGAGCGGCGCCGCAGACCGCGGCAACGATCAAGCCGCCGCACGTCTCCTGGAAGGCGATCGTGCCCATCGTGGTCGCGCTCGTGATCGCGCTGGTGCCCGCCCCCGAGGGTCTCGCGCCATACGCGTGGTATTACTTCGCGATCTTCGCCGGCGTGATCGTCGCGCTGATGCTGGAGCCGCTTCCCGGCGGCGCGATCGGTCTCATCGGCGTCACCGCTCGTCTCCGTACTGTCGCCCTACGTGTTCTTCTCGCCCGCCGAGCTCGCGAAGCCGGGTTTCAAGTCGTTCAACGCGGTGCTGACGTGGGCGCTGTCGGGGTTTTCGAACGCCACGGTGTGGCTCATCTTCGGCGCGTTCATGTTCGCGCTGGGCTATGACAAGACCGGGCTCGGCCGGCACATCTCGCTCTGCTCGTCAAGAAGATGGGACGCCGGACACTGACGCTGGGTTATGCCATCGCGGTCGCCGACACGATTCTCGCGCCGTTCACGCCGTCCAACACGGCGCGCTCGGGCGGAACGATCTATCCGGTGATCCGCAATCTGCCCGCGCTCTACGACTCCAATCCGAACGATCCGTCGTCGCGGCGGATCGGCTCGTACATCATGTGGGTCGCGATCGCGACGACCTGCGTGACGAGCTCGATGTTCCTCACCGGGCTCGCCCCCAACCTGCTCGCGATCGAGCTCGTGAACAAGACGGCGAAGGTGAGCCTCACCTGGTCGCAGTGGTTCCTCGCGTTCGCGCCGGTCGGCGTCGCGCTGCTGATCCTGATTCCGCTCGTCACGTACTGGATCTATCCGCCGACAGTGAAGGCCGGCGACGAAGTGCCGGCGTGGGCCGGCGAAGAGCTCAGGAAGATGGGCGGGTTCTCGAACAAGGAGATCACGCTCGCCGCACTCGTGGTGCTGGCGCTGGCACTCTGGATCTTTGGCGGCGACACGATCAACGCGACGACCGTCGCGCTCGTCGTCATCTCGCTGATGCTGGTGCTCGGCGTCGTGAGCTGGGATGACATCGTGAAGAACGCGCCTGCGTGGAACACGCTGGCGTGGTTCGCGACGCTGGTCGCCCTCGCCGACGGTCTCAACAGGGTCGGCTTCGTCAAGTGGTTCGCCGACCTGGTTGCCGCCCACCTGACGGGATTCTCGCCGTTCGTCGCGATGATCCTGCTCGTGCTGGTGTTCTACTTCACGCACTACCTGTTCGCCAGCATCACCGCGCACGTCACGGCGCTGCTGCCCGTGATGCTCGCGGTTGGCGCGACGATTCCCGGGATCGACATGGCGCTCTTCGCGCTGTTGCTCTGCCTCACGCTCGGGATCATGGGCATCCTGACGCCGTTCGCGACGGGTCCGAGCCCGGTCTACTACGGGTCCGGCTACCTGCCATCGAAGGACTACTGGCGGCTCGGGGCGATCTTCGGCGTCTTGTTCATCGTGGCGCTCCTCGTCGTCGCGGTGCCCTGGCTCGCGCTGATCGGCTGAGGCATTATCCCGGCGTGCGCCGCTTACGGCGGCGCGCGCCGGGCTCCCGCAGGCGAATCAAGACGCAACGCCGGGGCGGCCGCGCGGCCGTCCCGGCGGTTGCGCCGCTGCCGATGCGCGTCGCAGGGTAGAATCGCGCCTCGATTCCGCCGCGCCTGCGCGGGCCGGGACAACCGGCGCCCTCCATGAACCTGCATTCCGACGCGCACCCTCGATTCGCCTTCGACTTCGGATTCGCGCCCGACGCCGACGCGGCGCTCGCTCCTTTGCGCGAGCGCATCGCGGCCGTGCACCGCGCCGACGAGGTGGCCACGGTGCGCTCGCTCGTCGCCGAGGCGAAATTTGCGCCGGACGCTCTGACGCAAGTGCAGGCGCTGGCGACGAAGCTCGCCACGGCGGTCCGCGCCGAACGCTCGCAGGCGGGCGGCGTCGACGCGCTGATGCTCGAGTTCTCGCTCGACAGCCGCGAGGGCGTCGCGCTGATGTGCGTTGCCGAGGCGCTGCTGCGCATTCCGGATTCGGCGACACGCGATCGCCTCATCCGCGACAAGATCGGCGGCGGCGACTGGCGTGCGCACGTCGGCGTGTCGCCGTCGCTGTTCGTCAACGCCGCCGCGTGGGGACTCCTCGTCACCGGTCGGCTGGTCGACACGCGCAACGAGGGCGCGCTCGAGCAGGCCTTCGCGTCGCTGCTGCGCAAGGGCGGCGAGCCGCTGATCCGCAAGGGCGTCGACCTCGCGATGCGCCTGCTCGGCCGGCAGTTCGTCACCGGCCGCACGATCGACGAGGCGCTCGGCAACGCGCGCGAGCGCGAGGCGCGCGGCTACACGTACTCGTTCGACATGCTGGGCGAGGCCGCGCTGACCGGCGCCGACGCGCAGCGCTACTTCGACGCGTACGAAGCGGGAATCCACGCGATCGGGCGCGCCGCCGCGGGCCGCGGCGTCTTCGCCGGCCCCGGCATCTCGCTGAAGCTCTCCGCGCTGCATCCGCGCTACAGCCGCGCGCAGCGCGAGCGCGTCTTCGCCGAGCTCGGCCCGCGGCTGGCGGCGCTCGCGCGGCTCGGCAAGCGCTACGACATCGGCGTCGCGATCGACGCGGAGGAAGCCGACCGGCTCGACCTTTCGCTCGACATGCTGGCGCGGCTCGCCGCCGATCCCGAGCTCGCGGGATGGGACGGGCTCGGCTTCGTCGTGCAGGCATACCAGAAGCGCGCGCGGCCGACGATCGACTGGATCGTCGCGCTGGCACGGCAGCATCGTCGTCGGCTCATGCTGCGGCTCGTGAAGGGCGCGTACTGGGACGCCGAGGTGAAGCGCGCGCAGGTCGACGGCATGCCGGGCTATCCGGTGTTCACGCGCAAGGTGCACACCGACGTTGCCTACCTCGCGTGCGCGAAGGCGATGCTGGCGGCGCCGGATGCGCTGTATTCGCAGTTCGCGAGCCACAACGCCTTCACCATCGCCGCGGTCCACACGCTGGCCGGCGCGGCGCAATACGAATTCCAGTGCCTGCACGGCATGGGCGAGAGCATCTACGACCAGGTGATCGGCCCCGGCAAGATGGGCGCCGCATGCCGGATCTATGCGCCCGTCGGCTCGCACGAGACGCTGCTCGCCTACCTCGTGCGCCGGCTGCTCGAGAACGGCGCCAACTCGTCGTTCGTCAACCGCATCGTCGATCCGGCCGTCAGCATCGCGTCGCTGGTCGAGGATCCGATCGTCGCCGCGGAGCGGACCGGCGGCGCGCCGCACGCGAACCTTCCGATGCCCGTCGCGCTCCTGCCGGGCCGCCGCAACTCCGAGGGCGTCGATCTCGCCGACGACGCGGTGCTGAACATGCTCGCGCGGGAGCTCGACGCGGCCCCCGCGGCCGTCGAAGCCGGCCCGCTGCTGGCCGTGGCCGACGGATCCGCGCGAGACGGCGCGGCGAAGGTCGACATCGCCAATCCCGCCGATCCGGGCGACACGGTCGGGCGGGTCACGATGACCTCGATCGACCAGGTCCCGCGCGCGATCGCGGCCGCGGTCGACGCCGGTGCGCAATGGTCGCGCACGCCGGCCGCCGAGCGCGCGGCATGCCTCGAGCGCGCCGCCGATCTGCTCGAGGCGGAGCGCGCGCGGTTCATGGCGCTCGCGGTGCGCGAGGCCGGCAAAACGCTGCCCAACGGCGTCGGCGAAGTGCGCGAGGCGGTCGATTTCCTCCGCTACTACGCGAGCGAGGCACGCGCGATGCCCGGCGCATCGCCGGTCGGGCCGATGGTCGCTATCTCGCCATGGAATTTTCCGCTCGCAATATTCGTCGGGACAGGTGAGCGCGGCGCTTGCCGCCGGCAATCCTGTGCTCGCGAAGCCCGCCGAGCAGACGCCGCTGATCGCGCACGAGGCGGTGCGGCTCTTCCATCGCGCCGGCGTTCCGGCCGCGGCGCTGCAGCTCCTGCCGGGACCGGGCGAGACGATCGGGGCGGCGCTCGTCGGCGATCCGCGCATCGCCGGCGTGCTCTTCACGGGCTCGACCGAGGTCGCACGCATCATCAATCGGCAATTCGCGGGCCGCGCCGACGATCCCGTGCTGATCGCCGAGACCGGCGGGCAGAACGCGATGATCGTCGACAGCTCGGCGTTGCCCGAGCAGGTGGTGACCGATGCGATCGTTTCGGCGTTCGACAGCGCTGGGCAGCGCTGCTCGGCGCTGCGCGTGCTATGCCTGCAGGACGACGTCGCGGACCACATGATCGCGATGCTGAAGGGCGCGATGCGCGAGCTCGCGATCGGCGATCCGCGGCATCTTTCGACCGATGTCGGCCCGGTGATCGACGCAGAGGCGCGGGCGGCGCTCCTCGCGCATGTCGCGCGGATGCGCGAGCGCGGATGGCCGGTGTTCGAGCTGCCGCTGGCCGATGCGTGCGCGCGCGGAACGTTCGTCGCGCCGACGCTGATCGAGCTTCCCGGCGTCGCCGCCCTCGCCGAGCTCACCCGTGAAGTCTTCGGCCCCGTGCTGCACGTCGTCCGCTGGCGCCGCGACGAGCTCGCCGCGCTCGTCGACGCGATCAACGCGCTGGGATACGGCCTCACGCACGGCATCCACACGCGGATCGACGAGACGGCCGCCGGCATCCTCGCCCGGATCCGTGCCGGGAATGTCTACGTCAACCGGAACATCGTCGGCGCCGTCGTCGGCGTGCAGCCGTTCGGCGGCCACGGTCTCTCGGGGACGGGACCCAAGGCCGGCGGGCCGCTGTATCTGCGCCGCCTCGTGCGGCAGGCGTCGTCGCGCCTGCCGGCCGCTCGCATCGCGCTGCCGGGTCCGACGGGCGAATCGAATTCGCTGGAGCTCGCTCCTCGCGGTGTCGTCGCGTGCATCGCTGACGACGCGCAGGCGCTGGTCGCGCAGGCGCGCGCGGCCCGCGCCGCGGGCAACACGCCGCTGTGGCTCCGGACGCCGGCCTCACTCGCCGCGCGCGACCGCCTCGGCGACGCCGGCGTCCTGTTCGCCAACACGCTCGATCCCTCTGCGCTCGACGCGGTGCTGCTCGACACGACGCCCGAGCGGGCGCTCCGCGTGCGCGCAGAGCTCGCCGCGGCGCCGGGCGCGATCGTTCCAGTCATCGCGCCGGGGCAGGACGGTGGCTACGACCTCGCTCGCCTCGTCGTCGAGCGGACGGTGACGGTCAACACGGCGGCTGCCGGCGGCAATGCGGCGCTGCTGTCGCTGTCCGAGGACGCCTAGCGCGCCAGCGCGCGGTCCGGCCTCGCGCGGCTCGCAACTCCGATGCGCTATTTCGACGCCGCGGCGATTCGCGAGCTCCTGCCGTGGCCGCGGATGGAAGCGGCGCTCGAGACCATGCTGCGCGACGACGTGGCCGCGCCGTTGCGCACGAACCACGCGATCGACGTGCCGGGAGAGGCTGGGGCGTCATTGCTGCTGATGCCGGCGTGGCGAGTCGGACACCGCATCGGCGTGAAGCTCGTCACCGTGTTTCCGGGAAACCGGACGCGCGATGAACGCGCGGTGAACGCGATCTACGCGCTGTTCGACGCGCGCAACGGCGCGCCCGTGGCGCTCTTCGACGGGGAGGAGCTCACGGCGCGCCGGACCGCCGGCGCGTCCGCGCTCGCCGCGCGGTACCTGGCGCGCGCCGACAGTGCGCATCTGGTGATTGCCGGCGCGGGGCGGGTAGCGCATGCGCTCGCGGAAGCCTATTGCGCGTTGCGCGGAATCAGGCGGATCAGCCTGTGGAGCCGGACGCCGGCGCATGCGGAGGCTGCGGCCGCAGAGATGGCACGCGCCGGATTGCCGGTGGTCGCCGTGCGCGACCTCGAGGCGGCGGTGCGCAGCGCGGACGCCGTCTCGTGCGCGACGCTCGCCACCGCGCCGCTGGTCCGGGGCGAATGGCTGCGCCCGGGCGTGCACCTCGATCTCGTCGGCGCATTCGTCAAGTCGATGCGCGAGACCGACGCCGCGGCGATGGCGCGGGCCGATCTCATCGTCGTCGACGCGCGCGAAGGCGCGCTGGCCGAAGGCGGCGACCTCGTGCAGGCGATCGCCGAAGGCGCGATCGGCGCCGGTGACATCGCCGCCTCGCTCGCCGATCTCGTGTGCGGCCGCCACCCCGGACGCACGCGTGCGGACGAGATCACCGTGTTCAAGTCGGTCGGATTCGCGCTCGAGGATCTCGCGGCGGCCGAGGCCGTGCTCGACGCCGCCGCCGGCGCCTCGCGCTGACCCAAGCCGCGCCGACGGTCGATCGGCGGTCAGCCCGGTGCGTTGCGCGGACGAGCGCAGCGCGCTTCGTATTCGTCGATCAGCGCGAGCAGCTCGTCGAACCGGCGGCCCGCGGGTGCGTCAGGCTCGATCGACATGAGCTCGTCGAGCTCGTCGAGCGCCGCATAGTACGCGGCTTCGGTTTCGAGGTGCGGCGGATCGAACAGATGCGGCATGAGGCCTCCCGGCGAGGGTTCGAGGGAGGACGGCGCGCCGCTCGCGACGGGGGCGTCGGCGCTCGCACCCGACGCAGGAATTTCGGGCGCGGGAGCTCAATGCGGGCGATCAAGTGCGCGTCGTCCTCGGAAGGCATCATCGCCACTGCGCGGCGCTCGCGCCATTGGACGAATGGATTAGGCCAGCACCGCGACGCATGCATTGCGATCCCGCGAGTGTTACAGCGCGAATCCGGCGGGAAGCAGGCGATGCGTCTCGGGGTGCCGCTTCATGTACGTGCGGACGTATCCGCACCACGGCTCGACCTTGAGGCCGTTCGCTTCGGCGTAGGCGAACGCGCTTCTCACGAGCGCGCCCGCGATCCCGCGCCCTTCGAGCGCGGCGGGGACCTCGGTGTGATGGATCCGCATCACGCCGTCGATAAGGTGATACTCGGCGCGGCCGAGCATGCCGTCGACGGTTGCCTCGAAGCGCGAAGCGGCGGGATTGTGGCGAACCTCGATGTCGGTGCGGCCTTCGCTCATCGGATCATTGTAGTCGCACGTACGTTCCGGGCGCATCGCCCAGCGGCGGCTGGCCGGCGGCACCCATGGGCGGCGGCGCCACGGGTGCGCCGGAATTCGCGTCGAGCCATCCCGACCACGCCTGCCACCACGATCCCTCGTGGCGCGGCGCCTGCGCGGCCCAGACGTCGGGGTCGAGATAGTGCCCGTCCTGCGACCGGCTCATCACTCGATAGTGCCGGTTGTCCTTGCCCGGCGGCGAGACGATGCCGGCGTTGTGCCCGCCGCTCGTCAGCAGGAACGTGACGTCGGTGTCGGTCAGCAGGTGGAGCTTGTAGACCGAACGCCAGGGCGCGACGTGATCCTGCTCCGTGCCCACCGCGAATACCGGCACGCGGAGATCCGTCAGCGCGACGGGCTTGCCGCCCACGGGGAAGCGGCCTTCGGCGAGGTCGTTGTCGAGGAACAGGTGGCGCAGGTACTCCGAGTGCATCCGGTACGGCATCCGCGTCGCGTCGGCGTTCCACGCCATCAGATCGTTCATCGGCGCGCGCTCGCCCATCAGGTAGTCGTGCACCATGCGCGACCAGACGAGGTCGTTGGAGCGCAGGATCTGGAACGCGCCGGCCATCTGCTTGGTGTCCAGGAAGCCTTGTTCCCACATCATGTCCTCGAGGAACGACAGCTGGCTCTCGTTGATGAAGAGCGTGAGCTCGCCGGCCTCCTTGAAATCGGATTGCGCGGCGAAGAACGAGATCGTGCGCAGGCGCGGATCGCCGTCGCGCGCCATTGCCGCCGCCGCGATCGCGAGCAGCGTGCCGCCGAGGCAGTAGCCGACGGCATGCACGGGCCGCCGCGGCACGATCGCGCCAACCGCATCGAGCGCCGCCATCACGCCCTGCGCCCGATAGTCCTCCATCGACAGGTCGCGATCCTCCGGCCCCGGGTTCTTCCACGAGATCATGAACACCGTGTAGCCCCGGCTCACCAGATAGCGCACGAGCGAGTTCTGCGGCGAGAGATCGAGGATGTAGTACTTCATGATCCACGCCGGAATGATCAGCACGGGCTCCGGTCGCACGCTGCCGGTGGCGGGCGCGTACTGGATCAACTCGATCAGCCGATTGCGAAAGACGACCTTGCCCGGCGTGATCGCGACAGTGCGCCCCGGCTCGAAGGCTTCCGCCCCGACCGGCGGGCGGCCGCCGATCGCGCGCTCGGCGTCCTCGACGAAATTCTGCATCCCGCGCACGAGATTCATCCCGCCCTCCCGGCGCGTGCGTTCCAGCACCTCCGGGTTGGAGAAGAGCGAATTCGACGGCGAGAACACGTCGAGGAACTGGCGGGTCGCGAACGCGACCATGTTCTCGTGCCCCTTCGTGACGCCGCGCACGCCGGTCATCGCGTTGTGCCACCACTGCTGGTTCAGCAGGAACGCCTGGTAGATGAAATCGTACGGCGGGCTCTGCCACGCGGGGCCGGTGAAGCGACGGTCCTGCGGCAGCGGCACGATGCAGGGCTCGACGGAATCGCGCTGGATCGCGCGTCGGCTCGCGTAGTTGAGGAGCCGCATCCACTTCTTCGCCGCCTTTTCCGCAAGCTGCGCCTGCTTGCCCGGCGCGAACGCGATGTGCGCGGCCCAATCCATGTAGGCGCCCATCAGGGCCATCGGCGAGAGTCCGGCCGTGAAACGCGCTGTCGTCGCGTGCACCGAGCGGTCGATGATCTCGGCCAACGCGGTCGACGCATACGAGTCGCGCGCGAACGACGGCTCGGGCGGCGCCGGTGGCGTCGGCGAGGGTCGCCGCCGCGGCAACGCGATCACCTGCGCGACGTGCTTCGTGCCATCGCGCACGGCGGCGTGCGCCTTGTGGCGCGGCAGTGGCGATCGGGGATCCGGACTGGCGGGGCGTGGTCATGGCATCTCCTTCGAGGGAGAATCGCGGGGAATCGCGTCGGATTTCATTGTGACTCCGCTCGCGCGCGTCGCCTTGACGGGCGTCAGCCCGCATCGCATTTTCGGCGCGCTGCAGCGATAGCCCTGAGACAGGTTGTCGCAGGGTGAAGGTTCCCGCGAGCGCGGGTTGGCGCCTAGGCGGAGGCAGCCGGGTGAAACACGTACGAATCGAGCGACAGCGCGCCGCCTTCGAGGCCGTGCACGATACGCTCGACGCGCGAGTCCGGATCGGCGGCGCCCCACGCGACGTGCAGCGGAAGGAAATGCTCCTCGGTCGGATGCGCGCGCGTCGCGGCGGGCGCGTCGCTGCGGTAGGCGACGAGCGAGGTCGTGTCGTGCGCCTCGAGCCGGCCGTGGAGCCAATCCGCGAATTCCTGCACGTAGGCGAGATTTTCCGGATGCCGGCGATTCGTCATCCAGTCGTGCAGATTGTGCGTCGCGTGTCCCGAGCCGATGACGAGCACGCCGTCCCGCGTGAGCGGCGCCAGCAGGCGTCCCAGCGCGACGTGATCGGCCGGCGTGCGTCCCGGCTGCACCGAGAGCTCCACGACCGGAACGTCGGCGCGCGGATACATCCACTTGAGCGGCACCCAGGCGCCGTGATCGAGACCCCGGCGGCGATCGACCGCGGCGTCGGTGCCGGCCTCGTCGAGCATGTCGGCGATGTGCTGCGCAAGTGCGGGCGCACCGGGCGCAGGGTACTGGATCCGGTAGAGCGCGGCGGGAAAGCCGCCGAAGTCATGAATGGTTTCCGGAAGCGCGGCGCCGGTCACGCTGGGCGTCTCGGTTTCCCAATGCGCCGACACCATGAGCACGGCGCGCGGACGCGGCAGCGTCCGGCCCAGCGCTTCCCATGCCTCGCCCGCAATGCCGGGCTCGATCGCCTGCATCGGCGAGCCATGCGAAAGGAAGACCGTGGGAAACGTCGTCATGCGTCGGGAGACTTGCGATTCTTTTTTTACTTTGGGGTGAATGGCGCACACGCAAGCCGTACGGGCGGACTTCGGTCTTCACGGATCGGCGGCCGCGGGCGGAGCTTCCGGTGCCGTGGCCGTGGCTGAGGGCGAAGGCGGGCTCGTCGCGTCGCGCTTGTGGCGACGGTGCGCGAGCGCGGTCGCCGCACTCGTTGCGAGGACCACCAGCATCGCCGCGCCGAAGGGGAACGCGTCGATGGTCCGGGTGCTTCCCGCGGCAAGGAACAGGAGGACCGTGACGAGGCCGCGCGGCGCGATGAAGAGGAGCTCGGCCGTATCGCGGCGCAGTGCGCGCAGCACGAGGAAGCGCGACGCGTAGATGATCGCGATGACCGCAACCGCCGTCATCACCGCCGAAACGCCGCCCATGAGGCGCACGTTCGTCCAGTAGCCCAGCATCAGGAAGAAGAAGCTCTTGGTCGCGAACGTCAGCTCGGCGACGAGGCCCTTGAACTCTTTCAGCGTCTGGTCGTAGCCGTCGCGTTCGATCGACCGCAGCCACGCGTGCCAGCGGATGAGATGCGGATTGTTGAGCAGGAGCCCGCAGACGAGCACCAGCACCAGCGGAGAAAGGTGCACCACCTTGCCGCCGGCGTAGAGGAACACGATGGCGGCGAGCAGCGGCAGGAAGCGCACGTGCCCTTCGAGCCGATTGATGACGTAGAACACGACCGGCGCCGCGGCGAGCGCGACGGTGAGCGAGAGGGCGCCGCTGCCGAAGAGGTCCAACGCGAAGTCGCCGAACGAGCCGTTCGCGCCGAGCCACGAGTAGAAGACGAGCACGCCGAGGATGTCCGACAGCGAGCTTTCGTAGATGACGAACTCGCGCACGCGATCCGGCAATCCGGTCGCGCTGGGAATCGCCACCGCGCTGCTGATCACCGCGAACGGGATCGCCGCCAGCACGGCCGCAGGAATCGGCATGCCGAGCGACCACGCGCAGAACCCGGCCACTCCCGCGAGCGCCACGCCGAAGCCGAGCGCTGCGGCCGCGGTCGACGTTGCGATGAGGCGGGCGCGCCCGCGCGTGATGGAGAGATCGAGCGCGCCTTCGAGGACGATCAGGATGAGGCCCAGCGTGCCCAGGATCGGGACGACCGGCTCGACCCATTTCAGGTCGAGGCCCGCGGGATCGAGCGCGTGCCGCAGCACGATGCCGGTCACGATCAGCAGCACGACGGACGGCAGCTTGAACCTGCGCCCGACGATGTCGACGAGATAGGCGAACAGCAGCAGCCCGGACGCCGCGAGGATCGCCGTCTCGGTCACGGGAGGTACCTTACGGGATCTGGATCTTGCCGCCGCCGAGCGGGCCGCCCGGAGGCAGCGCGCCGCCCTGCGGAATCACGATCGACGACGAGGCCTGCCGGCGCATTTCGGCAAGCTCGTGCATCGCGCGCTCGATGCCGGCCTTCGCTGCCGCGCCGTATCCGGCGACCGCCTCGGCAAGGCTCGCGGCATCGATGTCGAAGCTGATCGGCAGCGGGCCCATGTTGGTGAGGAGCTGCGCCTCGCCGCTGTAGACGGTCGGGCGTTTCGGGTCGGCGGCGCCGTCACGCGTCACCGGCACCAGCACGCGCAGCGTGCCGACCTTGCGGTCCGTGTAGATCTCCTCGCGGTACAGCGACGCGTCGTCGAGCGATGCATCGGTGGCGCGTCCTGCGGTGTCAGCGGCCATGATTTCCCCTTCGAAGGCGAGCTCAATCCGCAATTCTAATCGGCGGCGCCGGTTACGGCCAACGGTCCCGCCACGCAGGGGCGGACGTCGCGCCCCTCGCGTCGCATCGTGTACATTGACGAGCAACCCGGCCGGGCCGGGCCTGCCACGGAGGATGCTCATGGGGAGTCGGGTCGCGGCCATTCTCGCGGGAGCGCTGCTGGCGCTGGCGGCGATGCTGGCCGGCGCGCAGGATTATCCGCGAAAGCCGGTGAAGATCATCGTCCCGTTCGCCGCCGGCGGGCCGGCCGACGTCTATGCGCGCTTCATCGGCCAGAAGCTCTCCGAGGCGATGGGCCAGCCGTTCGTCGTCGATGACCGCCCCGGCGCCGGCTCGGTGATCGGCACCGACGCGGCGGCGAAGAGCGCGCCTGACGGCTACACGCTGCTGATGATGTCGAACGCGCAGACCGTCAACGAGTCGCTGATCCCGAACAAGCCGTACGCGCTGATGCGCGACTTCGTCCCGGTCGCGCCGGTCAACTACTCCGACCTCGTCCTCGTCGTGCATCCGTCGGTCCAGGCGAATTCGCTCGCCGACCTCATCAGGCTCGCGAAGGCAAGCCCGGGCAAGCTCAATTACGCGTCGTCGGGACCCGGCACGCCCTATCACATGGCCGGCGAGCTCTTCAAGGCGATGGCCGGCGTCGACATCCTGCACGTTCCGTACAAGGGAAGCTCCGGCGCGCGCACCGCCGTGCTCGCGGGAGAGGTCCAGATGATGTTCGACGCGGTGACGACGATGAGCGAGCACGCGCGCGCCGGCACCGTGAGACCGCTGGCCACGACCGGCAAGGCGCGCTCGACGGTACTGCCGAACGTGCCGACGCTGGACGAGGCCGGCGTGCGCGGCTACGAGGCGGTGATCTGGCTCGGCATCATGGCTCCGAAGGGAACGCCGCCGGAGATCGTCAGCCGGCTCAATGCCGAGATCACGAAGATCGTCAACCGCCCCGACGTCCGCGCCGACTGGGCGAAGCAGGGCGCGGCGCCGATGACGATGACGCCGGAGGAGTTCGGCCGCTACGAGACCGACGACATCGCCAAGTGGGCGCGCATCGTGCAGATCTCCGGCGCGAAGCCCGATCAGTGAGTGGATGCGCGGGACCCCGTTCGCCGACGATTAGCGCACGCGTGCTCGATCGTGCGCCGTGTGACACGGCGTGCATCCGTTCGGTCGGAACGCGACGCGTGGACGTGATCCGCCCCGCATGATGCCGCTGACCCTCCTCAGCGCCGGCGCGGCCAAGGGACTCGTCGCCGCGCTTGCGCCGGAGTTTCTCGCCGCCGCCGGCGCGGCCATCGATGGGCAATTCGGCGCGGTCGGCGCGATCCGCGAGCAGCTCGCGTCCGGCGCCCCGTGCGACGCGATCATCCTCACCGCGGCGCTGCTGGAATCGCTCGAGCGCGACGGCGACATCGTCGCGGGCAGCATCGCGCCGATCGGACGCGTGGAAACCGGCGTCGCGGCGCGCGCGGGCGAGGCGTTCCCCGACATTCACGACCGCGACGCCTTGCGCGCAACCCTCTTCGCCGCGCCGGCCGTATTCGTTCCCGACCTGACGCGCTCGACCGCGGGAATTCATTTCGCCGGCGTGCTCGACCGGCTCGGCATCGCGGCGCAAGTGACGCCGCGCGTGCACGCCTATCCGAACGGAGCGACCGCGATGCGCGCGCTTGCGGATTGCGCGATTGCGGGCGCGCTGGGCTGCACGCAGGTCACCGAGATCCTGTACACGCCCGGCGTCGCGCTCGTCGGCACGCTGCCGGCCGGATGCGGGCTTGCGACGGTCTACGCCGCGGCCGTCGCGGCGCGCGCGCGCGCGCCGGAGCTCGCGCAGCGGTTCATCGCGCTTCTTGCGGGGCCGGGTTCGCGGGACGCGCGCCGGCGCGGCGGATTCGAGGTCGACTAGGACGGGCCGCTGCGGCGGCGACCCGCGGCACGTCGTCTTTGCAGGAATGCCGTCCCGATCATGGCGGCTCGGGACGCGAGCGTGCGGAGCTGGCGCTGCCGTCCCGGTCCGCGCGTGCCGTCGGATTCACGTTCGTGACGAGCGGGATCGCGAGGCGCACGAGGCGGCGATCCGCCATCTCGCGCTGCGAAGGCGACAGCGCCGCGTAGAGCTGCTTGCCGGCGTCGCCGATGTCCTCGATGGCGGTCAGCCGATCGCGCGCCTTGTCGGTGACGAAGTCGAACTGCTCGGCGGCCGTGCCCTTGGGAAAGCGCAGCTTGTCGCGATCGCGCGCGACGTCGCCGGCGAGCTTCAGCACGCGATCGGCGAAAATCGTCCAGAGCCGTCGCTGCGACGCGCTGATGCGCAGATCTTCCTCGATCTCGCCAAGCTGTATCTGGACCTGGTCGGCAAGGGTTGCCGGGACGGGCTCCGGCGCGAGCGGGCGCTGCGGGGGGAGCGCGCTCTTGCCCCCGGTAGCCCCCGAGCCGCCGGGGCGGGTGCCGCCGCCTCCGCCCGGGTATTGCGCCGCGGCGCCGGTCGCCGCCAATGCAAGCAACAGCGCCGCAAACACACGTGCAATCCTGTTCAAAGTTCACCTCGGCATGAGAACGAAAATTCCCGCGCGCCCGGAACGTGAGCGGCGTCAAGGTCGAGGATGGAATAATGCCGCAGAATGACGCCGTTACCCACTCCCGCGAGGACACCATGACCTATCGGTCCATCTTTGTCCACGCCGACGACAGCGAAGCCTGCGAGCGCCGGCTTGCTGCGGCGGCCCACATCGCGCGCGCATATCCCGCGCAGCTCAAGGCGGCCTATCTCGTTCCGACGTCGCAGGTGACACCGTTCGCGTCCGCGGTGCTGCGCGGCGACGCCAAGGACCGCTGGTTTCGCCAGACCGCCGAGGCCCACGATGCGGTGAGGGCACGGTTTCACGCCATCGCGGCCGAGGCCGGCGTGACCGACGCGGTGTGGGTCGCGCCGCGCGTCGATCCGATCGGCGCCGCGGTGCTGCACGCGCGCTATTCCGATCTCGCGATCATCGGCCAGCCGCCGCGCGACGAGGTGAACGCCGCGTTCTCCGCCGAGCTCGCCTATGCGGTCGTGACGTCGAGCGGACGCCCTGTGCTGTTCGTGCCGTACATCGGCAGCCAGAAGACGCTCGGCGAGCGCGTGCTGATCGCATGGAAGGACTCGCGCGAATCGGCGCATGCCGTGTCGGATGCGCTGCCCTTCCTCAAGAGGGCGAAGAAGGTACATGCGCTCGCGATCATGCAGGAGGACTACACGGACGAGAGCGAATTGCGCGCCGACGAGGAGGTTGCCGCATTTCTCAAGCGGCACGACGTCGACGCCACCGTGCGTCGCCTCGTCGCACCCGACATCCAGGCCGGCGAGCTGCTGCTTTCGCAGGCCGCGGACCTGAGCGTGGATCTCATCGTGATGGGCGGATACACCCGCCCTCGTCTGACGCAGCTCGTGTGGGGAGGCGTGACGAGCGTGATGCTGGCGTCAATGACCGTGCCGGTGCTGATGTCGCATTGACGTAACGGGTCGCCGCGCGCACGCTGTTCCGACGCACATTCGGGCGCTCGGGGTCAACCTCCACGGCCTCCCGGACGTTATCGTTGTGCGAAGGTGGGTGCCTTCGCCGCTCGCGCTCGCGTCCGGGCGCGACAGGGTGTTCGAATTTGTAACAAGGCGTTGCGAAGAACGTCCGGCGATCGAAATCAGCCGTACTTGGATGGTGCGGAGCGCAAACCCAAATGACGGAATGCGCAGGCAATTTCGGAATGCCGCGCGTCGAGCTTCTGTTGGCCTCTTCCTAGGGGCATCGAACTTGGCCTGTGCTGCAGGGGTCTTAGATGCACAGGCACACTGCATGTGAGGGCATTATGAACAAACGATTGCTTACGATCCTGGTGGCGGTTTTCGCGGCTTTCCTCGCGAGCGGCTCCGCGTTCGCTCAACGCGGCGGCGGTCGGCGGTCACGGCGGCGGATCCATGGGCGGCGGCGCGCACGCTGGCGGGTCCGGCGGATGGCATGGTGGCAGCGGCGGCACGTGGCATGGCGGCAGCGGCGGCGCGTGGCATGGCGGCAGCGGCGGCGCGTGGCACGGCGGCAGCGGCTGGCATGGTGGATATAACGGCTGGCACGGCGGCTATTACGGCGGGCGGTATTGGTATGGCGGCTGGTATGGCGCCGGACTCGCGACCGGACTCTTTCTGGGCGCGTGGCCGTACTGGGGCGGCTACTACGGGGCCTACGGCTATCCGTACTACGGGGCCTACGGCTATCCGTATTACGGGGCAGCTTACGGCTACCCGGGGTACACGCAGGCCGACACCACCACCTATGTGGAGCAGGCGCCGCAGGCGCCGGTGAATAATTACTGGTATTACTGCACCGATCCGGCAGGGTATTTCCCGTACGTGCAGAACTGCAGCCGCGAGTGGCTGCAGGTCGTTCCGCAGAACGTGCCGCGCCCGGGTGCGCCGAATTCGCAGTACCAGTGATATTTCCGCGACCCGAGACGAGATAGGCCAATGAAAAGCAGATTCCTGATCGCCCCGCTTGCCGCGGCTTTGCTGCTGGCGGGATGCGTGACCGTGCCCACGGGTCCCGCGGTGACGGTATTGCCGGGCACCTACAAGAGCTTCGACCAGTTCCAGGCGGACGACGGCAGCTGCCGGCAATTCGCCAGCGCGACGATCGGCGGTCCCGCCGCGGGTCAACCCGCGCAGGACGCTGCGGCCGCCAACGCGATCGGCGGCGCGGCACTGGGCGCCGCGGCGGGCGCGATCATCGGCTCGGTCTCGGGCCAGGCCGGTGCCGGAGCCGCGATCGGCGCGGGCACCGGATTGCTGTTCGGCAGCGCGGCGGGCAGCAACGTCGCCGGTGCGTCGTCGTACGCGATGCAGCATCGCTATGACTCCGCGTACATGCAATGCATGTACGCACACGGGAACCAGATTCCGGGCCGCGTCGCATATTCGGGCGGGGCGCCGGGTTACGCGCCGCGCTATCCCGCGCAGAATTACGCGCCTCCGGGTTACCCAGGGTCTGCCCCGAGCAGTTATCCGCCGCCGTCGTCGTCGGGAAGCTATCCGCCTCCGGACTACCCGGCGCCGCCGGGCGCGACGGGCAACCGCTGATCAGCTGATCGTCGCAGCATCGCGACCGCATAGGGTGCGGCTGCGATGTGCCGATCGCGTCGCGCTCCACCGTCGTCGCACCGGCCTGCACGCTCGCGCGTGCGTCACGGTCGCTTGCCACCGCCTTTTCGCAAGGACCGCGTCGCGGCAGGCGTTCGCGGCGCCTTTACGAACGCGAGATCCGCGCGCTTCGCGTCCGTCTCGATCTCGTCTTTCAGCCACTCCCGGAAGAACACCACCTTCGCCGCCGTCGCGGCGCGTGGCGGATACACCAGAAACACCTTGCGCGGTCCCCGGTATACGGCGTCGAACAGGCGCACGAGGACTCCGTTGTGCAGGTCGTTGCCGATCAGCGAGCTTCGCGCGAGCGCGATGCCCTGACCGTCCGCCGCCGCCTGCAGCATCAGCGCCGAATCGTTGAACATCGGCCCCCGCGTCGGCTCCGGCCAATCGAGCCCGGCGGTGCCGAACCACGCCTTCCACATGTCGTCGTCGGCGCGCAGCAGCGTGTGCTGCGCGAGATCCGCGGGCGCGCGCGGCAGCCGGCCTTTGGCGTAGCGCGGGCTGCACACGGGAAAGTAGACGTCATCCATCAGCTCCTCGGCAGTGACCCCCGGCCAGTCGCCGCGACCCCAGCGAATGGCGACGTCGATGTCCTCGCGGGTGAAGTCCGCGAGGCCGGCGTTCGAATTGACGTCGAGATCGATGTCCGGGTGCCGTGCAATGAAATGTCCGATGCGAGGCAGGAGCCACCGCGCGGCGAACGACGGCAGCACGCTGACGCCGAGATGCCGCGGATTCTTGCGCTCGGACACCTCGCGCACGGCATCCGCGATCTCGTTCAACGCACCGCGCACGCGTGTCGCGAAGCGCGAGCCGGCGTCGGTCAACCGGATGCCGCGGCCGGCGCGCTCGACGAGACGCACGCCGAGATCGGCCTCGAGTCCCTTGATCTGGTGACTGATCGCGCCGTGCGTGAGATTGAGCGCCTCGGCGGCGCGGCTCAGGCTCTGTGCGCGCGCCGTGGCTTCGAAGGCGCGCAGTGCCTGCATGGGCGGAATGTGGGCGGCCATCGAGGTCTCCGTATGTGAATACAGCTCACATATTGGCGCAAAGCAAATCGATTGTCACCTGTCCCGGGCGTCCATAGACTTCTGCCATGGACGACGCCGTCCGGAACCGGAGGTTGACATGAGAAATCTGCTCGCATTGGACGCCAGCGAATTTGCCTCGCCCGAGACCGCAGGACCGAACTTCAGGGGGCACGTGCGCCGACTGGCAGCGTCGCCGCGCCAAGCCACGCCGCCGCAATTCCGGCGCCGCGGTTCGGGCGCCGCGGCGAGCGAGATGGCGACGATGATCGTCATCCTCGTCGCGTGGGCCGTGATCGCGGGATATCTGTTCGGCCACGCGGCCGAAGGACTGCTCGCGGCGGCACCCGCGGTCAGCGTGGCGTCGCAGGCCTCGCCGCAAACCCCCGCGGCGCTCGCGTGAGCGCACGAGCGCTGCGGGGCGGCTACGCGTTGGCGAGCCGCTCGCCGTGCTCGCGCGTCGCGTGGAAGCCGACCTTCGTCCAGCGTTCCATGGTGACCTGCAGGTTGTACTTGTTGGTCGCGAGGAATACCGGATTGCCGTCGACGTCCGTCGCGAGCGCAGCGGCCTGCTCGCGCTCGAATTCGCGGCGCGTCGCCTCGTCGGGAAAGGTCAGCCAGCGCGCCGTGGAGATGTTGGCCGTGTCGTAGAGCGCGTCGACGCCGTACTCACTCGCGAGGCGGTGCGCGACGATCTCGAACTGCAGCGGACCGACGGCGCCCAGCAGCAGGACGTTGCCTACCGCCGGCGCGAACACCTGGATCGCGCCTTCCTCGCCGAGCTCCTGCAGGCCCTTGGCGAGCTGCTTCGACTTCAGCGGGTCGCGCGGGCGCGCGACGCGGAAGAGCTCCGGCGCGAAATACGGAATGCCGCGGTACGAAAGCGCCTCACCCTCGGTGAGCGCGTCGCCGATCTGCAGCTGCCCGTGATTGTGGATGCCCAGGATGTCGCCGGCGACGGCGTCCTGGCTCGCGACGCGCTCGTTGGCCATGAACGTCAGCGCGCTTCCGATCTTCATCTCGCGCCCGGTGCGAAGGTGCCGCACCTTGATCCCCGGCGTGTAGCGTCCCGAGCACACGCGAAAGAAGGCGACGCGATCGCGATGCCGCGGGTCCATGTTCGCCTGGATCTTGAAAACGAACCCCGTGAACGCCGGCTCGGCGGGCGCGACCGTGCGCGCGCCGCCGTCGCGCGGCTGCGGCGGAGGCGCCCATTCGACCAGCGCCTCCAGGATTTCCTGGACGCCGAAGTTGTTGATCGCCGATCCGAAGAACACCGGCGTCTGCCGGCCCGCGAGAAATTCGCCGAGATCGAGCGGCGGGCTCGCGCTGCGCAGGAGTTCTACGTCGTGGCGCAGCGCCGCGGTCTCGCCGGGATAGAGTTGGTCGAGCCGCGGATTGTCGAGGCCTTCGATCTCCTCGGTATCGCCGCCGACGCGCTCGCCGCCCGGCGTGAAGCGCAGCAGGCGGTCGTGGCGAAGGTCGAACACGCCGCGGAATGCCTTGCCCATGCCGACCGGCCAGCTGACCGGCGCGCAGTCGATCGCGAGGACGGACTCGATCTCCTCGAGCAGCGCGAGCGGCTCGCGCACCTCGCGGTCGAGCTTGTTGACGAACGTGATGATCGGCGTCGCGCGGAGCCGGCAGACCTCGAGCAGCTTGATCGTGCGCGCCTCGACACCCTTGGCCGCATCGATCACCATCACCGCCGCGTCGACCGCGGTCAGCACGCGGTAGGTGTCCTCGGAGAAGTCCTCGTGCCCCGGCGTGTCGAGCAGGTTGATCGTGTGGCCGGCGTACTCGAACTGCATCACGGAGCTCGTCACCGAGATGCCGCGCTGCTTCTCGACCTCCATCCAGTCCGACGTCGCGTGGCGCGCGCTCTTGCGCGCCTTGACCGTGCCGGCGAGCAGGATCGCGCCGCCGTAGAGCAGCAGCTTCTCCGTCAGCGTCGTCTTGCCCGCGTCCGGGTGCGAGATGATCGCGAACGTGCGTCGGCGTGCGACGTCGCGCACGAGCTCGGGAGGAAAGGCGGTGTCGTTCATGGGCGTGGCGGAAGGAGCGCGCCGGCCGGGTCCTTCGGGAAAACAAAAGCCGCCGGCCGGAAAGGGCAGGCGGCAAGATTCGCTTGGATTATAGCAGGCGGCGCGAGCGCGCCCGCGAGGCGTCCCGAGCGAACCGTCCGTCGAAGCTGCGATAATCGCGCAAGTCCCGGCGCGATGTCGTCGATGAACGCAGCACCATTTTCAGGGAGCCGCCTTTGCCTTCGCAAGCCTCGCTGCCTCAGGTCATGGCGCCGGTGCTGACGCCCTTCGCCAATGACCTCTCGGCCGACATCGCGCGCTTCGTGCGCCTGTGCCGCTGGCTCATCGGATCCGGCGTCGGGCTTGCCGTGTTCGGCACGACGTCGGAAGCGAATTCGCTCGCGACCGCGGAGAAGATCGAGCTTCTCGACGCGCTCGTCGCCGCCGGGGTACCCGCGGAGCGCATCGTGCCGGGCACCGGCTGCTGCGCCTTTCCCGACACGGTCGCCCTGACGCGGGCGGCGATGGAGCGCGGGTGCGCCGGCGTGCTGATGCTGCCGCCGTTCTATTACAAGAACGTCAGCGATGACGGGCTGTTCGCGAGCTACGCGGAAGTGATCGAGCGCGTCGGCGACGCGCGGCTGCGACTCTACCTCTACCACATCCCGCCGGTCGCGCAGGTCCCGCTCGGCGTGCCGCTGATCGAGCGGCTGCTCCAGCGCTATCCGTCGACGATCGCCGGCATCAAGGACAGCGGCGGCGACTTCGCCTTCACCCGGCAGCTCATCGAGGCGTTCGCACCACGCGGCTTCGCGGTCTACGCAGGCAGCGAGACGTTCCTGCTGCCGACGCTCGTCACGGGAGGCGCCGGATGCATTTCCGCAACGGCCAACGTCAACCCCGGCGCGATGCTGCGCCTCGCGCGCGACTGGCGCGCGCCCGACGCCGCCGCGCAGCAGGCGGCGCTCGACGCGGTACGGCAGGCGTTCCAGAAGTTTCCGCTCGTCCCGGCGCTCAAGGCCGCGATCGCCCAAGCAAGCGGTGACGACGGATGGCGCGCGACGCGCCCCCCGCTGGTGCCGCTCGACGAGGCCGCGCGCGCGGCGCTGCAAGCCGCGCTGCCCAGGGATTTCGCGCCGCCGTCGATCTGACGCGGCCGCGCGCGGTGCCGCCGCGATCTCGTCAGAAGCGCGACGCGATCAGCGCGCCGACGATCCCACCGATCGCCGCGGCGCCGATCGCCACGAGATCGCTCGTGCCTTCGCTGTCGCGCAGGCGGGCCACGTTGAAGATCGCGTCGATCTGTGCGTCGGACAGCGCCGTGCTCGTACCGGCGGCATCGCCCGGTGCAATCTGCGCCGCGCCGGCGGCAAGATCGTGCAGCGCCTTGGCAACGCCGTCCGGGTCGATCAGCGCCACCGCGGCGCCGCAGTGTGGGCAGGCGTTGTCGTTCGCGAGGTCGATCGGCGCGCCGCACTGCGAGCAGGCGATCTGCTTGACGGTGGCCTTGAGCCGCGCGAGCTCGGAGGGCGAGGGCGCACGGATGAAGTTCTTCTCGCGCAGGAACTGGTTGAACGTGATCAGCTGGCCCCGGTCGAGCGGACAGCGCCAGAAGGTGAAGCGCGTCGTGCGCTGGAGGTCGTGCGTGAACGCGAGCAAGCTCCGGCATCGCGGGCAGTTGAAATTCGAAGCGAGCGGTGTCCGCGCCGTGGTGGCGGCCTTGCCGATCGCCTCGAACAGCCCGAGTACCGCCTTGGGCGAGAGCTGGATGCTTGCGGTGTTGTCGAACCAGAAGAGATTGCACGACGCGCAGGAGTAGGTCTGGACGGGACGCAAGGTGGGCTGCGCGTCGAGCGCCTGCGCTGCCATCGTGCTGCTGCAGTTGGGACAGTTGACGTCCATCACGCGGCACCCGTTCCGGACGGACCGCGCGGTCGGCGGTCGGCGGACACGTTCACGCGAGCCTCCGCACGGTGCAGCGACGCGTGCCGTCGCGTCGTCGGCCGCCCTCGGTTGCTCGGCGACGCGCCCTTCGGGCCTTGCTCACTTCGTTCGCCGCCTCGCTCACTCGGGGCCGGACTTGCCGGATTCGTACTGCGAAGGCGTGGCGCGGGCATGCGACAGGTATTCGCGGATGTGCAGCACGTCCTGGCGGCCCAGCGAATTGCCGTGGTGGGGGCGGTGGACGATTCCCTCGTAGCCATTCAGCTTGACGCGGATGCGCGCGCCGGGTAGCGATTCCAGGCTGGCACCGAGATGGTTCAGCAGCGACTCGATTTCGCGCCAATGGATGTTGCCGCTGATGGGGTCGTGAAAGATCGCGCGGAGCAGGTTCTCGTGCTTGTGGCTCATGGTTTTGCCTTCGGGCCGGAGGCGGACCCCGGGAGGATACGGTATTTGGCGGACGGTTGGCGATGGCGCGAATCGCCCCTCCGCCGCCGTGTGAGTGACCGCTCACTGCGAGCGCCGGCCATATGGGGTAGGCGGCGCGGCAAGAGGGGATCGAACAAGGCAAATCCTTCCGGCGCGCCCAAATGGACCTGGACGCGAACCTTTGGAGCGCACGGCTGCCTATGTTATGCTGCACTGCAGCAAAACTCGGAAAGGCACCTCTGGATGAAGTCACGACCCCGGTCGGAAATACATGGAGTCGGCGGCCATTTTCCCGCTTTCGGGAACTGGGGCCGCCCCTTCGATGCGTCGGGCGCCCCTCCGGCCACGGCCCCGATGGACGCCGTGATGGCCTTCGCCGCATTCACCGCCAATCAGGCGGTCAGCGCACAGATCGATTTCGCGCACTCGGTTGCCCGGATCCTGCAGGGACAGGCCGCGATCATCGCCAAGGCCGGCGAGCGCACGTTCGCACCCGGACCGATTCGCGCGGCGGTGACGGGCGCCGCGGACCTGCAGGCGGATTGCGCGCGCCACCTCGCCCACGCCGCGCAGGCGATGGGGCGCAAGTACGGTCACCTCGCATTCGCGTTTCCCGCGGCCGCACTGATTCGCTGACCGAAGCATGCCGCACGTCCTGTCGGCGCGCCATGAGAAAGCCGTTGCCGAATGCGGAATCCCATCTCCGCAGCGGCTTCGCGCATGCAAAGCGCGAACCGGCAAGCGTATGCGCGCGGGTGTGCGATCGGCGCCAGGCGGCCCGCGGTCGTCGCGCTCCGATGCGCATGGAAGCGCAAATGCCAAGGGTCGCGCCACGCCCGCCGCCGCACCGCCGGGGTGCAGGGACGTTACAGCGGGGTCAATCCGCGGTACGATCCGTGGGCAAAGGAGCCGCGCGAGGGCATGGATCCCCTGGTACTGACCGTCGACATGGCCGGCCTTCCCCAGGCGTGGGTTGCGCTGGAGGAGGCCATCACCTACCACGCGAAGCAGCTGGTAGCGTGGTCGCTCGGCCACGAGGTGCGCGAGTTTCGCGGCGGCTGGCAGAAGAACGGCGAGCGCTCGCGCATCGCGACCAAGTCCATCCTGGCCATCAAGGGCAGCGCCGGCGGCCACCATATCCACGTACCGGGACTGACCAACGCGCTCCTGTTCGCGCGCGACCGGCACCTGTGCGCCTATTGCGGCAACGCCTACATGAGCCGCGACCTGTCGCGCGACCACGTCGTCCCGGTATCGCGGGGCGGACGCGATGCGTGGACCAACGCGGTCACCGCATGCAAGAAGTGCAACATCCGCAAGTCGAACCGGACGCCCGAGCAGGCCGAAATGCCGCTCCTCTACGTTCCGTACGTGCCGAACCGGCACGAGCAGTTCATCCTGCGCAATCGCCGCATCCTCGCTGACCAGATGGAATACCTGCTGGCCGGCGTGCCTCGCACGAGCCGGCTCTATCCGCTTTCCGACGCGCGGGCCGCCTGAGATCACGCCCTCGCGGGCGTCAGATCACCCGGAAGCAGGACTTGCAGACGTGCGCGTTAGAGCTCACGCGCGCGGAGCAGATAGGGACAGCGCTTCGTCGACGCGCCCTTCATGCGCCAGACCCACCCGACGACTCCCAGCAGGACGAAGCCGGCGATGCCGCTGATGGCCATTCCGTTGAGGATGAATGCGTAGTGCTCGGGGCCCGTGAACGTCGCAGAAGGCGCCGCCGACTCGGTCGACGCCTGCGATTTCTGCGGCACCGGCACCGCCTGCAGCACGTCTTCGGGGCGGGCCGCCGCCAAGCGGGCATCGGGCGGAGCCGCGGGCCGCTCGCGGTTGTAGACGGGCACGCGGCCCGGGGCGTACTGATTCGCGCACTGCGCAACCGCGGAATTGTCGCGCAGCGTGAGACAGGTTTCCGGACTTGCCGCCAGGCCGGCCGTCGCCGACAGCACCAGGATCGCGAGGCACCAACGCGGGATCGCGGGAAGAATGATCGCTGTCTCCGGAGGGGTTCGATTGGTAAAGGAGCGGGGCCTGCCCGGTGCAGCAAGAACCCCGCGCCTGCCGTGCCGCTCCGGTAAGCAAGCAAGACGCGTTCCGGAGAGAGTTACGTAGCAGAGGCCCGGCGTGGCATGCGGCGATGTGCCGGTGTGCGGCAGTCGCTGGGCGCTGCGCGTCGGTGGCGCCGCGCCCGGACAGGCGAGGGCGTGCACGGCGATGTGCGGTGCAACAATCGCGGAATCGGGCACCGAATCCGATGTGAGCGGTGAGATTATTGCCCGGGATGAGGCACGCCGCCGCCTGGATTCAGGCCGGCATCCGGCTTCGGCGAGGCCCTAGTGGCAGGTCGTTCCCGGCGGGCGCGGCGAACAGGAAGCGGGTGATCGTCTTGCTCTGGTTGATCGCGGGCAGACCACCGGTCCCGTCGGTGACGTAGGCGAACGTGGCGTGATTGCCGTCGGCGAACGTCGTCGTCGCGGTACCGACCTGCTGCGTATCGAACATCGCGACATAGCTGTCGAAACGCGGCCCCGACGTGCGGTTGAGCGGTCCGGTGAACACGTTCGACATACCCTGGCGCTGCATCAGCGCCGATAGCCACATCGGCGGATTGCCCGCGCCCGCGCTCTTCGCGTCGTAGGTGTACCAGGTGGCGAACAGCTGGTTGCCCTGGTGCGCAAAGTCGACCCCCCAGCCCGATTCGGAGGGAGCCCACCAGAGATCCTGATAGTTGGTCGCGCCCGCCAGGTCGGGTGCCGCGGCGTAGGCGCAGACCGGCTGCGGGGTGGTGCCGTCGAGGACGAAGCGGTTGATGAACTCGGACTGCTGGACGTTGCTCGCCCCGCCTGCGCTGACGATGTCGTACGCGAACGAGCCGTAGTTCGCGTCGCTGAACGAGAGCGTGCCGGTGCCGACCTTGGTCGCGGTCGCGCTGCCCGTGAAGTTGTTGAGCGGCGGTCCCGAATCGATGTAGATGTCGCCGCCATAGACGGCGCCCGCCGGCGTCGTGCGGCTCGCGAGCATCGAGAGCCAGAAGGCGTTGCCGCTCGTGTCGTAGGTGTACCAGGTGGCGAAGATCTGGTCGCCCTGGTGCGACAGGTTGATCCCCGATCCGTCGGCGTCCGGGTTCCACCACAATCCGTGATAGCTGGGCGGCGCGGGCGCCGCCAGCGCCACGATCACCGAAGCGCCCTTGAAGTTCACCCCGACGTTTTCCTTCACGCCCCCCGACCGGAACAGGGCGTTCACGCCGTCGGTGGGCAGCGGGCCGTACGTCCACTGGTCGAAGCCCGCGTAATTGAGGGTGCCACCGCCGGGCGCGAGAAAGCCGTCGGGCATGACGTAATCCGGCGTGACGAGCCCGAGCGCGACGAACCCGCGCGTGGCGATCAGCACGTGCGAGAACGCCGTCGGGCTCTGCATGCACATGCCGTAATAGCACGTGCCGCCCGAAAGATCGGTCCTGAACACGAGATTCGCGGTTCCCGCCGGCGTGGTGCTGGAAAGCATCTGTCCGGAAAGCAGGTTCTGTGCGTTCATTCCCGCGGCTTCGCGCAGCACCACGAATTGAACCGTGCCGTCGGCATTCGTGTAGATTTCGTCGATCTGGAACGTGTGGTAGCTTGCGTGCGCAAGCGGAGCGCAAAGCGCGAGACCGGCGAGCAGAATCATGCGTAGCGAGCGTGTCATGGCGAAATCTCCTGCCCCCCGAACGGATGGAAGGCGCGCCTGCCGGGACCTCGAACCGCGTCAACATCGCAGAACACTCCCATATTCCGCTCCAATGCGGGCCGGCGCAAATGCGGCCGGTTTGCCCGCATGACTTTCGCGGAGCCGTTTCGCTACCGCTGGTATGCGCGCGGCGACGTCAACGGATTCTTCGCGCTGGCCGTCGACAACACGGCGCTGCTCGTCGCGATGGCGGGCATCCTGGTCGGCGTCTTCCACATGCCGGCCGACGTCGTGCTCGGCCGCATGGTCCCGGGCACCGCGTTCGGCGTGCTCGTCGGCGACCTTCTCTATACCTGGCTCGCGTTTCGCCTCGCCCGCCGCGAGCGCCGCCACGACGTTTGCGCGATGCCGCTCGGCATCGACACGCCTTCGCTGTTTGCGCTGTGCTTCGGCGTGGTCGGCCCGGCGTACGTCGCGACCGGCGACGCGCAGCGCGCCTGGGTGATCGGCATGGCGGTGATGGTGATCATGGGCGTCGCCAAGCTCGTTGCCGCGTTCTTCGGCGATGCCCTGCGTCGCGCGCTGCCGCGCGCGGCGCTGCTGGGCGCGCTCTCCGCCGTCGCCATCGGGCTCATCATGTTCTTCCCGTTCGTCAAAATTCTCGCCGAGCCGATCGGCGGAATGGTCGCGCTCGGCGTGATCCTCGTCACGCTGGTCGGCAAGGTGAAGCTGCCGCTGCGGCTTCCGGCGGTCGTCGTGTCGGTGGTGGCCGGCCTCGCCGCGTATGCGATCGCGCGCGAGCTTGGCTACACGCCGCCGCCGCTGCAGCCGGGCGCTCGTGCGGGCACGCTGTCGCTGCCATGGCCCACGCTTGCATTCGTCGACGGGTTGTCGACCGCATGGCAATACGTGCCGCTCGCCATCCCCGTCGCGATCGCGACGGTGATCGGCGGAATCGATAACACCGAATCGGCCGCGGTGGCGGGCGACGCGTACAGGACGCGCTCGATCCTGCTGGTCGAAGGCGTCTCGACGCTGGCCGCGGCCGTGTGCGGCGGCGTGATCCAGAACACGCCCTACATCGGCCATCCCGCCTACAAGGACATGGGCAGCCGCGCCGGCTACACGCTCGCCACGGGCCTATTCATCGGGGTCGGCGCCGCGACCGGCGTCATCGGCGCGCTGATCGGCTGGCTGCCCGAATCCGTCGTCGTGCCGGTGCTGATCTTCGTCGGGCTCGAGATGGCGGAGCAGGCGATGGCGACGACCGCGCCGAGGCACCTGAAGGCGATCGCGATCGCGCTGATTCCGGTGATCGCGAATCTCGTCAACATCGAGCAGGGCAGCCTCATCGCCGCGGCGAAGGTCGACGTTTCGGCGTTGCCCGAATCGGTGCAGCGCGGCCTCACCGTCATCGCGATGCTCGGCAACGGATTCATCGTCACCGCGATGCTGTGGTCGGCGTGGCTGATCTTCGTCATCGACCACCGCTTGCGGATCGCGACGGCGATCGCCGTCGCAGCGGCCGCGCTGACGCTCGTCGGATTGATGCACTCGCCGTATGCCGACGCGCGACTCTTCCTTCCGTGGCAGGCCGGAGTCCCCTCGCTCGTCTTCGCGCTGGCGACGGGCTACGTTCTCCTTGCCTTGCTCTGCGCCGTGCTGGCGTGGCGCATGCCGCCACAAGACAGGACCGCGGAGATCGGGTGACCCTATCCGCGCGACGATCCGCGCGGGCATTCGGGGACGCTGCCCGGCGGCGCGCGCAGTGGCGGCGGCGCGCGCAATGGCCCGGTCAGGCTTCGCAAAGCATCGAGGCCTGCCCGCGTGCGACGAGCGTCGAGTTCACGTGCGACGTGCATTCGCACGTGACCTTGCGCAGCTTGGGCTCGAGCTTGATCACCTTCACCGTCGTCACGACGAGGTCGCCCGGGCGCACCGCGCCCCGATAACGCTGCGTGAACTCCCGCGCGATCGTACCCGGGCCGGGCAGCTTGAGGCCCAGCACCGCCGAGACATAGGCCGCCAGCAGGGTGCCGTGCGCGACGATGCCGCCGAACGACGAGCGCTTGGCGAATTCCGCGTCGACGTGCAGGGGATTGACGTCGCCCGACACCGCCGCGAATGCGCGAATGGTGTCGATCGTCACCTGGTCGGCGCGCGAAGCGGTCATGCCAAGGGTCAGTTCGTCATAGCGCATGGAAAGAGTCCTCGTGTCGAAGCGGGCGCCGCATCGGGTCGGAGCCGCCCGGTTGCACCGGGCAGCGCAATGCGCGCACAACAGCGTAGCAGGTTGCGGGCCGGCGAACTGTGCGGTAGCGCACATCAGCATTGGAATGGTAGCGGAATCTGGCAAGCGGCGCCGGGATGTTCGACGCACGCTCCGCCCATCGCCGGGATCGGGCACTTTCGGTCCCATGACTCGCCTGTACCCGGATTCCGTGCCCGCCGGATCCCCTATTTGCCCGGCATGCAGGATACACGCTACATTTCGGCTCCGACGGCATCCCGGGACCCGCAGTGATATCAGGGCAGCGACGACGATTTTTCCGGCGCCGGCATCGTATCACCGCTTCCTGCGCAGCTGACCGCCGGCAGCTGCGAATCCCGCGCGTGCGGCCTCGTCTCCGGCCATCGGGGATCCGCGCATGACTTCGAGTCCCGATGCGGGAAAGCCGCTCCACACGGATGTCACGCCGCGCGTGGACGTCCTGTTCGTCCACATCCAGAAGACGGGCGGGATGTCGCTGTACAACAGCATGGCGCAGTGGTTCGGCGGCGCGCACTCGCTGCGCTACCAGCGATCGTCGGAGGAATTCCAGCAGGAGTTCCTGCGCCTCACCGACGACGAAATCGCCGGGTGGCGACTGTTGTCCGGCCACTTCGAGCTTCCCTTCTGGCTCAAGCGCAAGCTCGCCGACCGCTTCGTCGTTTCGCTGGTCAGGGAGCCGGTCGAGCGGGTGCTCTCCGCCTACCGTTACGCCAAGAGCTGGCCGCAGCATCGGCGGCACGACGCCGTCGGGCAGATGAGCATCGCCGAATACGTTGACGCGCACGTCAACGACGCGTCGCGACACAACTGGCAATGCCGGAAGCTGTGCGGAAGCCCCGATTTCGACGCGGCGAGAGCGATGGCGCAAAGGCAGGTCGACTTGCTGGGCGCGGTGGAGCTGATCGGGCATCTTGACCGAAGCGCTGACCGAGGCGCTCGGCGTGCCGCTCGAAGTGCGCAACGACAACGCGAGCCCCGACCAGCGGCCGCGTCGCGAGGACCTCGACGCGGCGCTGCTGTCAAAGCTGCAGGCGTGCAACGTCGAGGATTACAAGCTCTGGACACACGTGATCGAACAGAATCTGGTGCGCGGCCACCGCGGCGGCGCTTAGGAAGGCGTGCGCCTGCGCGCGCGAAACGGTGCCGCGCGCGCGGGATTCACATCCGACTCGCTGGGAACTGCCTCAGATCGTTCCCTGCAATGACCGGACGCGGCCCGACTGCGACCGGCCAGAAATCGACCGACGCGATGTCCCGCACCGCAGACCGCGTCGACGACGTCGCTGACTCCGTCCGTATCGCTCGCGATCTGCATTGCGATGTCGTGCTGCAGCAGCGTGCCGACGTCGCCCGACAGCGTGACCACGGAATCCGCCGTGTCGACGTGAATGCTGCGCGAGGCGATGCCGAATTCGCTGATGAGCGCGCTTTTCACCAGGGCGGTGATCTGCGCGTCGTCGAGGAACGACGCAAGCGCGCCCGCGCGCGAGTCGACCACGCCCGCCGCCTGCCCGGCGCCTCTGCCGCGATCGCGATCGGTGCCTGCGTCGGCGATGCCGCGCTCGAGCATCACGCCCGCGGCGACGCTGACGACCACCAGAAGCACTGCCTGCCTGGAATTCAACATTTGCCGTCCCCTTGTCCCGATTCCCGCAAACTCCACGCGGCCCGCGTCACGCGAGGTGCTGCCGCGCCGATCCCTCGCGTCACGCGACGTGCCGCAACTCCTCGAACAGCATCGGATACTCCTGCGATCCCTGGAAGAACCCGTCGGCGCCGGCCGCGTGGACGACCGACCGGTAGGTCGGCGCCGCGTGGTTGGTGTAGACGTAGATCACCGGACGTTGCCCGTGGCGCGCGCGCACGCGCTTGACCACGTCGATGCCGGTGCCGTCGCGCAGGAGCAGGTCGGTGATGACGACGTCCGGATTGAGCTCGTCGATGTCGACGACGGCCTCGTTCGCGGCTTCGGCTTCTCCGACGATCATGCAGTCGCCCAGCCCGGCGATCGCCTCGCGGATGCGGTTGCGAACCAGCGTGGAATACTCGACGACGTAAACGCGTTTCATCTCGGCCCTTTCGGGAGGTCGACGCGGACCGGCCGCGCCCATGGCCAACCATCGCCGATGCATCCGCTTCCCGACAGGCGGCGACGCCGGGTTTCGCTGTAGGACAGCCGGAAGCGCAGGATTCGCGGCGACCTACACGGCCGGACGCCAGGGCGGCGGCCAGGCGGCGAACGGAGGCGGTCGGAGCTTTCCCTACATGAATTTCAGCGGGCGGCGGGCATCGGCAACGGCACGGCATGCTGAAAGTTCGAACTGGTGGAGGCCGTTTCGCGAATTCCAATGAGCCTTCGCGTGTGCAATCGTGACTTTCTGCCTGACGCGAATGGGAGGAACCGATGAAATCGATTCTCGATCCGACGTTCCGTTACGTGCCGAGTGTGCAAACCGATCTCAGGAAGACGTTCTCGCGAATCCGGCGGGAAATGGACAAGGCGAGGGCCGCACAGCAGGCCGATGCCGCCTCGAGCGGGACTCGCGTCGTGGTCTTCGCTCGGGCGAAGGAATTCGCGGCGCAACGGTCTTAGGAGTCTGTCGGGCTTGGCTTCGCGCATGCGTTGCCGGGCCAAAAAGCGATGGATGCGCGGCGCGAGGCGCAGCGAATATCGCGAATCTTCGCAAGCCGAGCAACAAAGCAGACGCGCTTTTTGGCAGCGACCCGAAGGGACGGGGCGCTTTGGGCGCATTTCTGCGTTGCTTGCCCTCAGCATATTCCCGATATGCTCTCGGTCTCGCGCCTTGAACTGCGCCCAAACCGCCTCCGTCGCATACACGAAACCAAGCCCGACAGGCTCCTAGGGGCAGGTTCCCGAGCCGGGCTTACGACGGCGCGACCTGGCCGAACGACTCCAGCACGGCGAGGAGCTCGCTCGGCACCACCGGCTTCACCAGATGCCGGTCGAAGCCGGCGTCGCGCGAGAGCTGGCGGTCGGTATCCCCGCCCCAGCCGGTGATCGCGATCATCATGATCTTCCGGTCGCCGCAATGCGCGCGGATGGCGCGCGCGGCCTGGTACCCGTCGAGCCTCGGCATTCCAAGATCCATGAGTACGACGTCGGGCTTGAAACTCTCGACGGCGGGGACCGCGACGGTTCCATCGTAGATCGTGTCGACCTGGTTGCCGAGCAGCCGCAACATGAGTGCCAGCGAATCGGCCGCATCACGGTTGTCGTCGACCACGAGGATCCTTCGTGAGGATCCGGGCGCCAGCGCGGCGGAATCGGGCAGGCGCTCGCTGCGGAAGTCGCCTCCGTCGATCGTCCCCGGCAGCCGCACGCAGAATTCGCTTCCCTGATCGCGGCCCGCGCTTCGCGCCGAGACGCTGCCGCCGTGGAGCTCCACGAGCTGCTTGACGAGCGCCAGGCCGAGCCCGAGGCCGCCATTCCCGGCGCCCGCGCGTGCGTCGCCCTGATAGAACATCTCGAAGACCCGGGCGCGCTCGGTTTCCGACAGGCCGGCGCCGTCGTCAACGACGCGCACCGCGATCTCGCCGTTCTCGCGCGCAACGGACAGCGCGATGTTGCCGCCTCGAGGCGTGAATTTCACCGCATTGTTGAGCAGGTTGGAGAGGACCTGCGTCAGGCGGGCGCCGTCGGCGACGATCTCGATCCTTTCGTCGGGGCAACGCACGTCGAGCGTGAGCTTCTTGCCGTCGACCAGGGGCCGCACCGAGTCGACGGCGGCGGCGACGATCTGCGACATCGCGACGATCTCCCTGCGGAGCTCGAGCTTCCCGCTGTTGATCCGGCTCGCGTCGAGCAGGTCGTCGACGAGCCGGGCCAGCAGCTTGACCTGTCGCTCGATGACCTTGCGGCCCCACTGCAGCTCCGCGGGCGCGAGCTTCGGCTGGCGCGCGAGCTCGATTGCGGTGAGGATGGGCTGCAGCGGGTTGCGCAGCTCGTGCGCGAGCATCGCGAGGAACTCGTTCTTGCGGCGGTCGGCTTCCGCCAGCGCCTCGCGCTGCTGCCGCAGCCGGTTCTCGCTCTCGCGGAGCTGGCGGATGGATTGCTCGAGCTCGGAAGTGCGCGCGGCGACGCGCTCCTCGAGCGTGGCGTTGAGGTGCTCGAGCTCGGTGGACTTGCGATAGAGGTCGAGGAAGACGCCGATCTTCGCGCGCAGGATCTCCGGCACGACCGGAACCGACACGTAGTCGACCGCGCCGGTTTCGTAGCCGCGCAGCCGGTCGTGTCGGTGAGGTGAACGGCGGAGGCGAAGATGATCGCCGTCCTCCGGCAGCGCGGATGCTCCCGGATCATCGCGGTCAGCTCGAAGCCGTCGACCTCGGGCATGTTGACGTCCATGAGCACGACGGCGATGTCCTCGCGCAGCAGGTGGCCGAGCGCATCGCGTGCCGTCGGCGCCTTGATGAGGTTGGCGCCCAGACCGCCCAGCATCGCCTCGTAAGTCAGCAGCTTCGCCGGCTGATCGTCCACCAGGAGGATGTTGAGCGGCTTCATCGGTCGAGGGCGGTCAGCGATGCAGCCACATGCGCAGCGCGGAGATCAGCTGCTCGGTGTTGACGGGTTTCGCGAGATAGTCCGACGCCCCCGCCTGCAGGCACTTCTCGCGGTCGCCCATCATCGCCTTGGCGGTCAGCGCAATGATCGGCAGCCGCCGGTATCCCGCGTTGCCGCGGATCTCGCGCATCGTCTCGTAGCCGTCCATCTCCGGCATCATGATGTCCATCAGCACGATGGCGACGCCCGGGGTCTCCTCGAGCTTCTCGATCGCCTCCCGGCCGGTGTTGGCCGTCAGCACGTGCATGCCGCGACGCTCGAGGACGCTGGAAAGCGCGAAGATGTTGCGCACGTCGTCGTCGACGATCAGCACTTCCTTCCCGATCAGATCGTCGTCGGAGCCGTGCAGCCGCTCCAGCGTGCGCCGCTTGTCCTCGGGCAGGTCCGCGATCACGCGGTGCAGGAACAGCGCCGTCTCGTCGAGCAGGCGGTCGGGCGATTCGACGCCCTTGACCACGACGCTGCGCGCCAGCATGCGCAGCTTGGCGTCCTCCTCGGGCGAGAGCTCCTTGCCGGTGAACACGACGACCGGAAGGTCGCGCAGCGTGCCCTCGTCCTTGATCGCCTCCAGCACGTCGAAGCCCGACATGTCCGGCAACCGGAGGTCGAGCACCGCGCAATCGTAGGATTGCTCGCGCAGCGCGACGAGCGCCGCGGTGCCGGTGTCGGCCATCGTGATGTCGATGTCGTCGTGCGCGAGCAGCGCTTCGATGCTCTGTTGCTCGGCGTGATTGTCGTCGACGACGAGCAGGCGCTTGCGCCGCGGCTGGGCGTACGCCTTGATCCGCGCCAGCGCGCTGTTGAGGCCATCCGCGGTCGTCGGCTTCGCCACGTAGGAGAACGCGCCGCGGGCGAGACCGTGCAGGCGGTCCTCGTCGAGCGTCACGACCTGCACGGGAATGTGACGCGTCGCGGGATCGCGCTTGAGCTGGGAGAGCACGGTCCATCCCAGCATGTCGGGCAGGAACACGTCGAGCGACACGGCGGTCGGCTGATACTGGCGTACCAGGTCAAGCGCGTCGGCCCCCTTCGCGGCAACCAGCACCTTGAACCCGTTGGCGCGGGCGAGGTCGACGATCACCCGCGCATAGCTTGGGTCGTCCTCGACGATCAGCATCACCGATTCGCCCCGGCTTCAGGTCGGCGCGATCGTCGGGAAGGCTCACCGTCAAAGGCTCCGGCCGGCGGGCGATGACGAGCGCCGGAGCGCGGGCGTGGCGGCGCGGAAGCATCGCCGACCTGGCCGCGACTTCGCCGCCGTGGCCGAGCGGTCCCACGTACCGCAGCGGCAGATAGAGCGTGAACGTGCTGCCGGACCCGGGCGTGCTCTGCAGCACGATCTCGCCGCCGAGGAGCCCGGCCAGCTCGCGGCTGATCGCGAGACCCAGTCCGGTTCCGCCGTACTTCCGGCTGGTGCCCGCGTCCGCCTGCTGGAACGCCTCGAAGATGAGCTTCTGCTTTTCCGGCGGAATGCCGATGCCGGTGTCGCTCACCTCGAACCGGACGACCGTGTTGGTCGTCGACAGGATCGGATGGTCGGGACTCCAGCCCTCGGTCGCCGCGGCGACCTCGAGGCGCACGCCGCCATTGGCGGTGAACTTGAACGCGTTCGACAGGAGGTTCTTCAGCACCTGCAGCAGCCGCTTCGAGTCGGTGACGATGCGCCGCGGCAGACCGGGGTCGACATCCACGTCGAAGTAGAGGCGACGGCGCTCGGCCTCGAGATGGAACGTGCGGTTCACCGTGGCGACGACGTCGGTGAAGAGGAGATCCTCGGCGTCGACGGTGACGGTGCCGGACTCGATCTTCGAGAGGTCGAGGATGTCCGTGATGAGATTGAGCAGGTCGGAGCCCGCGCCGTGGATCGTGCGCGCGAACTCGACCTGGCGCGCCGTCAGGTTGCCGTCGGGATTGTCGCCCAGCTGCTGCCCCAGGATCAGGATGCTGTTGAGCGGCGTGCGCAGCTCGTGCGACATGTTGGCGAGGAATTCCGACTTGTACTTCGACGTCAGCGCGAGCTCGGTCGCCTTCTCCTCCAGCGCGCGCCGCGCCTGCTCGATCTCGCGGTTCTTCCGCTCCACCTCGGCGTTCTGCTCGGCCAGCTGCTGCGCCTTCTGGCCGAGCTGGTCGTTGGTCTGCTGCAGCTCGCCCTGCTGAGTCTGCAGCTCGGCGGCGAGCTGCTGCGACTGCTTGAGGAGCGCCTCGGTCTGCATCGTGACCTCGATGCTGTTGAGCACGATGCCGAGGTTCGCCGTGAGCTGCTCGAGGAAGCCTAGGTGCGACGGCGCGAATTCGTGGATCGAAGCCAGCGCCAGCACCGCCTTGATCTCGCCTTCGAAGATGACCGGAAACACCGCGACGCTGCGCGGCAGCGCGCTGAAGAATCCGGGCGCCAGCGAAACCGTGTCCTCCGGCACATTGGTGAGCAGGATGCGGCGCTGATCCGCCGCGCACTGGCCGATGAACCCTTCGCCGAGCGAGAGCGCGCGGCGGGTACGGAGCATGGTGCGCGTTGGCGTAGCTCGCCAGAAGCCGCAGGTGCGGCTTGCCCTCGTCCGCCATCTGGTACATGAGTCCCTGATGCGCGTTGACGAGCGGCGCCAGCTCGGAGAGCAGCATCTGGCCGACGGTCGCGAGGTCGCGCTGGCCCTGCAGCATCCCGGTGAACCGCGCGAGGTTGGTCTTGAGCCAGTCCTGCTCGGTGTTGCGGTCGGTGGTGAGCCGCAGGTTGTCGATCATCGTGTTGATGTTGTCCTTGAGATCGGCCACCTCGCCGCGCGCCTCGACCTGGATCGACCGCGTGAGGTCGCCCTTGGTGACGGCGGTGGCGACCTCCGCGATCGCGCGCACCTGATTCGTGAGGTTCGCGGCGAGCAGGTTGACGTTGCCCGTGAGGTCCTTCCAGGTGCCGGCCGTGCCCGGCACGTTGGCCTGCCCGCCGAGACGCCCGTCGGTGCCGACCTCGCGCGCGACGCGACGTCACCTCGCCCGCGAAGGCGTTGAGCTTGGTCCACCATCGTCATTCAGCGTGTTCGTTGAGCTCGAGCGATCTCGCCCTTCGACGTGACGGCGAGTCTTGCGGGAAAGGTCGCCGTCGGGCGACCGCGGTGGCGACCTTCGGCGATGTTGCGCACCTGCGCCGTGAGGTTGGCTCGCCATCGACATTGACGCTGTCCGTCAGGTCCTTCCACGTGCCACCGACGCCCGGCACCTGCGCCTGGCCGCCGAGCTTGCCTTCGGTGCCGACTTCGCGCGCGACGCGCGTCACCTCGGACGCGAAGGCGTTCAGCTGGTCGACCATCGTGTTGATCGTGTTCTTGAGCTCGAGCACCTCGCCGCTGACGTCGACGGTGATCTTGCGCGACAGGTCGCCGCGCGCGACGGCGGTCGTCACCTCGGCGATGTTGCGCACCTGCGTGGTGAGGTTCGCGGCGAGCAGGTTCACGTTGTCGGTCAGGTCCTTCCACGTGCCGCCGACCCCCGGCACCATGCGCCTGGCCGCCGAGCTTGCCTTCGGTGCCGACTTCGCGCGCGACGCGGATCACTTCGGACGCAAACGCGCGGAGCTGCTCGACCATCGTGTTCATCGTCTCCTTGACGATGAGGATCTCGCCGCGCACGTCGACGGTGATCTTGCGCGACAGGTCGCCGCCGGCGATCGCGGCGGACACTTCGGCGATGCCGCGCACCTGCGCCGTGAGGTTGCTCGCCATGAAGTTGACGTTGTCGGTCAGGTCCTTCCACGTGCCGCCGACCCCCGGCACCTGCGCCTGGCCGCCCAGCTTGCCTTCGGTCCCCACTTCGCGCGCGACGCGTGTGACTTCGGACGCGAACGCGTTCAGCTGGTCGACCATCGTGTTGATGGTGTTCTTGAGCTCCAGCACCTCGCCGCTGACGTCCACGGTGATCTTGCGCGACAGGTCGCCGCGCGCCACGGCCGTGGTGACTTCCGCGATGTTGCGCACCTGCGTCGTGAGGTTCGCCGGCGAGCAAATTGACGTTGTCGGTGAGGTCCTTCCACGTGCCGGCCACACCCGGCACCACGGCCTGGCCGCCGAGGCGCCCGTCGGTGCCGACCTCGCGCGCGACGCGCGTCACTTCGGAGGCAAACGAGCGCAGCTGGTCGACCATCGTGTTGATGGCTTCCTTCAGCTGCAGGATCTCGCCGCGCACGTCGACCGTGATCTTGCGCGACAGGTCGCCGCTCGCGACGGCGATCGTCACCTCGGAAATGTTGCGCACCTGCGCCGTGAGGTTGCTCGCCATCAGGTTGACGCTCTCGGTCAGGTCCTTCCATACGCCGCTGACCTCTGGCACCTGCGCCTGGCCGCCGAGCTTGCCGTCCGTTCCGACCTCGCGCGCGACGCGCGTGACCTCCGACGTGAATACGCTCAACTGCTTGATCATCGAGTTGACGATGGTCGCCGAGCGCAGGAATTCGCCCTCCAGCGGGCGGCCTTCCACGTCGAGCCGGACCGTCTGCAGCAGATTGCCCTGAGCGACCGCCGTGACGGCGCGCGTGACTTCGGTCGTGGGCCGCACGAGGTCGTCGATCAGCGTGTTCAACGACGTCTGCATCTCGCCCCACGCGCCGTGGGAGCGGGCGAAGCGCATCCGCTGGCGCGTCTTGCCTTCGCGTCCGACGACCTGCCCCACGCGCGCCAGTTCGCCGGCCATCTTCTGGTTGGCGGTGACGATCTCGTTGAAGCGGTCGGCGATCTTGCCGTCGAGGCCGGTCCAGTCGCCCGGCAGCCGCACCGAGAAATCGCCGTCGGCGATCGCCTGCAGCGCGTTCAGCAGCGCGCGCCGGTCGAGGCGGCCGTCAGCCGAGTCGGCAGTCAAGGAAATCTCCGCGCCGCCGCCGTTGCGCGGATGCGGCCGCGGTGCCGATTTTCTCGATGTCGTGGTGGTTGCCTTCATCATTGACTCCTCGCGGATGAGGGAGCGCAGGACGCACGCAAGCCGCGCGGGCGTCCGCGCGCCTCAGCCGTGTACTGAAATGGTTCGCCGCGACGACGTGGAAAAGCTCACCGGGCATCGCGGTCCGATGCCGGCGCTAGGGATGGCTTCCCCAACCTTCTGCCGCATTTCCCGTCCTCCCTGGACGAAGGGAACGAGCCCTCCGCGGGCCGGGCACCCGCATCCAGCGATCATGACGGCTCACATGCCGCGGAAAAGTAGGCGGGGTGGCGGCGTCCGCGTAGGGCAATTCCTACAAACCGTTGCCAGCCATTCCGATCGGAGGAGACAAGACCTGATGCCGGGCGATGCGGCGAGCGCGAGCCTTTCCGGCATTTAGCGGCGCAGAGACATTCATCGGCGCCGGGGCTCTACGTTGCGGGCGGCGGATCGAGCGGCACGGAAAGCTCGTAGATGATCCGGTCGGAGTCGCCGGCGTGGACGGCAAGCGTCCCGCCATGCAATTCCGCCAGAAGCTCCGCGAATTTCAGGCCGGCCCACATTTCGGCGGGCCGGGCGCGATCTCCATTCGAAGGATCCCGCGCTGCCGGCTCGCTCGACCCGCCGTGGCCGGCGTCCGGGGAACCCGCGAGAACGGTCCACCGGTCCGGATACACCCGCGCCGTCACCTGGACCGTGACCCCTGATCGCTGCGAGCGTGACGCGCAGTGGATGAGCGCTTCGACGGCGTGGCGCAGCCGCTGCACATCGCTGCGGGCGACCGAGTCGACGCGCGGCAGGCTGGGCGCGCAGTCCTGTTCTGCGCGCCAGCAGCGGGCGGACGTTTTCCACTGCGGGCATGATGAGCTCAGCGACGCTGAATGCCGATCGCGCCAGCGTGACGTCGCCGCGCGAAAGGCGCGAGATTTCGGCGACCTGCTCGATCAGCGAGACGAGATCCTCGACCTGGCGCTCGATGAGCTCGAGCGCCCACGTCGACTGCTCGTCCGACGCGGGCTTGCCCCTCAGGATATGGACGGCATTGGATACGGTCCCAGCGGATTGCGCAGCTCGTGTCCCAGCAGCTCGAGGAAATCGTCCTTCGCGCGCTCGCTGGGCTTGCGGTCCGTGATGTCGGTGAGAAGGTTCACGGCACCCATGAGCTCACCGTCCTCGCCGTGCATGGGATTCGCGTGCGCGAGCACGGCGACGCGGCGGCCACCCGGCTGCTCGACCACGATCTCGCAGCCGTTGTATTCGCGATTCTCGGAGAGCGCACGGGCCATCCAGGACCGCTCATGCGGGAGTGGTGTACCGTCGCGCGCGAACAGACGGAACGAGCCGCAGTAACGATCGCGCGCGTCGTGCAGCAGCGGCTCGCGACCCCAGATTTCGACGGCGCGCCGATTGAAATAGGTGATGAGGCCGTCGCGATCGCACACGTACGCGCCGGCCGGAACGGCGTCGAGAACGCGATGGAAATCCGTGACGTCCGCGCGCTCGACGGGGAGCGAGCCGCGACGCGAAAGGGGCGGTGCCTGCGACGGCAGGTCAGCTCGCATGGACATGCCGGCGCCGGATAAGTCGCGCCCGAGGTGCTCGTCGAGCACGCGCTTCAGCGTGGCAGCCGAATAGGGCTTCAGCAGTGCGACGTTGCCCCTCGCGATCACCATGTCGATGACCGACTCGTGCCCGGTCATGAGGACCACCGGCATGTCGGGGCGCATTTGATGGGCGCGCGTGCAGAATTCGAGCCCGCCCATGCCGGGCATGACGATGTCGGACATGACGAGATCGAAGGGAAGCTGCGACCGGAGAGCACCAGCGCATCGGTGGCTCGCTCGCACTGGGTCACGGCGATGCCGTCGGCGGCGAGAACTGCCGCAAGGGATTCGCGCTGCATCTCGTCGTCATCGACGACGAGAACACGAGGTGCCTTCGACATGGTGGGCTCCTCCCCCAGGACGTCCGACACAGGAAATCAATGTAGCACTTAATGGGGAATTACAAACGCAAATACAAGCCCGCGTGGGCTGGGGAAAAGGCCATGATCAGAGCGTGGTTACACGGTTGTGATGGCGGGATTCGGCCGGCGAATTCAGGTGCGGCGGGAGGCGCGCAACCGTCACCCGAGCGTGCGCTTACGTGGCGAGGTCGCGCAGCAGGGCGCGAAGCTCGTCCGGGCTCTTCCAATGCTGTCCGCAGGTGAGGCGCGGCAGGCGCCAGCGATCGCTGGCCTCCGTCATCGGCGCGCACTTGCTGGTGAATGCGGCGTCGACGCCGATGCGGGCCCCGTGCTCCGGGAAGTATTCCTCCGCCAGAAACGGGTTCGCCTCGCCGTAGGGATACGCGAAAAGCCTCTCGGCGGGATTCGTGGCGACGCGGCGAATGTATTCCGCGCCGCGGGCGATCTCGGCTTCCGCGGCCGCAAAGTCGTCGATCGACGCGAAGGTGCCGCGCGCGCGACCGGTCGGAGCCGATTCCGACACCAGCGGATGATTGTGATCCCAGCTGTGATTGGCGATGCCGATGAGCCCGCTCGCGATCGCCGGCTGCCACCACGTATCGTTCCACCAGCGCGCGCCGATCATCGACCTCCGGTCGAGCTCGGATCTGGCATCGGGCGACACGACCACGAAGGCCGTCGCGTGTGCGTCAGGCTGGCGCGCGCCAACCGCGGACCGATGGTCGCGCAGGAGGTTGCACAGGCTTCGCTGCGGGCCGTGGTGCGGATGGACGAGATCGACGAAGTCGAAATCCGTGCCGTCGTCGAACGTGAGAGCGACCGCCCTGGGCGGAGGGGCCGCGCGCCCGAGGATGGTGTCCTCGACCAGCCGATGAAGTGGCCGGATCGTCCAGCCGGCGTCGGTCAGCAGGTCGAGGTCGGTTCGAAACGCCACATGATCGTTGGTCGCGTAGTCGCTGCCCGCAATGTTTGCGGAATGGTAATTCAGGACGGGAATCGCGAATCGCATTGCGGCGCACTCAGAATCGGCCGATGCGCTCGACGCGGTCGATCAGCGCTTCCTGCGCCTCGCGTGGCATCGGCCGGCGCCAGTGAACCATCAGATACGGCCTGCCCGTGTCGACGAATCCGGCGCGAAGATCGGCAAGACGCGCGCGCCTGTCGCCGACGTGCCCGAACACCGCAGGACAATCTCCTAGCGTCGCAAAGCTCTCCTTCATGATGATCGTCGCGAGCCCGCCTTCCCGCTTCACTTCGTCGAACAGCCAGCGCGGAAACATCCGGTACGCCGCCGGGTCGACGCACATGCCACCCGCGAGATAGACGTTCTCGAACGCGAGCTGGTGCGTGTAGCCGATGACCAGGGGCTGCGCGGAATCGTTTCCTTGGGCCGCGGGCGGGCGGTAGAACATCACGTAATGCCGCGGCATCGGCGGCACCGGATGCCCGAAGCTCTTGCGGAACAGCGGCGCTGCCAGCTGCGCGTCGCTGGTTTCGACCGTATCGATGCAGCTGCGCCAGCCCGCGCGGGGTTCCCCATCCGATGCAGCGCCGGTCATGGATTGCGGGCTCCTGCTTTGCGGCGGCGCCGCGCGCTCATCCCGCGTTGCGCGGATGGCGATCGCGCCGCACGGTGAAAAGTCTGCGGCGGATTGCGCTTCAGGGCCATCCCGCATTTTACCTGCGGATGCCATTCGCGAGCGTCGGTCGACGTCAGGCGCCATGCGGCCTGCGTAGCGGCAGGCCGATGCAGATTCAGCCGCTGCCCGTCATGCGCCGCGACTCGCCACGACGTAGTGCGAGCCGCGCTTCAGGAACGGCTTCTCGACGAGGTGCCATGATGCGAACGCCAGCGCGAGGACGATCACGATGGCGAGCGCGAACGCGCCAAAGGCATTGCGCTCGAAGACGCCCAGTGCGACCAGCGTCTGCAGCACGGGCACGTGGAGGATGTAGATGCCGTACGAAAGGTCGCCGTAGCGCGCGAAGTTGCCCAGATGGCGGATGCCCAGGGCCAGAAAGGCGACGACCAGGGCGAGCGCGGCGGGCTCGACGACGATTCGCAGTGGCGGGAAGACATCGGCGACGATCAGGCCGGCCACGCCGAGCGCGGCGGCAGGTGCCCACCGCCGCTGCAGCAACGGCAGGTAGTAATAGCAGAGCGCGCCCGACGCGAAGTATCCGAGCTGCCCGGGAAATTGATAGGAGAGCTTGGCATACAGGATCGAGCCCGTTCGCGCCGCGAGCGCCTCGAAGCCGAGCATCCAGGCGATGCCCAGCGCGTAGGCGGTTGCCAGAACGAGCGCCGGGCCGCGCCGCGCCGCGAGCCACGCGAGGATCGGAACGCACGCGTAGAACATCACCTCGATCTTGATCGTCCACAGCGGGCCGTTCACTTCGGTCAGCGGATTGTGGGCAAATACGCCGGGCAGTGTCAGCGCCAGGAAATTGACGAACGCGAGATTCGCCGCGACGTAGCGAATCACGCCGGTCGAAAAATATTCGCTCCAGGGGAGGTCGGTGATGAATGCGCCCAGCATTGCGGCGCCGACGACCACGGTGAAATAGGCCGGATAGATCCGGCGGATCCGCTTGCCGAAGTACTCCGCCGTCGAGCGCGACTGCTCGAAGCTCATGAAGACGAGAAAGCCGCTGACGACGAAGAACGCTCTTACCGCGAGGTCGGCGGAGAACACTCGGAGGAACGCGAGCTCGGGCGCTGCGGAGCAGATCCGCACGTGGTAGAGCACGACCACCGCCGCGAAGACGAAGCGCAGCAGGTCGAAATTGTTGCGGGGAGGTACGGCGCTGCGCATGGATCGGTCGGCGGAGAATATCATTGTCGCGTGAAGTCGTAATCCACCGCCGCTGGCCGCGTGTACCAACAAGGCGTGCGCGCACGTGTTGCTGACCCTGTGCTGACGCTCCAGGGCCCAACGGTTGTTAGAGTGGCAATCGTGCCCACGACGATTCGAGTCACTTGCATTCGCGGATCGGCGTAGACTGGTGGCGCAGGCGGAGCATCCCGATGCGCTCCAAGATCTTCACCTTCCCAACAGCGCTGCACTCGCTGCGCCCGGAGAAGATCAACGCCCGAGTTCCCGAATTGCCGCGCGGCACGACGTTCTTCGACGTCGAGGGCATCCCGGTCACGCTGTCCCCTGACGGCAGCGAAGCGCGTGCGTGGGATCGTTCGACCGGCCCGCGAAAGATCGCCGTCAGCTCGGTCGATCGCGATGCGACATCGCAGGACGAAGCCGAATTTCGCGCATCCATCGCGCTCTTCCGCGAACTTGGCGCGCCGGACCCGAAGCCCTAGGCTGCTGCGGGACGTAAATGGTCATGCGCTCGCATCTTGCCCCGGCCCTGGTATCCCTTGCGGCGGCGGCAATGCTGTCGGTAAGCGCCGCATGCGCCGCGCCGAGTGACGAGATCAAGGGGGCTTTCAGCAAATTCATCACCGCGCAAAATGCGCACGACCTCAAGGCGGTCGATGAATCCCTACTGGCTTCCCCGGAGTTCCTGTGGATTGCACCGGGACAAGTCGTGCGGGGACGCGACGCGGCCCTGGTACGCCTTGGTGAGCTGTTTCAACGCACGTGGCGCATCGATCCCGATTGGTCGACTTTCCAGGTCATGATGCTCGACGTATCCACCGCGGAGATCTTCGTCCGCGTCAGGATCACCGATGGCACATCTTCCCGAAGCGCGCGCATGAATCAGATTCTGGTGCACGCTCCGCGCGCATGGCGCATAGCAAGCATCGTGCTTGAGGATGTTCCGGCTCGCTGATTTCCGCAGTGACAGTCCAGCGGAGTTCGGCGAGGGTGCGCCTCGCCAATCCGTTTGCCCTTCCTTGATTTCCGGCCAGGCCGATGCCGGGGGAACGCGCTGACCCTTCGGTACCTAGAGTTGGAACGTCGCCCCTTCCACTCCCGGCGTGACCCGAAAGGCTGGCTTTGCTTCAGCCATCGCCTCTTCCATGAGTCGATCGATATCGGCGTCGGTGTGGCCGGGGTCATGATGAAATGACACCAGATTCTTGACCCCCGAGAGCCTCGCGAAATCCAGCGCTTGCTTGAACGAACTGTGTCCCCAGCCGATGTGATCGGGATATTCCGCCGCGCTGTATTGGCTGTCGTGAATCAACAGATCCGCCTCGGCGGCCAGCGCTCCTCCCGACGTCCACGCGAGAGGCAGCGTCGGAAACGCGGAGGCACCCAGCGCCGGCTCATGGTCCGGCAGGTAGGTGAGCACGCTGCCCTGCGCATCCACAATGCGGTACCCCACCGTCGGCCCCGGATGACAAACCAGCGCCGCCGACACGCGAAATTCCCCGATCGCGACCTCGCCGCACGGAACGTCGTGGAGCGTGATGGCGCACGGCAATTCGCGCAGGCTCACCGGAAAGAGCGGCGGCGACAGGTAGCGCATGAGGCGTTCCCGCAGAGTGACCTGGCTGCTGACCGGTCCCCAGATGCCGACGACGAGATCGGGGCGAAACAGCGGCGCGAAGAACCCGAGCCCCTGGATGTGATCCATGTGCAGATGGCTCAGCAGGATGTCGATGCGCCGCACGGACGCGTCGATGGTCCTGCCCATGCCCCGGATGCCCGTCCCCGCGTCCAGCACCAGCACCGTACCGTCCCGTCCACGCACGCCCACGCAGGAGGTGTTGCCGCCGTAGCGCGCGGTGTCCGGGCCGGGCGTTGCGAGCGAGCCGCGCGTGCCCCACAGCGTGACTTTCATCTCAAATGGCCCAGAAGATGCTCATCGCGCCGAAGAGGAGCCCCTTCTCGCCGATGAGCGGAAATGCCGTGACTTGCACATGCCGCCAATCCCCATTCCAACTCCGAAGCCACATCTTCTGGGAGACCGGAGAGCACTCGGCGAGCGCCCGCCCCATCGGTCGATGTTCCGGCGCAATGGGATTGCGGTCGTCGTCGACGGCGGCGAAGCGCGAGGTCCATTCCGCGGCAGGCATTTCGCCGGTCTCGTCGAAGCGCTGGTTGAAGATCGCCTCCGCCGGCTCGTTGTAGTAGATGAGCGCATTCTGGGCGTCCACGAGGAGAATGGGCGTGGCGATGCAGCTCGCGAGCTGCCTCGCCAGAATGATCTGAATGGATTTGGAGGCCGACATCGACTTCCCCCTTCAGCCAACGGCGCGATGGCGCAGCGTACACCCACATCCGTGGGATGACAGCCCCCCTGCGCTGCCCGTGCCCCATTTTCGGGGCGGCCGCGGCCGCTCAACGCAGCCGTCATTCGAATGGACTGAACGTCACGTCGTCGCGCAGACGCGTGGTTGACCCGCGCGATCGAACCCCCAATACTCAACTGGGAGGTTGATTCACCGATCGTCCCGGTGCCGGGGAACGAATGGCCGCAGGCCGAAGTGGATGTCACCGATGACCGCGAAGGATCTTTGGGGCTTGGCCAAAGCCGCCGTATCCGGTTGGGTTGACGACTACGCCCAGAGCATGGGCGCGGCGCTCGCCTACTACACGATGTTCTCGATCGCTCCGCTGCTGCTGATCGTGATTTCGATCGCCGGAATCGTTTTCGGCGACGAAGCTGCGCGCGGCGAGATCTTCAGCCAGCTGGAAGACATGCTGGGGGCCTCCGGCGCGCTGGCGGTGCAAGGACTGCTGGAAAGCGTGCGCGAGCCGGGCGACAGCGTGCCGGCCACGGTCTTCGGCATCGTCCTGCTGCTCATCGGCGCGACCTCCGTATTCGGTGAACTGCAGGATGCGCTCGATCGCATCTGGCGCGCGCCGGTGAGGGCCGGGCAATCCGGCTTCTGGGGACTGATACGGGCGCGATTGCTGTCCCTTGGCATGATTCTCGGAATCGGGTTCCTGTTGATGGTGTCGCTGGTGGCAAGCGCCGCATTGGCCGCACTGCAGAAGCGGTGGGGCCCGGCGCCGCGTGATTGGGTGGCGGCGGCGAGCATCATCGAGCTCGGCTCGAGCTTCCTTTTGATCACCCTGGTGTTCGCGATGATCTACAAGATCATGCCGCGCGTACGCATCGCCTGGAAGGATGTCTGGATCGGCGCCGCCGCAACTTCACTGCTGTTCACGGCCGGCAAGTTCCTGATCGGCGTTTATATCGGGAGGAGCGGCATCGCGTCGGGCTTCGGTGCCGCCGCGTCGCTGGTCGTGGTCCTGGTCTGGGTCTACTACTCGGCGCAGATCTTCCTGCTGGGCGCGGAGTTCACCTGGGCGTACGCGCACAAATTCGGTTCCCGCAAGGACCTCGCTTCAGAAGATGCTTCGGCCGCGCTCCCTCCGGCGACGCCGTCCCACAATCGCAACAAAGATGTCCCGCGATGAGCGAACGCGCGCAGACATCGGCCTGCCCCCCGCAGATTCTCGTGCTTGCCTGTGCTCCCACGCGTTCGCACGATTCCGCAAACAAAAAGGCCAACGGAGAACCGTTGGCCTTGGAATATTGGTGGAGACGATGAGGATCGAACTCACGACCTCCGCATTGCGAACGCGGCGCTCTCCCAGCTGAGCTACGTCCCCACAAGGGGAAGGATTATAGCCGCTCGACCGGGGTGCCGCAATCGAGCGGCTCCGCCGGACCGCCTTCGTGCGAGCGTTCCCAGCCCCTTGGGTTCGGATCCGAGCGCCCCAACGTCCCACGAACGGAAGATTCTCCAATCGCATCGTCCGCACAGGGCGCGAAAGCCCGCCTCGGACGGTGGATAATTCCCCGACTCGCGCGTCGGACCTTCGAATCCAACCACACCCGCCATGACGGTACTCCTCGATCTCATCCGGGAATTCGGCCTCGCGTTCGTCTTCGTGAACGTGCTGGTCGACCAGGTGGGCATTCCCGTTCCGGCCTACCCGACGCTGATCGTCGCGGGCGCGTCGCTCGCCGTGTCGCCCGGAACGACCGCGACCGTGCTCGTCGTCGGCGTGATCGCCGCGCTGATCTCCGACACGTTCTGGTACCTGACCGGACGCCGCTACGGCATGCGCGTGCTGCGCACGCTGTGCCGCATATCGCTGTCGCCCGACACCTGCGTCTCGCAGACGGAGACGATCTTCGCGCGCTTCGGTCCGGCGTCGATGATCTTCGCGAAGTTCATCCCGGGCTTCGCGTCGGTGGCGACCGCGATGGCGGGCGCCGTGCGCCTGCGCTACTGGAAGTTCATTGCGTTCGACGCGATCGGCGCGATGCTGTGGGTCGGGCTCGCGCTGGTGCTCGGCCGCATCTTCAGGGATGCGATCGTCGACATTCTGGAAACGCTCACCTCCCTCGGCGAGGCCGGCCTCGTGCTCGTGCTCGCCGCACTCCTGGCCTACGTGCTTTCGAAATGGTGGCGGCGGCGGCAGTTCATCCAGCAATTGCGTATGGACCGGGTGACGGTCGACGAGCTGAAGCAGATGATCGACGAAGATCGCGCCGGCACGATCCTCGACGTCCGCTCGGCGCTCACTCAGGAAGCGAGCGGGCGCATTCCCGGCGCGCACCGGGTCGACATCAGGAAAGTCGAGGACGGCATCGTCGGCATTGCGCGCGAGGGTGAAGTCATCGTCTACTGCGCGTGCCCGAACGAAGCGAGCGCGGTCAAGGTCGCGCAGAAGCTGAGAGAGCTCGGCTTCAAGCGCGTGCGCCCGCTGCACGGCGGCATCGACGCATGGATCGCCGCGGGGCTCGACGTCGAGCGCTGAAGGCCGCGCCGCGCATGGTAGAGTGATGCGTCCCTCGCGGAGCGCTTCTCCATGCCGAAACAACCGATCCATTCCAAGCATGCGCCGGCCGCCCTCGGCCCCTATTCGCAGGCGGTTCGCGCGGGCAATACGGTCTACCTGTCCGGCCAGCTCGGGCTCGATCCTTCCACCGGCAATCTCGCCGACGGCGTCGAGGCGCAGGCGCACCAGGTCTTTCGCAATCTGCGCGCGGTCGCGCAGGCGGCGGGCGGGGAGCTCGACGACATGGTCAAGCTGACGCTGCTGATGGCGAATCTCGCCGACTTCACCAAGGTCAACGAAATCATGGCGACCTATTTCGCGTCGCCGTACCCGGCGCGCGCGACCTATCAGGTGGCGGCGCTTCCCAAGGGCGCGCTGCTCGAGGTCGAGGGCATTCTGGTGCTGCCGGACTGACGGCCGATGCGGAGCGGCGCGCGCAGCGCGGCAACGCCAGAAGAGTGATCTGACGTGGCGAAGGCAAAGAGCGCAAGGCGCGCCTCCGCCGAAGGCACGCTCGCCGACCTCGTGCCGCCGGGACCGGGCGCATCCGCGCCGGAAAAGAAATCGAAGGCGCCGGGCCGCGGGCTTTCCGATCAGCTCGTCCGGCTCGGCATTGCGCGCGACCAGGATCTCGTGCTGCACCTGCCGCTGCGCTACGAGGATCACACGCGCGTCGTTCCGCTCAAGGACTTCGCGTCCGGCGTCGAGCAGCAGGCCGAGGGCACGGTCGTCACCACCGATATCCAGTACCGGCCGCGCCGGCAGCTCGTGTGCCTGCTCGAGGATGGCGCCGATGACCGCGGCGCGCGCGCGCAGCTGGTGCTGCGCTTCTTTCACTTCTATCCCAATCAGCAGAAGGCGCTCGCGCCCGGCCGGCGCGTGCGCGTGTACGGGGAAGTCCGCGACGGCCATTTCGGGCGCGAGATCGTCCATCCGCAATTCACGGTGATCGCCGAAGGCGCGCCGCTCCCCGACCGGCTGACGCCGGTCTACCCGACGACCGCGGGACTCGGCCAGGACACGCTGCGCAAGGTCGTCGCGCGCACGCTCGCGAGCGATCCCGCGTGGACCGCCGAGACGCTGCCCGACTGGCTCGTCGCGCGGCAGCATCTGTGGAAATTCTCCGACGCGGTGCGCTTCCTGCACACGCCGCCGCCGCGGCTCAATCCGCTCACCCGGCACGCGCTCGACGAGCGCACGCATCCGGCGTGGACACGCCTCAAGTTCGACGAGCTGCTCGCGCAGCAGCTCTCGCTCAAGGCGCATCGGAAGGCGCGCGCCGCGCGGCACGCGCCGGTGCTGACGGGGACGGGGGCGCTGACCGGCGCGCTGTTCGCGCGCCTGCCGTTCAAGCTGACGCGCGCGCAGGAAAAAGTGTGGCGCGAGATCAGCCACGATCTCAAGCGCGCGACGCCGATGCAGCGGCTCCTGCAGGGCGACGTCGGCAGCGGCAAGACCGTCGTCGCCGCGCTCGCCGCGCTGCAGGCGATCGAGAGCGGGCGCCAGGTCGCGTTCATGGCGCCGACCGAAATCCTCGCCGAGCAGCACTACCGCAAGCTCACGCAATGGCTCGAGGGGCTGCCGGTCAACGTCGCGTGGCTCACGGGCAGCCTGCCGGCGAAGGAGCGCCGGAAGTCGCTGGAAGCGATCGCGAGCGGCGACGCGATGCTCGCGGTCGGCACGCACGCGCTCTTCGAGGACGAAGTCGAGCTGCCGCGGCTCGGCCTCGCGATCGTCGACGAGCAGCATCGCTTCGGCGTCGCGCAGCGGCTGAAATTGCGCGGCAAGGCGATGGGCGAAGCGCACCAGCTGATGATGAGCGCGACGCCGATCCCGCGCACGCTGGCGATGACGTTCTACGCCGACCTCGACGTGTCGGTGCTGGACGAAATGCCGCCCGGCCGCCGGCCGGTGAAGACGCACCTCGTCAACAACCGGCGCCGCGCCGAGCTGGTCGAGCGCGTGCGCAAGGCGTGCGCCGAAGGCCGCCAGGCGTACTGGGTGTGCCCGCTGATCGAGGAATCGGAAAAGCTCGAATTGCAGACGGCCGTCGCGCTGCACGCGGAGCTCCTGGCCTCGCTCGGGCCCGCGATCGCGGTCGGGCTGCTGCACGGCCGGATGAAGCCCGACGCCAAGGCGAAGGTGATGGCCGATTTCGTCGCGAAGAAGATCGGCGTGCTGGTCGCGACGACGGTGATCGAGGTCGGCGTCGACGTGCCCAACGCGTCATTGATGGCGATCGAGCACGCCGAGCGCTTCGGCCTCGCGCAACTGCACCAGCTGCGCGGGCGCGTCGGCCGCGGCGCCGACGAAAGCGTGTGCTTCCTGCTGTTCGAGGAGCCGCTGACCGACACCGCGAAGGCGCGGCTCAAGGTGATCTACGAGAGCACGGACGGATTCGAGATCGCGCGCGCCGATCTCCTGATCCGCGGTCCGGGCGAGTTCCTGGGCGCGCGCCAATCCGGCGTCCCGCTGCTGCGTTTCGCCGATCTCGACCGCGACGTCGCGCTGATCGAGCAGGCGCGCGACGCGGCGGATGCGCTGCTGCAGAAGGAGCCCGCCGCCGCCGAAGCACACCTTGTCCGCTGGCTCGGCGGCCGGCAGGAGTTCGTCAAGGCCTGAGCGGCTTGCGTCCTGCGATGCCGCGGCGCGGAAATCCGGCGGCCGCCGCGAATTCGATGCCGGGAATGCGCGTTTTCAACGGATTTCCTCGCGAAATCCGGTGTTTCCGGCTCGCCGGACCGAGCGCGACGCGGCGCTTGGCCGCCCGGGCCTTTCGTGACCGAAATCAACGTCTTGCCCTGTCTCGCCGGGGCGGGTAGGCTAAAATGTCGCAGCAAAGGCAGCGAAACGCGACGCCATGTCCCTCTACGCCCTCGGCCTCAACCACGCGACCGCGCCCGTCGACATCCGGGAGCGGGTGGCGTTCGCGCAGGAATCGCTGGGCGGCGCGTTGCGCGACCTCCTCGGCCGGCGCGAGGTCAAGGAAGCGGCGATCCTCTCGACCTGCAACCGCACCGAGGTCTACGTCCATGGTCCGGAGCCGCACGGCGTCGCCCAATGGCTCGAGGATTTCCACCATGTGCCGAAGGACACGCTGACGCCGTATCTCTACCTGCTGCCGCGCGAGAAGGCGGTGACGCACGCGTTCCGCGTCGCGAGCGGTTTGGACTCGATGATTCTGGGCGAGCCGCAGATCCTCGGCCAGATGAAGCAGGCGGTGCGCCACGCCGAGTCCGCCGGCACGCTCGGCCTCGTGCTCAATCGCCTCTTCCAGCGGACCTTCGCCGTGGCGAAGGACGTGCGCACGCAGACCGACATCGGCAGCGCGTCGATCTCGATGGCCGCCGCGTCGGTGAAGCTCGCCGAGCGGATCTTCCCGTCGATCTCGAACCAGAAGCTGCTCCTGATCGGCGCCGGCGAGATGATCGATCTGACCGCCACGCATTTCGCGGCGAAGAAGCCGAAGTCGATCACGATCGCCAACCGGACGATGGAGCGCGGCCGGCAATTGGCCGAGCGCTTCGGCGCCGAGGCGATCACGCTGAACGAGATGCCCGACCGGCTGCCGGAGTTCGACATCATCGTCACCTGCACGGCGAGCACGCTGCCGATCCTCGGCAAGGGTCTGCTCGAGCGCGCGATCAAGGCGCGCCGGCACGAGCCCGTGTTCATCGTCGACCTCGCGGTGCCGCGCGACGTCGAGCGCGAGGCGGCGGAGCTCGACGACGTCTTCCTGTACGGCATCGACGACCTCGCCAACATCGTCAAGGACAACCTGCAGATCCGCAAGGAAGCCGTGGCGCAGGCCGAGGAGATGATCGCCGAGCAGACGCGCAGCTTCCTGCACTGGCTCGAAGGCCGCGCGGTGGTGCCGACGATCTCGGCCATTCACGGCCATCACGAGGCGCTGCGCTCGGCGGAGCTCGAGCGCGCGAAGAAGCTCCTCGCCAACGGCACGCCGCCGGATCAGGTGCTGGATCTCCTCGCTCGCGGCCTCACGAACAAGTTCCTGCATGCGCCCACCCAGGCACTGAACCAGGCGGGCGAGGCCGAGCGCGCCGAGCTGGTCGCGCTGTTCGAGCGCATCTACCGGCTGCCCAACGGGCATTAGCGCCGCGAGTCGTCGGCCCGCACGGGCCGGACGCTCCTCTGTCGCTTGCGCGGCAGGCGCTCTTCCGGATCATTCCCGTGCGTCCGACGCGAGAGTGCCCGCGCGGTGCGTGTCGCATGATGCCCGCGGATTGATCCAGAACCGAATCGACGCTGGCAGGCCATGAAGGAATCGCTGCAAACCAAGCTCAACCAGCTCTCGCTGCGCCAGAAGGAGCTGGACGCGCTGCTCTCGGCCGAGGACGCGACCCGCGACCTCGAGCGCTACCGCACGCTCTCGCGCGAGCACGCGGAGATCGGACCGATCGTCGAGCGCTATCGCGAGCACGCCGCGGTGACCCGGGACCTGGCCGCCGCGCACGACATGGCGGCCGATCCGGCGATGCGATCGTTCGCCGAGGACGAGGTCACTGCGGCGAAGGCGCGGCTATCGGCACTGGAGGCCGAGCTGCAGAAGATGCTGATCCCGGTCGACCCCGACGACGAGCGCAACGTCTTTCTCGAAATCCGCGCCGGCACGGGCGGCGACGAGTCGGCGCTGTTCGCGGGCGCGCTGTTCCGCATGTATGCGCGCTACGCCGAGCGCCACCGCTGGCAGGTCGAGATCGTCTCGGAATCGCAGGCCGAGCTCGGCGGATACAAGGAGGTCATCGCCCGCATTGCCGGCAAGGGCGTCTACGCGAAGCTCAAGTTCGAATCGGGCGCGCATCGGGTGCAGCGCGTTCCCGAGACCGAGTCGCAGGGACGCATCCACACGTCGGCGTGCACCGTCGCCGTGATGCCCGAGGCCGACCCCGTCGTCGCGAGCGAGATCAATCCCGCCGACCTTCGCATCGACACGTTCCGCGCGTCCGGCGCGGGCGGACAGCACGTCAACAAGACCGACTCCGCGGTGCGCATCACGCACTTGCCGACGGGCATCGTCGTCGAATGCCAGGACGACCGGTCGCAGCACCGCAATCGCGCGTCGGCGATGGCCGTGCTCGCGTCGCGGCTCATCGACCGGCAGCGGCGCGAGCGCGCGCAGAAGGAGGCGTCGCTGCGCAAATCGCTGGTGGGCAGCGGCGATCGCAGCGAGCGCATCCGCACCTACAATTTTCCGCAGGGCCGCGTCACCGACCACCGCATCAACCTCACGCTCTACAAGATCGACGCGATCATGGACGGCGACCTCGACGAGCTCCTGGGCGCGCTCGCGCAGGAGCACCAGGCCGAGGAGCTCGCCGCGCTGTCGGGCGAGGCGGGCTGAACATCGTGAAGCCGCCCGCGCCCTGGCTGCAGACGCTTCGCCTCGACCTGCGCGAGTTCGTCGCGGATGACGCCGACGAGCTCTATCGCCTCAACAACGACCCGCGCGTGATGAAGTACATCGGGGACGGACACCTGTCGTCGCGTGCCGAAATCGCCGCGACGATGAAGCGCATCCAGCGCGTGTACCGCGTCTACCCGGGGCTCGGCAGCTGGCGCGCGACGCGCCGCGACACCGGCCGATTCATCGGCTGGTTCTCGCTGAAGTACATTCCGGACACCGTGGAAGTGGAGGTCGGCTACCGGCTGCGGCACGACGCGTGGGGGCAGGGATTCGCCACCGAAGGCGCGCGCGAGCTCGTCCGCTACGGCTTCGACACCGTGGGACTCCTGCGCATCATCGGGATCACGGATCCCGACAACGTCGCGTCACAGAACGTGCTGCGCAAATGCGGACTCGTCGATGCCGGCTGGGGCCGCTACTACGGGCAGCGGCTGCGCGTGTTCGCGGCGACGAATCCGCAGCCGTGACCGACTCCGTCTCGGTGCGCCGCGCGATTGTCGTCAGCGGCCTCGTTCCGGTCGACGCGCAGGTGCTGCTCGCCCACGTCCTCGACGTGCCGCGCGCGTGGCTTGCCGCGCACGGCACCGATGCGCTGCCGCCCGAGTCCGCGAATGCGTTCTTCGCGCTCGCAAAACGCCGCCGCGACGGCGAGCCGGTCGCGCAGCTCACGGGCGTTCGCGAGTTCTGGGGACTCGTGCTTCGCGTGACGCCCGACGTGCTGATCCCGCGGCCGGAAACGGAGACTCTGGTGGAACTGGCGCTCATGCTTGCGCCAGGCGATCGACCCGTGAAGATCGTCGACCTCGGGACGGGATCCGGCGCGATCGCGCTGGCGCTCGCGCACGAGCGGCCGCAGGCGCAGGTGACGGGCACCGACATTTCGGCGGCGGCACTCGCCGTCGCGCGCGACAACGCAAAGCGGCTCGGCATCGGCAATGTTTCGTTCGTGCAATCGGACTGGTTCGCGAGCCTCGGCGGCGAGCGATTCGATCTCATCGTGTCGAATCCGCCCTACGTCGCGGCCTCCGATCCGCATCTGCAGGAAGGCGACCTGCGCTTCGAGCCGCGGGTAGCGCTCACGCCGGGTGGCGACGGCCTCACCGCGCTCCGCGCGATCGTTGCCGGCGCGAAGTCGCATCTCGTCGCGGGCGGCCATCTCGTCGTCGAGCATGGCTACGACCAGTCGGCGGCGGTGCAGGCGCTGTTTCGCGAGGCCGGCTTCGGCGCCGTCACGATCCGGAACGACCTCGCGGGAATCGCGCGCGTCGTTGCGGGATCGATGCCCGCGTAGCTAGCGTTCCGGATCGACGCTCGCGCGGCGCGCATCCGGCCGCGTCGGCAGCGCCGGCGCAGGACGCCGGCCATCGAGAAGGTGTCGCACCGCGAGCACCGGATGACGCGTCAGCATCCGCGGCCCCGCGTATCGCATGATCACGCGCACTTCCTCGCGCGGCGCGGCGGCGTAACAATGCACCGTGCAGTTCGCGCACGTCGGCTTCGCGTCGCCGAACACGCAGCGGTCGAGCCTTCGCGTCGCGTAGCCCAGCAGGCCCGCACATTTTTCGCACAGCCCGCCGATGCTCCCGTGCCGGTCGCGGCAATGGATTTCGAACATGGCCGTCAGCGTCGCGAGCTCGCGGGCGAGACGCGGATGACGCTGCGCGTCGTGGACGCGCCGCAACGCGGCGGCCGGTGGCCGATCGGACGGAGTCGTGCTCATGGCGCCCCATTGTGCGGGGGGAGGCCATCCCGACCCATGATTTCGGTCAAGAAGGTCGCGGCGCCTGCGATCAGGCGTTGGGTCGCGGTGCCTCGACGCCCAGCTTCTCCGCCCACGGCAAGAGCGCCGGCATGATCGTCGGATAGAGCGCGACGCCGTCGGAGGTCTGCGCGCGCAGCCGCCGCATCGCGGCCTCGCCGGGGAGGCGCACGGCGTCACCGCCCGGCCGCGGCGTCGACGCGCGCGCCGCGCGGGCAATTCCGTCCATCTGGCGGCGGAATTCGGATAATCCGCCGAACGCCTCCGGGTCGAGCGCCTGCACGAACACCGTGCCGCCCCAGCCCGCGGGCGGATCGGCGCGGCCGTGCCCCGCGAGTCCGGCGGTCAGCGCTTCGACGATGAGCGCGAGGCCGAATCCCTTGTAGCCGGCTTCGATTCCGCCGAGCGGAAGCAACGCGCCCTTGGGCTCGCGGAAGAGCGCGCCGGGATCGTCGGTCGCGTTGCCCTGCGCATCGATGAGCCATGCGCCGGGCAGGCGGCGTCCGGCGTTCATTTCCTGCTTCGCGAATCCCATGCTGGTGATCGAGCTCGAGATGTCGACGAGAATCGGATCGCCCGAGGTCGGCAGACCGGCGGCGATCGGATTGGGCGTGATGAACGGCGTCGTGCCGCCGTGCGGGACGACCGCCGCGACCGTGGGATCGGAGCTCTGCACGAGCGCGATCATGCCGCGCTCGGTCGCGCGCAGCAGGTAGGCGGCGAGGCACGCGATGTGATGCGAGCGGCGCACGACGACGGTGCCGGTGCCGCACGCCTTGGCCATCGCGATGGCGGCGTCGAGCGCGCGCAGCGTGAGCCACGGGCCGGGAAGGCGGCCGCCGTCCCAGGTCTGCGCCGCGGCGCGGGCGCTCACGATCACGGGCTCGCCCGATTTCGCCATTTCGCCCTTCTCGATTTCGGCGAGATACGGCGCCAGCAGCGCGAGTCCGTGCGTCGTATGTCCCAGAAGATCGCCGGTGACGAGGACGTCGGCCACGTCGGCGGCGATGTCGGCGCGAACGCCGGAGCGCACGACGAGCCCGCGCGCGAAGGCCGTCAACGCAGCGACCGGATAACGCGGCACCGGGTCGGGCGCGGCGCTCATGTGTATGCTGTGCGGTGCATGCGCGAATCGACCCTTGCGAACGGCGGCGCGGTTGACGTTGCCGCGCGATTCTCCGACGATTCTACCTGACCCCTCCGGCCGCACCGACCGCGACCGGATCCCCAACTCACCTCCCGCGCCCCCCTTGGGTATTCCTTGCTGCCTTCGTCATTGACCGTGAGCGTGGTGACGTTTCGCCCCGACATCGCGCTGTTCGAGCGATGCCTGCGCACGCTCGCGACGGCGATCGCGAACGCGCGCGAGGCAGGCTGCATCAGGAGCGTCGCGATCGCGCTGATCGACAACAGCGAGGACCCGAAGATCGCCGACGACGTGATCAAGCACGGCTGGGCGCGCTTCGCCAACGCCGGGATCCAGGTCACCTACCTGCACGGCCACGCCAACATCGGCTACGGGATCGCGCACAACCTGATGCTGCACGGCACCGGTGCCGACTACCAGATCGTGCTCAATCCCGACGTCGAGATGGCCCCCGACGCGATCGCCAACGCGATCGCCTGGCTCGACGTCCATCCGGACATCGGCGCGGTGGCGCCCGCGGTGACGCGGCCCGACGGCACGCCCGATTTCCTGTGCAAGCGCTATCCGGCCGTGCTCGACCTCGTGCTGCGCGGGTTCGCGCCGCGATTCCTGCGGCAGATGTTCAGGAAGCGCCTCGACCGCTACGAGATGCGCGACCGCATCGATCCCGCGAGCCCGGAGCCCGTGATCGGCATTCCGGTGATGTCGGGGTGCTGCATGCTGGTGCGGCGCAAGGCGATCGACACGACCGGCGGCTTCGATCCGCGGTATTTCCTCTATTTCGAGGATTTCGACTGGAGCATCCGGCTGAACAAGGTCACGCAGTGCGCGTACCTGCCGGCGTTTCGCATCATTCACCACGGCGGGCACGCCGCGGAAAAGGGCGCGCATCACATCTACCTGTTCGCGAAGAGCGGGGTGCGCTTCTACGGCCGCCACGGCTGGCGCTGGTTCTGAAGAAGACCGCCGATGTCACGCGATCCGATCCTCGTCACCGGCGCCGGCGGCTTCATCGGGCGGGCGCTGGTCGCGCATTTCACCGACACGCGGCGTTCCTTTCGCGCGGTGTATCGCGAACGCGTCCCCGAGGGGCACACGGCGCCGCAGACGGCCGTCGTCGCCGACCTCGCCACCGTCGACGACGCGAGGCTCGACGCGATGCTCGCGGGGGTGAGCGCCGTCGTGCATCTCGCCGGCCGTGCGCACATCCTCGCCGAGACCGCGCAGGATCCGGAGGAGGCGTTTCGCGCGGCCAATGCCGTCGCGACGGAAAAGCTCGCGCGCGCGGCGGTGCGCGCCGGCATCGCCCGGTTCGTCCTGGCGAGCACGGTGAAGGTCAACGGCGAGTCTACGTCGCCGGGCCACCCGTTCACGCCGCTCGATCCGCCTGCGCCATTCGACGCTTACGCGCGCTCGAAGCTCGCGGCCGAGCGCGCGCTGCAGGACGCATGCGTCGGGACGCCGGTCGCGCCGATCGTCCTGCGCCTGCCGCTGGTGTACGGGCCGGGCGTCGGCGGCAATTTCGCGGTGCTGTTCGACGCGATCGCGGGCGCTCGCTCGCTGCCGATCGGCGCGGTGCGCAACCGGCGCAGCTTTCTCGCGGTCGGCAACCTCGTCGACGCGATCGATGCGGTGCTCGATGCCGATGTCGCGCCGCGCGGCGTGCACTTCGTCGCGGATGAGGCGAGCGTATCGGTGCCCGATCTCGCGCGGGCGATCGCGGCGTCGCTCGGCGCGCCGCTGGAGATGCGGCGCGTGCCGGTGCCGCTGCTGCGCCTCGGTGCGGCGCTCACCGGACGTAGCGCGCGGGTGCGCCGGCTCGTCGATTCGCTGGAGGTCGACACCGCGTCGCTGCGGGCCGCGACCGGTTGGAAGCCGCGGCAGACGCTGGCCGAAGGGCTCGCCGCGACGGCGGCGTGGTGGCGGATGCGCCACGCGCTCTGAGGTGATTCGCGGATCGTCGTGACGGGGCGAACCGGGGGACGCACGGCCCTCCCCGCTATAATCACGGCTCATCCGTCCCCAGGTATCGAGAATGAGCGCCCGACCGTCCGGCCGCCGCCCGGAAGAGCTCCGCGCGTGGCGGATCACCCGTCACTTCACGCGGCATGCCGAAGGCTCGGTGCTGATCGAAGCCGGTGACACGAAGGTGCTTTGCACGGCGAGCGTCGAGGAAGGCGTCCCGGCATTCCTCAAGGGCAAGGGCCAGGGGTGGCTCACCGCGGAATACGGGATGCTTCCGCGCGCGACCAACACGCGCACGCGCCGCGAGGCCGCGGAGGGGCGGCAATCCGGACGCACGCAGGAGATCCAGCGGCTCATCGGCCGCAGCCTTCGCGCGGTCGTCGATCTCGGCCGGCTGGGCGAGCGCACCGTGAAGATCGACTGCGACGTCCTGCAGGCCGACGGCGGGACGCGCTGCGCCGCGATCACCGGCGCGTACGTCGCCGTCGCCGACGCCATCGCGTGGATGCGCGGGAAGAACCTGATCGCCGGCGATCCGCTGACCGATTCGGTCGCGGCGGTTTCCGTCGGCATCGCCGGCGGCGTGCCGCTGCTCGATCTCGACTATGCCGAGGATTCCTCCTGCGACACCGACATGAACATCGTGATGACCGGCCGCGGCGGCTTCGTCGAGATGCAGGGGACGGCCGAGGGTGCGCCGTTCACCCGGCGCGAAATCGACGCGCTGGTCGATCTCGCCGCGGCGGGCATCCGCCAGCTGCTCGACGCGCAGGCCGCCGCGCTGCTCGCGCCGCGCTGACGTGTCGAGGGCTCACCGCGCCGCGAATCGAGGCTTCCGCGCGATGATGCCGTCCACCGCTTGCGCCGCATGATCTCGCGCCTCGTCCTCGCGTCGGGCAATCCGGGCAAGCTCGCCGAATTCCGGCGGCTTCTCTCGCCGATCGGGATCGACGTGATCGCGCAGTCCGAGCTCGGCATTCCCGAGGCCGCGGAGCCGCACATCACGTTCGTCGAGAACGCGCTCGCCAAGGCGCGGCACGCCTGCGCGCTCGCGCGCCTGCCCGCGCTCGCCGACGATTCCGGCATCTGCGTGCGCGCGCTCGACGGCGCGCCGGGCGTGCAGTCGGCGCGCTACGCGGGCGAACCGCGCTCCGACAAGCGCAACAACGAGAAGCTGATCGCCGCGCTCGCGGGGGTGGCCGACCGCAGCCGCGCATTACGCCTGCGTGCTGGCGCTCGTCCGCCACGCCGAGGATCCGGAGCCGATTCTCGCCGAGGGCGCGTGGCACGGGCGCATCGTCGACGCGCCGCGCGGCACCGGCGGATTCGGCTACGACCCGCATTTCCTCGACGTCGAGTCCGGGCAGACCGGCGCCGAGATGCCGCTCGACCGGAAGAACGAGCGGTCGCACCGCGGCAAGGCGATGCGTGCGCTGATCGCGCGACTGGAAGCGGAGAATCGTTGATGGCGGCCATCGGAATCGGCATTCCCGACCGGCCCTCGTTCGCGGCGCCGCCGCCGCTCGCGCTCTACATCCACCTTCCGTGGTGCATCCGGAAGTGCCCTTACTGCGATTTCAATTCGCACGAGGCGCGCGGCGAAGTGCCCGAGGCGCAGTACGTCGACGCGCTCCTCGCCGATCTCGAATTCGCGCTGCCGTCGATCTGGAATCGCAGGATCGTCTCCATCTTCGTCGGCGGCGGGACGCCGAGCCTGTTTTCCGCGGCGGCGATCGACCGTCTGCTGGCCGGCGTGCGCGCGCGCGTGCCGCTCACGCCCGGCGCCGAAGTGACGCTCGAGGCGAACCCGGGGACCTTCGAGCGGCAGAAATTCGCCGATTTCCATTCGGCAGGGATCAACCGGCTGTCGCTGGGCGTCCAGAGCTTCGCCCCCACCAGCTCGAGGCGCTGGGCCGCGTGCACGACGTCGACGAGGCGCGCGCAGCGGCCGAGGCGGCGCTCGCGATCTTCGGCAACGTGAACCTCGACCTCATGTACGCGTTGCCTCGCCAGACCCTTGCCGAGGCGCAGGCCGACGCGGCGGCCGCGATCGCGTTCGCGCCGCCGCACCTGTCGTTCTACCAGCTGACGCTAGAGCCCAACACGTTGTTCCACCGCCATCCGCCGCCGCTGCCCGATCCCGACGCGGCGGCGGACATCGAGGACGCCGTCCACGCGCTGCTCGCGGCGGCGGGCTACCGGCATTACGAGACGTCCGCGTTCGCCCAACCGGGCCGCGAATGCCGGCACAATCTCAATTACTGGCAGTTCGGCGACTACCTCGGCATCGGCGCCGGCGCGCATTCGAAGCTGTCGTTCCACGATCGCGTGGTGCGGCAGGTGCGCTGGAAGCAGCCGAAGCAGTATCTCGAGCGCGTCGCTGCGGGAGCGCCGTTGATGGAGAATGCCGACGTGAGCCGCGCCGACATCGGATTCGAATTCATGCTGAACGCGTTGCGGCTGACCGCCGGCGTCCCGGCCGCGCTCTTCGCCGAGCGCACCGGCTACCCGCTGCTGCTCGTGCGGGACGCGCTCGCCGCCGCCGAGGCGAAGGGGCTCATCGAGCGCGATCCGACGGTGATCCGCCCGACGCCGCTCGGCCGCCGCTTCCAGAACGATCTGCAGGCGCTGTTCCTGCGCGAGAAAGAGCCGCATGAGCATGCATGAGCGGCATTCGATGTCGCTGACCGACGCGATCGCCGCCGTTGCGGAAGGCACGCTGAGCGCGCGCAGCCTCGCCGATGCGCGAGCTCGAGTGGGTCGCGATGACCGACCCAACCATCGGCGCCTGGGCGCATCTCGACCCCGACCATGTGCGCGCATGCGCCGACCGCTGCGACGCCACCGCGTCGCGCAGCGGCCTGCTCCATGGCATGGGCATCGGCGTGAAGGACATCATCGCGACCGCCGACTATCCGACCGAGATGGGATCGGCCGTGTATGCCGGGCACCGGACAACCGACGACGCGCAGTGCGTCGCGCGCCTCAAGTCCGCCGGCGGCTTCGTCTTCGGCAAGACCGTGACCACCGAGCTCGCCTTTCTCCATCCCGGCAAGACGCGCAACCCGTGGAATCCGGCGCACACGCCGGGGGGCTCGTCGTCCGGGTCGGCCGCGTCGGTCGCCGCGGGCCACGTCGCGGCGGCGATCGGCACGCAGACCAACGGATCGATGATCCGGCCCGCGGCGTTCTGCGGCGTGGTCGGATTCAAGCCGACCAAGGATTCGATTCCGCCGGCCGGCACCAATGTCTTCAGCGGGACGCTCGACCAGATCGGAACCTTCGGGCGCAGCGTCGCCGACGCGACACGGCTCGCGAGCGTGATCGCCGACACGGGTCGCATCGCGCCCGATCCGGCGGCTCGCACGTCGCCGCCGAAGCTCGCGCTGCTGCGACACTATCCGTGGACGCGCGACCCCGATCCGGCGGCGGCCGAGGCGCTCGATTCCTGCGCCGCGCGATTGCGCGAGCAGGGCGCTGAAGTCACGGTGGTCGAGATTCCCGAGACCTTTCGCGCGGCCGACCGCGTGCTCCGGACGATCATGATGTTCGAAGGCGCCGCGAATCTGGGCGCTTTGCAGACCCGCGAGCGGGCACGATTGTCGCGTGAACTGAACGATGCGCTCGACGAGGGTCGCGCGATCGCGCGCGCCGATTACGAGGAGGCGTTGCGGCGGCGCGTCGCCTGCATCAAGGCCTGCGCCGAGTGGATCGCGCCGTTCGACGCGATCCTGTCGCCGCCCGCCGCCGGGCCGGCGCCCGAAGGCACGGACAGCACCGGCGACCCGTCCTGCTGCACGCTGTTCTCGCTCACCGGATTTCCGGCGCTGACGATCCCCGTGGGGCGCGCGCGCAACGGGCTGCCGCTCGGCATGCAGATCGCCGCACCCGCCGGCGCCGATGATTCGCTGGTCGCGGTGGCGGCGTGGTGCGAGGCGCGCCTGCCGTTCGCCGGGCTCGTGTGAGCGCGCGATGAAGCGCGCGAAGACCCACCTGCCGCCCAAGCCGCGCAATCCGGTCGCGCGCTCGCCGCTCATGCGCAAAGGGGGCGCGCACGGCAAGTCGACGGCGGCGAAGCGCCGCCAGGAAAACGTCCTGCTCGCGAAGGCAAAGCGCGACCCCGAAGCGCTCGAATGAAGAACTGGACGCACGATCCGACCACGCTGTGCCGCCGCGATCTCGAGGAAGGGCGGATGCGCGAGATCTACCTGGCGCTGGGGGACGAGAAGCGTGCGCTGACCGACGAGCAATTGTCCGCCTCGCTCGTCGCGACCCTTGCGAAGAAGCCCAAGGGCGCCGGATGGTGGATCTTCGCCTACGGGTCGCTCCTCTGGAATCCGCTGTTTCCGGTCGCCGAGATGCGCCCGGCGACGCTGCGCGGGCTGCACCGCCGCTTCTGCCTGTGGTCGGTCGCCTCGCGCGGCACGCCGGCAGCAGCCCGGACTCGTGCTGGGGCTCGAGCGCGGCGGGCAATGCCGCGGCGTCGTGCTCCGCCTGCCCGCGCCGCTCGCGCTGGACGAGCTGCATCTCCTCTGGCGGCGCGAGATGGTGCTGGGCGCCTACCGGCCGCGCTGGGTGAAGGTCGATTCGGACGGGCGCGAGATCCACGCGCTGACGTTCGTCGTGCGGCGCGATCATCCGCAGTACGCGGGCCGGCTCGATCCGGCGGTGGAGGTCGAGGTGCTGGGGTGCGCACGCGGCGCGTTCGGCGCGTCGGCCGACTACCTCGAGCGCACACGCGTCGCGCTGATCTCGCACGGCATCGCCGATCCCTACCTCGAGGCGCTGGCGAGCAAGGTCGCCGCGCTGCGCAATCGCGCGGACGCTCAGATCGCGACGTGACGGCCGCCGTCGACCGCGATCGTCTCGCCGGTCACGTAGGTCGCTTCGGCGAGAAGAAAGTAGACGGCGGTCGCGATGTCCTCGGGCGTTCCCTCGCGGCGCAGCGGCGTATTGGTGATGATCCGCTGGCGCGCGAGCTCGTCGAACGAATCGTCGTCCGGCCAGAGGATCGGCCCCGGCGCGACCGCGTTGACGCGCACTTCCGGCGCGAGCTCGCGCGCGAGCGACCGGGTGAGCCCGGCGAGGCCCGCCTTCGCCACCGTGTAGACGACGTATCCCTTGAGCGGCCGCTCGGCGTGGATGTCGGTGATGTTGACGATCGCGCCCTGCGTACGGCGCAGCGCGGGCGCCGCGGCCTGCGCGAGGAAGAGCGGCGCGCGCAGGTTCGTGCCGATGAGATCGTCCCATTGTGCCGGGCCGATCTCGCCGATGGCGGTCGCGTAGAACGACGACGCGTTGTTGACGAGCGCGTCGAGGCGGCCGAAGCGCTGCAGCGTCTGCTCGACCAGCGACGGAAGCTTGGCGACTTCGAGCAGGTCCGCCTGGATCAGCGCGACCGAATCGGCGCGCAGGTGATTGAGCTCGGCCTGCAGCAGCCGCGCCTCGCCCGCCGACGCGCGATAGTGCAGCATGAGGTTCGCGCCGGCCGCGTGCAGGCGGCGGCAGATCGCGGCGCCGACGCGCTTCGCGCCCCCGGTGATGAGCACCGTCTTGTCCTGCACGCTGCGCTCTCCCGTTGCCCTGATAGACTCCGGCGAAATCTAACATAACGAATCGCGGCGCGCCCGCGCTTGCATCGTCAACGTGGACAACCTTCCCGCTCCGGAGGCCGGCGCCCGCGCGCACAGCGAGCGGGTCGCGGCCGCACATACGCGACGACATCGGCCGCAGCGGCGGCTGGATCCCGTTCGCGCGCTACATGGAGCTCGCACTGTATGCGCCCGGGCTCGGGTACTACGCCGCGGGCGCCGCGAAGCTCGGGGCGGACGGCGATTTCGTGACGGCGCCGGAAATGTCGCCGCTGTTCGGCGCGGCGCTGGCGGTGCAGGTGCGCGCGATTCTCGCCGCGACGGCGCGGCGCGACGTGCTGGAGCTCGGCGCCGGCACCGGCCGCCTCGCGGCGGACCTCCTCAACGCGTTGGCGTCGACCGGTGCCTCGCCCGCGCGATACCGGATCCTCGAGACCTCGCCCGACCTGCGCGAACGCCAGCGCGCGACGATCGCGCGCGACGCGGCGCCGCATGCGGCGATCGTCGAATGGGTCGACGCGATGCCGGAATCGGTCGACGGCGCCGTCGTCGCGAACGAGGTGCTCGACGCGATCCCGGCGCACCTCGTCGGCCGGCGCGGCGGCGAATACGTCGAGCGCGGCGTCGTCTGGGACAGCGAGAAGGAGCGCTTCGATTGGGCGATGCGATCCGCGGCGCCCGCGCTGGCCGCGCTTGCCGCGCAACGATTTCCGCCGGGCATCGACTATCTCAGCGAAATCAATCCCGCGGGGGAAGCGCTGGTCGCGGAGATCGGCCGCCGGCTCGCGGGGGGCGCGGCGCTTTTCATCGATTACGGTTTTCCGGCCGCCGAGTACTATCACCCGCAGCGCAGCGAAGGCACGCTGATGTGCCATTACCGGCATCGCGCGCATGCCGACCCGTTCCTGTGGCCGGGATTGAGCGACATCACCGCGCACGTCGATTTCAGCGCGATCGCGGACGCGGGCGTGCGCTCCGGGCTTCACGTCGCCGGGTTCGCGCCGCAGGCACCGTTTCTCATGAGCTGCGGCATCCTCGACCTGCTTGCGGGCGTCGGCTCGCCGGACTCATCCGCCTACATGAAGGCGGCGGCGCCGGTGCAGCGGCTCCTGTCGCCCGCGGAAATGGGCGAGCTCTTCAAGGTGCTGGCGCTGGCGCGAACCGAGGGGATCGACTGGACGGGCTTCGCGCTCGTCGACCGCAGCGGCCGGCTCTGACGCCGGCTGCATGTCGGCCGGCGCCCGGCCGCGGCGGGATCAGGGCGACCGAAGGCGGCGGATGAGGATGTCGATGATGTCGCGGCCGTCGGGAGATTTCAGGCGATATTGGGCGAGCATCTGCGCGACTTCGGGTTTTGCGATCGCCCGGTCGTCGGCGCGAATGAATACCGCGGCAATGGCCCGCTGGACGTCGACCGAGCCGGCGGCCGGATACAGGCGCGCCAGCTCGTTCAGGCTCTGGCGATCGCTCAGCCGATGCCGCGCGAGCGTGTCGAGCGCGCGAACCTGGGTGGCCCGATCCGTCATGTGGGCGATCCCGCTCGCGACGACGCGAAGCTCGTCGACGTCGGTGATCGGATGGTGGCTGAGGTAAACCTGCGCGATCTGAACTTCCTTTTCGTCTCGGCTCGTCAGGGCCTTCAGCACGCGAGCGCGCGCTTGCGCGCTTCCGAGGCAAGCGAGCGCCGCCGCATTGCCCACCTTCTCGGCCTGCGCTGCGGACGGATGCAATCGGTACCTGTCCCGGTCGAGCGCATGGCCTTCGTTGAGCGAGCAGATCAGACTCGACTTCGGGCGAGCCCACGGATCCACGCTTTATCAGCTCATCGACCATCCGCACGAGCTCGATGCGCTGGAGCTCCGGAGTCAGCCAGCCCAGCGTCCCCGCGAGCTCGATCATGCGCGCCCGAGTCTGCGGCAGATCGGCGTCCTCGGCGAAACGCAGGAACCGGTCGCGAGCGTTGTCATCAAGGGCAATCTCGCCCATGGCCTTCATGAAGGCCGGCGCCTGCCGCTCGCTCTTGCTCAGCGAGGCAAACAGGCTTTCGATGCGTACGAGGAACAGGCGGACGTCGGCCATCTCGCGGCGCAGCAGCGCGTGGACGAAGCCGAGTTTCTCGGCCGGCGACAACCGGTCGTCGACGAACTGGCAGACTTCTCGCCGGTGCGCGGCCTGCGGCCCGGAATCGCCGAGACCGCTGGCAACGGTCATCGAGCTGCCGGCGAACTCGCCGAGGAGCTTCGGATTCGCACGACCGCATCCCAGCGCCGGCGCGGGAGTCGATTCGAGGAATCGATTGAGGTGGGTCGCCGCGACGGGGCCAAGCGGCGCCTTCGAGGGAAAGCCGTAGATGACCGGCACGTTGGAGAAGATGCGGCGCATCTGGTCGCGGTTGCTTTCGCCGAGGCGCTGGTCGAGGAGGCGGGCCAGGCGCTCGGCGTCGGGCTGCGAATGCCCCGCGCGGACCAGGCTTCGTTCGACCTCGGGAAACGCGCTCGCGCCTGCCTCGCCACTCAAGGTGTTGCAGCCGAAAAGATAGACTTCCTTCAATTGCGAGAACAACCCGGGGCAGGAATCGCTGCAGGAGGCGCGCTCCAATTCTGCGACCGGCAGGGACTCGCGCATGTCGAGCCGATCCGAGTAGAACTCGGTCCCGCCGTCGAAGTGGCCCGAGATGACGAGGAGATCACAGCGAATGCGCTCGCGGCAGGCGGAGGCGAGCCAATCGCGGCGTCCACGCTCCACCAGCTCGACGAATTCGTACTGGTCTTCGGGCAGACGCCGCCGCAGCACGTCCTTTTCGTCGGGCGAATTGACGGTGATCGTGCATACCGTCTGCTTGCCGGCGTTGGCTTCCGTCGCGAAGCCCGCGGCGAGCACGGCGGCCAGCAGAAAAATGCTGACCGAGACGGTCGAGTATCGAAAATGCTCTGATATCGCCACGGCACCTCCGGCCGGGGATGCGGCAATGCGCGCTCGTTGATTGGTGAGGAAATGCGTGCGCCAACCCGGGACGTCCTGCGGCGCGCTGCAGAATCACTGCGCGCGAATTCCGGCAGGTGTCGCTCATGGTCTGGCGGGGCGACAAGCCTACCACACGCGGGCCTTACCCATGGCGGGCAAGGTCGCGGCGGGGTCTTGTGAGAGGGGCGCGCCCGGGCGCGGGCTACGGCGCCCGCAGGCGCCTTATCAGGATGTCGATGATGTCGTCGCCGCCCGGGGATTTCCGGCGGTATTCGCTCAGCAGCTGCACGATTTCCGGTCTTGACAGCGATTCATAGTCGGAGCGGATGAAGACCGCAGCGATGGCCCGCTGAACGTCGAGGGTCCCGGCGGCGGGGAAAAGGCGCGCCAGTTCGTCCAGACTCTGCGGGTCGCTCAGCCGATGGCGCGCCAGCGTCTCGAGGGCGCGAATCTGCGTGGCGGGATCCGTCATCCGCGCAATCTCGCTCGCCGCGACACGAAGATCCCTGACGTCGGTCATCGGCCGATATCCCAGATAGACCTCCGCGACCTCGACTTCGGCGCGGTCGCGACTCGTCAGCGCCTGCAGGACGCGCGCGCGGGCGTCGGCGCTGCCGAGGCACGCCAGAGCGGCCGCCTGCGGCACCTTGTCTGCCCGCGCCGCCGACAGCGAAAGGCGATCACGCTCCGGGTCCAGCTCGCGGTCCCGGTTCAGCGAGCAAACCAGGTCGACGTCGGCAGCGCCGATCGAGGGTCCTTCGAGCATGCCGTCGATCATGCGCATCAGCTCGGCACGCTGCTCCGACGGCGACAGCCAGCCCAGCGATCCGGCGAGCTTGATCATGCGGGCGCGGACTTGCGGTTGATCGGCATCCTCGGCAAAGCTCAGGAACCGGCGGCGCGCGTCGTCGTCGCGGGCAATCTCCGATAGTGCCTGGGAAAACGCGGGATCCTGCCGCTCGTCTTCGCTCAACGAGGCAAAAAGGCCCTCGATGCGCTCGAGGAACATGCGGACTTCCGCCATCTCGCGGCGCAGGATGCCGTGGACGAAGCGGAGTTTCTCCGCGGCCGGCGGTCGCTCGTCGACGAATTGACAGACCTCGCGGCGATAGGTGGCGCGCGGATCCGACTCGCTCAAGCCGCTGACGGAGATCATGGACGTGGTGGTGAAATGGGAGAGGAGCCCGGGATTCGTGCGACCGTTGCCGATCTCGGAGATCGACGACGATTGCAACGAGCGGCCGAGCATGCCCGCCGCGACGGGCCCGAGCGGCGCCACGGACGAGAAGCCGTAGATGACGGGTACGTTCACGAAAATGCGACGCATCCGGTCGCGGCTGCTTTCGCCATGGCGCTGGTCGAGCGCGCTCGCGCGCCGGCGGGCATCGGCCGGCGAGTGACCGGCGCGAACAAGGCTGCGCTCGACCTCGGAGGTCATCCACCGGTTCGCGCCCGAATTCAACGTGTTGCATCCGAAGAGATAGACCTCCTTCAATTGCGAGAACAGCCCGGGACAGGAATCGCTGCACGACGCCCGTTCCAGCTCGGCGACCGGCAGAGACTCGCTGGCGGCCACCTGATCCGAATAGAAGTCGGTGCTCCCGTCGAAATGGCCGGAAATGACCAGGACATCGCAGCGAACGTCCTGCCGGCAGGCTGAGGCCAGCCAATCGGGACGACCTCGCTCCACCAATTCGACGAACTGATATTGGCTTTCGGGAAGACGTTGTCGAAACGCCTCCTTTTCGTCAGGTGAATTGACGGTGATCGTGCAGACGGTGCGCTTGGCAGCGTGCGAATCCGCGCCCCAGCTGACGGCGAACAGCGCGACGAGAAATGCAATTTTGGGAATGGGGGACACGGGCCAGGCGCGTTGGGGTCGTTCGGATGACTTCAGGGGCCAAGCGTGCCCCGGGAGTGCGCTTCGGTCTGTGCGTCATTGCACCGTTGCGGCAGCCCGATCGGCACGTCGACGCGGCCGCGGTGCGGGCGATGTCGTTTCGCTTGCATGAGTGCGCAGCCCCAAGCTCCAAACCCACAAGCCCTGAACGGGATTGAGTCACGGGCCGCGCGGAGGAGCTATCGGCAAATCCGCCATTGGCGTGTAGGCCGGAATCTGTCGTTGAGGTCGAGGGCGCAGAGTTCGCCGATGGGCGGCGGAAGGCGGCGCCGCTCGGTGTCACCGTTGGCGCCAAAGCGCAAAGCCGCTGCGCGCGTCAGCGCACCGACCTGGCGGCGTTTCTCGCCGATCATGATTCCAATCGGAGAAGATGATGACGAATCGGGTGCCGCGCCTTCGGCAATCGGGAAGCCTGGTCGCAGGTGTGCTGATCGGCCTGTCGATCGTGGTCGCGACGATCGCGGTGGCTGACAACGGCCATGGCGGGTGGCCGACTTTCTGCGCCTTCGCGGCGCCCGTCATCCTCCTGACCGGGCTTGCATTGCAGGCATTCGTCACGTCCAGGTCCGGCCGCGGACCTGCGGACATGGCCTGACGCAAGGCGGACCGCACGGGAAGGTACGCCCGGCCCTCTCCGGGCCGTGACTTCGCGAACTATGTGCGCTAAGGTACGCGGGATCGCGGATCGACCAACTCTTTTTGCAGGCGTTTGGCAGCCCTGCCGACGTCCTGCATTTCCCGAAAATCCCAACCCGCTTGCCGTGGCCGGCGGACAGTCCTCGCTCTCGAGGAGAGGTTCGACATGGAACTCCCCCGACGCGCACGCGGCGACGAGCTGCTCAAGCCCGGCGAATTGACGCGTTTGCGGGAGCGGCTGCGGATCCGGGCGCGCGAGCACGACCTCGTCGACGGTGATCGCCTGCGCATTCGACCATCGAACGCGGATGCTGCCGTTCATCTTCGCCGACACGCGAATGATTCCCGCCGGCGTCCGGGCCATCGGGTCGGCGCTGGCGGACGCCGGATTCGCGAAGACCCGGATCGTGCTGCAGCAGTGGAACCGCAATTTCCGCCCGTCGCAGATGCGGCTGGACGGCCGGATCCCCGACGTGTTCATGGTTTCGAGCATGAGCCTGCATTCAGAGGAGTGCATGGAGCTCATTCGCGACGCGCACCGGATCGATCCCGCGCATCGTCCGCTGATCATCGCCGGCGGCCCTCACGCCGTCTACGAGCCCTATGACCTCTTCAGTGCGGATCCCGCCAATCCGGGAAGCGCCGATGTCGTCGTCACCGGCGAGGAATTCGTCCTGCTGAGCTTCATCGAGGCCGTGTTGTCCGTGCGCGGTCGCGGCGAATCGATGCGGGCGAGCGTTCGTTCGCGCGCGCGACAGCGGGATCCTCGATGCGATCCCGGGTCTGGTCTACTCGCTCGGCGACAGGAACGGCGCTCCCGAGGAGCTGGTCGACACGGGCATGCAGCGCCTCGTCGGCGATCTCGACGAGCTGCCGCACCCGGTGCTCGGCTACCGCCTGATGGAGCCGCCGGGCCGGCACGCGAATCTCAGCTCGGAGGCGATGCCGGCCGATCAGGTGCTGAAGCACAGTCCCATCAGCTCGCTCGTCCTGACGTTCGGATGCAAGTTCGCCTGTCCGTACTGCCCGATTCCCGCCTATAACCAGCGGCAGCATCGCGTGAAGAGCGGCGATCGCATCGCCGATGAGATGTTCCGCCTCAACAAGGAGTTCGGCCTGCGCCTCTTCTTCGGCGCCGACGACAACTTCTTCAACGACAAGGCCCGCACGCTCGACATCGTCGAGAAGCTGGCCCGCGCGGAATTCGACGGCATCAGGCTTCGCAGCCGGGCGCGATGGTATACGGAGGTGACCGTCCACGACACGCTGCAGATGAAGGACCACCTGCCGCTCGTTCGCGAGTCGGGCTGCCGGGCGCTGTGGCTCGGCGTCGAGGATCTGACGGCGACGCTCGTCAAGAAGGGCCAGAGCGCCGACAAGACCGCCGAGGCATTTCACGCGTTGCGGGAGGCGGGGATCTGCCCGATGCCGATGATGATGCACCACGACTCGCAGCCGCTCTACTCGCGCGGCTCGAACTACGGGCTGCTGAATCAGGTCGAGCTGCTGCGCAGGGCCGGCGCGGTCTCGATGCAGATCCTGATGCTGACACCCGCCGTGGGATCGAAGCTCCTCGAGTCGACCTACGCGAGCGGCCAGGTCTTCGAGAGCGCGGGGGGCAGGGCGGTGCGCCCGCACATGCGCGACGGCAATTACGTCGTTGCATCCAACCACAAGCGCCCCTGGCAGAAGCAGCTGACGATGCTCGCCGGATATCTGTACTTCTACAATCCCGTCTGGCTCGTGATCGCGCTGATCCGCACCGGAACTCCCGTCCGCAAGAAGCCGGCGTATCTGCAGATCTTCGGCAATCTGGGCCTCGTAATGACGATTGCCCGAACGTCCGGATGGGTCGTGCGCCTGATGCTCGGCCGAATCGTGCGCACGACCCGTTCACCCTGCAGCCAGATACCGATGCGTGGCGTCGACGGCGCGGCATCGAGTCACGACACGTCCGTGACGCCGATCGCGGCGACGCATCCGCTGGTCCGCCGCCCGGAGCCCTTGCGCGAAATCGTGGCGCGCTGACGGCAGCACGCGGCACGCGCGCGCGGTTCGCCCTCCGCCGCGGGGACCGAATCCCGGCATCGTCAATGCGTCGTGGGCTCACGCGCGAACGTGACCGGATCCGGTGCGAATTGCCGAGTTCCCTTTAACCACCGTCAGGGGGATGGAATGACCATCCGCCCAAACGGCTGATCCGTCCGACTGAGCTCCCGAACCCCAAAGCTGAGCAACCTGTCGCACCGATTGTGCGTTGCTTCGATGATGGTTTGCGACAATTCATATTGCTTATCAGGGGGACTCCCCAATTTGCCATTGCTTTGTCACACTTGATCCTCGCTTTTGCCGGATTGTGGGGCACAGTAAGCACCGAGCGACCTTCATTGCTCAGTGCAACGGCCAACCCGGCGTGCTGCCATTCCCAAATCGCGCGGGAATCAACCATGCATACCCATTCCAAGCATTGCACCGATTCTCGCGCCGATGGCCCAAGGTAGTCTGCGCGGCGCGCAACAGAATCTTTCCGCGCATGGTCCGCTTCCTGTCGGTCATCACGAAAATCCGCAGCCCCGCGTGGCTGATGCTATTTTTCCTCGGGCTCGCGTTTCTCGAAGCCAAGGCAGAAAGCGGCGAGCTGGCGGTTCGAGATGTGGAGGCTTGCGGCGCATTTTTTGATGGCCAGGGCGTGGCGCTTCCACGCGGCGACGCGATCTTCAAGCGCGGCCTCTGTATTGGTCGGTGGATCGCGTCGGAGGGCAAGATAGTTCCGCTTCCGCACCCGCCGATCGAGACCGAGCAGTCAGCTCTGGTCCAGGGTCCTGACGGGTCAATCTACCTTTCGGGTGGACGTGTGCATTTCGGTGATCCGCGCTTTACCAGCGTCAACGCAAGGCCGAAACCCTTCGTTTACCGATCGAGCCTCGGAGCCGAGGCTTGGACCGAGGCCCCGCACCTCGAGGTTCCACGCGCCAAACACGCCTCGGTCACGCTGCCCGACGGTCGCATCCTCGTCATCGGCGGCGTTGGTCCGATGTCGGGCAATTCATTTCCGGCGCTCCGCTCCGTCGAGTCGCTGAAGCCCGCACGAACGAGTGGTGACGGCAATCCTTTGGGCCTGCTAACACCGTCCTGGCAGCAGGCGCCTTCGCTGGAAGATGCTCGCTCCGAGCCCGCAGCCTTGGTGACCGACGCAGGTGACGTCGTCGTCATTGGCGGTGAAAGGTCCGGAATGGGTCTCTCCTCCGTAGAGATTCTTCCCCACGGTGAGCAGGCATGGCGGCGTCTTGCCCCAATGCACGAGGGACGATACGGGCACACTGCGACGTTATTGCCGGACGGAAGAATCCTCGTGACGGGCGGATTGAACTCACGGAACAGCCCCATTGATCGCGCCGAGGTCTGGACTCCACGGCCATCGCCGCTCGGCACCTGGAGCAGCGCCGGAACCATGCCTGGCGGCCCACGCTCTTTTCACACTGCCACGTTGCTGGAGGATGGGCGCGTTCTCATCATTGGAGGGCTGGTTGCGGATGGGCAGTATGGGAAGCGCACGACTGCGATATGGAACCCGCGCGACGGTAGCTGGCGGACCGACGCTGCGCTTCCGGAGCCACCCTACCATCAGGGCGCATTCCTTCAGGAGGACCACTCGATCATAGTCTTGTCGTCGTCGCCGTTTCAGAAGATCTACAACACAAGTTCGACCTTTGCCTATCGATTCCGCTTTCTGAAAGACTTGACTGCGGTCGATATTCTGGCCGAGCAAGCGCTCGCAAACGGGTTCTCCTCTATCCCAAATGAGGAATGGGGCTCGCTTTCGCCGCAAGATCGCGCCGGCGTAGCCGCAAAGTTGCTCGGCTACACGCAGTCGGAAAACAATGCCACCTGCAGATCGGCATGGGATGTGCTGGCGAGCATCGGTGGTTCCGCATACCCCGAAGTGATTGCACGAGCGGCAACCGTCCTGAATTCGGTCCCTTGCGGCGCCTCCGGCGTCATCCTGGCGATCCTCAAAGACCGCATCCTGGGCATCCTAAGAGACGCGACTGAGCCTCTATCGCCTATGGCGGCCGATCAGGTCGCAACATATTTCGAGGGGAAGGGCGACAGAATCACGCCGGCGGAACTGGCCCGAAAGCGCACGCTTTCCCTTCCAGCGATCGCGCGTTGGCTTGCGCCCGATCATCCAAGGCTGAACCTTGCTTTCGAATGGATAATCGGGCGAGAGACCTTGCCGCTCGAAACGACGCTCTCCGACCTCGCGGGCCTCGTCGAGACCGAATTCGATCGCCTGCGCCGCGAGGACGCGCGGCGCTATGCGGCGTTGGCCTCGCTGCGGGAACGTCTCGCCGCCAAGGCGAAGGCCTTTCCGATGCAGGAAATTTCGAACAATGATGGTTTGCCGCGTGACATCGAAATTCGAAAAGCCGCGCTGTATGCCCTCGATCTCGGTCTGATCGCCGGCTCGAGCAGCACTGAGACGGTGACAAAGACCGAAGAAGACCTGGCAGACAAGCTCGTCCATTTCGTCAAGGAAAGCCAACAGTACATTTCCGATGCCCGGGAGATAGCTACGGTCATTCCTGGTCCAGGGGCACCAACCTTCAAGATGCTCGCGCTGGGCTCCATATCCAGGACAGACAGTTTTTATGCCCTGCGGGTCGTTCGTCCCGCGTTCACTATGGCCGGCGAGACGCGTGCGGCCATGGCTTGGGATATTGTCGACGATGAATATCTCTCTGAAGACGAGATCGAGACCGAATATGATCCCGAAAGCGGCTACAGGAATGTGACCGTCCGGACCTCCACGACGCAATGTGCAGAAGGCCGCAGGACCCTGCGCTATGACCCGGCGCGACAAGAATTCGTGGGGCCCACTTTCAGCTGCCTGCGCACCGCAAATTAGCGCCAATGCAACGATGGCTCCCTGGCATTCCGGGCCGAGTTGCGCGACCCTATGTCCGCGCGGAGAAGCGAAGGCGGTCGTGCTCGCATGGCGATAGAATGACCATCCGCTCCGATGGCCGATGGGACTGGCCGAGCCTCCGAGACCTCAAGTCATGAGCACGTTGTCCCACCGATTGTGCGTCGCCCCGATGATGGATCGGTAGGATTCACACTCAACATCAATAGCTTGCGAAGCGGCGTGTGCAAATCGTGTGCATGCACCGGCTTAGCTGTACTACGCTTGAGTGCTGTGGAAGCGATGTCGCGATTGCGCATGCGCGATTTTGTCACCACGCGGATGTGAGGCGCAGGGCAATTGGTGCTCCCGTGCGCGGACCACTGGACCGTTTCGACCGACGGGCCTTCGAAGTTCTTGGCTTTCCGCGACGGCGTTCACACTGACCGCTACCGCCAATAGTGGACGTTCGCGCGGTCGGCCATGTTGCTGAGATGGGAGGATGTTACGTACGGCAGCCGCGTCAGTGATGCGGGCGATGCAACGCCTTTCGCCCGCACCATTGCGACGGTTATTACAACGTTCGCAGAAAGGCCACCAAGTCGGCTCGCTCCTGTGCGGTCAGGCCAATGATGAAGCGCTGATTGTAGAAATCCACGACAGCATTGAGATCGGCGGCGAAGCCGTTGTGGAAATATGGTGCGCGGGAAGCCAATCCCCGCAGGATCGGGCCCTTGAAGCGGCCAATGTCCTTCCACTTGCCGGTGATCAATGCGCGTCCCGGGTCCGTGGTCGCAATGACCTCGCGAGTCGTCTTGTTGCGCAACTGGTAGAGGGGCATATCAGGCGTGCGGCGGGAGGCGTCGGTGAGACCGATGTCGAGCGGCGCGGGGATTGAATGGCTTCCCGGCGTTCGGCGAGTCATGACATGTGGTGCAGCTGCCCTGCAGAACAGGGACGCTAAGGTCGTCATTCAATCCCTTTGACGCCCGCGATGTTGATCAGCTTGGTGTTGAACAGCGCCTGGCCGCGCGCAACGGCTTGGCGCGCCTGAATTGCAGCCCCGTCGTCATCGCGGCCCGCCCTGAGGTTCATCCAGACGTTATAGAGCGTGAACACGACAGGATTGAAAGGCGCCCTTGTGTTGTAGTCGCCGGCAACCACGTCGTTGACGCCAAAATAAATGACTTGGGTCGTGAGGTACTGGGGTCCGCCGTTGGCGCCGTGTGCGCCGAGATAAGTGTGCCTTCGCATCAAACACCTGCGCCGTAAACAGGCCCATTTCGAATTGCACGATCGCGTCGCGCTGTACTTGCGTCAGCGGCTGTGCCGCCTTGGCGTGTCCGACGGTGGCGCTGTTCGACTGGTCGGCGAGATCGAAGTGAAGCGTCGCGAAGCACTTCGTCGTTCCGAAGATGCAGTCGGTCGACGCCGGATCCGGGAACGTCTCGCGCCCGTCCCACATCACGGCGCTCAGGAACTTGAGGTTCGTCGTTGGCAATGGCCGCCGGAACAGCGAAAGCTCCCCGGCGGTTGCGTAATCGTACGGGTCGTCCACGTCGATTAGTTCGAACTCCGCGTTGTCCGGAATCCCGATGCCGACGCGGATCAGGCCTTTGGTGAGCAGCATGCTGTAGGCCGTCTTCCGAGCGGCGACGGTGGACACGTCGGCGTCCGGGGAATTGGAACCGTCATTCGGTCGGAAGATCGGGTCGGTTCCCTTCGTAGCCTCGAAGCGCGCTTGGATGTGCGTCGGAGTCACCGTCCAGCCATCGCTAGCCTGATGACAGGTGTCGCAACTGCGTCCGTTCGTGCCGAGCTTCTGAAAGAACGGGCTGTGGAGATCGAGCCGACCTGCCGTGTTGAACGTCGCGGCCAAACCGGTCGGGTTCGCGAAGACCATCAGCGGTCCTTGTTGCTGATCCTCGGCGCCAATACCTTGGGAAGCCAGCAGCGCTGCCGCAAGTGCAGACGCACGGAACAACCGAGATTTGATCTTCATGGGGCCGTCCTTTTCGCGCTTTCGCGCTTCTGTTGCTGGAGGTTTCACAGCGACTGTCCTGGTTGCTCTGGGCATCGACGTTCTGAAATGCTCCTGTCTCAATCTGCCGAATTGACCGGGCGCCTTTGCCGCCGACGCAGTCGGGAGGCGACCAGGCTGGCGAGCCGGCTTCGTGGCAAATGTGCCACGATGATCTCAGCCAGTTGGACCATGGCGCCGCGTTTCGGACCGGACGCTTGAAGAGGCAGGCGTTCGATTCTCTCCACGAGATCCTCGGACAGCGGAATGGCCGACTCGAGAACCATGCGACGCCGTGCATGCGAATTCGAGAGCTCGCCGCAGTTGAAGCGGAACCAAGTTGGTGCGTCGATGAGCTCGCCTCGACCGTCGATAAAGTCTGCAATCCAGAGGGCTTGATCGCGCAGGAAGATCGCCACTTCGCGGCGCTCGCTCCGACGCAGGAGCTGACCCTGGAGCGAGCTCGGGACTTGGCGATCCTCGTCGATCCGCATCGTCTTCTCCACGATTCTCCGTTCGACGGCCTTCGCGCGCCGGGCATGGTTAGCGCATTGCCTCGCCGTCACGCCATTCCTTGCCGATCGGAAGGTTGTTATGCTTTGCCCACGGTGTGGATCATCGGCCGGCGAAACCGTGAAGTCCCAAAGAAACTCCAAAGAATTATCGAAATCGGCGGGTGCTGGCCGGCAACACGGCGCTTCGTCGTCGGTCTCGACCGATGCCCGACCCGCCGGCCTCTCAGGCAGCAGCGAAGCCGCAGCCACGGTCTACGAAATCGGACCGTTCCGCCTCGATCCGAATGCCGCCCTGTTGACCCGCTTGGGGATGGCGGAAGCCTTGGGGCCGCGTGCGGTTGCCGTGTTGACCGTTCTTGTGCAGAACGCACAACAAGCGGTCACTAAGAGCGCCCTCATGGATGTGGCGTGGCCCGGCCTCGTCGTCGAAGAGGCCAATCTCAGCGTCCAGATGTCGTCGATTCGACGTGTGCTTGCGCAAGTTCCCGGGGGCGAGCGGTGGGTGGAGACGCTCGCGCGCCGTGGATACCGATTCATCGGACCGGTCACCGAACTGCGGGGCGGACGACCACAGCAGACCAGGGGCGATCGATTGGGGAATCTGCCCGAACCGCTGACATCCTTCGTCGGCCGCGAGCGCGAGCTAGTCGAGCTCAAGAGACTGCTCGCGAAGAATCGTCTATTGACACTCGTCGGTGCTGGAGGTATCGGCAAGACACGACTCGCGCTGCAGCTTGCGGCCGAAGTGAAGGACGCCTATCGCGACGCTGTCTGGTTCATCGACTTCGCCCCGCTCGACGATCCGGAGCTGGTTCCGAACGTGGCGGCGCAAACGCTGGGCGTTCAGCAGTCGGCCGGGAAGCCGCTCGTCGAGGCACTGTGCCGCCACGTCTTTGGCCAACGGCTGCTGCTGATCTTCGACAATTGCGAGCACGTGCTGGATGCTTCTGCGCGACTCGCCGAGGCGATGCTGCGTGGTGCCCCGGAGCCGACGATCATTGCGACCAGCCGCGAGCCGCTGCGAATCGGCGGCGAGCAGATTTATCGGCTCTCCACGCTTTCGCTACCCGATTCTTCGGCCAACATGGAGTCGATTCGGCAATCGGATTCGGTAATGCTTTTCGTCGATCGCGCACAACACCAGCGACCCGAATTTGCACTGACCGCAGCTCTGACCCCCGCAGTGGCGCAATTGTGCATACGTCTCGACGGCATCCCGTTTGCGCTGGAACTCGCCGCTGCCCTGGTGCACACGCATTCGATCGAGGAGATCAATGCGCGCCTCGACGACCGCTTCAACCTGCTGATGGACGGCAGTCGCACGGCGCTGCCGCGACAGCAGACGTTGCGTGCGACGCTCGACTGGAGCTACGGACTGTTGTCGGAGCCCGAGCGCCGCGTCCTGCGGCGAGTCTCGCTCTTTCTCGGCGGATTCGCGCTCGGAGCTGCGACGGCCGTCGCAACCGACGAAACGATCAGTGAATCCGCGGTCGCAGGACTGCTCCTAAAACTTGTTGCGCGGTCGCTCGTTGTCGCTGAAACGAACGGTGCAGATACACGTTACCGCATGCTAGAGACCACGCGTGCATATGGGCGAGAGCAGCTCGGTGCCACGGGCGAAACCAAGGCAATGCAACGCCGGCATGCGCAATATTTCCGGGACCAATTTGAAAGTGCGGTCGACGACTGGCTTCGCCTTCCCGAAGCGGCGTGGCGCGCCTTGTTCTTGCCGGAGCTAGACAACGTTCGTGCCGCACTCGAGTGGTCGCTCGGGCCCGGCGAGGACACGGCGCTCGCAGTCGCGCTCGCGGGCGCCTCCGGACCCGTGTGGACGACCCTTTCGTTATACGGCGAGGGTGCGCAGCGGATAGAGGCTGCCGCAGGGCGGATCCAACCGGACACGTCGAAGGCGGACCGGGCGCGGTTATCGTTTTGGCTTGCCGCGGTGCTCGAGGAGTCGATGCCGGCGCGCGCACTGGCGGCGTTCGAGCAATCAATCAGTCTTTACCGCGAATTGCACGATTCGCTCGGACTGGCCCATTCGAGGATGCGCCAGGCCCGCGTGCTGATAAAGATGGGGCGGTTCGAATCAGCCGCAGCGGCGTTGGCGGACGGGCCCGCATTGGAAAGCGCCGGGCTGCCCCGGTTGCTCGGCGTCTATTTCGCGAACGTGGGTTATCTCAAAGTGACAACGGGCGATCCCGCCAGCGCCAGAACGCACATGGAAAGAGCGTCGCTGTTCTTCCGCGAGGCCGGGATGGAGACCGCGGAGTATGTGATGCTTGGCGCTCTCGCCGATGTGACCTGGGTACTCGGCGATCTCGCCGCCGCAGAGGCTTCCTTTCGCGAATCCATTGCGATGGTACGCAAGTCGCCGACGAGCAGAAAGCGCACGCTTGGGACAGCCCTTGCCAACCTTGCGGGGGTGCTGACCGAACGCGGGAATATTGTCGCAGCGCTGGAAGCAGCACGCGAGGCTTTGCCATTGCTGAGCGGCGTGGGCCGAGCGTGGCGTTTCATGGATCATCTCGCACTGCGGGCGGCACTCGCCGGAAAGATTGTGAGTGCCGCACAAATTGTCGGCTTCGCCGATTCGACTGCTGTCATCAATGGGGCCGCGCGCGAACCCAACGAAGCGCGCGCGCACACGCGGGTGTACGCGCTTCTTCGCGAGCGACTGGATCCAGTCGAACTGGAGCGCCTTCTCGCCAACGGCGCCAAGATGACCGAAGATGAAGCTTGTCGGATGGCGCTGGAGGAGTAGTCCGACGCGGTCGTGAGCGCTCAAGGACGCAGCGAATTTCGTGTGCGCTACGTGTGCACTGACAAGCCCCGTGCGGCGAATTCGACTGCCAGTTTGTGGAGTGTCACGTGGTATTGGAGCGAAGGCGGTCGTGCTCGCATGACGGTAAAATGACCAGTCGCTCCGATAGTTTATTGGACCGACCGAGCGTCAAAAATCTCAAGCGAATGAACAACTTGTCGCACCGATTGTGCGTCGCCCCGATGATGGACTGGACCGACCGGCATTGCCGGTTCTTCCTGCGCCTCATCACGCGGCGCGCGCGGCTCTACACCGAGATGATCACCAGCAACGCGCTGCTGCACGGCGACGTCGCGCATCATCTCGACTTCGACCCTGCCGAGCATCCGCTGGCGCTGCAGCTCGGCGGCAGCGACCCCGCCGTGCTCGCGGCCTGCGCGAAGATCGGCGAGCGCTGGGGCTACGACGAGATCAACCTCAACTGCGGCTGCCCGTCGGAGCGTGTGCAGAAGGGCAGCTACGGCGCGTGCCTGATGGCCGAGCCGGCACTCGTCGCCGAATGCGTGAAGGCGATGCGCGATGCGGTGGCGCTTCCGGTCACGGTCAAGCACCGCATCGGCATCAACGACATCGAGGACTATGCATTCGTCCGCGATTTCGTCGGGACCGTCGCGGCGGCCGGATGCGACGTCTTCATCGTCCATGCGCGTAACGCGGTGCTGAAGGGCTTGTCGCCCAAGGAGAATCGCGAGGTGCCGCCGCTGCGCCACGACGTCGTGCACCGGCTGAAGGACGATTTTCCCGCGCTTGTCGATCGTGAGCAACGGCGGATTGTCCGACTGGGATGCCGTCGAGCGGGAGCTCGCGGAGGTCGACGGCGTCATGCTGGGGCGCCTCGCCTACCACGATCCGTATTTCCTGGCGCAGCTCGACTGGAAGGTGTTCGGCGACGAAACACCTGCGCGCTCGCGCGCCGACGTGCTGCAGGCGCTCGTTCCCTATGCGGTGGCGCAGCGCGCCCGCGGCGTGCCGCTCCGCGCGATCTCGCGGCACGTGCTCGGCCTCTATCACGGCCGGTCGGGCGGGCGCCGCTTTCGCCGCATCCTTTCCGATTCGGGGCGGCTGCGCGACGCGGGTCCCGAGTTGCTGCAGGAAGCGCTCGCGGCCGTCGAGCCGACCGCGGCGTACGCGGAAGCGGTCTAGCGCGCGCGCTAGCCTTTCGGCATGTCTTCCGCGATGTAGGCGCGGATGATGTCCTCGAAGTCGGTGTCGGCACTCATGCCCAGCGACTTGGCAAATCGCGGCGCGAAATTCGCGGGCCACGTCGAGACGATGCGGGAGATCACGGCATCGTGCTGCCACTTGACGCGATCGGCGACGGCATCACCCGCCACGCGGCGCAACGCGTCGACCATTCCCGCGACGGTGACCGCCATTCCGGGCACGTTGATCGAGCGCGTGTGCGCGAACGCCGTGGCGGGCGCCTCGTGTCCGACGATGAAGTTGCCGATCACGGTACGCGGCGAGGTCACCCACACCTTGGTCTCGGGCGCCACGGGGCAGATCGCGTCGACGCCGGAGAGCGGCTCGCGAATGATGCCGCTCGCGAATGACGAGGCCGCGCGATTGGGCTTGCCGGGTCGGACGGTGACCGTCGGCAGACGCAGGCTGCGGCCGTCGATGAAGCCCTTGCGCGTCATGTCGTAGACGAGATACTCCGCCATGACCTTCTGCGCGCCATAGGAAGCCTGCGGCGTCAGCGGCGCGTCGTCCGGAACCGGGTCGGGCAGCGGCCCGCCGTACACGGCGAGCGAGCTCGCGAACACGAACTTCGGCGGCGCGTCGAGCGTGCGGCAGCGCTCGAGCAGCCGGCGCGTCGCGTCGAGATTGACGCGCATCCCCTTGTCGAAATCGGCCTCGGCCTCGCCGCTCACGACGGCGGCGAGATGGAAGATCGATCCGGTGTCGCGGGTGACGACGCGCTCGATCACCGCGGAATCGGCGAGGTCGCCCGCGAAGGCGCGGACGCGCGGATCGCCTGCGTCGGGCGGCGCGACGACGTCGAGCAGGACGAGCTCGGTGACCGGCTGCGTGGCGCCGGAGGCGTCGGTCAGCCGGCCGCGCGCGAGAACTTCGCGCGCGAGGCGGCGCCCCAGGAATCCCGCCCCTCCTGTGATCACGATTCGCATGACGATGACTTCCGTTCGACGATTCCGGCATTATGACCGGTTCGACTCGGTGGTCTTCGCCGCACCGGCATTCTTCTACCTGACGCGCTTCGGCTGGACGTGAAGCGGGCGCGCGCCGCCAGCATTCGATCTCATGCCCACGCGCAACCTCCATGGTGGGTGCCCGTGGGTGCACCCATAAAAAAGGGCCGCCCGGAGGCGGCCCTTGCACTCACTATGTCATCGTATCCTACGGCAGCTGCAGTGACCACGCGCTGCGCCCGTGCGTGGCGGCGTACAGGATCCGCGCACTGGGCACGATCGTGAGGCCCGGCACTGCGACCATCGGGAGTCCGCTGCCGGCGACGACCCACGTCGTGCCGGCGTTCGGGAGCTTATTCACGCCGAAGTCGGACGCCGCGTAGAGATCGCCGGTCACGTCATCGCGCACGACTGCGGTGATCGGGAAGTCGGGCAGGTTGTAGCTGCGATCGACCCACGTCGCCGCGCCCGATCCGCTCCAGGTCACCTCGAAAACGTGTCCCGGCGTGCGCCGGCGTGTTGACGTTGTAGCCGTTGTACGAGATCCACGCGTGACGCGCATTGGTTGGATCGACGTAGATCTCGCTGATCGCGCGGCCCGGGGTCGTTCGTCCGCGAGCTGGGTCGACCCGGTTCCAGACGACGAGCCAGCCGCTGCGTCCGCGTTTTCGGTGATGAACACGCGACCGGTGCTCGTCGCCGCCCACATCGTGCCGGTGTTTTGCGGAGCCCGAGCGATCCAGGCCACCGCGCCGCCAGCGCGGTCTTCCCCACGCAGCCGAACCGTAGGTCCGTCGAAGGAACGCCGTTGCCGATCGGAACAAAGTCACCGCAGCCGGCCTGGCCGGCGAAGGTCGTGAACTCGGGGCAGTTGGCCTCGAGATAGGCCTGATTGCCACCCCAGTCCTGCGTCCGCCAGACGGAGAACGAGCCCTGGAAGATCGAGCCGGCCTTTGCCGGGTTCGGGTCGGCGATGATCGGCGGGTAGAAGAACGACCCCTCCGGGCTGGTGAAGATCGGCGCCGAGATGATCACCCACTTCGTCGGGTCGCCGTCGCGGAAGTTCGCGTCGTTCGCCTGGCCGGTGAACGTGTTGAAGCGCAGTGCATCGTTCGCGACGTTGAAGCCGGACTGGCCGCCGTCGCCGTAGATCTCCTGCGGCCAGACGACGGAGAACCGTTGTATTGGAACGTCCCGTTGTCCTGCGTGCCGCCCTGGAGGAGGTTCTGGGGCCGCTGCGCGCTCGCCGACAGGCTCTGGAACTGCAGCGTCGACAAGCCCGTGTTCATGTTGACGAGCTGGTTCGCGACCTTGTTCAGCAGGCTCTTGCAGAGGCCGTGTCCGCCGCATTCAGGCCGCGCGTGTCGCACTTGGCCGAGATGTCCGCGAGCTTGCCGTCCGAACGGACGACGCCGCCGTCCGAGCCGGTGATGAATTGCAGCGGCTTGCCCGGAACCGTGACGATTGCGTGCTGGTCGGGGTGGATTGCTTCCGCATGGTGTGGATCGCCGTCCTGCGTCAGATCGCTCCAGGTCGCGCCGCCGTCCGTAGATAGCAGCCAGGCGCGGCCGTTCGATTGCGCGTGCAGCTCGTCGTAGGAGAACGAGCCGCCGAGGTAGACGACGTCCGGTGCGCCGGGCGGCGTGTACACAACGTTGTCGTACCAGCACTGGCCGGTGCAGTAGTCTTCGACCTGGGCTCCGCCCAGTCGAAGCGAATGTCGCAGCGGTGTCGGCGTTGTCGCTCCGCCAGAACGTCGCCGGAGGTCGAGGGCGGTCGCGGTGCTTCCCTCGCCGGCGCCGACGTACATCCGCGTCGCTCCGCTTGGCAGTGTCGTGACGTCGAATTCGTCGCGCTCCAGCGCGGTGCTGAACGTGCGTTGAGTGGTGTCCCTCGGTCGAAGATTTGCGTGAACGTCGCGCCATTGTCCACCGAGCGCCAGAGCCCCCGCTCCCCGCCAGAAGCTTCCGCCGAAGGCGTTGACGTAGATTATTCCCGGATGCGTCGGGTCGAGCTTGACTGTGGTTGAACCGCGAGTCGGCGCCGGAGCAACAAAGATGTGCGTGAAAGTGGCCCCGGTTTGCCGGTAGAGCCCGCGACTGACGAGCGGATGCGCCGCGTTGCCGCTGGATACTGCGCCACTCGTGACCGAGCTGATGCCGCGTATCGCGCTGGCAATCGGAACGAGCAGGTTACCGTCCTTATCGAAAGCCATCTGCCCGATCGCCCGCTGGAAGAAGATGTCGCTGCCGGGAACGAGGGCCCAGGTCTGGCCGCCGTCCGTCGTCTTGTAGATACCGACGCCCGCTTCCGAGTCGTTCGAGGCGTTCGGCTCGCCGGTGCCGGCATAGAGCGTGTTGCCCGAGGCATCGCTCGGATCGATGAGCAGCGAGCCGATGGCGTTCGTGCCGAAACTGTTGGAGGTGAACTGCCAGTTCGAGCCCGTGAGCGCCTTGTCCGTGCGCCAGACACCGCCTCCCGCCGCGGCGACGTAAAGCGTGCACTTGCTTTGGGTGCACGTCGGCGAGATCGCCATCGCCGTCACGCGGCCGCTCGCCACGTATTGCGCTCCGTCAAAGAGGAACGGGTTGAGCACGGACGGATAGGTCGCCTTGCTCGGACCGATCAGTTGCCAGGAGCCGGTCGAATGCGCGCCGGCATTCAACGCCGCCCAGCCGCTCCGAGCCGCCAGGGTGGCGTCTCCAGGGACTTCGGTCGCGGGGTAGGCCCGCAGCAAGTAGGCCTCGACGTCCGGCGTGGACTCAGGGTTGCGGGAGTCCTCGGAAATTGTCTTCTTGGATCCGATCGGTGGTACGTCGACGTCAGCCCAACTCGGGCCGGCAATTCCGGCTATCAGGAAAAGGACAAGAGTGAAGAGTGCGGCAGGGATTCTGGCCATTGTTTGGCTCCTTGAAAAAACCCGGTCACAAACCGGGAAGACACAGCGCCAGCACAAGAGGACTGGCGGCGGCGGGGATTCGATGCGGTGAGGAAGAGCGTTTCATGAGAACTCCGTGGTGAGGTGATCGTCGATTGTGCTGATCAATCACGGCGACGGCAAAGCACGTTCGGTTGAAGCGGCAAAACAGTATCGATCGCGTTCGACCCTACTGCTGATCGCGGGGAATGCGGCTGACGCGGGTTGGGCCCGCAAACTCGAGCCCGATTCCACGTACGCCGATCCCTCGGGAACGCGCACACTACGCCTTTTGCGAGGATAGGGTCAAGGTCGATTTTTCGCTTTGGCGTCATCTGCAACCACACCGACCGCAGGGATTGCGGTTGCCGCAGGCTTGCGGGTGGCCGATCGGAAGCGCGCGATCTGCACTCGTTCGTCTCACGGAGACCGACGCTCGGCGGGGCAATCGCGCCATTTTGTTAGAATTACAAATTGCCGGCGCGGCGGCGGTTTCCGTTTCCGGTTTGCGACTTCCAGTTCCCGATCCCATGACTTCCCCTCCCGCACCGCGCAAGTTGACGATCGCCACCCGTGAATCGGCGCTTGCGATGTGGCAGGCCGAGCACATCCGCGCATGGCTCGCGGCGATGCATCCGGGCTGCGAAGTCGCGCTGCTCGGCATCACCACGCAGGGCGATCGCGTGCTCGACCAGCCGCTCGCCGACATCGGCGGCAAGGGCCTGTTCATCAAGGAGCTCGAGCACGCGATGGCGGAGGGTCGCGCCGACCTCGCCGTGCATTCGCTGAAGGACGTTCCGATGGACATGCCGGAGGGGTTCACGCTGGCGGCGATCGGCCCGCGCGAGGACCCGCGCGATGCGTTCGTGTCCAACCGCTACCTCGATCTCGCCGCGCTGCCCGGCGGCGCACGCATCGGCACGTCGAGCCTGCGCCGCGAAGCGCAGCTGCGCGAGCGCGATCCGCTGCTCGAGATCCTGCCGCTGCGCGGCAACGTCAACACCCGCCTGCGCAAGCTCGACGAAGGCAAGTACGACGCGATCATCCTCGCCGCCGCGGGATTGAAACGGCTTGGCTTCGGCGCACGCATCGCGGCGCTGCTCGATCCGGAAGAGAGCCTGCCCGCCGTCGGGTCAGGGCGCATTGGCGCTCGAGTGCCGCGCCGACCGCCCCGACGTGATCGAGGTCCTGGCCGCCTTCGCCGACCGCGACACGACGCATGCGACGACGGCCGAGCGCGCCTTTTCGCGCGCGCTGTCGGGCAGCTGCCACACGCCGCTCGCCGCGCACGCGATAACGCGCCACGGCGAGCTGTGGCTGCGCGGCCTGCTCGCGAGCCGCGATGGCACCGAGATCCTGCGCGGCGACAAGGCGGCGGTCGTGACGGACCCGGCCGGTGCGGATGCGCTCGGCCGCACGCTCGCCGACGAATTCCTGGCTCGGGGCGCGGCGCGGCTCGTCGGCGCGTGATGGAGGACCGATTCGATTTTTTGCGGCAACGTCATGCCGATGACCTCTTCACGCACACAAGCAATCGACTCTGACCGCGGCGTCGAGATTTCGATCGCATGACGCAAGGTCGCTCCATCGATACCGACCCCGGTTCGCCGCTCGCGGGAATCGGCGTGCTGGTGACGCGGCCGGCACGGCAGGCAAGCGGCTTCGCGCAGAAGCTCGCGGCGCTGGGTGCTACGCCCGTCATTTTTCCCGCCATCGTCATCCTTCCGCCGGCGAACACGGAGTCGCTGACGCGCGCGCAGGCGCAGCTCGCCCAGTACGATTTCGCGGTGTTCGTCTCCGGCAACGCCGTCGAGTACGGCGTCGCCGATCCGAAGCACTGGCCCGCGTCGCTGGTCGCGATGGCGCCCGGTCCCGGCACCGCGGAGGCGCTCGCGGCCGTCGGCATTGATAACGTGCGCATTCCGACAACGACGTTCGACAGCTCGGGGCTCCTGGCGCTGCCGGAATTCGCGCGGGTCGCCGGCAAGCGCGTCGCGATCTTTCGCGGCAGCGCCGGCCGCGACGAGCTCGGCGACACGCTCCGTGCGCGCGGCGCGCGGGTCGATTACATCGAATGCTATCGGCGCGCGCGGCCGCAAAGCGGCGCGGCGGGACTGGTCGAGGCGTTTCGCGACGGCCGCATCGACGCCGTCACGATCTCGTCTTCCGAAGGGCTCGACAACCTGTGGGCGGTCGTCACGGGCGCGACGCGCGCGGCATGGCAGTCGTGCGCGACGTTCGTGCCGCATCCGCGCATCGCTGCGCTCGCGCGAGTGCTCGGGCTCAACGTCATCGAGACGGCGGGCACCGACGCCGGCCTCATCGCCGGATTGCTAGAATGGGCGGCCAACCCAAGAGAACGGAACTAGAGCCATGGAGCAACCCGACATCATCGTCACGGCGCCGCTGCCGCCGTTTCTCTACGATCCGCTCAAGGCCGATTACCGCTGCCACGATTACCACGCGGCCGCCGACAAGCCCGCGCTGCTCGCCGCGCACGGCGGCAGGATCCGCGGACTGGTGCAGGGCGGCGGCACGGTGACCCCCACGTCGCTGATCGACGCGCTGCCCGCGCTCGAGATCATCTCGGTGTTCGGTGTCGGCTACGACGGCGTCCCGGTCGAGCATTGCCGCAAGCGTGGCGTCAAGGTGACCAACACGCCGGACGTCCTCACCGACGACGTCGCCGACGTCGCCGTCGCGCTGATCCTGATGACCGGCCGCGGCTTCGTGCGCGCGAACCGCTTCGTGCACGCGGGCGACTGGCTGAAGCGCGGAGCCGAGCTCACGACCAAGCTGGGCGGCAGGACGGTCGGCATCCTCGGCCTCGGCCGCATCGGCAAGGCGATCGCCGAGCGCGTGTCGGCGATGGGAATGAAGGTGGCGTACACGGGCAGAAAGCCGCAGAGCGTTCCGTACGCTTTCCACGCGGATCTCAAATCGCTCGCCGCGGCGTCCGACTTCCTGGTCGTCGCCTGTCCCGGCGGCGCGGCGACGAAGAATCTCGTCGACGCCGGCGTCCTGGCGGCGCTCGGCAAGAAGGGCACGATCGTCAACATCGCGCGCGGCTCGATCGTCGACGAGCCGGCGCTCGTGGCCGCGCTCGCCAACGGTCGTGATCAAGGGCGCGGGCCTCGACGTGTTCGCCGACGAGCCCAACGTGCCGGCACCGCTGCTCGCGATGGACAACGTCGTGCTGCTGCCGCACGTGGGCAGCGCGACGCACGAGACGCGCAAGGCGATGGGCGACCTGTGCAAGGCGAATCTCGACGCATGGTTCGCCGGCCGGCCGCTGCCGACGCTGATCCCCGAGCTCGCGTAACGCCCGGGCGCAAGAAGCCCGTCGGACTTGATTTCATCTATGCGTCGCCGGTCCCAAAAGCGATGGATGCGCGGCGCGAGGCGCAGCGTTGCGCGCATCACGCGGGACAGGATTCGGCCGTGACTTCGTCCCGTCTTCGTGCGTCCGACTTCCTGGTCGTCGCCTGTCCCGGCGGCGCGGCGACGAAGCATCTCGTCGACGCCGGCGTGCTGGCGGCGCTCGGCAAGAAGGGCACGATCGTCAACATCGCGCGCGGCTCGATCGTCGACGAGCCCGCGCTCGTGCCGCGCTGGCCAATGGTGTGATCAAGGGCGCGGGCCTCGACGTGTTCGCCGACGAGCCCAACGTGCCGGCGCCGCTGCTCGCGATGGACAACGTCGTGCTGCTGCCGCACGTGGGCAGCGCGACGCACGAGACACGAAAGGCGATGGGCGACCTGTGCAAGGCGAATCTCGACGCATGGTTCGCCGGCCGGCCGCTGCCGACGCTGATTCCCGAGCTCGCGTAGTAGGACTCGAAGCTTCTAGAACCCGTTCTAGTCGTCGGGCGCGAGGGGTGCGACGGGCGAAACGCCGCGCGCAGGCTTCCACATGACGATGAAGAGCGCGGCGACGACCAGCGCAGAGCGGTGCGACGCTGGCTTCGTTCCGCGCAGGCTTCCACATCACGATGAAGAGGGCGGCGACGACGAGCGCGAGCGCAAGCCACTCCTGCGTGCCGGGCCGCTCGCCCAGCAACAGCATCCCCGCGAACACTCCGACGACGGGCACCGGCAGCGACGCGAGCGACGACACCGCGACCGGCAGCGTGCGGGCGAGGGTGAAATACGCCGCGTGCGCGATCGTTCCGGCGAGGAAGATGTTGTAGAGGACGGCGAACCATGCGCGGCCGTTCATCTGCGCGAGCTGGCCCGCGATCGGCGCGGAATCGAACAGCGGCGCGGCGAGCGCGAGCGGCATCCAGCCCAGCAGCATCATCCAGCCGGTCACCGTGTTCTGCGGGATCGGCGGCTTCCATTTGCGCAGCAGCACGGTGCCCATCGCCCACGACAGCGCGGCCCCGAGGATCATCATCGCGGCGAACGGCGAGCTGCCGATCGTGCGGAATTCGTCGCCCAGCAGCAGCGCCATGCCGAGGGTACCCAGCGCGAGGCCCATCAGCTTGCGCCGCGACAGCGGCTCGTCGAGGACGAAGGCGCCGATGGCGGTCGCCCAGATCGGCATCGTGTAGGCGAGGATCGCGCTGCGTCCCGCCGCCATCTGCTGCACGCCGAAGAGGAGGAGGCCGTTCCAGCCGGCGATGTTGAAGAACGCGAGCGCCGCGACCCGCCACCACCATGCGCGCGGGACGCGCACGCTGTCGCCGGAGAAGTGCGCGACGGCGAAGAGTCCCAGCGCCGCGAACGGCAGCGTCAACGCGCGAAACGTGAGCGGCGCGAGCTCGGTGACGCCGATCTTGAGGATCGGCCAGTTGAGGCCCCAGACGATGGCCAATACGCCGACGGGCAGCGCCGCGCGCAGCATCGACCCCGAAGGCGTCGCCGGTGCGCTCATGTCATCGGAGGGCGCCACGGCGCGGGCGCGAAGATCGCGCAGCGGGTTCGTGCGCTCAAGGCCTTGCCGGCGGCTCGCCGTACTTGCTCTGATGCAGCGAGCGTGCCTGCGTCACCCACTCGTCGCGCCGGATGCGGCCCGGAAATTCGTGCAGCTTGCCGTCGAACTCGTCGATGTCGGACTCCGACCAGAACGCGACCTGGCGAAACGTCGTCACGCCGAGCTGGTGCAGCATCCGCTCGAGCACGGGACCGATGCCGACGATCAGCTTGAGGTCGTCCGGAGCCCCGGGGCCGAACAGCGTCGAAGGCGCGTTGTCCTCGAGGTCGATGACGAGCTGGCGGTAGCGCGCGGTCTCGGCGCGCGAGCGCGCGAGATCCCCGAACAGGCGGCGGCGCTCGTCGGCGAAATCGGCGAGCTGGACCTGTGCCGCATCGCGCGTGCGAATGTCCCGTCGCAACCGCGCCGCTTCGTCTTCGTAACTGCGGATGATGCGCGCGCGCTCGGCGACGCCGCGCTCAGGCTCGGGCGGCGTGGTGGCCGCAGGCGCGTGTCCGGCCGCCACGGGAGGCGCCGCAAGGGGAACGACGGGACCGGGCGGCGTTGCCTGGGCAATCGCACCGCCGGCGGCCTTGCGCGACGCGCGACCGGCGACGAACCCCGCGACCAGCGCCGCGATCAGAACGACGAATGCGATGAGAGGCGACACGCGCGATTTCCCTGACCGTTTCGGTTGGCGCGATCGTTCGAATCCGCCGCGCCTCGAGCGGACGCGGCAGCGCCTTCATCATCGGATTGTAATCGAGCGCCGGGCCCGCCCGCCACCGGATTCGGCGGTCGCGCCTGCTAGAATTGATCATTGCCGCGGAACGGCGGGAATCGTCCGGGTCCGTCGCCATCGCCATGTCCGATTCCGATCGAGAATTCGAAGCCGCAGCGCCCGGCGCGCCGGGCGCCGACACGCCGCCTTCGTACGGCGGCCCAACGTTGCCCCCCGTAACCGAGCGCGAGTCGCTGCCGCCGGTTCACAAGCCGGTCATCTCGCGGACGCTCGTCACCGTGCTCGCCGTCTGCGCGCTCGTCGCGGCGCTGGGCGCGTGGCTCGACGGCCGGCGCGTGCTGCGCGATTTCCGCGGCGAGGTCGCGGAACGCCTCCTCGGCGTCGACACATCGATCTCGGCGACGGCCAAGGCCGAAATCGACCTCGCCGGCGTGCTGAAAGACGCCCAGGCGAGGATCAGCGAGCTCGAGGCGCAGCTTGCCGAATCGCAGTCGCAGCAGGCGGCGCTGGAGGCGCTCTATCGTGACCTCGCGCCGTCGCGCGACGAGATCGCGGTCTCGGAGATCGAGCAGGTGCTGCTGGTCGCGGGGCAGCAGCTTCAGCTCGCCGGCAACGTGCCGTCGGCGCTCACCGCGCTGCAGCTTGCCGACATCAAGCTGCGCCAGCTCGACCGGCCGCAATTCCTGCCGCTGCGGCGTGCGCTCGCGAGCGACATGGAAGCATTGCGGGCGGTGCCGTTCGTCGACGTCACCGGCCTCTCGCTCAAGCTCGATCAGGCGATGGCGCTCGCGCCGACGCTTCCGCTCGCGATGGACGAGCGCCTGCCGCAGCCTGCCGCGGCCAAGGGCGACGTGCCGGCGGCCGACGTTCCGGCCTGGCGGCGCGCGCTCGGCGACGCGTGGGCGCAGCTGCGCGATCTCGTGCGCATCGAGAATTCCGATCGCCCCGCGGCCGCGCTGCTGCCGCCGGCGCAGCAGTACTTCCTGCGCGAGAACGTCCGCCTGCGACTGCTGGGCGCGCGCATCGCGCTGCAGAACCACGACGACGCGAGCTTTCGCGCCGACGTCGCGGCCGCCGACGCGCTGCTGAAGCAATATTTCGACACCCGCACCAAGCCCGTGCAGTCGGTGCAGGCGACGCTGAAGCTGCTGGCGGCGACGCCGGCCACGGGCTCGATGCCCAACCTCACGCGCAGCCTCGAAGCGGTGCGGGCGTTGCGCGCGGCGCAGGAGCGCGGCGCGGGCCGCGCGGCCGCCCCGCCGCCTCGCTGACGGCGCTCCCCGCCGTGCGCATCCTGTTCTGGTTCCTGCTGCTCGCCACCGCGGCCGTCGCCGTCGCGCTCGCGCTGACCTCGAAGCTCTCGGCGGGATACGCGCTGTTCGTCGCGCCGCCGTGGCGCATCGAACTGTCGCTCACGCTGTTCATCATGCTCGTGATCGCGCTCTACGCGCTGGGCTATGCGCTGGCGCGGCTCGCGCACCGCGTGATGCGCCTGCCGAAGGACGTCCGCAGGCCTATCGCCGCCGGCAGCAGCAGGAGCGCGTGCGCGCGAACCAGGACGCCGCGGTCGTCGCGCTGCTCGAAGGGCGCTACGGCAAGGCGCGACAGGCGGCCGAGGAGGCGCTCGCGATCCCGGGGTCGCCGGGACTGCCGGCGTTGATCGCCGCGCGCGCGGCGCTCGAGACGCGCGACTTCGCCGAAGTGGCGCGCCTGCTCGGATCGCCCGCCGCGCAGACGGCGAGCCTCGCGGTGCCGCGGCTCATGATCGAAGCGGAAATGAAGCTGGAACAGGCACGTCCGGCGGAGGCGCTGGCAACACTCGCCGCGCTGCGCAAGGAAGCCGGGTCGCACACGGCGGCGCTGCGCCTCGAGTTGCGCGCAATGCAGGGCGCGGGCCGGTACGCCGAGATTCCGCCGCTGGTCGACCAGCTGGTGAAGCGCAAGGTCTACGGCGCGAGCGAAGGCGAGCACCTGCGCGCCGCCGCGCATGCCGAGGAGCTCGCCGCGCTCGCGAACAGCGCCGCGGGGCTGCGTGCCTACTGGAACAATCTCTCCGAAAACGAGCGTCGCATGCCGAAGATCGCGGGCGCTGCGGCGAAGAGCTTCATGGCGCTGGGCGGCGACCGCGAGGCGGCGGAAATCCTGGCGAAGAGCCTCGAGCGCGACTGGGATTCGGCGCTGGTCGTGCTCTACGCGCATTGCCGCACCGCGGATTCGACGCGGCAGCTCGGCGAGGCGGAACGCTGGCTCACGCATCACAACCAGGACCCCGCGCTGCTGTACGCGCTCGGCATCCTGTGCCAGCGCGAGCAGCTGTGGGGCAAGGCGCAGACGTATCTCGAGGCGAGCCTCGCGCTCGACGACGACTATCGCACGCACGTCGCGCTGGGCGAGCTCTTCGCGCGCCTCGGCCGCAACGACGACGCCAACGCGCATCTCGCCGCGGCGCTGAAGCTCGCGCTCGCGGAACTGGGCGGCGCGCCGGAGCTGCGCTAGCGCGGCGAACGGGCGTCTTCCCGGCTGGAACCCGGATACCGGCGCGTTGCCGGAGCGCCGATCCTGCCTTGATCGCGATGCCCCGTCGCCAACATGCGATTGCCAAGGTACCCGGGACGGCCCGGCGAGGAACGGTCCGTAAGCCCGCGCGATCGCCGCGCGTCATTCGCGCCCGCTCGCCGGTCCACTCTCCGCTTTCGGCGGTGCGGATGTGGCAAACCGGCGACGTTTGACCTCCATCGACGATTTCGTCAGACTTGCGCCGGAAACCTGCGGTTGATCGTTCCGATCTTCGAGATTGCCTCACGGCGAAGGGAGATCTCATGAGCGTGCCAAGCGACGGCAGTGCTGTTCGTGACGCAGTTCCGGAATTTGTGCACCGCACGCCGGGACGAAGCGGCGGCCCCTTCGGATTCGTGCGCATTGGCGGTGCGATGCGGCGCCTCGTCGGGATCATCCTGTCGTTCCTGGCACTTGCCGCGGGTCAGCCGGCGTTGGCCGCGGTGCTGCCGCCGACGCTCACCAAGGCGTTCGGCGCGGCGAGCATCCTGATCGGCCAGTCGACGTCGCTGACGTTCACGGTCACCAACCCGAACGCGGGCACGACGCTGACCAACATCAACTTTTCCGACGGCATGCCCAGCGGGCTGATGGTGGCGACGCCGAACGGGCTCAGCAACACCTGCGGCGGGAGCATCGGCGCGACGTCGGGGAACACCATCATTTCGATGAACGCCGTGACGCTGGCGCCGGGGGCATCGTGCACGTGGAGCATCAACGTGACGGCGACCTCGGCGGGTGCGAAGAACAACACGACCAATGCGATATCGGCCACCGAGAGCGGCGTCGGCGGTACGGCGTCGGCGTCGATCAACGTGCCGACACCCCTGCCGCCGACGATCGGCAAGGCGTTCGGCGCGGCGAGCATCCTGATCGGCCAGTCGACCTCGCTGACGTTCAGCATCGCCAATCCGAATCCGACGTTCACGACGCTGACCAACATCAACTTTTCCGACGGCATGCCGAGCGGTCTGATGGTGGCGACGCCGAACGGGCTCAGCAACACCTGCGGCGGGAGCATCGGCGCGACGTCGGGGAACACCATCATTTCGATGAACGCCGTGACGCTGGCGCCGGGGGCATCGTGCACGTGGAGCATCAACGTGACGGCGACCTCGGCGGGTGCGAAGAACAACACGACCAATGCGATTCGGCGCGAGCGAGAGCGGCGTCGGCGGCACGGCGTCGGCGTCGATCAACGTGCCGACGCCCTCGCCGCCGACGATCGGCAAGGCGTTCGGCGCGGCGAGCATCCTGGTCGGCCAGTCGACGTCGCTGACGTTCAGCATCGCCAACCCGAATCCGACGTTCACGACGCTGACCGGCATCAACTTCGCCGACGGTATGCCGAGCGGGCTGGTGGTGGCGACGCCGAACGGGCTCAGCAACAGCTGCGGCGGGAGCATCGGCGCGACGTCGGGGAACACCATCATTTCGATGAACGCCGTGACGCTGGCGCCGGGGGCATCGTGCACGTGGAGCATCAACGTGACGGCGACCTCGGCGGGTGCGAAGAACAACACGACCAATGCGATCGGCGCGAGCGAGAGCGGCGTCGGCGGCACGGCGTCGGCGTCGATCAACGTGCCGACGCCCTCGCCGCCGACGATCGGCAAGGCGTTCGGCGCGGCGAGCATCCTGGTCGGCCAGTCGACGTCGCTGACGTTCAGCATCGCCAACCCGAATCCGACGTTCACGACGCTGACCGACATCAACTTCGCCGACGGTATGCCGAGCGGGCTGGTGGTGGCGACGCCGAACGGGCTCAGCAACAGCTGCGGCGGGAGCATCGGCGCGACGCCGGGGAACACCATCATTTCGATGAACGCCGTGACGCTGGCGCCGGGGGCATCGTGCACGTGGAGCATCAACGTGACGGCGACCTCGGCGGGTGCGAAGAACAACACGACCAATGCGATCGGCGCGAGCGAGAGCGGCGTCGGCGGCACGGCGTCGGCGTCGATCAACGTGCCGACGCCCTCGCCGCCGACGATCGGCAAGGCGTTCGGCGCGGCGAGCATTCCCGTCGGCCAGTCGACGTCGCTGACGTTCAGCATCGCCAACCCGAATCCGACGTTCACGACGCTGACCGACATCAACTTTGCCGACGGTATGCCGAGCGGGTCTGATGGTGGCGACGCCGAACGGGCTCAGCAACACCTGCGGCGGGAGCATCGGCGCGACGTCGGGGAACACCATCATTTCGATGAACAGCCGTGACGCTGGCGCCGGGGGCATCGTGCACGTGGAGCATCAACGTGACGGCGACCTCGGCGGGTGCGAAGAACAACACGACCAATGCGATCGGCGCGAGCCGAGAGCGGCGTCGGCGGCACGGCGTCGGCGTCGATCGATGTGCTCGGCACACCTGTACTCGCGGGTGCGGCATCGCGCAGGACGCACGGCGCAGCCGGCCCGTTCGACCTGGCGCTGTCGCTGGTGCCGACCAACCCGTCCACCGAGCCGCGCATGGGGCCGGTGCAGACGATCGTGATGACTTTCGACAAGCCGATCGCGAGCGCGGACAACCCGACGGTCACCGAGGGCGCGGCGACGTTCAATTCCATGTCGATTTCCGGCAACGACGTGATCCTGACCTTCGCCGGCGTGACCGACATCCAGTACGTGACGATCACGCTCGGCAACGTCGCCTCGACCGACGGCGGCACCGGCGGGTCGGGCTCGGTGCGGGTCGGATTCCTGGTCGGTGACGTGAATCAGAACCGGGTGGTGACGGTGGCGGATCTTGGACTCGTCAACCTACAGCTCGCCCAGCTCGTCACCGCGGCGAATTTCCTGAAGGACGTGAATGTGAGCGGGGCGATCAGCGTCGCCGACAAGGGCGTCACCAACGCGAACTGACGCGGGCTCGGCGCCGCCGAAATCCGCTAGCCCGCGACCCTGGTCGCCTCGATTTCGGCGGCGAGCGTGAAGCTGTCGGAGAAGAACTCTTCGGGCGGCAGCGCGCGCGTCGTGACGAACGTCCTGCGCGCGGCGTCGATCATCGCCGGTCCGCCGCACGCGTAGACCTGATAGCCGGACAGATCGGCGAAATCGTCGAGCACCGCCTGGTGGACGAAACCCGTGCGCCCGGGCCACGCGTCGTCCGGCGCCGGGTCCGACAGGACGGGAATGAACGTGAAATTGGCGCTCTGCTGCCACTGGCCCGGAAGCTCCGGCAGGTAGAGATCCTGTTTCGCGCGCACGCCCCAGTAGAGCACCATCGGCCGGTCGCGATCGATGTGGTGGTGCAGCGCATGCTCGATCACGCCCTTGATCGGCGCGAAGCCGGTTCCTCCGGCGACGAGGATGATCGGCTTGTCCGAGTCCTCGCGCAGGTAGAACGCGCCGAGCGGCCCTTCGAAGCGCAGGATCTCGCGTCCCTTGTAGTCGTTGAACAGCTTTTCGGTGAAGACACCGCCGGCGATGTGGCGGATGTGCAGCTCGAGCAGCGCGTCGTCGTGCGGCGCCGTCGCCAGCGAGAAGCTGCGCCGGTGGCCGTCCTTCAGCAGCAGGTCGATGTACTGGCCCGCGAGAAACTGCAGGCGCTCGTTGGCCGGCAGCCTGATCTTGACGATCGCGACGTCGGGGCAGGGCTTCTCGATCGTCTCGATCCGGCACGGGAGCTTGCGAATGCGGATGTCGCCGGCGCGCCGCACTTCGCGCACCTCGATCACGAGATCGGTCTTCGGTTTCGCGCAGCAGAAGAGCGCCAGTCCCGCCGACTTGTCGGCGTCGGTCAACGTCGAGGGCTGGTAGGCGCCGTAATCGACTTCACCCTCCAGGATCCTGCCCTTGCACGTGCCGCACGCGCCGTTGCGGCATCCGTACGGCAGCATCAGGTCGGCGGACATCGCGGCCGCCAGCACCGTGTCTTCATCGGGGCAGGCGAACGAATGATCGCTGGGCTTTATGGTAATCTGGAATGGCATGAGTGTTGCGTTCGATGCGTTTCGTGTAATGAGTGGACAGGAAGGGCGCAGGCTGTGATCCGGCTATTGTTGATCGGCTGCGGCGACGTCGCGCTTCGTGCCGCCGACCTGCTCCGCCCGAAGGTTCGCCTCTACGGTCTCACGCGCCGCCCCGAAGACGTTCCCCGGCTGCGCGCGCACGGCATCGTTCCCATTGTCGGCGATCTCGACCATCGCGCGACGCTGCGGCGGCTGCGCGCGGCGCCCTATGCCGTGCTGCATTTCGCGCCGCCGCCGTCCGAGGGACGCGATGATCCGCGCACGCAAAGGCTGATCGCGGCACTGGCGCGGGCGCGAAGGATACCACAGCGATTCGTCTACGTTTCGACGTCCGGCGTCTACGGCGATTGCGCCGGCGCGCGCGTCGACGAGTCGCGCCCGCGCCGGGCGCAGACACCGCGCGCGCGCCGACGCGTCGCCGCCGAGGATCGCCTGCGCCGGTGGGCGCGGCGCTACGGCGTCGCGCTCGCGATCCTGCGGGTGCCGGGAATCTACGCCGAGTCGCGCCTTCCGCTGGAACGCATCCGGCACGCGACACCGGTGCTCGTTCCCGATGCCGACGTCTACACGAACCACATCCATGCCGGCGACCTGGCGCGCGCCGCGATCGCGGCGGCATTCCGCGCGAAGCCCAACCGGGCCTACAACATCTCGGATGACTCCGAAATGAAGATGGGCAGCTGGATGGACGCCGTCGCCGACGCGTTCCAGCTGCCGCGGCCGCCGCGCGTGTCGTGGGAGGAAGCCGAGCGGAGGATCGCGCCGCTGCTGCTTTCGTTCATGAGCGAATCGCGGCGCCTTCGCAACGACCGGATGAAGCGCGAGCTGCGCGTGCGCCTCCGCTATCCGACGCCGCAGCAGATGCTCGACGAAGTCGCGCCGCGTGACTTGAAGAAGCAATTGCCGCTGGGTCTCTGATCCGATGCCCGACCCGACGCCCGACGCTCCAGGATCGGCGCCATCGCGCTGGCCGGCGATCGCCGCGCGGCTCGACGCGTACGAGCGGCTCGTCCGGCTCGACAAGCCGATCGGGATCCTGCTGCTGCTCTGGCCGACGCTGACCGCGCTGTGGACCGCCGGCTTCGGGCAACCGCCGCTTCATCTCGTGCTGATCTTCACGATGGGAACGATCCTGATGCGCTCGGCCGGCTGCGCAGTGAACGACTGGGCGGACCGGAAATTCGACGCGCACGTGCAGCGGACCGCGCAGCGCCCGCTCGCGACCGGCGAGATCGCGCCGTGGGAGGCGCTGCTGCTCGGCAACGTGCTCGCCTTCCTCGCGTTTCTGTTCGTGCTGGCGACCAACACCACGACGGTGCTGCTGTCGGTGCCGGCCGTCGCGATCGCGTTCATCTACCCGTTCTTCAAGCGCTTCTTCACGCTGCCGCAGGCGTTTCTCGGCATCGCCTTCTCGTTCGGCATTCCGATGGCGTACGCCGCGACGTACAACGCGGTGCCGCTGATCGCCTGGTGGCTGCTGCTGCTCAATCTCTTCTGGGTCATCGCCTACGACACCGAGTACGCGATGGTCGACCGCGACGACGACCGCAGACTGGGGCTGAAGACGTCGGCGATCGCGTTCGGCCGTTTCGACGTGATCGCGATCATGCTCTGCTACGTCATCTACCTCGCGGGCATGGCCTACATGGGCGTCGTGCGCGAGGCCGGGCCCTTCTACTACGCGGGGCTGGCGGTCGCCGCAGGCTGTGCCGCGTGGCATGGGTGGCTCATTCGCAACCGGGATCGCGACGGCTGCTTTCGCGCGTTCCTGCACAACCACTGGCTCGGCCTCGCCGTATTCGCCGGGACCGCGATCGATTTCGCGGTTCGCGTGGGCGCGTGGCCGCGAACGTTCTGATGGATCAGGGCCTCGCGCGACGCGGCATGACCACCCGCGCCGAAGGCCGCGGCGCGCGAGCGCAAGCAAGGGCTCGCGCCCGTGCTGGGACGCGAATGCGCGTGCTGATCCTCGGCAGCTTTCCCGGCGAGGCATCGCTCGCCGCGGCCGAGTACTACGCGCATCCGCGCAACCACTTCTGGCCGCTGGTCGGCGCGGTGATCGGCGAGCCGCTGCCGGCGATGCCTTATCGCCAGCGCCTCGCGGCGCTGCGCCGGCACGGCATCGGGCTCTGGGACGTGATCGTCGCGTGCGAGCGCAGCGGAAGCCTCGACGGCGCCATCCGCAATGCCGAGCACGGCGAGGTCGTGCGCGTGCAGCGCGCGGCGCCACGGCTCGAGCTCGTCTGCTTCAACGGCAAGACCGCCGCGCGGCGTGAACCCGCATGGCGGGAGGCGGGCTATGCGACGCGAATCCTGCCGTCGTCCTCCCCGGCGTACACGCGCCCGTTCGCGGAGAAACTCGCGCAGTGGAAGGCGATCGGTGATTTCCTGAGATCCGGGCGCTAGCGGAGCGCGTCGCGACCGCCGCCGCCGACTCATTCTGCGATACCGCGCTCGCGGGCGCGGCGCACTTGCGATAGGATGCGCCGGTCAGCCCGTCCGGAGACGCTCCATGACCGCATATCCCGCCGCCGCCGCGCGAGCACTCGTGGTTGTGGCATGTGCTTGCGCCATAACATCCGCGATCGCGCAGGCGCTGCCCGCGGACATCACTGTGACGAAGGTCGTCAACGCGCCGGTCGCGGACGTGTGGAACGCATGGACCACCAGCGCCGGCATCGAGAGCTTCTTCGCGCCGAAGGCAGCCAAGGTCGAGCCGTGGCCTGGCGGTTCGTTCGAGCTGTGGTTCGGCGTCGATCTTCCGGAAGGCTCGCGCGGCAGCGAGGGCTGCAAGGTGCACAGCGTGAAGCCGATGGAGCAGTTCGTCTTCGAATGGAACGCGCCGCCGACCATCCCCAAGATCCGCCCGCTGCGCACGCTCGTCTACCTCGACTTCAAGCCGATCGACGCGACGCACACCGAAGTCACGCTGCGCAATTTCGGCTACGGTTACGGCGAGGACTGGGACAAGGCGAAGGCGTATTTCCAGCGCGCGTGGCCGGCCGTGATGGACGGCCTCGAAAAGCGCTTCGCGCCGAAGAGGCTAGCCGCGATGGACCTCGGGCTTGCCGACCGCGTCGTCGTCGTCACCGGCGCCAGCAAGGGCATCGGCCTTGCGTGCGCGCAGGCGTTCGCCCGCGAAGGCGCGCGCGTCGCGATCGTGTCGCGCAGCGCCGACAATCTCGACGCGGCGGCGGCGCAATTCCCGTCGGTGCGTCACGCGCCGTTCGCGATCGTCGCCGATCTGGTCCGCGCCGACGAGGCCGTCGGCATGATCGCCACGGCGGAAGCGGAGCTCGGGCCGATCGACGTGCTCGTCAACTCCGCCGGTGCCGCGCGCCGCTACGCGCCGGCGGACCTCGATGCCGAGGCATGGCACGCGGCGATGGACGCCAAGTATTTCAGCTACATCCATCCGATGGACGCGGTGCTGAAGCGGATGGTCGCGCGCGGGCGCGGCACGATCGTCAACATCATCGGCATGGGCGGCAAGGTCGCGAATCCGGTGCATCTGCCGGGCGGCGCCGCCAACGCCGCGCTGATGCTGGCGACGACCGGACTCGCGGCGGCGTTCGCGGCGAAAGGGATTCGCATCAACGGCATCAATCCCGGCGGCACGCTGACCGGACGCGTGCAGCAGGGGCTCGCCGCCGAAGCGAAGATGACCGGCTTGAGCGAAGCCGAAGTGCTCGCGCGCAACCAGGCGAAGATCCCGCTGGGACGGCTCGGCACGCCCGAGGAAGTCGCGCAAGTCGCGCTCTTCCTCGCGTCGGACGCCGCGAGCTACGTGACGGGCGCGATCATCCCGATGGACGGCGGCGCGAATCCCGGTCGTCTGAGCATCGACCACGTGCCGTTGGCGCCGCAGGCTCCGCCGACGCAGACTTGTCCGCGCATCGTCTGATCGATCGTGGGCGGCGCCAGCGACGTGAACATGAAGGTCAGCGCGCCCCAGGCGTAGTTAACGACCTTATTCGGATCGAAATTCGGGATCCGACGACCTCCCGCGCCGCGACTAATTTGCAGCCCCGCACACGCCCCCACGCATTGCTGGCCCTTCATCACCTGGTCGATCGTCGGCGGCGCCAGCGACTTCACCGAATTCGAGTTGGCCGACCTCGACGGCAGGTGGCTGCCGGTGGTGTAGATCGGCTCGTCCGCCGGCAGGTCGCCCTGCAGGTTCATCGACGAGCAGCCGCACAGCGCGGCGCAGGCTGCCGCAACGATGACGCCGTTTCGAAGCATGTTTGCCTCCCTTTGGTCGTTGGTGAAAGTGACGCGTGGACTCATGGGCAGACGACTCCGGCGGGCTGCGTGAGCCGCGTGAGGTTCATGCTTCCGGTGCCATATCCCGCGGTCGACGCGAAGTCGACCTTGCCGTGATCGCAGTCGGTGAACGTGAAGGTCAGCGTGCCCCATGCGTTGTTCACGATCTTGCTCGGATCGAAATTCGGAATGAAGCGCCCGCCGGTGGTCTGGTTGACCGCCGTGATCGTCGCGGTGTTGCCGCTGTAGGTACCCAGACCGCCGAACCAGGCTCTGCTCGGTACCGGCCGGGTTGAACGCGAACCACCACGCGAGCAACTGGGCGTCAGGCAGGACCTCGACGAGGAGGCCGTGTCCCCGTCTGCGCCGGGTCGAACCAGGCGCCGGTCATGGCCGGGACGATGGTTCCCGGCGGGAAGTCGGTGCCGTAGAGTTCCGCGCCGCGCCTCGGTGGCGGATAGTGAAGTCCGTTGGACGTCGGGCACGCAGCGACGCCGTCCCCGAGCGTGCCGCAGCATCCGCCCACGACGAGCACGTGGCCGTCGGGCAGCACCGTTGCGGTGTGCAGCGCGCGAGGCGTGATCAACGGAGTCGTCGTGCTCCACGCTCCCGTCCCGGGATCGTAGATTTCGGCGCTGTCGAGGCTTTCAGCGAAATGAATCACATTGTTACTGTCGCCGTACGATCCTTCTCCGCGGCCCCCGACGATGAGGACTTTTCCGTCCGGCAGCAGCGACGCCGTATGACCTTCACGGTATCCGCTCGTGTCGCCGCCCTTCATCCAGAGCCCGGTCGCCGGATCGTACAGTTCCGCGACGGCGGGGCCCGTTGGGTAACCGCAGTCGCCGTCGTCGGCCACGCCGACGGCCAGGACTCGGCCATCGGGCAGCAGAGTCGTCGTGTGCCCGTAACCGAACGGGAGATTGCCGCCCGTGCTCCACGAATCGGTGACCGGATCGTATGTCTGCGTGCTGTAGACCGGACACCCCCAATCATTGTCGTAGCCGCCGGTGAGAAGAACTCTGCCGTCTTTGAGTAGCGTCGCTAATGGGGATTGTCGAGAGTCCGGCATGTTGCCGTGTGGCTCCACGTACGCGTAGCGGGGTCGAATAGCGACGCGTAGTCCTTGAGCCAATTCAAATGGAATGCGTCGTCACCGTCAGGGTAGCCACCAACGACCAGGACTTTACCCGTCCTCAGAAGCGTTGCCGTGGGACCGCCAACCCATCCCGGGGCGTCGAAAGAGCTCCAGGTATTGGTTTGCGGATCGAACAGCGCCGCGCGGCGCACGGTGTTGTCGGATTTGTCGACGCCGCCGAAGATCAGGACCTTTCCGTCGGGCAGCTTTGTCGCCGTGTGCCCGACGCGAGGCGTGGGCAGAGGCGCGATCGCGCTCCAGGTTCCGGTCGACGGGTCGTAGAGCTCGGCGCTGTCGGTGGCGCCAACGATCGTCCAGGCCGCCGGCAACGAGCACCCTGCCGTCGTCGAGCAGCGTGGTCGTGTTGTTGGAGCTGTCACCATACGTGGGCGCGTAACGTGCAACTTTGGGGCTGCCGGTGGGAATCCATTGGCCCTTCGCCGACAGCGCGGCGGTGGAAATCCCCGCGGGTCGCGTCAGCCGCGTGAGGTTCATGCTTCCGGTGCCGTAACCGAGCACTGACTTGAACTCGACCTTGCCGTGGTCGTAGCCGTCGAACGTCAGCGTCATCGAGCCCCACGTGTTGTCGACGATCTTCGTCGCATCGAAATTGGGGATCCAGCGTCCGCCGGTCGGCATCGCGACGGAATCGATCGTGGCGACGTTGCCGGTGTAGGTGCCGGTGCCGACGAGCCATGCCTGCTGCGTTCCGGCGGGATTGAACGTGAACCAGAATGCCATCATGCGATGGTCCGGCAGGACTTCGAGGAACAGACCTTGGCCGCTCTGCGCGGGGTCGTACCAGGATCCGGTGAAGGTGGCGTCGATGCTGCCGCCGAAGACGACCGGCTTGATGATGCTCGGGCAATAGTCGCCGCAGCCAGAGGATGTAATGGTTGACGCCGTAGTCGATGCCCAGCGGGACCGACCGCCGCGAACGAAGCGAGAGCCGATGACTGCGCAGGCGAAGCGCGTGGCGCGAAGCGAGTTCTTCATTCTTGAATCCCTCCCGGTTCCGTACGCCGCGATATTAGGACCGGTCAGGCCGGCATTGGCGGCCCGGCCCGGGCGGATCTATCGAAATTCGCAACTTTTTGCGCGCTCATCGCGTTTTCGCGGCCGGATTGCGGAAAAATGTCGGCATGAAGGGCAACGTGAAGGGCAAGCAGCCCTCCGGCGAGCAGGGAGCGCGCGATCGTGGGAGGTCGCGCGCTCCGGACAGCTGCGCGCCGCCGTCGAGGCTGCGCGAAAGGCGCTGGGCGACACGAAGCGCGTCGGAGGTTCCGCCAGCATCGTCGAGCTCCATCTCATCTGCGCGTCGTGCGCGATGCGACAGGGCGAGCACGCCGAGGCGATCCGCGAGCTCGAGGCCGCCGCGCAGTCCGCGGCGTCGGCTCGAGACGAGGCCGGCGCGCTACTGCGCGTGGACGTCTGGCGCGCGGAGCTCGCCTACTTCCAGGGGCGCTATTCCGATGCCAACGCCACGATCGCGCGCGTGCTGCCGCAACTGGAGGCGCGCGGCGACCTCGCGTACGCCGCGTTCGCGCTGCGCATCCGCATCGCGACGCTGCTCGCCCGGACCGACTACGACAGCATCGCGGCGCTGGCGGATCATGCGGTCGCGCTCGCCGAGGCGAGCGGCGACGACTACGTGCTGGTCCAGGTCCTGAACGTCCTCGGCGCGGTCGCGTTCGACCGCGCGACGGCGAAGCTCCGCGTCCCGCATGCGCGCTCTCACCTGTCGTCGCTCGATCCGCATGACACGGCTCCGATGGAGGAGGACGCGCGCGAGGCGCTCGCGTGGTTCCAGCGCGCGCGCACCGTCGCCGAGCGCGCGCGCTACGAGTTCGCCGCCTGGTACGTCGCCGGCAACATCGAGCGGCTGGAGATCGTGCTGGGGCACGCCGACCGCGCGGTGAAGGCGATCCGCAAGCGCCTCGGCGTGCTGCAGGCGCGCGGCGCGAAATACGACGAGATCGTGACGCGGTCGAACCTCGCCTGGGGTCTGCGCACGATGGGACACCACCGCGAGGCGCTGCACGAGCTCGACGTCGCGCTCGAGCTTGCGCGGGGAACCGGCACGTTCAACGTGCTGCTGGAGTTCCTCGAATACGACCGGTCGATCGTCCTCGACGCACTGGGCGACTTCGCCGCGGCGCGGGCGAGCTATCGCCGGTACCTGCAGCTGGTCGGCGCAACGAAGCGGGACGCTGGCGCGAAGCAGGGTGAGGCATCAGCGGAACCGGCCAAACGACCGCTCGAGCCGTACTTCCTCAAGCGCGCCGACCGATTCATCCAGGACCATCTCGCCGAGGCGTTCAGCGTGGACGAATTGGCGACGCAATGCGGCGTGAGCTTGCGGACGCTGGAGAAATCCTTCGTGGATTTCCGCGGCATGACCCCGGTCGCGCATGTGCGCAACGTGCGGCTCGACCATGCGAGAGCCGAGCTCGCGGCCGAACGGCGCTAGCGTCGCCGACGTCGCGGCGCGATGCGGCTTCAAGAGCTCGACGACGTTCGCGCTCGAATATCGCAAGCGCTTCGGCGTCCCGCCGAGCCACGTGAGGCGCGCGTCGGCGAGTTAGCCGGGCGCGTCATTCGCGATCCGGAGCAGCGGTCGATCCAGCCGCGGCGATGGACGCTCATCCGCGGCGACGACGGCGCCCTCCGCGCACGAACGCCGTCATCAGCGCGCCGAACAGCGCGGCGCCCGCGAGAAGTCCAGATTCCCGATGTTCCATGCGGCTGCAATGTCACCCTGCGCGCGCCCGCGATCGAGCACCCATCCCACGAGCGGCTGCAGGATGCCGGTGCCGAGGAAGATGCCGACGTTGACGACGGACGTCGCGATGCCCGAATGCTCGGGCCGGTTGACCTCCTTCGCGACCGTCCACGTCAGCGTGAAGCCGGGGATCAGCAGTCCCATCAATGCGAACCACGCGAGCGTCGCCGGCAGCGGCCAGTGCACGCCGAGGAGCCAAGGCAGCCACGAAAGCGCGTACAGCCAGGCGTAGACGCGCATCACCGCGCACCGGCTTCCGAGCCGGTCGGAAAGCATGCCGATGATCACCGCGCCGATCGCGACGCCGAGCAATAGGGCACTCGCATGCTGCGCGGCGACGACGCGCGACATGCCGTACGTGTCGACGAGAAAGGGCACCGCCCACAGCCCCGCGAAGGCGAGAAAACTGCCGCCGATGCCGAGGTTGACGAAAAATCCCGGCCACGTCGCCGGGTTCGCGAGGACGCGCCAGCAATGCCGCGGTCCAGTGCTCTGCGACTCCATGGGTCGCGCCGGCTGGGATGATCGGCGCGAAGCCGAGCTGCTCGGGACGGTCGCGCACGATGATCCACGTGGCGATGCCCAATGCGGCGGAGAGCAGCGCAAGCCCGCCGAACACCGCGCGCCACGACATCTGCGTCACGACCCACGCGAGTGGCGCGCCGGCGATCACCGCGCCCAGATTTCCTGCGAACAACGTGACGCCGTTCAGCGTCGCGAAGCGGTTGGCGGGAAACCAGACCGCGCTGATCTTGAGGAGCGCGATGAACGCGACCGAGACGCCGACCCCGACAAGCGTGCGCCCGGCCGCCGCAATTTCCCAGCTCGGCGCCAGCGCGAAGGCGAGCGATCCGGCCGCGGCGATCAGCGATCCGACGGTGAGGATGCGCCGCGGTCCCATCGTGTCGGCGAGCACGCCGACCGGAATCTGCAGCAGCGTGTAGACGTAGAAGTACGTCGCCGCGACGGTGCCCAAGCACGGCGCTGCTGATGTCGAACGCGCGCGTCAGTTCGCTGGCGATCGCGGCCGGCGCCGTGCGATGGAAGAACGAGAGGACGTACCCCGCGAGGACGATGCCGAAGATGACGCGGCGCGCTGTTACGAATCGGTCGTTGGATGATGCTGCCGCAGGCATCCGGCCATTCTACCGGCCTCGCGGTCGCCTCATCCCGGCGATGGCTCGTGCGCACGTCAAGCGCGAGCCAGGGCGTGGCTTGATGAGCTTCGCATTGCGATACGAACGGAGATTAGTATTGATTGGTGGTGAATCTCGGAGAATCTAGTCTTGGCAAACGGTTCCCGCCGGCGCGGCGAACAAATAGCGCGTCATGACCTTGGAAACTGCCGCGGCGGAAGGGAGTCCGCCGTCACCGGTGGTGGAATAGGTGAAGAATGCCTGCTCCCCATCGAAGACGACCGTCACGGCGCCCACCACCTGCGCGGGCGCCACCGCCGAAGGATCGTAGTTGTCGAGACGCGGTCCGTAGGTTCTTGTCAGCGGGCCGGCGTAGGTCGAGTTGATCGAGTTGATCGCTCCCTTTGGCGAAAGCAACGCCGAAAGCCACAGCGGCTTGCCGTTGGTGTCGTAGGCGTACCAGGTGGCGAAGATCTGATGGCCTTGGTGCGCGAAAGTCACGCCCTTGCCAGGCTCAGCCGGCACCCACCACAGGCCCTGGAAGTTCGTGGCGTTCGCGAGGTCCGCGTTCAGGTCGTACGTGCAGTAGGGCTGCGGACCCGGACCAAGTTGGTAACGCGTGATTGCCTTGGTCTGTCGGACGGTCGCGCCGATGCCGTCGACTGTGTAGCTGAAGTAGGCAGTGTCGGCGTCGGAAAATACGAGACTTCCCGTTCCGACCTGGGTCGCCGTCGCGGCGCCAGTGATGGTCCCGAACGGCGTCCCCGTGTTGATGTAGAGCGGGCCGGTGTAGGTGTTTCCCGCGGGCGGATCGCGGCTCGCGAGCATCGAGAGCCACAGGGGATTTCCGCCGGTGTCGTAGGTGAACCAGGTGGCGAATATCCGGTCGCCCTGGTGGGTCAGACCGATGCCCCATCCAGACTCGGCCGCGTTCCACCAGGTTCCTTCATAGCTCGGCGTCGGGGCGAGCGACGTGAAGGCGTAGTAATGCCCCGCGGAATTGACCGCCGCCGCTGCGCCCACGCTGTCCGCGAATGTGTCCGAGTAATCACCCCACAGATCGGGATAGAACGCATTGATGCCGTCGGCGGGAAGCGTGCCGTAACGAATGATGTCACTCACCCACCAAGGTTCCTCGCGGAGACTGACCGAGCCGTTGCTCATGGGTAGAAATCCATTCGGGACGACGAAATCGGGCTTGAGAATGCCGAGGTCGGCGAATCCCTGCGTGGCGACGAGCATGGGCTTCCAGGGCGCGTACGCATCGGACGAATATGCCGGAAAGGTGAACGCGTGCTCGGTCGAGCCGCCGCTGGCTGACGAGCGTCTTGCCGGAGAGATTGCCGGGTTTTCCATCGATGACGGCGCTCTCCAGCACCAGGTATTGAACCGAGCCGTCAGCGTTGGAGTAGATTTCCAATACGCCCCACGGACACAGGGTGGGATAACACTGAGAGACGACGAAGGGCGAAATGTCCGGGACGTTGGCAATGAGATCCAGGATGTAGTGGTTCAGGCCGTGCCGGTCGTCGTCGGCGACGACGTCCGCGGCGGTGAAGAGCGCGATTGCGACCAGCGACGCAGCGGGCAGCACGAAGAATCGTTTTCATCGAATCCTCCCTGCGACAACGTCGGGCCATTCTAGGTCCGGCGGCTTCTTGTTAAGCCGCCAGCGAGCCGAATCTATCGAAATCCGCAGGTTTCTTGCTTCTCCAGGGCTTCGGCGCGGCGAATTCGTTCCGGGCGGCCGATCGCCCACGAAATCCCGTCCGCGGAACGCGCCTCGACTCGGACACGTTAAACTCTCGGTGACGCTCCAACGAACGACAACGCCACTATGGCCTCGGATTCGTCGCGCGATTCCGACCCGCAGGAACGCGTTGCAAGAGTGCGATTCAGGGTTCCCGGCAGATATTTGACATATGAAATACTCCGACCTCCGCGATTTCCTCGCGCAACTCGAAGCAGCGCGGGGAGCTGAAGCGCATCGCCGTCGAGGTCGACCCGCGGCTCGAGATGACCGAGATCTGCGACCGCGTCCTCAAGGCCGGCGGACCCGCGCTGCTGTTCGAGCGGCCGAAGGGCCATCGGATTCCGGTGCTGGGCAACCTGTTCGGCACACCGAAACGCGTTGCGATGGGCATGGGCGAGGATTCGGTCGCGGCGCTGCGCGAAATCGGCAAGCTGCTCGCGTTCCTCAAGGAGCCCGAGCCGCCGAAGGGGCTGAAGGATGCGTGGCAGAACACGCGGCCGCTCTTCCTGCAGGTCATGCACATGGCGCCGAAGGAGCGAAGCTCGCGCGCCGTGCCAGGAAATCGTCTGGGAGGGCGCCGACGTCGATCTCGCGCGGCTGCCGGTGCAGACCTGCTGGCCGGACGACGTCGCGCCGCTCGTCACCTGGGGGCTCACCGTCACGCGCGGACCGAACAAGTCGCGCCAGAACCTCGGCATCTACCGGCAGCAGGTGCTCGCGCGCAACAAGCTCATCATGCGCTGGCTCAACACGCGCGGCGGCGCGCTCGATTTCCGCGACCATGCGCTCGCGCATCCGGGCACGCCGTTCCCGATCGCGGTCGCGATCGGCGCGGATCCGGCGACGATCCTGGGCGCGGTGACGCCCGTGCCCGACACGCTGTCCGAGTATCAGTTCGCGGGACTGCTGCGCGGCTCGCGCACCGAGATCGTCAAGTGCATCACGCACGGGCTCGACGTGCCGGCCTCCGCGGAGATCGTGCTCGAGGGCTTTCTCAATCCCGATCCGAATGATCCGACCGGATACGAGACCGCGGCCGAGGGTCCGTTCGGCGATCACACCGGCTACTACAACGAGGTCGAGCGCTTCCCGGTCTTCACCGTCGAGCGGATCACGATGCGCCGCGATCCGATTTACCACTCGACCTACACCGGCAAGCCTCCGGACGAGCCGTCGACGCTGGGCGTCGCGCTGAACGAGGTGTTCGTACCGCTCCTGCAGAAGCAGTTTCCCGAGATCGTCGATTTCTACCTGCCGCCCGAGGGCTGCAGCTACCGGATCGCGGTCGTCTCGATGAAGAAGCAGTATCCCGGGCACGCGAAGCGCGTGATGTTCGGCGTGTGGAGCTTCCTGCGCCAGTTCATGTACACCAAGATCATCGTCGTCACCGACGACGACATCGACGTGCGCGACTGGAAGGAAGTCGTGTGGGCGCTGACCACGCGGGTCGATCCCGCGCGCGACACGCTGATCGTGCCGCAGACGCCGATCGACTACCTCGACTTCGCGTCGCCGGTGCGCGGGGGTGGGCAGCAAGATGGGCATCGACGCGACCAACAAGTGGCCGGGCGAGACGCAGCGGAAGTGGGGACGGCCGATCGAGATGGACGCGGCCGTCAGGGCGCGCGTCGACGCGATCTGGAACGACTTGGGAATCTAGGCGCCGTTGGGCGCCTGGCGCGACCTCACCACTTGCGCGCGATGCGCAGCGCCATCAGCGCCATCGACGTGAGGCGCAGCAGCCGCATGATGCGCGAGGACCCGAACAGCGGCGCGGCGAAGCTCAGGATCATGGACGCGGTCGGCCGCACGCGCGCCATCCGCTCCTGCGCGGGCGTCGGCGCCACGATCGACTTGAGTTCGAGGATCGCGAGCGTGAGCTTCGACCGGTCGAGTTCCGCATGCGCGATCAGCAGCGCCTTGCGCTCGGCGATCGCGGCGTGCCTCGGGTCGCTCATTTGTCGCTCCGCATGCGTTCGGCGAGCCAGACCCGGTCGCGCTCGAGCTCGGCCAGCGTCGCCGCGAACGGCGGCGGATCGGTGCGCCGGTGCACGTTGAAGCGCCAGATCGCCGCGACGCCGACGACGAGGTAGAACAGCGTGACGCCGACGAGCGCACCGATCCGGTAGCTGTCCCAGAAGTAGACGACGACGAGCGCGCTCGCGGCCATCGCGGCAAAGGCCAGCGCGAATCCCGCGATCCCGAGCAGCACCAGCAGCGTGCGCGCCCGGTCGCGTTGCTCGGAGAATTCGAGCGCGGCGAGATCGGCGCGCGTGCGCAGCAGCGCAAGCGCGGCCGCGCCGAGGCGCGCGAGCGCGCCCCGCAGGCTGCCGTGCGAACCGTCGTCCACGGCGCGCCGTGCCGGCTAGCGGCGGCTTACGACGAGGCCGACGAGGAAGCCAATCGCGGCGGCGACGCCCACCGCCTGCCAGGGATTGTCGTGCACGTAGTCGTCGGTCGCGCGCGCCGCGGCCTTGGCGTTGTCGACCGCCGTGCCTTGCAACTCCTGCAGGCGCAGCTTGGCGTGAAGCAGGTTCGACTCGACCTGGGAGCGCAGGTCGCGCGCCTTTTCTCCGGTTTCGGTCGCCGCCTTCTTCAGCATCTCTTCGGCTTCCGAGAGGACGGTGGTGAACTCGTCGATGAGTTTTTCGCGGGTCGAGCGGTCGGTGGCTTCGTTCATGGCGGAATCTCCTGCATTGGCGGGCTGAAGGCGACCAGCCCCGGGATGAAGCGTCCATTATAGCCACGCGCCCGCGCTCGGGCGCCATATCCGGAGCGATGACCCGGGTAGCCCCGGATGGCGCATCCATAGGTCAAGGGACTGGTTCCTCGATGCCAAATGGCTGGGCCGCGGTAGACGCAGCCCGCGGAGGGGTTCGATAGAATGCGCCGGACGTGCCGCCGGCATCGACGGCACACCCCTGAGGAGCGCGCCATGGCACCCCCCAAATTGCCGGCGATCGACCCGGCGACCCTTCCCGAGCAACGGTCGACGGGATATCCCGAGCCTTACCGCTCGCGCGTCAGCGGGCGCGCCAAGAGGAAGCTGGGCGACGCCTGCGGCCTGACGCGATTCGGCGTCAATCTCGTGACGCTCTCGCCGGGCGGCGAGTCGGCGCTGCGGCACTGGCACACGCTGGAGGACGAGTTCGTCTACGTGCTCTCGGGCGAGGTCGTGCTCGTCACCGACGCCGGCGCGCAGACGCTCACCGCCGGGATGTGCGCGGGCTATCCCGCCGGAAAGCGCGACGCGCACCACTTCGTCAATCGCAGCAACGCGCCGGCGACGTATCCTCGAGGTCGGCAACCGGACCGACGGCGACAACGCGTTCTACCCGGACGACGATCTCATGTGGGTCGAGGACGAGAACGGCGTATACGCGGCGCACAAGGATGGAAGGCGGTACTGAGGGGATGAAACGCGCCACGCGCGGTTGATCGGTGATCGGTTCGACCCCATAGTTAAGTCTGCGGCGGGCTTTCGCCGCGCATGCTTCCCGCCAAGGAGGATCGATGGAAGAGATTCCCGGCACGCTCCCCCCGCCCGCTGCCAATCCGCCCGTCTCCGGCGGTCTGGTCGCCTACGCGCTGTTCGGCCTCGCCGGCGTCATCGCGCTGGTCCACTCCGGCTTCCCGCCGATCGCGCCGCTGTTCGGGCTGGTCGGAATCGGCGCGGTGATCGTCTGCTACGTGAACCGCACCCAGGCGCAGGGCACGTGGGTCGCGTCGCATCTCGCGTGGCTGATCCGCACGTTCTGGTTCTCGCTGCTGTGGACCGTGATCGGCTGGATCGTCTTCTGGGTGTTGCTGATCGTCGCTTGCTCGGGCCGCTTCTCGCCGTATGCATCTGGGCCGTGACGGCGATCTGGATCCTCTATCGCGTGATCCGCGGCTATCTGCTGTTCAAGGACAGCCAGCCCGTTCCGGGAATGTGACGGGCATGCGCGCGTCAGCGCGCCGGCTCGCCGGTCCACGTCGCTCCGTTCTGGTAGATCCATTGCACCAGGACGTCGAGCGCGGCCTGCGCGTGGCCGGCGTTCGGATGATTGACGAGCGCGGCCAGCGCGAAGCGGCGCCCGTCCCGGTCGATCACATAACCCGCGATCGCGCGCACGCCTTCGAGCGTGCCGGTCTTCAAGAGCGCCTGCCCGCCGACGCGTGCCGTTCTGGAAGCGCCGCTGCACGGTGCCGTCGGTCGCCGCGACCGCGAGCGAGCTCGCGTACTCGTCGCGGACGTTGCTCGCATCGGCGGCGAGCAGCAGGTTGACGAGGCTGCCGGCGGAAATCCGTTCGCGGCGGGAGAGCCCGGAGCCATTGTCGAGCACGAGCTCGGGCATCTTCAGCCGGTGCTGCGCGAGCAGCGCCCGCACGGCACGGGCGGCGCCGGCGGTCGTCGCGGGGGGCGGCGCTTTCGCCGTCGCGAGCGTCAGGAACACCTGCCGAGCCATCACATTGTTGGAGAGCTTGTTCACGTCGCGGACGACGTCGAACAGCGGCGGCGATTCGAGCGTGACGAACGGAATCGCGTCCCGCGGCGCGCGCCCCTCCTTCCAGCCCCCGGTGAAGCGTCCGCCGGCCGCGGTGAAATAGGTCGCGAACATCCCGGCAACGTAGTCCGAAGAGTCGAGCAGCGAGATCCACCACTCGCGCTCGCCGCAATCGGCGGGGTAGCGTCCGGCGAACCGGACGTCGGCGCTCGGAGCCGCGCTCGACGAACGTCGCGCCGATCGCGCCGCGCCAGTCGTTGCACTCGCCGGGCGAGAGCGCCGGCGGCGCGCCCACGTGGATGGCCGCGAGCGGCGGCGTCACGACGAGCTCGGTCGCATCCCCCGCCGCGTTCGGCGCGAAGCCGAATCGGACCGACTTGAAATTGACGAGCAGCGCATCGGGGCCGACGTTGTAGGGCTTCAGCGGCTCGCCGTCGAACGCCGCCGGATCGTGCGGAATCGGCGCGAAGAACGACCGGTCGAGCACGAGGTTGCCCTCGACGACGTCGAGGCCCTTGGCGCGCAGCGACGCCATGAACCCCTGCCACTGCTCCAGCGTGATCTTGGGATCGCCGCCGCCCTTGAGGACGAGGTTGCCCTTGAGCACGCCGTCGGAAAGCGTGCCGTCGAGATACGCCGTCGTCTTCCAGCGGTAATCGGGGCCGAGGAGCTCCAGCGCCGCGAACGTCGTGACGAGCTTCATCGTCGACGCGGGATTCATCGCCTTGCGCGGCTGATGCGAGAAGAGCGGCGCCTTCGCGCCGACTTCCTGGACGACGATTCCCATCGCCGCGAGCGGCACGCGGCTGTCGGCGAAGGCGCGCGCCACGGGCGCAGGCAGCGCGGCGGGTGCCGCGCCGGCCTGCGCCGTCATGAGCAGTGCGGCGGCGGCCAGCGCCACCGAAAACAGGACGCGGGCGATTGGCATCATGCGGCGTCGACGATCGCCGCCGTGCGCTCGGCCAGCAGCGCGAATTCCGCGTCGGTCACGACGTAGGGCGGCATGAAATAGACGGTGCGGTCGATCGGGCGCAGGAAGAGCTCCTGCTCGAGCGCGCGCGCATGGAACCAGCGCGCGAAATCGGCGCGGGCGGTGTCGACCTCGAACGCCCAGATCATCCCGAGGTTGCGGAAATTGCGCACGTTGGCGCGGCGCGCCAGCGGCTGCACGACCGTGTTCCAGCGCGCGGCCTTCGCTCGGTTCGCGGCGATGACGTCGTCGTCGCGAAAGATGTCGAGCACCGCGAGCGCCGCGCGACAGGCGAGCGCATTGCCGGTGTACGAATGCGAGTGCAGGAACCCGCGCGCGACGTCGTCGGCGTAGAACGCCGCGTAGACGGCGTCGGTCGAGAGCACGCACGACAACGGCAGGTAGCCTCCCGTCAGGCCCTTCGACAGGCAGAGGAGGTCCGGCGCGATGCCGGCCTGCTCGCACGCGAACAGCGTGCCGGTGCGGCCGAAGCCCGTCATGATCTCGTCGGCGATGAGAAGGACACCGTGCTCCGTGCAGAGCTCGCGCGCGCGGCGCAGGTAGTGCGCGTCGTACATCGTCATGCCCGACGCGCCCTGCACCAGCGGCTCGACGATCAGCGCGGCGGTGGTGGCGTGATGCGCGGCGAGGTGCGCGGACAGGGCGTCGGCGGCGCGCGCCGCCGCTTCGCGCGGCGATTCGCCGGGCCGCGCGGCAGGCGATTCCACGACCGCGTTCTGGTGCAGGAGCGGCGCGTAGGTGTCGCGGAAAAGCGCGACGTCGGTGACCCCGAGCGCGCCGAGCGTCTCGCCGTGATAGCTCCCCGCGAGGCTCGCGAACTCGACCTTCTCCGGAACGCCGCGATTGCGCCAGTAGTGGAAGGCCATCTTCAGCGCGATCTCGGTCGCCGACGCGCCGTCGGAGGCATAGAAGGCGTGCCCCAGTCCCGGCGGCGCCGCGGCGGCGAGGCGCTCGGACAGCTCGACGACGCCTCGATGCGTGCATCCCGCGAGGATCACGTGCTCGAGCTCCGCGAGCTGCGCCGTCAGCGCGGCGTTGATGCGCGGATTCGCGTGCCCGAACAGGTTGACCCACCACGAGCTCACCGCGTCGAGATAGCGCCGTCCGTCGAAATCGTAGAGCCACGCGCCTTCCGCGCGCTCGATCGGCAGCGAGCGGCAGCGCTTCGTGCTGCTTCATCTGCGTGCAGGGATGCCAGACGGCGCGGCGAGCTGCGTGTCTCCCCACTCCGCATTGGCGCTCACGGCTTGCCCAGGATCAGGTAGAAGCTCGACGCGCCGCCCGAAGCGCGCCCGTACGCGAAGTACAACGGACCGAGGAACGTGTCCGCACCGAGGAATACGCTCCCGGCGGTGATGAGATCGCTCGCGGAAGCGTCGTTGCGGGTCTGCCACGTGTTGCCGGCCTCGAGCGACCCGCCTGCGTACAATTCGCCGCCGAGGTACGGGACCCTGGTGAGCCGGTGATAGTAGACGACGCGCCCGAGCGCGAGGTAGCTCCCCTCGAGCTGCTGGTAGCGCAGGCCCGAAAGGTTGAGGAAGCCGCCCAGCAGGTACGGATTGACGATCGACGGGACGTCGCGCGACAGCGCGCCGCCGCGCACGGCGACGTTCAGGAAATCGTTGGCATCGATCGGCACGCCGACGTTCGCGTAGAGCGTGCTGCGTCCCAGGTTGATTGTACGTCTGCTCCGGCGCGTCGCCGATGCGCTGCGTTTCGTTGCCGTAGAACACGTCGAACTCGACCTCGGCGCCGCGTTGCGGGAAATAGGGGGTGTCGCGGCTGTCCCAGCGTGCGAGCAGCCGCGCGCCGGCATCGGTCTGGCGCACCGTGTAGAAGGCCGGGATCGCGATCGTCGGGCTGCCCTTGTAATAGGTGTAGACGAACCTGCACCGAATTTCGCCCTGGCGCTGGATGGGGACCCCGACGTCGAGTCCGGCGATGTTCGTCTGGACGCGATACTCGGCGACGCGCTGATCTCCCGAGAACAGGTACCGCGGAACGTTCTGCGCGCCCGCGTACACTGAGCCGAACACATCCTGCTCGACGCTGAACGGCTGGTAGAACTCGGTCGCCACACGGTTGATGCGGCCGAGCTCGATCTCGTTCAGCCACTGCGCGCCGAGGCTGTTGACCCACGTGCGCTTCGCGCCGGCGAGCAGCGAGAACCCGGTCTCGCCCTGAAAATCGGTCAAGTAGTTGAGCCCGAAGCGGACGTAGGTCGGGCCCATCGACTTTTCCTGAACACGGACGACGAGGCCCTGCCGGTCGCGCTCCTCGACCATCCGGTAGTCGATGCGTTCGTAGTCGCCGGTGCCGTACAGCCGCTCGAGCCCGCTGTTGACGGCGGCGATGTCGAGCGGCTTGCCGGTATGAACGTCGAGCTCGTTCTTGATCACCGCCGGGATTCGCGTACTGCGTGCCCTCGATTTTGACGAAGTCGATCTTCGGCGCCGGCGCCTCGGCGATGCGGGGATGCTCGCGCTTGTACAGCGCGTAGGCGCCGAGGGACAGCGACAGCTCGGCCAGACGCGGCGCCATTTCGCGGGCGACCGCTTCGCCGCGCCGGATGAACTCGCGCGCCTGGCTCGAAATCCGACGCGGTGAGGGTGCCGAGGTCGGGCGAGATGAGGATGTCGCCGGGCGCAGCGTCGCGAGCTGGGCGCGCACGTTCTGCTCGGTCAGGATGTTGATCATCTGGCCGGTGATGCCCGATGATCGAGGTGAGCTGGTCGCGCTCCATCAGCGGCGTGCCGATGTTGACGGCAATCACGATCTCGGCGCCCATCGCCCGGACGATGTCGATCGGGAGGTTGTCGACGAGGCCGCCGTCGCCGAGGATCTGGCCGTCGTATTCGGCCGGCGAGAAGATGCCGGGGATCGACATGCTGGAGCGCATCGCCTGATAGAGCGGCCCGCGCTCGAATACGTACGGCTTGCCGGTGACCATGTCGGTCGCGACGCAGCGGAACGGGACTGGGCAGCGCGTCGAAGCTCCTGACGCCGTCGGCGTTGCTGGTGATCTCGTGCAGGAAGAGCTCGAGGTTCGAGCCGGTCAGCGCTCCCTGGAAGCCGCGGATCTCGCCGTCGCGGATGCCGATTTCGAGCGGCAGCGGGAAGCGATCGTCGCGCTGTTTCTCGCGGAACGTGAGTTCCTTGCGCGGCGGCGAGTCGGAGAACATCGACGCCCACGAGATCGACGTCACGATCTTTTCCATCTCGGCGGGCGTCTTGTCGATCGCGTAGAGGCCGCCGACGATCGAGCCCATCGACGTGGCGGCGATGTAGTCGACCGGGATGTTCATCTCCTCCAGCACCTTGATGACGCCGATGTGGGTGATGCCGCGGGCGCCGCCGCCGGAGAGCACGAGGCCGATCTTCGGGCGCTTCTTCCCTGCCGCCGGTGTGACCGGCGGGTCGCCCGGCGCAGGCGGCGCCGTCTGCGCCGCGCAGACGATCGCGAGCGCGGCGCAGGCAAGCGCCAGACCGGCACGGGCCATGCGATGCGCGAGGGCCGGCGAGACGCCGCGGAATTTCATGCGCACCCGACTGTTCGCAGAAGCCGGCGAGAAGATACCGGCGCCGTCGCGGCGGGGCATTATGAGATGGAACATGGGCGCGTCCGGGATCGAATGGTTGCGAAGCGCGTCCAATTCCATTAATTATAGCTCTGCCGCACCGCCGCGTTGCGCAGGCGGCGGCGCGAAGTTCCGCCTCGACGCGAACCGAACCGCCGAAATCCTCCGATGAACACTCCCACCCTTCCACGCGCACCCGGCGAATCCGCGGGCGCGTACACGGCGACGGCGATCGCGCTGCACTGGCTCGCGGCGCTGCTGATCGCCTGCAACGTGGCGCTCGGCCTTTCGATGGTCGACCTTCCGTTCGGCCCGCAGAAGTTCCGCTGGTACGGCTGGCACAAGTGGATCGGCATCACGGTCTTCCTGCTGGCGGCGGCGCGGCTCGTCTGGCGCTCCGCGCACTCGCCGCCGGCTCCGGTCGCGATGCCCGCGTGGCAGAGGCATGCGGCGGCCGCGGTGTACGGGCTCCTGTACGCGCTGATGCTGGCGATCCCGCTCTCGGGGTGGATCTACAGTTCGGCCACCGGCGTCTCGGTGGTCTACCTGGGGTTGATCCCCCTGCCGGACCTCGTCGACAAGGACAAGGCGCTGGCGGAAACGCTGAAGCTCGTCCACATCGGATTGAACTTCACCCTCTGGACGCTTGTCCTTATCCATGTCGGTGCTGCGCTCAAGCACCATTGGGTGGATCGCGACGGCGTCCTGCCGCGCATGCTGCCCTTCCTCAGGCATCCTTGAAAGGACCTCCGAATGCATGCTCTACGCTCGTTCATCCCGCCGCTCGCCGTCATGCTGATGGCGGCGTCGGGAGGCGCCTCCGCCCAGGGCGTGCTCATCGACAAGAGCGAGATCCGCTTTCTGACGAAGCAGATGGGCGCCAGCGTCGAGGGCCGCTTCCGCAAGTGGAAGGCCAACGTCGACTTCCGGCCGAAGGACCTCGCGCACTCGAAGGCCGATTTCGAGATCGAGCTTGCGAGCATCGACCTCGCGAGCGACGAATCGGAAAGCGAGGTCACGGGGGCGCTCTGGTTCGACACCGCGAAGTTCCCCGTCGCGAAGTTCGCCTCCGCGTCGGTGCGAAGCCTCGGCGGCGACCGCTACGAAATCGCGGGAACGATGTCGATCAAGGGCGTCGCCCGCGACGTCGTCGTCCCGGTCGCGCTGCGCAAGGACCCTTCGGGCAACAGCGTCGCCGAGGGGCAGTTCACGATCAAGCGGCTCGATTTCAAGGTGGGCGAGGGCGTCTGGTCCGACACCGCGACCGTTGCCAACGACGTCAACGTCCGCATCCGCATGGTGCTGCCGGCGGTGACGTGATGTGGAATAATTGACCGCATCGGAGTGTTTTGACACTTCGATCCCGGATCCCGCGTCCGGAACTGCCCGACCTTCCCCAGGAGCATTGCTTGAAAACAGCACCAGTCGTTGCCGTCGTATTCGCGCTTGCCTTCGCCGCTCCCGCGTTCGGCGAGGACGTCTATGTCATCGATCCGACGCACACGTTTCCGATGTTCGAGATCATGCACGGCGGGATGTCGCTGCAGCGCGGATCGTTCCTCGGCGCCACGGGCAAGGTCACCCTCGATCGCGCGGCGAAGAAGGGGGCGATCAGCGTGACGATCGACGCGGCGAGCGTCGACTCGCGGATGCCCGCGCGCGACGTTCACCTCAAGAGCGAGCGCTTCTTCGACGTCGCGAAGTACCCGACGATCACGTTCAAGTCGTCCGATTTCAAGTTCGACGGCGACAACCTCACCGCAGTCGACGGCGAGCTCACGATGCACGGCGTGACGAAGCCGGTGAAGCTCTCGGTCACCAATTTCAAGTGCGGCCAGAGCCCGTTCAGCCGCGACAAGCAGATGTGCGGCGCCGAAGTCACCGCGATGATCAAGCGATCGGAGTGGGGGATCGTCACGGGCATCCCCAATCTCGCCGACGACGTGAAGATCGCGATTCCGGTCGAGGCGATCAAGGAATAGCGGTACGCGCCGAGCTGCGGCGCGGCGCGAGACGCCGTGTCGAGCGCCGTGTTCATCGCGCGATGACGCGCGTTTCGATTTCGCCCTGCCGGTGGGTTTCGCGGCCGCAGCGCCCGCCGAGGCGTCTTAGTTGACGCGGACCTGCATCCGCCTTACCGCTGCGACCAGTTCCCGCGTGATTCCCGGCTCGCGCACCGAATGGCCGGCGTCGGCGACCACGATGTATTCCGCTTCCGGCCATGCGCGCGCGAGCGCGTCGGCCGTCACCGGCGGGCAGACGATGTCGTAGCGTCCCTGCACGATCGTGCAGGGCAGATGCCTGATCCGGCCGACGTTGGCGAGCAGCTCGTCGTCGCCGAGAAACGCGTGGTGCACGAAGTAGTGCGCCTCGATCCGCGCGATCGCGAGCGCCGCGGCGTCGCCGTCCGGCTTGGCTGAGCCCTCCGATGCGGGAAGGAGCGTCGAGCACGCGCCTTCGTAACGGTCCCACGCGTGCGCCGCGGGAAGGTGAACCGCCGGATCGGGATCGGTGAGCCGCCGGTGGTAGCTCGCGAGCAGGTCGCCGCGCTCGTCCTCGGGAAGGAATTCCGCGAAGGCGCGCCACGCCTCGGGAAACACGTTGCGCATCCCGTGGAGGAACCAGTCGAGCTCCAGCTGCCGCGCGAGGAAGATCCCGCGCAGCACGAGCCCGAGGCAGCGCTGCGGATGCGCCTGCGCGTACGCGAGCGCGAGGGTTGCTCCCCACGAGCCGCCGAACACCAGCCAGCGCTCGATGCCGAGGTGGACGCGCAGCGCCTCGAGGTCGGCGACGAGATCCTGCGTCGTGTTGCGCTCGATCATCGCCGACGGCGTCGAGCGTCCGGCGCCGCGCTGGTCGAACAGCACGATGCGCCAGAACGCGGGATCGAAGAAGCGGCGATGGTAGGGCAGGCAGCCGCCGCCCGGGCCGCCGTGCAGGTAGACCACCGGCACGCCGCCGGCGCGGCCGCAGGTCTCCCAGTAGAGCGTGTGCGGCGGATCGACCGCGAGCCGGCCGTGCTGGTACGGATCGATCTCCGGGAACAGGACCGCGTCGCGCGGTTGCGGATTGTCGGGCATGAATCAGTATAAATCCTTGCCGGCGCTTCGCGTTGCCCCGGCAATTGCGCCAACCCCGGATTATGCAGCGGCAGGCGCTGCGCGGCGCAACTCAGGTCGGGTATTCTGTCAGGCTGATGAAGGACCGCCTCACCGTTTCCCGCTGCCTGCCCGAGGACCACGAACGAGCGGTGCTCGTCGGACGCGTCTTCGTGGCGGCGCTCGAAGGCCCCGTGCTCGTTCGCGTGCAAGCCGACGGCGTGTACGATCTCTCGGCCGTCGCCGCCACGTCGAGCCAGCTGCTCAATCGCGACAATCCGGCGGCGGCCATCCGCGCGGCGGGAACATTGCCGCGGCTCGCCTCGACCGCCGACGTGCTGGCCAACTCCGCCCACGATGCGCGCGATGCGGCACTGCCGTGGCTGCTCGCTCCGTGCGATCTCCAGGCGTTGAAGGCGAGCGGCGTGACGTTCGTTGCCAGCACGCTCGAGCGCGTGATCGAGGAACAGGCGCGCGGCGATGCGGCGAAAGCGGAGTCAGTGCGCCGCGAAATCGTCGCGGTGATCGGCGACAACCTGGCGAAGATCCGTCCGGGATCGCCGGAGGCCGCACGGGTCAAGGAGACGCTGATCCGGCAAGGCGCCTGGTCGCAATATCTCGAAGTGGGCATCGGGCCCGATGCCGAAATCTTCACCAAGTCGCAGCCGATGTCCGCGGTGGGACCGGGTGCGGAAGTCGGCATCCATCCGAAATCGGAGTGGAACAATCCGGAACCGGAAATCGTGCTGGCGGTAAGCAGCGAGGGCCGCACGGTCGGCGCAGCGCTCGGCAACGACGTCAATCTGCGCGACTTCGAAGGCCGCAGCGCACTCCTGCTGGGCAAGGCCAAGGACAACAATGCGTCGTGCGCCATCGGGCCGTTCATCCGCCTCTTTGACGAGAACTTCGGCATCGACGACGTCCGCCGCTGCGAACTCGCGATGCGCGTCGACGGGCCCGAGGGCTTCGCGATGACGGGCGCGAGCTCGATGGCGATGATCAGCCGCGACCCGCTCGACCTCGTGAGCCAGGCGATCGGCGCCAACCACCAATATCCTGACGGCCTGATGCTCTTTCTCGGCACGATGTTCGCGCCGACCAAGGATCGTTTCCACGCCGGTCAGGGCTTCACGCATGCCGTCGGCGACCTCGTGACGGTCGCCACGCCGACACTTGGCGCCCTCGTCAACCGCGTCAATCACTCCGACAAGATCGCGCCCTGGACCTTCGGCGCGGGCGCGCTGATGCGAAACCTCGCGCGCCGTCGCCTGCTCTGACAACAGGAATATCATCATGGCCGAACTCTTCAAGAATTACATCGCAGGCGAATGGATCGCCGGGAAATCCGTGACGGCGAACCGCAATCCGTCCGATGTCAACGACGTCATCGGCGACTACGCGCAGGCCGATGCAGAGCAGGCGCGCACGGCGATCGCGGCGGCGAAGGCCGCTTTTCCCGCGTGGTCGACGGGTTCGATCCAGGAGCGCGCCAACATCCTCGACCGCGCCGGCAGCGAGATACTTGCCCGCAAGGACGAGCTCGGCACGCTGTTGTCGCGCGAGGAGGGCAAGACGCTGCCTGAGGGAATCGGCGAGGCGACGCGCGCCGGGCAGATCTTCCGGTTCTTCGCCGGCGAGGTCGTGCGCATGACCGGCGACAAGCTCGCGTCCGTGCGGCCGGGCGTCGACGTGGAGGTGACGCGCGAGCCGCTGGGCGTCATCGGGCTCATCACGCCGTGGAATTTCCCGATCGCGATTCCCGCGTGGAAGATCGCGCCGGCGCTGGCGTACGGCAACACGGTCGTGTGCAAGCCGGCGGACCTGGTGCCCGGTTGCGCATGGGCGATCGCCGAAATCCTGGCGCGCGCGGGTCTTCCTCGCGGCGTGTTCAATCTCGTCATGGGCCGTGGTTCGGTCGTCGGCGAAATCATCGTCACTCACCCCGACGTGACGGCGATCAGCTTCACCGGATCGGTGGGCACCGGGCGCGCCATCGCGGCCAAGGGAATCGCGCGGATGGCCAAGCTGCAACTGGAAATGGGCGGCAAGAATCCGCTGGTCGTGCTCGACGACGCGGACCTGCCCACAGCCGTCAATGTCGCCGTGCAAGGGTCGTATTTCTCGACCGGTCAGCGCTGCACGGCGTCCTCACGCTTGATCGTCACCGGGGGCATCCACGATCGCTTCGTCGCCGCGGTGACGGAGAGGCTCCAAACGCTGCGCGTCGACAACGCGCTGTTGCCGGGCACCGATCTCGGACCCGTCGTCGATCCGAGCCAGTTGGAGCAGGACCTCAAGTACCTGGATATCGGCAAGGGGGAGGGCGCGAAACTTGTCACGGGCGGCGAGCGCCTGCGGCGCGCGACGGAGGGCTACTACCTTTCGCCCGCGCTCTTCACCGAGACGACCAATTCGATGCGCATCGCGCGCGAAGAGATCTTCGGCCCGGTCGCCAGCGTGATTCGGGCGAAGGACTACGACGAGGCATTGGCGATCGCCAACGACACCGAGTTCGGACTGTCGTCCGGCATTGTCACCACGTCGCTCAAATATGCGTCGCACTTCAAGCGCAACGCGCAAGCCGGGATGGTGATGGTGAACGTGCCTACGGCGGGCGTCGATTACCACGTCCCGTTCGGCGGCCGCAAGGGGTCGAGCTACGGGTCGCGCGAGCAGGGGCGCTACGCGGCGGAGTTCTTCACGACGGTCAAGACTGCCTACACGGCCCCTTGAAGCGACCTTGCGCGGGCTATCTGGCGCTCATGGCAGGAACATGCCCGACCGCGACAGTCCCAGTTCGGCCATGACCAGTCGGTCTGCGTCGCCGCCCAAGTTGCCCGGATGCGGTCATTCCCTCATTGCATTATTTTCCCCAATGGTATCTGCTCGCGGGATGGTTCGCCTCGGATTGCGCCGGGCTCGCGGCCTCCCTGCCGACCACATGAACGGCAACTGAATATGATGCTCGAGGGCACGCAATATTTGTCCGAGTAGATCGATCAATGATCAGAAATTCCACCAAAGCAATTGTTGATTGGTTGTCAGATGGTGCGCGAACTGCCCCCGAACCTGAACAGGTCCTGGCTGAACTGTGTGATCAACTCATCGCCGCCGGGATCCCGTTGTGGCGCGTGGCCGTATTTGTGCGCACATTGCACCCTGACATCGTAGGACGTCGTTTCCTTTGGCGCAGTGGAGCCGGGGTGCAAACGAGCCGTTCCCCATTTGAGGTCGTTGATACCGAAGGATTCCAAAAGAGTCCTCTCGCGCACATTTCCAGGTACGGCGTTGCCATCCGGCGGCGACTGGTGGATGGCGTAAGCGATTTTCCTATCCTTCATGAGCTCCGCGCTGAGGGGGTAACCGACTATTTGGCCTCACCCCTGATCTTCACCAATGGAGAAATCAACGTCGCCACCTGGACGACACGTGAACCCCGGGGATTCACCAACGAACAGATCGAGGGAATCGAGAGCATTATCGCGCCCCTGGCTCGCGTCACAGAAGTACGAGAGCTGCGCCGAACCGCGATCGGTCTCCTCGATACCTACGTCGGCAATCAAGCTGGAGCGCGCATCCTCTCCGGTCAAATTCGACGTGGTGACGCGGACCTCATTCACGCCGTCATCTGGCTCTCGGACATGCGCGGCTTTACAGCGCTTGCCGACCGCTTGCCGTCAGGGGTCTTGCTGAATGTTCTTAATGGCTATTTCGACAGTCAGGTTCCAGCGATCGTCAAACACGGAGGTGAGGTCCTTAAGTTCATGGGAGATGGTTTGCTCGCAATATTCCCGGTCGTGGCGACAGAAGTCGAAGCAAGAGAAACGTGCAACCGTGCACTGTTGGCCGCGCGCGAAGCGCGAGTGAGCGTCGCAAAAATGAGTGCGACGCATGGGAGCGAATCCGTCGATAACATTCACTTTGGATTGGCACTGCATGTGGGTGAGGTGCTGTATGGAAACATAGGCAGCGGTAGCCGATTGGATTTCACTTGTATAGGTCCGGCAGTAAATTTGGCCGCGCGTATCGAAAAGCTTGCTGGCACATTGAAGCGCACGATCCTCTGTTCGGAAGAATTTGCGAGCCTTTGTGGGCGCGGATTGAGGCCGGTCGGTGACTTTATGGTTCCGGGCTTTGCCGCGACACGGAGAGTGTTCGGCCTTGAGGATGAAAGCGCACAACCCACGCGGCCGGCTTCCTCCTAACGTCGACGCCCGATTCCAAATCTGCCTTAAAGTTATCCGCCTCAGGAGACTGCCATGACGTATCGCTGCTTCAACATCGAGATCGCCGACAACATCGCCCACATCCAGCTCAACCGCGGCGACGAACTCAACACCATGGTGCCGGAATTCTGGAACGAGCTCCCCTGATCGTGCGTGATATCGACGACAACGCTAAGGCACGCGTCATTGTGATTTCCTCCACCGGCAAGCATTTCTCCGCAGGCATGGACCTGTCGGCATTCACTAGCGGCAGTTCCGCGGAGAACCCGCCGCGCGTTCGCGCGAGGAGCGCGGCCGCGGGCGCGCGAATGTGCGCCGCGGAGTCCTCGACATCCAGGAGACCTTCAACGTCATCGAGCGCGCCCGTATGCCGGTGCTGATGGCAATGCAGGGAGGCTGCGTCGGTGGTGCAGTCGATTTCGCCAGCGCCTGCGATTGCCGTTATGCAACGGTGGACGCGTTCTTCGTCATCCAGGAAGTCAATATCGGCATGACCGCGGACCTTGGCACATTCCCGAGACTCTGCCATCTCGTGCCACAAGGCATGGTGCGCGAACTTGCCTATACGGGCCGCCGCCTACCGGCGCAGAGGGCACTGGAACTCGGTTTCGTAAACGCGGTGTTTCCGACGCAGCGAAGAGATGCTCGATTACGTGATGGATATTGCGAAGGATATCGCCGAGAAATCGCCGCTCGCCGTGCATGGCTCGAAGGTGATGATCAATCACGCGCGCGATCACTCGATCGCCGACGGCCTCGACTACATCGCGACGTGGCAGGCCGGCATGTTCAACCCGGAAGCAGACGTAATGGAGAGCATCAGGGCGAAAGGCGAGAAGCGCGAAGCGAAATTCGCCGATCTGCTGCCGGTGAGAAAGGTCTTCGGACTTAAGCCGGGCACGAACATGCCCGACGGTGACAGTCCCGGTTCATGAGGGACTGCTTTCGTGGGCCGTGACCGTCGGCAATGGGGTCGAATTCGGCCGTTGTGCAAAGAGCAATCCGAGGGCGCCAGGCCCGGCCTAGCGCTTGCCCTTGAAGGGCACGACCTTCTGCCGCTGCTCGCCGAGCCCCTGGATGCCCAGCGTGACGACGTCACCGGCTTTCAGGTATTGCGGCGTCGGCTTCATGCCCATGCCCACGCCAGGCGGCGTTCCCGTCGTGATGACATCACCCGGCACGAGCGTCATGTAGCGCGAGACGTCGGCGACGAGCGCGGCGACGCCGAAGATCATCGTCTTCGTGTTGCCCCGCTGTTTCTTCACGCCGTTGACGTCGAGCCACATGTCGAGATTCTGCGGGTCGCGCACCTCGTCGGTGGTGACGAGCCACGGGCCGAGCGGCCCGAACGTGTCGCAGCCCTTGCCCTTGCTCCACTGCGTGCCGCTTCGCTTCAGCTGGTACTCGCGCTCGGAGACGTCGTTGATCACGCAGTAGCCGGCGACGTATTTCACCGCATCCTTCTCGGCGACGTGCCGCGCGGTCTTGCCGATGACGATGCCGAGCTCGACTTCCCAGTCGGTCGACGTCGATCCGGGCGGCAGCATGATCGCGTCGTTGGGGCCGACGATGCAGGTCGGCGACTTGTAGAACACGACCGGATGCTCGGGAATCGGCATGCCCGCTTCCGCCGCGTGATCGGCGTAGTTGAGGCCGATCGCGACGAACTTCGACGGCGCCGCGACGCAGGCGCCGAGGCGCGGCCGGCCCTTGACCAGCGGCAGCCGTCGCGCGTCGAGCTTCGCGAGCTCCTTGAGCTTCGCCGGCGCGAGCGTTTCGGCGTCGATGTCCTTCACCTTCTTCGACAGGTCGCGCAGCTTGCCATCGGCGTCGATCAGTCCGGGCTTTTCCTTGCCGGCGGGTCCGTAGCGTACGAGTTTCATCAGATCACCTCAGGTTGAAATTGGCGCGAACCAGATCATTCAAATTGTCATGCCGCCATCACACGAATATATGTTTCCGGTGATGAACGCCGCTTCGTCGGACGCAAGAAACACGACCAGCGGCGCGATCTCCTCGGCCTTGGCGAGCCGCCCCATCGGCTGCCGCGCGATGAACGCCTTGCGCGCCTCGACCGGATCCTCGAATGCGCCGATGCGATCGGCGAGCGACGGGGTGTCGACGGTGCCCGGCGCAATCGCGTTGCAGCGGATGCCGCGCGTCACGAAGTCTGCGGCCACGGACTTGGTGAGCCCGACGACCGCCGCCTTCGACGCGCCGTAGACGAACCGGTTCGGCAGTCCCTTGATCGACGACGCGATCGACGACATGTTGATGATGCTGCCGCCGCCCTTCTCGAGCATTTTCGGCAGCGCCGCGCGGATGGCCACGTACATCGCGCGCACGTTGAGGTTGAAGCTGAATTCCCAGTCCTTCGGCGCGCAGTCGAGGATCGTGCCGTTGTGGACGAATCCCGCGCAGTTGAACAGCACGTCCAGGGGAGGCAGTCCGGCGATGGTCTTTTCCACCGCCGCGTCGTCCAGCACGTCGAGCACGCTTGGCGTGATGTTGGGCGTGCCCGCGAGCGCAGCGACGAACTTCGGGTTGACGTCGGTCGCGTGGACCTGCGCGCCTTCGGCCGCCATCGCCAGCGCGGTGGCGCGACCGATGCCCTGGCCCGCGGCGGTGATGAGCGCGGTCTTGCCCGCGAGCCGTCCGGTCATTCTCGATCTCCTTGCCTGCGTTGCCCTGCGTCGACCATTCGCTCTAGTGTCCCGGCTTGAGTCCCGGCGTCACCGATCGCGCGGGATCCGCCCAGTCGGCGTTCGGAATCAGCGGATACCAGCCCGGCCGTCCCGGATCGCGATCGTAGGGATAGCTTCCGAGCTCGCGAAAAAGCTCATGGTAGCGCGCGAGCTTGTCGCGATCGAGCTCGACGCCGAGCCCCGGCGCCATCCGGGACGCGGATCGCGCCGTTCGCGTAGCGCATCTTTCCGCCCGCGATCACGTCGTCGGCGAGGTGATGGTAGTGCGCGTCCGCGGCGTAGCCGAGGTTCGGCAGCACGGCGCCCAGATGCAGCATCGTCGCGAGCTGGATGCCGAGCTCGCCCGAGCTGTGCACGGCGACGCCGAGCCCCATCGTCTCGCAGACGCCCGCGGCCTTGATGCACGGGCGGATTCCGCCCCAGAACGTCGTGTCGAGCAGGATCACGTCGACGGCGCGCATCCCGACGTTGGCGGCCAGCTGCTCGAAATTGACGACGACCGTATTGGTCGCCGTCGGCAGCGGCACGAATTCCTTGAGCCGCGCGAGCTGGGGGAGGCCCCACACGGGGTCCTCGAAATAGTCGTTGCGAAGGTCGAGGATGCCGCGTCCGAAGTCGATCGCGTCGGCGAGCGACAGCGCGCTGTTGGGGTCGTAGCGAAAGCGCCCGGCGGGGAATGCCGCGGCCAGCGCGCGATAGCACGCGAGCTCGTGCGCCGGCGGATACACGCCGCCCTTGAGCTTGTGCACGCGGAAGCCGTGCGCGGCCACGAGCTCGCGCGCATGGGCGACGAGCTGCTCGGGCGTGCGCACCTCGCCGCGTCTGGTCACCGGGTCGTTGTAGCGAAAGAAGAGGTAGCTCGCGAACTCGACCTCGTCGCGGAGCTTGCCGCCAAGGAGCGCGTGCACCGGCACGCCGAGTTTCTTGCCGATGATGTCGAGGCAGGCGAACTCGATCGCGGCGTGGAGCTGGGTGCGGTTGTTGTAGAGGCTGGCCGTCGGGTTGCAGATCGCGAAGCGCATCGCCTCGAGCCGGAACACGTCGTGGCCCTTGAGGTAGTCGGCGAGCGCCGCGAACGCGCGCGCGGCGTCCTCGCCGCCGCCGCCCATCTCGCCGAGACCCACGTGGCCGTCGGCGGTCTCGACCTCGACGATCGTGCGCACGAAGCGGCCCCAGTGCGCGCCGTTGCTGTGCAGGATCGGCGCCTCGAGCGGAACCGTGACCGGTGTAGCGCGGATCGCGGAGATCGTGGTGGCGGACATCGAGCGGATCGGGACGGGCGAAGGGCGAGCGGCGCCGGAGCGGCGATTGTACGCTTCGCCTGAAGGAAAATTGGTAATACCACTTGACCAATTCACGGGTGGGGATTAGCCTCCGACCTTCGGTCGCGGCCGCATCCGGACGGGTGCCGGTCGTCGCGCCGCGACAACTGGCCGTTCCGAAGCAATGCCTTTCCAGAGCATCGAGCCCCGGCGCCTCTACCGGCAGATCGCCGAGCAGATCCGCACGCAGATCGCGTCCGGCGAATTTCCCGCGGGCGCGCGCCTTCCGCCCGAGCGCGATCTCGCGCGGCAGCTTGGTGTCTCGCGGCCGTCCGTGCGCGAGGCGCTGATCGCGCTGGAGGTCGAGGGCCTGGTCGAGGTGCGCATCGGCTCCGGCATCTACGTGCTGGGCCCGACGCGACGGGCCGGTGGGCTTGCCGGCGCGGCGAGCGGCGGCGAGGGAGACGCGGCGGCGGGACCGTTCGAGCTTCTGCGCGCGCGCTACGTGATCGAAGGCGAATGCGCCGCGCTGGCCGCGAAATCCGCGAAGAAGTCGCAGGTGGCGTCGATGGAAGAAGCGCTGGAAGACATGCAGCGCGATCTGACGGAGCGGCGGCAGCCTCTGGGCGGCGATCGGCTGTTTCATCTGCGGATCGCCGAGGCCACCGGCAACGGCGCGCTGGTCGCCGTCGTCAAGATGCTGTGGGAGGAGCGCGCCGGCCCGCTCTACAAGCAGCTCGAGCATCACTACGACTCGCCGGCGCTGTGGACCGCGGCGATCGCGGAGCACCGCGCCGTGCTGAAGTCGATCGCGGCACGCGACGTCGAGGGCGCGCGCGCCGCAATGCAGCGACACCTGAACCGCGCGTACAAGCGCTTCAACACCGGCTGGGACGCGCTGCACTGAGTCCTCGCGGACCACTGCGCGCCGTGCGACACGGTGCGCGAACGAAAGGAACATCGCCATGCTCGCCTGCCGCATTCACGCCAAGGAAGATCTCCGCATTGAAACCGCCGACACGCCTTCGCCCGGCCCGGGCGAGGTGCTGCTGCGCCTCGGCGCGGGAGGCATCTGCGGATCCGATCTCCACTATTACTTCGAAGGCCGCAACGGCAGCTTCGTCGTGCGCGAGCCGCTGATTCCGGGGCACGAGGCGTCCGGCGTCGTCGAGGCCGTAGGGGCCGGCGTGACGCGAGTGGCGCCCGGCGACCGGGTCGCGATCTCTCCGTCGCATGCCTGCGGCCGCTGCCAGTATTGCCGGCAGGGGCGCGAGCATCTTTGCACCTCGATGAAATTCCTGGGCAGCGCGAGTCTCTTCCCGCACGTGCAGGGCATGTTCCAGGAATTCTTCGTCATGGGCGAGCGGCAGTGCTATCCCGTGGCGGGCGACGCGACGCTCGGCGAGATCGCTTTCGCGGAGCCGCTCGCCGTCGCGCTGCACGGCGTCAACCGCGGCGGCGACCTCCTCGGCAAGTCGGTGCTCGTCACCGGCGCCGGAACGATCGGCTGCCTCACCGTCATGGCGGCGCGGCTCGCGGGCGCTTCGCACGTCACCGTGTCCGACGTGCTCGACCGCCCGCTCGCGCAGGCGAAGGCCGCCGGCGCGGACGTCACGCTGCGCGCCGACCGCGACGCCGAAGCGCTCGCGAAGCCGCAGTTCGACGTCGCCTACGAAGTCTCCGGCAACTTCAACGCGCTCAAGTCCTGCGTCGCCGCGGCGAAGCGCGGCGGCGTCGTGGTCCAGATCGGCACGCTGCCGCACGAGCCGCTGCCGTTCGTCGTCAACGAGCTGATGGCCAAGGAGCTCGACCTGCGCGGCGCGTTCCGCTGGGGGATCGAGTTCGACTGGGCCGTCGATTACCTGTCGACGCGGCGCGTCGACGTGCGCCCGCTGCTGTCGGGCCAGTATCCGCTGAAAGATGCCGTCGCCGCGTTCCACGCGGCGGCCGACAAGACGAAGAGCACGAAGGTTCAGGTAGTCATCAATTGAGTCGAAAGACATTGCAAATCACGACAATCGGAGGAAGCATGCGATCGTTGCACAAGCTCGTTTTCGCCGCCGTCACCGCGATTGCCCTCGTCACGGCCGCACCCGTCGAGGCGCAGACCAAGCTCAAGTGGGCGCACGTCTACGAGACGAGCGAGCCGTTCCACAAGTGGTCCGTCTGGGCGGCCGGAGAGATCGAGAGGCGCACCAACGGCCGGTATCACATCGACGTGTTTCCGGCGTCGAGCCTCGGCAAGGAATCCGACATCAACCAGGGGCTGACGCTCGGCACCGTCGACATGATCATCTCCGGACTGTCGTTCGCCGCGCGGACGATGCCGCGGATCGGCGTCGCCTACTATCCGTACATGTTCCGCGACGGCGACCACCTGATCGCCTGGTCGAAGAGCCCGGTGTTCGACGAAATGATCGACGAGTACCGGACCAAGACCGGCATCCAGATCACGGCGATGACGTATTACGGCATCCGGCAGTCGACGTCGAACAAGGACTTCAGCGACTGCGCCGGGATGAAAGGCCTCAAGATGCGCGTGCCGGACGTGCCGGCGTACATGGCGCTGCCGAAGAGCTGCGGCGCGAATCCGACGCCGATCGCGTTCGCCGAGGTCTATCTCGCGCTGCAGAACGGCACCGTCGACGCGCAGGAGAATCCGCTCACGACGATCGAGGCGAAGAAATTCTACGAGGTGCAGAAGAACATCATCCTGACCGGGCACATCGTCGACTCGCTCGCGACGCAGGTCGCGCCGCACGTGTGGACCAAGCTCTCCGACGACGACAAGAAGATCTTCGTCGAAGTCACCCGGGAAGCCGCGGCCAACGCGACCGAGGACATCAAGAAGCGCGAGGCGGAGCTCGCCGACGAATTCCGGAAGAAGGGGCTCAACGTCCATGCCGTGGACAAGAAGACGCTTCCAGGATCAGATCCTGAAGACCATGTCGTTCGAGTCGATGGGCTATTCGAAGGCCGACTGGGACAGGATCCTGGCGATCAAGTAAGGACGAGCACGGCCGCACGTCAGCCGACCGCGCGCATCGCGCCATGTCCGATCCGCAACGCGCCTCCACGCCTGACACCGGCAACCCCGCGGCGGAGGCGCCGGACGTCGAGCACGTCATCGACGAGTCCGGGCATTTTCACGTCGCCGACGCGCCGATCGACCTGTCGCATTACATGTTCGAGGCGTGGATCGCGTCGGGTTCTTCTGGCTGCTCGCGCGCGACATCTTCTACCAGTTCTTCACGCGTTACGTGATGAACGACTCGGCGGCGTGGACCGAGGAGATCGCGCGCTATCTGCTGATCTGCACGGTGTTCGTCGCGATCGCCGCGGCGGTGCGGACAGCCGGCACATCCACGTGGATTTCCTGTACCGGCTGCCTGCCCCCCGCGTGTGCCGCGCGCTGTCGACGCTGGTGGATATCGTGCGCATCCTGTTCTTCGCGCCGCGGTCGTGCTCACGTGGCAGATGATGCAGAAGATGACCAACTACAAGATGACGATCGTCGATCTTCCGATGAATCTCGTCTACGGCGTGTGCCTGTTCGGGTTCGCCTGCGCGACGGCGCGTCGGTTCAGGTCGCGCTCATCCATTGGCGGCAGGGATTCTCGCTGCTCGAGCGTCCCGAGCACGCGATCGAGGAGACGATCGAGTGACGGGCGCGCATGGACGCTCCTGCTCGGCTCGTTCCTCGCGATGATGCTGACCGGCGTGCCGGTCGCGATCGCCATGGCGGGCTCGGCGCTCGTCTACATCGCGCTGACGGGCGACATGCCGCCGCTCGTGGTCGTGCACCGGATGATCAGCGGCATCGACAGCTTCCCGCTGCTCGCGGTGCCGTTCTTCATCCTCGCCGGCAACCTGATGAACAACGCCGGCATCACCAACCGCATCTACGACTTCGCGCTCGCGCTGGTCGGCTGGATGAAAGGCGGCCTCGGCCACGTCAACATCATCGGGTCGGTGATCTTCGCGGGAATGTCGGGCACGGCGATCGCCGACGCCGCGGGCCTTGGCACGATCGAGATCAAGGCGATGCGCGACAAGGGCTACGACCTAGGAATTCTCGGTGGGCGTGACCGCTGCGTCGGCGACGCTCGGCCCGATCATTCCGCCGTCGCTGCCGTTCGTCATCTACGCGATGATGGCCAACGTTTCCGTCGGCCAGCTGTTTCTCGCCGGGATCCTGCCGGGCCTGGTGATGGCGGCGCTGATGATGTGACGGTCGCCTAGTATGCGCACCGGAACAAATGGGGCGGCGACATCGAGTTCGAATGGCGCCGGATGGGCAAGGCGTCGTCGAGCTGGCGGTGGTGATCGGGTTCCCGGGGCTGCTCTGGGGCGTGGTGCAATTCGGCCTGCCGTTCAACGTCGCGATCGGCATCGGCGCTGGCGTGCTGCTCGCCGCCGACCGGAAGTGGAAGTTCGACGCGGTGCTGCCGATCATGACGCCGGTGCTGCTCATCGGCGGGATGACGACAGGCGTGTTCACGCCGACCGAGGGCGCGATCGCCGCGTGCGTCTGGGCGCTGTTCCTCGGCCTCGTCTGGTACCGCACGCTGAGCTGGCGGATGCTCGCCAAGGTGTCGATGGACACGATCGAGACGACCGCGACTGTCCTGTTCATCGTCGCCGCCGCGTCGATCTTCGGCTGGCTGCTGACCGCGACGCGCGTGACCGACGCCGTGGCGACGTGGGTGCTCGCGTTCACGCATACGCCGTGGGTGTTCCTGCTCCTCGCGAACCTGCTGATGCTCTTCGTCGGCTGCTTCCTCGAGCCGACCGCCGCGATCCTGATCCGGTCCCGGTGCTGATGCCGGTCGGTGCACCAGCTCGGCATCGATCCGGTGCATTTCGGGCTGATCATGGTGCTGAACCTGATGATCGGCCTCCTGCATCCGCCGATGGGAATGGTGCTGTTCGTGCTGGCGCGGGTCGCGAACCTCTCGATCGAGAAGACGACGATGGCGATCATCCCGTGGCTCGTGCCGCTGCTGGCAGCCTCGTGCTGATCACCTACGTGCCGAAGATCTCGCTGTGGCTGCCGAAGATGTTCTATCTCCCATGAGCGCCCGCATCCAGCGCGTCGACATCCTGCAGGTCGACCTCGTGCCGAAGGTGAAGCGCACCGACGCGATCCAGGCGTTCGTCAGCCAGGAAACGCCGATCGTGCGCATCCGCTGCGACGACGGCGCCGAGGGCACGGGCTACACGTACACGATCGGCACGGGCGGCTCGTCGGTCGTCGCGCTGCTGCGCGACCACCTCGCGCCGCGACTCGTCGGCCGCGACCCCGATTGCATCGAGGCGATCTGGAAGGACCTGTTCTTTCACACGCACGCGACGGCGGTCGGCGCGATCACGAGCCTCGCGCTCGCGGCGATCGACACCGCGCTGTGGGACCTCAAGTGCCGGCGCGCCGGACTGCCGCTGTGGAAGGCCGCCGGCGGCGCGCAGCCGAAAGTCCCCGTCTACACGACGGAAGGCGGGTGGCTGCACCATTCCTCGCAGCAGCTCGTCGACGAGACGGTCGCGGCGAAGGAGCGGGATTTCGCGGCGCGAAGATCAAGGTCGGCAGGCCGACGATCGCCGAGGACGTCGCCCGGCTCGCGGCGGTGCGCGCCGCGGTCGGCGACGCGTTCGAGGTGATGGTCGACGCGAACCAGGCGTTCACCGTGGCCGAGGCGCGACGGCGCGCGCACGCGTACGCGCCGCTCGGTCTCGCGTGGCTCGAGGAGCCGCTGCCGGCGGAGGACCTCGCCGGCCATGTCGAGCTCGCCGCGTCGGCGACGATGCCGATCGCCGTCGGCGAATCGCTCTACCACCCGGCGCATTTCCGCGAGTACCTCGAACGGGGCGCCTGCTCGATTGTCCAAGTGGATTGCGCGCGCATCGGCGGCATCACGCCCTGGCTCAAGGTCGCGCACCTCGCTGAAACGTTCAACGTGGCCGTCTGTCCGCATTTCCTGATGGAGCTGCACGTCTCGCTCACCGCGGCGGTGCCGAACGGCGCGTGGGTCGAGTACATCCCGCAGCTCGACTCGATCACGACGTCGCGGATGGCGATGGCCGACGGCTTTGCGATCCCGCCGGACGCGCCGGGCCTCGGCATCGAATGGGATTTCGCGGCGATCGAGCGTCAGGCCATCGGCCGCGCCAGCGTCGGGGCCTGACGCCCCGGAAAGGATTCACATGCTCACCCGCGCCTCGCTCACCATTCGCCTGCATCCCGACGACGACGTCGTCATCGCCCGCACGCAGCTGATCGGCGGCACCCGAGTTGCCGACGAGGACGTGACCGTCACGGGGCTCGTTCCGTCGGGCACAAGATGGCGACGCACGCGATCCGTGCCGGACGCCGGTCAAGCGCTACAACCAGATCATCGGTTTCGCGAGCCGCGACATCGCCGCCGGCGAGCACGTCCACCTGCACAACCTCGAGATGGGCGCTTCGACCGCGATTACGCGTTCGGCGTCGACGCGAAGCCGACGCAATATCGCGAGCCCCGGCGACGTTCGACGGCATCGTCCGCGACGACGGCCGGGTGGCGACGCGCAACTACATCGGCATCCTGTCGACGGTCAACTGCTCGGCCACCGTCGCGCGCGGAATCGCCGATCACTTCAGCGCGCGAAAGGCTCTCCGCGTTCCCCAACGTCGACGGCGTCGTCGCGCTGACCCACGGCAGCGGCTGCGGCATGGACACCAAGGGCGACGGCATGGCCATATTGCGTCGCACGCTCGGCGGCTACGCACGTCACCCGAATTTCGCCGCCGTGCTGATCGTCGGACTGGGGTGCGAGGCGAATCAGATCAGCGCGCTCCTCGGCGCGGAGTCGTTGACGGAAGGTCCGCGGCTCGTCACGTACAGCATCCAGGACACCGGCGGCACCGCGAAGTCGATCGCGCGCGGCGTCGAGCAGGTCGAGGCGATGCTGCCCGCCGCGAACGCGGTGCGGCGCACGCCGGTGCCCGCATCGCATCTCGTCATCGGCCTGCAGTGCGGGGGCTCGGACGGCTACTCGGGCATCACCGCGAATCCGGCGCTCGGCGCTGCGGTCGACACGCTGGTGCGCCACGGCGGCACGGCGATTCTCTCGGAAACCCCGGAGATCTACGGCGCCGAGCATCTGCTGACGCGTCGCGCGCTGTCGCGCGACGTCGGCGAGAAGCTGATCGAGCGCATCCGCTGGTGGGAGGACTACACGACGCGCGAGCGCGGCGACATGAACAACAATCCGTCGCCGGGCAACAAGGCCGGCGGGCTCACGACGATCCTCGAGAAATCGCTGGGCGCCGTGGCGAAGGGCGGGACGACCAATCTCGTCGACGTGTACGAATACGCGCAGCCGGTCACCGCCAAGGGCTTCGTGTTCATGGACACGCCGGGCTACGATCCGGTGTCGGCGACCGGCCAGGTCGCCGGCGGCGCGAACATGATCGTGTTCACGACCGGGCGCGGCTCCGCGTACGGATGCGCGCCCGCGCCGTCGCTCAAGCTCTCGACCAACACGCCATTGTGGGTGAAGCAGGAGGAGGACATCGACCTCAACTGCGGCGAGATCGCCGACGGCACCGCGACGATCGACGAGATAGGGGAGCGGCTCTTCCGGTTGCTGCTCGAGACCGCTTCGGGTGACAAGTCCAAGAGTGAGCGCCACGGTTATGGCCAGAGCGAGTTCGTGCCCTGGTACCTGGGCGCGGTGATGTGAGCGGCGCGGCGATACGCCTGCGCAGAACGCGGTCCGGCAATCCGCCGTCGGTCAAGACCGGGCATATTGCGGCCGGCTGAGATTGACACTCGGAAGGGCAGATCGTACGCTCGGTGTCCACAATAACAATGCCTGTCACAAGAGCATTTTCCCATGGAGGAGTTGATGAGGATGATGACGAGATTTGCCGCCGCGATCGTCGCGGCAGCGATGCTGGCGGTCGCGGCGCCCGCGCTGGCGCAGGAGAAGCTCACGGTCTGGTGGGTCAAGGGCTTCTACAAGTCCGAGGACGACGCGCTGTTCGAGGCGATCAAGAAGTTCGAGGCGAAGACCGGCGTCAAGGTCGAGCTCTCGCAATACCCGGTCCAGGACATGATCCCGAAGACGGTGGCCGCGCTCGACGCGGGCACGCCGCCCGACGTCGCCTACGCCGACGTCTACGACTTCCAGGTCGCCGGCAAGTGGGCCTACGACGGCAAGCTCGAGGACATCTCCGACGTCATCGCGCCGATGAAGGACAAGTTCCTCAAGAACACCGTCGAGACGACAAATCTCTACAACGACAAGACCAAGAAGAAGGCGTACTACGCGTTTCCGCTGAAGCAGCAGACGATGCACATCCAGTATTGGAAGAGCATGCTGGCCGATGCGGGTATCAAGGAATCCGACATTCCGGCCTCGTGGAAGGCGTACTGGGATTTCTGGTGCGACAAGGTGCAGCCGGCGCACCGCTCCAAGACCGGCAAGCGCACTTACGCGATCGGACAGCCGATGGGCGTGGATTCGAGCGACTCGTTCTACTCGTTCCTGACCTACGCCGACGCCTACAACGTGCAGATGGTCGCGGACGACGGCAAGCTGCTGGTCGACGATCCGAAGGTCAAGGCCGGGCTCGTCGCCGCGCTCAAGGACTACACGAGCATCCGCATCCGCGGCTGCACGCCGCCGTCGTCGACGAGCTGGAAGGACCCCGACAACAACGTCGCCTTCCATAACCAGACGATCCTGATGACGCACAACGCGACGATTTCCATCGCGGCGAAGTGGCTGGACGACGCCAACAACACGACGTTGACGCCCGAGCAGCGGGCGACGGCCAAGAAGAACTACGAGGAGAACATCGCGACGGCCGGGTTCCCGAAGAAGCCCGACGGCTCGCCGATGATCTACCGCGCCGCGGTAAAGGTCGGGGTCATCTTCGAGGGCGCGAAGAACAAGAAGCGCGCCAAGGAATTCGTCGCGTTCCTGCTGCAGGACGAGAATCTGCAACCGTACGTCGAGGGCTCGCTCGGGCGCTGGTTCCCGGTGACCAAGTCCGGCAGGCAGAGCGCGTTCTGGCAGGCCGACCCGCATCGGAAGGCGGTCTACAACCAGTTCGGCGCCGGAACGACGAACTTCGAATTCACCAAGAACTACAAGTTCACGGTGCTCAACAACGAGAACGTGTGGGCGAAGGCGATGAGCCGGGTGGTCAACGACGGCTGGACGCCGGAAAAGGCGGTCGACGAGATGATCGCCCGTATCAAGCAGGTCGCCAGCTGAATTTCGCCGGCTTCTCTGCCGACGCATGACCGCCGGGACGGGCGGGGGCGCTGCCTCCGCCCATCCCGACACGCTCCTGGAGGAGCACGCGCAAGTGTCCACGCTCGCACTCCCCGACGCGCAGCCGCTGCCGTCCGGGCCGACGAAGAAGGGGCTTTCGCCCTGGCAGAAATGGGGCATGATCCTGCTCGCCCCGTACGTGGTCGTGTTCCTCGTGTTCGTGCTCTATCCGGTCGGATACGGCCTCTGGCTCGCGCGGCACCCGGCGAGCTACCAGAGCCTCGTCGACGACCCGATCTTCCTGCGCTCGGTCTACAACACGCTGGTGTTCGTGATCGTCGGCATCAATCTCAAGATGATCGTCGCGCTGATCCTGTCCGGCTTCTTCGTGACGGCGCGGACGTGGATCAAGTGGCTGTCGCTGCTTTTCATCCTGCCGTGGGCGGTGCCGTCGATCCCGACCATCCTGTCGATCCGGTTCATGCTGAACCCGGAATGGGGGCTCATCAATTCGCTGATCTTCCGGTTCACCGGTGCAGATGGCCCCAACTGGCTCAACGACCCGACGCTGGCGCTTGGCATGGCCATGCTGGTGCACATCTGGAAGTCGCTGCCGTTCTGGACGCTTATCCTCGTCGCCGGCCGCCTCGCGATCCCGGCGGAGCACTACGAGGCAGCGTCCGTCGACGGCGCGACGACGTGGCAGAAATTCCGCTTCATCACCTGGCCGTCGATGCGCACGCTCTATCTCACGTGCACGATCCTGTCGATGATCTGGACGATGGGCGACTTCAACAGCGTCTACCTGCTGACCGGCGGCGGTCCCGCCGACCTCACGCACGTGCTCGCGACACTGGGCATCCGCTACCTGCGGCTCGACCAGGTCGACCTGTCGATGGCGGCGATCATCGTTGCGCTGCCGGCGATACTGCCCCTCGTCTACTTCATGATGAAGCGCCTCTCGAAGTGAGCCTCCAAGCTCACTTGTGCGGATGCGGGCCTCCCACGAGGGGCTGGCGACATGAAGTGCGACGTCACCACCGAGGCAAAGCTGCTGCTGATCGGCATCCCGGTGTTCATCTGGACGATGCTGCCGATCTATCACCTCGCGCTCTTCGCGTTCTCGTCGAAGGACGAGGCGATGGGCGGAAGGATGTGGCCGGAGCATCCGACGTTGCACAATTTCGAAGTCGTGTTCCGCGAGCAGCACCATTACCTGAATTACTTCTGGCTGCAGATGTGGAATTCGCTGTTCATCGCGGTCACCGTGGGCATCCTCACGCTCGCGATCGCGACCGGCGCGGCGTTCGCCATCAGCCGCCTCAAGGTGCGCGGCGGCCGCACCGTGATGAACCTCGCGCTGTTCACCTATTTCATCCCTGCGGCGTTCCTGGCCGTGCCGATGTACAAGACGATGGGCGTGTACGGCCTCCTCAATAACCAGTGGTCTCTGATTCTCGCGATGACGACGATCGCGGCGCCGTACTCGATCTGGGTGCTGAAGCAGGCCTCCGACAAGCTCCCGGTCGAGCTCGACGAGGCGGCGAAGATGGACGGCGCGTCGCCGCTGCAGCTCTTCCGGCTCGTCTACCTGCCGCTGATGATGCCTTCGCTGGTCGCGATCGGCACCTACGCGCTATTGCTCGCGTGGAACGAATACCTGTACGCGTTCCTGCTGCTGTCCAGCGACAAGGACGTCACGCTGGGCGTGGCACTCGGCAACTTCCTCGCCGCCGACGATTCGCCGTGGGAGCTCTTGATGACGACCGGCCTCATCTACGCGCTGCCGCCGGCGGCGATCTATTACACGTTCAAGCGCTACATGGTCGGCGGACTGACCGCGGGCGCCGTGAAATCGTGACAACGGACATCTGACCATGGCGACGGTATCGTTCCAGAACATCGAGAAGTCCTTCGGCGGCACGAAGGTGATCCACGGCATCAGCTTCGACATCCACGACAGCGAGTTCGTCGTGCTGGTCGGGCCGTCCGGCTGCGGCAAGTCGACGCTGCTGCGGATGCTGGCCGGTCTCGAGGAGATCACCGCCGGCTCGATCGCGATCGACGGCCGCGTGGTCAACGAGGTCGAATCGAAGGACCGCGACATCGCGATGGTGTTCCAGAGCTACGCGCTCTATCCGCACATGACGGTCGCCGACAACATGGCGTTCAGCCTCAAGCTGCGCAAGGCGGACGCGAAGGTGATGCAGGAACGGGTCGCGCACGCGTCGAAGATCCTCAACCTCGATCCGTACCTCGCCCGGTTTCCGCGCGAGCTCTCCGGCGGCCAGCGGCAGCGGGTGGCGATGGGGCGCGCGATCGTCCGCGACCCGAAGGTGTTCCTGTTCGACGAGCCGCTGTCGAACCTCGACGCGAAGCTGCGCGTCGCGATGCGCGCCGAGATCAAGGCGCTGCACCAGCGGCTCAAGACGACGACGGTGTACGTCACGCACGACCAGGTCGAGGCGATGACGATGGCCGACCGGATCGTGGTGATGCACGACGGGCGCGTCGAGCAGATCGGCGCGCCGCTCGAGCTCTACGACCGGCCCGACAACCTGTTCGTCGCCCAGTTCATCGGCTCGCCGGCGATGAACGTGATCAACGGCAAGGTCGTGCGCGGCGGCGGGCCCGCCTGCGTCGAGGTCGCCGGCGGCGTTCGCTGGCCGCTGCCGGGAGCGGCGGGATCGGCGGGGCAGGCGGTCGCGTACGGCATCCGGCCGGGCGATCTCAAGCTCGCCGCGGCCGGCGCGGACGGCGCCGTCCCCGCGGAAATCGTCGTGGTCGAGCCCACCGGCGCCGAGACCGAGCTGTTGCTGCAGGCCGGCGAAGCGCAGGTGATCCTCGTCACGCACGGGCGTCCCGACGTCAATCCGGGCGACCGGATCGGGCTCGCCGTCGATCCCGCCAAGGTCCATGTCTTCGACCAGGCGACGGGTGCGCGGCTCGCCGCGTGACCGCGGCCCCGTTCCAGGCACGCCAATGACGAAGAAAGCCTCCAAGGCGAAGCACCCGCTGCGCTCGCGCGCCTGGTTCGGTCTGCGCGATCGCGACGCGCTGACGCATCGCTCGTGGCTCAAGAACCAGGGGATTCCGCACGACCAGTTCGACGGCCGCCCCGTCATCGGCATCTGCAACACGTGGTCGCAGGCCACACCGTGCAACGCGCACTTCCGCGAGCTCGCGCAGCACGTCCGCGACGGCGTGCTCGACGCCGGTGGATTCCCGCTCGAGTTCCCGGTGATGAGCCTCGGCGAGACGGTGATGCGCCCGACCACGATGCTCTTCCGCAACCAGGTCGCGATGGACGTCGAGGAGTCGATCCGCGCCAATCCCTTCGACGGCGTCGTGCTGCTGATGGGCTGCGACAAGACCACGCCGGCGCTGCTGATGGGCGCCGCATCGTGCGATCTGCCGACGATCGGCGTCTCCGGCGGCCCGATGCTGAACGGCAAGTTCCGCGGCGAGGACATCGGCTCCGGCACGCACGTCTGGAAATTCACCGAGATGCTGAAGACCGGCGAGATGAAGTACGACGACATCGTCGAGGCCGAGTCGTGCATGTCGCGCTCCGCGGGTCACTGCATGACGATGGGCACGGCGTCGACGATGGCGTCGATGGTCGAGGCGCTCGGCATGGGCCTGCCGACCAACGCGGCGATTCCCGCGGTCGACTCGCGCCGGCGCCTGCTCGCCCGGATGGCGGGGCGGCGGATCGTCGAGATGGTCCGCGAGGACCTCCGGATGTCGAAAATCCTCACGCGCGACGCGTTCGAGAACGCGATCATGGTCAACGGCGCGATCGGCGGCTCGACCAACGCGGTCGTGCACCTGCTCGCGATCGCCGGCCGGATGGGGGTGAAGCTCTCGCTCGACGACTGGGACCGCCTGGGCCGCGACATGCCGTGCCTCGTCAACCTGATGCCGTCGGGCAAGTATCTGATGGAGGATTTCTATTACGCGGGGGGACTGCCCGTCGTCATCCGCGAGATCGGGCGATTCCTGCACAAGAAGGCGCTGACGGTGAATGGCGAGACGCTCTGGCACAACTGCAAGGACGCGATCAATTACAACGCGGACGTCATCACCCCGCTTGCGAAGCCGTTCAAGTCGCACGGCGGCATCGCGGTGCTTCGCGGCAACCTCGCCCCGGACGGCTGCGTGCTGAAGCCCTCGGCGGCGACGCCAAGGCTGCTGAAGCACAAGGGACGCGCCGTCGTGTTCGAGAACATCGAGGATCTGCACACGCGCATCGACGATCCGAAGCTCGCCGTCGACGCGTCATCGGTGCTCGTGCTGAAGAACTGCGGCCCGAAAGGCTACCCGGGCTTCCCGGAAGTCGGCAATTTCGCGCTGCCGGCGAAGCTCCTGAAGAAGGGCGTCACCGACATGGTGCGCATCTCGGACGCGCGGATGTCCGGCACCGCCTACGGCACGGTCGTGCTGCACACGGCGCCCGAAGCTGCGGCCGGCGGCCCGCTGGCGCTCGTTCGCAACGGCGACATGATCGAGCTCGACGTCGCGAAGCGTCGGATCCACCTGCACGTTTCCGCGGCGGAGCTCGCGCGCCGGCGCGCGCTGTGGACGCCGCCGCCGCCGCATGCGGCACGCGGCTGGGTCAAGCTCTACTGCGAGACGGTGCAGCAGGCGGACAAGGGTGTCGACCTCGATTTCCTCGATCGGGAAATCAGGGGCGAAGGTCGGGCGCGAAAGCCACTAGCTACGTCGTCCCGGGGAGGCGTGCATCGCCGCGTAACCCGCGCGGTGCACGGAGATTCGCCGCAGTCCACTGGAGGAGCCAACCATGAAGTTCGCCATCTCGGCCGTCGTCCTGGCCATCGTGTCGCTGCTGCTCGGGTACGTCGTGCACGCCGTGCTGCTCGCCGCGGATTACCACGCGCTCGGCGGCATGTTCCGCACCGAGGCGGACGGCGGCGCACACATGCCCTTCATGCTGCTTGCGCATCTCCTCATCGGCACGGGATTCACCTGGATCTACCTCAAGGGCCGCGAGGCGAAGCCGTTTCTCGCGCAGGGCGTGCGCTTCGGCCTCGCCGTCGCCGTGCTGTGCACGATCCCGATGTACCTCATCTACTTCGCCGTGCAGCCGATGCCGGGCGAGCTCGTGGTCAAGCAGATCGTGTTCGACACGATCGCGATGGTGGTGATGGGAGTCGTCTGCGCGTGGCTCAACCGCGTGCCCGACACGGCGCCCGCGTAGGCGGATCCGGCGGTGCCGGCCGGTCCGGAGCCCTTCGCTCCGGGCGGCCGCGCGGGCGAGGCGGCGTCAGAGCAGAGGGACGTGGAAGATCGAGCCGCGCGTCGAGTAGTAGCCGTCGAACGCGACCGTCCACGTCGCGCCGCCGTCCGCCGAGCTTTCCCACGTCTGGCGCACGCGGCCGTCGGACAGTTTTTGCCACGTGATCCGCTGCCGGGCCGGCTTGCCCGACGAATCGTTCGCGGTGCCGGACAGCACCATTTTTCCGTCGACCAGCCCGCCGTCGAGCAGCAGCAGGCCGCCGCTGCTGTCGATCCAGGTCTGGTGCCAGCGCTTGCGCTCCGCATCCCATGCGTTGAGGCTCGTGCCGGTGACGCCGCCCCTGCCTTCCCATTGCTCGGTCAGCGCGCAGCCCTTCTGCACGGCGGCGATGCGGTTGCGACCGACCGGCTTGCCGTTGGCGTCGTGGACATCCCAGTCGCCGATCCAGAAATCGAATTGATGGAATTCGGGCCCGCCGCATGACGATCTCGGCGCGGACGCCTGCGCCGCGGCGCCACCCGCAGTCATGCAGAGCAGCAGCAACGCCGCGATGCGTCCGGCGCAGGTGCGCATCGCGCGGTCAGGCATCGGTCGTCGAGTGCAGCGCGACGCGATTGCCTTCGCTGTCGACGACGATCGCGCGAAATCCGTGCGGGCCGATTCCGTGCACCGGCTGCAGCACGCGCCCTCCCTTGCGTTCGACGAGCTCGACGGCGTCGCGGATGCGTCCGTTGACATTGAGGTAGAGCAGGATTCCGCGGCTCGGGCTCGCGTCGGGCTCGCCGGACACGAGGCAGCCGCCGTTGCCGTCGTGATGCTCGAGCACGCAGAACGCGCCGCCTGGCGTCTGCTCCTTCTGCACCTTGATGCCGAGAACGGCGGCGTAGAACGCCGCGGCGCGGTCGAGGTCCGTGGCCGGAATGTCGAACCAGACCGCGCGGTTGTGCTGCGAGTTGTAGTCGCTCATGCGGAACCCCTCGTATTGGTGGCACGGGCCGCGTTCGGCAGCGGTAGTCTACCCAAATCTCGCCGCTGCGGGGGAGGGTGATGCGAACGTCTCGGTTGCGCCTAGGCGATAGGTGATCTGCGGTGGATCAGGGCGGGAAGCCGTATCAAGACCGTCGCGAGCAGCCCCGAGTGCGCGAAGGCCCGCAGCGAGCCCCGAGACAGTACCCGAGACGTACGGCGAGGGGCGAGCGAGGACGCGACAAAGCGATCGGGGCGCGCAGCAGGTCTGGAGACGGCATTCAGACGCCGCCGCGCCAGCGAGGGATCTCCCGTCCCGCCAATGCCGCGTCGGCGACGAAGGCATTGCTGCGGCGCTCCTCGCCGAACGTCGACGACGGCCCGTGCCCGGGAACGAACTCGACGTCGTCGCCCAGCGGCCACAGCTCCTGCGTGATCGAGCGGATCAGCGTGTCGAAATCGCCGCGCGGAAAATCGGTGCGCCCGATCGAGCCGTGGAAGAGGACGTCTCCGACGAAAGCGAATCGTGCCGCGCGGTTCGCGAAGACGACGTGACCCGGCGTGTGGCCGGGACAGTGATGCACGTCGAATGCGGCGTTGCCGACGCTGACGCGGTCGCCACCCGCGAGCCAGCGGTCCGGCGTGAACGGCCGTGCGCCGGCGACGCCGAACAGCGTCGCCTGCCGGGCGAGCTGGTCGATCCAGAACGCGTCGTCGCGGTGCGGGCCCTCGATCGGAACGCCGGCGCGCTGCGCGACCTCGGCCGCGCCGCCGCAGTGGTCGATGTGACCGTGCGTGACCAGCACCTTTTCCAGCGTTGCGCCGCAGGCCGCGACGGCGTCGAGCAGCCGGTCGACTTCGCCGCCGGGGTCGACCAGCGCCGCCTTGCCCGTCTCCTCGCAGACCACGAGCGAGCAGTTCTGCTGGTAGGCGGTGACCGGGATGATGGTGACCTTCAACGTATCTCCCCACGCCGGCCAAGCGCCGGCCTTCAGAATTTCCCGAACTTGTTGTAGGCCTCGACCGGGTCCATCCCGCCGATGAGCGCGCGCCGCATCTCGCTCTCGGTCGCGACGACCGCCTCGGCGCGCGTCACGACGTCCTCGATCAGCGCGCCGGGGATGATGACCACGCCGTCGCGATCGCCGAGCAGCCAGTCGCCGGTGGCGATGGTCGCCTCGCCGATGACCACCGGCTCGCCGTAGCGCTCCGGCATCCAGCGCTCGACGATGTCGGCGGGCGTGAGAAACGCGCAGAACACCGGGAATCCCTGCGCGAGCACGAGCTCGGTGTCGCGCGATCCGCCGTCGACGACGTAGCCCAGCACGCCGCGCGCCTGCAGCGTCTGGGCGGAGAGCTCGCCCATCAGCGCGATCTCGTGGTTGCCGGGCTGGCACACCACGACGTGGCCGGAGGGCGCCTTCGCAAGCAGCGTGCACCACCCGAGCAGCGTTTCGTCGCGGGTGCGCGTGCGGTCGATCCGCCCCGAAACCGTCCACACGGGGCCCGCGAGCCGCGTCCCCGGCGCGATGGCCTTGATCGACGGCGGCAGCACGAAACGATCATGCCCCAGCGAGCGCAGCACGTCGTGGACGGCGCCCGTGTAGCAGTGCGCAAGGCGCTCGGTCAGCGACGGCATTCGTCACCGCGGTCGGGGCAGGGCATGACGGAGACCGTCTTCATGGACGCGCGGTTCCTTCGAGGGCGTTCGGGCCGGGGGTCCCGTCCCTGAACGGATTGGATTCTAGAGGAGTTCGAGCTGCGCCGAATCGCGCGGCGGCCGGAAGCGCGACATGTCGAGCGGCAGGTCGCGCTCGATGTTGAGCCCGTTCCTCGCGCACGCGATCCGGAACCGGTTGCGGATGAGCGCGGCGAACTCGCCCTGGCCGTGCATTCGCGCGCCGAAGCGCGGGTCGTTGTCGCGCCCGCCGCGAATCTGCTGGACGATGCTCATCACATGCGCGGCGCGCAGCGGATAGTGTGCGTCCAGCCATTCGCGGAAGAGCGGCGCGACCTCGAGCGGCAGTCGCAGCAGCGTATAGGCGGCGTGGCGCGCGCCGGCCTGCGCGGCGGCTTCCAGGATCGCCTCGAGCTCGTGGTCGGTGAGCTGCGGGATGACCGGCGCGACGTTGACGCCGACCGGGATGCCTGCCTCGCTCAACGCGCGGACCAGCTGCAGCCGGCGGTGCGGCGCCGCGGCGCGCGGATCGAGCTTTCGCGCGAGCTCCCGGTCGAGCATCGCGATCGAGACGAAGACGCGGACGAGGTTCTTCGCCGCCATCGGCGCCAGCAGGTCGAGGTCGCGCTCGATGAGCGCGCCCTTGGTCGTGATCGTCAGCGGATGCTCGCAGGCCGAGAGCACCTCGATGATGCTGCGCGTGATCTTCCACTCGCGCTCGACGGGCTGGTAGGGGTCGGTGTTGCTGCCGAGCGCGATCGGGTCGCAGACATAGCCCGGCTTCGCGAGCTCCTTCCTGAGCAGCGCCGCCGCGTCGGGCTTCGCGAAGAGCTTGGTCTCGAAGTCGATGCCCGGCGACAGGTCGAGGTACGCATGCGTCGGCCGGGCATAGCAGTAGATGCAGCCGTGCTCGCAGCCCTGGTACGGATTGATCGACTGGTTGAACGGGATGTCGGGCGACTCGTTCCGCGCGATGATCGTGCGCGCCTGCGTGATTCGCACGACGGTCTTCGCCGGCGGCAGCGCGTCGTCGTCCTCCCCCGGCGGCGCCGCCCAGCCGTCGTCGACCGGCACGCGCGAATCGCGGCGAAACCGGTTTTCGGGATTGAACGTCGCGCCGCGGCCCTTGGGCGGCGGCGCCTGGGTGCCGGCCACGATCGCGCTGCGTCAGGTCACCAGCGTGGCGTCGAGCGTCACCTTGATCGACGGCGCGAGGGCGCGCGAGACGACGCAGCCGACCTTCGCCCCGTTGGCGAATTCGGTGAATTTCGCGGCATCGATGCCGGGCACTTTCCCGCGCGTGACGAGATGCACCGCCGTGATCGTGGGCTTGCCGTCGACGTCATCCATTGTCAGCGTGGCGTCGGTGTCGATCGTATCGGCGGTGATGCCGGCGTTGTTGAGCGCGTACGACAGCGCCATCGTGTAGCAGCCGGCGTGCGCGGCCGCGATCAGCTCCTCCGGGTTCGTGCCCTTGCCGTCGCCGAAGCGCGCCTTGAACGAATAGGGCGTGTCGCGCAGCGTGCCGCTCTGCGCCGAGAGCGTGCCGCTGCCTTCCTTCGTGCTGCCTTGCCAGTGGGCGGATGCCTTGCGTTGCATGATGACCTCCGGGGACGGGCCGCGGTGATGCCCGCGGCGAAACGGTCAGTTTAGTGCATCGCGCGCTCGCCGATGTAGGGCGAACACTTACGAGCGACTGAGCGAGGCGGGCGAGCGATAGCGAAGCCCAGGCCCGAAGGCGCGCGTCGCCGAGCGATGGAGCGCGGCCGACGAGTCGAACTGCGCAATACGGTAGCCGTGCGGAGGCTGGCCCGATCGCGCCCTGTGGCGTTGCGCTACCATACGGCGGAACCGCAATTCCCCTTCCTGCGACCCGCCGATGGCCAAGCCGAAGACCACGCATTTCGACACGCTCTCGCTGCATGCCGGCGCCGTGCCCGATCCCGCGACCGGCGCCCGCGCGACGCCGATCTACCAGTCGGCCTCGTTCGTCTTCCCCGACAGCGATCATGCGGCCGCGCTGTTCAACATGGAGCGCGCGGGGCACGTCTATTCGCGCATCTCCAATCCGACGTGCGCGGTTCTGGAGGAGCGCATCGCCGCGCTGGAAGGAGGCGTCGGCGCGATCGCGACGGCGTCGGGCCAGGCGGCGCTGCATCTCGCGATCGTCACGCTGCTGTCCGCCGGGTCGCACATCGTCGCGTCGCGCGCGCTCTACGGCGGCTCGCACAACCTGCTCGACTACACGCTGCCGCGCTTCGGCATCGCGACGACGTTCGTCGACCCGCGCGACCAGGACGCGTGGAAGGCCGCGATCCGCCCGGAGACGCGCCTTCTCTTCGGCGAGACGCTGGGCAACCCGGGGCTCGACGTGCTCGACATCCCGCGCGTGGCGGCGCTCGCGCACGACCACGGCCTGCCGCTGCTCGTCGATTCGACGTTCACGACGCCGTACCTCATGCAGCCGTTCGCGCACGGGGCCGACCTCGTGTTCCATTCGGCGACCAAGTTCCTCTCCGGGCACGGCGTGGTCATCGGCGGGCTGCTCGTCGATTCCGGAGCGTTCGCCTGGCACGCCGCAGCGTCCCGCGCGAAATTCCCGACGCTGAACGAGCCCTATGCCGGCTTTCACGACATGGTGTTCAGCGAGGAGTCGACGACGGCCGCCTTCCTGCTGCGCGCGCGGCGCGAGGGCGTGCGCGACTTCGGCGCGTGCATGGCGCCGTTCACCGCGTTCCAGATCCTGCAGGGCATCGAGACCTTGCCGCTGCGGATGGCGCGCCATGTCGAGAACGCGCGCAAGGTCGTCGCGTTCCTGGTTGCGCATCCGCTGGTCCGGTCGGTCGCGTATCCGGATCTCCCGGACCATCCCGATCACGCGCTCGCGCAGCGCCTGCTGCCGCGCGGCTGCGGCGCCGTGTTCAGCTTCAACCTCGCCGGCAACCGTGCGCAGGGCCGGAAATTCATCGAGAGCCTCAGGATCTTCTCGCATCTCGCGAACGTCGGCGACGCCAAGTCGCTCGTCATCCATCCGGCGAGCACGACGCATTTCCGGATGTCGGCCTCCGAGCTCGACAAGGCGGGGATCACGGAGGGCACGATCCGCCTGTCGATCGGGCTCGAGCACACCGACGACCTGATCGAGGACCTGAGCCGCGCGCTCCACGCGGCCGGCAAGGCGGCATAGCAAAATGCTGCTGGATGTGCAGGGCCGCGAGGTCTACGCGTATACCGGCTCTCGCCCGCTGGTCGCGGCGCAGCCGGCCGTCGTGTTCGTGCACGGCGCCGCGAGCGATCACAGCGTGTGGGCGCTGCAGTCGCGCTATTTCGCGCACCACGGATTCAATGCGCTCGCCGTCGATCTCCCGGGACACGGGCGCTCGGGCGGCGACCCGCTGCCAACGGTCGAGGCGATCGCCGACTGGCTCGCGGCGCTTCTCGACGCCGCGGCGCCCGGCCGTGCCGTGCTGGTCGGCCACTCGATGGGGGCGCTCGCCACGCTCGAATGCGCGGCGCGCATTCCGGCGCGGATCGAGCGGATCGCGCTCCTGGGAGTCGCGGTGCCGATGGAGGTGAGCGACGACCTGATCGATGCGGCGCGACGGGACGAGCACGCCGCCTACGCGCTCATCAACGGCTGGTCGTTCAGCGCGCGCAGGACGCTCGGCGGCAACGCGGTGCCCGGGCTCTGGATGACCGGCAACTCGATGCGCCTCCTCGAGCGCAACCGGCCGGGGACGCTCGCGTGCGATCTCGACGCGTGCCGGGCCTACGCGAACGGGTCGCGCGCCGCCGCCGCGGTGCGCTGTCCGGCACTCGTCATCACCGGGTTGCGCGACATCATGGCGCCGCCGCGGAATGCGCGTACCGCGCAGGCGGCGCTCCCGGACGTGCGGGCCGTCGAGCTCCCGGAGGCAGGACATGCGCTGATGGCCGAGGAGCCCGACGCCGTGCTCGACGCGCTGCGCGCGTTTCTCGTGTAAAGGAGGCTCCATGGTCACGCCACCTGAAGCTGCGCAGGTTTCGCCGCCGGGCGTTCGCAAGGTGAGCGCCGCGGCGCCGTTTCGCTGGCTGTGGCAGGGTGCCGTGGATTTTCGCGTCAATCCGCTCGCCAGCACGTTCTACGGCATTTGTTTCGCCGCGATGGGATGGCTGATCGCGTTCACGTTCCGCCACGCCTACGAATACGTTTCGGCGCTGGTGACGGGGTTCTTCCTCATGGGGCCTTTTCTCGCCGTCGGGCTCTATGCGCTCTCGCGCCGCGGCGAGCGCGGCGAACCCACGCGGCTCGCGCCCACGCTCGGCGCCTGGGCGCCCAATGCCGGCGCGATCGGCGTCTTCGCGCTCGTCCTCACCGTGGTGCTCCTCGTCTGGGCGCGCGCATCGCTCATCGTCTTCGCGCTCTTCTACACGAGCGAAATGCCGAGCGTCTCCGGATTCTTCGCGCAGGTCGTTTCGCTCGACAACGTCGAGTTCCTCGCCGTCTATTTCTGCGTCGGCGCCGCGTTCGCGGTGCTGGTGTTCGCGATCAGCGTGGTGTCGGTGCCGATGATGATGGACCGCGGCACGGACGGCATCACCGCGGTGCTGACGAGCCTGCGGGCGTTCGGCGCGAACGTGCCGGCGATGATCATATGGGGGCTCGTCATCGTCGTCGTCATCGGCGCGGGATTCGCGCTTTACTTCGTCGGTCTCGTGGTCGCGGTGCCGGTGATCGGGCACGCGACGTGGCACGCGTACCGCGCGCTCGTCGAATAGCGGCGTCGCGCGCCCCTCAGTCCTTGCGCCATTTGATCGAGCAGCCGATCGACGCGTGCTGGACCTGCGGCGCCTTCGCGCCGCGCGCGACCGCCGTCATCGCCGCGAACAGCTCGCGCGGCGCGTCCGGATCGGACGAGCGGCCCGACGAATCGAGGCGGCCGCGGTAGACGAGGTTCAGGTTGCGGTCGTAGCCGAAGAAATCCGGCGTGCAGACGGCGCCGTAGGCGCGCGCGATCTCCTGCGTTTCGTCGATGACGTAGGGAAACGTGAAGCCGTTGCGCTGCGCGAAGACCTTCATGTTGGCGAACGAATCCTCCGGGTAGTCGGCCGTGTCGTTGCTCATGATCGCGACGCTGCCGACGCCGTGGGCGGCGAGCTCGTCCATGTCGCGCACGATCTTCTCGGCGACCGCCTTCACGTAGGGGCAATGGTTGCAGATGAACATCACGACGGTGCCGCGGCTGCCGCGCACCGAGTCGAGCGTATGCCGGCGGCCGTCGGTCCCGGGAAGGTCGAACGGAATGGCCTTGGATCCCGGCGTTCCCGGCGGCGTTGGGGTTTCGACCATGATGTCCTCCGCGGCGAGCGGAACCATACTGTGTCAGAATCGTAGCACGCTCCACCGCGCCCGATTCCATGCTGCACGTCGTTCGCCATACGGACCCCGACGCCTTTCTCGCCGCCGCGGCGCCCATCCGCGCACGCGGCGAGGCCTCGGCCAGCTTCTTCACCTCGTGGGCGCATGCGGTGAAGCGGACGCCGCCGCGCGCCGACGACGGGCTCTATCTCGCGACCTGCGCCGGTGCCGGTGTCTTCGGCGTCGCCATGCAGCGCGACGAGGGGCCGGCGATCCTCGGCGCGAGCGACGCGGATGCGGCGGCCGCGTTCGCCGACGATCTCGTCACCGATGTGCCGGACCTGCAGGGCGTCATGGGCGCGCTCGCTCCGGCGCAGGCGTTCGCACGGCGATGGCGCGAGCGAACCGGACGCGTGCACGCCTTGCGCGTGCACCTGCGCCAGCATCGATTGACCGACGTTGCCGACGTTCCCGCGGCGCCCGGAGCCGCCCGGGTCGCGCGGGAGGCCGACGTGCCGTGGCTCATCGATGCGCAGATCGCTTTCATCACCGAAGTCGGCATGCCTGACGCGGCGGAGCGCGTGCAGATGTGGCTGCCGAAGCGGATCGCGCGCGAGGAAATGTGGGTCTGGGAGAACGGCGGCCCGGTGGCCATCGCCGGATTCATGGGCGCCGCGCCTGAAATGGCGCGCATCGCGCCGGTCTACACGTTTCCCGGGCATCGGAATCGCGGCTATGCGACGACGCTGACGGCGGCGCTGTCGCGCGATCTGCTGCGCCGCGGCAAGCGCGCGCTCTTTCTCACCACCGACGTGGCCAATCCGACCTCCAACGCGATCTACGCCCGCATCGGATTCCGTGCGGAGAACGACGACTATCACTACGATTTCGTCGCGCCGCCGGGCTAGGAACGCGACAGGCTTCCAACGATGGCGGTCCCGCGCTTCTTCGCCCCGATCGACCTCGCGCCGGATGCCGCGGGGCGCTTGGTCGAGCTGCCCGACGCCGCGGCGCACCACGCGACGCGCGTCCTGCGGCTCGCGATCGGCGATGCGCTCACCCTGTTCACGGGCGCGGGCGGCGAGTACGCGGCGACGCTCATCGCCGCCGACCGGCGTGCCGCGACGGTGCGGATCGACGCGTTCGATCCGGTCGAGCGGGAGTCGGCGCTCGCCGTGACGCTCGCGCAGGGCGTCGCCGCCAACGACGCCATGGACTATGCGATCCGCAAGGCGGTCGAGCTCGGCGTGGCGGCGATCCAGCCGCTCGTGACGGAACGAAGCGCTCCGTTGCCGGCCGGCGATCGCGCAGACAAGCGGCTCGCGCACTGGCGGCAGGTGGTCGTCGCCGCATGCGAGCAGTGCGGCCGCAATCGCGTTCCGGACGTCGCGCCGGCACGCTCGATCGGCGAATGGCTGGCCGCGTGGTCCGGTCCGGGTTTCCTGCTGGCGCCCGACGGCATGACGTCGCTTTCCGCGATCGGCGCGCCGGCGGCGCCTCCCGCGCTCTTGGTCGGCCCGGAAGGCGGATGCACCGCGCGCGAGACCGACGCGGCGACCGCGTGCGGCTTCACCAAGCTGCGGCTCGGCCCGCGGATCCTGCGCACGGAAACGGCCGGCGTCGCCGCGCTCGCCGTGCTGCAGGCCGCCTGGGGCGATCTGCAGTGAGTCTCGACGCGCTGCGGCGGGCGTCAGCGGCCTGACGCGGCGCGCGCGGGTCGTTCGGGCGCGAGAGCGAGCGCCAGCGCAAACAAGCGCAGCTCGTCCCATACATTGCCGCGGCCGAGGCCCTTCGCGAGCCCGTCGAGGCGCGCGAGATCGCGCAGCAGACGGGCGACCCGTGCGGGCGTGACCCGCCGCGCGGCCAGCGCCATCGCGTCGCTGCGCTTGCCCCAGACGCGCGCGCTGCGCAGCGCGGCGGCGACGTCGGAGCCGGATCGCGCCGCCTCCAGCGCCGCGGCGAGCGCGTGCACGTCCTCGCCCGCCTGCCAGACGAGCAGCGGCGCGCCTTCGCCTTCCGCTTCGAGCGACGCGAGGATCCGGATCGCGCGCGCGGCGTCGCCCTCGAGCCACGCGGCGGAGAGCTCGGTGAGGTCGAAGCGCGCGACGTCGGTGACCGCGCGCACGACGTCGTCGTGCAGGAGCGGTCCTTCGGGCAGCGCGAGCCCCAGCTTCTCGATCTCCTGCCGCGCGGCGAGCAGGTTGCCCTCGCAGCGGTCGGCGAGAAACGCGAGCGTCTCCGGCGATGCACGCTGCTTCTGCCGCGCGAGCCGCGCCTCGAGCCAGCCCGGCAGCTCGCTTCTCGACAGCGGGTAGACGGCGATCGCGGCGCCAGCGTCCGCGAGCGCCTTGAACCACGCCGACGATTGAGTCGCCTTATCGACTTTCGGCAGCGTGACGAGCAGGAGGTTGTCCGGATTGGGCCGCGCTGCGAATGCCTCGAGCACGCGCGCGCCCTCGACGCCGGGCTTGCCCGACGGAATGCGGAGATCGATGAGCTTGCGCCCGCCGAAGAGGCTCGCGCTGGCGTTCCCGGCGAGAAACGCGTCCCACTTGAAGCCTGGCTCGACGAAGAAGGTTTCGCGCTCGTCGCAGCCGGCGCGACGTGCCGCCGCGCGAACGGCATCGCCCGCCTCGATCGCGAGCAGCGGCTCGTCGCCGTGGATCACGTAGACCGGCGCGAGGCCGCGCTCGAGGTGTGCGGCAAGCTGATTGAGGCGAACGTCCACGGCGAACGGGCGGCGCGGGCGCTACGACGGCGCTTTCGCCGCCTGCATCCGGCGCAGGATCTGCTGCACCGCGTCCGACTGCATTTCCTTGAGGGTGCGCTCCTCTTCGGAAAGGCGCGCCAGCACTTCGGATTCGTTGAACGTGTAGCTGCGGCGGATCACGATCTCGGCCGCCGGAATGAGCTCCTTGCCGGCGGCGTCGTGGAGCGAGAAGTTGACGCGCTTGGACAGCGCGTATTCCTGCACGCGCCCGCCGCCCGTCAGCGACAGCACCTGCTTGTCGTCGACGACGGCGGTGATGTCGAGCACCGCCTGCGCACCGGCGGCCTTGTCGACGAGCTTCGTGCCGCCGTTGCCCTCGATCGAGCGCTTCAGCTCGGTCAGGATCGGCGCGTTGCCCGGCGCGCTGATGTAGAGCGTCGAGAAACTGAGCGGCGCGTAGCCGCGCAGGTGGAAGCCGCAGGCCGAGACGACGAGTGCCGCGCCCAGTGCCAGCGCCGCGCCGCGACCCGCCCTAGACGACGACATTGACGAGCCTTCCGGGGACGACGACGACCTTCTTCACCGGCGCGCCCGCGGCGTGTTTCGCGACGTCCGCGCTCGCGCGCGCCGCCGATTCGATCGCCGCGCGGTCGGCGGAAGCCGGCACGACGAGCTTGCCGCGCAGCTTGCCGTTGATCTGCAGCACCAGCTCGATCTCGTCCTGCGCGAGCGCCGCCGCGTCGACCGCGGGCCAGGGCGCGTCGAGCAGGTCGCCGTGCTGCGCCGCGAAGCCGAGGTCGTTCCAGATCGTCCACGTCGTGTGCGGGACGACCGGATACAGCACGCGCAGCAGGATCGACATGCCCTCGCGCAAGAGCGCGTTGCCGGCCGTGGATTCGTCCGTGACCGATTCGAGCGTGTTGAGGAGCTTCATCCCGGCCGAGACGACGGTGTTGTACTGGATGCGCTCGTAGTCGTAGTTCGCCTGTTTCAGCGTGACGTGGAGCTCGCGCCGCGCCGCCTTGAGCGCCGCGGACGCGGACGCTCCGTCGATTGCATGCGGCGCTGCTCGCAGCCGCTCGGCGCGGGACTGCGCGAACGTCCACAGCCGGCGGAGGAACCGGTGTGCGCCTTCGACGCCGGCATCCGACCACACCGCGCTGTCCTGCGGCGAGCCGGCGAACATCACGAACAGGCGCGCCGTGTCGGCGCCGTATCGCTCGATGATCGCCTGCGGATCGACGCCGTTCAACTTCGACTTGGACATCGTACCGACGCCGCCGTACTCGACAGGCTGCCCGTCGGCCTTGAGGCGGGCGCCGGTGACCTTGCCTTCGGCGTCGTGCGTGACGTCGACGTCTGCCGGCGCGCAGTAGTCGATTCCACCCTTCGCAGTACGGCGGAAAAAGATGTGATTGAGCAGCATCCCCTGCGTCATCAGCCGCGTGAAGGGCTCGTCGAACTTGACGAGCCCCATGTCGCGCATCACCTTGGTCCAGAAGCGCGCGTAGAGAAGATGCAGGATCGCGTGCTCGATGCCGCCGATGTACTGGTCCATCGGGTTCCAGTAGTCGTTGCGCCCATCGACCATCGTCGGCGCGTCGAAAGACGCATACCGCATGTAATACCACGACGAGTCGACGAACGTGTCGAGCGTGTCCGTCTCGCGCTTGGCGGGACCTCCGCATTTCGGGCATGTCGTGTCGACGAAATCCGCGCGCTTCGCGAGCGGATTGCCGGCGCCCTCGGGCACGCAATCCTCCGGCAGCACGACGGGCAGGTCCTTCTCCGGAACCGGAACGTCCCCGCACGCGGGACAGTGGACGATGGGGATCGGCGTGCCCCAGTACCGCTGGCGCGAGATGCCCCAGTCGCGCAGCCGGTAAGTGATCTTCTTCTCGCCCAAGCCTTTCGCGGCGAGATCGGCGGCAATGGCGTCGATCGCCGCTTCGTAGGCGAGGCCGTCGTACTTGCCGGAGTTGACGCAGTGTCCGCGCGTCTTGTCCTCGTACCACGACTGCCACGCGTCGGTCGAGAAGGTCTCGCCGTCGATCGCGATGACCTGCTTGATGGGCAACCCGTACTTCTTGGCGAACGCGAAGTCGCGCTCGTCGTGCGCGGGCACGCCCATCACCGCGCCGTCGCCGTAGGCCATCAGCACGTAGTTGCCGACCCACACCTCGACCCTATCGCCCGTCAGCGGATGCGTGACGAAGAGCCCCGTCGGCATGCCCTTCTTCTCCATCGTCGCGACGTCGACTTCGGACACGCCGCCGCGCCGGCACTCGTCGATGAACGCGGCGAGTGCCGGGCTCGATTTTGCCGCGTGCATCGCGAGCGGGTGCTCGGCCGCGACCGCGCAGAAGGTGACGCCCATGATCGTGTCGGCGCGCGTCGTGAAGACGTTCATCCGGCCGTCGCCGATCGGCTTGCCGCGCATTTCACCTTCTGTGCTCCGGATGTCGTGCGGAAAAGCGAACCGCACGCCGCGGCTCTTGCCGATCCAGTTCGCCTGCATCACCCGCACGCGCTCGGGCCATCCGGTCATCTTGTCGAGGTTGTCGAGGAGCTCGTCGGCGTAGTCCGTGATCCGGAGGTAGTACATCGGGATCTCGCGCTTCTCGACGGGCGCTCCCGAGCGCCAGCCCTTGCCGTCGATGACCTGCTCGTTCGCAAGCACCGTCTGGTCGACCGGGTCCCAGTTGACGACGCCGGTCGTCTTGTACGCGATTCCCCTCTCGAGCATCTTCAGGAAGAACCACTGGTTCCACTTGTAGTACGCGGGATCGCAGGTCGACAGCTCGCGCGACCAGTCGATCGCGAGACCGACCGCCTGCATCTGCCGCTTCATCGTCGCGATGTTGTCGTGCGTCCACTTCGCCGGCGGGACGCCGCTCTTCATCGCCGCGTTCTCGGCCGGCAGCCCGAACGCGTCCCAGCCCATCGGCGTCAGCACGTTGTATCCCTGCATCCGCAGATACCGGTACATCATGTCGCCGATCGTGTAGTTGCGGACGTGCCCCATGTGCAGGATGCCGGACGGGTAGGGCAGCATCGACACGCAGTAATACTTCTTCTTATCGGGGCGCTCGACGGCGCGATACGCGTCGGCGGCCTTCCATGCGGCCTGCGCAGCGGTTTCGATCTCGGCGGGCTGATAGGGTTTCATGCGATTCCGGTTCCGGTACGAGGCGCGACGGCGGCGGGGGATTTGTCAGGCCGTCGATTATACCGGCGCACCTGGGCGGGGCCCGTTCTCAGCCCCCCGGAATCCCAGGGCCCAGCAAAGCATAGACGCCGAGTGCGGCGAACAGCAGCGCCGCGCCGATTCGCACCGCCTTGAACGGAATCGCGGTCGCGGCGGCCTCGCCGATCAGCACGACAGGAATGTCGGCGATCAGCATCCCGCAGGTCGTGCCCAGGATCACGGCGGCGAGCGCGTCGAAGCGCGCGGCAAGCACCATCGTGGCAATCTGAGTCTTGTCGCCGATCTCCGCGAGAAAGAATGCGACGACGGTGACGCCGAACACCCCCATCCGCGACATCTTGGGAGGCTCTTCGGAGTCGAGGGTATCGGGCTTGAGCGCCCACACGGCGACGGCGAAGAAGGCGAGCGCGACGATCCAGCGCAGCACATCGGGCGGGAGTTGCGAGCGGACGAGATTGCCGAGGTATCCGGCCAGCGCGTGGTTGGCGAGCGTCGCGACGAGAATGCCCGCGATGATCGGCACGGGCTTCCTGAACCGCGCCGCCAGCATCAGCGCGAGGAGTTGCGTCTTGTCGCCGATCTCGCCGAGGGCGACGACGCCGGCCGATACCAGGAAGGCTTCCACGGAATGGGATGTCGCCGGTCGGTGTTGGCGGCTTTGCGTTGCCGGCCGCGAAATCGGGCCGCCGGTCGGCCGGCCCGGCACGCCAGACTGACGAATTGCGAGGCGGCGCGTGCGAACCGCCCTGGCGACGGTAGAATTATAGCCTCGCCGCCGGAAGCCTCGCGATGCCACGACATGCCAACCGTCGTCGCACCGGCGAAAATGCAGCTGGACAACCCTCACTTGAATTCACTCTCCCGCCCTCGGCCGTCGCCCTGTCGAATCCCGCGCATCGTGCTCGCGGCGCTCGCGCTCGCGTGCGCGACGAGCGTATTCGCCGCGCCGGTGAAGACGGAGCACGTCGAAGCGGAGCTCGTCGCCGATCGCACGGCGCTCGTCCCCGGCGAGCCACTGACCGTCGCGCTGCGCCTCGCGATCGCGCCGGGCTGGCACACCTACTGGCGCAATCCGGGCGATTCCGGATTGCCGACGACGATTGCCTGGCAGCTTCCGGCGGGCGTCACCGCGGGCCCGATCGAATGGCCGGCGCCGCAGATGCTGCCGGTCGGGCCGCTGATGAACTACGGTTACGAAGGCACCGTGCTCCACCTGTCGGAGCTCAAGGTCGCGCCGGGGCAGGCCACGGGCGCGAAGCGCGACGCTCAAGGCGCGCGCCGATTGGCTCGTGTGCCGCGAGACCTGCATTCCCGACGGCGCCGATCTCACGCTCGTGCTTCCGGTCGCGAAGAGCGCGCAACCCGACGCGAAATGGGCCGAGAAGATTTCGGCCGCGCGCGCCGCGCTGCCGCAGCCGCTCGCGGGATGGAAGGCCACGGCGCAGGGATCGGGCCAGATGATCGCGTTGAAGCTCGTCGCGCCCGCGGGCGCGCCGGATCCGGGTGTCCTGCAATTTTTCCCGTATGAGGAAAATCTCGTCGAGCCCTCGGGTGCGCAACGCCTCGCGCGTGACGGCGACAACTATGTGCTGACGCTTCCGGTGGCGAGCACGTTCGTCGCGCCACCGCACCGTCTTGCCGGCGTCATCTCGGCGGCCGGCGGATTCGGCGGGGGCGCTCGCGCGGCGACCCTCGACGCCGCATTCTCCGGCACGCTCGCCGCCGGCCCGAGGCCCGCGCAGGCGGCGGTGCCGACGCTCAATCTCGCCGCGCCCGCGTCGGGCGACGACAGGCTCACGCTGGCGCTGGCGCTCGTCTCCGCGCTCATCGGCGGCCTCATCCTCAACCTGATGCCCTGCGTGTTCCCGGTGCTCTCGCTCAAGGTGCTCGGATTCGCGACGCAGCACGATTCGCGCTCGACGCTGCGCCACGAGGCGATGGCGTTTGCCGGCGGCGTCATCCTCACGTTCGTCGCGCTGGGGCTCGCGCTGTTCGCGCTGCGCGCCGCCGGCGAGGAGCTCGGCTGGGGCTTCCAGCTGCAATCGCCCGCGGTCGTCGCCGCGCTCGCGGTGCTCTTCTTCGTGCTGGCGACCAACCTGTCCGGCGTCTTCGAGTTCGGCCAGCTGTTTCCGTCCAACGTTGCGAACTGGACCGCGAAGAACCGCACGGTGGACGCCTTCGGCTCCGGCGTGCTGGCCGTCGTGATCGCGTCGCCTTGCACCGCGCCGTTCATGGGCGCCGCGCTGGGATTCGCGATGGGGGGATCGGCCGCGACGCTCCTGATCGTGTTCGTCGCGCTCGGCGTCGGCATGGCGCTTCCTTACGTGCTGCTCGCATGGTTTCCGGAATGGCGGCGCCGGCTGCCGCGCTCCGGCCCCTGGCTGCTGCGCTTCAAGCAGATCCTCGCGTTTCCGCTCTACGCGACGGTGATCTGGCTCGCCTGGGTGCTGGGCGCGCAGCGCGACAACGACGCCGTCGTGCGGCTGCTCGCGGCGCTTTTGTGCGTCGGCTTCGGCCTGTGGGCATGGCGCATCTTCCGCACCGGCGGCGCGCGGCCATGGGGATTCGCCTGCATTCTCGCGCTCGTCGGCGCGGGCGCGATCGCGTGGCCGCTGTTCGCGGCGGACGCCGATCAGGGCGCGAATCCGAAAGAGCGCCGCCGCACCCGCGGCGGAAGACGGCTGGGCGCCGTTCACGCCCGCGCGCGTGGCCGAGCTGACCGCCGCGGGACGGCCGGTCTTCGTCGATTTCACGGCGGCGTGGTGCGTCACCTGCCAGGTGAACAAGCGCCTGGTGCTCAATACCGAGGCGGTGCGCTCGGCGTTCGCGCGTGCCGGGGTCGTGCTCCTGCGCGCCGACTGGACTCGCCGCGATCCGGTGATCACGCAGACGCTCGCGGCGCTGGGGCGCAACGGCGTGCCGGTGTACGTGCTGCATCGTCCGGGCAAGCCGCCGTTGCTTCTTCCCGAAGTCCTGCAGCAGCAGGACGTGCTCGACGCGCTCGCGACGCTGTAGGCGCAACGAAGGACGCACGAGACTCCCCGGCTGGCTTTTGCTTTGCGCTCCGCGGTATGCTTCGCGCGCCGTCAACAGCGAGGAACATCGTGCAGGGAATCCAATCACCGGCGCGTGCACCAATGCAGCGCCCGGCGAATTGTCTGACCGGACGTCCTTGGCTCGTCGTCGCAGCCGGGTTGCTCGCCGCCTGCGGGCAACAAGGCGAGCGTCCCCTGCAGGGATACGTCGAGGGCGAATACGTTCGCGTCGCCGCGCCGTTCGCCGGCGCACTGCGGCAGCTCTCGGTCAAGCGTGGCGATCAGGTCGTGGCGGGCGCGCCGCTCTTCGCGCTGGAGCGCGACAACGAAATCGCTGCGCGCCGGCAGGCGGAGCAACAGCGCATGGCCGCCGATGCGCGACTCGAAAACCTGAAGACCGGGAAACGGGCGCCCGAAGTGGAGACCATTGCCGAGCAGGTGCGCCAGGCGGTCGCTGCGCGCGACCTGTCGGCGGCAAACCTCAAGCGACAGGAAAAGCTCTTCGCCGAGGGCTTCGTCAGCAAGGCGGCGCTGGACGACGCGCGGACTGCGCTGATGCGCGATGAAGCGCAGGTCGGGCAATTCCGGGCTTCGGTCGCCGTCGCCAAGATGCCGGCGCGGGCCGACGAAATACGTGCCGCCGAGGCCGATGCGGCTGCCGCCCGCGACGCCCTCGCGCAGGCAGATTGGCGTCTCGTCCAGCGCGCAATCGCTGCGCCGGAAGCCGCGCTTGTCAACGACACCTACTACGTCGTCGGCGACTGGGTGCAAGCGGGCGCACCGGTGGCTAGTTTGCTGCCGCCGGGCAACGTCAAGGCCCGCTTCTTCGTCCCGGAAACCACGCTCGGCCAATTGAAGCGCGGACAAACCGTTAGTGTTGCTTGCGACGGTTGCGACGCGCCCATCGCTGCGACGATCGTGTTCATCGCCGATCGCGCCGAGTTCACTCCGCCGGTGCTTTATTCCAAGGAGAACCGCGCGAAGCTCGTCTATCTCGTCGAGGCGAAGCCCTCGCCGGCGGATGCGCCGAAGCTCCACCCCGGCCAGCCGGTCGACGTCACGTTGCCCAGATGACGCCGTCCGCCGCCACCGATGTTGTCATCGACGTCCGCGGTCTCAACAAGAGCTTCGGCAGCCATCATGTGGTGAAGGATCTGGTGCTGTCGGTCAAGCGCGGCGAGATCTTCGGATTCCTCGGGCCCAACGGCAGCGGCAAGACCACGTCGATCCGGATGCTGTGCGGCCTCTGACCCCAACCAGCGGCGAGGGAACTTGCCTCGGCTACGACATCCTGCGCGAGACGAAGGAGATCAAGCGCCACGCCGGCTACATGACACAGCGATTCTCGTTCTGGGAGGACCTGACGATCCGCGAGAACCTGCGCTTCGTCGCGCGCATGTACCAGATGGATGACGTCAGCCGTCGCGTCGAGGACGCTCGGGCGAGCTCGGGCTCGCGAACCGCGCCGACCAGCTTGCGGGTGAGCTGTCGGGCGGATGGAAGCAGCGGTTGGCGCTCGCCGCGTGCCTCCTGCACGAGCCGCAACTTCTGCTGCTGGACGAGCCGACCGCCGGCGTGGATCCGAAGGCGCGCCGCGATTTCTGGGACCACCTGCACGAGTTCGCGGCGCGCGGCATCACGATCCTCGTCAGCACGCATTACATGGACGAAGCGGAGCGCTGCCACAAGCTGGGGTACATCCTCAACGGCACATTGCTGATTCAGGGGACCGCGAAGGAAGTCATCGCGAGCCAGCCGCTTGTCACGTGGGCGGTCGACGGCCCGCGAGCTGCGCGGAGCTCGCGAGTCGCCTGCGCGCGCTGCCTGCGGTCGAGCAGGTCGCGGCGTTCGGCGCGGCGCTGCACGTGACCGGGTCGGACGCCGCGCGCCTCGATGCAGCCATTGCGCCCTTGAAAGCGGAGCCCGGGCGAAACTGGAGACGCATCGAGCCGAGCCTCGAGGACGTATTCATCCACCTAATGCAAGACGACGGGTCGACCGGTTCGGACGCCGCGGCGGCGATGAAACGATGAGCGCTACTTCTCCGTTTCGCGCTGGTTCGCCATCGTCGGCAAGGAATTCATCCAGATGAAACGCGACCGGCTGACGTTCGGGATGATCGTCGGCATCCCGGTGATGCAGCTCGTGCTGTTCGGTTTCGCGATCAACTCGGACCCGAAGCACCTGCCGACCGCGCTGCTCGATTTCGACCGAAGCGAGTTCTCGCGCAGCATCGAGAGCGCGCTGAAGAACAGCGATTATTTTCAGTTTGTGGGCGAGGCGAAGGACGAAGTGGAGGCAGAGCGCCTGCTCGCCACCGGCGGCGCGCAGTTCGTCGTCACGATCCCCACCGGGTTCTCCCGTGCGCTGGTTCGCGGCGAGCGCCCGTCAATGCTCATCGAAGCCGATGCTACCGACCCGACCGCCACTGGCAATGCCATCTCCGCGGTGAATCTGCTCACACAGAACGCACTCGCGCACGATCTCGTCGGCCCGCTTGCGCCACTCGCGGCCACGCCCGGCGCCGTTCGAAATGCTGGTGCACCCGCGCTACAACCCGGAGGCCGTCACGCAGTACAACGTGGTGCCCGGCCTGATCGGCGTGATTCTGACGATGACGATGGTGCTGATGACCGGGCTCGCGATCACGCGCGAGCAGGAGCGCGGGACGATGGAGAACCTGCTTTCCACGCCGGCGACGCCGCTCGAGGTGATGACGGGGAAGATCGTGCCGTACATCGTGATCGGGCTCGTTCAGGTGACGATTGTGCTTGCGCTGGCGCGCCTGTTCTTCCATGTGCCGATGCTGGGCAGCCTCGCGGTGCTCTACGTCGCGGTGTTCCTCTTCATTGCCGCCAACCTGACGCTCGGGCTCATGTTCTCGTCGATCGCGCGCAACCAGCTGCAGGCGATGCAGATGACATTCTTCTTCTTCCTGCCGTCGATGCTGCTTTCGGGCTTCATGTTCCCGTTCCGCGGCATGCCGGGCTGGGCGCAGGCCGTTGGCGAGGTCCTCCCGCTGACGCACTTCCTCCGAATCGTCCGCGGCGTGCTGCTGAAGGGCAACGGCGTCGTCGAGGCATTGCCCGAGGCGTGGCCGATCATCGCGTTCATGACGGTCGTGCTGTTGATCGGCCTGCGCACGTTCCGCAGCACGCTCGATTGATCGCTAGCGCAGCGCGAGCACGAGACCGAACGGAACGAAGATGACGGACATCACGTTGCCGATCAGCACGATCGAGGCGACCTTGCCGGGCTCCTGACCGTACTGCTCGGCCACCATGAAATTGAGGACCGCCGGGGGCAGCGATCCGAACAGGATCAGAAGTCCCTGCTGCAGCGGCGACAGCTCGAGCAACGGCGCGAGCAGCGCCGCCATCGCGATACCGGTGAGCGGGCACACGAGGCCGCCGACGACGCCGAGGCGCCAGTCGGTCCAGCGCACGTCGCAAAGCCGCGCGCCGAGCGAGAGCAGCATCACCGGGATCAGCGCGTCGCCGACGAGCTTCAGCGTGACGGTCGTCCACGCCGGGATCGGCGGATGCACGAGCGCGAACGCGAAGCCCAGCACGGTCGACCAGACCATCGGCGATCGCAGCAGGCTGCCGAACCGCGCCTGGTGGTCGAGCATCCAGACGCCCAGCGTGAACTGCAGCAGGTTCGAGATCGTGAACAGCGCGACCATCGCCGAGAACCCGGGCGCCGCGAAGGCCAGCGCCGCGAGCGGCAGCCCCATGTTGCCGCAGTTGTTGAACATCATCGGCGGGACGAACGTGCGGGGATCCTGATGCAGCAGCTTCGCGAACGGCCATGCGATCAGTCCCGATCCGATGACGACGCCGACGCCGCCGAGGATCAGCATCCCGTTGGTCGCAACATCGAATTCGCGGCTCGCCAGCGCCGAGAAGATGAGGGCCGGCGCCAGCACGTTCATGCTGATGCGGTTGACCCACGCCATGTCGGGCTTGGCCCGCCGCGCGTAGAGCCAGCCCAGCGCCACGATCGAGAACACGGGCGCGATGATGTCGACGATCCGTTCGAGCATCGGTTCCGCGCTCGTCGCCTGGCGTCCGCCGTGCACCGGAGACTAGAGGATGTACTGCGACAGGTTCTCGTCGCCCGCGATGCCGGCGAGCCGCGCATCGACATAGGCGGCGTCGATCGGGATCGTCTCGCCGGTGTGCCGCGTCGCATTGAACGAGACGTCGTCGAGCAGGCGCTCCATCACCGTATAGAGCCTGCGCGCGCCGATGTTCTCCTGCTTCTCGTTGACGGCGAACGCGATCTCGGCGAGCCGGCGGACTCCGTCGGCGCGAAAGTCGACATGCACGTTCTCGGTCTCCAGCAGCGCCTGATACTGGCGCACGAGGCAGGCGTCGGTCGCGGTGAGGATCTTCTCGAAATCGGCCACCGCGAGCGACGCGAGCTCGACCCGGATCGGAAAGCGGCCCTGCAGCTCGGGGATGAGATCGGACGGCTTCGAGAAGTGGAACGCGCCGGACGCGATGAACAGGATGTGGTCGGTGCGCACCATCCCGTATTTGGTTGCCACCGTCGTGCCCTCGACGAGCGGCAGGAGGTCGCGCTGGACGCCCTGGCGGGAGACGTCGGCGCCCTGCATTTCCTGCCGGCTGGCGATCTTGTCGATCTCGTCCAGGAAGACGATGCCGTTCTGCTCGACCGCGGTGAGCGCGCGCGCCTTGATGTCGTCGTCGTTGATGAGCTTCGCGGCCTCCTCTTCGGTGAGCGCCTTCAGCGCCTCGGGGACCGCCATCTTCTTCACCTTGCGCCGCGCGCCGCCCATCTGCTGGAACATGCCCTGGATCTGACTCGTGAGCTCCTCCATCCCCGGCGGCGCCATGATCTCCATCTGCGGCGAGAGCAGCGACACTTCGACCTCGATCTCCTTGTCGTCGAGCTTGCCCTCGCGCAGCATCTTGCGGAATTTCTGCCGGGTCGACGTGTCGGTCGGCTGCATGTCGTGGAAGCTCACCTCGCGCGCCGGCGGCAGCAGCACGTCGAGGACGCGCTCCTCGGCGGCATCGGCGGCGCGATCGCGCACCTTGCGCGTCTCCGCCTCGCGCACCTGCTTTATCGCCGCCTCGGCCAGGTCGCGGATGATCGTGTCGACGTCGCGGCCGACGTAGCCCACCTCGGTGAACTTGGTCGCCTCGACCTTGATGAACGGCGCGTCGGCGAGGCGCGCCAGCCGACGCGCGATCTCCGTCTTGCCCACGCCCGTCGGCCCGATCATCAGGATGTTCTTCGGCGTGATCTCCTGGCGCAGCGGCTCGGCCACCTGCTGCCGCCGCCACCGGTTGCGCAGCGCGATCGCCACCGCGCGCTTCGCGTCGTGCTGTCCGACGATGTGCTTGTCGAGCTCGGAGACGATCTCGGAGGGAGTCATGTGCGACATCGGGCGCCTGCGCTCGGGAGGGAAAACATGCGGTCGCGCGATTGTACCGCGCAGGATGCCCTCGCCGCCGCGCCGCGCGCGCGCCGGCGGCGAACGGCGCACCGGAGCAATTTCGGCGCGATCGCATGCGCTTCGGTGGCGGCATGCGCCCCGATCGCTTATCATTCACTGCTCGCGGAAAGGGAAATGCACGGTATCGGAAACCGGTGCAGTTTGTGCTCCTGACGCCGTCACCATCTTGTCGTCGATCGGAGGGACGTTGAAGAATTCGCTCGCATGCATCGCCGTCGCCGCGCTCGTCACCGGATTCGCGTCGATGGCGGCCGCCGAAGAGACCGCCGTCGCCGACCTCGCGCCGACGGCCGGCAACGCGGCCAAAGGCTCCGTGACCTTCGCGGCCAAGGGCGACAAGGTCGTCGTCACCGCGCGCGTTTCGGGCCTCGCTCCCGGCCCGCACGGGTTTCATATCCACGAGAAGGGCGACTGCAGCGCCGCCGATGGCACGAGCGCAGGTGGCCATTTCAATCCGCACGGCAAGGGGCACGGCAGTCATTCGGCAGCGGAACACCATGCCGGCGACATGCCGCTGCTCGACGCCGACGCCGCGGGGAATGCGACATTGACTGTCGAGCTCGCCGGACTCAGCATCGGTTCCGGCGCGGGGGACATCGTCGGCCGCAGCGTCGTCGTGCACAAGGATCCTGACGACTTCGCCACGCAGCCCACCGGCAACTCGGGTGCACGCGTCGCCTGCGGCGTCATTCGCAAGTCATGAGCGGGCGCTCCACGAGGCGCGCTTGCGGCGGCACGCGGCGTTGATGCCGCTCACGAGCGCTGCGCTCGTCCGGCGTGCGACCGCAGCGCTGGTCCTTGCCGTCGCGCTCTCCGGCTGCGACGCGACCAAGACCATCATCGAAAGCAGGGCGCCCGGACTCGGCGGCAAGATCGTCGCGCTGGGCGGGAGCGCGGCGAAGGGATTCATCGTCGTCAGGCGCCGGGAGGGTGGTGTGACGCTGATCGTCAACCTGAACGACGTCGGGCCCGGCATCTATCGCGTCGTGTTCCACACCACCGGCAATTGCAAGTCGCACAATGGGTTTTCCGCCGGCCCGCCCTGGGCGCCGCCGGGCCGCGAGGTCGAGGCCTACAACGGCGCGATGAGTCAGGACGGGTTGGTCAACATGAGCATCCCCATTTCTGGAATGCCCGTCGACCCGCCCGACGGCCTCTACGGCAGGTCGGTGGTCGTGCACGACAGGGGTTCCACCGGCTCGCTCGACACCGAGCCGGACGTGCGCAACAACCGGATCGCGTGCGTCGTGTTGAACGAGGCGTCCGAGTTCCTGTTCTGAGATTCGCCAACGGCATCTGCGGCGCATGGCGCCCGCCGGGAGAATGGAAATGGGCTTCCTGCAAGACAAGAAGATCCTGATCACGGGGATCCTGTCGAACCGCTCGATCGCCTATGGTGTCGCGCGAGCCTGCCAGCGCGAGGGCGCGACGCTGGCGTTTACCTACGTCAACGACGATCTCAAGGACCGCGTGACGAAGATCGCCGCCGAATTCGGCGCGATTCCCGTCCTTCCCTGCGACGTCACGCGCGACGGCGACATCGACGCGCTGTTCGCCACGCTCAAGTCCGAATGGGGCGGGCTGGACGGCATGCTGCACTCGATCGCCTACGCGCCGCGCGAAGCGCTGTCCGGTGATTTCCTCGACTGCATGTCGCGCTCCGCGTTCGCGATCGCGCAGGACGTGAGCTCGTACAGCTTCGCCGCGCTCGCCAAGGGCGCGCGGCCGCTGCTGCAGGGCCGCCCGGGGTCGCTGCTGACGCTGACCTACCTCGGCGCCGTCCGGTCGCTGCCCAACTACAACGTGATGGGACTTGCCAAGGCGAGTCTCGAGGCGAACGTGCGCTACCTCGCCGCCTGCCTCGGCCCCCAGGGAATCCGCGTCAACGGGATATCGGCGGGACCGATCAAGACGCTCGCCGCGGCCGGAATCGGCGGTTTTTCGAAGCTCGCAAGCAAATTCGAGCGCACGGCGCCGCTGCGCCGCGGCGTCACGATCGACGAGGTCGGCAACGTCGCCGCGTTCTATTTCTCCGAGCTGTCGAGCGCCATCACCGGCGAGATCACCTACGTCGACTGCGGCTACTCGACGGTCGCAATCAGCATCGACGAGGACTGACGACTCCGCCGCCGGCGCGACGCGTCCACCGCGAGGCCTGGCTGCCGCCGCGCGACCGTCTCAGCTCCGGTTCCCGTCCGACTCCCGGCACGCTCCCGTGGCCTCGCAAAGCTCCCGCCGCTTCGACGTCGTCATCATCGGCGGCGGCCACAACGGCCTCGTCTGCGCGGCGTACCTCGCCCGCGGCGGGCAGGATGTGTGCGTGCTCGAGCGGCGGGCAGTGCTTGGCGGCGCCGCGGTCACCGAGGAATTCCATCCGGGATTCCGCAACTCGACGGCGAGCTACACCGTCAGCCTGCTCAATCCGCGCATCGTGCGCGACCTTCGGCTCGCGGAGCACGGGCTCAAGGTCGTGCTGCGCCCGGTGTCGAATTTCCTGCCGCTGCCCGAGGGCGGCTACCTCAAGGTTGGCGGCGGGCTTGCGGCAACGCAATCCGAGGTCGCGAAATTCTCGCGCCGCGACGCGGACGCCCTGCCCGCGTACTACGCGATGCTCGATCGTGTGGCCGACGTGCTGCGCGAGCTGCTGTTCGCGACGCCGCCTTCGCTCGCTCCCGGAACATTCACCGACGTCGCGCGCTGGCTCGACACCTTGAAGATCGCGCGGCGTTTTCACGCGCTCGACCTCGCCGGCCGCCGCGACGTGCTCGACCTGTTCGCCAAGAGCGCCGGCGACGTGCTCGACCGCTGGTTCGAGTCGGCGCCGATCAAGGCGGCGTTCGGCTTCGACGCGATCGTCGGCAATTTCGCGAGCCCCTACACCCCGGGATCCGCCTATGTGCTGCTGCACCACGTGTTCGGCGAGGTCAACGGCCAGCGCGGCCAGTGGGGCCACGCGATCGGCGGCATGGGCGCGATCACGCAGGCCATGGCAAAGGAATGCGCCGCTCGCGGCGTGACGCTCCGCGTGAGCGCGCCGGTCGAGCGCGTCGTCGTCAAGGCCGGGCGCGCGGCAGGCGTGCTGCTCGAGGGCGGCGAAATGGTCGAAGCCCGGCGCGTCGTCGCCAATGTCAATCCGAAGCTCCTGTTCGAGCGGCTCGTGGCACCCGAGCACCTCGACGCCGACTTTCGCGCGCGCATTGGCGCCTATCGCTGCGGCTCGGGTACGTTCCGGATGAACGTCGCGTTGTCCGAGCTGCCCGATTTCACCGTGCTCCCCGGCCGAACGGCGGAAGCGCATCACGGGAGCGGCATCATCGTCGCGCCGTCGCTCGCGTACATGGAGCGTGCGTATTTCGACGCGAAGACGGAAGGCTGGTCGCGCGAGCCCATCGTCGAGGTGCTGATTCCGTCGGTCGTCGACACGTCGCTCGCGCCGGCGGGCATGCACGTCGCAAGCCTCTTCTGCCAGCACGTGCATCCCGATCTCGGCGCGGCGCAGCCGGGAAGGACATGGGACGATGCGCGCGACGAAGTCGCCGACCTGATGATCGCGACCGTCAATCGCCACGCGCCGAACTTCGCGGCGAGCGTCGTCGGCCGCCGCGCGCTCACGCCACTCGACCTCGAGCGCGAGTTCGGCCTCATCGGCGGCGACATCTTCCACGGCGCGCTGTCGCTCGATCAGCTCTTCTCCGCGCGGCCGGTGCTGGGCCACGCCGATTACCGCACGCCGGTGCGCGCGCTGTATCTGTGCGGCGCGGGAACCCACCCGGGCGGCGGCGTGACCGGTGTGCCGGGACACAACGCGGCGCGCGAGATCCTGCGCGACGCGCGCCGCCGTGTCCGCTGAGGGAGGCGCTGCGAGCGCGCGTCATCTCGGCGCGCGGATCGCCGCGCTCGGCGTCGCGCAGGTCATCTCGTGGGGCACGCTCTTCTACACCATCGCCGTGCTCGGCGCGCCGATGCGAGCGGAGCTCGGGGTCGGCGACATGCTCCTCTTCGGCGCCTTCTCCGCGGGTTTGTTCGTGTCGGGAGCGACTTCTCCCCTCGTCGGGCGGCTGATCGACGCCGGGCGCTCGCGCGAAGTGCTCGCCGCAGGTTCGATCGCGGGCGCGCTCGCGCTGAGCGTGCTCGCGCTCGCACAAGGCCCGGTGAGCGTGTGCGCCGGCTGGATTCTCGCCGGCGTGGCGATGGCGCTGTGCCTCTACGATCCGGCGTTCGCGACGCTCCACCACATCAGCGGCGCGCATTACCGTCGCGCCGTCACTGCGCTCACGCTGTTCGGCGGCTTCGCGAGCACCGTGTTCTGGCCGGCGTCGCAATGGCTCTCGGAGGCCGCGGGCTGGCGCGCGACGTTCGCGGTGTACGCGGTGCTGCACATCGTCGTCTGCCTGCCGCTGCACCTGGCGGCGATACCGCGGGACGCGCGTCACGTCGAGCCGGCTCCGCCGCCCGAGGCGCCCGATGAGGCCGGCGTCACCGCGGCCGCGAAGCGGACCTTCGTGTGGCTCGCGATCGCGCTCGCCGGTGCCGCGTTCATCGCGTCCGCCGTGTCGGCGCACCTGATCGGTCTCATGACGACGGCGGGAATCTCGGCCGCCGATGCCGTGCTGATCGGCGCGCTGATCGGCCCGATGCAGGTCGCCGGGCGCGTCGTCGAGTTCTCGCACGGGCGGCTCTTGCGCGCCCGGACCGTCGGCACGCTCGCGTTCATTCTGCTGGCGCTCGCATGCGCGTTGCTGACGCAGCTGCACAGCCTCGCGGCCGCGGCGGTGGGCTTCGCGGTGCTCTACGGCGTCAGCAACGGCGTGATGACCATCGTGCGCGGAACGGTGCCGGCCGAGCTCTTCGGCCGGCGCGAATTCGGGACGCTGCTCGGGCGCCTCGCGCGGCCGCAGCTCATCGCCCGCGCGGTCGCACCGGTGGCGCTGACGCTGGCGTTTCCGTTCGACCCGTCGCGAACGATCACCGCGTACCTGCTCGGCGCCGGCGGGCTCGTCGCGCTTCTCGCCTACCAGGTTGCCATCCGCGCCCGCCGCGCCCGCTGAAACGAGGCGCCGAAATGGCGACGCCCCGCGGATTTCGCCGCGGGGCGCCATGATGTAAAACCGAAGTCAGCCGATAAGCCGGGTTCTGTTACGGCGCGTTTTGAGGCGCGCTATGACCGCCATTCCTCTAGGCGCAGCGTTGCCGCTGCGCTCGTGCCACCTACCCGCGGACTCGGCGAGCAGCGTCAATGTCCGCCTACTTGGTGTTGCTCCGGATGGAGGTTGCCGCGTTTCACCCGCCGCGGTTTGACCCGCGGCGACTCGTCTCTGTGGCCCTGTTCCTCACCTTCGTCGTTCGCGCTAGCGGCGACTTATAGCGGCCGGGCGTTACCCGGCATCCTGCTCTGTGGAGCCCGGACTTTCCTCCCCCCGCGGCGGCTTTCGCTGACGCAGGCGGCGACGGTCTGGCTGGCTTCGGGCACTAGGATAGCACCGGCGCCGTCCGAGGTTCCGTCCGAGCGATGCGCCAGCGCAGGGTCTCGCCGGCGCGAAGGGGCACGAGCAGGCCGTCCGCGAACGGGTAGGACGCCGGGACGGTCCACGCCTCGCGCGAAAGCGTGATACGCCCGGCGTTGCGCGGAAGGCGGTAGAAGTCGGCGCCGAAGAAGCTCGCGAACGCCTCGAGTCGGTCGAGCGCGCCGGCATCCTCGAAGGCTTCGGCGTAGAGCTCGAGCGCGGCATGGGCGGTGTAGCAGCCGGCGCCGCAGCACGATGACTCCTTGTGGTGCTTCGCATGCGGCGCCGAATCGGTGCCCAGGAAGAATTTTGGCGATCCCGAGGTCGCGGCAGCGACGAGCGCTCGCCGGTGCGATTCGCGCTTGAGCACCGGCATGCAGTAGAGATGGGGCCGCAAGCCCCCCGCGAGCAGCGCATTGCGCGAATAGAGCAGGTGCTGCGGCGTGATCGTCGCGGCGACGCCTTCCCGCGCCGCGCCGACGAATTCGGCGGCGTCCTTCGTCGTGACGTGCTCCAGCACGATCCGCAACGCCGGAAAATCACGGACGATTCCGGCGAGATGGCGCTCGATGAACACGCGCTCGCGATCGAAGATGTCGACGTCGGGATCGGTCACTTCGCCGTGCACCGACAGGACGACGCCGTGCTTCTCCATGGCCGCCAGCGCGGGAAACGTTCGCGCGAGCGCGGTGACGCCGGCCTCGGAGTGGGTCGTGGCGCCGGCCGGGTAATACTTCACCGCATGGATGAATCCGGACGCTTTCGCCCGCGCGATCTCGGCGGCGTCGGTGCGGTCGGTGAGATAGAGCGTCATCAGAGGTTGGAAAGCGCTGCCGGACGGCAGGGCGGCCAGGATGCGATCGCGATAGGCGCGCGCCGCGTCCGTCGTGGTCACCGGCGGCATGAGGTTAGGCATGACGATTGCTCGTCCGAAGGTGCGCGCGGTCGCCCCGGCGACCGCAGCGAGTGCCGGGCCGTCCCGCAAGTGGACGTGCCAGTCGTCGGGCCGCGCGAGCGACAGGGTCGCGGGCACGGCGGACGCGGCGTTTCCGGCGGGGGGCGTCATGAAAGGTCCTTGTTTTTTCAAGATTATACGGGGGACTGCGGGTTCGGCGGGACGTTGGATGACTCGCCGGCAGAAGGGTGGCGATGTTCGGCGCCGAACAGCTATAATGAACGATTTGATGCGGCGGCGATCCGCACGCAACTGAGCGGACGTAACCGAGTGACCGTGAACGCGCAGCGAGAGGACGCGGCGGGCCGAACCGGTCGCCGGATCCAATCGAAGCGCGCGGCAACGCGATGAAAGGCACAGAGGTCAGCATGGCAGCAAAGCAGGCAACCGCGAGCGCAACCGTCGCCAAGAAGCCCAAGGTCCTCACCGAGGAGGACCTGCTGAAGGCGCCGGACAAGGATTACATGAACGAGGCGCAGCTCGCTTTCTTCCGATCGCGCCTGATGGAGCTGCGCGACCAGCTGCTGCAGAACGCCGACGACACCGGCGAGCACCTGCGCGAAAGCGAGATCACCACCGATCCTTCCGACCGCGCGACGCTCGAGGAGGAATACACGCTCGAGCTCCGCACGCGTGACCGCGAGCGCAAGCTCCTCAAGAAGATCGAGAAGTCGATCAAGCTGATCGACGACGGCAGCTACGGTTATTGCGAGGAGACCGGCGAGCCGATCGGCATTCCGCGCCTGCTCGCCCGACCCACGGCGACCCTGTCGCTCGAAGCGCAGGAACGGCGCGAGCGCGTGCAGAAGCTCTACGGCGATTAGCGGCGCGAGCGGTGAGCAGGGGCCCCGTGCCGCAGGCACGGGGATGCGAACAAACGCGAGTCGACGCTTGAGGCCGACAACGCGATGGTCGCGAATCTCAAGCCATGTGGAGGCCGAGGCTGTCGGGCGCCCACGCCCGCCCGAGGTCGAGAAAAAGGGGATGGACGATTCCATCCCCTTTCATTTGCCGGCGCGCCTTCAGCGCCGCACCCAGGAGCGCGAAGCGCCGCGCTAGAACGGGTGATGCCAGCCGGTGGCCATGAAGAAAAGCATCGGAAGCGAGAGCATCGTGTTGGTGCGCGATGCGAGGAAGGCGAGACGGCGCGCCTTGTTCTTCTCCTCGTCGGTCGCGGGCTTGATCCCGAGAATCTTCTTCTGGTTGGGCCAGATGATTCCCCACACGTTGAGCAGCATGATGGTGCCGAGCCACGCGCCGATGCCGATCCCGGCGTAGCCCTTCGACAGCGTGAAGGCGCTCATGAAGTTGCCGCCGAGCAGCGCCGCGCCGGCCAGCCACGTCACCACCGCGGCCCAGCGAAAGTAGAAGAGCGCAAGCGGGGCCACGTGCTTGGTGATGCCGGCGTTGGTTCCGTCGGCCGTGGCGGCCTTGAGCGCGGCCACCTGGACGAAGTTGAAGTAGTACAGGAGGCCGATCCACATGATTCCGGCGAGAAAGTGCACCCAGCGCGCCAGTGCAGGAATGATTTCCATGGTCGTCGCCCCCGTCAGTTGAGAAAGTTCTTGAACAGTTCGTACAGGATAACGGTGAGGACCAGGCCTGAAATGACGGTTCCCCAAAGCGAGTCGAGCGGGTTTTTCATGCGCATCCTCCACGATTGAGCGGCCGATGGACCGGGCGGCGTCCATTCTAGCAAGCCGTGGCATTGCGCCGCGTGGCAATTCGGCCGTCGGCTTGATCCTCGGGGAGGGCAGGCCGATAATCGCAGTCCCGCTTGCCGCGGAGCGCATTCGTTGCCAGGCACGCGGGATCGCGCTGAATCGAACGGCGCGCCCGAGGATTCGAAAGAACGATTGAAATTGTGATGGCGTTGTTCCAGAAACCACCTGCGAAAAAGCCGGAGCCGAAAGGGCGCGAACCCGGAAAACCGGAATTCGCCCCTTCCGCCGTGCCGCCGCGGCGCAATGCCCCCACCCACGGCGCGGGATGTCGCCGCCAATGCGGCCGAGAAAGCGGGCAACGCGCGCCCGCGCGTCGATCCGACGCGACATTTCCGTCGGCGGCGCAAGCCTGATCGACTGGGCGCCCGCGCAGCAGGCCTTCGAGGTCGGGCAAGCCAATCCCGGGCTCTGCTCGGTGCTCGAGAACGCCGCGCTGCTCTACGCGAGCGGGCAGTCGGGCAAGGCGCGGACCGTTCTCGACCAAGGCATCAAGACCGATCACGACGCGAAGCTCTCAGCGCTCGCGTGGCTCGCGCTCTTCGATCTCCTGCAGCGCGCGGGCGACCGCGCGTCGTTCGACCAGCTGGCGCTGCAGTACGTCGTGCAGTTCGAGCGCTCGGCGCCGCCGTGGGAAGCGTCGGCGACGCCGGTGCCGGGGCCGCGCGCCGCGCCGGGCGGATACATCGGCCTGACCGGGAAGCTCACCGCCGCGACGGCGACGCAGCTCGAGGGATTGCGCAAGGCGATGGCGAAATCGCTCGCCGGAACCCGGCTCGACGCCATGTCGGTGACGGGATTCGACGACGAGGGCGCGCGCCTGCTCGCGCAGGCGCTGGGTGACGCGCGGCGGCAGAAATTCCAGCTGCAGCTGCAGCGAATGGAAAAGCTGCAACCCGTCGCTCGACGCCGCCCTCAAGCTGGGCATCGATGGCGGGCAGGGGGCCTGGCTGCTGTCGCTCGAGCTCCTCCAGTGGGCGAACGACCGGGTCCGCTTCGAGGACCGCGCCGTCGAGTTCGCCGTGGCGTTCGAGATGTCGCCGCCGTCCTGGGAGCCCCCGCCGCTCCCGAAGGCGACCGCCGGCCGCGAAGCGCGCTGCGGGCGGCGATGCCGCCCCCACGCCGGAAGCGCCCGAAATCGTCGGCGAAACGCTGATCTGGTCCGGCGTCATGGCCGGCGCGGCGACGCCGCAGCTCGGCAAGCTTGCGCTGTTCGCGCAGGAGCACCCGGTGTGCTCGGTGGACATGACCGCGGTCGATCGCGTCGATTTCGTCTGCGCCGGCGCGCTGCTCAACCTCATCACCCGCGTCGAGACGCAGCGAAAAGCCGTCCAGATCATCGGTGCATCGCCGATCATCCGGGCCATGTTGCTGCTCATCGGCATTTCGCCCCGGCACTTCGTCAAGAAGCGAGAATAGCGGCGGAACGGGACCCGGCCGGGCGTTTCGCGAGGCCCGGGAACGTTGTCCGCGCCCCGCCCGCCCGCCCCAGGCTCGCGGTGCTCCGCGCGGCTCTACCCGGAACGGCGACAACTGACGCGCGCCGCGCGCCCACAGGCCCAATGGAACCTTTTCACGGCACGACGATTCTCTCGGTTCGGCGCGACGGCGAGGTCGCGCTCGGCGGCGACGGCCAGGTCACGCTGGGCAACGTCGTCATCAAGGCGACCGCGCGCAAGGTGCGCCGGATCCACAACGACCGCGTGCTGGCGGGGTTTGCCGGCGCGACGGCCGATGCCTTCACGCTGTTCGAGCGCTTCGAAGCCAAGCTCGACAAGCACCAGGGGCACCTGACGCGGGCGGCCGTCGAGCTCGCCAAGGACTGGAGGGCGGATCGCATCCTGCGGCGGCTGGAGGCGATGCTGGCGGTGGCGGACCGCACCGCGTCGCTCGTGATCACGGGGACGGGTGACGTTCTCGAGCCCGAGTTCGGCATTGTCGCGATCGGCTCCGGCGGCCCGTACGCGCAGGCGGCGGCACGGGCCTTGCTGGAGGGCACGGCATTGTCCGCGACGGACATCGTGAAACGGTCGCTGGCCATCGCCGGCGACCTTTGCATCTATACCAACCAGAACCATGTCATCGAGACCCTCGAGGCGCAATGAGCGGGACTGAAGCCGAATTCGACGTCGCCATCGCCGGCGCGGGGCTGGTCGGGCTCTCGCTCGCCCTCGCCCTCGCCGACGCCGGGCTCGCCGTGGCGCTCATCGACCGGGCGCCGCTGCAACTGCAGGAGGGGCAGGTGTCGGACGACGACTGGGATGCGCGCGTCTACGCGATCAGCCCCGGCAGCGCGTCGTTCCTGCGCGCCCTCGGGGTGTGGCAGGACCTGCCGGCAGAGCGGATCGCGGCGGTCGAGACGATGCGGGTCGAAGGCGACGACGGCGGCGTGCTCCGATTCTCCGCGCACGATCTCGGGGAGCGCGCGCTCGCCTGGATCGTCGAGGAGCGCTCGCTCCGGGACGCACTCACCCGGAAGCTCAGGACGACCCGCGTCGCCGTTCACGCGCCGCGAGCGCTCTCGGCGATCGGATTCGCGGCGGATCGCGCCGAGCTTCGCTTCGACGACGGCGCCACGCTGACGACTCGCCTCGTCGTCGGCGCCGACGGGCTGCGCTCGTGGGTCCGCGAGAGCGCCGGAATCGTCGCGGCGCCGCGCCCGTACGGGCAGACTGCCGTCGTCGCCAATTTCGCGTGCGAACGCGCTCATCACGGGCGGGCGCACCAGTGGTTCCGCGAGGACGGCGGCATCCTCGCGTGGCTGCCGCTGCCGGGCCGGCGCGTCTCCATCGTGTGGTCGGCGCCGGACGCGCTGGCGGCGGAGCTCCGCGCGCTTGCGCCGGACGCGCTCGCGGCGCGCGTTGCCCTGGCCGGAGAGAACGCGCTGGGGGCCTTCGAGAGCATCACGCCGGCCGCCGGCTTTCCGCTGCAGTTCCTGCGTCTGCCCGTGGTCGTCGCGCACCGGCTGGCGCTTTGCGGCGACGCCGCGCATGGCGTGCACCCGCTGGCGGGCCAGGGCGTGAACCTGGGATTCGGCGACGCCGAATCGCTCGCCGGCATCCTGCGGGAGCGCGGGCCGGTCGGCGACGCCGGCGCGCCGATCCTGCTCGATCGCTACGCGCGGCGCCGCGCCGGGCCGGTGCGGGCGATGCAGACCGTCACCGACACGCTCGCCCACCTGTTCGGAATCCGTGCGCCCTGGGCGCGCGTCGCACGCAATCTCGGCATGTCCGCCGTCGAGCGGATGCCCCTCGCGAAGCGGCTCCTGGCGGAGCCCGCGTTGCGCTAACTGCTAAAATCGCATTCCTCTGGAGAAAACCATGGCTTACGACACGACACGAATCCTGCGAACGCGGCTCGCCGCCGCGGCCTTTGCGCGCTCCTCGCCGGCGCAGCCGGCGCGGTCGACACGCCCGCCGCGCCCGCCGCGGGACCGCTGCGGGCCCGCGCCGATCACCGGCGAAGCGCTGGCGGTCAAGAAGCTGGTCGAGCAGCGCTTTCCGACCGCGGTCGTCCGCGGCGTCGTCAAGACCCCTTACTTCGGGCTCTATGAGATCCAGCTGGACGACCAGCTCCTCTACACCGACACCAAGGTCAACTACGTGATGGCCGGATCGGTGTACGACGCCAACACGAAGCAGAACCTCACCGAGGCGAAGCTTCGCAAGCTCAATCGCGTCGCGTTCGACACGTTGCCGCTCGATCTCGCGTTCAAGCGCGTGAAGGGCAACGGCCAGCGCAAGATGGCGATCTTCTCGGACGCCGATTGCCCGTTCTGCGCGAAGCTCGAGGACGAGCTCAAGGCCGTCGACAACGTGACGATCTACACGTTCCTGTTCCCGATCGACGTGCTGCACCCGGACTCCGCGCGGAAGTCGAAGATGATCTGGTGCTCGAGCGACCGCGTGAAATCGTGGGACGAGTTCTTCGCGTCGGGCAGGCTGCCCGACAACAAGGGCGAGTGCGACAACCCCGTGGAGGCGACCAACGCGCTCGGGAAGAAGCTTCGCGTGCAGGCGACGCCGACGCTGGTGTTCGCGGACGGCAACGTCGTCCCCGGGGCGATCCCGACCGCGCAGCTGGAAACCGAGCTGGCCAACGCCCAGGCGGAGTCCGCCAAGCAGACGGCGGCGAAGAAATAGCGGCCCGCATCACAGCGGCCGAATCCCGAGGAAAGGAAGCCGAGATGGCGATCATCGATTTCCTGAAGAAACAGTTCATCGACATCATCGAGTGGACGGACGACTCGCGCGACACGCTGTCGTTCCGCTTCCCCGACGACGACAAGGAAATCAAGAACGGCGCGCAGCTCGTCGTGCGCGAATCGCAGGTCGCGCAGTTCGTCTACCTCGGCCAGTTCGGCGACACCTTCGGTCCCGGCAAGTATTCGCTCACGACCGACAACATCCCGATCCTGTCCGATCTCAAGGGCTGGAAATACGGCTTCGAGAGCCCGTTCAAGGCGGATGTCTACTATGTCGTCACGCGCGTGTTCACGGGCAACAAGTGGGGCACCGCGAATCCCGTGATGATGCGCGACGCCGACTTCGGCATCGTGCGGCTCCGCGCGTACGGCATCTACGATTTCCGCGTCGTCGACGTCAAGAAATTCCTGAAGGAGGTCGCCGGGACCGACGACCATTTCCGGCTCGACGAATTCAACGACACGATGCGCGCGCGCATCGTCAGCGTGTTCTCCGACGCGCTCGCCAACGCGAAGATCCCCGCGCTCGACGTCGCCGCGCGCTACACCGAGCTGGGCGGCGCGCTGCTGCCGCTCATCAATCCGGCGATCGGCGAGAAGTACGGGCTCGAGATGACGAGCTTCGTCGTCGAGAACGTCTCGGTGCCGCCGGAGGTCGAGGCGGCGATCGACAAGCGCTCGAGCATGGCCGCGGTCGGCAACCTCAACGACTACGTGAAGTTCCAGATGGCGCAGGGAATGGAGAAGGGCGGCAATGCGGGCGTCGGCGGCATCGGCGCCGAGATGGCGGTCGGCATGGCGATGGCGCAGCAGATGATCAACCAGACCGGCGGCATCATGGCGCAGGGCACGCCGGGCATCGCGGCGCCGGCGCCGGCCGCCGCGGCGTCGGCGAACGACCTCATGACGCCCGCGCAGGTCGCGCAGGCGCTGGGCGTGGGCGAGACGGACGTGATGTCGAGCCTCGAGTCGGGTGACCTCAAGGGCAAGAAGATCGGCACGCAGTGGCGCGTCACGCGCGCCGCGGTCGACTCCTTCCTGAAATCATGAACGTCGTTGCGCCGTCGGCGCGCGCGGTGGCCGTCGCGCTCATCGTTCTGGCCTGCGCGCTTGCCGCATTTCCTGCGGCAGCGCAGGACCCGCGCGCTGGCGCGGCGCAGTCGGCCGCGCGCGCGTGGCTCGCGCTGGTCGACAAGGGCGACGCCGACGCCAGCTGGAAAAGCGCCGGCAAGAAATTCGACGAGGTGTTTCCCCTCGAAAAATGGCGCGACGCGCTGAAGACCTACCGCACCCCGATGGGCGCGCTCGAATCGCGCACGGCGATCGCGACGACATTCAGCAAGGACGTTCCCGACCTTCCGCCCGGCGACTACGCGAACGTCCAGTTCCGCACGAACTTCACGAACAAGGTCGACGCGCACGAATCGATCTCGCTGGAGTTGGCGGCCGACGGCACCTGGATCGTCATCGGCTACGCGCTGCGCTGATCCGCGGAGCCGGGCGGATGGCCGAAACCGTCGCGCTGTCGAAATTCGCCTGTCCGTCCTGCGGCGGCGAGGCGACCTGGAACCCGTCGAAACAGAAGCTCGTCTGCCCGTTCTGCGGCACCGAGTCGCCGGCGCGGCTCGGCGCCGACGGCACGGTCGCCGAGCACGATCTCGTCGCGGCGCTGCGCGGGATCGGCGACGATGCGCGCGGCTGGCAGGCGGACAAGCGGCAGGTCAAGTGCCAGAGCTGCAACGCGATCTCGGTGCTCGATCCGAAGCGGCAGGCGCAGAACTGCGAATTCTGCGGATCGGCCCAGCTCGTCCCCTATACGGAATCCAAGCCGGCGTTCCGCCCCGAGAGCGTGCTGCCGTTCACCGTGAGCGAGACGGGCGCGCGCGACGGCATCCGCGCGTGGTACGGCAAGCTCTGGCTCGCGCCGTCGGCGCTGAAGCGCCGCGCGCTCACGGACACGGTGCGCGGCGTGTATCTGCCGTACTGGACGTTCAACGCGCACGTCGACGCCGCCTGGACCGCGGAGGCGGGCCACTACTACTACACGACCGAAACGTATTCCGAGGGCGGGCAGGTGCGCACGCGCGAGGTCCAGCACGTGCGCTGGGAGCCGGCCGCGGGGCGGCTCCAGTACGACTTCGCGAACGATCTCGTCTGCGCGTCGGTGGGCGTCCACCCGGAGCTGCTGCGCGGCATGGAGCCATTCCCGATGCAGGCGCTCAAGCCCTACGACGCGGGATTCGTCGCCGGCTGGATCGTCGAGCGCTACCAGATCGACCTCGTGGCGGCGGCGCAGCGCGCGCGTGACGCGATGGACGCGAAGGTCCGCGTGCTGTGCGGGCAGCAGGTGCAAGGCGACACGTTCCGCAATCTCGAGGTGCGCGCCGACTACTCCGCGCAGACGTTCAAGCACATCCTGGCGCCCATCTGGTTCCTGTCGTACAACTACGGCGCCCGGGCGTTCCAGTGCGTGATGAACGGCGTCACCGGCGCGATCCGCGGCGAGTACCCGAAGAGCCCGTGGAAGGTCGCGCTGCTGGTGCTCGCGATCCTCGTGGTCGTCGTCATCGTGCTCTCGCTCGGCGGCCGGCATTGACGGCGGCGCGGCCCGCGGCGGCTCCGCATCCGGCCTTTGCGCCGTACGCGCGATGGCTCGAGGCGGATGTGTTCAGGGCAATTCCATCGTGCGCGATGCTCGACGCCTCGGCGCGTGCGGCCGGCCTTGCGCTGCCGGACGGAACCCCGCTGCGCTTCGTCGCGGCCTCCCCGCGACGTGAATCCGCGCTCGATTTCGAAGCGCGCATCGCGCGAACAGGCGAGATCGCCCTCCGCGGCGACAGCCTCCACGATTTCTGCAATGCGCTCGCGTGGCTCGCGTTCCCGCGCACCAGGGCCGCGCTCAACGCCGTCCATGTCGCCCGACAGCGGGCACTCGCGACCGGCTCGCGCTCGCGTGCCCGCGACGCGGCGACGCTGCTGGACGAATCGGGAATGCTCGTCGCGTGCGCCGACGGCGAGCTCGTGCGGCGGTGGCGTGCGCACGACTGGCGTGCGGCGTTCGGAGATCTCGGCGAGGGCGGCGCGCCGCACCTGCGCGCTCTCGCGATCGGGCACGGACTCCTCGCGAAATGCGTTGCACCGTATCGCGCGATCACCGCGCACGCGCTGGTCCTGCCGCTTGCCGCCGAAGATCTGCCGGACGAGCCGCGGGCGCTCGCGGAAGCGCTCGACGCGGCCGCCGCGGCGCGGATTGCCGGGGCCGGCGACGCATGGTCGCCCGAATGGCTGCTGCCGCTGCCGATCGCGGCGCTGCCGGGGTGGGACCGGGAGGGGCTGGGCGCCAGGCTGTTCGACGACGCATCGGTTTTCCGGCCCGCTTCGCCGCGCTCGAAGCGCGCGGGCGCGGGCATGCTACGCTGACGCCGGTCGCGGGGAGAATCCATGCATGCAGTCATCGTCACAGGCGTTTCGCGCGGGCTGGGAGAGGCGCTGGCGCAGGCGCTGCTCGACGGCGGAGCCACCGTCGTCGGGATCGGCCGCACGCCGAGTACCAAGCTCGCGAGCGCGCGGTTCCGCCATGTCGCCTGCGATTTCGCGATGCCCGCGGCGATCGCGGCGAGCGTCGCGCCGGTGCTGCGCGCGCTGGCCGAAACGCGCCCCGCAGCGGTCACGCTGATCAACAATGCGGCGGTGGCGACGCCGGTCGGGTTGATCGGCCGCCTCGACGCCGCGGCCGTCGAATCGGCGTTCGCGACCAACATCGCCGCGCCACTCGTCATGGCCGATCTGTTCTGCCGCGCGTTTCCGGAGGCCGTGCCGCGGCGCCGGATCATCAACGTCTCTTCGGGCGCCGCGCAGTCGGCGGTCGCCGGCAGCGCCGCCTACTGCATGTCGAAGGCGGCGCTGGAAATGCTGACGCGCGCGCTCGTCGCCGATCACGCGGCGACCTCGCTCGAATGCATTACGCTGCGGCCCGGGATCTTCGAGACCGGCATGCAGCAATTCATGCGCAGCCACGACCCGGCGGATTTCCCGAGCGTCGGCCTGTTCCGCGGCTTCAAGGAGAACGGCCTGCTGAAGGACCCGGCCGACGTGGCCCGCGCGATCGTGCGCAAGCTCGTGACCGCCCCCGTCGAGAACGGCCGCACGTACACGCATGTCGATCTGGAGGGCTAGCATGTCGCACGACGAAGCGCGTTTGTCGCGGGCCGGATCCTGGCGACTGCGCTGACCGTGCTCTGCGCGCTGGTCGCGTCGCCGGCGTCTGCCGAGTATCCCGACCGGCCGATCAAGCTGGTCGTTCCGTTTCCCGCCGGGGGAGGCGCGGACAACCTCGCGCGGATGATCATGCCGCGCGTCGCGCAGGTGCTCGGCGTTGCCATCATCATCGACAACAAGCCTGGCGCCGGCGGCAACGTCGGCGCCGAGATCGTCGCGCGCGCCGCGCCCGACGGCTATACGCTGCTCTACGGCACCAACGGAACGCACGCGATCAACGAGACGCTGTACGGCAACCTGCGCTTCGATCCGGTCGCCGACTTCGCGCCCGTGTCGCGGATGACGCTGATTGCCGCGATGCTGATCGTGAATCCGGAAGTCCCCGCGAATTCGGTCGGCGAGCTCATTCGCTACGCGAAGGCGAATCCGGGAAAGCTCAATTTCGCGTCGGCGGGGAACGGGACGACATCGCATCTCGCGGGCGAGTTGTTCAAGACGATGGCGGGAATCGACATCGTCCACGTGCCCTACCGCGGCGGCGCGGCGGCGGCGACCGATCTGATGGCGGGCCAGGTGCAGATGATGATCGACGTCATGCCCAACGCGTATCCGCTCGCGAAGGGCGGCAAGGTGCGCGGGCTCGCCGTGTCGACGGCGCGGCGTTTCCCCGGCGCGCCCGAGCTCCCGACAATCGCCGAGTCCGGCGTGCCGGGATTCGACGTGAGCGCGTGGGACGGCATCTTCGCGCCCGCGGGAACGCCTCCGGCCGTCATCGACCGGCTCAACGCGGCGATCCGGCAAGCGCTCGAGGAGAACGACCTCAGGGAAACGCTGATCGCGCACGGCGCCGTGGCGGTCGGCGGAACCCCCGAGGACCTCGCGCGGCACGTCGTCGCCGAGAAGGCGAAATGGGCAAAGATCATCCGCGCTTCCGGCGCGAAGGTCGACTGAGCGAGGCGGGCGAGCGAAGCGACCGCCGAGAGGGCGAAGCCAAGGAGCGAAGCTCGCGTCTGCGAGCGCGGGTGGCGGCCGACACGAGCAGAATCTGCTGAGCGCCGAAGGGCGCGTCGCCGAGCGAGGGAGGTCGGCCGACGACTCGCGCGTTGCATGGCATCACGGGTGGAAGAGGCCGACGACTGAGCAGAATGTGCCAACGCCCCCGAAGGGCGCGTCGCCGAGCGATGGAGGTCGGCCGACGACTCGCGCGCTGCATGGCATTACGGGTGGAAGAGGCCGACGACTAGCGCAGCAATCCAACGCGGTGCGCGGCGCCGCGCGACAACACGGAGTTCACCAATGAACGCGTCAACACCGCCGGTACCGGACTGGACTCCGGTCGCGGGCTTCCAGGACATTCTCTACGCGAAGGCTGCCGAGGGCATCGCGAAGATCACGATCAACCGTCCGGAGGTCAGGAACGCGTTCCGCCCGGAGACGGTGCAGGAATTGGAGGCGGCGTTCGCCGACGCGCGCGACGATGCCGACATCGGCGTCGTGATCCTGACCGGCCAGGGGCGCGAGGCGTTCTGTTCCGGCGGCGACCAGCGCGTGCGCGGCGAGGGCGGCTACGTCGGCAAGGACGGCGTGCCGCGGCTCAACGTGCTCGACCTGCAGCGGCAGATCCGGACGCTGCCGAAGCCGGTGGTCGCGATGGTCGCGGGCTATGCGATCGGCGGCGGCCACGTGCTCCACATGATGTGCGACCTCACGATCGCCGCCGACAACGCGCGCTTCGGACAGACGGGGCCCAAGGTCGGCAGCTTCGACGGCGGCTACGGCGCCGCCTACATGGCGCGCATCGTCGGCCAGAAGAAGGCGCGCGAGATCTGGTTCCTCTGCCGCCAGTACGATGCCGCGCAGGCGCTCGAGATGGGCCTCGTCAACTGCGTCGTGCCCTACGAGCGGCTGGAGGCCGAGACCATTCAGTGGTGCCGCGAGATGCTCGCGATGAGCCCGATCGCGCTGCGCTGCCTCAAGGCCGCGCTCAACGCCGATTGCGACGGGCAGGCGGGGCTGCAGGAGCTCGCGGGCAACGCGACGCTGCTCTACTACCTGTCGGCGGAAGGACAGGAAGGCAGGAACGCGTACCTCGAGAAGCGCAAGCCCGACTTCCGCAAGTTCCGCCGCCTGCCCTGACGCGGAATGAGCTGCCGGACTACCGGGCGAGCCTGGGGGAGGCAACCAATCCAGCGGCGCGCTTTCGATCTTCGCCGCCGCGCGCGAAGCCGGCGACCGCCCCGCGCTCGACGCAGACGGTCGCGTGCTCACGTTCGCCGCGCTCGCGGCGCTCGTGCGCGAGCGCATCGATGCGCTCGGTGCGCCACGGCGCGACGGCGAGCCCTCGACGCTCACGGGCGCGGCCACGGTCGACGCGCTCGTCGCGCTCTACGCGCATCTCGAACGCGGACGCCGGTGCTGCTGCTCCATCCGCGCCTCACCGCGCACGAGCGTGGTGAGCTCGACGCTGCGGCGGCGCGCGCGGGACCGCTGCCGCATCCGGACGCCGCGGCGATCATCTACACGTCTGGGACGACGGGGATGCCGCGCGCGGCGGTGCTCACGCGCGATGCGCTCGAGGCCTCCGCGGCCGCGAGTGCCGCGAATCTCGGGTGGGAGGCGGATGATCGTTGGCTCCTCTGCATGCCGATCGCGCACGTCGGCGGCCTCTCGATCGTCACGCGCTGCCTCATCGCGCGCCGCTGCGTCGTGCTGACGCCGAAGTTCGATGCGCACGCGGTTGCCGTCGGTGATCGCCGACCGGCATGTGACGCTCGCATCGCTCGTGCCGACGATGCTCGCGCGCGCGCTCGACGCGCATCCCGATTGGCGCGCCCCCGCGCATCTTCGCGCGATCCTGGTCGGCGGCGCCGCCCTGCCGACCGCCCTTCTGCGGCGCGCCGTGGAGCGGGGCTTTCCGGTGCTGCCGTCCTACGGGCTCACCGAGAGCTGCGCGCAGATCGTCGCAGTGCCGTACGCCGCGCGGCGCGACCCCGCGGAGTACGGGTCAGGCATGCCGCTGGCCGGCGTGCAGGTGCGAATCGTCGACGGCCGGATCCAGATCCGCGGACCGATGCTGATGGCGGGCTACTGGAACGGACCTTCGCTCGCGCCGGACGCGTGGTTCGACACGGGTGACATTGGCGAGATCGACGCGCGCGGTTGCGTGCACGTGCATGCGCGGCGCTCCGACCTCATCGTCACCGGCGGCGAGAACGTGTACCCCGCCGAAGTGGAGCGCGCGCTCGAGGCGATGCCGGGCATCCGCGCGGCGGGCGTGTTCGGCATCGCCAGCGACGAATGGGGACAGGAAGTCGCCGCGGCGCTGGTCGCGTCCGCCGCGCCGCCGCGCGACTTCGAACTCGCCCTCCACATCGCGGCGCGGCTCGCGCCGCACAAGCGGCCGCGCCACGTCTGCTACGTGCGCGAGCTTCCGCACACCGCGGGCGGCAAGCTCGACCGAGATGCGCTCGCCGCGTGCGCCTCGGCGCTGCGCCCGCTCGCGGTGCCGCGCGACCGAACTCTCCGGCTGAAGGCGGACGCGCCGCAGGTTCCTTAGCCGCGGGCGAGCGTCGCAAGCGCCCCCGGGAGCTCGCCCGGATCCGCGACGATCGCGTCGGCGCCGGCGCGCAGGAGCTCGCTGCGAGACCCGTAGCCCCACAATGCGCCGACGGCGCGCGCGCCGTTCGCATGCGCCGCGCGAACGTCGTGCTCGCGGTCGCCGATCATCGCGCACGCATCGGCGTCGAGCCGTTCGCGCTCGAGCAGGCGTGCGACGAGCGTCGCCTTGTCGTCGAGCGACCCGCCGAGGTCGGCGCCGTAGATCGCCGAAAAATGTGGCGCGAGGCCGAAATGCGCGACGATCCGTTCCGCGTAGAGCTGCGGCTTCGACGTGCACAGCAGCATCGTCGCGCCGGTTGCGGCGAGCCGCGCGAGGGCAGCCGGCACGCCCGCGTAGACGATGTTCTCGCGCCAGCCCGTCGCCGCGTAGCGCTCGCGATAATGCGCGAGCGCGCGCTCGATCGTCGCGGCGTCGTCGGTCGCAAGGAGCCGCGCGAACGATTGCCGCAGCGGCGGTCCGACGCAGCCGCGCAGCGCCGCGTCGGACGGCGCTGCCGCGCCGAGCGCCGCGAGCGCGTGCCGGATCGAGCGCGCGATGCCCTCGAAGTTGTCGGTGAGCGTGCCGTCGAGATCAATCAACAAGGTGCCGATCTTCATCGCGGAGCGCTCAATTCCCGGAGGCGGGCTTGAGGCGCAGCCGATAATCGACCAGCGCGCCCGCCGGGCCCGCCTCCCACGACAGGCAGTAGCTCGCCGACAGGCGGGCGAGAAAGATGCCGGAGTCGTCCTGCGATTTCTCGCGCACGACCGGGGCGAGCGTTGCCGCGCCTTCGCGATAAGAGATGTCGAAGTTCACCGGATCGGCGCTGCTGTAGCTCCATTCGAGGCGATCACCCGGCCGCATCCGCACGCACTCGCCGAGGCTCTGGTACGGAGCGAGGCGCTCGCCGGTCACCGCGCGCGGCTCGTCCGGAACCAGCGCCGGACGCGCGCAGCCGCCGCGAGAGCGCAAGGACCCAGAGCGCGCACAGCGCACGTGCGCAATCGCGACCGGCGGCCGCCGTCACCGCGACTTCCGGTGGCGGGCGCGCCAGTCCTCGGCCAGCATGGCGAAGCGCACGTGATCGCGCCAGCGTCCACCGATCTTGACGTAGCGGCGGGAATAGCCCTCGCGGACGAATCCGGCGCCGCGCACGAACGCGAGCGAGCGCTTGTTGCCGGGCTGCACGTTCACCTCGACGCGATGCAGGCGCAGCGCGCCGAAGGCGGCGCCGAGCGCCAGCGAGAGCCCTTCGGCCATGTAACCTTCGCCGGCGAGCGGCGCGAACGCGTAGTACCCGAGGTAGGCGCTCTGAAAGCTGCCGCGGACGATTTCGCTGAAATTGAAGACGCCGACGAGCGCGTCGTCGTCGGCGCGCAGCACGACGAACCCCGCGTGCGTCGCGCGGCGCGGATCACGCGCCGCCGGCGCGGCGAAGCGCTCCACATAGGCGCGGAAAAGCGTCGGGGTCGCGGGCGCGCGCACCCACGTCGCATGGAGGTTGCGGCTCGCCTTTGCGGCCGCGAGGAAGGAGCGACGATCATCATGTTTCGGCGCGCGCAGATAGACGCGGTACCCGGCGCGCCGATGTTCGATCGTGGACCGCTTGCGAGACGTAGGCATAATCCGGATTTTACCGATTCGAGCAATCGCCTTGACGAAGAAATGGATTGAAGGCCGCGTCGTCGGCACGCATCGCTGGACCGACCGCCTCGTGTCGCTCAAGGTCGAGGCGCCCGAAGTGACGTTCGTCGCCGGACAGTTCGGCCGGCTCGCGCTGCCGGCGCCCCCCGGGTCCAAGGAGGAGATGATCGGGCGGCCGTATTCGTTCGTGAACAGCCCGCAGTCCTCGCCGCACGAGTTCTACTTCATCACGCTCCCCGACGGACCCCTGTCGCCGCGCCTCGCGGCGCTCTCGCCCGGCGAATCGGTGTGGATGCTGCCGCAGGCCAACGGCTTCTTTTCCGTGGCGGAGGTCCCTCCTGCGGACGTGCTGTGGTGCCTGTCGACGGGCACCGGCATCGGCCCGTTCCTCTCGATCCTGCGCACCGACCTCCCGTGGCAACGCTACGGCAGGATCGTGCTGGTGCACGCCGTGCGGTTCGCGCAGGAGCTCACCTATCGCGACGTCATCGGCAGCATCGGCGCCGCGCATCCGGGCGCGTTCACCCGCGTCGCGATCGTGAGCCGCGAGCCGCACGCCGATGCGCTGTCCGGCCGCATTCCCGAGGCGATCCGCGACGGCCGCCTCGAGACCGCCGCCGGAGTCGCGCTCTCGGCCGAGAATTCGCAGGTGATGCTGTGCGGCAATCCCGCGATGGTCGACGACACGCAGAAGATGCTGGAGACGCGCGGCATGCGGCGCCATCGGCGCCGGGAGCCGGGGCAGATCACCGTCGAAACGTACTGGTGACGGCCCGCCGCCGCCTCGCGCGGCGGCGTAGCGCGGTGAGGCAGCCCGGACGGCGCCATGCGCCGCCCTGGTCGTCCGGGAGCCCTTGGCTTACTTCGCGACTTCGATCAGCTCGACGTCGAACACCAGCGTCGCATTGGGCGGGATGACGCCGCCGGCGCCGCGCGCACCGTAGCCCATCTGCGGGGGGATCACCAGGGTCCGCTTGCCGCCGGTCTTCATTCCGGCCACGCCTTCGTCCCAGCCCTTGATGACCTTGCCGCCGCCCAGCGGGAAGCTGAAGGGCTCCTTCCGGTCGACCGAGCTGTCGAATTTGGCGCCGTGGCCATCGGGCGCAGCGGGGTCGTAAAGCCACCCGGTGTAGTGCACGATCACGGTTTTTCCGGCAACGGCTTCCGCGCCAGTTCCTTGTTTTGTATCTATTTTCTTCAGTTCAGTCACGTTGGCACCGATTTTGCTCGACAAAGTGGGAGAGGTGGCTTGCGCCGGCGCATTGGCAGGCGGGGTCGCCGTTTGGCCGAAGGCGGGACCGGCGGCGGCAAAAGACAATGCAATCCCGCCCAGGAGCGCAACAGGTCGGACATAACAACGATGAAACATCGATGAGCCTCGTTTTCAAATTTGTTGAACGATTTGCCAGCGGCAGCAATCACTTCGATGATTGCGGCGGGTCGGCGGCCGCACTTCAGCGCAGCGATTGTAGCCGACATCTGCATGATTTTGCGCCGCTCTCGAAATTCGGCTATAAAGTACGCTTCCCTCGGCAGCATGGCGCCCGCGTTCACACGGCGGCGGGACTCGCCATCTCCGGGGTTCGCGCGAGTTGCGGCATGCGCGGCGATGTCGTCGCGCCGGGTGCGTTCGGTACGGTGACCATGTTCGGATTCCTGACCCAACAGACGAAGGATCGCCCTGATCCTCTGCTGACGCCCAAGAGCGCGTCGGCCTGGTTGCGTCAGCTGCCGTCGCTCGACGTGATCGGCCGTCAGCAGCACGTGATGCGCGCCTTCGAAGGCATGCGCCAGGCAAATCGCGGGATCGATTTCAATCGCGTCGCCGCGCTGGAATTCCTCGACAGCGCGCTCGGCGCCGATCGCCGCCAACTGATCAAGCAATACGTCGAGAACGTCGACTCGTCGGCGCGCCTCTCCGACCGCCTGTGGCAGGCGCTGCTGGAGATGACGCAGGGTTTCACCAGCGCCTACCAGGCGGCGCTCGCCCATGCCGTGGAATCGGACAATCCGCGCTGGAAGCCGGTGATTCCGCGGTTGTTCTCGCGCCTCATCCACTACCACGGCACCGACGCGAAGCTTCGCGTGTTCCGCTACGAGCGCTGGATCCCGGCCAAGTGGGTCGAGCTGCACCGCCTTTACATGCGCGCGGTCGAGTTCGAGATCGAGCGCGTGCCGGTCACGCACGCGAGCGTCACCTCGCACACGTCGCAGTGGACGATCGAGCAGGAATACCTGATGGTGCTCCTGATCCATCAGCTCAACACCGGCAACCTCTCTCCGGCGGAGCTCGACTGGGCGACCGCGCAATTGCGCGCGTGGAGCCGCCGCCTCGAGCTCGACGCCGTGCCGCGCTCGCTCGAGGGATTCTTCGTCGACGTCGCCGGCAAGGGCGGTCTCGTGCGCCGCACGGGCCAGGATTCCGGCTCGATGCTGCGCTACGTCGATACGACGCCGCTGTGCGAGCAGCTCGACCGCGCGATCCAGGCGCTGCGCCAGGCCGAGGCGACCGACCAGGGGCCGGCGGCGCCGATCAACCAGCAGCGCATCGCGACGCTCGACAAGGTGCGCCCGGCGATCGCGCCGAATCTCTTCGCCGACATGCGGCGCGATCCGCGCGTCGCCGTTTCGGTGGTCGCGCGCGTTCGCGTCGGCCTCCCCAGGATCTGCCGCGACCTCGCGACGAAGGACGACAAGGACGCCGCCGACGCGTCCAACGTCACCGAGCAGATCGAGGTCTACGCGGTCGCCGACGGCCCGCGCATCAAGCGCCGGATGTTCGACGAGAACGATTCGCTCGCGGCGTCGATCTCGTCGTTCAGCGATCCGATGTGGCAGGTGAAGGACCGCAGCGTCGCGGGACTTCGCATCGCGGCCTCGGGAGGCATCGGGCAGAGCCTCGCGCTCGGCGCGCTCGTCGCAGTGCGCCAGTCGGACGTCAGCGACTGGGTGCTGGGCGTCGTGCGCCGCCTCAACAAGGTCTCCAACGACGAAGTGGAAGCCGGCGTGTCGATCATCGCCGAGCGTCTCGTTCCCGTCGTGCTGCACGGCAAGCGCGAGTCCAAGGAAGATCTCGGAATGATCGTCAACGGCATCGACGTCTCGACGATGGGCGCCCGCTTCGACGGGCTGTACCTTCCGCCGCCGTCGCGACCCGACAAGCCGCTCGCCGTGAAGACGTTGATCGTCCCGACCTCCGAGTACGTGGAAGGGCGTCGCGTGATCCTCACCACCGGCCGCTCCGTCTACACGGTTGCGCTGCGCAACCTGGTCGAGCAGCGCGCGGAGTGGAGCTGGGTGGCGATTCAGATCGTCGAGAAGAAGCCCAAGGAGCTCTGACCGCGCTTCGCGGCTCGCTGCGATCGCCGGAGCGTCGACTCGCGCATGTTCGCATCCCCTTGCCTGCGGCAAGCTCGGCCTCCATCACGGGTACGAAAACTCAATACGGCAGCGTCGGCCTCAGAACGCGATTCGCGTGTGCTCGCATCCCCTTGGCGCTCCGCGCCTTGGGGCCCCTGCTCGCCGCTCGCGCCGTCGGCCTCCACGACGGTCGAGAATCTCGGAACGTTGCGTTGTCGGCCTCAAGCGCCGACTCGCCGGAGTCGCATCCCCAAGCAAGCTCGGGGCCCCTGCTCCTCGCTCGCGCCGCTAATCCTGCGGCCGGAACTTGAGCGTCAGCGTGCGCTGAAAGAGGTCGGGCGGATCCGCGCGCGGCAGCGGCGATGACTTCATGATCGCCCGTTGCACGGCGTCGTCGTAGGCGCGCACGCCGCTCGACTTCCTCAGCGTGGCGTCGATGATCTCGCCCGTCGGCAGCTGCACGACATCGAATATCGCCTCCGGATTTCCGGCGATGTCGGGCGGCAGGATCACATTGCCCCGCACTTTCGCCTGGATCCGGCGGACGTAGTCGGCCTCGGCGCGATCACGGGAGGCCACCGCCGCGTCGGCGGCCTTCTGCTGCGCCATGCGCGCGGCTTTCTCCCGCTCGGCCTGCAGCTTGAGGTCCTGCGCCTCGCGCTCCTGTCGGACCCGCGACTCGGCGAGGCGCCTCTGCTCGTCCAGTTTCTTCCGGTCCGCCTCGCGCTTCTCGGCTTCCTGCCTCGCACGCTCGCGCATCTCCTTTTCGGCGGCGTCCTTGACCCGGCGCTGTTCCTCCTGTTTCGCCTTGAGCGCGATCGCGGCCGCCCGCGGGTCCGGCTTCTCGATCGCGGGCTCGGGCTTCGCGACGGGCGGCGGAGGCGGCGGTGCAGGAGCAGGAGCAGGGCGGGCTCCGGCTGCGGTTCCGGTTTCGGCGGGGGAAGCGTTTCCTGTGCGGGCGGCGTCACGGGGACCGCTGCCGGCGGCGCATAGAGCTCCGCGGTGATGGGCTCCGGCTGCCGGTTCTGCCAGCGTATCGCGAAGATCAGCACCGCGAGAAACGCCGCGTGCACGGCGACGGCGAGCAGCAGCGCCGGCCACCTGCTCCTGTCGCGCGCCGGCCTGCGTGGACTTTCGTCGCGCATCGAACTAGGAGATCCTAGGACTGCGGCGGCCGCGCCAGGAGCCCGACCTTGTGCGCGCCGTTGCGCTGCAGGAGGTCGAGGATGCCGAGCACGTCTTCGTAGCGCGTGCTGCGGTCGGCGGCGATGACGACCGGCTGATCGGGCGCGCGCGCCTGCTTTTCGCGGATGCGCGCCACGAGCTCGTCGCGGGTTACCCGCGCCGGTGCGGCGCCGGCCTGCCGGTCCGCGAGCAGCAGCGTGCCGTCGGTGCGCAGCGTGACCTCGAGCGGCTGCGCCGGCGCGGTGAGCTTGCTGCCGACACTCGGCAGCTCGATCTCGCCGGGATTGATGAGCGGCGCCGTCACCATGAAGATGACGAGCAGGACCAGCATCACGTCGATGTACGGAACGACGTTGATCTGGTTGATCGTCTTGCGGGCTCGGCGCATGGAAGGATCGGGGCGGGTTCGCGGACGTCAGCCCTGCCGCTGCAGGATGTTCGAGAATTCCTCGATGAACGTCTCGTAGCGCACCGACAGCCGGTCCACGTCGTGCGTGTAGCGGTTGTACGCGACGACCGCGGGAATCGCCGCGAAGAGACCGATGGCCGTCGCGATCAGCGCTTCGGCGATGCCGGGCGCGACCTGCGCGAGCGTCGCCTGGCTCACGTTGGCGAGCCCGCGGAACGCATTCATGATGCCCCACACGGTGCCGAGGAGGCCGATGTAGGGCGACACCGAGCCCACCGTCGCGAGCCCCGAAAGATGCGCCTCGAGCGAGTCGATCTCGCGCTGGTACGCCGCGCGCATCGCCCGCCGCGCGCTGTCGAGCGTGACGGCCGGATTGCTGCCCTGCTTGCGGTGCTTCGTGAATTCGCGGAACCCCGCGGTGAAGATGTGCTCGAGCCCGGTTCCGGTGAGCGACTGGCTGGCGCTCTGATAGATCGCGTTGAGGTCGCCGCCTTTCCAGAAGGCGTCCTCGAAGACGTCGGTGTCGCGGGTCGCGCGCTTCAGCTGGAAGAGCTTCAGGAAGATCTGCCACCACGACCACAGCGACAGCCCGATCAGAAGCGCCAGGATCGCCTGGACGACGAATCGACGCCTGCCCGACGAGGGTGAGAAACGAGAGATCGGCATGCACGTTCAAAGCAGGGCCTCGAGTCTAGCGGCGAGCGGCGCGGGAATGCGCGCCGGCCGCCAGGTTTCCCGGTTGAGGCAGGCGAGCGACACGCGCGCCTGCGTCAGCGTTTCGTCGCCGCGGCACACGGACTGCGCGGCGACCATCGTTGCCCGTCCCGCCGAGAGCAGCGTCAGCGTGACGTCGAGCCGGTCCGAGAGCCGCGCCGGACGCCGGTACTCGATGTCCACGCGGTGCACCACGAACACGATCTGCTGCTCGCGTTCCAGCGTGTCGAGGTCGAACCCGATCGAGGCGAGCCATTCGGTGCGCGCGCGTTCCATGAAGCGGAGGTAATTGGCGTAATAGACGACGCCGGCGGCGTCGGTGTCCTCGTAGTAGACGCGGACCGGCAGGCGAAAGTTCGCGCGGGCCGCTTCCGCCGTCATTCCCGCGGCGCCTTCACTCATGCGGCCTCCACGGTCATCGCGACGCGACAGTCCGCCGCGTCGGCCGCTGCAATCGCTCGCGGACGCGCCCTTCGGGCCTCACGGCTTCGCCGCGGCCTCCGACCCGTCGAGTTCATCTCGCTGCCTCGCGTTGTCGGCCGCCGCTGCGCTCAACGCGCTCGGGCGGACCCGCCTCGCAGGCTTCCTTGGCTTCGCCCTGCTCGCGCGGGCGTCCTTCGCTTCGCCTCCCTCGCGCACGCGTCCCGCTCATTTGCCGACAAACAGATCCGCGGCGCCGCCCGGCGCCGGCGGCGCGAGTCCGAAGTGCCGATAGGCAAGCGCCGTCGCGATCCGTCCGCGCGCGGTCCTCTGCAGGAAGCCCTGCTGGATGAGGAAGGGCTCCAGCACGTCCTCGATGGTGTCGCGCTCCTCGCCGATCGCGGCGGCGAGATTGTCCACACCCACCGGGCCGCCGCCGAATTTCTCGAGGACCGTGCGCAGCAGCTTGCGGTCCATCACGTCGAGACCGGACATGTCGACATCGAGCATGATGAGCGCGTCGTCGGCGACCTCGCGCGTGATCGCGCCCTGGGCCCGCACCTCGGCGAAGTCGCGGACGCGGCGCAGCAGCCGGTTCGCGATTCGCGGCGTCCCGCGCGCGCGCCGCGCGATCTCGTGCGCGCCGCTCGCGTCGATGACGATGTTGAGCAGCCCGGCCGAGCGCGTGACGATGCGCGCGAGCTCCTCGGCGGTGTAGAACTCGAGCCGCGCGACGATGCCGAAGCGGTCGCGCAGCGGATTGGTCAGCATTCCGGCGCGGGTCGTCGCGCCGACCAGCGTGAACGGCGGCAGGTCGAGCTTCACGCTGCGCGCCGCCGGGCCCTCGCCGATCATGATGTCGATCTGGAAGTCCTCGAGCGCGGGATACAGGATCTCCTCGACGACGGGCGACAGCCGGTGGATCTCGTCGATGAACAGAACGTCGTTGGGCTCGAGGTTGGTGAGCAGCGCCGCGAGGTCGCCGGCGCGCTCCAGCACCGGCCCCGACGTCTGGCGCAGGTTGACGCCGAGCTCGTGCGCGATGATGTGCGACAGCGTCGTCTTGCCGAGTCCCGGCGGACCGAACAGGAGCACGTGGTCGAGCGCTTCCTTGCGCTTGCGCGTCGCCTCGATGAAGATCGAGAGCTGCCCGCGGATCTTTTCCTGCCCGACATACTCGGCGAGCGCGCGCGGCCGCAGCGTGCGCTCGACGACGTCTTCGTCGCGGCCGGCGACCTTGCCGGCGACGATGCGACTCTGCTCGTCGTTCTCGATCATGCCGGCGTCTTGGCGAGGAGTTTCAGCGCCTGGCGGATGCCGTCAGCCACCGACAGCCCCTCGGGAAGCTTCTTGACCGTCGCCACCGCTTCCTTGTCGCTGTAGCCCAGCGCGACCAGCGCATTCAGGATGTCGGACGACGCGGTCGGCGCGCGGGCGACGCCGCCGCCGCCGAGGTCGGCGCCGAGCTTGTCCTTCAACTCCAGCAGGAGCCGCTCGGCGGTTTTCTTGCCGATGCCGGGGACCTTCGTCAGCCGGCCGGCGTCCTGCAGCGTCACCGCGTTCGCGAGCTCCGCCACCGACAGTCCGGAAAGCACCGACAGCGCGGTGCGCGCGCCGATGCCGCTGATCTTCGTCAGCATCCGGAACGCGCGACGCTCGCTTTCGCTGCCGAAGCCGAACAGCAGGTGCGCGTCCTCGCGGACGACGAGGTGAGTGAACAGCACGACGCGCGCGCCGGGCAGCGGCAGGTTGTAGAAGGTGCTCATCGGCACGTCGACCTCGTAGCCGACGCCCTGCACGTCGAGCAGGATCTGCGGCGGGTTCTTCTCGACGAGGATTCCGGTGAGGCGGCCGATCATGATCCGCGATTATGGCATGCGAGGCGCGTCGCGTCGGCGGTGCGTTGCCTCGGCTAGCCCGGCAGCGCCGCCAGGTGCGACTGCACGGCGGCGAGCGAGGGCAGGACCAGAATGCCGCGCGCGAGCAGATCGGCGGTGGGCTCCAGCGTATCCGGCACCATGATCGGAATCATTCCTGCGGCCAGTGCGCCGCACACGCCGGGCTCGGAATCCTCGAGGACGATGCAATCGGCCGGCGCGGCGCCCAGCCGGGCGGCGGCGAGCAGGAAGATGTCGGGCTCCGGCTTGCCGTTGGCGACCTCATCGCCGCCGACCAGCGCCGCGAAACGCGCGAGCAGGCCAGCGTGCGCGAGCTTCGACTCGGCCCGCGCGCGGCGGGTCGACGTCGCGACAACACGAGGAATGCGCATCGCGTCGAGCCAATCGAGGAGCGCGACGAGGCCGGGCTTCACGGCGACCCCTTCGCGGGCGACGATTGCATCGTAGGCTTCCTGCGACGCCTGCATCAGCCGGTCGATCGGATAGTCGCCGCCATGGCGCTCGAGGACCAGCGCGCGCGAATCGCGCGAATTGCGGCCGATCATCGCGGGGATCAGCGTGGCGTCGAAGTCGAGCTCGAGCCGCGCGGCGGCCTCCGCCCAGCAGCGCAGCGCGAGCCGCTCGGTGTCGAGCATGAGGCCGTCCATGTCGAACACGACGGCGTTCGGCCGGCGCTGCGGCCGCGGCGCGCGCGTCATCGGATGAAGCGGCCGCCCCGGCGCCGGAAGTTGCCGGCGACGAGGCCGCCCATGCCTTGCGTGCCGTGCGCGTGCGCGATCGCGCAGGCGAGCGCGTCGGCGGCGTCCGGCGACGGCGTGCCGTCGAGGCAGAGCAGCCGGCGCACCATCTCCTGCACCTGCTCCTTCGCGGCCTTGCCGTGGCCCACGACCGCCTGCTTCACCTGCAGCGCCGTGTATTCGCGCACCGGAAGCCGCGCGAGCACCGCGGCCGAGATCGCCGCGCCGCGTGCCTGCCCGAGCAGCAGCGTCGATTGCGGATTCACGTTGACGAAGACCTTCTCGACGGCGACCTCTTCCGGGTGGTAGCGCGCGATGACTTCGCCCAGGTCCCGCAGGATCACGCCGAGGCGCTCCGGCAGCTCGCCGTCGCTGCTGTGGATCGCGCCGCTCGCGACGCACGCGAGACGGCTGCCCGTGACGTCGATGACTCCAAAACCCGTGATACGAAGACCCGGATCGATGCCAAGAATGCGACGGGTGGAACTAGACACCTGGGCTCCCCGATACGCCGACGGGTTTCGGTGCAGGCTGACATGAGCGCGCAGCGCGCATGTCAAGCGAGCGAAGCGAGCGGCCGAAGCCAAAACCCGTGATGCGAAGGCCGGGATCGATGCCGAGGATGCGGCGCGTCGATTTGGCCGCCGGCAGCGCTGCGCTGGTGGGGCGGGCGGGAATTCCCATATCAGGAATGCCGTGGAACCGGCCGCCCGCCGCGCGTCGCGCGCGACCGGGCGACGCGGAACGCGGGCGCGTCACGACCGGCGGGGAGGGGGGCGATGGAGCGCGTGGCGGTCACCCCGGGCGGCGCCTATTCGTCGATGACCGAGTTCGTGTACACGTTCTGAACGTCGTCCAGCGACTCGATCGCGTCGAGCAGCTTCTGCATCCGCGCGGCATCCTCGCCGGTCATCTCGATCTCGGTCGACGGCTTCATCGTCACTTCGGCGAACGCGGGCTTGTGGCCCGCCTTGGCGAGCGCCTCCTTCACCGCGATGAAGTCGTAGGGTCCCGTGATCACCTCGAGGCTGCCGTCGTCGTTGCTGACGACGTCCTCGGCGCCGGCGTCGAGGGCCGCCTCCATCAGCTTGTTCTCGTCGGTGCCGGGCGCGAAGACGAGCTGGCCGCAATGCTTGAACAGGAATGCCACCGAGCCGTCGGTGCCGAGGTTGCCGCCGTACTTGGAGAACGCGTGCCGGACGTCGGCGACGGTGCGCGTGCGGTTGTCGGTCATGCAGTCGACGATCACCGCGGCGCCGTTGATGCCGTAGCCCTCGTAACGGATCTCCTCGTAGCTGACGCCCTCGAGCTCGCCGGCGCCGCGCTTGGCGGCGCGCTCGATCGTGTCCTTCGGCATGTTGTTCGCCGTCGCCTTGTCGATGGCGAGCCGCAGGCGCGGATTCATCGACGCGTCGGCGCCTCCGAGGCGCGCCGACACCGTGATTTCCTTGATGAGGCGGGTGAAGATCTTGCCGCGCTTGGCGTCGGTGGCCGCCTTGCGGTGCTTGATGTTCGCCCATTTGCTGTGGCCCGCCATCGGTGCTGCCTTTCCTGCGAAAAATCAGGATGAAATTATACCGCGCGGCGCCGGCGCCGCGGCCGCGCATCGGGGATCCCGGACAGCGTCCTAGACGAGGCCCTGCTGGCGCAGGAATTTCTGCAGCACCGACAGCCGTACTTCGCTGTCGTTCACCTCGAGCATCGTCTGCTTGATGTGAAGCGGCAGCGGCAAGAGCTCGGCGAGGCGGTAACCGACCCACGAGGCGTCCTCGAAGGCGTGCTGCTCGGGAAAATGCTGCGGGCCGATGCGCTGCGCGAGCGCCTCGAGCAGCCGGGCGAGCGGGGCGCACGCCTCCGGCAGCGCGACGGTCGGCTCGGCGGGGATCGTGGCGACCTTTCCGACGACGAGGCCGTCGCGGCGCGTCTCGTGCGAGACCACGCGAAACCGGGCTCCGCCGGCGACGCCGATGTGCAGGATGCCCTGCTCCGGCATGTCCCAGCTCGTGATCGACGCAAGCGTTCCGATCTCGGCGAACGTCGCCGGCGCTTCACCGGCGCGCGCGACTTCCTCGCCCTGCGTGACGAGGCAGACGCCGAACGGCACGTCGTTCGCGAGGCACGCCTTCGTCATCTCGATGTAGCGCTGCTCGAACACCTTGAGCGGCAGGACGCCGCCCGGAAACAGCACGGTCTTGAGCGGGAACAGCGGCAGTTCCACGGAACGCAATGCGCGCCCGGTCAGGAACGGGGGCATCGTGCGCGGCCGTGCGGCGGTGAGCGGAAATGCGTCGCCATCGCCCGATTCTAGCAGCGCCTCCTACGCGAGCTCGCGATGCCGCGTGAGCACCTGATAGCGGGGCGAGAAGGCGCGGGCCAGCCGTTCGACGAGGTACACCGAACGATGCCGGCCACCGGTGCAGCCGATCGCGACGGTGAGGTAGTTGCGGTTGTCGCGCGCGTAGTCCGGGAGCCAGCTGGCGACGAAGTGATAGATGTCGGTGTACATCCGCTCCACCTCGGGCAGCTTCTCCAGGAACGCAACGACCGGCGCATCGCTCCCCGTCAGCGGCGCGAGCTCGACCTCGTAGTGGGGATTGGGCAGGCAGCGCACGTCGAAGACGAGATCGGCGTCGAGCGGGACGCCGTGCTTGAAGCCGAACGACTCGAACAGCAGCGAGAGCCTCGACGCGTCGACGCTGACGAAATCCTTGATCCAGTTGCGCAGCGCCGCCGCGGAGAGATCGCTCGTGTCGAACGCGAAGCCCAGCGGGCGAACCTCGGAGAGCAGCGTGCGCTCGTATTCGATGGCCTCGGTCAGCGTGCGCGCGTCGCTCGAAAACGGGTGGCGCCGCCGCGTTTCCGAGAAGCGCTTCACGAGCTCTGGAGTCTTCGCGTCGAGGTAGAGGAAGCGCACGCTCCAGCCCGCCGCCTTCAAGGTCTCGATGGCGGCGGACAGCCCGGCCAAGCCGGGTCCGGTCTTGACGTCGAGCGCGATCGCGACGCGGTCGCGCCCGGCGGCGGCGAGGTAGCCGGCGGTTTCGGCGACGAGCGGCAGCGGGAGGTTGTTGACCGCGTAATAGCCCGAGTCCTCGAGCGCCCCGAGGGCGACGCTCTTGCCGGAGCCCGAGACTCCGCCGATCAGCAGCAGGTCCATGCGGTCCATTGCTGAATTTCAACTGCGGTGATCACTCGGAGAGCGTCGCCGGTTGCGCCGCGAGGATCGGCAGGCGTCGCGCGCTTGCGCGCTCAGCCGCCGTCTTCCATGAGCCTCTGCTGCCGCTCGATGAATTCCTTGGTGCTGTCGATGCCGCGCTGGTTCAGCACGAAGTTGCGCACCGCGGCTTCGACCAGCACCGCGAGGTTGCGCCCGGCGGCGACGGGGATGGTCACCTTGCGGATGGGCACGCCGAGAATCTCCTGGTAGGTCGCCTGGACCTGCAGCCGGTCGAGCTCGGAGAACGCCTCGTGGCCGTGGTCCTCGAGGTGCACCATGAATTTCAGCAGCTTGCGCGGACGCACCGCGGTCTCGCCGAAGATGGTTCGGATATTGAGGATGCCGATGCCGCGAACCTCGAGGAAATCGCGCAGCACGCCCGGACAGCGTCCCTCGAGCGTGTCGGGCGAAATCCGGTAGATCTCGACGATGTCGTCGGCGACGAGGCCATTGCCGCGCGAGATGAGCTCGAGCGCGAGCTCGCTCTTGCCGATCGCCGACGCGCCGGTGATGAGGACGCCCATCTCCAGCACGTCCAGGAAGACGCCGTGCAGCGTGGTGGCCTCGGCGAGCACGCGCGCGAGGTAGAGCCGTATCACCTCGACCACGTTCGGCGACGGCTGGGTCGACGTGAAGAGCGCGACGTGATCGGAGGCGCAGCGCGCGGAGAGCTCGGGCGGGACCGCTTCGCCGTTGGCGACGACGATCGCGACGAGCTCGGTGCCGAACAGCCGGGCGACCGTGTCGCGCCATACCTCGGCGGAGAGGCCCTTCACCCAGGCGATCTCCGCCGCGCCGAGGATCTGGATCCGGAATGGATGGATGAGGTTGAGGTGTCCGACCTGGCCGCTGGTCGGCTTCAATGCGGCGTCGCCGGTCAGCACGCGGTTGCCGCCCTGGCGGCCGGCGGCCCAGCTCAAGTCGAGCCGGGCCTCGTTGTCATTGAAGAATTTCTCGACGCTGACCTGCCGGACCATGCCGTGCTCGCTCGTCATGCGCGCCGCGCGCCCGCGATCACGCGGTCGCCGCCCATCCGTCGAACAGCGCCCGAAGCTCGACCGGGCTCGAAGCGGCGGCGAGCTGTTCGCGGAATCGCTTCTCCGAGAACATCTGCGCGAGCTCGGACAGGAGCTGCAGGTGCCGCTCGGTCGCCTGCTCGGGGACCAGCAGGACGAAGACCTGCGCCACCGGCTTGCCGTCGGGCGCGTCGAAGGGGATGGGCGCGCGCAGTCGCACGAAGGCGCCCTGCGCCTCGCGCAATCCCTTGATCCTGCCGTGTGGAATCGCAACACCCTGGCCCAGCCCGGTCGAGCCCAGCTTCTCGCGCGCGGTGAGGCTGTCGACCACGACATTGCGCGCGAGGCCGGAGCTCGACTCGACGAGCGTCCCGACCGCATCGAACAGTCGCGCCTTCGAACCCGCGTCGACGTCGAGCAGGATGTTCGCGGTGGGCAGGAGCTCGGCGACCTGGTTCATGCGGAGGAAGCGCGGTGCGTTGGGCCGGACCGGCCCGCGTCAGGCGGCGGCGTCGCGCTTCGCGGCGTGACCTTCGTGCCGGTGCAGCGCGAGCTTTTCCTTGTGCTTCACCACCTGGCGGTCGAGCTTGTCGACGAGCACGTCGATCGCCGCGTACATGTCCGCCTCGATCGCCTCGCAGTGGATGTCCTTGCCGCGCGCATGCAGGTTGACTTCGACCTTGTGGTTCAGCTTGTCCACCGAAAGCACGACGTTCACGTCGATCACGTGGTCGAAATGGCGCGACACGCGGTCGAGCTTCGCCACGACGTAGTCGCGCAGCGCGGGCGTGATGTCGAGGTGGTTGCCGGTGACGTTGAGGTTCATCGCACTCTCCTTCCGTTGCTGGAGATTCCGCGCGCGGCCGGGATCACGGCGCCTTGCGCAGGTTGACGGGAGGGATCGAGAGCGCCTCCCGGTACTTCGCGATCGTGCGCCGCGCGACGAGGATGCCCTGGTCGCCGAGGATGTCCGCGATCTTGCTGTCGGTGAGCGGCGTCTTCGGATCCTCGGCGCCGACGAGCTGCTTGATCAGCGCGCGGATCGCCGTCGCCGACGCCGCGCCACCGGTGTCGGTCGCGACGTGGCTGCCGAAGAAATACTTGAGCTCGTAGGTGCCGCGCGGGGTCAGCATGTATTTCTGCGTGGTCACGCGCGAGATCGTCGATTCGTGCAGGTCGAGCATGTCGGCGATCTCGCGCAGGACCATCGGCCGCATCGCGACCTCGCCGTGCTCGAAGAAGCGCCGCTGCCGCTCCACGATCGCCTGCGACACGCGCAGGATCGTGTCGAACCGCTGCTGCACGTTGCGGATCAGCCACTTCGCCTCCTGCAGCTGCGCCGCCAGCTGCTGGTTCGACGATTCGCGGTTGCGCGTCAGGATGTCGGCGTAGATGCGGTTCAGCCGCAGCTTGGGCATCGCCGCCTCATTGAGCGCCGCCTGCCAGCGTCCGCGGGTCTTCTTCACCACGACGTCGGGCACGACGTAGTTCGCCTCGGTCTTCGCGAACTGCGCGCCGGGCCGCGGGTTGAGGCTCATGATCAGCGCGCGCACCGCGCGGATGCAGGCGTCGTCGACGTGCAGCGCGCGCTTCAGCTTGGTGAAGTCGCGCGCGGCGAGCTGCGGCAGGTGCGAGGCGACCAGCGTCAGCGCCTCGGCGCGGTGCGGCGTGGCTTCGGGCAGCGCCTTCAGCTGCAGCGTCAGGCATTCGGCGGCGTCGCGCGCGCCCACGCCCGCCGGCTCGAAGCTCTGCAGGTAACGCAGCGCGATCGAGAGCTCGTCGGGATCGATGTCGAGCTCTTCCGGAAAGAGCTCGGCGAATTCCTCGAGCGACGTGTGGAGATAGCCGTCCTCGTCGAGCGCGTCGATCAGCGCGGCGACGATCTGCCGGTCGCGCAGCGGCAGGTTCAGCATCGCCAGCTGTCCGATCAGGTGGTCGCGCAGCGTGCTGGTCGCGACCTGCTGCGGATAGAACCCGTCGTCGTCGTCGTCGGCGCTCGGGCCGCCCCAGTCGGAGTCGCCGGACGAGTAGTCCTCGAAGTCGGCCCGGTCGACCGTGTCGCGCTGCCCCTCGGCATCGCGCCGCTCCTCGGTGTCGCGCGTGCCGCCGTCTTCGGCCGCGCCGTCGCCGGCGTCGGCGGGCGCGCTCCGCGTCTCGGCTTCCGAGGGCGCGCGCGGGTCGACGGGTGGCGCCTCGGCCGGCGGCGCGCCTTCCTCGTCGCCCTCGGCTTTCTCGAGCAGCGGGTTCTCCTGCAGGATGCGCTCGACCTCGGCGTTGAGCTCGAGCGTCGACAGCTGCAGCAGCCGGATCGACTGTTGCAGCTGGGGCGTCAGCGTGAGGTGCTGCGAGAGCTTGAGTTGGAGCGTTTGCTTCATCGCGTCCGCAGCGGGGGGATCAGAGCCGGAAGTGCTCGCCCAGGTAGACTTTCCTTACGGCCTCATTATAAACAATCTCGCCCGGCACGCCCGAGGCAAGGACGCGGCCCTCGTTGATGATGTAGGCGCGGTCGCAGATGCCGAGCGTCTCGCGGACGTTGTGGTCGGTGATGAGGACGCCGATTCCGCGGTCCTTGAGGAAGCCGATGATCTTCTGGATGTCCAGCACGGCGATCGGGTCGACGCCGGCGAACGGCTCGTCCAGCAGGATGAAGCGGGGCCGGGTCGCGAGCGCCCGCGCGATCTCGCACGCGGCGGCGCTCGCCGCCCGAGAGGCTCAGCGCCGAGGCGTCAGCCAGGTGCGAGATCGACAGGTCCTCGAGCAGGGCGTCGAGGCGGTTCGAGCGGGTGTCGGCGTCGAGGTCCTGCAGCTCGAGGATCGCGCGCACGTTCTCCGCCACCGTCAGCTTGCGGAAGATCGAGGCCTCCTGCGGCAGGTAGGACAATCCGAGCCGCGCACGCGAGTGGATCGGCATCCGCGACAGGTCGCGCCCGTCGAGCTCGATGCGGCCGCCGTCGGCCGCCGTCAGTCCGACGATCATGTAGAAGCACGTCGTCTTGCCCGCGCCGTTGGGCCCGAGCAGGCCGACCACTTCGCCGCTCGCGACGTCGAGCGAGACGTCGTGCACGACCGTGCGGGCCTTGTACCGCTTTTCCAGGCGGGCGACGGAGAGGTGGCTCACGGGTTGCGACTTCGCGGCGCCGGCTATTTCGCCGGCTGTGGCGCGAGCTCGGTCGCGGATTTCAGCTCGGCCGGCGGCGGTGCGACGGGCGGCGGCGCCGCCTTCGATGCGGCCTTTGGGGAGGTCTTCGCGGCGTCCTTGTCCTTGCTCTTGCCGGGCATCGGCGTATCGGACTTCGGCTGGAACACGCCGCGCACGCGCGCGCCGGCGCCGCCGGATTCGGGCGCCGCGACCACGCCACCCCGGCCCTCGGCCTTCGCGAACTCGGTCGCCGTGTTGTACGAGATGTAGTTGCTGCGGATCTCGTCCTGGTTGCGCCGGAGCAGCGCGCGATCGAAGAGCTCGAGCAGCTGCTTCGTGCCGTCGTACTCGGCACGCTGCGCGAATCCCTCGAAATATTCGTCGAACCCGTCCCGCTTCTGGCGGAACGTGATCGGGCTGCCCCATGCGGTCGCCGACATCGAGTTGTCGGGATTCTGGCGGAAGGTGATCTTTTCGGCGTGGATCACCATCGTTCCCTGCGTGATCACGACGTGCCCGATCAGCGTTCCGACCTTCGTCTCGGCGTTGACGTCGGCGGCATCGGCGATCCAGTTGATCGGCTTTTCGCGGTCGGCGGTCTCGGCCGCGGCGACACGGGCGCCGGCGGCGAGGACGACGGCGGCAGCGACAATCGCGGCACCCGTGCGGGGCCGCCGCACGGAACGGAGCAATGAACGCATCACTTCGAGATGGCCTTGGGTTGAAGCGTGCCGTGCGCGCCGGAGTTGAGCTTCAGCGTGTGCGTGTTGTTGTCGAGCGACATGCCGACGGCCTCGATTATTCCACGCGGGTCCTCGATCGTCACCCGCTGGTCGGTGTCGGCCAGGCCCTTCTTCGGGACGACGCGCAGGATCTCGGTGCGCAGCGACGACGGGCCTTCCGCCGGCTTGCCCTCCGCGGCGGAGCCGGCGTCGCGGCGGGCGATCACGCCGCCGCGAAACGTGACCGTCTCGCGGTCGCCCGCGACGGTCGCGTTGTCCGCGGTGATCGACATTCCCGGCTTGCCGGGCTCGGTGAGCGCCAGCGAAGGCGCGACGAAGTCGACGGTTTCGGTGTCGGGATGATGCTCGGCACGCTTCGCGGTCAGCGACTCGCGCACGCGCCCGGCTTCGTCCAGCGCGAACGCGCGAATGTTCTCGATGTAGATGTCGGGATCATGGCGGGCGCTGCCGTCGCGCCGCGCCGCCGGAGGCTGCACCTGCGCGTCGAGCCAGTACGTGAGCGCCGCCAGGCTGCCGAGGAACAGCGCCGGCGACCACGCGGTCAGCCGGTCGAGGATCCCGCGCGCGCTGCTCAAGGCCGGCCTCCGTCCGCGCTGACGGTGAACGCGTCCCGCTGCGCGTCGAGCGCGCCCTGCGCGGCGAGGATCAGCTCGCAGACCTCGCGCACGGCGCCGCGGCCGCCGTCGCGCCGCGTCACGTAATGCGCGCGGCTCGTCACGGCGTGCGGCGCGTGCGGCACGGCGACGCCCAGGCCGCAGTGCAGGATCAGCGGAAGGTCCGGCAGGTCGTCGCCGATGTGCGCGCAGGCGGCACCCGGCAGGCCGAGCTCGGCGCGCAGGCGCTCCCACGGCGTGAGCTTGTCCTCCGAGCCCTGCAGCAGCCGCGTGACGCCGAGCGCCTTCGCCCGGTGCGCGACCGCGGGCGCATTGCTGCCGGTGATCCACGCGACGGTGACGCCCGCGCCGGCGAGCATCTTGATGCCCACGCCGTCGAGCGACGAAAACGCCTTCATCTCGCGGCCGTCGTCGCCGTAGTAGAGGCGGCCGTCGGTCAGCACGCCGTCGACGTCGCACGTGAGGAGCCGGATGCCCCGCGCGCGCCGCGCGAGGTCGTCGGGCAACGGCTCGGGGCTCATACGACGCGGGCGCGGAACAGGTCGTGCATGTGCAGCGCGCCGACCAGCTTGCCGGTCGCGTCGACGACCAGCAACGCCATCTTCTTCGGCGGCGCCTCCATGAGGTCGACGCACTCGATCGCGAGGCGCTCGGGGCCGATGGTCAGCGGCGCGCGCGTCATCACGTCGGCGATGCGCGCGGCGCCGAAGTCGCGCACGCGATCGAGGCAGCGGCGCAGATCGCCGTCGGTGAAGATGCCGCTGACCTTGCCGTCAGCGTCGACCACCGCCGTCATGCCCATGCCCTTGCCGCTCATCTCGACGACGGCCTGCGCGAGCGTCGCGTCGTGCGGCACGACCGGCAGGTCGCGCCCGGTCTTCATCACGTCGCGCACGCGCGTCAGCAGGCGCCGGCCGAGCGCGCCGCCGGGATGCGAGCGCGCGAAATCCTCGACCGAGAATCCGCGCGCATCGAGCAGCGCCAGCGCGAGCGCGTCGCCCAGCGCGAGGGCCGCGGTCGTGCTGGCCGTCGGCGCGAGGCCGAGCGGGCAGGCCTCGCTGTCGACCGCGGCGTCGAGGTGGACGTCGGCGGCCTGCGCGAGCGACGAGTCCTCGTTGCCGGTCAGCGCGATGATCGACGCGCCCTGGCGCTTCAGGTGCGGCAGCAGGTGAACGAGCTCGTCGGTCTCGCCCGAATTGGACAGCATCACCACGACGTCACCGGGCGCGATCATGCCGAGGTCGCCGTGGCCGGCCTCGGCCGGATGCACGAAGAAGGCCGGCGTTCCGGTGGACGCGAACGTGGCCGCGAGCTTGTGCGCGATGTGGCCGGACTTTCCGATCCCGGACACGACGACGCGCCCGCTGGAACGCAGAATGAGCAGGACGGCGGCCGCGAACGGCGCGCCGAGACGCGCCGCGAGCCCCGTGATCGCGGCGGCCTCGGTCGTCAGGACTTCGCGCGCGAGCGCGAGCGCGCGCCCGGCGTCGAAGCCCGCGCCATCCGCGGACGGCGTCGTGGCGGCTGGGGCGATGGCCCTCTCGACGGTCATGCGGGTCAGTATAGCTCAGGGGCAGCGGCCGCCGGGTCGCGCCGCGACGCTGTGCTAGAGTCAATTGCACTCGCGGCCGCGCTGTCGCGGCGCGCTGCACCGGTCCCTGATCACGATGCCGCAAACGCTGCAACTCATTCTCGTATTGCTCGGCGCCGCGGTGGTCGTCGTGGTCATCTGCAGGCTGATCCGGCTGCCGCCCATCCTCGGTTACCTCGCGGTCGGGCTCGGCGTCGGCCCGCATGCGCTGGCGCTCGTTCCCGACACCGAGAACGTGCGCGATCTCGCCGAGTTCGGCATCGTCTTCCTGATGTTCTCGATCGGCCTCGAGTTCAGCCTGCCGCAGCTGAAGTCGATGCGGCGCGCGGTGTTCGGCCTCGGGCTCGCGCAGGTCGCGATCACGACCGCGGCGGCGATGCTCGCGCTGTACCTCATCGGATGGGGCTGGCAGGTCGGCTTCGCGCTGGGCGGCGCGCTCGCGATGAGCTCGACCGCCATCGTGTCGAAGATGCTCGCCGAGCGCATGGAGCTCGGCACCGCGCACGGCCGCGACGTGATGAGCATCCTGCTCTTCCAGGATCTCGCGGTCGTCGCGTTCCTGATCGCCCTGCCCTCGCTCGGCAAGAGCGGCGGCGAGGTCGCGACCGATCTCGGCGTCGCCGCGCTGAAGGCCGCCGCCGCGCTCGGGCTCATCCTGTTCGCCGGCCAGCAGCCGATGCGCGCATGGTTCCACGTCATCGCGCGACAGAAGAGCGCCGAGCTCTTCATGCTGAACGTGCTGCTCGTCACGCTGGGGCTCGCCGCGATCACGCAGTTCGCCGGGCTCTCGCTCGCGCTGGGCGCGTTCCTCGCCGGCATGCTGATCGCCGAGACCGAGTACCGCTACCAGGTCGAGGAGGACATCAAGCCGTTCCGCGACGTCCTGCTGGGTCTGTTCTTCGTCACCGTCGGCATGGCGCTCGATCCGGCGCAGGTCGTCGCCAACTGGGGATGGGTGCTGCTGCTCCTCGTCGGCCCGGTCGTCGCCAAGCTCGTGCTGATCGTCGTTGCTGTCGCGGCTGTTCGGCGCGTCGCCGGCCACGGCGCTGCGTACCGGCTTCTACCTCGCGCAGGCCGGGGAATTCTCTCTTGTCATGCTGGCGCTCGCCTTCGACGCGAAGATCCTCGGGACCGCCGTTCACGCAGATCGTCCTCGCAGCGATGATCCTGTCGATGCTGGGCGCGCCGCTGGTCATTCACTTTGCCGATCCGATCGTGCGCCGGTTCACCGCCAACGATTGGCTGGCGCGCGCCGCGCAGGTGACGCAGGATCGCCGCGACGAACATGGCGCGCCGCGAGCACGTGATCGTCTGCGGCTACGGCCGCAGCGGCCAGAACCTCACGCGGATGCTCGAAGCGGAAGACATTCCGTTCATCGCGCTCGACTCCGACCCTCAACGCGTGCGCGAGGCGGCGGCCGATGGCGGCAACGTCGTCTACGGCGACGCGAAGCGCCGCGAGGCGCTCGTCGCCGCGGGCCTCGCGAAGGCGCGGGCGCTCGTGATCACGTTCAACGACACGGCGGCGGCGCGCAAGATCCTGCATCACGCGCATCAGGAGCGGCCCGACCTTCCGGTGATCGTGCGCACGCTCGACGACAGCGAGATCGAGGCGCTGCTCGACCGCGGGCGCGACCGAGGTCGTACCCGAGGTGCTCGAAGGCAGCCTGATGCTCGCGATGCATTCGCTTCTGGTGCTGGGCGTGCCGCTCAACCGCGTGCTGAAGCGGCTCCACACGATCCGCGAAGAGCGCTACAGCCTCTTCCGCGGATTCTTCCACGGCGCGTCCGACGCGGCCGACGCCGCCGACAACCTGCAGCCGCGGCTGCATTCGGTGCTGCTGCCCGAGCGCGCGCACGCGGCCGGGAAGGCGCTGGCGTCGCTCGGCATCGACGGTCTGGTCGAGGTGACCGGCGTGCGCCGCCGCGGCGCGCCGCCGCAGCGGCCGCTTCCCGAATGGGTCTTCGAGAGCGGCGACATCGTCGTGCTGCTCGGGCGGCCGGAGGAGCTCTCGCGGGCGGAGCAGAAGCTGCTTCAGGGTTGAGCGGGACTACCGCGACGGCGCCTCCGCCTGCGCGACTGGCGGGCCGGTCAATCCATGCTCGCCACGCCAACTGACCATGGGTCATTGTTGTGGCCGGGGCCGCACGCTACAATCGCCCTCTTTCGTTCCGAGCGTCCACGAGCCGTCGATGCATTCCGGTGAGAAATCCAGTCCGGCGCCCACGGCGCGCGAATTCGCGGTCGAGCTCGCCGACGTCCGCTACGGCTACGACCGGAGACCCGTGCTCGACGGGATCTCGATGCAGATTCCGCGCGGCAAGGTCGTCGCGATCATGGGCGGATCGGGCTGCGGCAAGACGACGATCCTTCGGCTCATCGGCGGCCAGATCAAGCCGTGGTCGGGCCGCGTGACGGTCGCCGGGGAGTCGGTGCCGGACCTCGACCGCGACGCGCTCTTCGCGATGCGCCGCAAGTTCGGGATGCTGTTCCAGTTCGGCGCGCTGTTCACCGACATGTCCGTCTTCGAGAACGTCGCCTTCGCGCTGCGCGAGCACACCGACCTGCCCGAGGAGCTGATCCGCGATCTCGTGCTGATGAAACTGCACGCGGTCGGGTTGCGCGGCGCCGCGCAGCTCGCGCCCATCCGAGCTCTCCGGCGGCATGGCGCGACGGGTCGCGCTCGCGCGGGCGATCGCACTCGACCCCATGCTGGTGCTCTACGACGAGCCGTTCGCGGGGCTCGACCCGATCTCGCTCGGCGTCGTCGGCCAGCTGATCCGCCGGCTCAACGACGCCCTCGGCATCACGTCGATCGTCGTCACGCACGACGTCTACGAATCGCTCAAGATGGTCGACTACATGTATTTCGTCTCCGAGGGACGGATCGTCGCGCAGGGCACGCCGGACGAAGTGCGCGCGTCCAGCGAGGCGATTCGTGCGCCAGTTCGTCGACGGCGCGGCGGATGGCCCGGTGCCGTTCCACTATCCGGCCACCGCCTACAGGACGGAGCTCTTCGCCCATGATTGAGCACGGCCACGCCGCGGGGAACGGCCTCGCCAGCGTGTTCCGGCGCGTCGGCCGCGCGACGGCCGACGGGCTCACGCGGTTCGGGTACGCGGCGCGTTTCTTCGTCACGGTCGTGCGGGAATCGCCCGCAGCGTTCCGGCGCATCCACCTCACGCTGCGCGAAATCTACTTTTCCGGCGTGCTCTCGCTCGTCATCATTCTCATCTCGGGGCTCTTCGTCGGGATGGTGCTGGCGCTGCAGGGCTACGACGTGCTGCAGCGCTACGGCGCCGACCAGTCGCTCGGCGTCCTCGTCGCGCTCTCGCTCGTCCGCGAGCTGGGACCGGTGGTGGCCGGCCTCCTCTTCGCGAGCCGCGCCGGCAGCGCGATCACCGCGGAGATCGGCCTCATGAAGGCGACCGAGCAGATCTCGGCGATGGAAATGATGGCGGTCGATCCGCTCGCCCGCGTCGTCGCACCGCGCTTCTGGGGCGGGGTCGTCTCGATGCCGCTGCTGGCGGCGCTGTTCTCGACGCTGGGCGTGTTCGGCGCGTATCTCGTCGGCGTGCGGCTCCTCGGCATCGACGCCGGCGCGTTCTGGGGCAACATGCAGGCCGCCGTCGACTTCCGGCACGATATCCTCAACGGCATCGTCAAGAGCGTCGTGTTCGGCGTCGCCGTCAGCCTGATCGCCGTGTTCGAGGGCTACGACGCGAAGCCCACTGCCGAGGGAGTGTCGAGCGCCACGACGCGCACCGTCGTCTACAGCTCGCTCACCATCCTCGCGCTCGATTTCGTGCTCACCGTCTTCATGTTCCGGGGGTTCAGATGAGCCTTGCCGGGTGCGCAGCAGCCGAATTGGCGAATGAGGCCGCGAGCGCGGAGGGACCAATGAGTGCGCCGCACCAACGTCGCCGCGCCGGCAGCGTTCCGGTCGGCTCGACAACGACAATGCAGGGAGCCGCGCGATGAATCGCAGCACGATCGACCTCTGGGTCGGCATTTTTGTGATGATGGGGATCGGCGCGATTCTCTTTCTCGCGCTCAAGGTCGGCAATCTCGTCTCGGTAGGGGCCACGCCGGGCTACCGGCTCGAGGCGAACTTCGACAACATCGGCGGTCTAAAGCTGCGCGCGCCGGTGAAGGCCGCAGGAGTGGTCGTGGGCCGCGTCGAAGCGATCCGGTTCGATCAGAAGACCTACCAGGCGGTCGTCACGATGAAGATCGACGAGGGAAACGAATTCACCGCGGACACGATCGCGTCGATCCTGACGTCGGGTCTCCTCGGCGAGGTCTACGTCGGTCTCGACGCGGGCGGGGACACGAAGATGCTCGCCAACGGGAATGTCATCAAGAAGACGCAATCGGCCGTCGTGCTGGAAAAGCTGATCGGGCAGTTCCTGTTCGACAAGGCCGCGTCGGCAGGCTCCAAATGAAGCCGCGCCCGATGCCGATGCGAGCACTGCCGGCCGCCGTGCTGGCGGCGACGCTGCTCCTCGCCGGCTGCGCCGCCGCGCCCTCGAAGGACGACCCGTTCGAGCCGATGAACCGGGCGATGTTCGAAGTCAACGACGTCGTCGACGGCAACATCGTGAAGCCGATCGCCGAGCTCTACGTGCAGGCGGTGCCGAAGCTCGTGCGCACCGGCGTCACCAACGTGTTCAACAACATCGACGATTTCTTCTCGGGCATCAACGGCCTCCTGCAGGGCAAGACCGAGAAGGCGGGCAACGACTTCGGCCGCGTGCTGCTCAACACGATCTGCGTGCTGGGGCTCTTCGACGTGGCGTCGGACCTGGGCATCGAGCGCGGCAACGAGGACTTCGGCCAGACGTTCGCCGTCTGGGGATTTCCGCAGGGCCCGTACCTCTTCGTCCCGCTGTTCGGCCCGACGACGGTGCGCGACGGCACGGGCGTGCTGGTCCGCGTCTACGCGGGACCGGTCGGCTTCATCCCGTATGTTCCGCTGCGCAACTCGATCTACGGCCTGGGCTACATCGACCTGCGGGCGCAGGCGCTCGACGCCGGCGAAGTCGTGAACACGGGCGCGCTCGACCGTTATCTTTTCATCCGCAACGCCTACCTGCAGCGGCGGCGGTATCTCGTTTTCGACGGCAATCCGCCGCCGGCGATCGAAGAACTGGAGGAGCCTGAATGATGAGAGCTATCGCGCGGCCGGTCGTGTTCGCCGCAATCTCGCTGGCAGCGCTGGTGGCGGTGCCCGCACTCGCGCAGGAAGCGCCGGACGCGATGGTGAAGCGCGTATCGCAGGACACGCTGGCGACCATCCGCTCCGACCCGCTCGTTCAGTCCGGCGACCAGGCGCACATCCGCGACCTGATCGAGGTCAAGCTCGTCCCGCATTTCGACTTCATGCGGATGACGGCGCTGGCAATGGGACGCAACTGGCGCAATGCGACGCCGGAGCAGCAGAAGCAGCTCGCCGACCAGTTCCGCGCGCTCCTCGTGCGCACCTACGCCGGCGCGCTCAACCAGTACCGCAGCGAGACGATCGACTACAAGCCGTTCAAGATGAATCCTGACGACACCGAGGTCACGGTCCGCACGCAGGTGACCAAGACGAGTGGACAGCCGGTGCAGATCGACTACTCGCTCGAAAAGACGCCCGACGGCTGGAAGGCCTACGACGTGATCGTCGCGGGCGTGAGCCTCGTCACCAACTATCGCGACGAGTTCAACGCGCAGATCAAGAACGGCGGCATCGACGGCCTCATCAAGACGCTCGCCGACCGCAACAAGGGAACGCCCGCGAAATGATGCTGGAGTGCGCACCGGGCTCGGGCGGAACGGGCCGCTTCGTCGCCGCGGAGGACGGCCGGCGCTGGACGTTCAGCGGCGTCCTCACCGTCGCCGACGCGGGGCCGGCGCTCGAGGCGGCGCGCGAGCTGCCGCTGCCCTCCGACGGCGTGGTCGACTGCGCCGGCATCGAAGCCGTCGATTCCACCGCGGTCGCCGTGCTGGTCGCGCTGAAGCGGCGCGCCGCGCAGGAGCGAAAGCCGCTCCGGTACACGAACGTTCCCGCGGCGCTGCGCGACCTGGGCGAGCTCTACGGCGTTGCGGAGATGCTCGCCGACTAGAACCTATCTCAAAATAGGCTGCGCGAGCCCGACTGCTTTGTCGTGTCCTCGCTCGCCCCTCGCTGTACGTGCCTGTACTATCTCGGGGCTCGCTGCGGGCCTTCGCGCATTCGGGCCGCTCGCCCCATTTTGAAATAGGTTCTGGCCTTATCGATCCGCGCTCCGACCGGGCGCGGCGAATGCTCCGCTGTTCCCACTCTGCGCTCCTCATGGCCGCCGCCGTCGAAGTCGTCAACGTGATGCGCCGCTTCGGCAGCGTGCGGGCGCTCGCCGGGGTGAGCCTCGCGGTCGAGGAGGGCGAATTCTTCGGCCTGCTCGGGCCCAACGGCGCCGGCAAGACCACGCTCATCTCGATCCTGGCCGGATTGACGCGCGCCGACAGCGGCTCCGCACGCATCCTCGGCCACGACGTCATCGCCGATTACCGCGCGGCGCGCCGGCTCCTGGGCGTGGTGCCGCAGGAGCTCGTGTTCGATCCGTTCTTCTCGGTGCGCGAAACGCTGCGGATCCAGTCCGGGTATTTCGGGATCCGCGACAACGGCGCGTGGATCGACGAGATCCTGCATCACCTCGACCTCACGTCCAAGGCCGACGCCAACATGCGCTCGCTGTCGGGCGGGATGAAGCGGCGCGTCCTGGTCGGCCAGGCGCTGGTGCACAAGCCGCCGGTGATCGTCCTCGACGAGCCGACCGCGGGCGTCGACGTCGAGCTGCGGCAGAGCCTGTGGGGCTTCATCCGCAAGCTCAATCGCGACGGGCACACGATCATCCTGACGACGCACTATCTCGAGGAGGCCGAGGCGCTGTGCGGGCGCATCGCGATGCTGAAGGCGGGCGCGCTGGTCGCGCTCGACACCAAGCAGAACCTGCTGTCGCAGGTCGAGGGACTGACGGTGCGCCTCGTCGCCGCGCGCGTCCCCGCGGCATGGCAGGCGCGCGTTCGTCGGCAGGATGATCGGATTTTCGAAATCGGCCTCACTCGCTACGCCGAGCTCGAGGACCTTCTCGCCGCGCTGCGCGCCGAAGGCATCGCGATCGACGAGCTCGCACTTCAGGAGACCGACCTCGAGCACGTCTTCCTGCGCATCATGGGCGCGGAGGAGCGCGTGCAATGATGCTGCGCGGCGCCGGCTGGCCCACGCTCCTCTACAAGGAGCTGCTGCGCTTCTGGAAGGTGTCGTTCCAGACGATCGCGGCGCCGGTCGCCAACTCGCTTCTCTACCTGCTCATCTTTTCGCACGTGCTGGAATCGCGGGTCACGGTATTCGACGGCCAGGTGGGCTACACGGCCTTTCTCATTCCCGGGGCTCGTGATGATGGCGGTGCTGCAGAACGCATTCGCCAACAGCTCGTCGTCGCTCATCCAGTCGAAGATCACCGGCAACCTCATCTTCGTGCTGCTGCCGCCGCTGTCGCCGGCCGACCTGTTCATCGCCTACGTGCTGGGGGCGATGGTGCGCGGCATCGTGGTCGGCCTCGGCGTGTTCGCGGTCACGCTCTTCTTCCTGCCGGCGCTGGCCGCGCTGCCGCATCCGCTGTGGGCGCTGGGGTTCGCGCTGCTCGGCAGCGCGATCCTGGGGACGATGGGCATCATCGCCGGCATCTGGGCGGAGAAATTCGACCAGCTCGCGGGATTCCAGAATTTCGTCATCATGCCGCTCACCTTCCTCTCGGGCGTGTTCTACTCGATCCACTCGCTGCCGCCGTTCTGGCAGTCGCTGTCCCGGTTCAATCCGTTCTTCTATATGATCGACGGCTTCCGCTACGGCTTCTTCGGCCTCTCCGACGTGGCGCCGGCGATCTCGCTCGCAATCGTCGCCACCTGCTGCGTCGCGCTCGCGGCGCTCACACTCGCGCTGCTGGCGAGCGGCTGGAAGCTGCGGCGCTGACGATCACCGCAATAACCGACGGAACCGCCATGGTCACGCCCGAATCCATCGAAAAGCAGATCGCCGCCGCCATTCCCTGCGCGCACATCGCCGTCCGCGGCGACGGCCATCACTGGGAAGCCGTCATCGTGAGCACCGCCTTCGACGGGCTCTCGAAGGTCCGCGCGCACCAGCTCGTCTATGCCGCGCTGGGCGACCGGATGCGCGAGGAGATCCACGCGCTGTCGATGACGACGCTGACTCCCGCGCAATGGCAGGCGGCGCGCGGCGCCTGACATGGACAAGCTGCTGATCGAAGGCGGACGGCCGCTCCATGGCGAGGTCCGCGTCTCGGGCGCGAAGAACGCCGCGCTGCCGATCCTGTGCGCCGGCCTCCTGACGGCCGAGCCGCTCGTCCTGCGCAACGTCCCCCGGCTCAACGACATTCGGACGATGCAGTCGCTGCTGTCGCAGATGGGGGTCGGCTGCGAGGCGCGCGACGACGCGACGGTCGCGCTCGACGCGGCGCGCATCGACTGGCCGCTCGCGCCCTACGAGCTCGTGAAGACGATGCGCGCGTCGATCCTCGCGCTCGGACCGCTGCTCGCCCGCTGCGGCGAGGCGCGCGTCTCGCTGCCGGGCGGCTGCGCGATTGGCCTCCGTCCGGTCGACCAGCACGTGAAGGGGCTGACGGCGATGGGCGCCGAGATCGACCTCGAGCACGGGTACATCAACGCACGCGCGAGGCGGCTCATCGGCACGCGCTTCGTGTTCGACGTCGTGACGGTGACGGGAACCGAGAACCTGCTGATGGCGGCCACGCTCGCGCAGGGCACGACGACGCTCGAGAACGCGGCGCGCGAGCCCGAGATCGTCGACCTCGCGCGCTGCCTCACGGCGATGGGAGCGCGCATCGACGGCGCGGGCACCGATCGCATCGTCATCGAGGGTGTCCCGCGCCTCGGCGGCGCGACCCACACCATCATGCCCGACCGGATCGAGACGGGCACGTTCCTCGCGGCGGTCGCCGCGGCGGGCGGCAAGGCGACGCTCACCGGCACGCAGGCCGACGCGCTCGACTCGGTGCTGGAGAAGCTGCGCGAAGCCGGCGCCGCGATCGAGGTGACGGCGGACACGATCCGCATCGCCCGTCATGAGCCGCTGCGCGCGTTCGCGCTGCGCACGGCGCCGTACCCCGCGTTTCCGACGGACATGCAGGCGCAGATGATGGCGCTCGCGGCGTGCGCGACGGGAGCTTCGACGATCACCGAGACGATCTTCGAGAACCGGATGATGCACGTGCAGGAGCTGGTCCGCCTCGGCGCCGACATCGAAGTCGAGGGCAGCACCGCCATCGTCCGCGGCGTGCCCAAGCTCGCCGGCGCGAATGTGATGGCGACCGATCTGCGCGCCTCCGCGTGCCTCGTGATCGCGGGCCTCGTCGCGGAGGGCGACACGACGATCGACCGCATCTACCACCTCGACCGCGGCTACGAGCGCATCGAGGCGAAGCTCTCCGCGCTGGGGGCGCAGATCCGCCGCGTCGCATGACCGACCTCGGCGCCTCGCCGCTCGGCCGCGCGACGGTCTACGCGGACACCTACGATCCCGGCGCTCCTGTTCGCGGTCGAGCGCGCGCCCCTTCGCGACGGGCTGGCGTTCGGCGCGACGCTGCCGTTCCGCGGCGCCGACCTGTGGACCGCGTACGAAGTGTCGTGGCTCGATCCGCACGGCAAGCCGCAGGTCGGCGTCGCGACCTTCGCGGTTTCGGCGCATTCCCCGCGCATCGTCGAGTCGAAGTCCGTGAAGCTCTACCTCACGGCGCTCAACCAGTCGAAGTTCGCGTCGCGCGACGCCGTCGCGGCAACGCTCGCGCGCGACCTGTCGGCGGCCACCGGCGCGGCGGTCGACGCCGGGCTCGAGGCGCCGGAGGCCTTCGCCGCGCGCGGACGGGAGGAGCTCTCCGGCGAGTGCCTCGATGCATTGCCGTTGCGGGTCGACACGTTCGCGCCGGAACCCGAGGCCCTCATCGCCGCGGGCGCCATCGTCGAAAAGACATGGATGACGCGCCTCTTTCGCTCGGTATGTCCGGTGACGGGTCAACCCGACTACGCGAGCGTGCAGATCCGCTACCGCGGTCCGGCGATCGATCCCGCGGGCCTGCTGCGCTACCTCGTGTCCTTCCGGCGCCATCCGGGCTTCCACGAGCATTGCGTCGAGCGGATCTTCGCCGACGTCCGGCAGCGTTGCCGGCCCGAATCGCTTGCGGTCTACGCGCGCTTCACGCGCCGCGGCGGCGTCGACATCAATCCGTTCCGTACGAGCGGCGACGAGCCGGTGCCGGCGAACGTTCCCACCGCGCAACAGTAGACGGCCCTCGATTGCGTGGCCTTCCGGCAAAGGCCGGCCGCAGCCCGTCCGGTAGAATGAAGCCTTCGCTGCAACGCCATTCGCGCAGGCTCCCGTGACCACGCTGACCCTCGCGCTCTCCAAGGGGCGCATTTTCGACGAGACGCTGCCGCTGCTCGCTGCCGCCGGCATCGTGCCTGCCGAGGATCCCGAGACGTCGCGGCGCCTCATCATCGCGACCAACCGGCCGGGTGTGGCGCTCCTCATCGTCCGCGCGACCGACGTGCCCACCTATGTGCAGCACGGCGCCGCCGACCTCGGCGTCGCCGGCAAGGACATCCTGCTGGAGCAGGGTGGCGAAGGGCTGTATCAACCGCTCGACCTCGAAATCGCACGCTGCCGGCTCGTCGTCGCGACGCGACGCGGCTACGACTGGGCCGGCACGGTCCAGCGCGGGGCACGCATTCGGGTCGCGACCAAGTACGTGCGGACGGCGCGCGAGCATTTCGCCGCGAAAGGCATGCACACCGACCTCATCAAGCTCTACGGCTCGATGGAGCTCGCCCCGTTGACCGGGCTCGCCGACGCGATCGTCGATCTCGTCTCCAGCGGCAACACGCTGAAAGCGAACGATCTCGTCGTCGTCGAGGAGATCATGCCGATCAGCGCGCGGCTCGTGGTCAATCCCGCGGCGCTCAAGCTGAAGCGCGGCGTGGTCCAGCCGCTGCTCGACGCGATGGCCGCGGCGGTCAGCGCACGGCACGCGGAGAAGTGACGGGGACGCGCCGATGGACGCCGACGGCCTCGTGCTGCGCCGCCTCGATTCGACCGCGCCGGATTTCGACGCAGCGTTCGCGGCGCTGATCGCGTTCGAAGCGGCGCAGGACCCCGCGGTCGACACGACCGTCGCGGCGATCGTCGCCGACGTGCGCGCGCGCGGCGACGCGGCGCTGCTCGATTACACCGCGCGGTTCGACCGCGTGAAGGCGGATTCCGTCGCGGCCCTCGAGATCTCCGCTTCGGAAATGCGGCTCGCCTACGACGCGCTGCCTGCCGCGCAGCGCGACGCGCTCGCCGTCGCGGCAGGGCGCGTGCGCGCCTACCACGAGCGGCAGAAGATGGAATCGTGGTCCTATCGCGAGCCCGACGGCAGCCGGCTTGGCCAGCAGGTCACGCCGCTCGACCGTGTCGGCGTCTACGTGCCCGGTGGCAAGGCGGCGTATCCGTCGACGGTGCTGATGAACGTGATCCCGGCGCACGTCGCCGGCGTCGGCGAGATCGTGATGGTCGTGCCCACTCCGGATGGCGTGCGCAATCCGCTCGTCCTCGCGGCAGCGCACCTGGCCGGCGTCTCGCGCGCGTTCGCGATCGGCGGCGCGCAGGCCGTCGCGGCGCTCGCCTACGGCACCGCGACGATCCCCGCGGTCGACAAGATCTGCGGCCCGGGCAACGCGTACGTCGCCGCCGCGAAGCGGCGTGTCTTCGGCACGGTCGGCATCGACATGGTCGCGGGCGTCTCCGAGATCCTGGTGATCGCCGACTCCACCGCGAATCCGGACTGGGTCGCCATGGATCTCTTCTCGCAGGCCGAGCATGACGAGCTCGCGCAGGCGATCCTGGTCTCGCCCGATTCGGCCTTGATCGATGCGGTCGCCGCAAGTGTGCGACGACAGCTGCCGCAGATGCCGCGCCGCGCCATCATCGCGGCCTCCTTCGCGCATCGCGGCGCGCTCGTCAAGGTGCGCGACTTGGCCGAGGCGGCCGCGATCTCCAATCGCGTCGCACCGGAGCACCTCGAGCTCGCGGTCGCCGATCCCGATGCGCTGCTGCCCGCGATCCGGCACGCCGGCGCGATCTTCATGGGACACCACGCGTCCGAGGCGCTGGGCGACTACTGCGCGGGACCCAACCACGTGCTGCCGACCGGCCGCACCGCGCGCTTCTCGTCGCCGCTCGGCGTCTATGATTTCCAGAAGCGCTCGAGCCTCCTCGACCTGTCGCCGCAGGCGGCGCGCACGCTGGGTCCCGTCGCGGCGACGCTCGCCGATGGCGAGGGGCTGCCCGCGCATGCCGCGAGCGCCCGCTACAGGCTCGACGAATGAGCGCGGCGGGCGAAGCCTAGGCCCGAAGGGCGCGTCGCCGCGCGATTGAGATGCGACCGACAATCGAACCCACCGATCCTCGCCGCCCGCCCGGAGGGCGCGAATGAGCGAAGCCGCGAAATTCGTCGCGGCGGTGGTGCGGCCCGAGATCCGCGCGCTGGCGGCGTACAAGGTCGCCGACGCCGCCGGCATGATCAAGCTCGACGCGATGGAGAATCCGTACACGCTGCCGGACGCACTGCGCGACACGGTCGGCGCCGCGGCGGCGGCCGTGTCCGTCAACCGCTATCCCGACGGCGACGCCGAGGCCGTGAAGACGGCGCTGCGCGCGCATTTCGACATTCCCGCCGGACTCGGCATCGTCCTCGGGAACGGCTCCGACGAACTCATCCACCTCGCGGCGCTGACGGTCGCGACCCCGGGCACGGCGATGCTCGCCCCCGATCCGTCGTTCGTGATGTATCGGCTGACGGCGCTGCTCTGCGGGATGCGCTTCGTCGGCGTGCCGCTCAAGCCCGGTTTCGCGCTCGATGCGGACGCGATGGAGGACGCGATCGCGCGCGAGGAGCCGGCGCTGGTGTTCATCGCGTGGCCGAACAACCCGACCGGCAATCTCTTCGCGGAGCGCGACGTCGAGCGGATCGTGCGCGCGGCGCCCGGCCTCGTCGTCGTCGACGAGGCGTACCACGCCTTCGCGCAGGTGAGCTTCCTGCCGCGCATCGCGGAGTTCGCGAACCTCGTCGTGCTGCGGACGGTCTCCAAGATCGGGATGGCGGGGCTGCGGCTGGGCTATGCGGTCGGCGCCCCGGAGTGGATCGCCGAATTGAACAAGGTGCGCCCGCCGTATAATGTCAACGGGTTCACGCAGGCCGTGGCGCCGGTGCTCCTTGCCGAGCGCGAGACGTTCGCCGCGCAGGCGCGGGCGATCGTCGCGGGACGCGCCGTGCTCGAGGCGGCGCTGGCGGCGCTGCCCGGTGTTACAGTGCATCCGACGCAGACGAATTTCGTGCTGGCGCGAGTCCCCGACGCGGAGGGCTGGTTCGACGCGCTGCGCGCCGACCGGATCCTGGTGAAAAATTTACATGGCGCGCATCCGCTGCTCGAGAATTGCCTTCGCATCACGGTCGGCACGCCGGCCGAGAACGACGCGCTGATGGCATCGCTCCGACGACTTCAATGACCGACATGTCCAAGCCGCGCACCGCCCGGGTCGAGCGCAAGACCGCCGAAACGGCGATCACGGTCGAAGTGAACCTCGACGGCGCGGGCCGCGCCGTCCTCGCGACCGGAGTTCCGTTCCTCGACCACATGCTGGACCAGCTCGCGCGCCACGCGCAGGTCGATCTCGACGTCGCGGCGAAGGGCGATCTCCATATCGACGCCCATCACACGGTCGAGGACATCGGCATCACGCTGGGGCAGGCGGTCCGGCAGGCGCTGGGCGACAAGGCCGGAATCGCCCGCTACGGGCACGCCTACGTTCCGCTCGACGAGGCGCTTTCGCGCGTCGTCATCGACCTCTCGGGCCGGCCGGGCCTCGAATTCCACGTGCCCTTCACCCGCGCGATGATCGGCAGCTTCGACGTCGACCTCGCGCACGAATTCTTCCAGGGATTCGTCAATCACGCGCAAGTCACGCTGCATGTGGACAATCTTCGCGGCGCCAACGCGCATCATCAGGCCGAGACGGTGTTCAAGGCCTTCGCCCGCGCGCTGCGGATGGCCGTGGCGCACGATCCGCGCGCGGCAGGCGCCATTCCATCGACCAAAGGGGCGCTCTGATCGGTTGACCGATCCGGCTGCGGGCGCGGAGCGGCGTCTTCGATGCATATCGATGCCGCCGTGAAATTCTTTCATTACGCCTCCGATTCGATCCTTCGCGGCGCAAATTGCGCGCCATCCGTCACCCCAGCGCGCTGGCCATCCGACATTCGACCCCTGAATTCCGATGCCCGACATTGCCGTCGTCGACTACGGAATGGGCAACCTGCGCTCGGTGGCCAAGGCACTCGCGCATGTCGCGCCTGACTGCAGCGTGATCGTGAGCGCCGACCCGAGGACGATCGGCGAGGCGGACCGCGTCGTGCTGCCCGGCCAGAGCGCGATGCCGGACTGCATGCGCAGCCTCGACGCCGCCGGATTGCGCGACGCCGTGATGGACGCCGCGGCCAGCCGGCCCTTCCTCGGCATCTGCCTTGGATTGCAGATGCTGTTCGATGCGAGCGAAGAGGGGCCCACCGCCGGGCTCGGCATCCTGCGCGGAGACGTCGTGCGGTTCCGTGACGCGGCGATGACGGCGCCGGGAGGCGCGCGGCTCAAGGTTCCGCACATGGGATGGAGCCCCGTCGACCAGGCGCGCGCCCATCCGCTCTGGCGCGGCATTCCCGACGCGAGCCGGTTCTACTTCGCGCACAGTTTCCATCCCGACCCGGCCGACCCGGACGTCATCGCGGGCACGGCCGACTATCCGGCGCCGTTTACTTGCGCCATCACCCGGGCTAATATCTTCGCGACGCAATTCCATCCGGAAAAAAGCGACCGCGTCGGACTCCAGCTGCTCGCCAATTTCGTCGTCTGGGACGGACGCAGCTGATCGCTCGTCCCGCGCGCATCCTTTCCCCGCAGACCCCCCGCGCCGATCACGCGCCCGCCCACCCACTTCGCCGGATTCCTCCGAGCTCCCCATGCAAATCATTCCCGCGATCGACATCAAGGACGGACACTGCGTTCGCCTGAAGCAGGGGGAGATGCATTCGGCGACCGTGTTCTCCGAGGACCCCGCCGCGATGGCGCAGCACTGGCTGGAGCAGGGCGCGCAGCGGCTGCACCTCGTGGACCTCAACGGCGCGGTGGCGGGCGTGCCGAAGAACGAGCTCGCGATCCGCGAGATCACGAGCGTGATCGGCGAGGAGATCCCGGTGCAGCTGGGCGGCGGCATCCGCGATCTCGACACGATCGAGCGCTACCTCGACGACGGCATCACCTACGTGATCATCGGCACCGCCGCGGTGAAGAACCCGGGTTTCCTGCACGACGCCTGCTATGCGTTCCCCGGCCACATCATCGTCGGACTCGACGCGCGCGACGGCAAGGTCGCGACCGACGGCTGGTCGAAGATGACCGGGCACGACGTCGTCGATCTCGCCAAGAAATTCCAGGACTACGGCGTCGAGGCGATCATCTACACCGACATCGGGCGCGACGGCATGCTCACCGGGATCAACGTCGAGGCGACGGTGCGGCTCGCGCGCGAGCTCAAGATCCCCGTGATCGCGTCGGGCGGCATCGCCTCGATCGCCGACATCGAGGCGCTGCTGCCTTTCGAAAAGGAAGGCATCGTCGGCGCGATCGCCGGCCGCGCGCTCTACGAAGGCAAGCTGGTGTTCAAGGATGCGCTCAAGGCGGCGAAGGGCGGCGCCGGTTGAGCTTCAGCTGAGAGCCGAAATGGGCCTCGCCAAGCGCATCATTCCCTGTCTCGACATTGCCGAAGGGCGCGTCGTGAAGGGCGTCAACTTCGTCAATCTGCGCGACGCCGGGGATCCGGTCGAGGTCGCGCGCCGCTACGACGACGAGGGCGCCGACGAGCTCGCGTTCCTCGACATCCGGGCGAGCATCGAGACGCGCGGGCTCCTCTACGAGATGATCGAGGCGGTCGCCGATCAGGTGTTCATTCCGCTGACCGTCGGCGGCGGCGTCAATTCGGTCGACGACATCCGCGCGCTGCTCAACGCGGGCGCCGACAAGGTCAGCATCAACACGGCCGGCGTCCGCAATCCGGCGCTGTTCGAGGCGGCGTCGGCGCGCTACGGGGCGCAGTGCATCGTCGCCGCGATCGACGCCAAGCAGTCGGCGCCGGAAGCCTGGGAGGTATTCACGCACGGCGGGCGCACGCCGACCGGCCTCAACGCGGTCGAATGGGCGCGCGAAGTGGTCGCCCGCGGCGCCGGCGAGATCCTTCTCACCAGCATGGACCGCGACGGCGCGCGCACGGGATTCGACCTCGCGCTCACGCGCGCGATCGTCGACGCGGTCGAGGTGCCGGTGATCGCGTCCGGCGGCGTCGGGTCGCTGCAGCACCTGGTCGACGGCGTCACCGTCGGCGGCGCGGACGCCGTGCTCGCCGCCTCGATCTTTCATTACGGTGAGTTCACCATACAGCAGGCCAAGGCGGCGATGGCTGCCGCGGGCATCGAGATGCGGACGTAGCGGCGGCGCCGCACGCGATCGGGAGGAATCCGGACATGAGCGCATGGATCGAAGAGGTGAAGTGGCAGAGCGACGGCCTCGTTCCCGCGATCGCGCAGGAAGTCGGGACGGCCAAGGTGCTGACCCTCGCCTGGATGAACCGCGAAGCGCTGGAAGCCACGGCGCGCACGGGCGAAGTGCATTACTGGTCGCGCACGAGGAACAAGCTCTGGCGCAAGGGCGAGCAATCGGGCCATGTCCAGCTCGTGCAGGAGATCCGCCTCGATTGCGACAACGACGTGATTCTCGTCATCGTCGAGCAGGTCGGCGGCATCGCCTGCCACACGGGGCGCGAGCACTGCTTCTACCAGCGGCTGGAGGACGACCACTGGGAGCCGGTCGAGCCGGTGCTGAAGGATCCGCAGGTCATCTATGGCCCCGGCTGAAAAGCGCGAGCCCGGCGGCGCCGGGGACGTGCTCGACCGGCTCGCGGCCACCATCGCGGCGCGCCGGGGGGCCGATCCCGCGAGCTCGTATGTCGCCGCGCTCCTCGCGAAAGGCGACGACGCGATCCTGAAGAAGATCGGCGAGGAGGCGACCGAGACGGTCATGGCCGCGAAGGACGGTGATAAACTTCGCATCACCGCCGAGGTGGCGGACCTCTGGTTCCACTGCCTCGTGCTGCTCGCGCAGCACGGCCTTTCCCCCGCCGACGTCCGCGCGGAGCTCGCGCGGCGGGAAGGCACATCGGGAATCGCCGAAAAAGCGGCGCGCAAGGCCTGACGGCGGCGCGGCCGACGACGGCACGCAAAGGCAGGCAGGGCGAAGGCGGCGGGCGGCGGCGCGGCGCTCCGTCGGCGTGCCGCGTGCCACATGTGGAGAGCGAACGTGCAGGACTGCATCTTCTGCAAGATCGTGCGGGGCGAGATTCCGGCCCGGAAGGTCTACGAGGACGACGACGTGCTGGCGTTCCACGACATCCATCCGCAGGCGCCCGTGCATTTCATGGTCATTCCCAAGCGGCACATCGGCTCGCTTTCCGACGTGACGCAGGACGATGCGGGCGTGCTGGGCAAGATCATGACGCTCGCCGGCCGCCTCGCCCGCGAGCAGGGATCGCCCGACGGCTTCCGGACCATCATCAACACCGGCAGGATCGGGCGCCAGGACGTGATGCACGTCCACCTGCACATTCTCGGCGGCACGGTGCCGCTGGGCCGCATGCTGCCGAGCAGCTGAACGACATCAGGAGAGCGACATGGGTGGACTTAGCATCTGGCACTGGCTGATCGTACTGCTGGTCGTCGTGCTCATCTTCGGCACCAAGAAGCTGCGCAACATCGGGCAGGACCTGGGCGGTGCCGTGAAGGGCTTCAAGGAAGGCATGAAGGGCGCCGAGACCGAAGCCGATGCCGCGAAGACGGCGGAGGCGCCTCCCGGGCAGATCGGCGGGACGACGATCGAAGGCGAGGTCAAGAAGGAAAAGACGTCGTAGGGCCGTGCGTCCGGCGTCGGGCGCGGCGGCGCGTCACGCCTCCCGCCGAATGCTCCTCGCCCCACGCTCGCCGCGACAGGCCCTTGCATGTTCGACATCGGCTTCTCTGAAATCGTCGTCATCGCGGTCGTCGCGCTGATCGTCATCGGCCCCGAGCGGCTGCCCAAGACCGCCAAGACGCTCGGCCTCCTGTTCGGCCGCCTCCAGCGGTACGTCGCGGACGTCAAGGCCGACATCAACCGCGAGCTCGAGCTCGAGGAGCTTCGCAAGCTGCAGCACGACGTGCAATCCGCCGCGAAGGACATCGAAACGACGATGAGCAACGCGGCGCGCGACGTCGAGTCCGGAACGCGCAAGCTCGAGTCGGAGCTCAACGCTGTGCCCGAGACGGCACCGTCCACGCCGGGGGTCGAGGCGTCCGCGCCGGCGCCCGCCGCGGCGCCCTCGAACGCCGCGCCCTCCGACACCGCGACGCCGGGCGCGACTGACGCCGCAGCCGCGACGCGCCAGGCGTCGCTTCCGGGATTCGAGCGTGGCTGATCCGCGCGGCGCTGCGGGCCCCCGCCGATGAGCAGCGAACCGGCATCGGAGGGCGTGCAGGAAACGTTCATCTCGCATCTCATCGAGCTGCGCTCGCGGCTGATGCGCTCGATCATCGCCGTCGTCGTGGTGCTGCTGGCGCTGGTCCCGTTCGCCAAGAGCATCTACGCGGCGCTCGCCGCGCCGCTCATGCGGGTGCTGCCGGCGGGCGCGACGATGATCGCGACCGACGTCACCGGCACATTCCTCGTCCCGCTCAAGGTGACGCTGATGACGGCGTTCGTCGTCGCGCTGCCCTATGTGCTCTGGCAGATGTGGGCGTTCATCGCCCCCGGGCTCTACCAGCACGAGCGCAAGCTGGCGCTGCCCGTGCTGGTGTCGAGCTTCATCTTCTTCCTGGTCGGGATGGCGTTCGCGTATTTCGTTGTGTTCCCGGTGGCCTTCGGATTCTTCGCCGGGTACGCGCCGGCCGGCGTGACAATGATGACCGACATCGACAAGTATCTGTCGTTCGTGCTGACCATGTTCATCGCCTTCGGCATCACGTTCGAGACGCCGGTGATCGTGATCGTGCTGGTGCGCTTCGGCGTCGTCAGCCTCGACAAGCTCAAGAGCGTGCGCCCCTACATGATCGTCGGCGCGTTCATCGTCGGCGCGATCTTCACGCCGCCCGACGTCGTGTCGCAGCTCCTGCTCGCCGTTCCGCTGTGGCTGCTGTTCGAGCTGGGGCTCTTCCTCGCGCGCTTCGTCAAGCGCCCGGCGTCGAGGGAGGACGAGGCGGCGCGCGACGCGGCGGCGGCGAAGTAGCGTACCCCTGGGTTTTCGCCATGCTTCGCCCCCCAAAGCTGCCGGTCCGAACCGGTGTAGCATATTTGAATTGGACTGCCGCGTCGCAGATTCGCATTGCGACGACGGCAGCCGATGATCACTCCAAACATGAAAGGACGTGTCATGAAGAGTCTCCTCGTTGTCACGGCGATCATCCTATTCGCCAGCACCACCGCTTTCGCGGCCAACTCATCCTGTGAAGCGCAGGCTGTAGAGAAGAAACTCGCGGGGGCCGCCAAGTCGAGCTTCATCAAGAAATGCGACAAGGACGCGGCAGAAGCAGCGACGACGGCTTGCACGACCCAGGCAACGGAGAAGAAGTTGGCCGGTGCCGCGAAGTCGAGCTTTATGAAGAAATGCGTAAAGGATGCAACGACGGAGACGAAGTAGACAGATTGCCCCGGGGCAAATCGCTGCCTTCTTGACAACGCCGGATCGGAGTTCGGTCTTGTGACAGCTCTTGCCGGGACCCGGCGTTGGCGAGTGCGGCGAAGTCACGCGGGTGCGCGCGTAGTGGATTATTGCGAATGAGGTCAAACGCGGACCGCCATTGATGTTGTCGCCGGAACAGCAGAAGGTGGCCGCGGAAGCCGCGAGGGCGAAGGGCTAATTAAGGACGAGAAGCAGTGGCGGCGCCGCGTCGTGCGGCGCTGCCGCAATTGACTTGCGTCACCCGGCAACTCCAAACGTCCGCTTTGGAGAGGTCCGACCGTCCCGCTATGGGACGAAAGCCGTCGTTGACGAATGTCTGCTAACGGCCAGAAGCGGCCATACGAGCTCCGGTCCATCGCCTCGCCAGTGCCGTGGTCGCGGAATACCACCCGCTGCGATTCGCGCCGTAGCCGCCTGCGCCTGCCGGGGCCCCGCTTAAAGAGGACCTCGCCGCAGCGAGAACTCAGTCTCGCCGAACGGTTCCCGTGGCGTTGCCACCGCCGGCCCGGGCGGCCGCGCGCCGCGTTCGATTGATTCCAATGTGCGGATGCAGTAGTTTTGTCTGCCGCGCGCGGCATCTTCATTTCGAGCAAGCGCGGGGCAAGCCGATCGTTGAGCGCGCATGCCTGGAGCGTGCGAGCGTCGGCAATGGCTTCCCCCGGAGGTGTTCGCATGAGTGCAATCCCTGCCCGAACCGCGGCCGAATGGATCGCCGAGTTTGTCGTCGCGCGCGGCGTTGACCGCGTGTACGGCCTCCAGGGCGGCCACATCCAGCCGATCTGGGACCACCTGTTCCAGCGCAAAGTGCGGATCGTCGACGTGCGCGATGAGGGCGCCGCCGTACACATGGCGCACTGCCATGCGGTGCTGACGGGCGAGGTGGGCATCGCGCTCGTGACCGCGGGGCCCGGCGTCACCAACTGCGTGACGGCAATCGCCAATGCGCAGCTCGAGCGCGCTCCGGTCCTGCTGATCGGCGGCTGCGCGCCGATACCGCAGGACGACCTCGGTCCGCTGCAGGGCATCGACCACGTCTCGATCATGAAGCCCGTGACGCGCAGCGCCCGCACGCTGCGAACGGCCGACAACCTGCTGCGCGACCTCGACAAGGCGTGGTCGACCGCAATGGGCGACGGCAATCCGCCGGGGCCGGTGTACGTGGAGATTCCGACCGACGTGTTGCGCATGCGCGTCCCGCCGGGGATCGTGCTTCCGGAATACCTCGCGCCGAAGGCGCCGCGCCGCATCCCGCCCGAACCCCAGCATGTCGCGCGCGCGGCCGCTCTGATCGCTGCGGCGCGCCGGCCGCTCGTCCTCACCGGCCGCGGTGCGATGGGCAATGCAACGGAGCTCACGCGCTTTCTCGATGCGAGCGGCGCACTGTATCTCGACACGCAGGAGAGCCGCGGCCTCGTGCCCGGCACGCACCCGTCGTTCGTCGGCGCAGTGCGCGCCCGTGTGATGAAGGAAGCCGACCTCGTCGTCGCGATCGGTCGCAAGCTCGATTACCAGACCGGCTACGGCTCGCCGGCGGTGTTTCCGAACGCGCGCTGGATCCGCATTGCCGATAATGCGGAGGAGCTGCGGGAGAACCGGCGAGGGGAAGCGGAGCTGTTTGCGCATCCTGGTCTGGCGCTTGAAGCGATGACCGCGAGCCTGCCCGCGCGGGGCGCGGTAGACACCGCCTGGACGAAGAGCATGCGCGACGAGCACCTGCGCCGCTCGGCAAAATACGCGGATGAGCTCGCGCGTGCGCCGGCTGGCAACGACGGCCACATGCACCCCAATCGGATCTTCGCCGCACTGCGCAAGGTCCTGGCCCCGGATGCGATCACGATCGCCGACGGCGGCGACATCCTGAGCTTCGCGCGTCTCGGACTCGACGCGCCCCGCACCTACCTCGATGCCGGAACGTTCGGCTGTCTCGGGGTCGGCACTCCGTTCGGTGTCGCGGCGGCGCTGCTTCATCCCGGCCGACAAGTTGTCGTGGTCAGCGGCGACGGCGCATTCGGCATCAATGCGATGGAGATCGACAGCGCAAAGCGACACGGCGCCAAGGCGGTTTTCATCATCGCCAACAACGCGGCGTGGAACATCGAGCGGCTCGACCAGCAGATGAATTACGGCGGCCGCGTCGTCGGCACCACGCTCGCCTGGAGCGATTACGCCGGCATGGCGCGCGCGTTCGGTCTGCATGCCGAGCGCGTGACGGATCCGGATCGGCTCGAGGGCGCGCTCCGGGAGGCATTCACCAAGGCCCCGGCCTTGCTCGACGTGGTCGTGACGCAGGATGCGCTCAGTTCCGACGCCGGCAAGGGGCTCGGCTGGGTGCCCGACTATCAGGCGCTCACCGCCTGGGACGACGCCGAGAAGGAGCGCCGGCGGTGAGCGGAGTCCTCAACCTCGGCGAGATTGTCGGGGCGCATGCGCGCCTTTCGCCGGACAAGATCGCGGCGCGCGACTCGCGCCGTGCGATTACGTTCGCGCAGTGGAATGCGCGCGCCTGTCGGCTCGCCAACGCACTGCTCGGGCTGGGTCTGCAGAAGGGCGATCGAGTCGCGCTGCTTGCGCACAACCGACTCGAGTGGATGGAGATCTACGTCGCGCTGGCGAAGGCCGGGCTGGTGGCGGTGCCCATCAATTTCCGGTTGGTCGGGACCGAGATCAGCTACATCGCCGAGCACTGCGGCGCGCGAGCGTTCATCGTCGAGGACGAGCTGATCGACAGCGTCGAAGGTATCCGCAACGACCTTGCCATTCCCGCGAGCGGCTGGATCCGGATCGGCGACGGCGCGCGGCCGGGATGGACCGCCTTGCGAGGCGTTGATCGCCTCCGCTTCGGATTCCGAGCCCGGTGCGAGCGTGCTGCCAACCGACACGTGGGCGCTGATGTACACGTCGGGCACCACCGGCAAGCCCAAGGGAGCGATTCGAAACCATCAGGGCAGTGCGCTGATCTCGCTGGTGACGGCGCTCGACATGGGGCTCACGCGCGAAGACACCGCGCTGCTCGTCATGCCGATGTGCCACGCGAATTCGCTCTACTTCGCATTCACGTTCACCTACCTGGGCGCCACGTGCGTCGTCGACGACCACAGGCATTTCGATCCGGAGGCGCTCCTCGCGACGATGGCGTCGCAGCGCGTCACGTTCACATCGCTCGTCCCCACGCACTACATCATGACGCTCGGCCTTCCGGACAAGGTAAAGGCCGCCTACGACGTCGGCCATGTGCGCAAGCTGATGATCTCGTCCGCGCCGGCGCGCAAGGACACCAAGCTCGCGATCCTCGACCATTTCCGGAACTCGCAGCTCTACGAGCTCTACGGATCGACCGAGGCCGGCTGGGTGACGCTGCTGCGCCCCGACGAGCAGATCGACCACCTGGGCTCGGTCGGCCGCGAGTGGACGGGTTCCGCGCCAGTGAAGATGCTCGATGCGCACGGCCGCGAGGTTCGGGACGGCGAGGTCGGCGAGCTCTTCTCCTGCACGCCGTACACCTTCGACGGCTACCTCAATGATCCCGGCAAGACCGCAGAATCGCTCCGCGGCGGCTACTGCAGCGTCGGCGACATGGGGCGGCGCGACGAGCATGGCTTCATTCATCTGGTCGACCGCAAGAGCAACATGATCATCAGCGGCGGCGAGAACGTCTATCCGAGCGAGGTCGAGAATCTGCTCGGCCGCTATCCCGGCGTCAAGGACGTCGCCGTCGTCGGCGTGCCGCACGAGAAATGGGGCGAGGCAGTCCACGCCGTCATCGTCATGCACGACGGCGCGCCGGCCAGCGAGTCCGCCGTCCTCGAGTGGTGCCGCGACAAGATCGCCGGCTACAAGCGGCCGCGCGCCGTGACGTTCATCGCCGAAGTCGAAATGCCGCGCACCGCCACCGGCAAGATCCTTCACCGCGTGCTGCGCGAGCGCCTCGGCAGCGCGCGATGAGACCGGCCGCGATTCCAGTTGTTCCGGCATGGCGCAAGGCTGGATTGCTCGCGCTCCTGCTTCAGCATCGGGCCGCCGGTCGCGTCCATTCCGCCAAGTGGCGTCGGCGCCCTCTTGCGTTCGATGCGGGCGATACATATGATGAGAATCATTCTCATTCATGTTGGCGAATCGCGACCCTGCCAACTCGCGGATACCCCAATGCTGCAGATCTTCGCCATTACGCTGCGGGAAGGCATCGAAACGTTCCTGATCGTGGCGATCACCGCCGGCATCCTGCGGCGGACCAGTCGCGCAGCGAAGCGCGTTGCTGGGCGGCGCAACGTAACCCGCCATTCGGCATCACCAGACGGTTTACCTTCTACGGCTGACCCGTAACGGCAAGCCCTCGCACGGCGCCGGTCGGTTTTCCGGCGCCCGGAGGTGGTATGGGCCAGCAGCGGCGCAAGACAATGCAGTTCAATCCGATACCGCGTACCGGGGTTGCCGGGTGGCTGGCCATCGCCGGCGTTGCCACGATTGTCGCGGCCTGGGGCGGAGCCGGCGGCGTAACGGGTACCTCCGACGTCGTGCTGAGCCCCGCCGCCGCGTTGGGCGAAAAGATCTTCAACGACGCCAGTCTTTCGGCGTCGGGAAAGATGTCCTGCGCGACCTGCCACGCGGCGGCCACCGCACACGCGAGCAACAATCCCAACATTGTCGTGCCCGCAGGCGGTGCTGCGCTCGCCAACCCCGGCTTTCGTAAAGCGCCGTCGCTGCGTTACCTCAGTCTGACGCCGGGCTTCCATTTCGATAAGGAACGCAAGCCGACCGGCGGCTTCAACCGCGACGGTCGCGCCGACTCGCTCTTCGAACAGGCGGAGCGTCCGTTCCTGGCCGCACACGAGATGGCCAACGAGAGCGTCGCTGCCGTGATCGATAAGGTCAGGGGCGCCTCCTATGCCAGCGAGTTTCGTCGCGTGTTCGGCGCGGGCATCCTAGACGCGCCGGACACAGCGTTCGACCGCGTCCGCTTCGCGCTGGCACGCTACCAGCTCGAGGACCCGGCATTTCATCCGTTCGACAGCAAGTACGACCTGTACCTCGCCCGGAAGGCGACCTTGACCGGCCGCGAGCTGCAGGGACTCAAGCTCTTCAACTTTCCGCACAAGGGCAATTGCGCGGCGTGTCACCCGAACGAACGCGGTGCCGACGGGTCACCGCCGCTTTTCACCAATTTCACCTACGACAACGTCGGCGTGCCACGCAATCCCGCGATCCCCGCGAACTCAGATTCAAGCTACTTCGATCTCGGGCTGTGCGGACCTTTGCGATCCGACCTCCCGAACCGCACTGATCTTTGCGGCATGTTCAAGGTCCCTACGTTGCGCAACGTGGCCATCACGGCCCCGTACTTCCACAATGGTCGCTTCAAGTCACTGAAGGAAGTCGTCGGTTTTTACGTCCGTCGTGACACGCATCCCGAAGAATGGTACCCGCTCGCGACGGACGGCAGCGTGAAGAAATTCGACGACCTGCCGCCCGCCTACCACCCGAACGTCAACACGACCGACGTTCCGTACAACCGGCACCCGGGCTATGCGCCTGCGCTCTCGCCGGACGAGATCGATCTCGTCGTCGAGTTCCTGCAAACGCTGACCGACGGCTATCGACCCTGACCAGGCGTACTTATGCGGATTGCGTTCCATCCGTCCCAAGATCGGACATCGGAAATCCAAATAGAGCGGGGTGGTCAGAGCGCCCGCGCTAAGCCAATGAAGACAATGGTTGGAATAGCGACCAATCCCCTTAGGGACCGGTCGCCCGCGGCCGCTTGCCGACCGTGACGTCGACCTCCAGCGCCTTGCGGTCGCGCCACAGCTTCACGTGGGCATGCGTTTCGGGAGGCAGCTCGGCGATCCGCGACAGCATGACCTGCGTGTCGACGGTCGGCTTGCCGTCGATGTCGACGACGATGTCCTTGACCTGCATGCCGGCACGGTCGGCGGGCCCGTTCTTCACGAGCCCGCGGATCACCACGCCGCCGGTGCCGTCGTAGGCGAGCGCCTTGGCGATCTCCTCGCTCACGTCCTGCGGCTCGACGCCGAACCAGCCACGCGTCACTTCGCCGTTCTTGATGATCTGCTCCAGCACCGTGCGCGCGATCGACACGGGGATCGCGAAGCCGATGCCGAGCGAGCCGCCGGACTGCGAGAAGATCGTGCTGTTGATGCCGATGAGGTTGCCCGAGGCGTCGATCAGCGCGCCGCCGGAATTGCCGGGGTTGATCGCGGCGTCGGTCTGGATGAAATCCTCGAAGCGGTTGATGCCGAGGTGATTGCGCCCGAGCGCGCTGACGATGCCCGACGTCACCGAGTTGCCGAAGCCGAACGGATTGCCGATCGCGAGCACCGCGTCGCCCACCTGCACGTGCTCGATCGATCCCAGCGTGATCGCGGGCAGGCCGGCTGCATCGGCCTTCAGCACGGCGAGGTCGGACTCCGGATCGGAGCCGCGGATCTTCGCCTTCAGGCGGCGGCCGTCCTGCAGCACGAGCTCGATGTCGTCGGCGCCGTCGACGACGTGCTGGTTGGTGAGCACGTAGCCGTCGGGCGAGACGATCACGCCCGAGCCGAGACTCGTCTGCCGCTGCCGCGGCATCCGCTCGGCGAAGTCCGGAAAGTATCGGCGCAGCGTGTCGTCGTCGACCAGCGGATTGCGCTGACGCATCTCCTTGCTGGTGTAGATCGCGACCACCGCGGGCATCGCGCGCTTGGCGGCCTCGGCGAACGTCGAGCCCTTCTGTGGCGCCGTCGGCGTGACGATCTCCTGCAACAGGACCGTCGCGCCGCCGGGCGGCGTCACGCGCGGCAGCAGGTCGGGCCGCAGCGTCGCCACGACGAACAGCGCCGCGAGGCAAACGGTGGAGGCCTGCGCGAACAGCAGCCAGATTCTTCGGACCACGGGGTCTTTGCGGCGGGGGAGTGAACGGCAATTATAGTCAGTGGGACTCGGCGCCGACCGACCGCGCGTACGCCGGCATGCCACGCCTGTTGGATGGTCCTGCGATCGCGCCGTTCCGCGCCGTCCCCGATAGGGCCATTGTCGCGTGGAGACCGCGCGCCCGCGTCCGCGTCGATGACTCGAAAACGCGGGCCGCCGGGATCGGTTGACCGCGGGTCGTGGAATCGCGTTTCACCGTGATGCGGGCTCGATTCTTGCGCCGCGGCGCGCCGCCGGCCCGGCGCCGGAGGGCGCCGCCATCTTGCTGATCTCACTCGGCTTTTCCTGGTTTTCCGGAGGAAAAGCTTCCGGCGAGCGGGCCCAATCCCTTATAATCGACAGGTTTGCGAAGGTCGAGTGAATCTTCCGATCAGAACCCCGGGGCGCAGCGACATGGCGGACGGCAGTGTGGACAAGGGCAAGCGCCGCTTCCTGATCGGCGCCACGAGCGTCGTCGGCGGAATCGGCGGCGTGGCGGCGGCGACGCCGTTCGTGATGGCGCTATTTCCCAGCGAGCGCGCCAAGGCGGCCGGCGCGCCGGTCGAGGTGGAAATCGGCAAGATCGAGCCCGGCCAGCAGATCACCGTCGAATGGCGCGGCAAGGTCGTCTGGCTCGTCAACCGCACGGCGGCGATGCTGGAGACGCTGCCCAAGCTCGACAGCAAGCTCGCCGATCCGAACTCGGACGTGCTGCAACAGCCCCCTTACTGCAAGAACGAGACGCGCTCGATCAAGCCCGAGATGTGGGTCGCGGTCGGCATCTGCACCCACCTCGGATGCTCGCCGACGTTTCGTCCCGAGCCGGCGCCGGCCGACCTCGGCCCCGATTGGCTCGGCGGCTACTTCTGCCCCTGCCACCAGTCGAAGTTCGACCTCGCCGGCCGCGTCTACAAGGGCGTGCCGGCGCCGACCAATCTCGTCATCCCGCCGTACAAGTACCTGACCGAGACCAAGATCCTCATCGGCGTCGGCGAAGACGGCAAGTCGGCGTGAGCGGAGCGCGGCCATGGAAAAAATCCTGAACTGGATCGACGCCCGTTACAAATGGGTCGACGCGCGCTTCCCGCTGACGGCCCTCTGGGAGTCGCAGTGGGGCAAGTACGTCGCGCCGAAGAACTTCAACTTCTGGTACTACTTCGGCTCGCTGGCGGCGTTCGTGCTGGTGATCCAGATCGTGACCGGCATCTTCCTCACGATGAGCTACAAGGCCGACGCGGCGAAGGCGTTCGAGTCGGTCGAGTACATCATGCGCGACGTCTCGTGGGGATGGCTGATCCGCTACATGCACTCCACCGGCGCGTCGATGTTCTTCGTCGTCGTCTACCTGCACATGTTCCGCGGGCTGATGTACGGCAGCTACCGCAAGCCGCGCGAGCTCACCTGGATCTTCGGCTGCCTCATCTACCTCTGCCTCATGGGCGAGGCGTTCTTCGGCTACCTCCTGCCGTGGGGACAGATGTCGTACTGGGGCGCGCAGGTGATCGTCAACCTGTTCTCCGCGGTGCCGTTCATCGGCGAGGACCTGAGCATCTGGATCCGCGGCGACTACACGATCTCCGACATCACGCTGAACCGCTTCTTCGCGTTCCACGTGATCGCGATGCCGCTGGTGCTGCTGGGGCTCGTCGCCGCGCATCTCATGGCGCTGCACGAGACCGGCTCGAACAACCCGGATGGCATCGAGATCAAGCAGCAGCCGAAGGATCCCGCGACCGGATTGCCGCTCGACGGCATCTACTCGCACCCGTACTACACGGTGAAGGATACGGTCGGCGTCATCGCCTTCCTGGTGGTGTTCTCGATCATCGTGTTCTTCGTTCCCGACATGGGCGGCTATTTCCTCGAGGCCAACAACTTCATCCCGGCCGATCCGCTGAAGACGCCCGAGCACATCGCGCCGGTCTGGTACTTCACGCCGTACTACGCGATGCTCCGCGCCGTGCCGTCGTTCCTCGGCAGCCAGGTCTGGGGCGTCATCGTGATGGGCGTCGCCGTGCTGATCTTCTTCTTCATGCCGTGGCTCGACAAGAGCCCGGTGAAATCGATCCGCTACCGCGGCTCGCTGTACAAGGGCGCTCTGGCGGCCTTCGTCGTGTCGTTCCTCATCCTGGGTTACCTCGGCGTCGTGCCGGTGACCGTGTGGGGCCAGTTCGCCGACGGATTCCCGCTGTACGCGGCCGATCGCGCGACCGTCGTGGCGCGGGTGCTCACCATCGTCTACTTCCTCTTCTTCGCGCTGATGCCGTGGTACACGGCGATCGACAAGACGAAGCCGGTGCCGGAAAGGGTGACGGAATGAAGCGCGCATTCGCTGTCCTCCTCGGGGCGCTCCTGTTCGCCGGCGCGGCAATGGCGTCGGGAGGCGCCGATCTGCGCATGGAGCCCGCGCTCGTCAACCGCCTCGACGACGCGTCGCTGCAGCGCGGCGCGCGCACGTTCGTCAACTACTGCCTCAATTGCCACGGCGCGAAGTACATGCGCTACAACCGGCTGACCGACCTCGGCATCGACCTGCCGATGGTGCAGGACAACCTCATCTTCACCGGCAAGTTCGATCCCAAGGCGGCAAAGCTCGAGTGGCTGCCGACCAAGATCGGCGACACGATGACGATCGCGATGCAGCCGGCCGACGCCAAGGAATGGCTGAAGATCGTGCCGCCCGACCTGACGGTCGAGGCCCGCGTGCGCGGCACCGACTGGCTGTACAACTATTTTCTCGCCTTCTACCGCGACGATTCGGCCGCGAGCGGCTGGAACAACCTCGTGTTTCCCAACGTCGGCATGCCGCATGTGCTGTGGCAGTCGGGCGGCGTCAACCGCCTGGTCAGCACCGAGTACGACGATCACGAGAAGGCGCAGGCCGCCGCGATCGGCGCCAAGAGCCTCGTGCTGCTGGCGCCCGCGAAGAACAACAAGTACGTGGTCGAGACGCTCGAGGTGGAGACGCCCGGGACGCTCACGCCGGCCGAGTACCAGCGCATGGTGAGCGACCTCGTCAATTTCCTGGACTACATGGCGGAGCCGGCCAAGAACAAGCGCATCCGCCTCGGGCTCGTCGTGCTCCTCTACCTCGGCGTGCTGTTCTTCTTTGCCTACTGGCTCAAACACGAATACTGGAAGGACGTCCACTAGCGACGATCGTAAAGCTGCTGCGGGGCCGGTCTGCGTCGTTGCCCGGCCGCTCGGAATCCTCATGTACTGCCGTGTACATTCCGGTTCCTCGCGACCTCGCGCCTGGCATCCCGGCCTCCTCGCGACGCTTTCCGATTCGCCGCTGAGAACAGGCGGCGCCCCAACATCGAATACAACGGAAGCGGATTCGGCTTCCGGCGAGATCCGGCGAAACATCCCAATCGCGCGACCCGCCACCGCGCGAGGAGAAAACAATCATGATGACGCTCTACTCAGGCACGACCGATCCCTTCAGCCAGCGCTGCCGCATCGTGCTGCACGAAAAGGGGATGGACTTCCAGATCATCGACGTCGACCTCGACCACAAGCCCGAGGACCTCGCGGTGATGAACCCGTACAACCAGGTCCCGGTGCTGGTCGAGCGCGACCTCGTGCTGCACGAGTCGAACATCATCAACGAGTACATCGACGAGCGCTTCCCGCACCCGCAGCTCATGCCCGCCGACCCGGTGATGCGCGCCCGCGCGCGGCTGTTCCTGCACCGGTTCGAGAAGGAGCTCTTCATCCACATCGACGCGCTCGAAGGCAACAACCAGAAGCAGATCGAGCGGGCGCGCAACCTCGTCCGCGACAGCCTGCTGCAGATCGCCCCGGTGTTCGCCAAGCACAAGCACATGCTGGGCGAGGAGTATTCGATGCTCGACGTCGCGATCACCCCGCTCCTGTGGCGGCTCGACTACTACGGCGTGCAGATGCCGAAGCAGGCGGCGCCGCTGATGAAGTACGCCGAACGGCTGTTCGCGCGCCCGGCGTTCTCCGAAGCGCTGACTTCCGCCGAGCGCGGGATGCGGAAGTAGTCGCGAGCGCGGCGGGCGAGCTTCAGCGAGCCAAGGCCCGAGGACACCCGCGCGAGCAGGGCGAAGCCCAGGAGCGCAGCTCGCGTCTGCGAGCGCGGGTGGCGGCCGACGCGAAACGGCTTGCCCCTCTCCACGCACACAGCGAGGCCGCGCGTCGCCGCACGAGCGACCGCGGCCGAACGCGGAAGTTGGCGTGCCGTGCGGAGGCCGCTCGGCGCGCTTGACCCGCCGCCCGCGGCGCGTAAACTTCCGATCCGATGTCCGAACAGTCCGCCAAGCCGTACCTGGTCCGCGCCATCTGCGAATGGTGCGCGGACAACGGCTTGACGCCGTATCTCGCGGTGAAGGTGAACGCGCAGACGCGCGTGCCCGCCGCGTTCGTCAAGAACGGCGAGATCGTGCTCAACATCAGCACGTCGGCGACGCGAAAGCTCACGATCGACAACGACTGGGTGCAGTTCTCGGCGCGCTTCTCCGGCTCGTCGCAGGAAGTCGCCGTGCCGATGAGCGCCGTCTCCGGCATCTTCGCCAAGGAGACGGGCTACGGCTTCGCGTTCACCCTCGCGCAGGATCCCGCCGCGTCGCTCGCATCGGCATCCGCGCCGCTGCCCGACATCGATGCCGCGCTGGAGGCCGACGTCAAGGACGCCAAGGCCGCGAAGGACGACGGCCCCGGCCGTCCGCGCCCGTCGCATCTGCAGGTCATCAAGTAACCGCGACCTTCGCGGTTCCCCTCGCGCGCCGATCGCGCGCGCTACAATTTCACCGGGCCGGCATAGCTCAGTTGGTAGAGCAGCGGTTTTGTAAACCGTTGGTCGTGGGTTCGATTCCTACTGCCGGCACCAAACGCCTCCATGACGGCCGCCGCCCACTTGCGCGCCCTCAAACCGTCCTTTCCCCCCTGGTTTCAATGCTCGCCGGCTCGTGGGTCGGCGTTGATTCAACGCAAGGCCGGGCGGAGGCATTTTCGCCAAGATTCCGGATGCCACGACCGGGCAAGGGACGGGTTTGCCGATCCCCATTGGTATACCCGATCGCGAACACTGGGGTCCCATGACCACGCCGACAATTGATCAATACCTGAAGGTCGACAAGTATCACGCGCCGCAATGGCTCGGCAACCGTGCCACGCGGCGATTCCATGTGATGGCCAAGCCGGCCGGCTCGGCCTGCAATCTCGACTGCACGTATTGCTTCTACCTGAGCAAGCAGACGCTGCCGGGCGGTCCGGGCGGCGGGCACATGGACGACGAGGTGCTGGAGCGCTTCGTGCGGGACTACATCGCGAGTGTGACGGCCGACGAAGTGGTCTTCTCGTGGCAGGGTGGCGAACCTACGCTGCTCGGCCTCGAATTCTTCCGGAAGGTCGTCGCGCTGCAGAGGAAATACGCGAAGGCCGGCCAGCGGATCGAGAACGACCTGCAGACCAATGGCACGCTGCTCGACGAGGACTGGGCGCAATTCCTGAAGGAGCATCGCTTCCTCGTGGGCCTATCCATCGACGGCCCGAAGGATATTCACGACAAGTACCGTGTCACCAAGCGTGGTGCGCCGACGTTCGATACCGTGTATGCCGCGGCGAAGATGCTCAAGCGGTTCGGCGTGCCGTTCAACACGCTGACGTGCGTGAATCGCTACAACGCGTCGAAGCCGCTCGATGTCTATCGCTTCCTGCGCCGCGAGCTGGGTTCGACCTATCTGCAGTTCATTCCGATCGTCGAGATCAAGGGGTTCGAGACGACCGCGCCGCAGAAGTGGGATCCCGCGCGGTTGCCCATCGTCGGCACGCCGCAGGCGAAACCGGACCACCCGGACTCGGTGGTGACGCCGTGGTCCGTCGACCCCGACGAATACGGCTATTTCCTTTCCAAGGTGTGGGACGAGTGGCTCGCCCGCGACTATGGCAAGGTGCTGGTCAGCTTCTGCGAGACGCTGGTCGTGCAGCGCATGGGAATGCCGGCCCAGACCTGCATCCAGAGCGAGTTCTGCGGCAAGGGTGTCGCGATCGAGCACGACGGCAGCGTCTACGCCTGCGACCATTACGTGTACCCGGAGTACCGGCTGGGCAACATCCGGCAGCAATCGCTGGGCGACATGGTGTTCTCTCCGACGCAGGTCAAGTTCGCCTACGCCAAGTCCGAAACACTGCCGGCGTTACTGCAAGCAATGCGAGTTCCTGCGCGACTGCTGGGGCGAGTGCCCGAAGAACCGGCTGCTGCGAACGCCGGACGGCGAGCCGGGGCTCAACTACCTTTGTCCGGGTCTCAAGCGGTTCTTCGCGCATGCGGCGCCGACCGCGGAGAAGTTGGCGGCGCAGTTGCGCGCAGTCCCGGCGACACCTCAGCCAAGGATGTAAACCCGTGGTGAGACGGATGGCGGCTGCGGCATGGCTGCTTCAGGTCATGCTCGGCGGATTGTGCATGACCGCGGGATCGGCGCATGCGGCCGAGGAAGAAGCGCGCGTGCTGATCCTCAACGGCACGGACCCCTATCTTCCCGCCTATCTGGAGATCGACAGCGCCATGCGCGCGAGCCTGGCTCGAGGAGCAGGCGCGGCGCATCGTCTACTTTTCCGAGCCGCTCGATGCGCAGCGCTTCCGGGTCGAGTCTTACGAGGCCGAGTTGGTCGACCTTCTCGCCAAGAAGTACTCGGGCCTTCGGTTCGACGTGGTCGTCGCGATCAGCGAGCGCGCGTTGGAGTTCTACAACCGGCACGGCGCGCAGCTTTGGCCCGGCGCGCGGCTGGTGTTCTCGGCGTGGCCCGGCGAGGCATTGGAATCGTCGGAACTTGCCGCCCGGCGCGCGGCCGTCGTCGCGCGACAGGAAGTTGGCGAGGACAATTGCGCTTGCGCGTGCGCCTGCGGCCCGACGCGCGGCGCATCGTCGTCATCTCCGGGGCGTCGGACCTCGACAGGAGGAACGAGCGCATCGTGCGCGAGAGTCGCTCGCGAGCAAGGCGGACGGCTTGCCTGTCGAATTCCTGATCGGGTTGCCGGTGCCGGAACTGGTCCGGCCGATTGGCGCGCCGAGCCTGCCGACTACGATTGTTCTCTATCTGTCGCAATTCCGCGACCGCGACGGACGACCATACACCCCTCGGGAAGTGCTGCGCGCCATCAGCGGCGCCGTCCGGTGCTCCCGTGTACGGCATCGTCGAAACGTACGTCGGGCTTCGGGATGGTGGCGGGATTTGCGGAATCCTATGCCGAACGCGGACGCCTGATCGCGAAGCTCATCCGGCAGTCGCTGGCGGCTGCGTCGCCCGCGGCCAAGCCGCAGCCGTGCTCGTCGCGCCGAGCCGTTGCGTTGCCGACGCCCGCGCGTTGCAGCGCTGGTCGCTGGACGAACGGCGCCTGCCGGAGGGCTGCGAAATTCGATTTGCCAACAATACGTTCTGGCGCGAACACTGGTGGCAGGTCCTCGCAGCGCTCGCAGTGATAGTCGGCCAGAGCCTGCTGATCGCGACGATGTTCGCGCAGCGGCGCCGGAGCCGCCTGGCCGAGGCGGAGTCGCGAAAGCGCCTGTCGGAGATGGCCCATTTGAATCGCCGCGTGGCATTGGGAGAGATGTCCGCCTCCATCGCCCACGAGCTCAACCAGCCGCTCGGCGCGATCTACAATAATGCCGGCGCGGCAGAGATACTGATCAAGGCCGATCCCCCCAAGCTGGCAGACGTGGCGGAGATCCTGGGCGACATCAAGCGGGAAGATCAGCGCGCCAGCGACATCATTGCGCGCATTCGCAAGTTCCTGCGCAAGTCCGACTTCGAATTGCGGGAGACGGATCTCAACGAGGTCATCGACGAGTCGATGCGAACCATGGCCGGCGAAGCGCAGGACAAGAAGGTCGTGATCAGAACCACGCTCGAGCCCCTGCTGCCGAAGGTCCGCGCAGACCGCGTTCAGCTGCAGCAGGTGATCGTCAACCTCGCGCTCAATGCCATCGAGGCCATGCAGGGCACGCCGATGGAAGGCAGGGTTCTGACGGTTCGAAGCCGGCGGCTGGATGACACGGTTCGCGGAGGTATCGCTGACGGATTCCGGCGCGGGGATCGCGGAGACGTTGCGCCCGCGCATCTTCGAAGCCTTCGTGACGTCCAAGTCGACCGGCATGGGCCTCGGGCTCGCCATATCGCGCACGATCGTCGAAGCGCACGGCGGTGAAATACGCGCCGAGAACGCTCCCGGTGGTGGCGGCGCGGAGTTCCGCTTCACGGTGCCGTTCGCCACGGCAGCGCGCACGTGACAGCCGCTCCCTGCACGGTTCATGTGGTCGACGACGATGCGCCCTGGCGCAAGTCGGTGACGCGATTGCTGTCAGCCGTCGGATATCGGGTCATGGAGTACGAATCGGCCGTGCAGTTCCTGGAGACCGCCGATGTCGAAGCGCCGGGATGCATTCTGCTCGACCTGCGCATGCCGGGGCTTAGCGGGCTGCAGCTCCAGCAGCGGCTGGCGGAAATGCGGCGCGCACTTCCTGTCATCTTCGTTTCCGGGCATGGCGACATTCCGACCAGCGTGCTGGCCATGAGGGCCGGGGCCGAGGACTTTCTGACCAAGCCGGTCGCCACCGATGCGCTGCTGCTCGCGGTCGAGCTGGCGGCCGCGCGCGATCGCGAGAACCGCAGCCGGCAGGGGCAACTCGACGGCCTTCGTTCGCTCGTCGGGGCGCTCACGCCAACGGAACGCAAGGTGTTCGACCTCGTCGTCCGCGGCAAGGCTGAACAAGCAGATCGCCATCGATCTCGGCACGGCCGAGCGCACGATCAAGTGGCATCGGCACAACCTGATGGAAAAGCTCAAGGTCGGTTCGCTTGCCGAGCTCGTCTCGCTTGCCGAGCGCCTGGGATTGGTGGGCGCGCAGGAGCTGCGCGACGACGGCTCGAATTAGCAGCCGTCCTTTGGTGCGGGTCCGCACCAAAGGACAGTTCCGGGACACGGCGGTGAACCGTAGTGTCTCGAACAATAACAGCAGGCCGGCTCCACGCCTCGAAAGCCGTGGCCGACGACGTCCCATGCAAACACCCACCGGCCTGGTCGCCGTCGTCGAAGACGACGCCGCCATGCGCACGTCGATAGAACGCCTGCTGCGTGCGAGCGGCTATTCGACCAAGGCATTCGCTTCGGCAGAGGAATTTCTGCAGAGCCGGATCGCCGATACCGCCATCGGCCTCGTGCTCGACATCCACCTGGGCGGAATGTCGGGCCTCGAATTGCGGCGTCGCCTGCTGACCGCGGGCGCGACCATCCCCGTCGTATTCATCACGGCGTTCGACGACGATGCGACCCGCAGGGAGGCGTCCGCCCTGGGCTACGCCGATTACCTTCAAAAGCCGTTCGAGGCGAGCCGGCTGATCGGCGCGTTGGAAAGGGGCCGCCAGCCGTGACGCAAGTAGAACGTGCGACGCGATGCCGCGCCGAGGTATCCGCCCTACCTGTCTTTTGGTGCAGGTCCGCACCAAAGGACAGTGTGCGCAGCCCTTCGCCGCGACATATCGTCGAAGCACGGAGGGCCCGAGGGGGCCGCCCAATTGGAAATGCATTGAAACGGGAGACAGTCATGAGTCTTGGTAAGCGTTTGTTGTCTGTTGCGCTGCCGGTGGTCGCGACGGCGCTCGTCGGGACCACCGTGGCGGTCGCCCAGACGCCATCGAAGAGGCCCAACGTCGTCATGCTGATGAGCGACGACGTGGGCTGGGGCGACTACGGCGTGTACTACGGCGGCGCGGCGCTCGGGCATCCGACGCCGAACATCGATCGCATGGCCAAGGAGGGCGCGATGTTCACGAGCTGGTACGGCCAGGCCAGCTGCACGGCGGGCCGCGCCTCGTTCATGACCGGGCGCATCCCGGTCCGCACGGCGCTGTCGGTCGTGGTCGTTCCCGGCGACCCGAACGGCCTGAGCTGCGGAAATCCCGACCATCGCCGAGTTCTATCAGAAGAACGGTTACCAGACCTACTTCTCCGGCAAATGGCACCTCGGCGACGTGGAAAAGTTCTACCCGATCAATGCACGGCTTCGACGAGATGAAGCAATTCGCCGCCTACTACCCGGGTGTCTATGGCTATGAAGACACGGCGCCCAATGCGCACCCATTCTTCCCGAAATACAACAAGGAATACTGGGACATGTACCAGAAGGCGGTGAACCGGTATGAATGGGAAGGCACGGCGGGCAAGCCGGCGGTCAAGGGCAACGGCGGCGCCGTGATCACGCTGGAGAACCTGGCCGATTTCGACGTCCGCCAGACGGATTCGGCGGTCGCCTACATCAAGCAGCACGCCAAGGACGGCAAGCCGTTCTTCATGAGCGTGAACTTCATGGGCATGCACCAGCCGACCAGCCCGAACAAGGCGTTCGTGGGCAAGTCGCGCCTCGGCAACTACTCCGACAAGATGATCGAGATGGACGCCAACATCGGCCGGATCATGGACGCCATCCGCGCCGAGGCGCCCGACACCATCGTCATCCACACGGCGGACAACGGCGCCTGGCAGGACGCGTGGCCCGACGCCGGCACCAATCCGTTCCGCGGCGAGAAGGGCACGGGCTTCGAAGGCGCCTTCCGGGTGCCGGGCATCATGTGGGCGCCGGGCAGGATTCCGGCCGGGCAGGTCCTCTACGAAATGATGTCGCACATGGACGTGTGGCCCACGACCGCAACGATGGTCGGCCTGACGCCGCCGCCCCACGGTGAATGGAAGGACAACAACGGCAAGCCGATCTACTTCGACGGCATCGACAACACCGCCTACGTCACGGGCAAGGCGAAGCATTCGGCGCGCAACGGGTGGATCTATACCGACGGCGAGAAGTTCCTGGGCATGCGTGCCGACGTCGGCGGCGACCCGGAGAATCCCGACCTGATAGATCGCGTGGAAGATGCTCTACACGTCGAAGGACACCTGGCTCGGGCCGGAGCTCAACCTCGGCGCCATCGGCTCGACCTACAACCTCACCATGGACCCGTACGAGAAGTACGACATGACGTTCAACGGCGCGGTGGCGGTGCGCAACCCGACCACGTCGCCGGGCCGCTACTCGGGCATGGACAACGGCTGGGCCATCTCGCTCGGGGACATTCCGCTCTCGGAGTTCAATCAGTCCATCGTCAAGTATCCGAACAAGAAGCGCTTCCCGGGCGGAGCTTCGAACGACATGATCCCGAACCTGCAGAACCCGGAGAATCCGTTGCCCTACGATCCGATGAAGGTGCCGAAGACCATCGGAGCGCACTAGGCGCAGCAGCAGGGCTGGTGGATTTGGCGCGACGGGCGGGCGTCCTGCAATTCGGGCGCCCGTTCTTTCTGCCGCATCGTAAGTGCGGATGCTGCTCGCTCGGAATCGGGCCGCTGGCATGTACCAGGATGCAAGGAGAATCGGCAATGAAACGCATAGTCACGCTCTCTATCTTGTTTGCATTCGCGGCTCTGCAGCCGCAGGCCGCGACCGCCCAGCAAACGAAGGCCGCTGCCGGCTCCGCTTTTTCGTTTGCCGTCCAGGGCGACTCGCGACCGATGATGTACGTGCCGCCCACGGCCGGCCGGCCCGACGCCGTCAAGCTGTTCACCGAGCTCTTCGGCCTGGTCATGCCCGAGAAGGCCGCGGAAGAGCTGGTGAAGAAGGATGTGAAGCTCGATCTTCGATCCGAACACCAAGGAACTCATCAGCGTCGTCATGCCGTTCATGAGCAAGTCCGAAGTCACGACGTTGACCGTGGACAAGGGCTGGGTCACCGAGGCCTCCGTCGAGGACGTGAAGCTGCTGCCCGGCGTGCGCCGGACGATGTTCCGGCTCGAGGGCGGCGAATGGGTAGCGCGCGAGATCGTGAAGGACGTCCAGTCCGGGCGCGCCAAATTCGTGCTCAACACCGGCGACGTCGTCTTCTGGGGAAATCAGGGCCGCACGGTGAACGACAGCCCGTACTGGAAGCGGGTGAACGACACCATGCTGAAGCAGCTGCCGCCGGCGGACAGCGAGATGCGCGCGGCCGGGCTGGACGGGCGCTGGTTCATGAGCGCGGGCAATCATGAAGTGTGGGGCGATCCCAGGATCGAGGGCATGCTGAATGCCGTGCCGTATCTGAAGAAGCTCGGCGTCACCCCGGACAACCTCATCTACAAGTTCGACTTCAAAGGCGCCCGGTTCATCTTCCTGTGGAGCGGCAAGTACGACTACCGCTCGCCCTCGCTGTGGGATGCCGATCGGCCGAAGTATGCGGAGCAGATGAAGCAGCTGCAGCAGTGGCTGGACGAAGCCAGGGCCAAGGGCATCAAGAAGGCCTTCATCGCCTTCCACTACCCGGTGTTTGCCCGCTCGGGCCTTGGCCCCATCCCCGCCGAAGTCAATCCGCACAAGCTGATTGCGGCCTACGCCAAGGACATGGAGGTGGTCGTGTTCAACGGCCACATCCACACCACCGAGATATTCGAAGTGGACGGCGTGAAGTACCTGATGCTGGGCGGCGGGGGCGCGGAACAGGACCCGATCCTCCCCGGCCGGACCAGCATCAAGCAGCCTGCGGACTATCCGCCCGATCTCTATTGGAAGGGTCAGCCACCCAGGGAGGAGTACAACTACGTGCTGGTGGACGTCAAACCCGGCGAGAAGACCAGGTTCACGCTCAATCGCTTCCGGCCGGGGTCGAGCGAACCGTTCGCGACCGTCCAGCTTTTCCAATAGGCGTGCGGATGGAGGAACTGGGCGGTAATGACGGCGACCATCCTGCTGATCGTTCATGGCCTGGTGGCAGTCGCGCTGCTGGGTGCGATCACCCACCAGACGCTGTCCGCATGGGCGCCCGCGAACGCGCGGCCCGGCTCGTTCTTCGGCCGCTTTCGCACCGTGCCCCCTGCGGCATTCGCCAATGCCGTCGTCCTCCTGTATTCCGTGGCCGCGATCCTGGGCGCGATCATCTACCTCGACTTTCGCGTCGACGTGCGGCCGACGCTGGAGCAGGCCGGCCATTGGCAGGTCCTTGGATTCTTCGATCTCAAGGAGCATTTCGTCGCCATCGGTGCGGCGCTCCTGCCGGCCTACTGGGTGTGCTGGCGGCGGCCGCGCGAGGAAGAACCCATCCGAGCGCGCGCGATCCTGACCTCGATCATTGCATTCATCGTCTGGTGGGGCTTCCTCGCCGGGCATGTCACGAACAACATCATGGGATTCGGCGCGTGACCGGCTCTCCTGCCTTCCGCCGGTTCGCCGTTGCGTTCGGTATCGCATTCGCGGTGCTCTACGTGGTCGCGCTCAAGCTGGATCTCGCGTTGTTCACGGTCTATCCGTCGCTCGGAATCGTGGTTCCCGGCACGCAGCATTCGCGGGATGCGGTCGATCCGGCGCTCGCGTTCCTCGCTCCGGCGATGTACTGGTACGGCTGGGTCGCAACGGCTGCGATTGGGGCGTTCGTGGTCGGCGTCGTTGCGGCGCTGTTGCCCGGACAGTGGACGCAACGGCTTTGGCTGGGGTGGAGCTGCGTGGCTTCCGCCGTCGCAATGCTCGTTTGCGTCTACCTCACGTTGCCATGGTTTGGCCTCTAGAGCCGACGCCTCACTCCGCGTGGCTCGATTCGATTCGCCAAGAAGGATGCACATGCAGCAACGCTTACGCTCGATGGTGTTCCTGTCCGCCTGCCTGTTGGCGGCCTCCCCGGCCGCGTTTGCCGATGACACGGAAGCGTTGGCCAAGGCAGCGCAGAATCCGATCGCGAGCGATGATCAGCCTGCCGTTCCAGAACAACACGACGCTCAACGCCGGGCCCGACAAGCAGACGCTGAACGTCCTCGACATCCAGCCGGTCATCCCCGTCAAGCTCGACGAGGAATGGAACCTCATCACGCGGACCATCGTGCCGGTGATCTCGCAGCCCGGCTTCGCCCCCGGACAGGATCGCGTCAACGGCATCGGCGACATCCAGGTCGAGCTGTTCCTCTCGCCGGCCAAGCCGGGCAAGCTGATCTGGGGCGCGGGACCGGTCCTGCAGCTGCCGACCAATTCCAACGATGCGCTCGGCACGAAGAAATGGGGATTGGGCCCGGCGGTCGTGTTGCTCACGAGCGAAGGGCACTGGCTGTACGGCGTGGTCGCCAACAACATCTGGTCGGTCGCGGGACCGGGCGACGCGGCGCCGATCAACCAGATGCTGGTCCAGTACTTCATCAACTACAACTTTTCGGAAGGCTGGTACGCGACCACCTCGCCGGACATCACGGCCAACTGGAAGGCGCCCAACAACAATCGCTGGACGGTGCCGTTTGGCGGCGGGTTCGGCAAGATCTTCAAGATCGGCGATCAGGCGATGAACGGCCAGGTGCAGGCGTTCTACAACGTCGTGTCGCCGGACAACACCGGCGGCAACTGGACGATCCGGGCGCAGCTGCAGTTGCTGTTTCCCAAGTAGCGAGACAGCGATTCGAGAATATCGCCGCGAGCATCGGCGGCGACGCAATGCGGTCGAGTAGTAGGGGTTGCAAGAGAAGCATCGGTTTGTTGGGTTCGGTTATTCAACAGTGAAATCAATTTCAGGGGAAACAGAATGTTCAGGAGTCTCACTTCGAAGTGGCTGGTCGCGCTGGGTTGCCTCGCTGTCATCGGAATCGCCGATCGCGGCCGAGCCGCCGCCGTCGGGCACCGTCACGCATCACCAGCAAGGCCGTTGCCCTCGGCGTCGGCGTGAGCTGGGGTGACGGCACGCTGAAGATGGGCGGCAAGGACGTACAAGTTCTCGGTGGACGGCCTGAGCGTCGCCGACCTCGGCATCTCGAGCGTCACGACTCGCGGCGAAGTGTTCAACCTCAAGAACGTCGCCGACTTCAGCGGCAACTACGTCGCCGGTGAAGCGGGCATCGCCATCGCCGGCGGCCCGACCGACACAGATCCTGAAGAACCAGAACGGCGTCGTGCTGCGCCTGCATGGCACGCAGCAAGGCGCCCGCCTGACGCTGGCCGCGCAAGGCGTCAAGCTGACGCTCAAGAACTGAAACTGGACGAACGGCATCGGCGGTCTGCGCGCGGAAATCCGGGCGCGCGCCGATGCCTGGTTGGACGATTGCGAATGCCGGGCTTCGCCGAGTTGCGGCGTGTCGCGTTGAGCTGCCCAGGGACTGCAAGGAGAGACGAGATGAATGCAATGCGAATGGTCGTGGCGGCGGGTCTTGGGATTGCCGCGGCAGCGTTGATCGCCGGGATGCCGCTGACCGCGACCGCGGCCGATTCGGGTACGGCAGCGGCGCCCGCCAAGGCCCCGGCTGCAAAGCCCAAGCCTGCGTCCGTGAAGTCGACGGTTGACGCCGAGGCGCTGGCGGCCATGAGCAGGATGGCCGCGTACATGCACACGCTGCAGACGTACAAGATCGTCTCGGCGACGCAGCGCGACGAGGTCGACCGCTTCGGCCAGCTCCTGACCTTCGGCGGCGAGGTCACGTACAAGGTGCGGACGCCCGACGCGTTCGTCATCGACGTGACCGAGGACGACATGACCCGCGAGTACATCTACGACGGCAAGTCCGTGATCGTCTTCGCTCCGCGCATCGGCTATTACGCCAGGTTTCCCGCGCCGTCGACGATCCGCGAGACCCTGGACGTCGCCAGCGCCAAGTATGGCGTCACGGTGCCGCTCGACGATCTGTTCTCGTGGGACCGGGGCGAGACGAACCACAAGAACCTGACCTCGGCCCACGTCGTGGGCCCGGCCAGGGTGGCCGGCAAGGACACCATGCAGTACGCGTTCCGGCAGCCCGGCATCGACTGGCAGATCTGGATCGCCGCCGGCGACAAGCCGCTTCCGCTCAGGGTCGAGATCGTCGCCAGCGACGATCCCGCCCGGCCGCGATTCGAGGCGGATCTCGCGTGGGACACCGCCGCGACTTTCGCCGCGGACACCTTCGCGTTCTCGCCTCCCGCGGACGCCAAAGAGATCCCGATCCGGACCGTTGCGCACTGAGGAGCCGAAAAATGTCCAAGCAAATTCACGAAGCGCGTTGCGCAAACCGCACTCATCGTCGCGGCCACTGGCCACGGCAGTGGTTACCGTGCCACTCAACGCCGAAGCCCGGGGCGGAGGCCGTGGCGGCTTGGCGGTGGCGGCCGCGGTTTCGAAGGCGGCCGGAGCGCCCCGATGAGCATCAACCGGGGCGGCGACTATCGCGGCGGCTTCGACCGACGTGACAGCGAACGGTCAACGTCAACAGGAACGTCAACGTCAACACCAGCTACAACGGCTACCACGGCGGCTACTACGGCGGCGACTACCACCCGGTCGCGACCGGCGTGGCCGTCGGCGTCGCGGCCGGCGTGACGGCGGCCGCGATCGGTTCGCTGGCCTACTCGCTCCCGTCGGGCTGCTCACCGTACAACTACGGCGGTCCCTACTACCAGTGCGGCAACGTCTGGTACCAGCCTCAGTACGAGGGCAGCAACGTCACCTACGTGGTGGTCAACCCGCCGCGCTGATGCGGGCGCGTCTTGCTGCCGGATGAACAGATCGACGACACCAGCGGCGGCAAAGGCATCTTCACCACGCGAGGCGTCCGACGGTGATGCGTCCGGCGCGATCCGGGCTGCATGGTGTTCATGAGGATCGGCGACATTGCGCTCCCCCCTTCGCCGATGAATGCGGTGACCATCACATCACATCATTCGATGCCGCGCGTAGCTGTCACGTCCATCGCGCCGGTTGCGACCGCATGAAGGCGTTCATTCAGGCCCGCTCCGGGTCCCTTCTGATCGTCGTGGCGGTCCTGCTCGTGGTCGTCCTGGCGCAGGCGGAGATCTTCCTCTCGCTCTCGTTTGGCAGGCTCCAGCAGTATGTCCCGTCGGTCGGGCGCGACAAGATCTGGCTCGGCTGGATTGCCTTGCGGGGCGCGCTCATCACCGCATGCATCGGCTTGTGGCTGCTCAACCGCAAGGCTCTGCTGTTCCGGGCCATTGTGCTGACGAATGGCGTCCTGACCCTTGGCTTGATACTGAACGTCGTGGCACTGTCGGCGACGTTGATGGGGTTTTCCGCTCGCGACGTGTCGACCCTGCTCGTGGACGTGGTCGGCATGGCGGTATCGAACATCCTGATCTTCTCCGTCTGGTACTGGGTCATCGATCCGCCCGGCGTCGACGAGCGCGCGCGCACCGACGAACCGTGGGAATTCCTGTTTCCCCAGAGGGCGAGCACGTTGCCGAACTACGAGTCGTGGGTGCCGCGATATCTCGACTACGTGTATCTTTCGTTCACGACGGCCCTCGCGTTCAGTCCGACCGACGTGCTGCCGCTCACGCGGCGCGCGAAGATGCTGATGCTCCTGCAAGCGACCGCCTCCGTCATCACCCTGACGTGCATCGTGGGCAGTGCGATAAACGTGCTCGCGGGTGGATCCAGATGAAGCGAAGCTCGCGTCGAGAACAAACCGGACGACGAATGGCAATCCCATGACCAAACGCATCGCCGACCCGCATGCCGGCAAGTCCGAGACCCGTCCGGCGCCACGTCTCAGCCGGACCGAACGCCTCGCCGCAGGCAAGCAGCTTCGCGACCGTGTGCCGCTGCAAGCACACGGCACATGGAAGCCGCCGCGAAACCGGCCCAGCCCGGTCGACCTCGTCATTGCGTCGAGCAAGGGACGTATCGCGGAGCTCATTCCCATCCGCTACGGGCGGATGTCCGCGTCGCCGTTCACGTTCTACCGCGGCACGGCGCTCAACATGGCCTCGGACCTCGCCACCACGCCGAACACCGGCGTGCGGACGCATCTGTGCGGCGACTGCCATCTGATGAACTTCGGCGCCTTCGCCACGCCGGAGCGGCGCACGATCTTCGACATCAACGATTTCGATGAGACGCTGGACGGACCGTGGGAATGGGACCTGAAGCGACTGGCGGCGAGCTTCGTGCTCGCGGCCCGCTCGAACGGCTTTGCCGCCGCCGATCAGCGAAGCGCCGCGATGGCATGCGTGCGCTCGTACCGTGAGCGAATCAGGATCTACGCGAAAATGGCTGCGCTCGACGTGTGGTACGCGCGCATCGACAAGAAAGCCCTGCTGGCCTCCCTGTCCGACGTCGACACGATCGCGCGGCTGCGCAAGCGCATCGCCAAGGAGCAGGCCCGCACCCCAGCGGAAACCGATTTCCCGAAGATGGTCGAGGGACATGGCGGCAAATTCGTCATCAAGGACAATCCTCCGCTCATCTACCACGATCAGACCGTCAACCTCGAGTCCGACCGGTTCAATGTCCTGACGGCGCTCGGTCAATACCGAAGCTCGCTACAGGACGATCGCAAGGTCCTCTTCGACCGGTACCGGCTGGTTGACATCGCAGTGAAGGTGGTCGGCGTCGGCAGCGTGGGCACGTTTTGCGCGGTCCTGCTGATGATGGCCGAAGACGACGATCCGCTGCTATTGCAAGTGAAGGAAGCGCGCGCGTCGGTCCTGGAGCCGTATCTCGGCGGGAGCAGGTACGCGAACCACGGGCAGCGCATCGTGGTGGGACAGCGCCTGATGCAGTCGGCGAGCGACATTTTCCTTGGCTGGACGGAGGGCGGGCGCGGAAGGCACTTCTATCTGCGCCAGTTGCGCGACATGAAGATGAAGCCGCTGGTCGAGGTCTTCAATCCGGTGACCATGGTCGACTACGCAACGCTTTGCGGCTGGACGCTCGCCCGCGCACACGCCCGCTCGGGCGACGCCGCGATGATTGCCGGATATGTCGGCAAGAGCGAGGTGCTGGATGCGGCCATCGCTCGTTTTTCGATGAGTTACGCCGACCAGGCCGAGCGCGACCACGCCGCCTTCATGAGCGCGATTCGCAAGGGCCGGATCGAAGCGCAGATGGAGCGCTGACTGGTCGCAGGGAGGGGCTAATGTCGACACTGATTCGCTGCATTGCGCAGGTGGTGCTGTGCGTCGTCGTTGCGAGCGGTGCGCTGGCGCAGAAGACGACCACGCCAACATCCGCGGAGTCGCCGGCGAAGGCTGTCGAAAACGCCGAAGGGACGCGTCAACTCACCGTCGCGAACAAACCCTGGACCGGCGACTTCGACCAGATGCTCGAGCGCCGGATGATCCGCGTCTACGCGCCTTACGGCCGGTCCCTCTATTACGTCGACAAGGGCCGCGAGCGCGGCATTGCCGCGGAGCTGGTCCGCGACTTCGAGCGCTGGGTGAACCAGAAGTATGCCAAGCAGCTCGGCAAGCGTCCGCTTACGGTCTACATCGTCGCCGCCACGCGCGACACGCTGGCCGCCGATCTCAACGGTGGTCTCGCCGACATCGCGGTCGGCTACCTGTCGGCCACCGAGGAGCATCTGAAGGTCGCCGACTTCGTGGCCCCCGACGAGAAGCTGTCTGACGTCGAGATTCTCGTCACCGGCCCGGCGTCGCCGGCAATCGCCTCGATCGACGACCTCGGCGGCAAGACCGTCCACGTCCGCAAGTCGTCGAGCTACTACGAAAGCCTGACGGCCCTGAACGACCGATTCAGGAAAGCCGGCAAGCCGCCCGTCAATCTGGTTCTCGTGCCGGATGCGCTCGAGGACGAGGACATGCTGGAGATGACGAACGCCGGCCTGCTCCAGGCAATCGTGGCCGACGGGTGGAAGGCGAAGGTGTGGGCGCAGGTGCTGCCGAAGCTCACGGTCCACGAGACCATTGTTCTGCGCGAGCGCACCAGGAAGGGGTGGGCGATCCGCAAGAACAGTCCGCAACTCGCCGCGGTGCTGAACGACTTCTATGCAAGCTGGGTGAAGAAGGAGGGGGTATACCTTTACCGGCAGCAGCAATTCATGAAGAACATCAAGACGCTGAACAATCCCGCGAATGATGCGGACTACAAGCGATTCCAGCAGGTGATCGCGCTTTTCGAGAAGTACGGCCAGCAGTACAAATTCGATCCTCTCATGCTTGCCGCACAGGGCTACCAGGAATCGACGCTCGACCAGAACAAGAGGAGCGCGGTGGGGGCCATCGGCGTGATGCAGCTCATGCCGGCGACCGGACAGGCACTCAAGGTCGGCGACATAAGTGTTACCGAGTCCAATATTCACGGCGGCGCCAAGTACATGGATCAGTTGATGACCCAATATTTCAAGGATGCGAAGTTCGACGAGCAGAACCGCACCTTGTTCGCGTTCGCGAGCTACAACGCCGGGCCGGGCAACATCTCGAGAATGCGTACCGAAGCGCAGAAACGCGGCCTCGACCCGGACAAGTGGTTCAACAACGTGGAGAACGTCACCGCCGAGAAGATCGGAATCGAGACCACGACGTACGTGAGGAACATCTTCAAGTACTACGTTTCCTACAAGCTCACGCAGGAAGCCAAGGCGGCGGAGGCGAAACTCCGGCAGCAGGTTGCCCCGGCGAAGAACTGACCGCCAGACGGTCCACCCGCGAAGAGGAGACGCGATTGAGTTCCCATCCCGTGTTCTGGGTGTTCGTCGCGGCCGTCGCCGGTCCGTTGCTCGGCCGGATTCCCCTCGGTTTGAGGGTGCCGGTCGTCGTTATCGAGGTGCTGCTTGGAATCCTGATCGGCCCGCACGTCCTGGACCTTGTCCAGTACGGCGGATTTCTTTCCGTGATGCACACGTTCGCGATGGCCGCGACGCTGTTCATGGCCGGCATGGAGCTCGATTTCGGCGAGATCAAGGGTCGTCCGCTATGGCTGGGCATTGCGGGCTGGGGGATTTCGGTGCGTGCTGGGAATCGCCGTCGTGGGTATCTTCCATGTCATTCCGGCGGTGGACGCTCCGCATGATGGTCACGCTTGCCTTGTGCACCACCGGCCTCGGCACGCTGATCCCGATCTTTCGCGACAGCGGTCAGCTCGCGACCAAGTTCGGGCGACTGATGATCGCGGCGGGAACGATTGGCGAGGTGGGTCCGATCGTCGCGTATGTCGCTGTTATTGTCCCAGCGGTACAGCACATGGCAGGAAGTCGGCTTTCTGGTGGTGTTTCTGGCGATCGTCGGCGTCGCGGCCGCCGTCGGCGCGGGCGCGCGACCGCCGAAGGTGATCGCATTCCTCGGCCGGGAGATGCATGCAAGCTCGCAACTGCCGGTACGCATCTCGGTGCTGATGCTGGCGGCGCTGTTCGTGCTGGCCGAGGAATTCGGATTCGAAAGCATCTTTGGTGCGTTTGCGGCCGGCATGATCATCGGACTCGCCACCCGCGGCGAGGACGGCAAGACGATGCGCGCGAAAATGGACGCCGTCTCCTTCGGATGGTTCTATCCGTTCTTCTTCGTCGGCACCGGCGTCAAGTTCGACATTGCCGCGCTGGGCAAGGACCTGACGACCATGCTTCTCGTCCCGACGTTCGTGATCCTGCTGCTGGTCATTCGTGGCGCGCCCGCATGGTTGTATCGAAATGAAATCACCAAGGCGCGAGCGATTCAGCTTTGCACTTTGTTCCGCTGTGCCGTCGCTGTCGATCCTTGTTGTGATTACCGAAATCGGCCTCCGCTCGAAGACCATGAGTCCGGACATCGCGGCCGCGCTGGTGGCGCCGGATTGCTATCGATCATGCTATTCCCGACCATCGCCGGATCATTACTAACCCGAACTGCAGAGCCGCACGAAAGTCCCCGTGTAGGAAGCTGAACGTCGGCTTTAGTCGATGGCAGCTCTCGGCCAAGAGCGGTCTGTCATCACCACATCGAAATGCACTCCCGGGCGGTCGTGCCTCAGCATACGATTGGTCAGCCCGCAGCGCGTGCCGCGCGGTGGCCCCAGACTTACGAACTGCCAGGACACCCGGACGGCGCGGGTCATCGGTTCCGAACTAGTCGCGCGACAGCGCCCTCTGCGCTTCCAGTTCGAGAGCTTCGTACGACGCCTTTTCGACCGTGACGCCGACCGCCTGGCTCCGCCATGGAATGTACCGGTTACACACCAGGTAGCGTGGACCGGACAATGTCCGTACTTCACTTCTCGCCCGCCATTTCTCCGCCCACTTGTTCTCTGATGACCCTCGCCATCACGCGCCCGCGTTCGGTCTCCAGCAGCGTCTTTGCGTCGATACGCCCGAAAAGATCCAACAGCGGCGCGACGAGGCCGGTCCACCCCGTCTGATGACTGGCGCCAAGACCGGCACCGTTGTCGCCGTGGAAGTACTCGTAGAACAGGATCAGATCGCGCCAATGCGGATCGTCCTGGAACTTGGCCGTTCCGCCGTAGACCGGACGTTTCCCGTCGGCACCGCGCAGGAACGTGCCCGTCAGCCGGCGGACGATCTCCTCGGCCACCTCGAACAGCGTCATCTGTTGCCCCGAGCCGGTCGGACATTGAACCTTGAACTCGTCGCCGTAGAAGTCGTACAGGTTCACCAGCGCGCGGACGATCAGCAGGTTGACTGGCATCCACACTGGACCGCGCCAGTTGGAATTGCCACCGAACATCCCCGTATTCGATTCGGCGGGCAGGTACTGCACCTGGTATTGCTGGTCGCCCACATGGAACACGAACGGATGCTCAAGGTGATAGCGAGATAGCGACCGAATGCCGTGCGGTCCCAGGAACTCGTTCTCGTCGAGCATGTACGCGAGCACCCGCTCCAGCTTCTGCTTGTTGAGGATCGACAACAGCCGCCGGCCCCTGTAGCCGACGAAACCGGCGTCGGTCGGGGCCACATGGGAAACGAGTTCCGGGTGGCGCTTTCGAAACTGCGCGATCAGCTCCATCAGCCTCGGATACCGCGTAACGGAATCCGCCTCGAACACCGTCGATGCACACAGCGGCAGGAGGCCCACCATGGATCTGACCTTCAGTCGCATCGCCTGGCCGTCCGGCAACCGAAGCAGATCGTAGAAGAAGCCGTCCTGCTCGTCCCACATCTCGTCGTGATGCTCACCGCGGCGGTCCATCGCGTAGGCGATCCACATGAAATGCTGGACGAACTTGAAGGCGACCTCCTCGTAGATCGGGTCGTATTCGGTGAGGATGATCGCCATCTCCAGCATGCCCTGGCAATAGAACGCCATCCACGCTGTCCCGTCTGCCTGCTCCAGCGAGCCGCCGGTCGGCAGCGGCGCGCTGCGATCGAAGATGCCGATGTTGTCCAGACCCAGGAAGCCGCCCGCGAAGACATTGCGCCCCGTCGGGTCCTTCCGATTGACCCACCAGTTGAAGTTCAGCATCAGCCCCTGGAAGGAGCGCTCCAGGAACCGCAGGTCGGCCCGGCCCAGCTGCTTTTCGTATTTGTAAAGCCAGAGTGTCGCGGCGGCATGCACCGGCGGGTTCACGTCGCTGAAGTTCCACTCGTAGGCGGGAATCTGCCCGCTCGGGTGAAAGTAGAGGCTGCGCAGCATCAGCAGCAGCTGCTCCTTCGCGAAATCGAAGTCCACCATTGCCAGCGAGACCGTGTGAAAAGCAAGGTCCCAGGCGGCGTACCACGGGTACTCCCACTTGTCCGGCATCGAGATCACGTCGGCGTTGAGCATGTGGAACCACTCGGTGTTGCGCACGTCGTGGCGCGCGGCCTCCATCAGAGGATGGCTCTTGTGCTCGCGCAACCAGCGCTCGAGATCGAAGTAGTAAAACTGCTTGCTCCACAGCATTCCCGCCAGCGCCTGGCGATGCACGCGGCGCTGATCTTCGCTCAAGGACTTGGGCGCAATCCGCGCGTAGAACTCGTCGGCATCGGCGAGGCGGTTCTTGAGGATTCTCTCGAAGTCGCCGAAGGGGTCCTTGATCTGTGAAGCCGCCAGGCGCAGCCGGAGCGTCTTGCTGCCGCCGCCGGGCACATCGAGGACATAGTGCGCGGCGGCCTTGGTCCCGGTCCTGGCGGGATTCACCGCTTCGCGCCGTCCCGCGATGACGTAGGCGTGGAATGCATCCTTGACATACGGCGACGCGTTCGGCTGGCCCCACAGCCGCTGCGCATTGCTCTCGTTTTCGGTAAACAGCAACTCCGGCGCGCCATCGCAATGGAGCCAGTATTCGCCCAGCTCCTGGTGCGTGGCGTGAATGGCGCCCGGCGCCGCTTCGTGCAGCGAAGGTTTGTGACCGTCGTCGCCCCACGACCAGGTGTTGCGAAACCAGAGCGTCGGCAGAACGCGCAGCCGCGCCGCTTCCGGCCCGCGATTGTGGACGGTGATGCGGATGAGAACGTCCTCCGGACTCTCCTTGGCGTACTCCACGAACACGTCGAAGTACCGGTCCTCATCGAACACGCCGGTGTCGAGGAGCTCGTACTCGAACTCTTCGCGGGATCGTTCGCGGTTGGTCTCGATCAGGTCCCGGTACGGAAACTCGCGCTGCGGGTACTTGTACAGATACTTCATGTACGAGTGCGTTGGCGTGCTGTCGACGTAGAAGTAGTACTCCTTCACGTCCTCGCCGTGGTTGCCCTCGCTGTTGGTCAGTCCGTAGAGCCGCTCCTTCAGAATCGGGTCGCGCTCGTTCCACAGCGCAAGCGCGAAGCACAGCCGTTGCTTGTCGTCGCAGATTCCGCCGAGACCATCCTCGCCCCACTTGTAGGCGCGGGAGCGCGCCTGGTCGTGCGTGAAGTAGTTCCACGCGTTGCCGTCTTCGCTGTAATCCTCGCGGACGGTGCCCCATTGTCTTTCGCTCAAATAGGGTCCCCACTTCTTCCAGGGGACCTGCGCCTCACGCGCGTCGTTCAGGCGCTTTTGCTCCGCCACGTCCACAATTTCGGCGATCATGCATTACCCCTGCGATGCTACGGGTGTCTGGAGTCCTCGCTATCCATGGGCCACCCGCCGCTTAGTGAAATGCGAGGACGGGCACTGCCGGCGGGGCCAATTCTGCTCTATGATTTGAGAGCTAGCAACGCGACCGTCAGGCCATCGACAGCCATATCGGCCCGGGGCGAACCGCCGTCAATCGCGTTCGCAAAGCCTGTTCGAAGAAAGGAAGCTTCTATGACCACCGCACTGCGAAGGTTCGGACTGCTGATATTCACGGGATCCATCCTGGCCTCGCCGTCGTTGCATGCCGAGGGCGAGCATCATTGGAGCTATTCCGGCGAAACGGGACCGGGTAAATGGGCGGCATTGGAATCCGATTACAGCGCATGCGGAATCGGCAAGATGCAGTCGCCCATCGATATTCGCGACAGCGTCGCCAAAAAGGGCGACTCTGCCCGCCATCGTGTTCGATTACAAACCGTCGCCGCTCAAGATCGTCGATAACGGGCATACCATCCAGGTGAACTACGCACCAGGCAGTTTCATCACGGTGCAAGGCAAACGCTACGAGCTCGTTCAGTTTCATTTCCACAAGCCCAGCGAAGAAAAGATCAACGGCAAGAGCGCCGACATGGTGGCCCACCTCGTGCACAAGGACGCCGACGGAAAGATCGCCGTGGTCGCCGTCCTGCTCAAGACCGGGAAGACCAACAATCTCGTCGAAACGCTCTGGAAGAGCCTCCCGACGGAGAAGGAAAAGGAAACTGCCGTGGAAGGCGTCCAGGTCAACGCTGCGGATCTGCTGCCGGACAAGAAGGCTGCGTATTACACGTTCACCGGCTCTCTGACGACGCCGCCGTGCAGCGAAGACGTCACGTGGTTCGTGCTGAAGACGCCTTCGTCCATTTCCAACACCGAAGTGGCTCGCTTCGCACAACTGTATCCGATGAACGCTCGGCCAACGCAACCGCTGAACGGTCGGGAGATTCGCACGACGCCGTGAGTCTTCAATGCTTATCTCAACCAACGTGTTCGGCAAGATTGCTGAATTATGGATCAGTTCCTCATTGCGTAGTGTTCGAATCGCCGCCCGTCGGCACGCGCCAGAACGGCTTCTCGACCTCGACCAGCGGTCGGCCAGGCTCGTTGGGCTTCAACCCGTAGCGCAGCAGCGCAATCAGGTCCGAGCTGACTCGTGGGTCGGAAACGAAGTAGTTGTGGCAAATGAAGCACGTCGCCGCCGTGACCTGGATCACATCGAACGACCCGAGCAAGCGGGCGTGTGCAACGTCCTCCGGAGGCAGCGTGCTCACGTCGATGCGTCCGAGCCGGGCAATGCTCCCCAACATCCAGCCCGACGTAGCGAGCGCCTTGTCGTTCGGCGAGACGTATACCGTAATGTGAAATTCAGGAGATGGAAAGACGCCCCCTGGGTCGGCGCCTTGCCATAGGGCAGGTCCGGGTCGGAGCCGGTCTTCCACATCTTCGTGGGAGCGACGTCGACATCGAGGTCGGGCGCGATGAGCACGATGTTCCCGATCTTGAACCGACCGGCGAGGGTGGTCTGCGTGATGTAAGCCTCGACACCGAGGTCCGACACAGCACTCGCGAGCAGATCCGTCCCGCGACTGTGGGCGACGAGGTGGATCTTCTCGAGGCCAGGCGTATCGGCGATCATACGGATCGTCTTCTTCAAGTCCTCCTCGGCGAACTCGCCCGACTCGCGGTCGACGTCGTACCCCAGATGTACGATTTTGCTGCCGCCCGCTGGCCAGCTGAAGACGGCGCATACGAACTCCCGGCCGAGGAAGTGGCACAGTTCCCCCATGTTGAGCGCGGCGTCTTCGAACGTGTTGGCGAATCCGTGCACGAACAGCACGACCTCCTTGCGCGGCGCGAGGGCGAGCCGGCGCGCGACCTCGGCCTGGAGCCCGCGCTTCGCCGCTTCGTGAGCCGCAACGACGTCTGGTGCTCGCGAGATACCATCCCCGGCACGCGTTATTTCGTAGGGTATGCGTGGAAAGCGTCCAAGCTCGGTCGTCGGTCCCAAGGTGAGGTCGATTGGGACCTTGCGGTCCGCTACCGTGCTTTGCGCGACGAGTGTCTCCCAGGTAACTCCGTTGCCAAATTCAACTCGCGTCGATCCGAATGCCAGGTAACGCGACCGGCTCGCGGTGTAGGGGCTGGCGTCGTCGGCGCTGGTCGCGGGAGCGCGATCGGTGACATAGAGCAGATCAAGCGATGGCGCGCGGCGATCGGCGGCGATATTGGTGAATGGCGGTTTGGCCTGCGGCCCCGTGTACAGCACTGGGGTCGGCATCATGGAGTAGGTCGCGCAACCGGTTAAAGTAAGCGCCGCCAGAACGGCTGATGCGCACGCTGGCCTGGCAGGACTCCGAACGGCTAACGGTCGTCGAGTTAGCTTCATGGTTTCTCAACGAACGGGAGGGGCGGGCTGCGCGCCGGATATCCACGCGGCAGCGATTGGACGCTTGCGGCCGATCTCCATACGCTTGCAAGGACGCGGTCGGCTGGTGACAATATGCGGATAGATGTTCCCTCATGTTGCGTTGGAGGCCTTTATGGACAGCGGCTCGTTGCACGTGGGAAATCGAAATGAATCCATGGTTTGCCGGCTGGTCGCCATGATAGTCGGCGCGGGGCTTTACAGCTTCGACGCTGCTTGCCTACGCGCGAGAAGAACCCGCTGCGGGACGCCTTTTTCGGCGAGACCCACATCCACACCAGCTGGTCGTTCGATGCGTTCGTCTTCGGCAACACGGTCACCGGACCCGAGGAGGCGTACCAGTTCGCCATGGGTAAGCCCATCCGGCATCCCGCGGGCTACATGGTTCAGATCAAGCGGCCGCTCGACTTCGAGGCCGTGACGGACCACTCGGAATACATGGGCACAGTCCGGCTCGCCAACGACCCGCAGTCCGATTTGAGCAAGCTGCCAATCGCCGAGAAGCTGAAGGTCAGAAGCAAGGAGGACGTGCAGAAAGTCTACCTCTTTCTCGCCACGTCCATCATCACGGAGCCGATCAAGGAATTGCTCGCACCGGAAGTGGCCGGCTCGGTGTGGAAGAGCGTCGTGGAAGCCGCCGACAAGTACTACCAGCCGGGCAAATTCACGACCTTCGCCGCCTACGAGTGGAGCTCGACCCCTGACAATCGCAACCTGCACCGGAACATTATCTTCAAGGACACTAAGAAGGTTACTGCGCTGCCTTTCTCGTCGATAGATTCAAATCACCCTGAGGACCTGTGGAACTGGATGGACGGCCAGCGCAAGGCGGGCAACGAGCTGCTGGCGATCTCGCACAATTCGAACCTCTCCGACGGCGTGATGTTCCCGCTGGAAGTCGACAGCAAGGGCAGGCCGATCGACGCAGCGTGGGCGCAGTCGCGGGTCAACAACGAGCCGCTGGCCGAGATCCAGCAGCTCAAGGGCGCGTCGGAAACGCACCCGGCGCTGTCTCCCAACGACGAATTCGCCCGCCACGAGATTCTGGAGTATCTGCTGGGCGACGTAGATCGTGCGCCCCGGCTGCATGGCAGCTACATCCGGGAGGGATACGAGAACGGCCTGGCGATGCAGGAAACCCGCGGCTACAACCCATACAAGTTCGGCGTCGTCGGCGCAAGCGACACGCACAACACGGCGGCGGCCCATACCCAATCGAATTATTTTGGAGGTCATGGCTTGCTCGACGCTACGCCGGAAGCTCGCTTGCGCGGCGAGAAGACGGCAGGAATGACGATGGACAAGCTTTCGACATCCGGGCTGGGTGGCGTGTGGGCCGAGGAGAACACGCGCGAGTCGATCTTCGCCGCCATGAAGCGAAAGGAAACCTTCGGCACCAGCGGCGAACGGATCAAGGTGCGCTTCTTCGGCGGCTGGGACTTCGCGCCCAGCGTCGTGCAAAGCAAGGACTGGGTAAAGACGGGGTATGCGAACGGCGTACCGATGGGAGGCGACCTGCCCCCCGCCAAGTCGAAGGCGCCGACATTCATCGTGTGGGCGGTCAAAGATCCAGACGACGCGAACCTCGACCGCATCCAGATAGTGAAAGGTTGGACGCGCAACGGCCAGATCTTCGAGAAGATCTATGACGTCGCCTGGTCGAACCGCAAGGGGAACGGTGGCGGATCGATCTCGGACGCGCGCGTGCGCAGTGGTCAAGCCGAGTTGCCACCGGTGGGCACAACCGTTGACATCAAGAACGCGTCGTACACCAACACCATCGGGGCAGTGGAATTGAAGACGGTCTGGGCAGACCCGGACTTCGACGCGAGTCAATTCGCGTTCTACTACGTGCGGGTGCTGCAGATCCCGACGCCGCGCTGGACGACGTACGACGCGAAGAAGCTCGGTGTCTCGCCACCGAGCAACGTTCCGGCTACGGTTCAGGATCGGGCCTGGACCTCGCCGATCTGGTATACGCCGAGCGACGAGGCGCGCAAAGGCGCGCAACCGGGCACGACGGTTGCAGACTTGCGGCAAAAGGGGGCCATGGCGCTTGACGACGCGCAGCTCAAGCAGCTCATCGTCGGAAAGACCTTCAAGGTCCGCAATACCGTGACGGGGCAGCGCTTCGAGATCCTGTATGGGCAGGACGGCCGTCGTCTGATCCTCAGCATCGACGGAAAGCAGCCACCCGCCGGCGAGGTCGGCGACGTGCTTCACAGCGGCGATCTCGGATCGCCGGCGCACTACGAGATTCGCAGTGGGAAGATCGTCACCACGATCGCGAATACGCCATTCGAGATCACGGTATACAAGGTCGGCGACAAGTACGTTGCGGCTCGCAGCAACGAGTTCGGCTACGCCAACTACGAAGTCGAGTGACAAAATCACTTTCGACGTGTTGACCTGACCCCTTTATCGCTACCAGAAGGAAGCCGTTGCGCAGTCTGGTCTTGAGCAACTGTTGACGGCCGCTGCGCGGCGTAAGGGGCGTCAACATAGGCTGCGACCCGAAGCGAATGTGATAGGGAGGTAACAGGGGAGGTAAGGGCGCGAGCGATCTGAAAGCGGCGCCAGCCTCATAGGGAGGCGGATCCACTTCGATTCCTACTGCCGGCACCAATTGCCTGCATTTCGTCGCGAAGATCGGGCCGGAATTCGAGGTCGGCGCAGTTCTGGCTGCCGTAGTACGTTATGCGATCATCGATGACGACGATCATGCGATGATTGCGCAGATCGATGCGGCTGGGCCGCTCATTGACTGCGCAATACTGAAATCCAATCCTGAGGACTGCCAAATGCAATTGATGAAATTCGGAATTCTCCTGGCCGGCGTGGCCGGTCTGGCCGCGCTCGGTGCCTGCAGCCCTGAAAAGGACGCCAAGCCCGCCGCCTCGGCTTCGACGGGCCCGGCCGCGGTTACGGTAAACGGGACACCCATCAGCCAGAACACCGTCGACATGATCGTGAAACAGGGCGCAAGTTCGGGCCGTCCGGACACCCCTGAATCGCGCAAGGCCATCGTCGACCGCCTGACGATGCAGCTGGTGCTTGCCCAGGAGGCGGTCAAGAAGGGACTGGACAAGGCTCCGGAGGTCACCGAACAGCTGGAGGCCGTCAAGCAAACGATTCTGGCCAATGCCTATATCCAGGATCTCATGAAGAGCACGCCGGTGACCGAGGAGATGCTCAAGGCGGAATACGATCGGATCAAGGCAACGGTGAGCGGCACCGAATACCACGCGCGCCACATCCTCGTTGCGACGGAAGGCGAAGCCAGGGACATCATCGCGAGGCTCAAGAAGGACCCCAAGGCTTTTGCGCGACTGGCGGCGGAAAGGTCGAAGGATCAGGGCTCCAAGACGAGGGGCGGCGATCTCGGATGGTTCGACCTGAGCAGGATGGTGCCCGAATTCGGCGCCGCGGTGAGCAAGCTCGAGAAGGGCAAGTTCACGACCGAGCCCGTCAAGACACAATTCGGTTATCACGTGATACTGCTGGAGGACTCCAGGCCGATCGAGGCGCCCCCGCTCGAACAGGTCAAGCCACAGCTCACCCAGCAGATCCAGCAGCAGACCGTGATGAAGCAGATGGACGAGCTCAAGGCCAAGGCGAAGATCGAGGTCGCCGGGGCTCCGGCTTCCGTAACGCCGCCGCCGACTTCGTCGGCGCCCAAGTAGAATGGGCCTCCCACGAATCGATTGTGTCGAATGAAATTGTGGCGCGTGCACGATTTAACGAAGTCGTTCGCACAATTGGTTCACGCATAAGCGTGGCGGCGGCAAGTCGAAGCGAAAGCGCCGGGAGGTAACAGGGGAAGGCTAATTGGCTCGCTTCCCTGGGCGCCAGCATGTCGCCGTGCCCATGACCGCCAATCCACCGCGGCCGGAGAATTCAGATGATTACCCATTCCTGCGCCGACATCCTTGCGGGTCGCGCGCCGACCGACGCCCCCGTCACGCTCAAGGGCTGGGTGCGCACCCGCCGCGATTCCAAGGCCGGCATTTCGTTCGTCCACGTATCCGACGGGTCGTGCTTCAACCCGGTGCAGGTTGTGGCGCCCAACACGCTCCCCAACTACGCCGACGTCGTACTGCATCTCACGGCGGGCTGCGCAGTCGAGGCCACCGGCAACATCGTGCCGTCGCCGGCCAAGGGGCAGCCGTTCGAGATGCAGGCGAGCGCAATCAACGTGATCGGCTGGGTCGAGGATCCCGATTCGTATCCGATCCAGCCCAAGCCGCACACGCTCGAGTTCCTGCGCGAAGTGGCCCACCTGCGCCCGCGCACCAACGTGATCGGCGCGCTGACGCGCGTCCGGCACACCATCGCGCAGGCAATCCACGGCTATTTCAACCAGAACGGCTTCGTCTGGGTCAACACGCCGATCATCACCTCGGCGGACGCCGAGGGCGCGGGCGAGCTCTTCCGCGTGTCGACGCTCGACCTCGCCAACCTGCCGCGCACGCCCGCGGGCAAGGTCGACTTCGGCGCCGATTTCTTCGGCCGCGAGACGTTCCTGACGGTCTCCGGCCAGTTGAACGTCGAGGCGTACTGCATGGCGCTGTCCAAGGTGTACACGTTCGGTCCCACGTTCAGGGCCGAGAACTCGAACACCAGCCGCCACCTGGCCGAGTTCTGGATGGTGGAGCCCGAGATCGCCTTCGCCGACCTGTCGGACAACGCGACGCTCGCCGAAGCACTGCTGAAGCACATCTTTCGGACCGTGCTCGCCGAGCGACCCGCCGACATGGCGTTCTTCGAGGAGCGCATCGAGAAGGGCCTGATCGCCAAGCTGCAGGGCATCGTCGACAACGATTTCGCGCGGATGGACTACACCGACGCCATCGGCGTGCTCCAGAAGGCGAAGCAGAAGTTCGAGTTCCCGGTGCAATGGGGAATGGACCTGCAGTCGGAGCACGAGCGCTACCTCGCGGAGAGCTACGCGAAAAAGCCCGTGATTCTGATGAACTACCCGAAGGAGATCAAGGCGTTCTACATGCGGCGCAATGATGACGGCAAGACCGTCGCCGCGATGGACGTGCTGGCGCCCGGCATCGGCGAGATCATCGGCGGCAGCCAGCGCGAGGAGCGCCTCGACATGCTCGACGCGCGGATGGACGAGGCGGGACTCGACCGGGAGCACTACAACTGGTACCGCGACCTGCGCCGCTACGGCACCGTGCCACACGCGGGCTTCGGCTTGGGCTTCGAGCGGACCGTTGCGTACGTGACGGGGCTCGCCAACGTCCGCGACGTGATTCCGTTTCCGCGCACGCCGGGGAACGCGCGGTATTGAGTTGTGTGGGTCGCGGTTTAACGCCTCTCGCTGCTCTGCAAAATGCGAGAGCTCGCCCGCCTTCTGCGTGAGTTGTGACTGTGGGCGGCAGCAAACGTCCGCGGCGGCCAATAGCAGATAGCCGTCGCCGTCCGAATTTCCCGGTGTAGTCACTCATTTTGATTCTGCTTCGTCGCGAAGCGCGGGCGAGTCCGGGCGCATGCCAGCCTGAGGCAGCAAAATCTCGTACCATTGTCGTGACGCGGCATTCCTGGACTGGGCGTTTTCGACCATGCTTCCCACCGCAACGTCGGCGCAACTGTGCCCCACGTTGATCTACGACGGCGATTGTGGAATCTGCAGGCGGTGGGTGACGTATTGGGAGGGACTGACCGGCGCGCGCGTCATCTATCGCACCTATCAGGACGCCGCGCAGGACTATCCGAGCATCCCGCTCGACGCCTTCCGCCACGCGATTCAGTTTGTCGACGTGGACGGTCAGGTGTACTCAGGCGCGGCGGCGACCTACCGCGTCCTATGCTACGCACCGGGACGGCGAGGTTGGTGGTGGCTATACACCCACGTACCCGGGTTCGCGCTCGTAGCGGAATCGGCCTACGCGTTCTTCGCGAGTCACCGTGGCCTATTGAGCCGAGTGACGACGTTGCTTTGGGGCACGGCGCTCGAAGCGGATCGGTACGACGCGGTGAGTTGGGTTTTTCAGCGCGGTCTCGGTCTGATCTATTTCGCCGCCTTCGCCTCGCTGGCGGTGCAGATTCTCGGACTGGTGGGCAGCGCTGGCGTGCTGCCGCTCGAATCCTTCCTGAGAGCGGTGCACGATTACCTCGGCATCGCCGCCTACCGAAGAGTGCCGACGCTCTTCTGGCTCGACGCGAGCGACACCGCGCTGGTCGCCGGCACGTTGGTGGGCATGGCGCTCGCCCTGCTCGTGGTGGCGGGGATTCTGGTTCGAACGGCGCTTGTCGGGCTCTTCGCGCTCTACCTCTCCTACGTCTACGCCGGGCAGATCTTCATGGCGTATCAGTGGGACGCACTGCTTCTCGAGACAGGATTCCTGGCAATCTTTCTCACCGGCGGCTCGCGCATTGTGGTCTGGCTGTACCGCTGGTTACTTTTCCGCTACCTGTTCATGGCGGGCGCGGCGAAGCTGCTTTCGGGGGACCCGACGTGGCGCGGCCTTACCGCCCTGGAGTATCACTTCGAGACCCAGCCGCTGCCGACGCCGCTGGCCTTGTACGCCGACCATCTGCCGAACTGGCTGCTGGCCGGCGGGACCGCGGCGACGCTCGTCATCGAGGTCGGCGTCGTGTTCCTCATATTTGCGCCACGCCGTCTGCGCGCGGCATCCGCCTGGGGCATCCTGGGTTTCCAGGTCCTGATCGCGCTTACCGGCAACTACAATTTCTTCAATCTGTTGACGATGCTCCTGTGCCTCTTTCTGTTCGACGATGCGGCGATTCGAATCGCGCTCCCCGCTCGGCTCGCGGCGCACATTGCCCGGCAAGCGCCGCACCCCGGCCGAATCGCTACAGCGATTGCGGCGGTAGTCGCCCTAACGGTAGTGCCTGTCGGAGCAAATCGGACCTGGCAACTCCTCTCCGGCGCGGCGCTCCCGATGGTGGACACCCTGACCGATGCGATCTCACCGCTGGGGATCGTCAACTCCTATGGACTGTTCGCCGTGATGACGACGACCCGCCCCGAAATCGTCGTTGAAGGTTCGAACGACGGATTGCAATGGCACGCCTATGAATTTCGCTATAAGCCGGGATCGGTAACGGATCGACCGCGCTGGTGTATTCCTCACCAGCCCCGGCTCGATTGGCAGATGTGGTTCGCCGCGCTGGGCGGTCCTGCGGACGCTCCCTGGTTCGGCAGCTTCCTGCTGCGGCTGCTGGAGAATAGCCCTCCGGTTCTTTCGCTGCTGGCCAAAAACCCCTTCCCCGATCGGCCACCCAAGTACATTCGGGCGACGCTCTACGAGTACCGATTCGCCGACGCGGCGACGCACGCGGCGAGCGGCCAATGGTGGGTTCGCCGGGAGGTCGGCAGCTATTTCCCGGCGGTTGGCCTCTCGCAGTATCGAGCACTCTGGCGTCGAGCAATAGATCGCGACGGACGACAGTTGGACCCCGACTCGCCCAGACAATCGGTATGGGGCAGGGGCCGGAGCGTCCGAACGCGCGCTAAGGCGCGGCATTCAGCCCGTGGAAGTGAGAGTCGGTGACCGGCTGCTTTGGGCCAGGGCCGGTAGCCGGAGGAACCCGCCAACATTCCGGCCAACTTCTGGACAGGAGCGGCGAAGCCGGGCAGCGCGAAGCCCCCATCGGCCCTATGGCAATTGGCTGGTGTTAGGTCGGCGGCGCGTCGATATGCTCCGATGGCAATCGTTGGCCTTGTGCGATCATTGCCGCCATTGGAAATGAACTGGGAATTGCCTGAGCCATGATGACCGGTGAAACGGGTGGCGATTCCGTGTCGTTGCGCGCCTCTCCCGAATTCCGCAAGTCGATGGCCATTGAACCTGCCTGCCGAAACCGTGGTTCATGCACGCGTCGTTCTCCTCCAAGTGGAGTAATTCGTGATATCGCACGCTTTCAGCAAGACAATGGTTCGGGCTGAGGCTGGTCGGACATCCCTGCCCCGACGTTCCCGTCCGATGGTCGCCATCCCGAAAGGCATTGCGTCCGCAGCGTTCGCTCTTTTCGCCACGCTGTTGGTCCTTACTGCGTCGGCTGCTGAAAACACTGACACCCGGCGTGCTGATCATTTTTGGCAACCAGCGAGCACAGCCTTCCGCAGTCATCATCGGAGATGCACTTGAGAGCGTCCTGCGCGACGCTCCCGGGCACTCGGTCGACCTCTTCAGGGAATATCTCGACAGCGAGTGGGATTCCACGGAGGCCTACGCTACTACCCAGGCGGAATTTCTGCGACAGAAATACAGCGGGCGTAATATCCGCGTCCTCGTCGTCGAGGCGTTCCCGGCACTCCAGTTCGCGCTCAAGTTCCGGGACCGGATGCTCCCGGGCGTGCCCGTCGTTCACATCGGGATTGGAATTGATCAGCTGGAGGGCCTTTCGCTTCCGGCGGATTTCGTCGGCAAGTCCCTCGACCTGGATCCGAAGGAGACGCTCCGGCTCGCGCTTCGCCTGCAGCCCCATGCCGAGCGCATCGTGATCGTGACCGGCGCCGCCCCGCGTGACCGCGTTTATGAGCAGCGAACGCACAAGGCGATGGCGCAGCCGGAAGGACACCCCGAGGTCGAGTACCTCGCCGGGTTGCCGACCGCGGCGGTCCTGCAACGGCTTGGTGCACTGTCCAAGGATACGATCGTCTTCACGCCGGGCTGGCAACGCGACGGCGCCGGTCAGCGTTTCAACGCCGCGCCAACGGCCGAACTGATCGGGTCGGCGTCCGCAGCGCCGGTCTATGGGCCGTTCGATACGTTCATAGGTACCGGCATCGTCGGTGGCTATATGGCTCCCTTCGACGACCAGGCGACCCAGGCCGGCGCCCTCGTGGTGCGCCTGCTGAACGGCACGCCGCCGACGGCGATCGGCCGGTCCTCGTTCGTCAATGTGCCCGTCGTCGACTGGCGCGCACTTCGCCGTTGGAAAATCGACGAGGGCCTGTTGCCCGCCAATACCGACGTGAGGTTTCGCGAGCCGACCGTATGGGACAAGTACTGGCGCGAAATCTCCGTCGGCATTGCGATCCTGGTGCTTCAATTCGGGTTGATTGCGGCGCTGCTCCTCGAACGTCGATCGAGGCGCCGCGTCGCGGCAGCCCTGGTGGAATCCCAGCGGCGAATGAATCTTGCGGCGCACGCGGCGCGCCTGTCCTTGTGGGTCTGGGACGTGGCCCGCGACCGGATTTGGGCGACCACCTATCTGCGGGCCAGAGCCGGATTGCCGGAAACACCCATCCCGTTCGACGATGTCCTTGCAAAGGTGCACCCAGAGGATCGGGAGCAACTCGACCACGCCGTGAGAAAGTCAACCGCCACCGGCGAGGAGCTCGACGTCGAGTACCGGATGACCGAACAGGACGGCGCCGTGCGCTGGATCGCCGCGCGCGGACGCGTTGAGCAGGGAAACGGCGGGCACTTGATCGGCGTCGCAGTCGACATCACGGAGCGGAAGCTGGCCGACCTGCGCGCAGTGGAAGACCGCGCCGCATTGCGGCACATGACCCGCGTATCGATGTTGGGACAGCTTTCCGCCTCGATCGCCCACCAGCTGAACCAGCCGCTCGCGGCGATCCTCGGCAATGCCGAGGCTGCCCGAAAGATGCTGAGCCGGGACGGTGTGGATCTCGCCGAGCTGCGGAATATCTGCGACGATATCGTGTCCGAGGACAATCGGGCAGCCGAGGTCATTCGCCGCCTCGGCGCGCTGTACAAGCGCGGCGACATGAAAACGGAGCCGCTCGACCTCAACGAGTTGATTCGGCGAGACCCTCGAGCTCTCCGTGCCGAGCTGTTGACCCGCCATATCGTGCCACGCACCGAGCTCGCGCCCGAGGTACCGATGATTGACGGGGGACGAGTGCAGTTGCAGCAGGTCGTGCTCAACCTGATCCTCAACGCGGCGGACGCGATGAACGAAATCGACGTCGGGGCGCGAACCCTCACGATCCGCAGCGAATCGAGCGGCGCAGACGTGCGAATGCGCATCATCGATAATGGAGCGGGCATTGCCGCGGACGACCTGAAGCACGTGTTCGATGCGTTCTGGAGCACCAAGCCTGGGGGCATGGGCATCGGGCTCGCGATCTGCCAGTCGATCATCGCTGCGCATCATGGCCGCATCGCGGCAACCAACAATACGGAAGGCGGCGCAACATTTTGCGTCAGCTTGCCGGTGAGACATCCGACGTGAAAGCGACCGTCGCCCGGCCCACAATCTTCCTCGTCGACGACGACGCGAGTGTGCTGAGGGCGCTCTCGCGCGTGCTGCGAGAGGAAGGCTGGAACGTCGAGACGTTCGACTCGGCAGAAGCCTTCCTTGCGCGACGGGATTCGACGTCGGACGGGTGTCTCGTGCTGGACGTCACGATGCCAGGGCTCGACGGGCTCGAACTGCAACGCCGGCTCGCCGCCACCGGCGAGTCATTGCCGATCGTCTTTGTCACAGGGCATGGCGACATTCCGATGTCGGTGCAGGCGATCAAGGCGGGCGCCACGGATTTCCTGACCAAGCCGGTGCGGGCCGAGGTGCTGGTAACCGCCGTGCACGCTGCGATCGATCATCACGATTCGGTGCGCCAGGCGCTTGCGGAGACCGCGGAACTGCGGGAGCGGCTCGCCAGCCTCACGTTGCGCGAGCGTGAAGTGCTGGCAGCGCTGACGGCGGGTCGGCTCAACAAGCAGATCGCCGCCGACCTGGGGGTGGTGGAACAGACCGTCAAGTTTCACCGCGCCCGCATCATGGAGCGAATGCAGGCGAAAACCGTGGCGGAGCTGATGCACATCGCAGGGCGGCTCGGGATTGGCGTCGCAACGTCAGCGGCCCGTCAGCCCGCCTCCAATCCCGTGCGGAACTCCGGCAAATCGGATCCGCTCATCGGGCACTAACCCAAAGATTAGTTCCGGTCCGACCCGCGACGTCGTAACGTTCGCCGGGTGACAAGTGCCGGTCCCCGTATTGCGGTGGTCGATGACGAGGCGTCGGTTCTCACCGCGCTCGGACGGCTGTTGCGCCTCGCCGACTACCAGGTCAGCGCCTTTGCATCCGGTGAGGACTTTCTCGCGTCGCTCTCGACGCGACGCCCCGACTGCGCGATTCTCGACATCCACATGCCGGGCCTCTCCGGCTTCGACGTGCAGGCGCGGCTGTGCGCCGCGCACAGTGACGTTCCCGTTGTGTTCATCACCGCCAGCGACGATCTTGCGCTCGACCAGAAGGTCGCCGCGGCCGGGGCAACGAAGCTATTGCGCAAACCCTTCTCCAACGATGCACTGCTCGCGGCTGTGGAGGCGGCGCTTCGGGGCAAGGCATGCAATGCGTCATGAAAACGTCACATTGCGGTTATGCACGCTCGTGCAGGACTGAACCAAAGGTTAGTAGCCAACATCGGCGGTCCAGCGGTAAAAGACGTTTCGTGACCGGTGCGGGCTGTGTTCGCGTGTTGCGATGGCGCAGGGACGCGACCGCGATTTCGTTGCAATCATTGGGAGTTACCTCATGAGTCTGCGAAAGATTTTCTCCGTTTGGATCATTGCACCAATGCTCGCCTTATTGGCGGCGTCGGCCGCCTTTGCGCAGCAGAAGCCCAACATCCTGTTCATCATGGGCGACGACATCGGGTGGATGCAGCCCAGCATCTATCATCGTGGATTGATGGTGGGCGAGACGCCAAACATCGACCGCATCGGCAAC
>CAVUIG010000004.1:0-219033 GCA_963741355.1 uncultured beta proteobacterium
GAGGTCGGGGACGCCGACGACGCGTCCGAGATGCGCGATCACCCGCTTGCACAGGTCGATCGGGTCACCAGCGGGACGGTTGCCGTCGCCGACGTACGAGAAGGGCAGTGAATCGCCCGAGAACGCGACGTTGACTTGCCTGGCCGCTTTTATGGCGGCGAGCGTGTCGGGCAGCTTGCGCGGTGCGGCCGGTGCGGGGCCTGCCTTGGACACGGCCTTGGGCGATGTCGCGTCGGGTGACGCGGGCGCCTGCGCGACGACGGCGAGGGGAATGAGCGCGAGGCAGAGCAGGGTGGCGCTCGCGAGGGAGCGCAGCGGTGACGAATTTTCCACGGGACCTCTTGAAGGGTGATGGGCGGCGGCGCCGCGGATTGCGCGTGTGTCGACCTTCCCGTCGACGCCCGTGCGCACGTACCTTCGGAGCCTTTTCGCATGCTACACTCCGAGCCGGCCTTTTGCGGCGGATCGAGGCGGAACCTTCCGATGCGGCACCTACGAACAATCCTGCTTGCGATGGCCGTCGGCGGCGCGGCGATACCCGCGCCGTCTGCCGTCGCGGCCGCGACGCTGGACCGGATCCGCGATACTGCGACGATCCGCTTTGCGTACCGCGAAGGCGCGGCGCCGTTCTCGTTCAAGGACCGCGAGGGCCGGGTTCGGGGATACAGCGTCGAGCTCTGCACCCGCGTCGCCGGCGCGATCCAGAAGGATCTCGGCATCAAGGAGCTCAAGGTCGAATGGGTGCCGGCGGACGCTGCTGACCGCCTCGCCCTCGTCACCAGCGGCAAGGCTGACGCCGAATGCGGGACTACGACGATCACGCTCTCGCGCGAAAAGACCGTCGATTTCAGCCTGCCGATCTACGTCGAGGGCGGCAGCGCGCTCGTCGCGGCGAAGTCGAAGCTCGCACGGCTCGCCGACCTCAAGGGGCGGAAGATCGCCGTGATCGCCGGCACGACGACCGAGCGGTCGCTCGTGCGCGAGTTGAACTCGCTCAGCATGCAGGCCGCGCTGGTCCCGGTGAAGGATTCGGCCGAGGGCATGGCGCTCCTGGCGAAGCGCAAGGTCGACGCGTACGCCGGCGATCGCACCGTGCTGGCCCGCCTCAAGCTGACCGCGGAGCGCCCGGCCGCTCGAGATCTTCGGCAACGATTTCTCGTTCGAGCCCTACGGCATCGTCCTGCCGCGCGGCGATCCCGATTTTCGCCTGGAGGTCGACCGCGCGCTCGCGGGTCTCTACCGCAGCGGCGAGATCGATCCCATTTTCCAGCGCTGGCTGGCGCCTTACGGCAAGCCCGGGCCGCTGCTGCACGCGATGTTCTACCTCAACACGCTCCCGGAGTGACGCGATGGCGACGTGGCGCACGGTGTTGCTGCGGACTTCCGGCGTTGCGCTCTTCGGCGCCGCGCTGTGCGCCGCCGCGGGCGCGCGGCGCAGACGAGCGCCTCGAAGCTCGCGCCCGATTGCACGACCTATCCGTGCGGGCACATCGAGTCGATCGTGCAGTCGACGACGACGGAAGGCTGGACGCCGCTCGGCGCCGGCACCTATGGCAGCACCGGCATGGGCGGCGATCCGCCGGCCGCCGTGACGACCTACCAGTTCGGCCCGGGGCTGAAGCCGGGCGGCCTCGTCGTGCAGGGTGCGGCCGGCGGCGCCGCGTATCAGAAGACACCCAACAGCTACCAGAAGCCGCGCTGGAACGTCACGGTGAAGCTCGACAGCGGGCAGAAGCGCATCGTGTCGCTCGCCTTCGAGCCGTACGTGCGCGAAGGCGACTACGTCCGCGTCGTCGGCAACAACGTCGAGCTCGTCGACTGACGCGGCCGGCGACTGCGCGGCGCACTCGCGGATGGCCGCCGTCTCGATCAGCGACACGCCGGACGGGCGCCGCGTCCTCGCGCTGTCCGGCCGGCTCGACTCGGCGACGCTGCCGGAAATCTGGAACCAGGCGCGGCGCGCCGCCGCCGAGGCCCCGACGCGGCCCTTCGTCGTCGACGCGGGCGGCGTCGACTACTGCGATGGCGCCGGCGCCGCGCTGTTCGTGGAGCTCCTGCGCCAGCCGCGCGAGGCCAAGGTGGAGGTCGCGAACCTCAAGCCCGAGTTCGCGGCGCTGCTGAGCCAATTCCACCCCGAGGTCCTGCTGCACGACCTCGATCCCGAGCCGCCGCGCCGGCCGGCGATCGAGGAGGTCGGGTTCGCGGTGACCGTCGTCTGGCGCGACATCCGCGGGCAGGTCGAGTTCATCGGCGAGCTGACCGCGGCGCTCTGGTACGCCGTCGCGCATCCGGCCACGGTGCGGTGGAAGGACGTCTGGCGCATCTGCGAGCGGGTCGGCGCCGACGCGCTGCCGATCGTCGCGCTGATCTCGTTCCTGCTCGGGATGATCCTCGCGTTCCAGTCGGCCGTTCCGATGAAGCGCTTCGGCGCCGAGATCTTCGTCGCCGACCTGATCGGCCTCGCGATGCTGCGCGAGCTGGGACCGCTGATGACGGCGATCCTGCTCGCGGGCCGCTCCGGCGCCGCATTCGCCGCGGAGATCGGCACGATGCGGGTGAACCAGGAAGTCGACGCGCTGACGACGATGGGGTTGAACCCGGTGCGCTTCCTCGTCACGCCGCGCATCATCGCGGCGATGCTGATGACGCCGCTGCTGACGCTGTTCTCCGACCTCGTCGGCCTGCTCGGCGGCGCGCTGACGATGCAGTCGTTCTCGATTCCGTACGTGACGTTCCTCAAGGAGGTCGACACCGCCGTCAACATGACCGACTTCCTCGCCGGCTTCGTGAAGTCGTTCGTGTTCGCGTTGCTGGTCGCGGCCATCGGCTGCCTGCGCGGCCTGCAGACGAGCGCGGGCGCATCCGCCGTCGGTGACTCGGCGACGCGTGCGGTCGTCTCCGGGATCATCCTGCTCGTCGTCGTCGACGGAGTCTTCGCCGTGGCCTACTACCTGCTGAACATATGACACAGGAAGATGACGTCATCATCCGGGTCGAGGGCGTCGATGCCGGGTACGAGGGTGTCGCGATCCAGCAGAACCTCACCTTCGAGATCCGGCGCGGCGAGGTGTTCGGCATCATGGGCGCCTCCGGCTGCGGCAAGAGCACGCTGATGAAGCACATGATCGGCCTCAATCCGCCGATCTCCGGTCACGTCTACATCGGTGGCGACGACATCGTGACGGCGGACGAGGCGACGCTCGAGCGCATCCAGCGCCGCTTCGGCGTGATGTACCAGTCGGGCGCGCTGTTCGGCTCGATGACGCCTCCTCGAGAACGTGCGGCTGCCGCTCGAGGTCTACACCGATCTTCCGGACGACGCGATCGACCTGATCGCGCGGATGAAGCTCGAGCTCGTCGGGCTCGAGGCGTTCACCGGCCACCTCCCGGCGGAGCTGTCCGGCGGCATGCAGAAGCGCGCCGGCATCGCCCGCGCGATGGCGCTCGACCCGTCGATCCTGTTCCTCGACGAGCCGTCCTCGGGGCTCGACCCGATCACCGCGGCGTCGCTCGACGCGACGATCCGTCGCCTGGCCGACAACCTGGGCGTGACGTTCGTCATCGTCACCCACGACCTCGGCAGCGTCTTCGTCGCCGCCGACCGGGTGATCCTGCTCGACACCGTCGCGAAAGGTATCATCGCCGAGGGCGATCCGCGCCGCCTTCGCGACGAGTCGGAGGATCCGCGCGTCCGTGCGTTCTTCCGCCGCGAGGCGGAAGCCGTCGCCGCCTGATCCCGCGATCCATGAGCCTCAGAGCCAATTACTTCAAGCTCGGCCTTTTCGTGATCGGCGCCCTGGTGAGCGGCGTGATCCTGCTGATCGTGATCGGGTCGGGGCGCTGGTTCCAGCCGAAGCTGACGATCGAGACCTACTTCAACGAGTCGGTGCAGGGGCTCGACATCGGATCGAAGCTCAAGTACCGCGGCGTCGCGATCGGCGAGGTGACGCGAATCAGCTTCACGTATACGAAGTACCAGCAGGACATTCCGAGCCTGCAGCGCTATCGCTACGTGCTGGTCGAGGCGCAGATCGAGCCGAGACTTCTGGGCGGGCGCGTCGCTGCCGGTGACCTGACCAAGCCCGAGAGCGCGGCGCTCGAGGTCGAGAAGGGGCTGCGCATCCGGCTCGCGCCGCAGGGGATCACCGGCACGAGCTATCTCGAAATCGACTACATCGATCCGCCGCCGGCGGTCATCCCGATCGCCTGGAAGCCGGACAACACGTACATCCCGAGCACGACGTCGACGGTGACCGCGCTGCTCTCCGCCGCCACCGACATCATGGATCACCTGCGCAAGCTCGACCTCGAGAAGACGCTGCAGAACGTCAACAAGCTGCTGGTCACGACCAACGACCGCATCGAGGCGATCGACACCAAGTCGATCTCGCAGCGCACCGAGCGCGTGCTCGCCAAGGTCGAGACGACGCTCAACAACATCGACAGCAAGAAGCTGTCCGACGAAGCGGTCGCGCTGATGGCCGAGGTGCGCACGAGCAACGCCGAGCTCAAGAAGATCCTCGCCAATCCGGCGACGCAGAAACTGCCGGACGACACCGGCGCGGCGATGGCGCGCATCCGCGAGCTCGTCTCGCGATCCGAGGCTCGCCAACACGCTCGCGAACCTCGACCGCACGCTCTCCCGCATCGACCGCTTGCTGGGCGGTGGCGAGACCGACCTCACCGTGACGATCGAGAACCTGCGCCAGATCACCGACAATCTGCGCGACCTGACCGAGGACACCAAGCGCTATCCGGCGAACGTGCTCTACGGCGCGCCGCCGCGACCGATCGAGAGCAAATGATGAACGAGCGAACACGAGCGTCGCGCCGCGCGCGCATTTTCCTTTCCGCGGCCATTGCCGTCATGGTCGTGCTCGCCGGCGGCTGCTCGCTGACGACGCGCCCGGCGCCGGTCAAGCAGACGTATCTGATCGAGGCGACGGCGCCCAGCACGGCCGACGCCGCGGTGAAGAAACAGTCAGCGACGCTGCGCGTGGGCACGGTGAACGTCGCGGCGCCGTTCCGCTCGCGCTCGTTCGTGGTGCGCGAAGGCGACCTCCGGTTCGAGAGCGACTTCTACTCGGAATTCCTGGTCGCGCCGGCGGCGATGATCGGCGAGGCCACCGCACGCTCGCTCGACCGCGCGGGCGTGTTCGCGCGCGTCGTGCCGCCGGGCGCGCCGCCCGACGGCGATTACGTCCTCGACGGCTTCGTCGGCGCGCTCTACGAGGACCTGCGCGACACCGGCAAGCCCGCGGCGGTGCTTGCCGTCACCTATTACCTCGCGCGGGCGGATGGGACGCCGCCGTTCTGGTCGAAGGAGTACCGGCAGAGCGTGCCGTTCGCGATCGAATTCTCCCGATGCGTACGCGGCGGCGCTGTCGACCGCGTTCGGCGCGACCCTGGCCGAGCTCGCGCGCGACCTTTCGGCGCATCGAGCTGCCCAAGCGCTAGCGCAGGAAACGCCCGCCCGCGTTGCGGGCGGCATCGGTCACGAAACGGTCAGAACAGCGGCGGCAGGGCGTTGGCACGTTCGTCGGCGGAGATGCCGGTGGTTCCGGTCAGCCGGTCCGCCTGCGTGACCCAGCCGCCGCCCATCGCCTTGTAGATGTTGCCGGCCGACGTGAACACCGACGCGCGCACCGCGGCGAGGTTGAGCTCGGCGGGAAACAGCGTCTGCTCGGCCTGCAGCACCGTCGAGTAGGCGGTGTAGCCGCCGTCGTATTGCAGCTTCGCGAGGCGCGCGTAATCCTTGAGCGCGGCGACGAGGCGCTCCTGCGCCGCCTGCTGCTCCTTGAGCTTCTGGCTCGCGATCAGCGCGTTGTCGACGTCGGCGAACGCGTTCTGGATCGACAGCTCGTAGTTGAGCAGCGCCGCCTGCTCCGCGGCCTCCGCCTGCCCGACCTGCCCGCTGACGGCGCCGAACGTGAAGATCGGCCCGATGACCTGGCCGGCGTAATTCCAGACGCGGGTCGGCCCCTTGAAAAGATCCGACAGCGCCGTGCTCGAGCTGCCGAGCGCGCCGGTGAGGGAGATCGTCGGGAAATAAAGCGCCTTCGCCGCGCCGATCTGCGCATTGGCGGCGATCAGCGACTGCTCGGCCTGCATGAGGTCGGGGCGGCGCTCCAGCAGCGACGACGGCACGCCCGCGGGAACGCTCGGCAGCGTGAGGTCGTAGATCGACTTGCCGCGCGGGATCGGTCCGGGATTGCGGCCCAGCAGGATCGACAGCACGTTCTCCGTCTGCGCGATCTGCGACTCGATCACCGGGATCTGCGCCGCCGCGGTCTCGTACTGCGACTGCGCCTGCGACACCGTCATCTGCGACGTCTGCCCGTACTTGAACTGAAGCTGGTAGAGCTTCACGGATTCGCCGTACGTGCCGAGCGTGCTCTTCGCGATCGTCAGCTGCTCGTCCAGCCCGCGCAGCGTGATGTAGTCGGTGGCGACCGAATTCACGAGCGTCAGGATCACGCCGCGGCGCGCTTCGTCGGTCGCCAGCATGTTCGCCAGTGCCGACTCGGACAGGCGCCGGATGCGTCCCCAGAGGTCGATTTCCCAGCTCGCCGTCAGCAGCGCCTGATACGCGGTCTGCGGATTCGGGTAATTCGGGATCACGGCGACGATGCCCGTGTCCGGGAAAGCGTTGGCGCTGTCCGGTCCCGGAGTAGCCGATCTGCGGGAACAGCTGCGAGCGCGTCTGCGTGATCACGGCCGCCGCCTGCTCGACGTTCGCGGCGGCGATCTTGACGTTGAGGTTGTTGGCGAGCGCCGTGTCGATCAGCTGGTCGAGCACCGGGTCGCCGAACTGCTTCCACCACGCGGTGTTCGCCGTTTCCGCGACCTTCGCGGGCTCGAAGCGGAACGCGGCCGGTGCGTCGACCTTCGGACGGACGTAATCGGGGCCGATCGCGCAACCACCGGCCACGAGCACCGCCGCGAGCGCGGCGAGCACGAGCGAGGGACCGCGCGCCGGCCCATGCGGCGAGCTGCGCGCAGATCCGGTGCGGCGAGCGAAGGCGCGTCGCGACGCATCTACTCGCCCTCCCGCGGCGCGTGCGGAGGCGCGCCGCCCGCGCCTCCTGCCGGCACCGGTTGCGGCGCCGGCGGCACCGGATTGCGGCGCGTCGCGTCAGCCTTCCCGTTGCGCTCGGCGAGCTGGTCGAACAGGTAGAACAGCAGCGGCACGTAGAGCATCGCGAGCGTGGTCTCGCCGAGCATCCCGCCGATGATGCCGGTGCCGATCGAATGACGCGCGTTGGCGCCGGCGCCGAGCGCCAGCGCGAGCGGCAGGCAGCCGGCGGCGAACGCGAGCGAGGTCATGATGATCGGCCGCAGCCGCTGCTCGCCGGCGAGCACCGTCGCTTCCATGATCGACTTGCCCTGCTGCCGGAACTCGACCGCCGCCGACACGCGCAGCACCGCATTCTTCGCGCCGAGTCCGATCAGCACGAGCAGGCCGATCTGGAAGTAGACGTCGTTGTCGAGGCCGCGCAGCCAGTTGGTGACGAGCGCGCCCAGGATGCCGAACGGAACCGCCGACATCACGGCGCCGGGCAGCGTCCACGACTCGTATTGCGCCGCGAGCACGAGGAACACGATGATGAGCCCGAAGACGAACGCGATCGCCGACGTGCCGCCGGATTTCTTCTCCTCGTACGCGAGTCCCGACCACGCGAACGTGTACCCGGGCGGCAGCACCTCCTTCGCCGTCGCCTCCATCGCGGCGAGCGCGTCGCCGGAGCTGTATCCCGGCGCCGGGTTGCCGTTGATCTTGGCCGCGGGAAAGCCGTTGAAGTGCGGCAGCAGGTCGGGACCGGCGACCCATTTCGTGCTGACCAGTGCGGACAGCGGCACCATCTTGCCGTCCTTCGAGCGCGTGTAGAGGCGCGTGAGGTCGCCCGGATCCTGCCGGTACTTCGCGTCGGACTGCAGGATCACCCACCACACGCGGCTGAACTGGTTGAACTGGCTCGCGGTGAGCGAGCCGAACTGCGCCTGGATCGCGCTGTAGACGTCCTCGATCTGCACGCCCAGCAGCGTCGCCTTGTCGCGGTCGACGACCGCGCGCAGCTGCTGCGTGTTGGCGCGAAACGTCGTCGAGAGGCTCGTGAGCTCGGGCGACGCGCGCGCCTTGCGCAGGAAGTCCTGCGTGACCTGGTCGAGCTGCGAGGGATCCCCCGAGCCCGTGTCCTGGATCCAGAACTCGAAGCCGCCGGTGGTGCCGATGCCGGGAATCGGCGGCGGCGCGACCGGGATGACGATCGCCTGCTCGATCCCCTGGGCCTGGTGATAGAAATTGAGCAGCACGGCGCGCGCGTTCTGCGTCCGCGCGGCGTCGGTCGAGCCGTAGCGCTCCTCGAAGTCCTTCAGCGTCACGAAGAACGCGCCGGCGTTGGTCTTGAAGCCGCTGTCGAGCAGGCTGTAGCCGGTGATCATCGAGCGCGTCGCCACGCCGGGGATCTTCGCGAAGATCGCGTCGACCTTCTCGGCGACCGCCTGCGTGCGGTCCATGCTGGCGGCCTCGGGCATGATGATCGCGGCCATCACGTAGCCCTGGTCCTCGTTCGGCACGAAGCTCGTCGGCAGCACCGTGAACAGGTGGTAGATCGTGTAGAGGAACACCGCGAGCAGCACCAGCGCGACGATCGCGCGCTTGATCACGAACTCGACGGCGTGGCCGAAGCCGCGCGTGACCGCGTCGACCTGCCGGTTGAACCAGGCGAAGAATCCGCGCTGCGGCGGCGGGTTGTGCTTCAGCATGATCGCGCACATCGCCGGGGTCAGCGTCAGCGCGACGAATCCCGACACGGTGACCGACACCACGATCGTGATCGCGAACTGCTTGTAGAGCTGGCCGGTGGTGCCCGGGAGGAACGCCGCCGGGATGAATACCGACGCCATCACCAGCACGACGGCGACGAGCGAGCCCGCGATCTCCTGCATCGACTTGACCGTCGCGTCCTTCGGCGCGAGATGGTGCTCGTGCATGTTGCGCTCGACGTTCTCGACGACGACGATCGCGTCGTCGACGACCATGCCGATCGCGAGCACCAGCCCGAACAGCGTGATGAGATTGATCGAGAAGCCGAGCGCCAGCATGCCCGCGAAGGTCGTGGTCAGCGCGACCAGGATCGCGACCGTGCAGATGATCGTCGTGCGGAAGCTCTGCAGGAACAGGTAGACGACCAGCACGACCAGCACGACCGCCTCGAACAGCGTGTGGATCACTTCGTTGATCGACAGCTTGACGAAGTCGTTGGTGTCGAGCGACACCACGTAGTCCATGCCCTCGGGGAAGCGCGCCTTCATGGTCTCCAGCGTCGTGCGGACGTCCTTCGACACCGTGAGCCCGTTCGCGCCGGGCTGCAGGTAGACGGCGATGAACGTCGCCGGCGTGCCGTTGAGCTTGGAGTCGACGATGTACTGGCGCAGCCCGACCTCGGCGCGCGCGACGTCGCCGAGGCGCACGATCGCGCTGCCGTCCTGGCTCGCGCGGAGGATGATCTGCTCGTACTGCCGCGGCTCGATGAACGGCGCCTGCGTCACCACCGGGAACGTGAGCTCGACCGGCCCCGACGTCGGCTGCTGGCCGATCTGGCCGGCGCCGAACAGCGCGTTCTGCGCGTTCACCGCGTTGGCGATGTCGGTGGTCGTGATGCCGAGCGAGGCCATCCGGTCCGGGTTCATCCAGATCCGCATCGCCTGGTCGGGGACGCCCATGATCTGCGCCTGGCCGGCGCCGTTCACGCGCTTGATCGCGTCGAGCACGTAGACGTTCGCGTAGTTCGCGATGTAGTCGCCGGTGTAGCGGCCGCCGGTGCCGAATACCGCGATCAGCATCATGATCGACGACGACTTCTTCTGCACCGAGACGCCGAGCTGCGTCACCGCGGTCGGCAGCTGCGGCAGCGCAAGGTTGACGCGGTTCTGCACCTGCACCTGCGCGATGTCGGGATTGGTCTCGAGCGAGAAGTACACGGTCAGCGTGAGCTGGCCGTTGGCCGAGCTGGTCGACGACATGTAGAGCATGTTGTCGACGCCGTTGATCTGCGCCTCGATCGGCGAGGCGACCGAGTCGGCCAGCGTCTTCGAGTCGGCGCCCGGATACGTCGCGGAGACCGTCACCTGCACCGGCGTGATCGTCGGGTATTGCTGGACCGGCAGCACGTACATCGCGACCAGGCCGGCGAGGCAGATGATGATCGCGACGACGGCCGCGAAGATCGGCCGTTCGATGAAGAAGCGGGAGAACATGGTCGAACCGCGCCCCGGGCTATCTTCCGACCGCGATTTCCACGCGCCGGGCGTCGGTGTCGCTGCCCGTGCCGGTCACGTCCTGTGGCGGCGCGAGTCGCACGCGATCGGCGGGGATGCCCTCCGCCACGAGCGCGTCCTTCACCGCGGCCGCGCGCTGCTTGGCGAGCGTTACGTTGGCGGCACGGTCGCCTTTCCGGTCCGCGTATCCGGTCACGTCGATCGGATTGCTGCCGTCCCGCATCGGCGGCGCGAAGCCCTTCAGCAGTCGCAGCGCCTCGGCGTCGAGCGTCGCCTTGCCGCTCGCGAAATGGACGACCAGCGAGGCGCCGGGAGGCGCCGACACGGGCGCGGTTTCGGGCGTTCCCGGCTTCGGCACGTAAGGCGTCACCTTGACGGGCGCATCGGGCGCGAGGCGGATCGCGCCGTCGACGACGACCTGATCGCCGGGGAAGAGCCCCTGCGCGATGAACCAGCTGTCGCCGTACCAGTCGCCGACGACGACCGGCCGCTGCTCCGCCTTGGCGTCCTTGTTGACGACCCAGACGAAGTGACCCTTGGCGCCCTGCTGCACCGCGCGCTGCGGAACGAGGATCGCGTTCGGCCGGGTCGCGCCGCGCAGGATCGTGCGCACGTACTGGTTGGGGCGCAGGACGCCCTTCGGATTGTCGACCGACGCGCGGATGAGGAACGTGCCGGTCTGCGAGTTGTACGACGGATCGGCGAACGTGATCTTCCCCTTGTACGGGAACAGCGTGCCGTCGACGAGCTCGATCTCGACCACGAACTCGCGGTTCGCGGGGAGCCTGAGCGATCCCTTCTGCACCTCGCCGCGGATGCGCTCCATCTCGTTTTCGGAGACGCTGAAGTTGATCCACATCGGCGTCAGCACCGAGACGGTGGTGAGCTGGCTGTTCTGCGGATTGACGTAGGTCCCGTCGGCGACGGCGGCGAAGCTGCTGACGCCGTCGACCGGCGAGGTGATCGTCGTGTACGAGAGATCGAGCTGCGCCGATTCGAGCTGCGCCTTCGATTGGGCGACCGCGGCGGCGGCCTGATCGTATTGTCCCTGCGCGTCGTCGAGGTCCTTCTGTGACAGCGCGTTCTGCTGCGCGAGCGGCTTGGTGCGCGCGAGGTTGGCCTTCGCCACGTCCTCCGCCGCCTGGTTGCGCTGCACCGCGGCGGCGGCCGCGTCGACCTGCGCCTGGAAAGGCTTCGGGTCCATCTTGAACAGCACCTGGCCCGCCTTGACGACCGAGCCCTCGACGTAGACGCGCTTGTCGAGGAAGCCGGAGACGCGCGCGGCGATGTTGACCGCCTGCGAGCTTTGCGTCTGCGCGACGAACACCGAGCTGACCGGCACGTCGCGGATGACGACGGTCAGCGCCGTGACCTCGGCCGGGGGGCGGCCCGTGTCCTTCTTCTGGTCCTTGCCGCAGCCGGCAAGCAGCGCGAGCGGCTGCGAGGAAGGTGACCGCAAGCGTGCGCGGCACGGGCACGCAGTCAAACAGGCAGTCCGCAGGATTCATCGGCGGAGGCTCCGGACGGAGAGAGGGCAGGAACTGATGTTCGACGCGGCGGAAAGCCTCCAGCGCCCGCGGCAGCCGGTATTTGTACCGCATTGCCCAGTCGTTGTCGACATGACATCGACTGCGGAGCGAAGCAGCGAAATGCTACCGGACCGGGCGACTTGTGCGGCATGCTGCGAGCAGGGCTATCCGGCGCGGGCGCCAACCGCGCGGTCCCTACGCCGCACGCCGGCCGCAGTGGCGTAACATATCAAAACGACGCGCCGGACATTCCCCGTCGACCTGCAGGGCATTGATCTGCCACAATGCCTGTTTATGTGGGTGGCATACCGTTTCCATCCGGAAAGCCCGTATAGTTCGCTGCCGCGATCAAGTCGGTCCCCGGGCACGCCAATGCGCAATCAGGACCTGGAGCACTCATGCTGAAGACGTTTCGCAGATCAGCCTCCGCGGATTGCCGCGGCCTCTCACGCTGGATGCAACGATGCGCGGGTGCGGTCCTGTTCGCCTTCGCGTTGAATGCGCTCGCGCAGGCGCCGGCGTCACCTGCAGGCGCCGCGCCGCCGATGTCGGCGCAGGATCTTGCCGATCTGGTCGGGCGCATCGCGCTTTACCCCGACGATCTGGTCGCGATCATCCTGCCGGCGTCAACCAATCCGCTGCAGCTCGTGCAGGCCGATCGCTTCCTGGACAAGCGCAAGACCGATCCCAAGCTTCCCGTCGACGAGAAGTGGGACGATGCGGTCAAGTCGCTGCTGAACTATCCCGACATCGTGAAGATGATGAGCGGCGACCTCGACTGGACGAGTGCGCTCGGCGAAGCGGTCGTCGACGACCAGGGTGCCGTGCTCGACGCGATCCAGGCCTTTCGTCGCAGGGCGCAGGCCGCCGGCAATCTCAAGTCGGACGGCAAGCAGGTGGTGCAGGCGGAACAGGAGATCATCACGATCGTCCCGGCCGATCCGCAGGTGATCTACGTGCCGCAATACAATCCGACCGTGGTGGTCGCCGGGCCGGCTCCCTATTGGGGCTATTACCCGACGCCCTACCCGTCGTACTACTACCCGTACCCGCCGGGCGCGGCGCTCGCCACGGGCATCATCTGGGGTGCTGCGATCGGCGCCGCCTGGAATGGCGGCCGCTACGTGTCGCATTACGGCGGCGACGCGAACATCAACATCAACCGCAACACCAACATCAACACCGGCAACATCAATCGCGGCGGTGCGGGAAGCGGCAACACGGCGTGGAAGTCCAACAAGCAGCCGGGTCAGGTCAGCAGCTCTGTCGGGAAGACCGCCTCATCCGCGCGTGCGGGTGATGCGCGTGCCGGCGGGGGCGGCTACGGTTCGGCCGGCGGCGGGGCGGGGCGCGCATCGGCGCAACCCACCGGCGGCGCAGGGTCGCGCAACGCGCCGGGTTCGGTCAGCGCATCGCCGCGCGACAGCTACGGCGGCGGCGGGAGCCGGGGTGGTTCGGGTGGTGACGCCTTCGGCGGCTACGGCTCGGGCTCGGGACGGCAAACGCAGATGGACAGCTCGCGTGGAGCATCGAGCCGTGGCTCGATGTCGAGCTCGAGTGCGCGTTCGGCGCCAAGCGGCGGCGGTGCACGCGGCGGCGGCGGCGGTGGCGGGCGCGGCGGCGGCGGTGGTGGCGGCGGGCGCGGCGGCGGCGGTCGTCGCTGAGGCCGGGAGAACGCTCATGCGCACAATTCACTTTCATCGAAAGCAGGGCAACACTCATGAACATCACCCGCCTCTGGTCATATCTGCGCCGGCTTGCGCTGGCGCTCGTGGTGGCCGCTCCGCTCGCCGCGGCCGCCGCCCCGCAGGAAACGTTCGCGACGCCGGAAGCGGCCGTCGACGCGCTGATGGCCGCGCTCAAGGCCGACAGCGATCCGGCGATGGTCGCGATCTTCGGCGAGGACCATAAGGACCTGGTCGTCAGTTCGGACAAGGCGGCGTCGAGCGCGACCCGCGCGAAGATCCTCGCGGCGATGCAGACGCTTCACGTCCTGCAGGCGCCGAGCCCGGACCGCCGCGTGCTGCTGATCGGCGACGAGGCATGGCCGGTACCGATTCCGATCGTGAAGACAGGCGATCGCTGGCGCTTCGCGACCGAAGAGGGCGAGGATGAGATCGTCAATCGCCGCATCGGCGGCAACGAGCGCAATGCGATCTACGTGGCGCGCGCCTACATCGACGCGCAGCGGAGCTACGCCGCGCGCGACCGCGACGGCGACGGCGTGCTGCAGTATGCGCAGAAGCTCGCCAGTGCGCCGGGCAAGCACGACGGGCTGTATTGGGCCGCCGACACCGCGAAGGACGAGGAGGCGAGCCCGTTCGGCCCGCTGGTCGCCGAAAGCTCGGCCTATCTGAAGGGTCACGCCGCGGTCGATCCGTACCGCGGCTATCACTTCAGAATCTTGACGCGCCAGGGCAAGAGCGCGCCCGGCGGCGCGTACAGCTACGTGATCAACGGCCGGATGATCGCCGGGTTCGCGATGGTTGCGTATCCGGCCGAGTACGGCAGGAGCGGCATGATGACGTTCATCGTCAGTCAGAACGGCAAGGTTTACCAGAAGGACCTCGGCAAGGATTCCGCCGGCGATCGGAGCGAAAATGTCGACGTTCGACCCCGGCACCGGATGGAAGGAAGTGGCAGACTGAAGTCGAGCGGTCTCGCCGCTTTTCGCGGTCGTCCTTCGGGTGACGATCGCCCCGATGGCGGCGTCCCTATCACTGCTCGAAGTTCTGTCGCCGTAACCGCGCCTGTCCCTGGCCGCGCATGTGGGGTTACGTCTGATGGCCCGACGTTTCTCTCGCCTATTTGAAGCCGAGCAAATGAGCTGTAGACGAGCGCTCCTCCTTGCCGCATTCGCGGCACTGATGACGGGGTGCGCCACGCTGCCTCCGCCGCAGGATCGGATCGCGTCGACGGCTCTTGCCGACACGGCCGATACGCGGCTGGGCCGCGCAGCGGCCCCATTCGTCAACGCGAATCCGGGAAAATCCGGAATTCACAAGTTCGCCGACCCTCACGATGCCTTCGCGGCACGCGTGCTGCTCGCTGCCGCGGCGGAGAAGTCGATCGACGCGCAATACTTCATCTGGCACGGCGACCAGGTGGGGTATCTGCTCTTCGAGGCACTCTGGCAGGCGGCCGGGCGCGGCGTCCGCGTGCGCCTCCTGCTCGACGATGCCAACACCAGCGGGCTCGACCCCACGATCGCCGCGCTCGGCGCGCATCCGAACTTCGAGGTACGCCTGTACAACCCGTTCACCCAGCGCGGGTCGCGCGCCGTCGGCTATCTGGCCGACTTCGAGCGCCTGAACCGGCGCATGCACAACAAGTCGTTCACCGCCGACAACCAGCTCAGCGTGGTCGGTGGCCGCAACATCGCCAACGAGTATTTCGGCGCGGGCAGTGGGATTGGCTTCGCGGATCTCGACGTACTCGTCGTCGGTCCGGCCGTCAGCGAGGTCTCGAAGGAGTTCGATGTTTACTGGAACAGCGCGTCTGCCTATCCGGCCGCCGGATTCGTCGGCGCGCCCGGGCCGGACAGCTCGGCAATTCTCCAGGATAGATTTGCGACAACGCATGCGGACCCGGTATCGCTCGAATACCTCGAGGCGGTCCGTCAGGCGCCGCTCGTCACCGAGCTGCTCAACCGGCGACTGCCGCTCGATTGGACGACTGCGCAGGTCGTGTACGACGACCCGGCGAAGACACTCGACGCGACCTCCCGCACCGACGTGCTGCTCTTCCCGGAACTCATCAGGAAGATGGGCCGACCCGAGAAGATGTTCGACATCGTCACGCCGTATTTCGTGCCTGGTGACGGCGGCACTGCGATGTTGACTGACCTCGCCAAGCGCGGCGTGAGGGTGCGCATCCTGACCAACTCGCTGGCCGCATCCGACGAGAGTGTCGTGCACGCGGGCTACATGACTCGTCGCCTGGAACTGCTCCGCGCAGGCATCGCCCTCTGGGAGCTCAAGCCGACGGCGAACATGGAGTCGCTGGAGGTCAAGGGCAGATTCGGCGCGGGCAAGGTCGCCGGCCTGCACGCGAAGACCTTCGCGGTGGACAACGCCCGCATCTTCGTCGGCTCGTTCAACTTCGACCAGCGCTCGGCACGGCTCAATACCGAGATGGGGGTCGTGATTGACGACGCTGCGTTGGCCAGGCAGCTCTCCGGCTTTTTCGACGCATCGGTGCCGAAGATCGCCTACGAAGTCCGGCTTGCACCCGATGGCGAGAGCCTGCTTTGGGTCGAGCGGACCGCTTCGGGCGAGGAAAAGCGCTACGACTCCGACCCGGAAACGGATGCATTCAAGCGCGCCCGTGTCCAGTTCATGTCGATTCTTCCGATCGAATGGCTGCTGTAGCTTTTTGATCATGCGAGTACTTCTGATTTTTCGGCCGAGTTGCGGCGTCGATGCCTTGATGTCGAGGCCGGAGGCGCCCGCCAATCTCACGCAAGCGACCCGCTCGATGTTCTCCAGGTAGCCGCCGCCATTGTGCTAAATTGTTCGGCCTTTCCTGGATAACCATCGAGCGAATGCGGATGTATGCCTGGAGTCATCGTCATGAGTAGATTGCGCAAGTTGTCGCCGGCGGCATTCGCCTTGCTCAGCATGGCCTTTGCACCGACCGCGCGCGCATCGTTCCTCCCGCCCGAGCTGATGGACAAGGCGGCAATGGGCCTCGCGTGGTTCGTCATCATCGTCATGCCGATCGCCGGGATCGTGCTGTTCTGGCTGGTGCACGTGCTGCCGGAGAAGATCGCGCACAAGCGCCATCATCCGCAGCGCGACGCCATCCACACGCTGTGCCTGCTTTCGCTCGCGTTCGGCGGCCTGCTGTGGCCGATCGCATGGCTGTGGGCCTACACGAAGCCGGTCGCCTACCGCGTTGCCTACGGCACCGAAAAGCACGAGGACTATTACCACGAGCTCGGCGAGAAGGCGCAGGCAGGAGAGCTGCTGGAGCATGAGCTCGCGCACCTGCGCGAGGAGCTCGACGCGATGGCCGCCAAGGGCTCGCTCACGCGCCGAACTCAAGGCGTTGCGAAGGGATCTGGCTTCGGCGCAGGCGGCAACCGCCGCGCCGGCCGCGACCGGTGCGAAGGCAGGGGGCGCCTGATGGAAGCCCTGCTGCTCGGAATCTACGCGTTCTTCGTCTGGCTGATCTTCTTCAAGTTCAAGTGGCTGCCGTGGAACACGGCGTGGCAGGTCACGGTCGTCATCATCCCGATCGTCGCGCTGACGGCACTCATCCTCGCGCTCAATGTCGTGGCCCCGTCGACCAACGACGTACGCGTCATCAAGTACGTCGTGCAGGTGATTCCGCAGGTGCGCGGGCAGGGTGACCGAGGTGCCGGTCGAGCCCAACCGGCTGGTCAAGAAGGGCGAGCTTGCTTTTCCGCATCGACCCGACGCAGTACCAGAACGATCTCAACGTCGCCAAGGCGAAGCTCGCCGCCGACGAGGCGAAATTCGCGCAGGCGGGCGCGGGTCTGGTGGGATCGTCGGCGGGCGCGCGGGAATTGCAGGAGCAACTGAAATCCGCCACCGGTCAAGTCCAGGCGCTGCAGCCCAGGCTGGAGCTTGCACGGCTGCGGGTCCGGCAAAACCGGGAACTGGTGGCAACGGGCGCCGGCGACAAGTTCGCGCTGGAACAGGCCGAGGCCAACGTGATCGAGCTGGAGGGCCAAATCGCAACGGCAAGGGCGAACGAGGCGCAGGTGACGCAAAAGCTGTCGGGACTGGTGAATGGCGAGCAGGCCTCGGTCGCCTCGGCCAGGGCTGCATGTCGCGACCGCGAAGGCGCAGGTCGATGTGAGCCGCGCGGATCTTGCGAACGCGCAGTGGAATCTCGACCAGACGTCGGTCTATGCGCCGGCCAACGGCTACGCGATCAACGTCCAGCTGCGGCCGGGCTCGTTCGTCACCGCGTTTCCGGTGGCGCCGGCGATGAGCTTCGTCGAGGAGACCTATCAGGTGATCGGCGCTCTACGCGCAGAACGAGCTGTGGGCGGTCGAGCCGGGCAACGAAGCGGAATTCGCGCTGACCACGTATCCCGGGCGCATCATCAAGGCGAAGGTCGATTCCATCGTCTGGGCGCAGGGCCAGGGCCAGGTTGCGCAGTCGGGCGCGCTGCCGCAGACCGGCGCATATCCGCAGGTGCCGGGCCGATTCCCGGTCAAGCTCGACGTCGAGGAGCGCGACCGCGAGTTGTTCCTCGCGGCCGGCGCGGAGGGCCACGGCGCGATCTACACCGACCATGGGCACATCATCCACATCCTGCGGATGGTGATCCTGCGCATCGGCGCGATCACCGATTACCTCGTGCTGAAGCTGCACTGATGCGACGCAACGTCTATCCGCCGAGCCATGCTCGCGGCGCGCCCTCGCGGCCGCCGCTGGCGCGGCTGCGCGCTCAATCCGCCGCCGACGACGGACGAGCTGCAGAAGGAAGCGCTGCCGCATACGGCCGTGCCGCGCAGCCTGGAAGGCGAGTGGCGGCGCGGCCGTACCGGTGGCGGACCCGTGGCTCGCGTCGTTCAACGATCCCGCGCTGACCGCGCTCGTCACCGAAGCGCTGGCCTACAACGCCGACCTGCAGGTAACGGCGGCGCGCGTCGAGCAGGCGTCGGGTTACGTGAAGGTGGCGAGCGGCGCGATTATGGCCGCCGGTGGGCATTGGCGGCAACCCAGAGCGGCAAGTCAGGCGGCGGCGGCGGGCTCAATGGCGTATTCCTCAACGCGTCTCTCGAGCTCGACGTCTGGGGCCGCATCCGCTACGGGACTGCTGCGGCGGAGGCGCAATCCGCGGCCGTCCAGGCCGACTATGCCTATGCCCGCCAGTCGCTCGCGGCGATGGTGGCCAAGAGCTGGTTCGTGGCGATCGAAGCCGGACTGCAGCGTGCGATCGTCGTCGACGCGCTCAATTCGTCCGAGTCGCTTTTGAAGCTGTCGCAGGAACGGTTGCGCATCGGCAACGGCAACGAGCAGGCGGTGGCGGAAGCGCGCGCCGACGCCGGCACCTATCGTGACACGCTGCGCCAGATCGAGCTGTCGCGCGAGCAGGCGTTGCGCGCGCTCGAACTGCTCCTCGGACGCTACCCCGCGGCGGAGATCGCGGTCGCGCAGCAACTCGCACCGATGCCCGCAGCGGTTTCCGTGGGCGTGCCTTCGGAGCTGCTCGAGCGCCGGCCCGACGTGATCGCCGCCGAGCGCCGCGTCGCCGCCGCATTCAATCGGATCGGCGAGGCGAAGGCCGCGCTGTTGCCCCGGATAAGCCTGACTGCCGGCGGCAGCAGCATATCGAGCGATGTCTTCGTTCTGCAGGATCGCAGTAATCCGGCCTTCAGCTTCGGGGCCAACCTGATCGCTCCGATATACCAGGGCGGCGTGCTGCGGGCGCAGGTCGACATCCGCACGGCGGAACAAAAGGAGGCCGTGGCGCATTACGCTCGCATCGCGCAGAACTCGTTCGCCGAGGTCGAGAACGCACTCGCCGCCGAGAACGCGTTGCGTGATCGCGACGCCATTCTTGACGCGAACATCACTGACAACGCGCGCGCCCTCGAACTGGTGCGGATCCAGTTTCGCGTCGGCAGTGCCGACCAGCGCGCCGTCGAGCAGCGCCAGCTCGCGCTCTACAATGCGCGCATGTCGCTCCTGCGGGTGCAGACCGAGCGCCGGGCGCAGCGCGTCAACCTGTACCTCGCGCTGGGGGGCGGTTTCGACCTGCACCTGCCGACGATGGAGCCGGTGGCGGCGCAGCGAAGCCCCTAGCGGGACGCGACGATGCCTCGAATCTGCTCGCCTGCCAGCAACCGTGAAGCGGGATATTGCCGGCGCCAGACGTTCCTTGTCCCGCATCGCCGACGATGCGAGCGCAACGGTTCGCCAGGGTAGGGCAATGGGTGAGAATCGGCTCGAGACCGCAACAACGCGCGAGCCGGTGCTGAGCCCGGTCGACCGGGTGTCGGAGCTGCTGTTCGGCCTGTTCATGGCGCTCACTTTCACGGGTGCGGTATCGGTGGCGGAGTCGGGGCGCGACGAGATCCGCACGATGTTCATCGCGGCGCTGGGCTGCAACCTCGCGTGGGGCCTCGTCGACGCGGTGATGTACGTCGTGCGCACCGTCACCGAGCGCGGCAAGGCGCTCACGCTCCTTCGCTCGGTGCAGCGTGCCGCGGACCCGGCGGAGGGACGCCGGCTGATCGAGGAGAGGCTGTCGCGCGTCGCGGCGGGCCTCGTCTCGACGGCGGAGATCGAGGCGATGCGCGTGCGCATCGTCGCGCTGCGTCGGTGCCGGAGCGGCCGACGCTGCAGCGCGACGATTTGCTCGCGGCGCTCGCGATATTTCATCATCGTCGTCGCGTCGACGTTTCCGGTGGTGCTGCCGTTTGCGATCTTCTCGGACGTCGCGACGGCGAAGATGGTTGTCGCGCTGGGTCGCGCTCGCGATGCTGTTCTTCGGCGGCCTGGCGCTGGGGCGCTACGCGGGCTACGGCAGCTGGAGGGTCGGCCTGATGATGGTCGGGCTGGGTACGGCGCTCGTGGTCGCGATCAACGCGCTCGGCGGATGAACGCCGCGCTGCCCGTCGTCGCCGCGCTTGCGACATTCGTCGCCACGTCCTCGTTCGCCGGCGAGAACGAACGCAGCCGCAACGACACGTCTTCTCCCGACTCTCCCGACTGGGAGTTCGCGCTGAGCGCGTATCCCACGGCCGTTCGCGGCGGCGACAACTACACCTCCGCGATCGCCACCGCCGATCACGGCCCGCTGCACCTCGAGGCCCGGTACAACTACGAATCGGTCGGCGCCCGCTCGGCCTTCGTCGGCTGGACGTTCTCCGGCGGGGAGACGATTACCTGGGAGCTGACGCCAATCGTCGGGGGCGCCTGGGGCACGACGCAGGCGTTCGTGCCGGGGCTGGAGGCGAGCGTTGCCTGGGGCCCGGTCGACGTCTACATCGAAGCCGAGTACGTGCGCGACAGCCACACTCAAAGCGACAGCTACACCTACGCGTGGAGCGAGCTGGGATACCGGCCCGCCGAGTGGCTGCGGGTCGGGGTCGCCGGCCAGCGCACCCGGATCTACGGCGGCGACCGCGACATCCAGCGCGGACCGTTCGCGCAGATGACCGTCGACCACGTCACGATCGGTGGATACTGGTTCAACCCAGGCGCGAGCGATCAGGTGTTCGTCGGCCTGATCAGCATCGCGTTCTAGCCGTGACGACCGCAGAGCGCGCCGGTCGTCCCGGGGAATCGACAACGGCAACCCGCGTGCCGGCCGGCCTTCCGCGCATAATCGAACCGCACGTGCACCGGGAATCGACACGATGACCGAGCCTTCGACGGAAACGAAAGCGGTCGAGCCATCCACGGCTTCGCTGCGCTTCGACGTCGTCGCCGGACTCACCGCCGCCGCGGTCGTGCTCCCCAAGGCCATGGCGTACGCGACGGTCGCGGGCTTGCCGGTCGCGGTGGGGCTGTACACCGCGTTCATTCCGATGCTGGTCTACGCGCTGCTCGGCTCGTCGCGCGTGCTCTCGGTCAGCTCGACCACGACGCTGGCGATCCTCGCCGGCACGCAGCTCGGACTGGTCGTTCCGGACGGCGATCCCGCGAAGCTCGTCACCGCCACGGCCACGCTGGCCGCGCTGGTCGGAGCGTTGCTGCTCGTCGCGAGGCTCCTGAAGCTCGGGTTCGTCGCGAACTTCATCTCGACTCCGGTCCTCACCGGCTTCAAGGCAGGCATCGGACTGGTGATCGTATTGGACCAGGTGCCGAAGCTCCTGGGCATCCACATCACCAAGCACGGGATTCTTCACCGATCTGCTCAGCGTCGCTCAGCATGTTCCCGAGACTTCGCTGCTGACGCTCGCGGTGGCCGTGGCAACGTTCGCGGTGCTGATCGGCATGGAAAGACTGTGGCCGCATTCGCCGGCGCCGCTCGTCGCGGTCGGCGGCGGGATCGCGGCATCGTGGTATTTCGCCTTGCAGGCCGCGGGCGTGTCGACGGTCGGCCTGATTCCGCAGGGATTTCCGTCGCTGACGCTGCCCGATCCGGAGCTCGTCGTGCAATTGCTGCCCGGCGCGCTCGGGTTGGCGCTGATGAGCTTCACCGAGACCATCGCCGCGGGACGCGCGTTCGCGCGTCCGGACGACCCTCCGATCAACGCGAACCGCGAGCTCGTCGCCACCGGTGCGGCCAACCTGGCCGGCGCATTCTTCGGCGCGATGCCCGCAGGCGGCGGCACGTCGCAGACGGCCGTCGTGCGCTCCGCGGGCGGACGCTCGCAGAAGGCATCGCTCGTCACGGCGGGTGCCGCGCTGGCGACGATGCTGCTGCTGGCGCCGATTCTGGGCCTGATGCCGCACGCGACGCTCGCGGCGGTCGTCATCGTCTACTCGGTCGGGCTCATCCAGCCTGCGGAATTCCGCGCCATCCGCAGCATCCGCACGATGGAGTTTCGCTGGGCGCTGATCGCCTGCGTGGGCGTGCTCGCCTTCGGCACGCTCAAGGGCATCGTGGTGGCGATCATCGTCTCGATGATCGGTCTCGCGAGCCAGGTCGCCAACCCGCGCGTTTCGGTGATCGGCCGCAAGCGCGGAGCCGACGTGCTGCGGCCGCTGTCTCCCGAATACCCCGACGACGAGACGTTCGAGGGGCTGCTGATCGTGCGGCCGGAGGGGCGCCTCTTCTTCGCCAACGCGCAGATCGTGGCGGACCGGATCAACGCACTGGTCGAGGAATACAGGCCGCGCGTGCTGGCACTCGACATGAGCCGCGTGCCGGACATCGAGTACACGGCGCTGCAGGCGCTGATGGAGGGAGAGCGACGCGCGACCGAGAAGGGCGCGGTCGTCTGGCTGGCGGCGCTCAATCCGGGCGTCCTCGAGGTCGTGCGGCGCGCCGGGCTGGACCAGCGACTCGGCCGCGAGCGGATGCTGTTCAACGCGCGGGCGGTGATCGAGAAGTATCAGGCGATGCAGGCGGGCGGCGAGACGGCCCGCCGGCAGTCGGCCTGAAGGTTGGTGCATCGGCGAACCTGATCTGGTTTGCGGTAATGCGGGTCGTCGTCGCCGTTTGACCTCGCGCAAGTGCCGATCGGCGCGCTAGCGTATCGTCAATGGATCAGAGTTCGGAACGATGACCAGTCGCGGGATGCGGCATGCCGTGCGAGCCGACAGTCGACGATTGAATCGATGGAGACGGCACATGGCGAAGAAGAGCAAAGAGGAAAAGAACCGGGACAGGCAAGGCAAGAAGGCCGCAAGGCTGGCGGCACCGAAGCCGGCGGGGCACTTTCCGGCAAGGAGTACGACAGGGAGCTCAGGAAGCTTCACGTCGAGCTGGTCAAGCTGCAGGAGTGGGTCAAGCACAAGGGCCTCAAGGTCTGCGTCATCTTCGAGGGCCGCGACGGCGCCGGCAAGGGCGGCACCATCAAGGCGATCACCGAGCGCGTGAGCCCGCGCGTGTTCCGGGTGATTGCGCTGACGGCGCCGACCGAGCGCGAGAAATCGCAGATGTATGCGCAGCGATACCTGCCGCACCTGCCGGCTGCCGGCGAGGTCGTGATCTTCGACCGCAGCTGGTACAACCGCGCCGGCGTCGAGCGCGTGATGGGCTTCTGCACCGAGGAGCAGGCGCGGGGATTTCTCAAGGTGGTGCCGCTGTTCGAGAAGCTGATGGTCGGATTCCGGCATCATCCTGCTCAAGTACTGGCTGGAAGTGAGCCCCGACGAGCAGACGCGGCGCCTCGAGGCGCGCATCGACGACGGCCGCAAGATCTGGAAGCTGTCGCCGATGGACATCAAGTCGTACGACGCGCTGGGACGACTACACGAAGGCGCGCGACGAGATGTTCGCGGCGACCGACACCGCGTGGGCACCGTGGTACGTGGCGCGCTCCGACGACAAGCGGCGCGCGCGACTCAACATCATCAGCCACCTCCTGTCGCGGATCCCGTACAAGGTCGTCACCGCGCCAAAAGGTGAAGCTGCCGAAGCGCAAGACACCGAAGGCGCGCCCGGTCTCGACCTTCCGGTCAAGGTCATCGCCGAGAAGTTCTGATCAGGGCGCGGGCGCCGTTTGGCGTGCTTCGTGAGGTGCAGCGCACTTCGAATCATGAATCGGGACATCGATGACGGACCCCCACGAATACCACTGGTCGGAGACCCTCCGGAACGGTCTTGCCGTGACGATCCGCGAGCTGCGCGCCGAAGATCGCGAGAAGGATTGCGACGGCGGTTCGGGAGCTCGACCGGGAGTCGGTCTACACGCGCCTCTTCAGTTACCGGACGGAGCTTACGGAGGCGGGGCTCGACCGCATCATGCGCGTCGGATCCGGCCCGCGATGTCGTCCTCTGGTCACGATCGGCGCAGGGCGCACGACGAGACCGTGATCGCGTCGGGCCGGTGCGTCGGCCTGGGTGACGGCAGGGCGGCGAGCGCGCTGCGGAGGTGGCCTTCGTCGTCGAGGAGGACTACCAGGGACAGGGCATTGCCTCGCGCCTCCTGCGGCACCTCGTCGAGATTGCCCGCATTCGGGGCATCGCGACGTTCGAAGCGGACGTGCTCGCGGAGAACAAGTCGATGCTCGCCGGTCTTCTGCGCGATCCGGATTGCCGATGCGGAAGCGCCTCGACGGCGGCAGCGTGCACGTGACGCTTTCACTGGGCGACGCCGAGGCGCTGACGCCCACGCCGTTGTCGGCGCGGCCTGCGGCGCAATGACGCGGCCCGGTCGCAAGGTCGGATGACTCGAAGCGCGGAACGTTCTGGCCTGCACTGTCCGTCATCGGCCGTGCTCGGCGCGCGATTTGCTGCGCCGCAACCATGTCGGGCTCGTTGAGCGCGGTCAATACGCCGCTGCGTCCTGCGGGGGAGAATTGCGCACAGATTACCCTTCCGCGCGGCGCACGCCAGCGTATCGCGCACCCCATCCGTTGATCGAATGTACCGGGGCGCGCGCCTGAAAAGCGTGCGCACTGGACGCGGCCGTTCGAACCCAGGAGAGAAACCATGGATGCGACGGTAAACCGGATCGAAAAGGACTTTCTCGGCGAGAAGGAAATCCCTGCCAATGCGTACTACGGCGTGCAGACGCTTCGCGGGAAGGAGAACTTCCACATCACGGGCATCCCGATGTCGCTGGAGCCCAATTTCGTCAAGGCGTTCGGCTACGTGAAGAAGGCCGCGGCGCTCGCGAACCGAGACCTCGGCGTGCTCGACCCGAAGATCGCGAATGCGATCGCCGGCGCCTGCGATCGAGCTGATCGCCGGCGAGATGCGCGACCAGTTCGTCACCGACTTCATCCAGGGCGGCGCGGGCACGTCGACCAACATGAACGCGAACGAGGTGATCGCCAATCTCGCGCTCGAGTCGCTCGGGCACCGCAAGGGCGAATACCAGTTCGTCAATCCGAACGACCACGTCAACTTCGGGCAGTCGACCAACGACATCTATCCGTGTGCGTTCCGGCTCGCGCTGATCCTGCGACTCAAGAGCTACATCGAGTCGCTCACCGCGCTGCAGAAGGCGTTCTTCGCGAAGAGCGAAGGAGTTCGATCAGCGTGCTGAAGATGGGCCGCACGCACCTGCAGGACGCGGTGCCGATGTCGCTCGGGCAGGAATTCCACGGCTGGGGCACGACGCTCGGCGAGGAAGTCCAGCGGATCATGGAAGTGCGCGCAGTTCCTGCACGAGATCAACCTCGGCGCGACGGCGATCGGAACGACGGTGACGGCGGCGCCCGGTTACCCCGAACTCGCCACCAAGTATTTGTCCGAGCTCACCGGCACTGAAATTCATCCTTGCCGGCGACCTGATCGAAGCAACGTCCGACACTGGCGCCTACGTGCTGCTGTCCGGCGTGCTGAAGCGGACGTCGTCGAAGCTCACCAAGATCTGCAACGACCTTCGCCTGCTCGCATCCGGCCCGCGCTGCGGGTTCAACGAGATCAACCTGCCGCAGATGCAGCCGGGCAGCTCGATCATGCCGGGCAAGGTCAACCCGGTGATCCCCGAGGTCATGAACCAGGTCGGCTTTCTGGTGATCGGCCTCGACCTCACGGTGACGCTCGCGGCCTCGGCGGGCCAGCTGCAGCTCAACGTGATGGAGCCGGTGATCACGTTCGCGCTGTTCACGTCGCTCGCGACGATGGAGCACGCGGTCGACAGCCTGCGCGTCAACTGCGTCAACGGCATCACCGCCAACGCCGAGCGGACCCGCGACATGGTGCTGAACTCGCTCGGCATCGTCACGGTGCTGAAGCCGTCGCTCGGCTACAAGCAGTGCGCCGACATCGCGCGCGAAGGCTACGAGACCGGCAAGTCGCTGCACGACATCGTGGTCGAAGGAGCGCAAGCTGCTGACGCAGGAGAAGTGGGACGAGGTGTTCTCGTTCGAGAATCTGATCGCCCCGAAGTTCGAGCAGTAGCGGCGCGAGCGGCAGCAGGGGCCCCGCGCGGGTAGCGCATGGGGATCGACCGGGGCGAGTCGACGCAAGCGGCCGACGGCAACACGCTGGGGATATCACGCGGGCGCGGAGGCCGCCAGAGCCGAGGTGAGCCCGACCGGGAGAAAGGTCATGTCGGTTTCGATCGTTCTGCAATTCATCGTCGTTCTCGCGGCGATCTGGATGGGCGCCCGTTACTCCGGCGTAGGCCTTGGCCTGTGGGGCGCCGTCGGGCTGCTGGTGCTGGTCGTGGCGTTCGGCGTCAACCCGACCTCGCCGCCGATCGACGTGATGCTGATCATCCTCGCGGTCATCATGGCCGCGTCGGTGATGGACGCCGTCCGGCGGCATCGACTTCCTCGTCCGGATCGCCGAGCGCATCATCCGCGCCAATCCGAAGTACGTGACGATCGTCGCGCCGCTCACCACGTGGACCTTCACCTTCCTCGCGGGTACCGGACATATCGTCTATCCGCTGCTGCCGGTGATCTACGAGACCGCGCACCAGGCCGGTATCCGTCCGGAGCGGCCGATGGCGGTGGCGACCATCGCCTCGCAGCAGGCGATCACCGCGAGCCCGGTGGCTGCCGCGACCGCCGCGATGATCGGGCTCTTCGCCGAGAAGGGCATGACGCAATGGGGCCTGCCGCAGATCCTGATGATCTGCGTTCCGGCGACGCTCACCGGTGTCGTGGTCGCCGCGATTGTCTCGATGTTCGTCGGCAAGGACCTGAAGGATGATCCCGAATATCAGGCGCGCCTTGCGGCCGGCGAGGTCCCGGCGCCCAAGTCGGCCGCCGACAGGCCGACGCTCAAGCCCGCCGCCAAGGCGTCGGCGTTCATCTTTCTGACCGGCGTTGCGCTGGTCGTGCTGTTCGGTTTCTTCCCCGACCTGCGCACGCTTCCCGGCGCCAAGGCGGCACTGCAAATGCCCATCGTGATCGAGATCGTGATGATGTCCGTCGCGGCGATCATGCTGCTGGCGACGAAAGTCAATGTCAACGACATACCGAAGACATCGACGCTGCGCGCCGGGGTGGTCGCGGTCATCGGCATCTTCGGGCTCGCGTGGCTCGGCGACAGCTTCATCGCTGCGAACAAGGACGTGATCGTTCCGGCGATCGGCGCACAGGCGGACGCGCATCCCTGGACGTTCGCGTTCGGACTGTTCTTCGCGTCGGTGCTGCTGTACAGCCAGGCCGCGACGACCCGCGCGCTGATGCCGCTCGGCATCGCGCTCGGCATTCCGCCGCAGTTCCTGATCGGGATGTTCCCGTCCGTCAACGGCTACTTCTTCATCCCGACGTACGGCTCGCTGATCGCGGCGATCAATTTCGACCTGTCGGGGACGACGAAGATCGGCAAGTACGTGCTCAACCACTCGTTCATGATCCCGGGGCTCGTCGCCACGGTGGTGACGGTCACGACGGGCCTCTTCCTCGCGAAGATCATGTTCTGAGAGCCCGCTGGACGGAATTCACCAAGGAGAGAGCAATGAAGAGCTGGATCGCACTGATTGCGGCAGCCTTTGCGGCAACGGCCATGGCGCAGACGGCCGCGCCCGCGACGTCGACGGCCGCGGACGCCAAGTCCAAGCAGGAAATGGTCAAGGCCACGACGGAAGGCGCCCAGAGCCCGACGAGCCTGAAGAACTCGCAAAAGTCGGCCAAGGCGGCGACGGAGAAGGACACGCCGAAGACGCTGACCGACAAGACCGCCAAGCAGGAGACGGTGCAAGCGGCGACGGCGGGCTCGGGCCCCATCAGCGCCCAAACGTCGGCGAAATCGACCAAGGCGGCGGCGGAGAAGCACACCCCGAGGAAGCCCAAACCCAAGCCGCAGATCGACAGCCCGGCGATGAAGGAAGCGGCGAAGCCGTAGGCGCCGGCAGTCGAGCGAACGCTGCCCTGCCGCGGAAGCGCCTGAGGACGGGCGTCCGCTGCTCCGGCCCGCCTGACCGCGGCTCGCAACGCCGGTTTCGCATTGCGGGCGCGGCGCCGCATGCGAGCGCGGCGCGGAAACGTCCGTGCCGGACGATGACGGGTCCCCGTACCGGCTATCATTCGCGCTGTCGGCCGATTGACAAGGGGATCGCGCATCGTGACAGCCACGCCCGGATCCAGTCATAACGGCCGACGAAGCGCTTGCCCGCCTGATCGAGGGCAACGAGCGCTTTGTCGCCGGCCACGCGCGGTTTCCCACCGTGCAGAAGGAAGTGCTGGCCGAGCTCGCCAAGGGCCAGCAGCCCTACGCCACGGTGCTGGGCTGCGCCGACAGCCGGGTGCCGCCGGAGCTCGTGTTCGACGCCGGGTTCGGCGAGCTGTTTCGTCATACGCGTGGCGGGAAATGTCCTCGGGCCCTCCATCAAGGGCACGCTGCAGTACGCCGGAACGCACCTGCACACGCCGCTGTTCGTGGTGCTCGGGCACGAGGGCTGCGGCGCAGTCGAAGCGGCGATCGCCGAGAAGTTCCACAACGCTCGCCATCGCAGCCGAATCGCCGTGCTGCTGAAGTACATCGATCCCGCGCTGGACCATCTCGACCGCGACGCTCCCTCCGGCGGCGTTGCTGAGCGCGGCCGTCGAAGCCAACGTCCGCTGGACCGTTCGCGAAGTGGCCGAGTCGCCCGAAGGAAAGGCGCGCACAGCCAAGGGCGATGTGAAGCTGGTGGGCGCCGTATACGATCTCGCCTCGGGCCGCGTGCGATTCCTGGAGTAGCGCCGATCCACCGGTTGTTTGCGACGCACTCGCCTCCGGATCCGGCGCGTCGAACGGCCGCGCGGACGTCACGCGCGATCGCAGGATTGCCCTTGCGGCGCCCGAACTAATCCGGCGGCAGCCCGATGAGTTCGAGCGAGCGCCGCAACTCGACGCTCATCGGCAGGTCCATGCGCCCGCCTGATGGCAGCGACCGCACGAACCAGCGATCGTAGATCCAGAGGATCTCGCGGCTCGCCGCGAGCTCGCGCAGCGTGCGCTCGACGATTTCGGCGAGCGCCGGGTCGTCTCGCGGGTACATGAGTCCGTAGGGCTCGAACGACAGCATCTCGCCGACCAGCCGGAAGTCGCGCGTGCGGCCGGTCTCGGCGAGAAGCCCGCGCAGCAGCACGTCGTCGGCGGCCAGCGCCTCGGCGGCCCCCGACGCCAGCAGCGCCAGCGCATCGCGATAGTCGTTCGTCACCACGAAAGTCACCGCGAGCCCGCGCAGGCGGTCGAGCTCGCGCATCGCCGTTTCGTTGGTCGTGCCGGCGACGACGGCGACCTTGCGCCCTGTCACGTCGGCGACGTCCCGGATCGTGCTGCCGCGCGGGACTGCGAGCCGCGTCCCGGTGACGAAGATCACCGGGGAGAACGCGACCTGCCGCTGACGCTGCGCCGTGCTGGTCGTCGAGCCGCATTCGAGGTCGATGGCGCCGGAGCGGACGCGCTCGATGCGGTCCTGCGCCGTCACGCGCACGTATTCGACGCCGAGCGCGGGCAGGTCGAGCTCGGCGGCGATCGCCGCGACGATCGCGTGGCAAAGGTCGAGCGAATACCCGACCGGCTTCGCGTCGGGACCGAGATACGAGAACGGGATCGCGTTTTCGCGAAATCCGAGCTGGACGACGCGCGTCGCCTTGATGTGCGCGAGCCGGCCCGCGACCGCCTCCGGCCAGTCGCGCGGCGCGGCGTACGCGGATCCGACGGCGCACGCGAGTGCCAGGGCGACGAGCAATCGTGCGAGAGGCATCATTCCGCAGGCGCCGGTGCCGGCACAACGGGTGTCGCATCCGGTGCATCGGGCAGCGGCGGCCCGAGCGCGCCCTCCCACTTCGCCACGACCGCGGTCGCGATGCTGTTGCCGACCACGTTGGTCGCCGTGCGCCCCATGTCGAGGAACTGATCGATGCCCATGATGAGCAGCAGCCCCGCTTCCGGCAGGCCGAACATCGGCAGTACCGCCGCGACGACGACCAGCGATGCGCGCGGCACCCCGGCGACACCCTTCGAGGACAGCATCATCACGAGCAGCAGCGTGATCTGCTGGCTCAACGACATCTCGATCCCGTAGGCCTGCGCGATGAACAGCGCCGCGAACGCCTGGTAGATCATCGAGCCGTCGAGGTTGAACGAGTAGCCGAGCGGCAGCGTGAGCGCCGTGACGCGCTCGTCGACGCCGAACTGGTCGAGCCGCTCCATGAGCTTGGGATACGCGGCCTCGCTGCTCGCGGTGGTGAACGCGATCAGCATCGGCTCGCGCACCGCCGCCAACAGCGCGAACACGCGAGGGCCCAGGAACATGAAGCCGGCGGCGATGAGCACTGCCCACAGTGCGGCGAGGCTCACGTAGAACGTGCCGATGAACTTGCCGTAGGTCGCCAGCACGCCGATGCCCTGCGTCGTGATCGCCGCGGCGACGGCGCCGAACACGCCTATCGGCGCGAAGAGCATCACGTACCCGGTCAGCTTCAGCATCGCGTGCGCGAGCTCGCTGATGAATGCGACGACCGTGGTCGCGCGCTTGTCGGTGACCGCGGTGAGGGCGATGCCGAAGAACACGCTGAACACCAGGATCTGCAGGATCTCGTTGCCCGCCATCGCCTCGAAGAAGCTCCGGGGGAACACATGGACGATGAACTCCTTGAAGCTCAAGCTCCCGGTCTTGAGATTGGTCGACAGCCCGGCGTCGGGCAGCGGCAGCTTGAGATTGGCACCCGGCTGGAACACGTTCGCGAACATCATCCCGAGAAGCAGCGAGACGAGAGACGCCGAGATGAACCACGCGAGCGCCTTGAGCCCGATGCGACCGACGGTCTTCGAGTCGCCGGTGCCGGCGATGCCCGAGACGACGGTCGCGAACACCAGCGGCGCGATGATCATCTTGATGAGACGCAGGAAGATGTCTGCGAGCACACCGAAGTAGCCGGCGATCGTCGCGGCGGTCGCGGCATCGGGGGCGTTCTCGTGCGCGACATGGCCGGCGACGACGCCAAGAGCAGCCGCGACAAGGATCATGATCGTGAGCTTGGAGCGCATCGCAGGATCCTCCCGGGGCAACCTCGCGTGAATGATAACCCGCCGATCACATCGGGCGGCACCGTCGCGCTCCGCGACTTCGGCGAGCGCGGGATCACGTCATCAGGTGATCAGGAGGATCCACGCCGTTCCGATCACGAGGAACACGGCGGCGAAGAAGAGCGTCATCAGCAATCCGAGCCGGTAGAGCTCGCGCTGCGTGAGGTAGCCGCTGCCGACGAAGATGACGTTCTGGCTGCCGCCCTGCGGCGTGATCACGGAAAAATAGCTGCTCGCGAACAGCAGCCGAATGCCATCAGCGGCGCCGGGACGCCGCCGCGGATGCCGACGTCGAGGAAGACGCCCATCAGCGCGAGGACCTGCGACGACTGGCTGACGAACATGTAGTGGATCGCGACGTAGATCAGGATCAGCGTCACGTACGTCACCGGCCACGAAAGGCCGCCCATGTGCGACGCCAGCCGCTGGCCCGCGTAGCCCATGAAGCCCAGCTCGTTCAACTGCCCGCTCAGGGCGAACAGGACCGCGAGCCACAGAAAGGTGGTGAGCGTGTCGCCCTGCGCCGCGATGTCGTCCAGCGTCAGCACGTTGGTCATCAACAGCAGGCCGAGCCCGGCGAACGCAATGCTGGTCACGTTGAGCTGCAGCGCGTCGGCGAAGATCCAGCCCGAGACCATCAGCACGAACGCCACCGCGGTGATCCACTCGTTGCGCGACAGGGGCCCCAATGCGGCGAGGTCCTTCCGCGCGGCGACGGGTGCATCGGGCGTCTCGCCGACGCCCGGCGGGAAGAGCCGCGCGACGATCCACGGCAGCGCCAGGATCGCGGTCAGCGCCGGCACCGAGGCTGCGACAAGCCACTTGCCGAAGCCGATCTCCAGTCCGAACTCCCGCGCGACCTGGATGCCGATCGGATTGGCCGACGTGGCCGTCATCCAGAGCGCTGACGAGACCGCGAGACTCGCCATCGTGCAGAACATCAGATAGCCGCCAAGCCGGCGTCCCTCGGGATCGTCGGGTCGCGACCCCGATCCCTGCGCCACCGACAGCACGATCGGAAAGAGAACGCCTCCGCGCGCGGTGTTGCTCGGGAACGCCGGCGCGATGAACGCATCCGTGAGCACGATGCTGTAGGCGAGCCCCAGCGATGACCGGCCGAACCGGCTCACCATGAACAGGCTGATGCGCCGGCCCAGGCCGGATTTCACGACCGCCTGCGCGACGAGGAACGCAATCACGACGAGCAGCACGCTCGCGTTGGCGAATCCGCCGAACGCCTTGGCTGGCGTGATCGTGCCGGTGAGGACCACGGCCGCCACCGCCAGCATCGTGGAAGTGAGGAGCGGGAACGCGCCGACGAGGACGGACGCGATCGCCGCGACGAACACTGCGAAGAGGTGCCACGCGGGCGCGGTGAGCCCGGCCGGGACCGGCGCAAACCAGATGCCGAGCGCCAACGCGAAGGGCAGGGCGCGCTTGAGCATCAGTGCGGGGCTGGTCATGGCCGCGATCCTCCCGGCGCCGGGCGTCGCGGGCACGTCGAACCGGACGCGCCCCTTGAGCCCTTCGGATTGGCCCTGCACGGTGCCGTCCTCGGACTCGAGGACGAATCGCCACGAGAACTCGTAGGATCCGGTCGCGCCCCGGTAACGTCCGGTGCCGCCGAGGAAGGTCCCGACGATGCGGTTTCCCGTATTCGTGCCCTGGCCCTTGAGCTCGCTGTACGCCTGATCCCCGCGCTCGTCGGTCCAGACCGCACGACCCACCATGCCGGTGGCACTGTCGTTCAGCACGATCGCTTCCGCGCGGAAGCCGACTGCCGGCCGCGCGTCCCCGGAGAGCAGCAGCGTTCCCTCGAAATTCGCGATCGACGCGCGCCGACCGCTGCCGAGGTTGATCCTGTGGCGGCTGCCCGCGGCGGTCCAGGTTCCCTGGAACTCGCGCCACTCGCCGCTGCAGGAGTGGTCTCGGACGGCGGCGATGCCGGACCGCACGCGGCGAAGGTCAGCAGCCCGGCGAGGGCGGTTGAACGTAATGCGCAACCGAGTCGCTGCGCACGGCGTGCAATTATTATAGGGATGGCGATCAAACTATCCTCCGTCACCCGCTCCGGCCGCTGCAATTACTGCTGCTTGCTGCCCTTGATGTTGCCGATGACGCCGCCGGCGACCGCGCCCACCGCGGCGCCGGTCCAGCCGCTGCCTCCGGCGATCGCCGCGATGCCGGCCCCGGCGGCGGCACCGATCGCCGCCCCGGTCACGGTTCCCGAGGGTCCGCTCGAATGGATCGGTTTCTGTGGTCGAGAATCTATACTAAGTATGCGCGCGTTGCATGCGTTGGCGTGGATCAACTCGACTCTCGCATGATGCGGCGCGGCGCGGTCGGACGAACACCCGGACGCGTGGGGCGGGCTAGAATGCAAGAATGCGGACTGCCCCGGCCGCGACAACCACGAAGCAACGCGGTGCGAAAATCCGAATGACCTGCAACGGTGGCCACCGGCATTCTCCCTCCTACCTGTGTCGGCCTGGCGTCGTCGTGAAAGCGAAACGGCGGATCCGATGCCGATAGAAGGCCCGGTGCCGGGCGCGATACTCTCGGTCGTCGCGGCCGCGGCACGCTGTTCACCGTGATGTTCGATCTGGGCCTCGCGCTCGTGCCCGGCGAATTCCGCTGGGTCGTGCGCCACCCGGCCCTCGTCGCTGAAGGGGCTGTTCGCGGTGCTGATTGCGGTGCCGGTGCTCGCACTCGTCGTGTCGCGGGCATTCGGCCTGTCGCGCGCCCGGCGGAAGTCGGGATCGTGCTGATGGCGATCTCGCCCGGCGCGCCGGTGGCGCTGCGCCGATCGCTCGATTCGGGCGGACACAGCTCCTTCGCGCCCACGCTGCAGATCGCGGTGGCGGTCCTCGCCGTGGTGTCGATGCCGCTCTTCATCGGGGCGCTCAACGAATATTACGGCGCCGCTGCGGTGAGCGAGCCACTGCAGCTTGCGCGGCAGGTCTTCGTGGCGCAGCTGCTCCCGCTCTCTGCTTGGCATGGTCGTGCGACGCCTCAACTCCGCGTGCCGCAGCATGGCTCGAGCCACGGCTGCGGCGGCTGGGCGGCGTACTGCTGATCGTCCTGCTCCTGCTCGTGCTGGTCAACATCTGGCGTCCGGTGGTCGGCGCAGGGTGGCGCGTCGCGGCGGCCATCGCGACCACGACAGCGCTGGCCCTCGCGGTGGGCCATCTGCTGGGCGGCCCGCAGCCCGCGACGCGCACGGCGACGGCCATCTGCAGCGCCGCCCGCAATCCCGGCCTCGCCCTTCTGGTCGCGACGCTCAACGCGGCCCCGCCGGCCATCATCGCGACCGTGCTGGCGTACCTCGTCGTTCTCCGCGCTCGTTGCCGTGCCCTATGCGATCTGGCGCAGGCGCGCGGCGCCAAGTGTGTCGGTGCCCGGGTGCATGATTGTCGGCCGCCGGACGGGCTATATTCGGCGGATGCGGCAGGATGTCACAGGGATACCGCAGCTTGTACCGAATCGTCGGCGTGCCCTGTTTTCACAGTGCCAGCCTTGACGTTCATCAATCGATCGCTTCATCGCACCGGTCATAATTCCCTCGGAGCGGCGCGCCGCGGAACATGCTGCCGGGCGGGCTGTCCCAGCTCCGGAAAAGGCATTTCGCGCCCATGCGTCGATCCGATGACTTTTCTCCTCGATTTCGAGGCCCGCATCGGACCACGCCGATGCGCACCTGACATCCCGGCGCACATTGCCGGCGGCGTGTCCCGAGGCATCGTCCTCCCTCTCCCAACTGAAAAGGTTCGTCATGGACGCAACCAGGCAAGTCGCACGAAGCTACGAAATCTCGAACAAGGTCGCGCAGCTCTATCAGAAGCGGACGAAGGTGGCGCAGGAGCATTTCCGCGAGCGGCTCACCAAGGCCGGCGTCGACGGCATGGCCGGTCTCGCGCTGAAGCCTGTCGCGCCGACCGAGGCCTGGTCGAACTGGTACGCCTACGCGACCGATTTCGCGCAGCGCTCGATCCTGTTCTGGGACACGCTGCGCGAGCGCGGCAACAATTTCGTCGAGCACAACCGCGCCGGATTGCCGCCGGTCCTGCATTTCGAGCACGAAATGATCGTCGACGGCAGGAAGCTCGCCCGTCCGGTCAACTATGCGCTGGTGCGCATCATTCCGCCGGACGGCGTGCGCGTCGATCCCAAGCGGCGGCCCTACGTGATCATCGACCCGCGTGCCGGGCACGGTCCCGGCATCGGCGGCTTCAAGGACGACTCGCAGGTCGGCGTCGCGCTGCGCGAAGGTCATCCCGTCTACTTCGTGATCTTCTTCCGCGACCCCGAGCCGGGCCAGACGCTGCTCGACGTCTGCGAAGCCGAGCAGCAGTTCGTGAAGAAGGTGCGCGAGCTGCATCCGGCCAGCGCAAAGCCTGCCATCGTCGGCAACTGCCAGGGCGGCTGGGCGGCGATGATGCTCGCGGCGTCGGACCCCGAGGACACGGGGCCGATCGTGATCAACGGCGCGCCGATGTCGTACTGGGGCGGGGCATTCCAGGAAGGCGCCGGGGACAACCCGATGCGCTACGCGGGCGGCATGCTGGGCGGCACGTGGCTCTCGTCGTTCGCGGCGGATCTCGGCAATGGGGTATTCGACGGCGCGGCGCTGGTCGAGAATTTCGAGAACCTCAATCCGGCCAACACGTTCTGGGACAAGTATTACAACCTGTTCGCGAACGTCGACACCGAGCCGCCGCGCTTCCTCGAGTTCGAGCGCTGGTGGGGCGGCTTCTACCTGATGAACCGCGAGGAGATCGAGTGGATCACCCGCAATCTCTTCGTCGGCAACAAGCTCTGGTCCGGCACCAAGGGAACGGGCGGCAAGACGTTCGATCTGCGCGACATCAAGGCGCCGATCGTCCTGTTCGCGTCGATGGGCGACAACATCACGCCGCCGCAGCAGGCGTTCAACTGGGTGGCGGACGTGTACGGCTCGACCGACGAGATCAAGTCGCGGGGCCAGGTGATCGTGGGACTGCTGCACGAGGACATCGGGCACCTCGGGATCTTCGTCTCCGGCAAGGTGGCGAAGAAGGAGCACGCGCAGATCGTTTCCGTCCTGAAATCGATCGAGTCGCTTCCGCCCGGCCTGTACGGAATGAAGATTCACGACGTCAAGGGTCGCGACGGCAAGGTCGAGTACGAGGTCACCTTCGTCGAGCGCCAGCTGGAGGAGATCGTCGCGCGTCTCAATCGCTTCGAGCGCAATGACGAGAAGCCGTTCGAGGCGGTTGCCGCGCTGTCGGATTTCAACCAGCGCGCGTACGAGCTCTTCGCGCAGCCATTCGTCCAGTCGCTGGGCAACGAGGTCACGGCCAAGGTATCGCGGCAGCTGCATCCGCTGCGCGCCCAGCGCTGGGCATTTTCCGACCTGAATCCATGGCTGGCGTGGCTCGGGCCGGCGGCGCAGGCGGTGAAGGCGCAACGCCAGGCGATGGCGGCGGACAACCCTGCGCGCAAGATCGAACGGATGGTCTCGGAAGGCGTCAGCGCGTCACTCGATTACTATCGCGAGACGCGTGACGCGACGAGCGAGGCGGCATTCTTCCAGACCTACGGCAACGTGTTCTCGCTCTATCTCGCCGACAAGCACGAGGCCGACCTGCGCGCGGCAGAGATTGCAGCCGAGCCACGCGACCTGCCGTTCGTCAAGGAGGCGCTGGCGTCGATCGAGGAAGGCGGATTCGCCGAGGCGCTGGCCCGCGTGGGTGCGCTGCTCGCCAGGCGGGGCGCACCGCTGCCGCTGGCACGGCTGGCGCTCAAGCAGGAGCTCACCGTCGAATACCGCGATCTCCTCCCCAACGTCACGCCCGACCAGTGGCGGCGCATCCGCGGCGAGCAGGACATCATCGTCCGCTACGAGCCCGAGAAGGCGATCGCGGCGCTGCCGAAGCTGCTCTCGCGAAGCACGGCGATCGCGAGCGGTTGGTCGCGCTGGTCCGCAAGCTGCTCGCGGACGAGCGCATGCGGCGTTTCGAGCCGACGACCGAACAGCTCGACATGATGGAAAACATCGGCGAGACGCTCGACGTCACGCCAATCAAGGGACGCCGCGCCTCGCTCGCTCGAAAAGCGAAGCGTGCTCCGGCAGCGAAACGGCGCAGGAGCAAATGATGCCACGAGCGGAAACAGAAACGCGGATGGAACGCAAGCACGAGAAATACCAGCGGCTGCTGGATTTCTGCAAGACGCTGCCGCCGACGCCGACGGCGGTCGCGCATCCCTGCGACGAGAGCTCGCTCGCGAGCGCCGTCGAGGCGGCGAAGATGGGACTGATCACTCCGATTCTCGTCGGCCCGCGGGCGCGGATCGAGGCCGTCGCGAAGGAGAAGCATCTCGATATCACGGCGTTCGAGATCGTCGACGCGGCGCACAGTAATGATTCCGCCGCGAAGGCGGTCGCGCTCGTGCGCGAGGGCAGGGCGGAAGCGCTGATGAAGGGCAGCCTTCACACCGACGAGCTGATGGGCGAGGTGGTGAAGCGCGACACCGGGCTGCGCACGGCCCGCCGGGTCAGTCACTGCTTCATCATGGACGTCCCGACGTACGCGGAGACGCTGATCGTCACCGACGCCGCCGTGAACATCGCGCCTTCGCTGGCAGACAAGGTCGACATCATCCAGAACGCGATCGACCTCGCCCATGCGCTGCGCTTCCCCGAGGTGCGCGTGGCGATACTCTCGGCGATGGAAACGGTCAATCCGGCGGTGCCCTCGACGGTCGAGGCTGCCGCGCTGTGCAAGATGGCCGATCGCAGGCAGATCACCGGCGCGATCGTCGACGGGCCGCTCGCGCTCGACAACGCGATCAGCCTGGAATCCGTCGCGATCAAGAAGATCGACTCGCCGGTCGCGGGTCGCGCCAACGTCCTCGTCGTGCCGGATCTCGAGGCCGGCAACATGCTCGCCAAGAGCCTGTCGTTCATGGCGCAGGCCGATGCCGCGGGCATCGTGCTGGGCGCGCGCGTGCCGATCATCCTCACGAGCCGCGCCGATTCGGTGATCACCCGGCTTGCTTCCTGTGCGATTGCCGCGCTGGTCGCGAGTACACGGCGCGAAACGGCGGGCAAGGCCGTGGGCTGACGCGATGGACGCCGTCGCGGTCATCAACGCCGGCTCGTCGAGCATCAAGTTCTCGTTGTTCACCGCGACGGCCGGCGAGCTGGCACTCGCGGCGCGCGGCCAGACCGAGGGCCTGTTCACATCGCCGCGCTTCGCCGCGAAAGACGCGGACGGTGCTGTCATCGCCGAGAAATCGTGGGGTGAGGGCACCAAGCTGGGACATGACGGCGCGCTCGACCATCTCGTCTCGTTCCTGCGCGCGCAGTTTCCCGAGCATCGCCTCGTCGCCGTCGGCCATCGCGTCGTCCACGGCGGACTCGAATTCAGCAAGCCGGTTCGCGTCGACGCAGCCGTGGTCGCGGCGCTGGAGAAGTTCGTTCCGCTGGCGCCCTTGCACCAGCCGCACAACCTCGCGCCGATCCGGGCGCTCCTGGAGCGCGCTCCCACGCTGCCGCAGGTCGCCTGCTTCGACACCGCGTTCCACCACGGCCAGCCGGCGATCGCGCAGGCCTTCGCGCTGCCGAAGGCGATCACCGACCGCGGCGTGCGGCGCTACGGATTCCACGGCTTGTCCTACGAGTACATCGCGCAGGCACTGCCGCAGTACGACGCGCGCGCGGCCACCGGCAAGACCGTTGTCCTTCATCTCGGCAACGGCGCCAGCATGTGCGCAATGGCGGCGGGACGCAGCGTGGCGAGCACGATGGGATTCACCGCCGTCGACGGCCTGCCGATGGGAACGCGGTGCGGCAACCTCGATCCGGGCGTCATGCTCTACCTGATGGACGAGCTTCGCATGGACACGCGGGCGATCGAGAAGCTGATTTACCAGCAATCCGGCCTGCTCGGAGTCTCGGGCATCTCGAGCGACATGCGCACGCTGGAAGCGAGCGCCGATCCGGCGGCAAAGGCCGCGATCGACCTCTTCGTCTATCGGATCGGACGCGAGCTGGGCTCGCTCGCGGCGGCGCTCGGCGGTCTCGACGCGATCGTCTTCACGGCCGGCATTGGAGAGAACAGCAGGAGCCTGCGCGCGCGCGTCTGCGCCAATGCATCGTGGCTTGGCGTGGAGCTCGATTCGTCGGCCAATGAAGCGAACGGGCCGAGGCTCAGCACGTCGGGAAGCCGCGTCGCGGCCTGGGTCGTGCCGACCAACGAGGAGCTCATGATCGCGCGCCACACCTGGCGCACGCTCGCCTTGCAGTGAGAGAAAGTCGAACATGAAGCCTGAAATTCCCCGTCCCGTGCTGAAGGGCCAGAAAGCGCTCGTCGTCGGCGTCGCGAACGAGCATTCGATCGCCTATGGCTGCGCCAAGGCGTTTCGCGAGCTCGGTGCCGATCTGGCGATCACGTATCTCAACGAGAAGGCCCGGCCGCACGTCGAGCCGCTGGCGAAGGCGCTCGAAGCGCCGCTGTTTCTGCCGCTGGATGTGAGTGTCGACGGCGAGCTCGAGGCGGTATTCGCCGCGATCGGCTGGCAATGGGGCGAGCTCGACATCCTCGTGCACTCGATCGCGTTCGCGCCGAAGGAGGACCTGCAGGGCGGCCTCATCAATTGCTCCGCAGCGGGATTCGCCAAGGCGATGGACGTGTCGTGCCATTCGTTCGTGCGGATGGCGCGTCTCGCCGCGCCGCTGATGAAGCGCGGCGGCACGATGTTCGCGATGAGCTACCACGGCGCCACCAAGGTGATACCCACGTACAGCGTGATGGGTCCCGTGAAGGCCGCGCTCGAATCATGCTGCCGCTATCTTGCCTACGAGCTGGGTGGCAAGGGCATTCGCGTGCACGCCATTTCGCCCGGCCCGCTCAAGACACGTGCCGCGTCGGGACTCAAGGATTTCGATCTCCTGTTGACCGAAGTCGAGCAACGCGCACCGATCGGCGAGCTGGTCGACATCATGGACGTCGGATTTACGTGCGCCTATCTGGCGACGCCGTACGCGCGACGCCTGTCCGGCGAGACACTCTACGTCGACGGCGGCGTGAATATAATGGCGTGAGCCCGGGAGCAGGGGCCCCACGTTTGACGTGGGGATGCGACCAAGGCGAATCGACATGGAAGGCCGACAGCGAGACCGCTGGCATGTCGAATGGGTGATGGAGGCCGCGGCGTGAGCCCGGGAGCAGGGGCCCCACGTTTGACGTGGGGATGCGACCAAGGCGAATCGACATGGAAGGCCGACAGCGAGACCGCGGCATGTCGAATGGGTGATGGAGGCCGCGGCGTGAGCCGACCTCACTTAGGTGGAACCAGTGGGAAGGAGCTGCGATGGAAAGACTCTGGATTGCAAACATTGCGCCGGGAACGACCGACGACGAGATCAAGGCGCTCGTCGCCAAGTATTCGCACGATCCGATGGAGTGCGAGGAAATCCAGCATGTCGACGGTGACGGCAGCCGGCCGGCCGTGCTGATGACGTTCACCGGCAAGAAATTCGACACGCTGGGCAATCTCGCGCTGCGCCTCAACGGCATGTATTGGAAGAACCGGGCGCTCTCGGCGTCGACGATGCTCGGTTGACGCGCGCGCGGCCTAGGCATTCGGCGCCAAGGTCGGGAGGCACGCGCCGTTGCCGCAATGCTGGTGTCGAACGCGATAGGATGGCGGCTGGAGATGCGAGCCGCCCGGACGACCGATTCAGCGACTGGTGTTGCGAAGGGCTCTCGGCGCATACTTCATGCGCAATCCCGTTCACGCCGTGGTGGGGTGTCCGCTGGCGTGATGAGGCGGGTTTCCTGTCGGAGGAGACAAAATGGACGTTGTGAAGCTAATAGGAATCCTGCTGCTCGTTGGTGGGATCCTCGCGTTGGCGTATGGAGGATTCACCTACACGAAGGAAACTCACGAGACCAAGATCGGGCCGGTCACACTTTCGGTCACCGACAAGGAAACCGTGAACGTCCCGATCTGGGCTGGCGTCGGGGCAATTGTGCTCGGTGGATTGCTGCTGGTGTTCGGCAAGAAGGGCTGAACTCGGCCGCCCGAGCTCGATCGGCCCGTCGCGCCTCCGCGCGAACGGGCTGGCCCTTCTTACTCGCGCTTCTCTTCTTCGCGCCTGGGCTCGCGGCCCTCCGCTACGCGGCGCGCCGCCGTGTCGCGGCGTGCTCACGCCGAGCCGGTCGCGAGGACTGGAATCAGGCGGTATCGCGGGCGGCGCAAGATTGCCGCCCTCGTTCTCCCATTCGTGCAGGTCAGCCTTGTGCGCCTTTCGCTCGGCACGGCGCTTGCCCTTTCGCCGTGTGCTCAAGGCCAATGCAAAGGCGGCGCCGCTGCAAGCGGCAAGCAATACGGTCCAGCGTTTGTCCATGCTCATGGCAACCTCGATTCGATGAAGGGTCGTCTGCTCGATGCAGCATTCGCACTATGGGGTAGATCTGGCCGATCGATCGGTACGCTGACGAACACAGGAAACCGGTTCGCAAGACCACGATCGGCGCCGTGCTCGTCATAGGCGTGACGGGCGGATGTCGGTGCCCGCCGGAGGACGGGCAGGCGAGGCCCTGTGAACGCGGCGAGGTCAGGCGGTGACCAGCGCCGGCTTCGCGATTCCGAGCGAGACTCGCACCTCGACTTCGTGTTCGCGGCGATCGCGTTCGAGAAGAATGGAGTGGCCGGTTTGCGCGACGCCATCGAGCGTCACGCCTGCTGCATCGGGCTCACCCTCGTCCTGCGCCGCGAGTTGACGCACGGTGATGTGGTAGGTGGCCTCGCCATGCCGGTAGTGCAGCTTGAACTCTTTCCATTCCGGCGGAAGACACGGCGCGAAGTGGAGCCGGTCCACGTCGAGGCGCAGCCCCAGCAGTGACTCCACGATGAGGCGGTACATCCATCCTGCGGAGCCCGTGTACCAGGTCCAGCCGCCCCGGCCGGTGTGCGGCGCGAGCGCGTAGACGTCGGCGGCCGCGACGTACGGTTCGACCTTGTAGGTCGCCGCGCCTTCCGCGGTTCGAGAGTGGTTCACGGGGTTGATCATGGCGGTCAGTTCCCACGCACGCGCACGGTCGCCCAACTCCGCGAACGCCATTGCCGCCCAGATGGCGCCGTGCGTGTACTGACCGCCGTTCTCCCGCACGCCCGGAGCGTAGCCCCTGATGTAGCCCGGATCGAGATCCGACCTGTCGAAGGGTGGATCCAGAAGCTGGACCAGCGCCTGATCGCGCCGCACAAGGCGGGTATCGACAGCATTCATTGCCATGCGCGATCGCTTCGCGTCGCCCGCACCCGACAGCACCGACCAGCTTTGCACTATTGAGTCGATTCGGCACTCGATGTTGCTCGCGGATCCCAGCGGGGTGCCATCATCGAAATAGGCGCGCCGATACCACTCGCCATCCCAGCCGTGCTGCTCGAGGTTCTGGCGAAGACTTGTCTCCTCCGCGTTGCATCGCTCGACGAACGGCGAGTCACCTTTGATTTGTGCGATCTCGGCGAACTGCTTCAGCACCGCACAAAGGAAGAAGCCGAGCCAGACGCTTTCCCCGGTGCCTTTGATCCCCACCAGATTCATGCCGTCGTTCCAGTCGCCGGAGCCCATCAATGGAAGGCCGTGCGCGCCGTATTGCAGGCCATGCATGATGGCGCGTACGCAGTGCTGGTAGACGCTGGCCGATTCTCCGGATCGGCCGGGCAGATCATAGTACGAGTCATCCCTCGCGTTCACAGGGCGACCCTCGAGGAAATGTACCGCTTCGTCCAGCACGCCGGTGTCTCCGGTCGCCTTGACGTAGCGCGCTGTCGCGAGGGGCAGCCAGAGATAGTCATCCGAACAACGCGTGCGTACGCCCCGGCCTGACGGCGGATGCCACCAATGCTGGACATCTCCCTCCGCGAACTGACGGCCCGCGCAGCGGATGAGGTGCTCGCGCAGGAGCGCGGGTTCGGCGTGGACAAGCGCCATTGCGTCCTGCAACTGGTCGCGGAAGCCGAAGGCTCCGCCCGATTGGTAGTAGCCGCTCCGCCCCCACAACCGGCACGCCACGGTCTGGTACAAAAGCCAGCCATTGGCCAGCACGTTGAGCGCGGCATCGGGCGTATCTACCTGCACCGCGCCGAGCGTGCGCTTCCAGTGCGTGTGTACCGCGTCCAGCGCGCCATGGGTGGCTTCCGATCCCCGGAAGCGTTGCACCAGGTTGGCGGCGTCGGCAGCGTCTCGGCCGACGCCGAGCCGGAATGCAATCTCGCGCTCCTGACCATCTGCCAGGTCGAAGGGGACCTGGATGGCGGCGCACGGATCGAGCGCCGCGCCCACCTTGCCGGAAAGGCGCGTTCGCGCCAACGCCGCCGGATTGCCGAGCACACCGTTGCGTCCCAGGAATTCGGCACGGTCACCACTCACGCTGCGGGTCGTGTCGTCCACGTCGAAGAATGCGACGCGGTCGGGAAATTCGGTGTTGTAGGAGTTGCGCGCCACGAGCGCGCCGCTCCGCGCCTCGATTTCGGTGATCACGTGCATCGCCGTCTTTGGCCGAAGGTCTCCCAGCACCCATTCGACGTATCCGGTGGCCGAGAGCCGGCGCGACCGACCCGACGAGTTTCTGACTTTCAGCACTGAAAACTTCACCGACGCATCGATGGCCACGTAAACCCACAGCTCGGAGCTGATTCCATCCTGATGATGCTCGAAAACGCTGTAGCCAAATCCGTGACGGGCGACATAGGCGCCGGTGCCACGGCTGGGCAACGGCGCGGGCGACCAGAAATGGCCAGACTCTTCGTCACGAAGGTAGAAGGCCTCGCCGCTCGCGTCGCTGACGGGATCGTTCTGCCAGGGCGTGAGACGGAACTCGTGCGCGTTCTCGCTCCACGTATACGCGAGCCCGCTCTCGGAAATCACCGTCCCGAAATTCGGGTTCGCGAGCACATTGGACCACGGTGCAGGCGTTACTTGACCTTCCAGTGTCGTGATGACGTATTCGCGGCCGTCGCGCGTGAATCCGCCAAGCCCGTTGTCGAGGATCAGTTCGCGCGCAGCTAGTTGAGCCGGCGCAGTTTCGCGACGATGGATTCGGGTCGCCGCGAGGCGCGGAACACGTACCTCCGCGGGGCCGCGCGCGTTGACCTGTTCCACCAAACTCCCCTTGCGGTCGGTGATGATGGCGCGCGCGACCGACTGGAGCAGGATGCGGTCCTCGTCCGAGATCTGCTCCCCCCGCCGCACGAAGATTCCGCCCGGTCGATCTATCACGTGCGCTTCGACGCCAGCCGCGATCAGCCCCATGATCTGATCCTGTAGGACTTGCCGATATCCGCCGCGGTCTTCGTTCCAGATCACGAGGTCCACCGCCAATCCCTTCAACCGCCAGTACGCGTGCGCCTGCACGAGCCGGCGCACGAGATCGATGTTGTCCGCGTCTCCGATCTGCAGCAGAACGATCGGCAGGTCGCCGGAGATGGCGTAGCTCCACAGCCCTGATTGTCCGCGTCGGTTCCTGACGAGAATGCCGGCTTCCGCACGCAGCGAGGCATTCGCATAGATGACCGAACCGGCAAGGCGTGCGTAGAGCTGCGCATCGGATTCGGTCGCGTTGATCTGGCGCAATGTGACCCAGCTATGCGTTCCCGCGAGATCGAAAACGCGGTCGGCCAGGTGCCGATCCTGGTATTTTCCGACGAGGTCCAGTGCGGCATCGCGCGTTTCCGCCATTCCGAACGCGATGTTGATCGTTGCCGTTTGCTGCGGCTCGAGAGTCATCCGATGGCGGATCGCGACGACGGGATCCAGCACCGACCCCTGATTGCCCGACAATGGCCCGGCATCCGTCATCGCCTTCGGAGCCGCCACGGTGCGTCCGCGACCAATGAACTGCATGCGATCGGTTTCGTAGGAAACGTCCGCCGCGTCGGCCCCGTGCAACGCCATCAGGTGAAACATCCAGGGCGGGTGCTCCTCGCGGGAGCGGGGCCGGCGGGTGCACAGGATGGCTTGCCGCTGAGGAATGATCTCGGTTTGCACGAAAAGGTTGGAAAACGCCGGATGCAGCGCATCCGCGGCCGGCGACGCAATGGCGATTTCCGCATAGCTCGTGACGTCGATCGTCCGCCGCGTCCGCGAGCGGTTGGTGATACGGAGGCGGCGCAGCTCAATGTCGTCCTCCGGCGAAACGACGATCTCGGTGTGCGATTCGAAGTCATTGTCGCGCCTGCGAAACTCGGCGCGCGCTTCGGTGAAGATCGCTTCGTAATGCGCCGGGCGCTTGCGCGTCGGTTGATACGCAGTCGACCAGAAGTCCCCGGTCGCCACGTCGCGGATATAGCAGAACGTGCCCCAGTTGTCGCAGGTCGTGTCTTCGCGCCAGCGCGTGACGGCGAGGTCTTTCCACCGGGAGCTCCCGCCGCCCGCATTGGTGACCATGACGTGGTACCTGCCATTCGACAGCAACTGCACTTCCGGTATCGGCGTGTCGGGGCTGCCGAGTACGCGCACCGGCGCCTCCGCGCCGCCAGAAATCCCGGCAATCGCGGAGAGTTCGGCCGGTTGCGAATAGAGCGCCGCGGTCTTGGGGATGCGCTCCTGCAGCAACAGGAGGGTTGCCTTGAATATGGGGTCCGATTCGAAGCGCTTCTGCATCGGACGGTCGAGCAGCAGGTGCGCAAGCGAGAGCAGGATCATTCCCTGGTGATGCGACATGAACGAGCGCACGATGGCGCTGGTTTGTCCGCGCTGCATGCGCGCGGGCGTGTAGTCGATTGCCTCGTAGAGGCCGAATCGTCCGGCGAGCCCTCCGGCCGCAAGGCGCTGCAGGTTGAGGCACGACTCCTCGGGTGCCACCATCAACGCGAGCGCCGACGCGTACGGAGCAATGACGAGATCCTCCGCGAGTCCGCGCTTCAACCCCAGGCCGGGAACTCCGAAGGCACGGTACTGGTAGTTGAGGTTCGCGTCGACCGAGTTGTAGCCGCATTCCGAGATGCCCCAGGGCACGCCGCGCTGCTTCCCGTACGCGATCTGCCGCTCTACCGTCACGCGATAGGCTTGGTCGAGCAGCGTGTTGTCATAAGTGGGCATCACCAGGAGCGGCATCAGGTACTCGAACATCGAACCGCTCCAGGACAGGAGGACCGATTGACCCCCTGCGGTCGTGAGCAGGCGTCCGAGCGCAAACCAGTTCTCCTGCGGCAACCGTCCCTGTGAAATTCCAACGAAGCTGCAGAATCTTGCTTCCGACGCAAGCAAGTCGTAATAGCTCGGATCGCATCTTCGCTCGCCGACGTTGTATCCGATGGCGAGCAGGTGACGCCCACTGTCATAGAGAAAGCCGTACTCCATGCGGGCCAGCTCGTCGCCCAGCAGCACCAGGCGTTCTATCTCCGCCATCCGCTCGGTGGCGCGATGGCTCGCTTCGCTGGCGGCACGACCCAGCTCGTCGAGCCACGTGCTCTCCGCCGGCGATGCACCCGCGTGCCGCCGGCGCTCGATCGCCGGCAGCAACTCCGCCTCGAGTGCCGCGAGCTCGCGCAACGTCGGAATCTCGCGGCTGCCCACGAGGTCGCCCAGTCCGCTCGGCGCCGCCGGCAGCGCGCCCCATGGCGCGAGAAATGCCAATTCGTCCTGCATGGCCCGGCATTGCCGGACGAGCGCATCCGTCCAGAATATCGTTTCGCTGGCGGCTGCGGATGCGCTGCCGTCCCGGGATTGCCGGACGAGCGCATCCGTCCAGAATATCGTTTCGCTGGCGGCTGCGGATGCGCTGCTGGATCCGGGGTCGGGATCGCCGGAGAGCTTTACGGCGACCTCGGCGACGCCCGCGCCGAGCCGGTCGAGCCACTGTCGCGCTTCCGCGACGGTCGCGAGTCGTGAGTCGTAAGCGGTGTCCAGGTCCCGCTGCAGGTGAACAAGCGAAGGCGGTACGGTCCCACCGACGGTCTCGATGAGAATCCGCAGCGTGTCGCCCAGGCCTTCGAACCATCGTGCATCCAGGATCCTCGCGTCGGCGAGCTCGAGCAGACCGGAACGCAGGGTCATCAGATGGCCCGCGAGATTGCCGCTGTCGACCGACGAGACATAAAGTGGGAGCTGCGGCTTCAGGGACTGCGTGTCGTACCAATTGTAGAAGTGGCCCTCGTGCCGCTCCATGGACTCCATCGTGCGCATTGAATTCGCCGTCCTCGCGATGAGCTGTCCGGCCGCGACGTAGCCGAAATCGTAGGCGGCCAGATTCGCCAGCAGTGCAAGTCCCATGTTCGTCGGCGATGTGCGGTGCGCGAGGTTGGCGACCGGCTGCTCCTGCAGGTTGTCGGGCGGGAGCCAATGGTCATCCGGACCGACAAGTGTCTCGAAGAACCCCCATGTCCTTCGCGCGAGCTTGCGCAGGAAGACCGTCTGGTCCATCGTCAACCGAGCTTCGCGGCGCGCGAGCGGCCGGCTGATCCACCACGCGATGCCGGGCGAGACGAACCACAGCAGCAGGATTGGTGTGGCTGTGACCAACGCCGACGGAGCGGACACCGTCAACAGGATCGCTGCGGCCGCTCCGATGACCGGGGCGATCCACATGGACCTGATCGAACGCGAAAGCGCAGAGCGGGAGGGCGCATCGTCGAGGCCGCGTGGATCTGGTTCGTCGCCCGCCGATGGGCTCCATTCGAGGAGCCCGCGATGCGTTACGAGCATGCGCCAGGCGGTGCGCGCGATCGCGTCGACGTTGACGGTCGCCTCGTATGGGAGGAATGCAAGCGTCAGCGCCGTTTGGACGGCGTGTCGGACCGCCACGTTGGCGATTGCGAAGACGTGCTGCGACAACACCACCTCGTCCGGCTTGCGCAAAAGGTCAAGAATGAAGGCGCTCGCACACGGAAGAAACAGGATCGCGATCACTGCCAGCGTCCACAGCCACGCATGCGGAAGCACGGTCCATCCGAGCAGCAACAGCAGCGTCAACGCCGCCGGGACGAGACTGCGCCGCAGATTGTCGAAGAGCTTCCACTGCGAAAGCACCGACAATGGATTTCTCAGGCGACGCTTGTCTGGACCCGGCACGAACGACAGCAGCCACCCCGCCAGCTGCCAGTCGCCGCGAATCCAGCGGTGCCGGCGGTTTATGTCGGCGCCATAGGTCGACGGATGCTCCTCGTACAATTGCACGTCACTCAACAGGCCTGAACGCGCGTAACAGCCCTCGAGAAGGTCGTGACTCAGGATCCGATTCTCGGGAAAGCGATCGTTGAGGGCACGCTCGAACGCGTCGACGTCGTATATCCCTTTGCCGATGAAGGAGCCCTCCCCGAAAAGATCCTGGTAAACGTCGGAGACGGCACGCGTATAAGGATCAATTCCCGGATCTCCCCCCTGCAAGCGCGCGAACCACGAGCGGTTTGCCCCAGGCAGGCTGATGCTCACGCGCGGTTGCAGAATCCCGTACCCTTCGGTTACCCGCTCCCGGCCTTTGTGCTGACCGGCGGCGAAGCGCGCACGGTTCAGCGGGTGCGCCATCACGCCGACAAACTGCCGCGCGGAATCGCGTGGAAGCTGCGTGTCGGTGTCAAGCGTGATCACGTATTGCACGCCCGACAGAACCTCCGTCTCGCCGACGACGAGCGAGAAGCGGTCTCTGCCGCCACCACGCAGGAACGCGTTCAGGGCGGCGAGCTTGCCGCGCTTGCGCTCGTAGCCCATCCATGTCCGTTCCTCAGGGTTCCAGAGGCGTGGGCGGTGAAACAGGAAGAATGTGTCGCCGAACGCACCGCTATCGCCTGGGGTCGCGGTACGTGGATATTTCTCATTCAGGTCTTCGATTCGTCTTTGCGCAAGGGACAGGAGCGACGCGTCCGCCGGCAGAGTCTCCGCGGGCGCATCCTGAAAATCGGTCAGCAGCGCAAAATGCAGATGATCATCCCGATTGGCGAGGAACCGGACCTCCAGCGCCTCGACCAGCCCCTCGATATTTTCGGCGCAGGTGAGCAGCGTCGGGATTACCACCAGCGTGCGTGCTTGCGGCGGGAGTCCCTTGGAAAAGTCCATTCGCGGCAATGTGAGCGGCGCCACGAACAGTGGCGCCAGCCAGTTCACCAACCCCACCGCCAGTTGGCTGGTGGCCAGGAGCAACAGGATTCCGACCGTCACGAGCAGTCCATCGGCAACCCCGTCGCGGTAAGCCGCCGCCAACATTGCCGCGGTGACGGCCGCCGTGATCGCCGCTATCGCTCCGAGATACAGCAGCAAAGGAATCCGTCGCCCCGTCCTGCGGAGAACCTCGGCAAGAGACAGACGCACCATTGCCGATCGTTCCAGACGCGGCCGGCCCTTGTCGACCAGATAGAACCCGACGTGAGCTACCCGATCGTCGTCGCCGCTCATGCCGGCCACGCCGGCGGTGCGATCGTGTGCCAGCTGGATTGCCTTGCGCGCCACCTCGCTCTCGGACAGGTGGCTCCCTTTCGCGATCTCCTCGACGACGTGCCGGTAACGGTCGCGAGTCGCGAAGTCCATCCTGCCGTAGAGCCCGCCCGGATCTTCCCGCAGCTTCTGCTCGACAACGCTCATCGTCTCGACGAACTCGCGCCAGTCCATCGCGCCAAGGAAGCGAAGGCTACCGATCGTGTTGCTGATCGAAACCTGGTTGCCGGCCTGTTCCTGCGTTTCCGATTGCACCAGCTGCTCGATCGAGAAGCCGGATTCGGAAAGACGCTGCTCGATCCACGTGAGCGGCAGCGCCAGCGCGGCACTCTGTCCCTGCAACCGCCGCGCCAGTTCAGCGACAAACGAACTTGCCATCGGCGGGTTCGACCGCGCCATGTCCGCAATCACAAGAATGAGGTTCTTGGGATCATTCTCGGCGACGTCCATCATCTGGTCGGCCCACGCGGTGGCCCGGTTGCGATCGATCGTTCCGGCGGCAATCCGTACCCCGACGCGGCGGAGATTCTCGATAAGCGCCAATCGCAGCATGATGGGGATCGCCCACAGCTCACCGACCTTGAGCGGGGTCACCGTCTGATACGCCGCGACGAAACGCGAAAGACCCTCGGCATCGACCCGGCCATCGCCATGCGAGATCGCCTCGAGCGCGAGGTCGTATACGCGCGGAAGTTTTGCGGAAGGTCCGTTCGCCAATCGGGGAAGCTCGCGGCTGTACCCCTTGGGCAAATGCCGCTTGGCCGTGCGGATCTGCTCTTCGATCAGATAGAAATTGTCGAGCAGCCACTCCGAAGCGGGCGAAACGCGATCATTCGCCGTGACCGCCGCGGTCAGCAGGTCGCACACTTCCACCAGGATTGCTTCGTTCTCCGCGAGCCGGGTCAGCAGGCGGTCGGAAGCGCGTCCCGGCGCCAACCTGTGCGCAGCGGCCAGGCTCTTGCCGTGCTGTTCCATCCGATCGGCGCTGAACAACTCCGATCGCAGCAGCGGTTCCTCGTCGGCGAATTTTCGGGGCGAGTCGGCACGACCGAAGCGCGCCGTGATCTCGAGCAACCGTTCAAAGATTGTCCGTTCGCTCGCCTTCAATTCGGGATTTCCCTTCTTCTTGAAAATTCCACGAAAGGACGTGGATCCCTGCGGCCGTCTAGTCCCCGAGCATTTCGGCTATGCGGGTGCAACTGTTCCACGTGTTGCGAAACGACCTTGACGATGACGATGATGGGGATGCTGAGCAGCATCCCCCAGACGCCCCAAAGCCAGCCCCAGAAAAGCAGCGAAATGAACACGGCCGCCGAATTCATGTTGGCGATTCGTCCGACCATCCAGGTGGTCACGAAAGTTCCGACGACGGTGGCGATCGCCAGCGACATGCAGGCGATCAGAAACGCGGTCGGGAACGATTCGAATTGCATGAACGCGGCCATTCCCACCGCCGCCGCAGTGACGCCGGGACCGAGGTAAGGAATGATGTGCAGAAGCCCGGCGGCGGCGGCCCAGGCTCCCGCGTTCTCGAGACCGATCCAGCTGAACGCTATCCAACTGAGCAATCCGACGAGCAGGTTTGTTGTCAGCAGCATGAGCATGTATTTCTGGATCGAGGCGTTGATGTCGTCGAGGATGTTGAACCGTAATCTTCCTCTTCGAAAGCGACGGCCCCGTCAGGCGGACCAGCTTCCGCTTGAACGTATCACCGCCGAGCAGCAGGAAGAAGACCAGGAAGACGACCATCGCCGCCTGGCCCATGGCGCCGATCGCGCCCATCGAATTCTCCCAAAGGAAGCTGCCGATCCGAAACTTCGGCTTGTCGACGATGACATGAGTTGCAGGCTGGGCTGGGACGACGGGTCCACCGGCCGCCTTGGTCGTCGCCTTCTCCACTTCGGTCGCCGCGTTCTGCATTTTCTGCATGTTGCCGATTTGGCTGATCTGCATGTGCTCGAGACCGGTGGCGAATTTGGTCGCCGCTTGCGGCAGTTGCTCGACGATCGTCTGCATCTGCCCCGCAACGAATAGGTGCCGACGATGAGCGCGCCGATCACGCTCGCCATCACGAACGACAGTGCCCAGGACGCGGGGGACCCTGATCGCCTCGAGCCATCCGACGAGCGGATTCAGCGTATAGGCAATGACGATGCCGAGCAGCAGCGGCACCACGAAGGCCTGCGCCCACGACAGTGCGAAGACGGCCGCGAGCGCCGCCAGGATTCCCAGCGCAAGGCCTCTCGCGTCGATTTGCGCCCGCGTCGCGGGAAGAGTGACGTGCGCCGCGTCCGAGTTGCGCTCCCGGCTTCGCGGCGGGACGCACCGGACCAATGGTGTCCGATCTTTATGGGCATGGCTGCGGGATTCATGGCGTTTTCAAGGGCGTGATTGACGCGGATCGGGACCGTACGCCGGGCAAGATGGCCCGCGGATGCGAACCGGCAGGGAGAAGCATTACCGACGGAGCCACCCGCCGGCTCGCTTCCGCGCACGCCGGCGCAAGGCGCCAACCCAGCCAGACTAGCAATAACCGGCTCGAGTGTCCGTCCGCTAGCGCACACAGCGTCGGAACGGCGTCTTCGCTCACTTGCGCATTCGCGGAACGGCGAGCGCCGATCATGGCAGTTCCCGGACCGACGCGGTGTGCGTTGGCGAACAGACGATGAATGGCAATTCGCCCAATCTTCAATCAGGTCTCGGCGTCGCATCATGCGTGATGTCGCGGTCGCATTGCGACGATGCCCGACGCGCGGGATCGAGTCGGTACCGGACACCTTCATCCAGCCGGCGCAGAAGGCTTGCGTCAGGCATTGACCGGGAAGATCGAACAACGAAAAGGTGCATTCCATGCTGTATACGCTCGCGGTCGTTCTGGTCGTCCTTTGGCTTCTCGGCCTCGTCACCTCGTACACCATGGGTGGCTTCATCCACATCCTGCTGGTGATCGCCGTCATCATGATCCTGGTGAACCTCATCAGCGGTACGACGCTCGTTTTGACGTCCTGGCAGATCCCGGGCGCGTGATCGCGACGAGGTCGCCAACGCCCGCCGCGGCGGCCTGCGATTTCGACGCGTCCGGCGTGCGCGTCATTCGATCGCCTTCGCGGGTCGCGATCGCTAGAGCGCGGATTTCGTACGCTCGACTGCGCGAGCGCAGACAGATGAACGAAATCAAATCGAAAGGTCAATGCACATGCAAACGACAGGATTGGTGAGGGACGCCGAAGGTGATCGGATCAGCGCCGACAAGCTGATGGCCGATCTCAAAGTACTCGCCGCCGACGTGGCGCAGCTCCGTCAGGCGACTGCCAGCCGGACCGGGCAAAGAATCGCGCAAGTCCGCACCAGGGCGGAAGAATCGCTGAAAGCCGCCGGCGTTCGCGTCGCGGAATTGCAGCAAGTCGCTCTCGCAAGGTCCCGGGCGGCGGGACAGGCAACCGACGACTATGTCCGCGCCAATCCCTGGCAGGTCGTGGCCATCTCCGCCGTCATGGGCTTGATGCTTGGCCTCTGCTCGCGCGAGGCCGGGACTCGGATTCATAGCGTCCAGCCACTAACCGCCTCTACACGAGACATTCTCTCATCAACGCGGGTCATTGCCGCCTGCGTAAGGTTCGTATCGGGTGAAGGTGCGCGCTCAAGTCGCTCAAGTGATTGCCAACGCAAGTGAATCTGAAAGGCGGCGATGCCGCGTCTCGGCGCGTGGCGAGCCATCGCAGCAAAAGGAAGAGACATGGAATCGTTTCTGATCATGAAGACGGCCTCCTGCCTGTTGGCCGTCGCGGCCCTCGGCGGTCTGACCATGGCCGGCATGCGTTTTGCCGGCAAGCCACAGCCGCCTCCATGGCTCGCGATGCTCCACGGCTTTCTGGCTGCGGCCGCAGTGACTCTGCTGCTGTACGCCTATCTCACGGTCGGGCTGCCGGCGCTTGCAGGCTGGGCGTTGTTGCTGTTCCTCGTCGCGGCTGCGGGCGGAGCGTTCCTGAATCTCAATTACCACTGGAAGATGCAACCCCTGCCGATGGGCTTGATCGTCGGTCATGCCGGCATAGCCGTGATCGGCTTCGTGCTTCTGCTCGCGGCGACCTGGTCGGCCAGCCAAGCCTGAGAAATCCGGTACTCGAATTCGTCGGTCCGTGCCGCAAGGTGACGCGGGCTCCAACAGCGAAACACTGAAGGCAATCCAATGAACGAAATCGCCACGATCGAAAAGACAGCTCTGCATGTTCTGCCCCCCCTTCCCTATCCGGAAAACGCGCTTGATCCGGTGATCTCTCCCAGGACCGTGGGTTTGCACTATGGCAAGCACAACAAAGGGTACGTCGACACGTTGAACAAGCTGGTGGCCGGGACGGATCTCGCGGATCTGTCGCTGGAGGCGCTCATCGCCGCCACCGCCGGCAAAGCGGACAAGGCGGAGGTCTTCAACAATGCGGCGCAGGCGTGGAACCACGCGTTTTACTGGCGCAGCCTGAGGCCGATTGGCGGCGGCGAGCCCCCCGCGGCACTCAAGCAGAAGATCGAGACGGCGTTCGGAAGCTCTCGATGCGTGCAAGACAGGCGCTGGCGACAGCAGCGACGGCCCAGTTCGGCAGCGGTTGGGCGTGGCTCGTCCAGGACGCCGGCGACGCTCAAAGTGATCAAGACCGGCAATGCGGGAACGCCACTCACCAAGGGCGTGAAGCCGCTACTGGCCATCGACGTCTGGGAGCACGCCTATTACCTCGATTATCAGAATCGTCGGGCAGATCACGTGAATGCGGTACTCGACAAGCTGATCAACTGGGACTTTGCCGCCGGCAATCTCGGTTAGTCCATCCAGCATATAGCGGCGAGTGGAATGGCAACTATCCTGACCGTGGAATGCGTGTGTCAGCGTACCGACGCGATTCTGCAGCAGGCGCATCGTCGAAGCTCGTGGGAAGACCTGCCCCTCATGCCGAGGGCTCATCCCTTCCAATATCGAATTTGAACCAACGGGAAAAATGACATGAACAAGAAACTGATGTTTGCAATGTTTGCGGCCGCCGGGTTGGGCATCGCCGGCACCGCCGTGGCACAGAGTACGCGACGAAGACGGCCGCTGCTCCGATAACCAAGGACAGCTACGCCATGGCGAAAACCAACGCCGATGCGCAGTACAAGATCGACGCCGATGCGTGCTCGAAGATGAAGCGGCAATGCCAAGGACATCTGCGTCGCCGAAGCCAAGGGCAAGGAAAACATCTCCAAGGCCGACGCCGAAGCCGCCTACGAAAACACGCCCAAGGCCCGTGAAGCGCGCGCGTCGCGCACGCACAGGCTGCTTACGATGTCGCGATCGAGAAATGCGACGACCAGGCGGGCAACCGCAAGGACGTCTGCGTGAAGGAAGCGAAGGCCGAGCTCGTCAAGGGCAAGGCGAACGCCAAGGTCGACCGTGTCGCCGCCGTCACGAACAAGGAAGCCGCGACGAAGCAGGCCGATGCCCGCACCGAAGCGACTGCCGACAAGCGCGAAGCCGAATACAAGGTCGCGATCGAGAAGTGCGACGCCCTCGCCGGTGGCGCGAAGGACGTTTGCGTCAGCAACGCGAAGACGCAATTCGGCAAGTCCTGAATCGAAGCAAGGCCTTCTGTCCGCGCGCGGTTGCGCGTGGCCTGAAGGATCGAGGAATGCGGCCGGGGTCAAACCTCCGGCCGTTTTTCCGTCCTTCGGCGGAGATCGCACGCGCGTCAGATTGCCCTGCGACGTGCGGGGCCGGGAGGGAGGGCGTGCGCACCGCCTTCTGCATGCCTATCTGAAGCTTCCTGCCGCAAGGTTTCCGGGCGCCAACAGCTTCGGAGCCTGAGCGTGCTAGCACGCATGTCGAGGCCGGCGATCGCCCGGCTCGGCTCGCCGCGCGCAACGGCATCGGCGAAGCGCGACGCGCCCTGCTCAATGGAACGTCGCGTCGTCGGCCGGGCCTTCGTGCCTGACATCGACCGGAAGCGTCGCCCGCGGTCCGGCGCGCGCGGCCACCATTGATGCGGGCCGCACGGATTCCGGTGTTGCCGAGCCGCACCTTTGGCAGCCGGATGAGAAAGCCATGCACGAGGCGTCGATGAGCGAACAGCGGCGGCGCGGCCGACACCAGTTTCGCCTTGCGTATCGCGCTTTTCCGCTTCGCCGGTTTCGCGCGGACATTCTTCTTGGCCATGGGAAGTGCTCCGTCGGGAGAGTGAAGCAGGCAATGCGAGGGCGCGGCCGATGCTAGCGACCGCGATGAAGAAAAATCCGGCCGGGCCATCGAGGAGATAGACCCGGCCGGAGCCGATGGATGACGCGGGCCGTTGCGGCGGATCGCGATTTCCAGGGAGCAAGACTACCCACGCAGCTTCGGGCACCGGGGACAGGGCGATCTGTGCGCCAGCGCACCTAAGTCAAACGGCGAATGGGGCGCTCCGGTCGCCGCCCGCCGAGCGGCGTCCACAAGACCGTCCGGGCACGCCGCGCGCACGGCCATCAGGCCAGGCGGGGCGCCCCACACACGTCGAGGCGTCACCGCGCCCTGAAGAGGCCGACCAGCAGCAGGATCACGACAATCAGCAGAGCTGTACCGAGAGCCATCAACTGCCTCACCGTCAACCGTCAGTCGCGACGGCACGATATCCATTGAGCCATCGGACGTGCCCGCCGAAGGCAATCGCCGCCTTCGGTGACCGTCGGTTCGCCGCTGCTCGCCTGCGCTCTGGAGCGGGGCGAGCGGCGCGGGGTTCCCTCACTTGCCTTTTTCGCCGCCCTGCGGCTCGTTCTTGTCCTGGTTCTGCTTCGGTTCCTTGTCGGGCTTGCCTTGCGAAGGCTTGTCCTGGCCTTGCGCCTTCGGGGCCTCCAGCTGAGGCTTGGCCGCCAGTTGCTGGGGCTTGACCGCTACTTGCTGAGGTTGGCCGGGCTGGCGCTCTGCTTTTTGTTCCTGCGCAGGCGCGTTGCCTTGCGGTGGCTTGTCCTGGCCCTGCGCCTTGGGGGCCTGCGCCTGACGCGGGGCCGCCGCTTGCGGAGGTTGCCCGGGCTGACGCTGAGCGCTGCATCCTGCGCGGGCACCTTGGCTTGTTCCTTCTGCGGTCGCTGCGGCGGCGGTGTCGCGCCGGTTTGCTGCTGCGGCGCGTTGGTGGTGACAGGCCTCTGAACGTCTCCGCCCGACTTTCTGCGGCGGTGGTCCGCCCGGCGTTCCCGGAGTCGCCTGCTGCAGCGAAGGCGGCCGGCTGTAGCCGCGCTGGTCAGCCTGGGGCGAGCTCTTTGCCGGGGGCGCTGCCGGCGCGGCCTGTGCAGACGGCGCGGGCGCGCTTGCGCTTGTTGTGCCTGATAGTGCCGCTGGACTACGGCGTCCTTCGGCTGGTAGCGGTAATTCTGGCTTTGCAGTGCCTGCTGCTGCTGCACTTGCGGATAACGGTTGCCTGAATATTGACGCTGGTACACCGGCAGCGGCGCCGGGGCGGGCACGGAGCTGCGGTTCCAGTTGTCCCATCCGGTGTGTTGCTGTTGCCACGAATTGCCCCAGTGGTCACCCCACCGCGGCGGAGCATCTGAACGCCATCCATGGAAATACGCCGGCGGCTGCCGGTAATAGCGGACGGGAACGCGCAGCACGAACAACGGCACATATTCCGGCGTCACGATCTGCCACGGCCCGTTGTACCAGGAGCTCGCGTACCAGTTGTCCCCCGCATACACCCAGTACATGCCGTCGTAGAAGAAATAGTTCGAGTTCGCCTGCGGGGCGTAGTAGACGGGGTAGCCGGGCACGGGGACCAGCTGCGGATACACCGGGAAGTTGATCCCGATGCTGACGCCTGGAGCGCCGATGCCGATGGTGACCTGTGCCGTGGCCGTGGTCATGGAGCAAAGGAGGATCAACAATATGAAGAGTGGTTTGCGCATTTTCTGTCCTTCGATTTCTTTCGGTGCAACGATCGATGAATTCGAATCGCTATCCGCGAATCATCATCGGCCCGCTGCCGTTTTTCCTGCAAGTGTCGAAATCCTGACGAATACATCCGTGGTCGCCGGTGCAGTCCTCTCGGCGCCTTTCTGACGGTCGCGCAGAACCCTCGCGAACGTCTTCTTGAGGTCGGTGTTGAAGCTCGTCGTATATTGAAACGATGGATCGAGAATCGATTTCATCTGTCCTCACACGACCTGGTCGGTGCGCATCGGAAAACGTGCGACCGGGTGTTCGAATACATGATCCGGCCGCGCGCGCGAAATGCCCTTTTTGCAGGCTAAGAGAATCTTGGTTCGCGGTCCGTGCGGTGGCGCACGTGGGGACCCGGCCCTGCCGCGCCCGCCCGGCCGGCAGTCAATGCGCGCCGACTTGACGCGCCCGACGCGTATTCACAGACGTCCCAACAGAGAACAGGACGAGCACGATCACGAGTACGACTCCGACGATTCCACCCGGCGACGTTAGCGATTCCGTAGCCGCCTGCAAGGTCCCATGCCATCGGGCGCGCCGCCCGAGCCGACGCAAAAGCTCGGCCTAAGTCGGTGCCCGTTTATCAATTTGACAGTATCATCATGAGGTGAGGGAGCCGATCACGCATCACGGCACAAGGAAATAGAACCGCATGAGTCCGTCGGATGGTTCCAGTTTGCAGGCACGAGTTGAGACACGGATGTGCGAGACGATGGACGCGCGTCCGCCGTCCGCATGGACCCTCCGACGCATGCGCCATACGGCACGCTATCTGCGCGCATTCATCTGGACGATCGTCGTCAATCCGGCAGCAATGTGGCGCGATCCGGAAAGAACAATCCTCTGGGGCAAGATTCGACGGGCGGTCATCTGTTGCGTTCCCGGCCTGGCTTTGCACCTGAAGCGCAGGTACCGTGTGACCGGAGGATGCAACTCATGCGGCGCCAGCTGCAACCTTCTCCTGAAATGCCCGCACTGGAATGAGACGTCGCGGCTTTGCTCGATATACGACGATCGGCCGATGGCGTGCCGCCTGTTTCCGATCACACCGTCAGACCTGCGGGACCGGGATCTCGCGTCGAAGAGGAACGCTTGTGCGGCTACTCTTTCGCTGTGGAAGACTTTCCCGGTACGAGCATGCCACTACGAACCCCATTGATAGCCTTGCAGCGGGTGTCCGCGCCCCTCCAACGCGCAGACACGGTCCCGGAATCGCGGCCGATCGTTCGCTCCGGCGACGTTGTCGCCGAAGGTCGCAAATCGGCCGAGACCCCATGACCTTCGAAGTCCTATTTGGCTCGCCGCATGAAGGCTGCCGCTCCACGCTTCGCCATCTTGGGACGCATTGCCGTTTTTGCCGTCGGGAAGAGTCAGGCCACGGCTGCACCTTCGGCCGATGCGCCCGCGGCGCACCAGGCCGTTCCGGCGCCGCCGGACCTGTGCCGGCAGGCTACGCCGGCGGGCGCTGCAATGCGCTCCGCCGCAGGATCTCGGTTCTGATCTCGCCGAACTGCTTCTGCGTTTCCGACCTGATCAGCGCCGGACCGATGACCGGAGGAATCCACAAGGTCGGCTGGTAGCGACCCGCGTTGACGATGTGGACGCGCCCGTCGACCTCCGCGATTCGCGTCGTGAATACGGAAGCCTTCATGTCGCCGCTGATCAGGCGCGAGCGGATCTCCCGTTACGGCTCCAGCTCGATTTCCCGGACATTGTCGAACGACATCGACAGGAAGCCTCGCGATACCTTGCCGTTCTGGCGCACCCGCAGCACGTTGCCCGCGCGGGATTCGATGCGCGCTGTGCTCGAGATTCGAGATGAATTGCGCCATGTGGCCGTAGTCGGTGAGGACGTCCCACACGACCGGCGATGGCGCGTCCACCGGACAGTCGACGTCGACGAAGATGTCCTGGCCGTCCTTGCGCACCTGGACCAGGATGTCGTCGTCGATGCTCGCGGCCAACGCGCACGCGGGCAGCCACGCCAGCACGAGCATGGCCAGTAATGCCGTCGCTCGCTGCTTGCAAAGGAATGCGGTCTTCGCCACGCTGAGCGTGGCAGGTGAACATGAGGAGGCCGCCAAATTCGTTTCCGACAAAGTCCGCACGACGGTTAAAGCAGCTCGTCGAGGGGATGAACGAGTACATGTCGACCTTCAGCTCGCTGCCAGAATGTCACCGCCGGCTCGGTATGATACTCGACCGGCTTCCCATCCTCGAGCGTTTGCCACATGACGTTGCGCCGGCCGATGCCGTCGGGTTTGTCGAGCAGCAGCACGTAGCTGTTGGTGGGCTGCGCGATTTCGGCGAAGCGAGCCGCAATCTGGCGCGCGAGCTCGGGGCTGTCGATGATCAGGCCGATTTCCGTGTTGATGTGCAGCGACCGCTGGTCGAGATTCATCGATCCGATGAACACGCGCTGCGCGGTCGAACACGAACACCTTTGCATGCAGTGCATATCGGCCGGAGCTCGGCGATTTCAGTTGATGTCGCTCGTCGAGCGGCGCTCCCGGGATCGGCCGGACTTCGTAGAGCTCGGCGCCCATTTCCAGCAACGGCACCCGGTAGGCCTGGTAGCCGGAGTGAACGATGGACATGTCCGTCGACGCGAGCGAGTTGGTGAGGATCCGGACTTTCACGTCGCGCTCGCGCAATTCGCCGAGAAATTTCATGCCGCCCGGTCCCGGCACGAGATACGGCGACACGATGATCAACTCGGTCTTGACCTGCTTCGCGACTTCGCCGAGGCGCTTGCGCAGCAGGCGTCCGCCCTGTTCGCCATCCTCGACCTTGGCCTTCTCCGGGCTGTCGTAGACGACTTCCGCCTTCGCCCAGACGAGCGAGGACTGGCCGCTCAGCATCGCCGCGAGCGGCTCACCGGCCGTCAGCCTGCGCATGTATGGTGCGTCGGCCTCGATCATTTTCGCGTGGTGGGTGGCGAGAACCCCTCGGTAGGCGGCCAGGTCATCCGCGCTGGGCTTGCCCTCCGCGAGCGCCTCGATCGGGATCGCCATCGGACTGTTCCAGAAGGCGTCGAAGCTGTTCGATACCTGATTGACCACCGGGCCGGCCGTGATGACGTCGTAATCGCCGAATTCGAAGTCCCGCCCGCCCTGGAAATACTCGTCACCGACGTTGCGCCCGCCGACGATGCCGATCTCGTTGTCGACGACGATGAGCTTGTTGTGCATCCGGTAGTTGAGCCTGGATGCATCGCCCGCGTACTCGGCGACGTGAACGAATTCCACGGCGCCGCGGTAGGCAAACGGGTTGAAGAGCCGCAGCTCGACGTTCGGGTATCCGGCGAGTGTCCGGATTTGCGCGTCGCGGCCGAACGAGCCGGCGTCGTCGAGCAGCACGCGAACCCTGACGCCGCGATCCGCCGCCTCGAGCAGCGCCTCGATCAGCAATTGGCCGGTGTCGTCGCTCTGGATGAGGAAGTACTCGACGTCCAGCGTGCGCGTGGCCGCCTGGGCCATTTCCATGCGCAGCAGGAAACTGTCGATGCCCACCGGCAGCAGCTTGAACCCGGAGGTTCCCGGGTGCTGGGCCTTGCCCGCGGCCAATTGTTGTCCGATGCGCGATTGCTCGGGCCGTACGAGTGCGTTCGATACCGTCTTCGGATAATCCGAGCCGGGCGGAAGCGACGCGCAGGCTGCCAGCAGCGACGCCAGTCCGAGCGCCAGCAGCGCGCGTACCAGGTCAGTCCGCGTGCGCACCGGGCGACCGGCAGGATGGTGCGGGAGCGTGCATCACTTCAGATGAAAGTTTCCGCCGCCGAACAATCCGATCAGCCCGATGGCGATCAGATAGATTGCGACGATGTAGTTGAGCATGCCGCGGGACGATAAGGATAAGGATGCCGGCAATCAGCGAGATGATCGGAGCAAGGCTCAGAGTGAGGTTCATCGTGGATTTCCCCAGCAATGGTTGTTGGATTGGCGATCATTGCGACGTCGCGACCGGGCAGGGCAGCGCGGCCACGAATGCACACGGAAATCACATCTTTCTTTGCACTTCCCTGGCTTCGCCCTGCACCTTCTGGCCGCCGCGTTCGATATCCTGTCCTGCGCCGGCCACCGTGTTGCAGCCCGTTACCGTGCCCAACGAGCCCAGTATTCCCAGCATCGCCAACGCCGCCAGCATTTTCCGCATCATGATCGATCTCCTTGTGAGCGCGCTTCGCGAGTGGAAGTCCGCTCCGGTGGACGATGCGCCGGCGAGCGGATAGCGTCTGTTCGCTGGCGAACGTGCGGCACGGCCATACGCCGCGCAGCGATCCGCGTCATTGCCATGCGGGGTGCGACGTCGCGCCGTCGGAAAAGAAAAACGAGACGCCTTCGCGCCTCGTTCTCTCTTCATGCATCAGCGTATCGGGTCTCGGCGACTACTTGTCCTTCTGGACCTTGAGCTCGCTGTGGACCGACTTGACGCCCTCGGTATTCTTCGCGATGGCGACGGCTTGATTCACTTCTTCCTGCGTGTTGGCCGTGCCGCTCATCCAGACGATGCCGTTCTTGTCGGTGTCGACCGAGATGTGTTTCATGCTGCCGGGATGGTCCGCGGCCAGCTTCGTCTTGATCTTCGTCGTGATGACCGAATCCTTGACGAAGCTTTCGGGCTTGTTGCGGTCCGCGTCCGAATCCGCCGCAAAGGCGGCGACCGGTGCGAGCAGCGATCCGATTACAAAACAGGTTGTCGCGAGTTTGTGATTCATGTTGACTCCTAGCTATTGTTCCGCCAGCACCGCGCGGTATTACAGGCGCCCCATCAGGAACAGGACGATGATGACCACCAGTACCACGCCGACGATGCCGCTCGGTCCATAGCCCCAGCTCGATGCGTGCGGCCACACGGGCAGGACGCCGACGAGCATCAGAATCAGTACGACCAGCAGAATGGTGCCAATGACTCATGATCCACTCCTTGTTATCGGGACGTGCGGGAGAACGCAGCACGGAGCGTGGGGGATGCGGCGTATCGCGTCTGTGCGCCACCGTACCTGGCAATTGATGGCATCGGAACGAGCAACGATGGCTATGCCGGGATCTTCGGCTCGTAATCCTTGTGGACCTGCTCGAATGCCTTGAGCTGCAGCTCGGCCTGATCCTTGGTGATGCCGTAAGCTTCCTGGATCTTCCCGGACAGCTGCTCGCGCTTGCCGGCGATGGTGTCGAGATTGTCGTCGGTCAGCTTGCCCCACTTTTCCTTCACGTGGCCTTTGAACTGCTTCCAGTTTCCTTCGATCACATCCCAGTTCATGGTGTTTCCCTTCATGGGTGAAGCCGTCGGCGAGATTGCCGGCGGCGGCAGATGTCGTCCGTGGGTGAAATCATGTCGCACCGGGCGGTACGATCGGATTCTCGCCAGGCGCGATGCCCGGACAGCCGTTACTGGCTGCCGGAAGTGCCTGCCGCTTGCGGCATTTCGACGCGTGGCAGGGGCAGCACAGGGTGGTCGCCGACGCCTTTACGGTCGGTACGGTGGCGCACGAAGGTGGTTGTGAATACGCTCCTGAACGCGTTGGAAGCGCCGCCGCGGCCGTCTGTCCGGTGCCGAACATGGGGGCGCCAATGGGTCTAGAATGCTTTTCATGGCATCCGAGAATCCGGTCCGCGCCGCGGCGAAAGCGCCGCCAGCCCTCGCCAAGGGAACATCGGGCGGGCTCGCGCGTACGGATCACAGTCCTCATCAGAACCATCTGCTCGACGCACTGCCGAAGCGCGACTACGAGCGGATCGCGCCCCACCTCGAGCTGATTCCGATGCCGCTGGGGGAGGTTCTCTACGAGCCCGGGATCAAGCTGCATTACGTTTACTTCCCCACGACCTCGATCGTTTCGCTGTTGTACGTCATGGAGGACGGCGCGTCGGCCGAGATCGCCATCGTCGGCAACGAAGGCATGCTCGGCATCTCGCTGTTCATGGGGGGCGACACGACACCCAGCAACGCGGTGGTGCAGAGTGCGGGGCACGCCTTCCGGCTCAAGGCCCAATTGCTGAAGGACGAGTTCGGGCGATTCGGTCCGACGATGGAGCTGCTGCTCCGCTATACCCAGGCGCTGATCACCCAGATGGCGCAGACCGCCGTGTGCAACCGGCACCACTCGGTCGACCAGCAGTTGTGCCGCTGGCTGCTGCTGAGCCTCGATCGCCTTGCCTCGAACGAGCTCACCATGACGCAGGAGCTGATCGCCAACATGCTCGGCGTGCGCCGCGAAGGCGTCACCGAGGCTGCCGGAAAGCTGCAGGACGACGGGTTGATTCGATATCAGCGCGGCAAGATCACCGTGCTCGACCGCCCGCGGCTGGAGGCGCGGTCCTGCGAGTGCTACCAGGTCGTCAAGACCGAGTTCGACCGGCTCCTGCCCTACGTGCCGGCATAGGCGCCGCGCGGCATTGCCGGTCGCGCCGCACGACGTCGTGCTCCGCACCTGTGTGCGCCAGCGCGCAGACGAAATTCCCCGATTCGCTCCATCCTTGCTTCCATCGCGACACTCGAGCCCGCCCCGGTGGCGGGCATCGAGCGTCGATGCGGTGACCGAATATCTGCGCACAGACCGTTCGGATTGCCCTGTTTTCAAGGAAGATCCTGGTGCCATCGATTCAACGTGCCCCCACCGTCAATCGACTGCTCGACGCACTGCCGAGCAACGAGCGGAGACGAATACTGGCCGAATGTGAGCCGGTCGAGCTCGCGGTTGGCGACGTGCTGTGCGCGGCCGGGGAGCGCGTTCGCCATGCCTATTTTCCCGTCCGGAGCCTGATTTCGCTCATCATGCCGATCGACGAATCGTCCCATCTGGAAGTCGGGATGATCGGGAACGAAGGCATGTTCGGACTCCAGCTCGCGCTCGGCATGGACGTGTCGCGCGTGCGCGTCGTGGTGCAGAGCGCGGGACCGGCATTGCGAATGGCTGCCGAATCCTTTTGCAGTGAGCTCGAAAGGAGCAGCGCGCTGCAGGCCGTCATGGATCGCTATGTCTTCGTCCAGTTGAGCCAGCTCGCGCAGGCAACGGCCTGCACCCGGTTCCACCTCGTCGAGGAGCGGCTCGCGCGTTGCCTGCTGATGACGCAGGATCGCGTGCATGGAAACAGCTTCCACCTCACGCAGGAGCTTCTTGCATCCATGCTTGGTGTCCGCCGGGTCGGCGTCACCAAGGCGGCGAGCTCGCTGCAGGAGCGCGGCATGATCCGTTACAGCCGGGGCGACATCACCGTCCTCGACCGGCGTGCGCTTAAGGTCGCATCCTGCGGCTGCTACAAGGCGGATCGGGAATCCTACGACCGAGCCTTCGCCTAACCGGTTGCCGGGCGAATTTCCCGGCCGCCCCATCGCGGCGGCTCGCACCATTCTCGGCGGTCAACGGTCATTGGCAGCGGTCTTCAGGTGGTGGCGGTCTTCACGGCTGCGGCCGATCGGCCGGAACGTCGGTCGCCTTGAAGGATCCGCACCGGCGATGACGATCACGTGGTTGCCAACGCGCCAGGTCGGCGTCCCCGATTCGTTGAAAACGGTCGTCGTGCCGTCGCGAAAACGAACAGTGACTTCATAGATCCGTTCAGACGCGGGAGCCTTGCGATGGCGATCGTCGAAGTGATGCCGGCATCCTGCGGGCCCTTGACGTCGACTCTTTCCCGCCAACCGACGTCGCGCCATGCCGGGATCTCGCGCACCGAGGCGATCGTCCCGCATTCGGTGCAGCTCGCGCGGTACCGCGTTGTGTTCGAGAGACGCGCGGCGGCATCCGGCGATTGTTCTTCCGCGGCGCGAAGATCGGCGGACCGGTCAGAGGTCTCGCTGGGCTCGATCGCTCTGACTTCGCCGGGGTCGTTGGCGTACGCGAAGGGAACCGCGCGGACGATCGCCACGACGCCGGACGTCGCGAGCAGGCAGACGACAGCGCCCGCGCTCCAGGTCCACGCACGTGCCGGCAGGTTGAAGCGGGAACGCATTTGGATTCCCTTCGAAGTTCCTCGGTGGGGGGCGGCGCGTACCCCGGGCCCGGCCGACATCGAATCGGACGCCACGCGGCGTCGGATCGGCATGCGGGAGGATGAGGTACGAGGCTGCGCCGGGAGATGCATGGCGTCCGTTCGTTTGCGCACGCTGCATGCGCCGGACGTTCTATTCGACGGGGATTTCGTGCTTGACGACTTTCCCGGGCGGACTCGATTTCTGCTCGGGCTTGCGGTGTTCGTCCAGCGCGGCAAGCACCAGATCCGGGTTCATCGCCTGCTGTAATGCGGCTGCGTCGGAATCGTGGCGATCCCTGACGTTCGGCAGATCACGCCGCAACTCTTCCAGCAGGTCGATGAGCTTGGCGGCCTTCTGCTCGGTCAGCAGCGTGACCTTGAGATCGAGATGCGCCCGCTGCTGCTCGAGCTTGGCAAGCCGGCTCTGCCTGGTCAGCACCGCGGTCGCCGTCAGCAATGCGCCGAGCCCGACAATCCCCTGCAGCCAGAAGAATGGCGCGGGATCGAATTCCGCCACGCCGAGCCTGCCCAATCCAAGGTCGGCGAGGATCCAGAGCGTGACGAAAATCAGGATGATGCCGAGAAAGGCGGGCTGTCCGACAAATCCGCTGATGCGTTCGAGGATGCGCTGCGAGTGGCTGATCTTCTGTTCTTCGCGCGCGTAGAACTCCAGAACCGCCGCGATATTCTGGCTGATCTGGTCGCCTTCAGGCTCGACCGGCAACGCACCTCTTTCTGGAGCGGCGCGGGCGCAGCCCCGAGGCTGGAATTCATGCGATCACGCTACGCGCCGGCGCGTCGCGTAATGAGCGCAACCCGGAACGGCACGCGATTCGAATTGTGTCCGAGGCTTCGTAGCATCAGGGCGCTTTTTCCGTTTCCTGCGTCATGAGGATTTCCCTCATCCCGACGTAGGGCGCGGCTGGTTCCGGTGCCGGCACCGGTGCAAGGGAATTTCGTTGCAGCACCGTCTCGAGTTCGACGATGTGGCGTTCGAGCGATGCCTTTTCGTCTTCGAGGATTGCGACCTGTCGCCGCAGCCGCGTGCCGACCCACTGTCCCTTGATGACGCTCGGGGTGGATACCAGCCCGGCGATCAGCGCACCGAAAGCCAGCGCCAGCAGGACCACCACCGCGAGCGAGCTGTCGAATTGCCACGACGCAAAGGCGACGGTCACCGGCTCGTTGTTCTGCAACGCGAACGTTACGGAGAAGATGGTGGCAATGATTCCCAGGATCAACAGGAGTTGCATGGTGTCCTCGATGCGGTGTGCTGGCGCGACAATTCGGCACCTTGTGTGTTGCGACGGAAACGCGTCGTGCGGGACCGCCGCCACGCCGTCGCTAGCGTGCGCCGGGTCGATGACTTTCCATCACCGGTAGCCTTTCTTCTACGCCAACTTGTCGAGGGACTCGGTACGCCAGCGCACTCAATGGGAGCGCCGTCGTTCGCCCGATGTCGAAGCCGACGGGGATGCGCGGCGCCGCAACGCCGCTTGCGAGGATTTGCGGGCTGTAGCTCCGTCCAGCGGTTCCGGCGTCGACGATGGAGGTCGACGCGGCGGGCGAATGCCGCCTACGGATCGATCGACGCGCGCAGGTCGTGCTCGGTGGCGCCGGTGACCTTGACGCGCGCGAACGCGCCGACGGCGAGCTTGCCGCCGTTCGCGATGCGCACCACGCCGTCGATCTCCGGCGCGTCGGCGGCGCTCCGCGCGATCGCCGTCCGGCCCTCGTGCGCGTCGACCAGCACGGACATCGTCGTGCCGACCCGGCGCGCGAGCCGCGCCGCGCTGATTCGCGCCTGCGCCGCCATGAAGCGCGCGCGGCGCTCTTCCTTCACGGCATCGGGGACTGAATCGGGCAGCGCATTCGCCGCGGCGCCGTCGACGGGCGAATAGGCGAAGCAGCCGACGCGGTCGAGCTGCGCGGTGTCGAGGAACGCGATCAGCTCGTCGAACTCGCGCTCGGTCTCGCCCGGGAAGCCGACGATGAACGTGCTGCGGATGACGAGATCCGGCCGGGCCGCGCGCCACGCCTCGATCGTGCGCAGCGTGCCCTCGGCGTTCGCCGGGCGCTTCATCAGCCTGAGGATGCGCGGGCTCGCGTGCTGGAACGGCACGTCGAGATACGGAAGGAGTCCGCCCTGCGCCGGGTCGGCGGTCATCCGTCCGATCACCTCGTCGACGTGCGGATAGGGATAGACGTAGTGCAGGCGCACCCACGCGCCATGCGCGCGGGCCAAGGCGTCGAGCGCCGTCGCGAGCTCGGTCATCCGCGTCTTCAGCGGCCGCCCCTGCCAGAATCCGGTCCGGTACTTGACGTCGACGCCATACGCGCTCGTGTCCTGCGAGACGACCAGCAGCTCGCGCACGCCGGCTCTCAGCAGGCGTTCCGCCTCCGCGAGCACCTCGCCGATCGGCCGGCTCACGAGGTCGCCTCGCATCGACGGGATGATGCAGAACGTGCAGCGATGGTTGCAGCCCTCGCTGATCTTGAGATACGCGTAGTGCGTCGGCGTGAGCTTGATGCCCTGCGGCGGCACGAGGTCCACGAACGGATCGTGCGGCTTCGGCAGCTGCGCGTGCACGGCGGACATCACCTCGGCGGTGGCGTGCGGGCCGGTCACCGCCAGCACCCGCGGGTGCGCCGCGCGAACGAAGTCGCCGCCTTGCTTCGCGCCCAGGCAGCCGGTGACGATGACCTTGCCGTTCGCGGCGAGCGCCTCGCCGATGGCGTCGAGCGACTCCGCGACCGCGGCGTCGATGAAGCCGCAGGTGTTGACGACGACGAGGTCGGCACCCTCGTACGTCGGGGCGATCGCGTAGCCCTCGGCGCGCAGCTGGGTGACGATCTGCTCGGAATCGACGAGCGCTTTCGGACAGCCCAGCGACACGAAGCCGACGCGCGGAATCGCTTCGTGCTTGCGGGCTGCGGGCGCCTTGCTGCGGGGAAGGGTCATCGACGGTGATTCAAGGGTGGACATGGTCATTATCGCGCGTGGGTCGGAGGGGATCCGAAGCGTCTGGATCCCTCGTTTTTCGGTTCATGCCGTCGGCATAGTGCGCCGCAGGGGGAAGCGCGAGCGGCCCGTCGTGACGCGACGCAAAAAAGCCGGGCAGCCGGCCCGGCTTGTTGCGCCGCTTCGAGGGCTCAGCGCTTCTTTTCGTCGTCGGCGGTCGCTTCCGGGGGCGCCGCGAAATTCGGGAACGGAAACGCGGAGAACATCCCGCGCGTCTGGTCCTGCATCCGCTGCTGCATGTCCATGAAGAGCTTGGCGCTCTGCTCGAGGTAGTTGCCGAGCATCCCCTGCATCGCCGGCGCCTGCATCTGCATGAACTGCTTCCACAGGTCGGGGGTGATCATCATCTTGTCGCCGTAGATCTGCTTGGCCTGGTCCTGCAGCTTCTTCTGGATCGCGAGGAACGCCTTGACGTTCTGCTCGATGTAGCTGCCCATGATCGTCTGCTGCGCGCTGCCGTAGAAACGGATCATCTGGACCAGCATCTCGGAGCTGAACATCGGCATCCCGCCGGCTTCCTCCTCCAGGATGATCTGCAGCAGGATCGCCCGGGTGAGGTCGTCGCCGGACTTGGCGTCCACGACCTGGAATTCGATGTTTTCCAGCACCATCTGCTTGACGTCGGCCAGCGTGATGTAGCCGCTGTTGGCCGTGTCGTACAGCCGGCGATTCGGGTACTTCTTTATGGTTCGGGGGGTGTCGGCCATGCCGGACTCCGTCGGAAGCTAGGCGCGAATTATAACCCGCTGATTTAAAGGGTGTTTGAATTTGGGTTCCCGGACCCAGAAACCCTATTGGTGCAACGCAGCAAAAAGTCCTTGACTCCCGGGAATCCCGTCCCTACAATGCAATTGTGCGGTGCAGCATAAACGGCTTTTGCGGGAGTTACAGGTCCCGTAACAGCAGCGCGGTTGCCGCCGCAGCGGTACAGCAAACCGAGGGTCGCGGGACGGCCCATTTCATCGTCGAAAAGGATCGCCATGTACAACGCACCTGAACAATTCGCTGAAATCAGCAAGGCCAATGTCGCGCAAGCGACGAAGCTCGCCGCGCTCGCCATCGAGAACGCCGAGAAGATCACCAAGCTCAACATCAACACGGCCCGCTCGGCACTCGCGCAGAGCGTCGAAGGCGCGTCGGCCGCGACCGCGGTCCGCGACGTCCAGGACCTGCTCGCGCTCCGCGCCAAGTACGCCGAAGTTGGCGTCGCCTACGCGGTCGGCTACTCGAAGAGCCTGTACGAATTCACGTCGGTCGCGCAAGCGCAATACGCCGCGCTCGCCGAAGAAACGTGGAACGCGTACACGAAGGGTGTCGCGAAGTGGGTCGAGACGGCCAGCAAGTCCGCGCCGGCCGGTTCGGACGTCGGCTTCAACGCGCTGAAGTCCACCGTCGCCGCGACGACCGCCGCGTTCGACCAGTTCCAGAAGGCGACGAAGCAGGTCGTGAGCTTCGCCGACGCGAGCGTCCGCGCCGCTGCGGCGAAGCGCGAATGCGTCGAAGGCCGCGCCGAAGGGCCGCAAGGCCGCGTAATACCGCCAGGCATCGTGCCGCCGGCATTGTCCGTGCGGCGCGGCGTCGGCAGCCCGGCGGTCCGTGCAGAACGGATCTGCCGGGCGGGGTCCCCAGGCGGGGCTTGAAAGTGCAGAAGTCAGCCCGATCTACGCGTTGATGTCTCCTTCTGTATCTTCATCCTCCTCCTAGAAGATACAGCCTCGCCCCCGGTCCGCAAGGATCGGGGGTTTTTTTCGTGCTCCGAAATCGTTAACGCCGCGATTGCGGTGCGACGAATGAACGGCGCTTATTCCGCGGCCTCCGCGCGCACTCTGCAGCGCGAAGTCTCGAGTTGTCGGCCGCGCTCGATCGCTCGGCAACCAGCGGTCTCATTGAGTATGTGACGCGAGGCGAGCCACTGTGCGTCGGCCGCCGCCGCGTGCTCGCGGACGCGCCCTACGGGCCTTGGCTTCGCCCCGCTCGCGCGGGCGTCCTCGTCTCGCTAGCGCTCGCCCGTCTCCTCGGCCTCCTCGTAGCGAACGTAAGAGCGTAGGGTCTGAGCGTCGGCCTCATACGCCGACTCGCCGCAAGTCGCATCCCCACGAAGTGGGGCCCCGGCTCCTCGGCTCGCGTCGTTACTCGACCTTCCCTATCCGATGCACGGCATCGCCGAGCTTTTGCGAGTCGGCTTCCCAGAATCGCGCGAGCTCGGGCGCGTCGAGGTACTGGACCGGCGTCTCGACCGTGGCCATCGCCGCGACGAACTTCGGATCCTGCGCCGCGGCATGCGCCGCCTCGCGCAGCTTCGCCAGCGCAGGCGCCGGCGTGCCGGCGGGGGCGAACAGCGCCGACCACTGGAAGAACACGACCGGGTAACCGGATTCGGACAGAGTCGGGACCTCCGGCAGCGAGCCGAGTCGCTTGTCGCCCCACGAGGCCAGAACGCGCAGCTTGCCTGCCTTCACGTGCTGGATCACCGTCGAGGGTCCCGATGCGACCGCGTCGATGCTCCCGCCCAGGAGGGCAACAACCGCCGGCCCCGCGCCGGTGTAGGGAACGTGCAGCAACTTGATGCCGGCGGCGCCCGCGAACATCTCCATCGGCACGTGCATCGTCCCGTAATTTCCCGACGATCCGTAGCTGATCGCGCCGGGGCGCTTCTTCGCGTCGGCAACGAAATCCGCGAGCGTCTTCCACGGGCTGTCCGCGCGCACGGCGAGCACGGTCGGGTCGGCGGTGAAGCGCGCGATCGGGACGAACTGATTGAGCTGGTACATCGGATCGCGGCCGATCACCTTGTCCGCTTCCGGCAGGATCGAGATCGACGACAGCGCGAGCAGCAGCGTGTAGCCGTCGGGCTTCGCCTTGGCGACATAGCCCATGCCGATGCCGCCGCCCGCGCCGGGCTTGTTCTCGATGATCACCGGCACGTTGAGGTGTCGTGCCCATCGCGTCGGCGACGGGACGCCCGACGATGTCGGCGACGCCGCCTGGCGGGAACGGTACGACCATCGAGATCGGCTTCGCCGGCCACGGCTCGTCGGCCCGCGCGGGTGCGGCGAACATCACCATCGCGCAGAGGGCGCACGCGAAGACACGGGCGATCGCGGGGCCGGCGGCGAGCTTCTGCATGGTAGCGGAGCCCCTCACTTCGACGGCGAGCACTCGACGCCCATCTCCTTGCACACGCGCAGGACGCTGCTCATTACGAGCACCGATGCGTTGGGCTGGTCGCCGGTGTGCGCCGACGAGATGAGAAGCTGGGTGAGGTTGTCGCCGAGCGCGCTCACCTTGATGCCGGCGATCTGTCGGCCGTTGGTGAACTGGACGAGGTGATCGGCCGGATTCTGCTGGGTGATGCTGATGCCCTGCGTGTTGTCCTGCAGGCCGCGCAGCACGGCTTCCCATACCTTGTCCGCCGGCGCCTCCAGCATCACCGCGGCCGAGTCGTAGCTCGCGCCGTTGCCACCCTGAGACTGCGACATCTGCTCGACGCGGCCGACGACCTTTCGCGCGACGAGAACCCATTGCGCTTCGGCGAAGCCCGAGGCGAGAAGCGTGACGATGGCGGCGACGATGCACGCCGGGCGGAGTCTCGATTGCATGCATGCCTCCTCGTGGAACATGCGGCGCCCGATCGAGCAGAGGGCTCGCGTGCATTCCGGGAAATCCGGAACGCGGTCCGGCGATTATAGCCGCGGTCACGGATGCGACAAGGGCGACGCCTGGCCGGGCGGTCGCCCTTGCTCGTCGTTCCGTGCGGGCCGGGGTCGGCGCTGCCTCAGAACATGTGCTGCCCGCCGTTGATCGCGATGTTGGCGCCCGTGACGAACGCGGCTTCGTCGCTCGAGAGATAAGCGACGAGTCCGGCGACCTCTTCCGGCTTGCCGAGGCGGCCCATCGGAATCTGCGGGATGATCTTGCTGTCGAGGACGTCCTTGGGAATCGCCATCACCATCTTCGTGCCGATGTAGCCGGGCGAGATCGTATTGACGGTGACGCCCTTGCGCGCCACTTCGAGCGCGAGCGCCTTGGTGAAGCCGTGCATGCCCGCTTTCGCCGCCGAGTAATTGACCTGGCCGAACGCGCCCTTCTGACCGTTGACCGACGAGATGTTGATGATCCGGCCCCAGCCGCGGTCGACCATGCTGTCGCAGACCTGCTTCGTCATGTTGAAGCACGAATCGAGATTGGTCTTGATGACGATGTCCCAGTTCACCTTGTCCATCTTCTTGAATGTCGTGTCGCGGGTGATTCCGGCGTTGTTGACGAGCACGTCGATCGGCCCGATGTCCTTCACGACGTGCGCGGCGCAGGCGGTGCACGAATCGAGGTCCGCCACGTCGCAAGGATAGGCGCGGAATCCGTAGCCCATCTTGTTCATGCTGTCGAGCCACTCCTGCGCCTTGGTGTTTCCCGGCGAATGCGTGGTGACGACCTTGTAGCCCAGTGCGGCGAGCTTGATGCAGATGGCTTCGCCCAGGCCGCCCATGCCGCCGGTGACGAGCGCGACGCGCGGAATCTTCAGAGGCATCTTTCTTCTCCTTCGTGTTGGGTCGTGCGGTGCGTGGCTTCGAACCCGGCCCCCATCTTAACGCGGCGCACGGCGGGTGAGAATGCGAGTGAGCGCGGCGGGCGAGGCCAGGCCGAGCCAAGGCCCGAGGACACCCGCGCGAGCAGGGCGAAGCCAAGGAGCGAAGCTCGCGTCTGCGAGCGCGGGTGGCGGCCGACGCGAATCGGCTCGCCCCTCTCCGCGCACACAGGGAGGCCGCGCGTCGCCGCGCGACCGAGGCGACCGACGCGCGACCTTTCGTCACGCACGCCCGTGCAAGGAGGTCGCAGGTGGCGGCGCCGGTCGCATGCGGCGGGTTGCCGCAGGCTGGGCCGACGGTCAGGCCGACTCGAGGACATAGCGGCCGGGCGCGGCGTCCAGCGGCGGATGTCCCGCGTCGCCGCCCGCGCGTGGCGCCTGGCGCAGCGCCCCGGCGTGCGCGGAAAGCCACGCGCCCCAGTGCGGCCACCAGCTCCCCGGATGCGAGGTCGCGCGCGCCAGCCAGTCGTCCGGATCGTCCGTCAGGAGCTCGTTGGTCCAATGGTTGCGCCGCTGCTGCGCCGGCGGATTGATGACTCCCGCGATGTGGCCCGACGCGCCGAGCACGAACGTCGGCTCGCCGCCCAGGAGCGCGGTGGTGCGATAGCCGGAGCGCCACGGCACGATGTGATCGTCGCGCGACGCATAGACGTAGGCGGGCATCGTGATCCGGCCGAGGTCGATGCGCTCGCCGAGCATCGTCAGCGCGCCGGGAACGATGAGCTTGTTGTCGAGGTAGAGGTTGCGCAGGTAATAGACGTACATCGGGCCGGGAAGGTTCGCCGAGTCTCCGTTCCAGTGCAGCAGGTCGAACGCGGGCGGCGTCTCGCCCTTGAGGTAGTTCTTGACGACGTAATTCCAGACGAGATCGTTGGCGCGCAGGCTCGCGAAGGCGCCGGCGAGCTCGCCTCCGTGCACGCGCTCTCCCGCGAGGAGCATCGGCTCGCGCGCCTGCAGATATTCGCGCGACACGTAGACGCCGATCTCTCCGGGATCGGCGAAGTCGAGCATCGTCGTGAGGAACGTCGCCGATTCGACCGAGTGGTCGTGCCGCGCCGCCAGCACGGCGAGCGCGCTGGCGAGCAGCGTTCCGCCGACGCAGAAGCCCAGCGCATTCACCGTGGCGGTCGCGCCGATGGCCTTCGCCTGCGCCAGCGCCGTCAGCACGCCGTGCTCGAGATAGTCGTCCCAGGTGAGGCGACCTTGCTCAGGCGGGATGTTGCGCCACGAGATCATGAACACCGTATGGCCCTGGGCCACGGCCCAGCGGACGAAGGAATCCTCCGGCTGCAGATCGAGGATGTAGTACTTGTTGATGCACGGCGGAACGATCAGCAGCGGGCGCCGATGCACCTTCGCCGTGGTCGGCGCGTACTGGATGAGCTCGATCAGCTCGTTGCGGAACACGACGTCGCCGGGCGTGACCGCGAGATTGCGGCCGACTGCGAAGGCGCGCGCATCGCTCATGGAGATGCGTCCCGTGCGCGCGTCGGCCACGAGATTCTCCATGCCTCGCGCGAGACTCGACGCCGTCGGTCTCGGCGGCGCGCTTCAGCACCTCGGGGTTCGTCGCGACGAAATTCGACGGTGCGATCGCGTCGACGAACTGGCGCGTGACGAAAGCGAGCCGTTGCTTGTCGGGCGCCGGCAGCGCCGCCTGCGCGGCGAGATCGGACAGGTAGCGGCTCGCGATGAGGTAGCTTTGCTTCATCAGCGAGAAATAGGGAAGGGCGCTCCATTCGGGCGCCGCAAAACGGCGATCGCCCGGCGCCGGCGCGACGATCTCGGGGACTGCGGCCGACGGACCGGCCGCCAGCGCGGCGTCCGCCGCCTTCCACAGCGCCTCGAATTGCGCCTGGGCGCGCGCGTTGAGATCGGCGAGCGCCTTCGGGTCGATCGACGCGGGTGGCGGCACCGGCGCGGACGCGCTCACGCTTCCTCGCCGGTGCGGACGAGTGGCCCGTCGTTGCCGCGCCGGTCCACCATTGCGCCCATTCCGCGGTCGCGCGCTGCCAATCCTCGGCGAGCTCCTGCCAGGGGTTCGGCACTGTGGCGTTAGCGCGCTTCGGCACGGCGGGCGTCTGCGCTCAGTGCTCGAGCGCGGCGTGGGCGACCGCGATGATCGCGATGCCGAGACCGATCAGCACGAGTTGCTTCACCGTTTCGAGCGGCTCGGGCCGCCGGTGCAGGCTCGGAATCAGGTCGGCCACCGCGACGTACAGCAGGCTCGCCGCGGCGATGGCGAGCACGGTCGGCAGGATGTTCTGCATGTCGGCGAGCGCGGCGTATCCGGCGACGGCGCCGGCGAGCGTCGCCAGCCCGGCCGTGACGTTGGTGGCGAACGCCTTGCGCTGCGAGTATCCCGAATGCACAAGCACGGCGAAGTCGCCGACCTGCTGCGGCACGGCGTGGGCGACGATCGCCACTGTTACCGAGACGCCGAGCGCGGAATTGGCGAGGAACGAGGCGGCGATGACCACGCCGTCGCAGAAATTGTGGACGCTGGTGCCGATGAGGATCATCAGCGCCGAGCGGCCCTGGTCGGCGCCGTCGTGCGTGTGCAGCGCATGATCGTGCTCGGTCTCGTCATCGTCCTCGCGATGCTCGTCGTGGCCGTGCGAGTGTCGCCAGAGCACGAGCTTCTCCAGCATGAAGAATCCGAGAAGGCCGGCCAGCACGGTCATCATCACGCGCTCGGCGCTGCCGGTCTCGAGCGCATGCGGGAGCATCTCGAGGAACACCGCGCCGAGCAGGGCGCCGACCGCGAACGACACGAGCCGCGAGATCCACGCGCGATGCAGCGCGAGGGTGCCGGCCGCGGCGAGCGTGGCGAGCACGCCGCCGGAGGCGGCCGCCAGCAGGATTTGCGTGAGTGTCGACACGGCGAGGCGGTAGGGGTGCCGCGGTTCCGCCGCCGCGGATGCGCGCGTCGGCCGAAAGGCACGAGCGTCGCATTATACGTACACGGTTCAGCTTCGCCCGGTGTCGTCCGCGAGCCAGGCGAGCGACGCCATCCGCCCCGATAACGGCGCACGCCGGTAGGAAAAGAAGCGCGCCGGCTCGTCGTGCGTGCAGAAGCCGCCGCCGGCGACGGCGCCGACGCCGGCCGCGGCGAGTCGCGCGCGTGCCAGCGCGCAAAGATCCGCCTTCCATTTCCCCGGACGGTCCGCGACGAACGCGGACGCGGCGGCGGGATCGTGCGCGCAGAACGCGGCGTGGACGTCGGGGCCGACCTCGAACGCGCGCGCGCCGATTCCCGGCCCGATCCAGGCGTCGACGTCCTGCGCCTTGACGCCGAGCGTCTGCAGCGCGCTCACGGTGGCTTCGAGCACGCCCGCGGCGAGGCCGCGCCAGCCCGCATGTGCGATGCCGACGGCCGTGCCGTTGCGGTCGGCGAAGATCACCGGAAGGCAGTCGGCGGTTTGCACTGCCACCACGACGCCGCGCGTGCGCGTGACGGCCGCGTCCGCGACGATCCGCGCCGCGGGCGCCGCGCCATCGAGCACCGCAACCGTCGTGCCGTGTACCTGTTCCAGCCAGATCGGCGGCGACGGCAGGAAGGCCTGCAGCCGGCGGCGGTTCTCGGCGACCGCGTCGGGATCGTCACCCGCGTGCCGCGCGAGGTTCATCGTCCCGTATTCGCCGGCCGACACGCCGCCGGAGCGCGTCGTCACGAGCCCGCGTGCGCGGGCGCAAGGCAGCGGCGGGACGATCCAGTCGAGGTCCGCCGCGCGAAGCTGCGCGTCAAGGGATGTCGCGCTCATTTTTCTCGCCCGGCCGGCGCCCGCGCGGCGAGCGCGTCGAGCAGCGCGGCGAAGTCTTGCGGCAGCGGCGAGGTGAAGATGCATTTGCTGTGCGTGACCGGATGCACGAGCTCGAGGCGCGCCGCATGCAGCGCCTGCCGCCCGAACTTCAGCGGATTGCGGCGCGCATACGTCGGGTCGCCGACCAGCGGATGCCCAAGCGACGCGAGATGCACGCGTATCTGGTGCGTGCGTCCGGTCTCGAGCCGGCAGGCGAGCAGCGTCGCCGCGCCGAAGCGGCGAACGACGCGATAGTGCGTGCGCGCGGGCTTTCCGCCGGCGACGACGGCCATCGTCGTGCGGCGCGTCGGGTGCCGGCCGATCGGCGCGTCGACCGTGCCGGCGCGATCGATGTCGCCGGCCGCAAGCGCCGCGTATTCGCGCGTGACGCTGTGCGCCTGCAGCTGGCGCACGAGGTCGGTCTGCGCGATGAGCGTCTTGGCAACGACCATGAGGCCGCTCGTATCCTTGTCGAGGCGGTGCACGATCCCGGCGCGCGGAATGGCCGTGAGCGCCGGGGCATGATGGACGAGCGCGTTCTGCAGCGTTCCCGCGCGATTGCCCGCGCCTGGGTGCACGACCAGGCCGGCCGGCTTGTCGATGACGATCAGCGCTTCGTCCTCGAACACGATGTCGAGCGCGATCGCCTCGGGTGCGAGGGTTGCCGGCGCCGCGTCGGCGACGATGGCGACGACGACACGCTCGCCGCCGCGGACTTTCTGCGTCGCGACGGGCGCTTCCCCGTCGACACGCACCTTGCCCGCGTCGATCCATGACTTCAGCCGGCTGCGCGAATAGCGCGGCAGCGCCTGCGCCAGCGCCGCGTCGAAACGCATCCCGGCCGCCTCGGCGGGCAGCGTCAGCGCCACCACCTCGCCGGCATCGGGAGTGAGGGTCGCGGCGGGAGGAACGGTGCGGGAACGCAGGGGGAACCTCGGGAGCGGGCGGGGCGGGTCGGTTATAATTCGCGTTCCACGGGGATTCGCCAGAACGTATGCCGCATCAATCGGTTTCCGCAATGCATCGCCGCATCATGCGTGACACGGTGCGTGCGCAGGCGCGCCGTGGGTTTGCCGCGTTCGCCATGGCGCTCACGCTCGCCATCGCAGGCTGCGATCTCATGCCGGAGGTCAAGGACGCGACGGCCGGCTTCACCGCCGAGAAACTCTACGCCGACGCGCACGACATGATGCGGCAGGGGAATTATACGGCTGCGGTCAAGCGGATTCGAGACGCTGGAAGCGCGCTATCCCTACGGCCGCTACGCGCAACAGGCGATCATCGAGTCGGCCTACTCGAATTACCGCGCCGGCGAGACCGCCGCCGCGATCGCCCAGTGCGACCGCTTCATCCGCACCTACCCCAATCACCCCAGCGTCGATTACATGTACTACCTCAAGGGCCTCGTGTATTTCCGCGAGGACCAGGGGCTGCTGGGCTACGTCTACGAGCTCGACCTGTCCGAGCGCGAGCCGAAGGCGATGCGCGAGTCCTACGCGGCGTTCAAGGACATGGCCGCGAAGTTCCCCGACAGCCGTTACACGCCGGACGCGCTGGACCGGATGCGCTACCTGATCAATGCGCTCGCGATGTACGACGTGCACGTCGCGCAGTATTACTACAACCGGGGCGCGTACGTCGCGGCGGTCAACCGCGCCCAGACGTCGCTGACGACGTATCCGCAGACGCCAGCCAACGAGGCGGCGCTGATCATGATGGTGCAATCCTACGACAGGCTGGGGATGATCCAGCTCCGCGACGATGCCAGGGGAATCCTGCAGCGCACCTATCCGCAGAGCCCGTTCCTCACGGGCGTCGACGGCACGCCGTGGTGGAAGTTCTGGTCGAAGAGCGCGTACGTCGCGCCCAGCGACGCCAAGCCCTGGTGGCAGTGGTGGTAGCGACCTGGTGAGCAGGGGGAACGCGTGAGCGGCGAGCAGGGGCCCCGCGGCGCGAAGCGCCGAGGGGATGCGAGCAATCGCGAGTCGCGTTCGGAGGCCGACAACGCGACCTCGCATGCTGCGCAGGTCGTGCGGAGGCCGAACCAAGCTTGCTTGGGGATGCGACTCCGGCGAGTCGGCGCATGAGGCCGACAACGTAACGTTCCGTCGATCTCGACCGTCGTGGAGGCCGAGGCGCGAGCCAAGGCGCCGGCGCCCGCCGGAAGTGCCACGATGAACGTGCCCAGCAGGCCGTTGCTGCCAATCCACGCTTGAGCCGCCCTACCGGCTCCTCCACATTCAGGAGCAACCAGGCTCGCGCAACCACGCGTAACTTTCGTCCGGTACCCGCCCGTGGCACCATCTGCCGATGGCAAAGGCTGCCACGCCCCGAGTTGTCGTGACCTATTCGGTCGACGCCACCGGCAGACCCGACGGTCACGACGCGTCGACGCGCAAGGAAATCGCGCGGCGCCTGGCGGCGCTCATGGGTTGCGCGTACGAAGCCGAATACGACCCAGTGCGCCGCTACGCCACGCCGCCCTACTTCGTTCCCGCCAACACGTTGACGAGCGAAACGGCCGCGCGCCTTGGCATTCGCGGCGAGCACGATCTTTTCGGTGGCGTGGTGCCCTGCCCTTTCATGGCCACCAAGATGATCACGCACCCTCTGCTTGACGTTGCATCGAACGCGCCGGCGGGTTGGTGCGCCGAGTTTCCCCGGCGTGTCGCGCACGTCGTGCTTGACGGCTTCAGCGTGTTCGCCAAGGAGGACGTGTTGCTGGCTGGCCGTAGACTGCTGGAATCCGGACCGGTTCGTGTCAAGAAAGCGACGGGCATTGCGGGAGGGGGCCAATTCACGGCGAACAGCGCGGCAGAGCTTGCGCGTGCGCTGGACGCGATGGACCCGACGGAGCTGGCTCGCTTCGGCGCGGTCGTCGAGCAGAACCTGGTCGACGTGACGACGTACAGCGTCGGCCAGATGCGCGTGGCGGACGTGGTCTGCGCATACTATGGGACGCAGCATCTGACGACCAACAATCACGGCGCGGAAATCTACGGTGGATCGGAATTGATCGTGGTTCTGGACGATTTCGAAGCGTTGCTGGCCTTGACGCTGCCCGACAATATCCGGCTCGCGATCGCGCAGGCACGCGCCTACGACGATGCGGCGATCCGATCGTTCGACGGCTTCTTTGCGTCGCGTCGCAACTACGACGTGGCGCAGGGTGTCGACGCCGCGGGCGAACTTCGTTCGGGCGTGCTCGAGCAATCGTGGCGCTCTGGCGGCGCGAGCGGGGCGGAAGTCGGCGCGCTGGAGGCGTTTCGCGCCGATTCTTCGCTGCGCGTCGTTCGCGCGATCTCGCGCGAAGTCTATGGCGAAGCGCCGGTGTTGCCCCCAATGCCGCGGTCTATTTTTCCGGTAACGATCCCCACGTCGGACCGCTGACCAAATATGCCTGGACGGAGTCCCATGACGACACGCGATGAGCCGGTCTACATTCGTGTCGAGGACGAGCATATCCTCGGCACGCTGATCACGCCGGGAACGCTATTGCCCGGCGTTCTGTTCGTGCACGGCTGGGGCGGCGACCAGCAGCAATACGTCTCCCGGGCGCGCGAGTTGTCGGGGCTCGGTTGTGTATGCGTGACCTTCGATCTGCGTGGGCACGCTCAGACGCAAGCGCAATTCGAATTGGTTTCACGCGAGGACAGCATGCGCGATGTCCTGGCCGCCTACGATTTCCTCGCCGGGCAGCACAACGTCGATTCGGACCCGATCGCCGTCGTGGGGAGCAGCTATGGCGGCTACCTCGCGGCGCTGCTGACCGCGCTGCGACCGGTCAAGTGGCTCGCGCTGCGCGTGCCGGCACTGTACAAGGACTCGGAGTGGCGCCTGCCCAAGCTGCGGCTGCGCAGGGAGCAGGCCCTCGAGCAATACCGGCTGCAACCCGTCAATCCGGATGAAAGCAACGCATTGCGCGTGTGCAGGGAATATACCGGGGACGTGCTCATCGTGGAGTCCGAGCACGACACGGTGATCCCGCACCAGGTCATCGTCAACTACCGCGAATCGTTCGTCGGTGCACACATCGTTGACGTACCGGTTGATGGAAGGCGCCGATCACGGGTTGTCGAACGAGACGTGGCATCGCGCGTACACGGCGTTGCTCGTGAGCTGGTTCAACGAAATCGTGTTCTGCAAGAAGCCAAGCGAGAAACCCGGTGCCGAACCGGGGCGATCAGCACCGCGCCGGAAAAGCCCTCCAAGGAAGGGCAACCGCAGCCGGAAGCCTGACCGAAGCTTGAGTCGGCTGTCATAAGCGGACATTCGGCGACGGTCAGCGTGCGAAGGATTGCGCGCCTAGGGTTACGAGGCCGACAGCGCGACTTTTCGCGATCCTCGACCGTAATGGAGGCCGAGGCGTGAGCGGCGAGTAAAGCAATCGTGCGACCGGGAATCGTCTACGCGCGCGCCGCGAAAAACGCCTCGACGTCCTCGATGTCCCGCGTGCGCCGCATCGGCGGAAGGCTTCTCCAGATTCGCTTCCCGTAGGGCTTGTCGGTCAGCCGAGGGTCGCCGATGACGAGCACGCCGCGGTCGGTCTCGCTGCGGATCAATCGTCCCGCGCCCTGCTTGAGGCTGATCACGGCCTGCGGCAGCTGGTAGTCGAAGAATGGATTGCCGCCGGCGGCCCGCAGATGCTCGAGCCGCGCGGCGAGCAGCGGATCGTCGGGCGGCGCGAACGGCAGCTTGTCGATGACGACGACCGACAGCGCCTCGCCCGGAACGTCGACGCCTTCCCAGAAGCTCTGGCTGCCGAGCAGCACCGCGTTGCCGAGCTCGCGAAAGCGCGCGAGCAGCTCGCTGCGCGACCCCTCGCCCTGCACCAGCAGCGGCCAGTCGAGGCCCTCGCGGGCGAAGCAATCCGCGAGCATCGCGCGCGCATCGTTCAGCGCGCGGTGCGTCGTGAAAAGGAGGAACGCGCGGCCGCCGCTGGCCTTCAGCACCGGGAGCGCCGCGGCGACGACCGCCGCGGTGTGCTCGCGCGAGTTGGGCGGAGGCAGTGCGCGCGGCACGTAGAGCAGCGCCTGCGTGTCGTAGTCGAACGGCGACTCCCAGCAGCCGGTGGCGGCATCGGCGAGGCCGAGCTCGCTCTGGTACAGCGAGAAGTCGCGCCCGACGGCGAGCGTCGCCGACGTGAAGATCCACGCGCGGCCGGATTCCGTGACCTGCTTCGAGAACGTATCGGCGATCGACAGCGGCGACGCGAAGAGCTGCCATCCCTGGTTCGTCACGTCGACCCAGCGGATCCATTCCTTCGGCGGCCCGCCCTCGAGCGTCGGCAACCGGGCCGGTGTTGCGCCAGCGCGCGAGCGCGGCCGCAGCTTCCATCGCGCGGCGCGCACAGTTGCCGAGTTCTTCGCTGCGCTCGGCGAAGAGCGTCAGCTCGGCCGCGAGCCGGTCGAGCGCGGCGCCAAGGAGATCAAGCGCCTCGGGGAAGCCCTCGCGTGTAGCGGCGACGCCTTGCGCGAGCTTGCCCGGCGTGTCGCCGAGCGCCAATCGGACCTTGCGTATCGCCGGCCCGACGCCGGCCGCCGCATCCGGCAGCTCCGCGACTTCGCGCGCATCGGTGCGCGCCGCGACCTCGGCGTCGCGCGCGAGCTCGGCCAGCACGCCGGCGCCGATCTGCTCGCCGAAGAAGAGCGTCGCGGTGTCCGGCAGCTGATGGGCCTCGTCGAGCACGATCGTGTTGCACGCCGGCAGGAGCTCGGCGAGGCCTTCGTCGCGCAGCATCACGTCGGCGAAGAAGAGATGGTGGTTGATCACGACGACGTCGGCTTCGAGCGCCGCCTTGCGTGCCTTCAGCACGAAGCACTCCGCGTGATGCGCGCATTCGCTGCCGAGGCAATTGTCGCGGGTCGACGTCACCAGCGGCCAGATCGTCGCATTCTCGGGAACATCGGCGAGCTCGCCGCGGTCGCCGCTTTCGGTCGCGTGCGTGAACGCGACGATCTTCGCGAGATGGCGGGCGTCGTCGCGCGACGGAAGGCGCCCCTCGGCGGCGGCGCGCTCGAGATGGTGATGGCAGACGTAATTGGCGCGTCCCTTGAGCAGCGCGAGCGTGACCGGCAGGCGCAGCGCGTCGCGCACCTGCGGCAGGTCGCGCTGGAAGAGCTGGTCCTGCAGCGTCTTGGTGCCGGTCGAGACGACGACCTTGCCGCCGTAGAGCAGCGCCGGGACGAGATACGCGAAGGTCTTGCCGGTGCCGGTTCCGGCCTCGGCGATCAGCGTTCCCTGCGTGCGAATCGCCTGCGCGACGGACTCGGCCATCGCGAGCTGCTGCGCGCGAAAGCGGAAGCCGGGAAGCGCGCGCGCGAGCGTGCCGCCCTCGCCGAAAATCGCGGCGAGCTCGGTGTCGGGCGCAGCAGGAGATCCGGAATCTTCGGCGTGGGCCGTCCGGTCGTGGACGTCTTCGATCAGCGTTTGCCGCTTCCCTTGGGCGCGACGGGCGCCGCGGCAGCCGCCGGCGGCCTTCGCCGGGCTCGCCGCGAGCGAGGTGCGAACCGCGCTCGCCTGTTTGTGGAACGCCTCGTACGGCCGCGCGACGCGCGCCTTGTAGGCGTTGTCGTCCTCGCCCCGCTGCCATTTGAGGCTCGCGATCGCCTGCATCCAGAGCTCGTAGAGCGCGCGCAGGTCGTCGACCGCGGCCTTGCTGCCGGTGGCCTCCTTCAGCGCGGCCTGATACGGGCGCGTGATGTTGATCTTCTGCTTGTCGACGCAGTACTCGCTCTTGGCGGCGTTGACGCCCTCTTCGGATTTCTCGTAGCCGAACTCGATGATCTCGATGCTCTTCACGTGCCGGCACATCGTGTACAGATGGTCGACCGCGTCGAGGAAGCAGTCGACCGCGCCGGTTCCCGTGGCGTTGGGGCAGATGTAAGTGTCCGCCTTGGGGACGAACCCGCCCTGCTGGGCGGCAGCCGGCGAGGCGACGACACCGATCAGCGCAGGGGCGAGGAGAACGAGCAGCGTGCGCAACATGGCAGGTCCCGGAAGAGTGTCGGTCGGGGAATGGGCAATGCTACCGCGGTACGCGGTCGGCGCTCAAGGCAGACGAATGGACGACGCGCCGAGCGCCGGTGGGCGAGCGATCCCCCGCGAGGCTGGCAAACGCGGACTCCGGTCCGCTCAGATGGTGACGCCGCCCGACACCTCGATCACTGCGCCGTTGATGTAGCTCGCTTCGTCGGAGGCGAGCCACGCATACGTGTTGGCAATCTCTTCCGGACGGCCGAGGCGCCCCATGGGGACCTTCTCCTCCATCATCTGGATCACCTTGTGCGGCATCGATTTCAGGATCGGGGTCTCGATGAAGCCGGGGCAGATCGCGTTGGAGCGAATGCCCTTCTTGCCGAGCTCGCGCGCCCACGTCTTCATCATGCCGATCACGGCGAACTTGCTCGCGGCATAGTTGGTCTGGCCGAAATTGCCGTAGAGGCCGACGATCGACGAGGCGTTGAGGATGCAGCCGGAATGCTGCTCCAGCATGATGTCGACGACGGCCTTCGTGCAGTTGTAGACGCCCTTGAGGTTGACGTCGATGACGTCGTCGAACTGCTCGTCGGTCATCTTCTTCAACTGCGCGTCCTGGACGATGCCCGCGTTGTTGACCAGCGTGTCGATCCGGCCCCACCTGGCCATCACGCCCTCGACCATCCGCGCGATGCTGTCCTTGTCGGTGACGTCGACGCGGAAAGGAAGGGCTTCGCCGCCGTTGTCGTTGATTTCCCTGGCGACGTCGTGGGCGGATGTCTCGTTGATGTCACAGACGGCGACCTTGGCGCCTTCGTGCGCGAACTTCACGGCGGTCGCGTGCCCGATGCCGGACCCGGCGCCCGTGATGATCGCCACTTTTTCCATCAACCGCATCTCGTTCTCCCCTGAAATGGCATCAATCCGCTGTAACCAAACCTACGCATTATAGTCAAGTTGGTGCAATGCACAACCTCAATGCGTGACCGATTCGGACGCAAGTGATTGACGCCAATCAATGATTAAACAATGGGTTGTAGATGGCACCGCCGATGCGCTGCACGCCGTCGGTCGGCTCATGGAGGTGCACCGCACCAGATGCGGCACAACCGCGGTGCAGGGTGTCCGCGTCAGCCGACTTCCCAGTACTGGATGACAAGCTCCAGCGCCGCGTTGCCGTTCCATTCGTTGACTTCCGGCCGGTAGACGGCCCGGATCACCGGAGGAAGCGGATCGGTGTGGTTGAAGAGGATCGCGCCGAAGCGCTCGGGCCGTCCCGACCCCTGCCGGACCAGCGCCAGCTTGGAATGCTTCGCGCCCACCGTGCGCTGGTCCGCGACCTCGAACCTGCCCTCGAACTGCGGGGCCGGAAAACCCTGGCCCCAGACTTCCGTGCGGAGCGCCTCGGCGAGTGCGAAGTCGAGCTCGCCGGCATCGAGGGCGCCGTCGGTCTCGAGCGTGCGCTGCAGTTGCGCGGGCGAGAGCTGCTCCCGCGCGAGCGCCTCGAACAGCGCTGCAAAGCGCGGCAGGTCCGTCGCGGCGAGCGAGAGGCCGGCCGCATACGCATGGCCGCCGAATTTCGCGATGAGTCCCGGCGCGCGCTTGTCGACGAGGTCGAGCGCGTCGCGCAGGTGAAATCCCGGAATCGAGCGGCCCGATCCCTTGATCTCGCCGGCGCCGCCCGGCGCGAACACGATCGTCGGGCGATGGTAGCGGTCCTTCAGGCGCGACGCGACGATGCCGACCACGCCCTGGTGCCAGCCGGCGTCGAACAGGCACAGCGTGCACGCGTCGTCGCCGCCGGTGTCGAAGTCGCGGCCGGCGAGCGCCTTCTGCGCATCCTCCTGCATCGCGACCTCGACTTCGCGCCGCTCGCGGTTGAAGCGATCGAGCTCGACCGCGAGCGGAAGCGCCGCGATGCCGGTGTCCGCGATGAGGCAGCGGATGCCGATCGACATGTCCGCCATGCGGCCGGCGGCGTTGAGGCGCGGTCCCGCGACGAAGCCCAAGTCGTAGGCGGTTGCGCGGCGCGCGTCGCGCCCGGCGACCGAGAAGAGCGCCGCCAGCCCCGGTTGCGCGCGCCCGGCGCGGATGCGCGCGAGTCCCTGCGCGACCAATGTCCGGTTGAGGCGGTCGAGCCGGACGACGTCGGCGACGGTCCCGAGCGCGACCAGGTCGAGCAGCGCGCCGAGATTGGGCTCGGTGCGACCGGCGAAGGCGCCGCGCTCGCGCAGCAGCGCGCGCGTCGCGAGCAGCACGTAGAACATCACGCCGACGCCGGCGAGATGCTTGCCGGGGAATTCGCATCCCGGCTGGTTGGGATTCACGATCAGCGCCGGGTGCGGCAGCGTCGCGGCGGGCAGATGGTGGTCGGTGATCAGCACCTCGATGCCGAGCGCCGCCGCCGCGGTGACGCCGTCGTGGCTCGCGATGCCGTTGTCGACGGTGACGATGAGACGCGGCGAGCGTGTCGCCGCCTCCGCGACGATTTCCGGCGTGAGTCCATATCCGAATTCGAACCGGTTGGGGACGATGAAATCGACGACGGCGCCGAGCGCCTTGAGGCCGCGGATGCCCACGGCGCACGCGGTCGCGCCGTCGGCGTCGTAGTCCGCGACGATGAGGATCCTTTCGCCGCGCGCGATCGCGTCGGCGAGCCGCGCCGCGGCGGCGTCGATGCCTTTCATCGACGCGAAGGGCGGCAGCCGCGCGAGGTCCGCGTCGAGCTCGTCGGCGGCGGTGACGCCGCGCGCCGCGAACACGCGCGCCAGCACCGGATGGATTCCAGCGGCGGCGAGAGCGACCGCGGCGGGCGGGACCGGCCGCTGCACGATGTCCATCACGCCTCCTCGCGCGTGGCCGCGGCCAGCAGCGACGTGATGTCGGGTTTCCTGAACCGGCGCGCGATGCGTGCGCTCCAGGGCGGCCGCTGCGCCATCCATGAGAACGCGGCACCGCCCGCGTCGGCAAGCACGGTCACGCCCGCGATCGCGCCGTGCTCGAGCGCATCGGCGGCAGGGGTCGCAAACGCGCGATCGATCGCTTCGAAGTCGATCGGTGCGGCCGGCGCGAGAATGACGGTTTGTGCACGCTCGGTCTGCGCGAGCACTGCGTCGAGATGCGCGGGCAACGGTCGCGCTTCCGTACCGACATGCGCCGCCAGCGCGAGGGCGATATCGTCTCCCGCGAACGTCGCAATCGATGGGTGCCGTCCCGGATCGCGGCGGCCGCGTGCCGCCCGCCGAGAGCCAAAGGGCGTTCGCGCTTTGGCGGCCCGCGCGCTCGCGCGCGGCGGTCACGGGATGCGTGAACAGCAGCATCTGGATTTCCTCCTGCCAGCGCCACCATGCCTTCGCGTCCGCGCCGGCGGGCAATTGCGTGCGCAGGCTCTTGCCCTGCGCGATGTCGAGCGGCCGCGTCGACATGGCCGGAACATTCGGGGCGCGCACGAACCACGCGTCGGGCCGCGGCGCGACGAATCGAAGACCGTCGCCGGCGAAATGCGCGTTCAGGGTCGCGATCAGCGCATCCGATTCGGCCGTCGTGAAATCGCGGATCGCGGCGCCGACGTGCGCGTCGTCGCGGCCCGCGACGAGCGTCACCGGATCCGCGCAAAGCCAATACGATTCTCGGGGATCGATGCCGAGCGCCGCAAGCCGGATGGGAGCGAGCGGCCAATCGGTCTGCCGCGCGATGCCATAGCGCGCGGCGAGCGCCGCGGCGAGCCCGTCCTCGTCGCGCGTCGGCGCGCCAGCGGCCGCGAGGAGCCGCGCGAAACCCGGCATACGCGGCGGCGGCGGCGCGGCCGGATCTGCGACGGGCGTGAGCGTGGCGAGGCCGGGAACGGCCAGAACGAGATGCATCGGAACGTCCGCGAGAGGCTGGCGCGGTCATCCTAGCATGCGATAATGCGCCGCCGCCGCGTGCTGGAACGACGCGCGCCGCGCACACCCGCGTGCGAACGCCTTCCGATGCCGGTCATCCCATGTTGAAACACGTCGTCGTCTGGAAGCTCCGCGATCCGTCGCGCAAGGCGGAGCACGGCGCCGTCGTGAAGGACGCGCTCGAATCGGTGCGCGGCAGGATTCCCGGCCTTCTCGCGATCGAGGTCGGCCTCGACGCCGGCTACGATGGCGGCGCGGTCGACGTCGCGCTCTACAGCGAATTCGCCGACCGCGCGGCGCTCGACCGCTATCAGCAGCATCCACTGCATCTGGTCGCGAAGGACGTCGTCGCGCCGCTCCTCACCGAGCGCCGCGTCGTCGACTGGGAAACCTGACGCCCTTCGCGCCGCCCACGGACCGATCCTTGACGCCCTACGAGCTCGTCGTCGGACTACGCTACACGCGCGCTCGCCGCGGATCCGGGCGCAACACGTTCATCTCGTTCATCGCGCTGACGTCGATGGCGGGCATCGCGCTCGGTGTCGCGGCGCTGATCGTCGTGCTGTCCGTGATGAACGGCTTCCAGGAAGAATTGCGCAACCGGATTCTCGCGGTGGCGTCGCACATCGAGGTCCGCGGCATGCCCGAGCTGAGCGACGGCGACGCTGCGCGGGTGGCGGCGAAGGCGACGGCGGCCCCGCACGTGAAGGCGGCGGCGCCTTACGTGCAGGGACAGGCGATGCTGTCCGCGGGCGACGTCAACCGCGGCGTGATCATTCGCGGCGTGGATCCCGGCAGCGAGGCGAAGGTCGCCGACATCGGCACGCACATGCGCGCCGGCTCGCTCGACGCGCTCGCGCCCGGCAAATTCGGCATCGTGGTGGGCGCCGAGATCGCGCGGGCGATGGGGCTGCGCATGGGCGACCCGGTCGTCGTCATCGCGCCACAGGGCACGCTGACCGCCGCCGGCACGCTGCCGCGGCTGAAGACGTTTCACGTCGCCGGCGTGTTCGAGGTCGGCATGTACGAGTTCGACAGCGGGCTCGCGCTGGTCGACATCGACGACGCGCGCAAGCTCTACCGGCAGGACGGCGTCAGCGGCGTGCGGCTGAAGCTCGACGACCTCTTCGCGGCGCCGCAAGTCGCGCGCGAGCTCGCGGGCACGCTCGGCGTCAACGCCGAGATCCGCGACTGGACGATGAACCACGCCAACTTCTTCCGCGCGGTGCAGATCGAGAAGCGCGTGATGTTCATCATCCTGACGCTGATCATCGCGGTCGCGGCGTTCAACATCGTCTCGGCGCAGGTGATGACGGTCACCGACAAGCGCGCCGACATCGCGATCCTGCGAACGCTCGGCGCGTCGCCGGGATCGATCACCGCGATCTTCATGATCCAGGGCGCGCTGATCGGATTCATCGGCACGATGATCGGCGTCGTCGGCGGAGTGCTGCTCGCGCTCAATGTCGGGACGGTGCTGCCCGCGATCGAGCGCCTGTTCAACACGCAGTTCCTCGACAAGTCCGTCTACTACATCAGCGAGCTGCCGTCCGACCTGCAGCGCGGCGACGTCGTGACCATCGCGCTGATCGCGCTGGCGCTCGCGCTGCTGGCGACGATCTACCCGGCATGGCGCGCCTCCAAGGTCAATCCGGCGGAGGCGCTGCGCTATGAATGACGCTCGCGCCGTCATCGAGTGCCGCGGACTCTCCAAGACGTACCGCAGCGGGCCGCTCGAAGTGGCGGTGCTGCAGGGCGTCGATCTCGCCGTCGGCGCCGGAGAGCGGATCGCGATCGTCGGCGCGTCCGGCGCGGGCAAGAGCACGCTGCTGCACCTTCTCGGCGGGCTCGACGCGCCATCCGCGGGCGAAGTGTGGATCGACGGCGCCGCGCTGGCCACGCAGACCGAGCGCGGCCGCGGCGAGATCCGCAATCGCGCGCTCGGGTTTCTCTACCAGTTCCATCATCTGCTGCCCGAATTCACCGCGCTCGAGAATGTCGCGATGCCGCTCGCGATCAGGCGCCTCGCGCCTGCGGCCGCGCGGGCGGCGGCGCAGGCGATGCTGGAGCGCGTCGGCCTCGCCGAGCGCGTCGCGCACCTGCCGGGCGAGCTCTCCGGCGGCGAGCGCCAGCGCGTCGCGCTCGCTCGCGCGCTCGTCACCGAGCCGCACTGCGTGCTCGCCGACGAGCCGACCGGCAACCTCGACCGGCGCACCGCCGGCCAGGTGTTCGACCTCATGCTCGAATTGAACCGCGCCGTCGGGACGAGCCTCGTCATCGTCACGCACGATCCGGATCTCGCCGCGCGCACCGATCGCACGCTGCATCTCGTCGACGGCGTGCTGCGCTGACGCGGCGTGCTCGGCGTTGCCTCAGACCGCGAGCGGCGGCTCGGTCATCAGCGCGACCTGCTCGCGCAGCTCCAGGATCCGGTCCTGCCAGTAGCGCTGCGTGTTGAACCACGGGAACGCCGCGGGAAACGCGGGATCGTCCCAGCGCTGCGCGATCCACGCCGAGTAGTGGATGAGGCGCAGCGTGCGCAGCGCTTCGACGAGATGAAGCTCGCGCCGGTCGAAGCGCGCGAAGCCCTCGTAACCGGAAAGAACGTCGGAGAGCTGCCGCGTCATGTCGGCGCGATCGCCCGAGAGCAGCATCCACAGGTCCTGCACGGCCGGCCCCATCCGCGCGTCGTCGAAGTCGACGAAGTGCGGGCCGGCGTCGGTCCACAGCACGTTGCCGGCGTGGCAGTCGCCGTGAAGGCGCAGCAAGGCGACGTCGCCGGCACGCGCGTAACAGTCGCGCGCGCCCTGCAGCGCAAGCTCGGCGATGCTGCGCCACGCTTCGAGCAGATCGGGGGGCAGGAAATCGTGCGCGAGCAGCCAGTCGCGTGGCGTGGTGCCGAAAGTCTCGAGGTCGAGCCGTGGCCGATGCGCGAACGGCGCGATCGCGCCGACCGCGTGAATGCGTCCGAGGAGCCGGCCAATCCACTGCAGCGTCGCGCGGCTCTCGAGCTCGGGCGCGCGGCCGCCGCAGCGCGGATAGACGGCGAATCGAAACAGGTCGTCATCGTGCAGCGTCGCGCCCGAGAGCGGCATCGGCGCCACGACGGGAAGCTCGCGCTCCGCAAGCTCCGCCACGAACGCGTGCTCCTCGCGGATCGCGTCGTCGGACCACCGCTGCGGACGGTAGAACTTGACGACGATGGGCGGGCCGTCATCCTGCCAGGCCTGGTAGACCCGGTTCTCGTAGCTGCCGAGCGCGAGCAGGCGGCCGTCGCCGCGGATTCCCACTCGCGAGAGCGCATCCAGCACGCGGTCGGGTGTCAGCTTCGCGTACGGATGAGCGGTGTCCACGCCGCCCATTGTACGGGCGGCGACACGGCGCGCCGGATCAATATTCGACCGGAATCGGATCGAGCGAGCGCCACAGATACCACGTCGCGACGCTGCGATACGGCTGCCACGCGAGCGCCAGCTCGCGCATTGCGGCGGGCGGCATCCGCTCGCCGCCGTTGTAGTGCAGCGCGATCGCGCGCTGCAATCCGATGTCGTCGACCGGCAGCACGTCGGCGCGCAGCTCGTGGAACATCAGGAACATCTCCGCGGTCCAGCGGCCGATGCCCTTGACGTCGACGAGCGCCTCGATCAGCGCCTCGTCGTCGAGCGTGTTCCAGTGCCGAGGATCGAGCGTGCCGGACACGAAATGCGCGGCGAGGTCGCCGAGGTATTCGGCCTTGCGCTGCGACAATCCGCAGCCGCGCAGGATCGCGCGGTCCGTCGCGGCGACGCGCTCGGCCGAAAGGCGCGGCGGCCCGCGCGGCTTGCGTCGGCGGCGCCGCGGCGGCGACGCACGCGCTCCCAGACCGCGGCCGCGGAGGCCACCGAAATCTGCTGGCCGACGATCGCGCGCGCCAGCGTCGTGAACGGGTCGCCGCGGCGCACGAGATGGATGTCCGGATGGGCGCGGATCAGGCGGCGCAGCACGCGGTCGCGCCGGCCGAGCGTGCGCGTCGCCTCGTCCCAGAATTCGGGCTTGGATGACGGTGCGTGCGCGGGCTTCGGGGCAAGGGAAAGGATCGGGTTGGCGCGGTGCCCGGACGAGCGGCGCACCATTGCGGCCGTCCGGTCAATTTCCGGGCGAATCGGCCGAGCTTCGACCGACCGGAAATGGTACATTACGCGGCTTTTTGTTTCCGGGGGTTGGAATGCACGTAGCGAGATTGCCGGCTGGAATGTTCGGGCGCGCCGCCGCCGCGTTCGCCGCCGCGCTCGCGGTTGCAACGGTCTTCTGGTCCCCGATGGCGACCGCCGCCGCCGATCCCGCCAAAGTGCTGCGCGTCGCGTTCGAGGCCGAGGAGACCGGGTTCGACCCGGTCAAGGTGACCGACAGCTACTCGAACCGGATCATCGAAGTCGCCTTCGAGCGCCTGCTCACCTACGATTATCTCGCGCGGCCCGCGAAGCTCGTGCCGATGGCGGCGGAAACGCTGCCGGAAGTGTCGCCGCGACGCGAAGATCGTACGTGTTCAAGCTGCGCAAGGGCGTCTTCTACACGCCGGACCCTGCGTTCAAGGGCGCTCGCCGCGAGATGGTCGCGCAGGACGTCGCGTATTCGATCAAGCGGCTGATGGATCCCGCCAACCGTTCGCCCTGGCGCTTTCTCGTCGACGGCAAGATCGTCGGGCTGGACGCGGTGGCGAAGAGCGCCGCCAAGAGCAACAAGTTCGACTACGACGCGCCGGTCGCCGGGCTCGAGGTCGTCGACAAGTACACGCTGCGCGTCAAGCTGACCGCGACCGACTTCAATTTCGCATACATCATGGCGATGCCGGCGCTGTCGATCGTCGCTCGCGAGGTGATCGAGGCGTATCACGACGACACCAACGCGCACCCGATCGGCACCGGGCCGTACATTCTCAAGAGCTGGACCCGCAAGGCCAAGATGATCCTCGAGGCCAATCCGGATTACCGCGGATTCGTCTGGGACTTCGCCGCGGGGGATCCGGCCCTCGACGATCCGGTGATCAAGGAGATGCGCGGCAGGAAGATGCCGCAGATCGGGCGCGTCGAGGTGAGCGTCATCCAGGAGGAGCAGTCGCGCTGGCTCGCATTTCAGCGCGGCGAGATCGATCTCACCGACCGCTTCGGGTCATTCGCGCCGATCGCGATCCCGGACAACAAGCTCGCCCCGGATCTCGCGGCGCGCGGCATCTACTGGGACCGCAGCATCGAGCCCGAGATCACCTATTACTTCTTCAACATGAAGGACCCGGTGGTCGGCGGCTACACGAAGGAGCGCGTCGCGCTTCGCCGCGCGCTGATCCTTTCCTACGACATCCAGCAAGAGATCAAGGTGATCCGCAAGAACCAGGCGGTCGCGGACACCGGCCCGATCCCGGCCGGCGTCGTCGGATTCGACCCGAAATACCGCAACGCCAATCAGTACGATCCCGCGCTCGCCAACAAGCTGCTCGACGCGGTGGGCTACAAGAAAGGGCCGGACGGCTATCGCACCGACCCCTCGGGCAAGCCGGTGACGATCGTGCTCACCTCGGAGCCGCAGGCGATCAGCCGCGAGTACGACGAGCTGTGGAAGAAGTCGCTCGACGCGATCGGCGTGCGCTTCGAGGCGCGCAAGAGCCCGTTCTCCGACAACATCAAGGCCGGCGAGGCGTGCCAGCTGATGATGTGGGGCTCGGCATGGCATGCCGACTATCCCGACGGCGAGAACTTCATGCAGCTGCTCTACGGCCCCAATACGCATCAGAGCAATCACGCGTGCTACGAGTCGAAGGCATTCGACGCGATGTACGACAAGATCAGGAGCATTCCCAATTCGCCGGAGCGCGACCAGATTTTCCTGGAGATGTCGCGGCTGGTCGAAGTCGACGGCGTGTGGAAGATGGGCGTCTCGCGCTATCGCAACGTGCTCGTGTATCCGCAGGTGAGGGGTTACAGACACCACCCCATCATGGAGGCGATCTGGCCTTACCTCGACATCGACAACGCGAAGCGGCGCAAGTAGGCCCGGCTGCCGCAACAGACCGTCCCGCCCCTCGCTGCGCATGTTGACCTCCGGTCTTTCCGTCCGCGGATGCGTGGCGCGCATCGCCGCGATGGGGCTCGCGCTGGCGCTTTGCGCCGGCGCGGCCATGGCCGCCGATCCGGGCAAGGTGCTTCGCTACGTGTTTCCCGCGGGCGAGGAAGGCTTCGATCCGCAGGCGGCGCACGATCTCTACTCGGGCACCGTCGAGCAGGCGATCTTCGAGACGCTGCTCACCTACGACTACCTGGCGCGGCCGGCGAAGCTCGTGCCGATGGCGGCCGAGGCGCTGCCGCAGGTCAGCGACGACGGCAAGACCTACACGTTCAAGGTCCGCAAGGGCATCCACTTCACGCCCGATCCGGCGTTCAAGGGCGTCCGGCGCGAGCTCGTCGCCGAGGACTTCGCGTTCTCGTTGAAGCGTCTCGTCGATCCGTCGATCCATTCGCCGTGGGGCTGGCTCGTCGAGGGCAAGATCGTCGGCCTCGACGCCGAAGCCGCCAAGGCGAAGAAGTCCGGCAAGTTCGACTACAACGCGAAGATCGCCGGACTCGAGGTGGTCGATCGTTACACGCTGCGTATCCACCTCACCCAGCCCGACTTCAATATGTCGTACGTGCTCGCGCACGAGCCGACCAGCGCAGTGGCGAAGGAAGTGGTGGCGGCGTACGGCGACGAGGGCGGGCGAATCATGTCGAACCCGGTCGGCACCGGGGCCTACATGCTCGCGCAATGGGTGCGCTCGTCGAAGATCGTGCTGGTGGCCAATCCCGACTACCGCGGCTTCGTCTGGGATTTCCAGCCCGGAGCCGATCCGGACGACGCCCGCATCGTCGCCGAGATGAAGGGCAAGAAGATGCCCCAGATCGGCCGCATCGAGATCAGCATCATGGAGGAGGATCAGTCGCGCCTGCTCGCCTTCCAGAACGGCGAGCTCGACCTCATGAACATGGAGGGCCCGCTCGCGCCGAAGGTCCTGAATGGCGGCACGCTGACGCCGGACCTGCAGAAGAAGGGCGTGCGCCTGTCGCGCTTCGTCGACCCGGAGATCACGTACACGTACTGGAACCTGATGGATCCCGTCGTCGGCGGGCTCACGCCGGAAAAGATCGCGCTTCGCCGCGCGATGGCGATGTCGTATCCGGTCGCCGAGGAGATCAAGGTCATCCGCAACGGGCAGGCGATCGAGGCGCAGTTCCCGGTTCCGCCCGGAGTGGTCGGCAGCGATCCGGCGTGGCGGTCGAGCGTCCGGCACGATCCTGCCGCGGCCAACGCGCTGCTCGACAAGTTCGGCTACAAGAAGGGCGGGGATGGCTGGCGCACGCTTCCGGACGGCAAGCCGCTCGTCCTGCACTACGCGTCGCGGCCGGACTCGCTCGGCCGCCAGCAGGACGAGCTGTGGAAAAAGGCGCTCGACTCGGTCGGCATCCGGATGGAAGTGCGCAAGGACAAGTTCGCCGAGCTCCTGAAGCTGGAGAAGCAGTGCAAGCTGCAGATGCGCACGGCCGCCTGGATCGCCGACTACCCGGACGCCGACAACTTCATGCAGCTCCTTTTCAGCAAGAATATCTACCAGAGCAACAATGCCTGCGCGACGATCCCCGAATACGACCGGCTCTACGAGCAGTCGGTCCGGATCCCCGCGGGCCCGGAGCGCGACCGGCTCTACCGCGAGATGGCGCGGATCATCGAGGTATACGCCCCATGGCGCCTCGGGATCAGCCGCTATCGCAACATGCTGGTGCAGCCGCGGGTTCTGGGGTACAAGAAGCACCCGATACTGCATGCGGAGTTCCAGTTCATCGATCTCGCGCCGGCCCCGAAGTAGGGAGCGAGGCGCGGGCGAGGGGTTGCAGGAGGAAGTGGGTGGTACCGAAGGAGAGAGCGGGGCGGCCGGCCATCCCGGCGCGTACCCTATAAGATTGCGCCGCGGCCGGTCCCCCGAACGGAGCCGGCCGCGATGCGACGCAACGACTTGTGCAGCGCAAGATCGGGCCGCGAATCGGGCTCGCCGGATTTGCCGGCGTCCGCGTGGCCCGTCACGGCGCCAAAGGCAAACCCGCGCCGCGCGTGATCCGCGCACCGGGAGGAGGTTGGTGAGGTAATGGGCGCATACATCATCCGACGCGTGTGGCAGATGATCCCCACGATGCTCGGGGTCATCCTGCTGGTCTTCGTCCTGTTCAACTGGGTCGGCGGCGACCCGGCCTACGTCCTGGCCGGCAAGATCTCGAACCAGGAGCAGATCGACAACATCCGGCGCCAGCTGGGCGTCGACCAGCCCTGGTTCGTCCAGCTCTGGATATTCATCAAGCAGGTGCTGACCGGCGACTTCGGCGCGTCGTGGAGCACCAACGAGAAGGTCTCGCACATTCTCGCCACGCGGCTCGGGCCCTCGCTGACCGTGGTGCTGCCGCTCACGATCCTCGACGCGCTGATCTCGATCGCGCTCGCGCTCGCCGTCGCCTACGTGCGCGGCTCGCTGACCGACCGCCTGGTGATGATCGTCTGCACGGTCGGCCTGTCGATCTCGATCCTGGTCTACATCATCGTGTTCCAGTACGTGTTCGCCTACAAGCTCGGCTGGTTCCCGGTGCAAGGCTGGGGCAACAGCTTTGCCGAGAACCTCTTCGTCTACTCGTCGCTGCCGATCCTCATCCTGCTGACCGTCAGCATCGCGCCGAGCCTGCGCCTCTACCGGACGTTCGTGCTGGACGAGATCAACCAGGATTACGTGCGCACGGGCCGCGCCAAGGGCCTGTCCGAGAACCGGATCATGTGGCTGCACGTGCTGCGCAACGCGTCGATCCCGATCATCACCAACCTGATGGCGTCGCTGCCGGGACTGCTGCTCGGCGCGTTCCTGATCGAGCGGTTCTTCTCGATTCCGGGCATCGGGCGGGAGGTGATCCTCGCGGTCGAGCGTTCGGACTTTCCGGTGATCAAGGCGCTCACCGTTTACGTCGCGTTCGCGACGATGGCTTCGAACCTGCTGGCCGACCTGATGTACAAGTGGGTCGACCCGCGGGTCCAACTCAAATGAGCGGGGCGGCGATGGCGCGCGACAAGGTGGGCGGGACGGTGGTCACGCGTGAGATTCCTCATGCCGTCTCTCCGGGGCTGTGGGCACTGGGCTGGAAGCGGCTCAAGTCCGATTACGTCGGCATGGTGTCGCTCGCGATCGTGGCGGCGTTCTTCGTGCTGATGTTCCTGTCGGGCACCGGCCTCATCGCGAAGGACTGGGCGAAGGAGGTCGGCACCAACTACGCTGCGCCATCGTTCCTCGGCGCCGACATCGAGGCGGGCGCGCCGGCGGCGCCGGTGACCCCGCCCGAAGGATCGTCGAGCGCCGCGCCGGCAGGCGAAAGCGCGTCGACGGTCGTCGATCCGCTCGCCGACGTGATGAAGGACATCCAGACGCAGAAGCAGGGCGCCCCTGCGGCAGCCGACGCGGGCAAGTCGGTCGATCCGCTGGCGGACGTCATGGCCGATATCAAGGCCGACAGCGCCAAGGGTGGTCCCGCGGCTGCCGCCGCCACCCGCGCCGAGACGCTGCCCCTCGGCGGCGACAAGTGGGGCCGCGATGTGCTCGCGAAGACGATCAAGGGCTCCGAGACCTCGATCTTCGTGGGGCTTGCCTCGGCGGTGGTCGCGGTTTTCATCGGCACGCTCTTCGGCGCGCTCTCCGGCTATTACGGCAAGTGGGTCGACGACTTCTTCAACTGGTTCTACAGCGTGTTCAGCTCGATTCCGTACCTGCTGCTGATCCTCGCGGTCGCGGCGGTGCTGAACAAGCGCGGCATGGTCACGATCATCCTGATCCTCGGCCTCACCGGCTGGACCGGGGTGTTCCGGCTGATTCGCGGCGAGTACATGAAGCACAAGGCGCGCGAGTACGTTCAGGCCGCCGACGCGATCGGCGCGTCGAACGCCCGGCGGATGTTCGTGCACATCTTCCCCAACGTGAGCCACGTCGTGCTGGTGCAGCTGTCGATCCTCGCGGTCGGCTTCATCAAGGCCGAGGTGATCCTGTCGTTCCTCGGATTCGGCGTGCCGGTCGACGTCGTGTCCTGGGGCTCGATGCTGAACGAGGCGCAGAACGAGCTGATCCTCGGCAAGTGGTGGCAGCTCGCCGCGGCCGGCACGGCGATGGCGGTGCTGGTGACCGCGTTCAGCCTGTTCACCGACGCGATGCGCGATGCGCTCGATCCGAAGCTCAAAGGGAAGGCGGGCGCCTAATCATGGAATACGTCAAACAGCGATCCGCTCGTCCGCGTGCGCGACCTCCGGGTCTCGTTCCAGATCGACCGCGAGACCACCTTCGAGGCGGTGAAGGGCATCTCGTTCGACATCCCGAAGAACCGCACGGTGGCGCTCGTCGGCGAATCCGGCAGCGGCAAATCGGTCACCTCGCTCGCGATCCTCGGACTCCTGCCGCCCGAGAACTCGATCATCGGCAAGGGCAGCGAGATCATCTACGGCGGGCGCAACGTGCTGCTGCTCGATCCGGCCGAGCTCCGCAAATTGCGCGGCGCCGACATCTCGATGATCTTCCAGGAGCCGATGACCTCGCTCAACCCCGTGTTCACCTGCGGGTTCCAGCTGACCGAGGTGCTGCGGCTGCACATGGGGATGACCGGCGCGCAGGCGCGCAAGCGCGCGCTGGCGCTGCTGGACGAGGTCGGCATTCCCGATCCGGAATACAAGATCAACGCCTACCCGTCGCAGATGTCGGGCGGACAGCAGCAGCGGGTGATGATCGCGATGGCGATCGCCTGCGAGCCGAAGCTCCTCATTGCCGACGAGCCGACCACCGCGCTCGACGTCACGATCCAGAAGCAGATCCTCGACCTCATCGCCGCGCTGCAGAAGAAGCACCAGATGTCGGTGCTGTTCATCACGCACGACCTCGCGGTGGTTGGCGACATCGCCGACGACGTCGTCGTGATGCGCAACGGCGAGATCCGCGAGCAAGGCCTGGCGCGCCGCGTATTCGAGAACCCGCAGGATGCCTACACGAAGGCGCTGCTGAAGTGCCGGCCGCAGCTCGACCGGCGGCCGACGCGGCTGCCGGTGATCGAGGACTACATGGATGGCAGCGCGCGCGGGCCGCAGCACATGGAAGAGCGCGTGCGCGGAACGTCGCCCTCCGATCCCGTCGTGCTCGACGTGAAGAACCTCGGCAAGAATTTCTACTCGCGCGAGGGCCTGTTCGGCACCCGGACCTTCGAGGCGGTCAAGGACGTCTCGTTCAAGCTGCGCAAGGGCAAGACGCTGGGGCTCGTCGGCGAATCGGGATCGGGCAAGACGACGGTCGGGCTGACGCTGATGCGGCTGCACGAGGCGACCACCGGCGAGGCGATCTTCGAGGGGCGCGACATCCTCGCGATGTCGGCGAAGGAATTCATGCCGTTCAAGCGGCGCATCCAGATCATCTTCCAGAATCCCTACGCGTCGCTCAATCCGCGCTTCACGATCGGCAACATCCTGACGGAACCGATGCAGATCCACGGCATCGGTGACGACACGCAGCATCGCACCGAGCTCGCGTTCGAGCTGCTGCAGAAGGTCGGCTTGCCTGAGGTCTCGTTCTACAAGTATCCGCACGAGTTCTCCGGCGGGCAGCGCCAGCGGATCGCGATCGCGCGCTGCCTCACGATGAAGCCCGACATCCTGATCTGCGACGAATCGGTGTCCGCGCTCGACGTGTCGGTGCAGGCGCAGGTGCTGAATCTGCTGCAGGACCTGCAGGACGAATTCGGGCTGTCGTACATCTTCATCTCGCATGACCTCGCCGTGGTCAAGTACATCTCGGACGACATCATGGTGATGAGCGAGGGCAAGATCGTCGAGATCGCGAATTCGGACGAGGTCTACCGGCATCCGCGCGAGGCCTATACGCAGCGGCTGCTGGCGTCGATCCCGAAGGGCTGGCATCCGGCGCCGGCCGGCGCGGAGGCTCCGCCTATCTGAATCACCGCGCGGTCGGTCGCCGGACGGAGGGAGCGCGATGTCGAGCGAACGAGAGCAGACCCTGTTTGCCGCAATCGACGGCGGCGACCTCGACGCGGTGCGCGGAATCATCGGGAGCGAGCCCGCGCTTGCCGGCGCACGTGATGCTGCCGGCGTGTCGGCGAGCCTCCATGCCCGCTACCGCGGCCATGCCGACATCGCCGACGCGCTCGTCGCGGCGGCTCCCACCCTCGACATCTTCGACGCCGCTGCCGCGGGACGAGTCGCCGAGGTCGCGAAGCGCCTCGACCACGCGCCCGGCGACGCGAAAGCGTATTCGGCCGACGGCTTCACCGCCTTGCACTTCGCGGCATTCTTCAATCGCCCCGACGTCGCCGCGCTGCTGATCGCCCGCGGCGCCGACGTCGACGCGGTCACGCGCAATCCGATGCGCGTGCGCCCGCTCCACAGCGCCGCCACGGTGCGCGCGAGCGCGATCGTCGTGGCGTTGCTCGCGCACGGTGCCGATCCGAACGCGCCGCAGGAGCAGGGCGCGACGGTGCTGATGTCGGCGGCGGGAAGCGGCGACGTCGAAAGCGTCAAGGCGCTGCTCGCGCATGGCGCCGACGCCGGCGCGCGCGGCGCCGACGGCAAGAGCGCGCTCGACCACGCGCGCGAGCGCAACCGGCAGGACGTCGTCGACATCCTCGCTGCCTTGCGCTGAACCGCGCCGGGCGCGAACGCCGCGCGGGCGCCGGCCCGCTCGTGATGCCGGCATTCCCGCCCGCCCGCATGGCTGCGCAACCGATTGCGCATGCCTTTCCCTGATGCGTCGATTGCGTTGCGAAACGCGAATGCGAATCCGTCGCGTCCGCAGGCTTGCCCGTGGGCAGACGTTGCGCCGAATGTCGAGCCGCGTCGGAGGGAGCAAGCGTCGCGCGCGCTGCGTTGACCTGCGTCAACGTGTCGCAGCCGCGATGGGGGGACATTGCGCTTCAATACGAACTGTGACCCACTCGCAGCACTGACTCTTTTCCGGACGAACCCATGGACGAATCCACTCCGAAGCCGATCGCTGACGAGCCGTTTGTGCGCTTACTTCCTGCGGCCGTCGTCCCTTTCGCTGGCCGCGGTCGTGGCCATCGGAATGATCTCCGGGCTCGTCTTCTGGGGCGGATTCAATACCGGGATGGAGGCGACGAACCAGCTGGCCTTCTGCACCGGCTGCCACGAGATGCGCGATACGGTGTTCCAGGAATACAAGGAGACGATCCACTACAAGAATCGCTCCGGCGTCCGCGCGATCTGTTCCGACTGCCACGTGCCGAAGGACTGGACGCACAAGTTCGTGCGCAAGCTCCAGGCGAGCCAGGAGCTCTACGGCAAGTTCATCTCGGCGTCGATCTCCACACCCGAGAAATTCGAGGCGCGGCGGATGGAGCTGGCGGGGCATGTCTGGGCGACGATGAAGGGAAACGATTCGCAGGAGTGCCGCAACTGTCACTCGTGGGACGCGATGGACCCGCACAAGCAGAGCGCGCGGGCGCGAACCAAGATGGAGCAGGCGCAGAAGGAGGGCAAGACCTGCATCGATTGCCACAAGGGCATCGCGCATCTGCTGCCCAAGGAATTCAACGAGGACGACGAGTAACGTCCGGCGCGGCGCGAACCTGAGCGGAAGGAGAGCACGATGGCGGCAGCGATCTGGATGGTGTTGGCGGTGGGTACGATGATGGGGATGTTCGCGGCCTGCGTGGCCGTGGTGGTCGTTGGGGTGCGTGTGCTCGAAAATCTTCTGGCGAAACATCGCCAGAAGCGATCTGCATGACGGCGGCGCTCCAGCGACAGAAACCTTCGGCACCAATGCTCATCTTCCTGTGAGGCCGATGTGATCCCCGCAATGAAGCCGGACCGCAGCGTGTTCCTCGGAGCACTGGCCTTCGCCGGCGCGCTGCTGTTCGCATCCTCCGAAGCCGTCGCCCTCGACGTCATCGCGGCGCAGACGCTCGCGCGGCAGAGCGGCTGCCTCCAGTGTCACAGCGTCTACCAGAAGAAGATCGGTCCCGCGTGGAAGGACGTCGCCAGCAAGTACCACGGCGCGCCCGGCGCCGAGCAGAGGCTGTATCAGCACGTGACGACAGGCCGCAAGGTAAAGTTCGACGACGGCCATGTGGAAGACCACCCTATCGTCAAGACGAGCGATCCCAAGCGCGTGAACAATCTGGTGGCGTGGATCCTCGCGCTGCCGGTCGCCGCGCCGGTCGACGTCAACGCCGCGCAGACACTCGCGCGCCAGAGCCGGTGTCTCAAATGCCATGCGGTCGACGTCAAGAAGGAAGGTCCCGCGTGGAAGGATGTGGCCGCGAAATATCTGGACAACCCCGGCGCCGAGGACAAGCTCTACAAGCACGTCACCACGGGGCGCAAGGCGAAGTTCGCCGACGGCCACGAGGAGAGCCATCCGATCGTCAAGACCCACGATCCCGATCGCATCAACAATCTCGTGAACTGGATTCTTTCGTTGAAGTAATGAAGTTGCGTACAGATGCATGCGGCCTTAACGAATCAGCCCCTCAACCTTCATTCCCCGGAGAACCAATGAAAGTCAACCGACAATGCATGTCGATTCTTCGCCTCTCGATCGCGGCGACCCTGGTTTCATTGTCTGCAAATGCGATGGCAGTGGATGCGGCTGCGGCTCAGGGGCTGGCACGCCAGAGCGGCTGCTTCACGTGCCACGCGATCGACAAGAACAAGGTGGCAACGTCGTGGACGGCGATTGCGACCAAGCTCAAAGGCGACAAGGATGCGCAGGCCAAGCTCATCAAGCACCTGACCACGGGCCCGAAAGTCAAATCGCTGGATGGGCAGGAGATGGACCACCCGGTCATCAAGACGAAGGACCAGGACCAGATCAAGAATCTCGTGGACTGGATTCTCTCGTTGTAAGGGTTGCAGGATGAGTAGGCTGCGCGGCCATGCAGAGAGCGGCGGAATAGGGCGTCACATTGCAGCGAGCGTGACCATGAATGCCAGATCGAACGATTGGAAGGGGCAGCGCATGGCGGCGGCGACGAAGTCGGCAGTCGTCATCGCATCGATCGTCGCCGGAAGCTTGCTGGCGCCAGGCGTCGGGGCACAGCATGCGGACCGCTCGGGCAAGGAAGTCGTCGACTCGCTTTGCCTGTCGTGCCACGGTACCGGTGCCAATGGCGCGCCGAAAATCGGCGACAAGAAGGCCTGGGCCGCGCGCTCCGCGCAGGGATTGGGCAGCCTCACCCAGCATGCGCTGAACGGCATCCGGCAGATGCCGCCCCACGGCGGCAATCCCGGTCTCAGCGATACCGAGATCGAGCGCGCCATCATTTATATGGTCAACCAATCGGGCGGCCACTGGACCGAGCCGATCAGCCGGACTTCGAAGACGCCGGATCGCACTGGCGAGGCGATCGTCAAGGCGCAGTGCGTGAAATGCCACGAGACGGGTCGGAACGGCGCGCCGAAGATCGGCGACCGCGCCGCCTGGATTCCGCGCGTGAAGCAGGGCCTCGACGTCGTCGTGCGCTCTGCGATCAAGGGCCACGGGGCGATGCCGCCGCGCGGCGGCATGGCCGATCTCACCGACGCCGAGATCAGGAGCGCGGTGATCTACATGATGAACTACGGCGTCGCGCCGGCGAAGCCGTGACGCGCCGGTAGTCGGACGTCTGCAATTCGCCGGAGGCCATGGGCCATCCGGCTCCCGGGCGCGCGGCTACGGTTTGCGAATCAGCAGTGCCTCGACTTGCGGGGCGCTGCTGCGCTCCGCTGATGGTGCCGCAATCGACAGCGGGTTGTTCAGTCCTCGTCGCCGATCTGGGACTGCTGGTAATTCGCGACGCCGACTTTTTCGATGAGTCCTAGCTGCGTCTCCAGCCAGTCGATGTGCTCTTCCTCGGACTCCATGATCTCGCGAAACAGGTCGCGGCTCACGTAATCGCCGCAGGCTTCGCAATCCGCGATTGCGGTCTTGAGCGCCGGGTGCGCGGCGAGCTCGAGCTTCAGGTCGCAGCCGATCGCCTCCTTGACCTCTTCGCCGATCATCAGCTTGTGCAGGTTCTGCATGTTCGGCAGGCCTTCGAGAAATAGGATGCGCTCGATCAGTACCTCGGCATGCTTCATCTCGTCGATCGACGCCTTGCGCTCGCGGTCGGCAAGCCGGTCGAATCCCCAGTTTGCGAACATCTTCGCGTGGAGGAAGTACTGGTCGATCGCCGTCAGCTCGTTGGTGAGCACGTTGTTGAGATGCTTGATGACCTTTTCGTTCCCCTTCATGCCGTTCTCCCTGTCGACGCATTGCAATCACCGCACGACATCTTCGCCACCGTCTCCTGCAGCAGCGCATTCGCGCATTTCAGGCAGCTTCCGCAGCCGAGTCCGACACCGAGGGCGTGCGTGAGGTCCTCGGGCGAGCGCGCGCCCTCTTCGGCGGCGCGGATGATCTGGCGCTCCGTGATGGCGTTGCAAAGGCAGATATACATGGCCGTCCGACGTCAGCGTGGCGAGCCTGCGCGTCAAGATAATGCGAATGATTCTCATTATCACACAGTCGGGGAGCGATGCAACGGCCGGATCGCGGATTTCGAGAGAACCCTGCGCTAGGTCAATCGCCTCCCAACTGGCGCCTTCGCCGCTCGGTCCGGTGACGCCGGGATGCCGGGCGCCGGGAGGCAGGCCGGATATGAAAGGCGATGATGCCAGCAAAGTGAGTACTCGCTAACTCCCGGCGATGTCCGATGCCGCCCGGAACAGGCCGCGCCGCGACGTCGCTTACAGCGTGAACGTCATCTCGGAGAGCAGCACGCCGGGCAGCCGCATGCTCGCGAGCGCGCGCTCGTGGTAGCTGTCGGAGGCCAGCAGCAGCTCAGTCTCGGCGGTCAGCGCCTCCAGGTTCGCGCCCAGCATCCGGTAGATCGTGTCGTCGAAGCGCAGCACGTCGATCGGCGCGACGATCTTTCCGTTCTCGACCCAGAACGTCGCGAAGCGCGTCATCCCGGTCATCCGTCCCGCCGGCCGGTCCGAGTAGTTGAGGTAGTGCAGGTTGCCGGCGTAGATGCCGGTTCCGAGGGCGGCCAGCGCGTCGGCGGCGGCGAGCGTCCCGCCCGCCATCGCGAGCGACTCCGGGCCTTCATGGCCGCTGGCGCCGTTGGCCTCGAGCGAGAACTCGCGCGCGGTGCGCGGCGAGCACAGCGCGCCCACGAGCCGGCCCGCCTCGATCAGCGGCACGCGCGCGGGGCGCGCAAAGCCTTCCGCCTGGAATCCGGGGGCGACGCCGTCGGCCGTGGCCTCGGTCATCGTCACGCGCGGATCGAGCGCGAGGCCGTCCGTGCCGTCGCCTCGCATCCGCGCGAGGCTGCTCTGCTTCGTCGCCAATGCGCGCGCGGAGAATCCGCCCCAGCACAGCATCGACCCGACCTCCTCGAACGCCGACGGCGTGAGGTAGACGCGGTAATTGCCCGGCGCAAGCGTCTTCGGCGGCTTCGCGATGTCGGAGAGCTGCGCGCGCGCCTCGTTCATCTTCGCCGCGAACGCGCCGGCGTCCCACGTGAAACCGGACAGCCCGGACTTCACCGCCTTGTCGGCGCGATGGTAGAGGCTCCACTGCAGGTTGAACGCCGTGGCTTCGTGCCAGTTGCGCTGGCCCAGCGAGTTGGCGAACCCGCGATAGATCGGGCCGCCGGCGTACAGGCCGACGAGATCGAGGCCATCGGCATCGGCCAGAACCGTCGCGACGATCTCCTCGGCGTCGGCGAGCGGCCCGCCGCGCACGGCGCGCGAGGATTGCGGCACCGTGGCGATGAGCAGATGCGGATCATCGGCCAGCTCGGGCAGCGTCGTGCGGATCTCGCCGACCGCCGCGGCGATCCGCTCGCGATCGGCGGCGAGCTCGCCGGACAGCGAAAGCTGCCGTGTGGCCTGACGCGCGCCGCTGACGAGGCCCACGTCGAGGTAGCGCTGGACGACGCTGCCGGGCTGGCGGACCTTGCCGCGGTTCATCCGCACGAAATCGGTCGATTCGGCGGCGAGCCAGGCGAGACCGGTTTCGCCGGCGTGCACCATGCCGTCGAGCGCGTCGGCGAGCTCGTGGAAGTAGGCCTCCATCGTGGCGGGGAGGGTGCCGGTTTCGCGGGGGACCATCACGCTGCTCCTTGTCGAATGTGTCGTCGGGACGGCCGGCGTCTTGCGGATCATTGGTCGCCCCCGAACACGGCGACGTCGCGGAACACGCAGGCGGGCGACGCGTGACCCACGCGGATCACCTGCGACGGCTCGCCCTTGCCGCAGTACGGCGTGCCCAGCACCTGCATCGTCCCCGCGTTGCCGACCATCGCGAGGCTGCGCCAGAAATTCGCGCTGATGCCGCGGTAATTGGGATTCTTGACGACGGCGCCGAGCTCGCCGTTCTCGATGAGGCGCCCGCGCTCGCAGCCGAACTGGAACTTGTTGCGCGAGTCGTCGATCGACCACGAGCTGTTGGTCTCCATCATCACGCCGTGCTCGATGCCGGCGATCATGTCGGCGAGCGATGCGTCGCCGGGCTCGAGGTTGAGGTTCGCCATCCGGTCGATCGGCGGGCGGTTCCAGCCGTCGGCCCGCGCGTTCGACGTGCCGGGAAGCCCGGCGCGCGCCTGCGAGATCGCTCCGCCCAGCGGCCGCTCGAGAATTCCGTTGCGGATGAGGTGGACCTTCTCGGCCTTCGTGCCGTCGTCGTCCCAGCCGTAGGTCGCGAGCTCCTCGCTGCGCGTCGGGTCGAACACGACGTTGAGGAGATCGGACCCGTACCGGTACGTGCCGAACATCTCCGGCGTGACGAAGCTCGTGCCCGCGAAGTTGCGCTCGTCGCCGAGGATGCGGTCGAGCTCCAGCGGATGGCCGATCGACTCGTGGATCTGCAGGATCATCTGGTCGGCCGTCAGCAGCACGTCCATCGACCCGCTCGGGCAGTTGGGCGCGCAGACGAGCTCGAGCACTTCCTCGGCGATGCGGCGCCCGGCACCCTCGAAGCCGAAGCGCGAGAGAATCTCGTCGCCGCCCTGCTGGCAGATGCCGCGGTAGCCGTTGAGCGAGCGCGTCTGCGTGTCGCCGTTCGCGTGCGCGGTCACCGCCATGCCCGGGAAGAGGAAGCGATACCGCTGCGTGACGTCGCCGCCTTCGCTGGTGACGAGGCGATGCGTCGCCGTGCGCGTCTCGAGGTAGGCCTCCCAGTCGACGATCCGCGGGTCGATGCCGGCCTGCCGGGACTCGCGCATCAGGAGCTCGAACCACTCGCGGCGCGAGCGCATCGGCGAAGTCAGCGACGGCGACGCGTACTCGCCGCGTGCGGCGGGCCGTGGCAGCGTGCGCGAATCGAACAGCGCATGGCGCGCCGTCGCGCGCGCCCACTCGGCCGCGCGCTCGAGCGCCGCCTTGATGCCGGCGGGCGACGTGTCGCCGGTCGCCGCGTAGCCGTAGCCGCCGTCGGCGTAGACGGTGGCCATCGCACCGCGGTCGGCGCAGGCGAACGGCGGGAGCGCGACGTTCTTGCGGACGGTGAAGGTCTCGCCCGTTTCCTCGACAATGCGCAGCGACCAGAAGTCGACGCCGGCGGGCTTGGACAGGTCGGAGAGATTGATGCGGTCGGCGTCGGGCATTTGGGTGTCGTGTCCGATGAGGCGCCCGGCGCCGGGATGGCCGGCGCAGGCGCGGAAAAAGGGCGGATTATCGCTTGAAAGGCCGGTTCCCGGCTACCTGCCCGACCCTCGGAACACGATTCCGGATCGGCGGGGACGCGTCGATCCGCGACGTCAAGGCTCCGGCGCCGCGGGCGCGTCGAGCAGGTCGCCGAGGTAGGCTCGCAGCGGCTCGACCTGACGCGCGTAGTGTCGCCAGCGTCCCGACGAGCGCTGGTAGAGCGGCTCGCGCACTTGCCAGACGCTCGCCGTCTTGACCGCGTTGGAGACGCGGTGAAAGTCCAGGCAGCCGTCTTCCCAATCGAGTCCGCAGAAAGCGAGCAGCCGCTCGATCGCCGGGCCGGGGCCGCGCACGAAAGTGTCGTAGTCGAAGTCGAGGATGTCGGCGCCGTACAGCGATTTCCAGTGCGCCATGAGGCGCCGGTACTGCCGGTAGTAATGCGCCGTGTCCATCAGGTCGAGCGCGTATCCCATCGCGTGGTCGAGATGGAGGAAATGCACCGACAGGCAGGTGTCGAGCGGGTCGCGCGTCGTGTGGACGATCTTCGCGTCGGGGAAGAGGCTCTTGATGAGCCCGACGTAGAGGAAATTGTCCGGCCGCTTGTCGGTGACGTTGCGCGCTCCGGGGAAGAGCCGCGCGAGGCCCGCGGAATAATTCGCCGCGAGCTCCTCGAGTTGCCCGGACGTCACCTGCGCCATCCGTTCGGGGAACGGCGCCAGCACCGTGCGCGCGAGCTCCGGCACGAAGTCGATCTCGCCGCCGGCGGTCACTTGCGAATGGCCGGCCAGCACCTGCTCGGTCAAGGTCGAGCCCGATCGGAACATTCCGCAGATGAAGATCGGACGCACGCCTTGCGCCGGGCGGTCGCTTCCCGGCAACGCACGTGGAAAGGCCGCGATCAGCCGGTCGACGAGAAGCTCCTGCTGCCGGCGGTCATAGAGCACCGCGCCTGCGGGGGCGCAGGCGCGGCTCGCCCGGTTGGCGGCGGCATAGGCGTCGAACGCGGCGTCGTAGGCGCCGCACGCATCGAGCGCCCTGCCGAGCGCGAAGCCGAGCGCCGCGCGCTCCGGCGCGCTCGCGCGAGGATCGGCGAGCGCGTGCCGCAGCCGGACGATCAGCGGATCCTCGGGTCCTGCCACAACCGCGAGATCCGCGTAGCGCGCGAGCGCTTCGTAAGCGCCGGGATCGATCGCGAGGATTCTCTCGGTACAGCGCGGTCGCCTCGTCCCGCCTCCCGAGATCCGAGTGGAGGTTGGCGAGATTGGCGAGCGCGGGGACGTAGACCGGATTGAGCGCGAGAGCGGTCTCGAGCTCGCGCGCCGCCGCGTCGTCCCGGCGCAGGCAATCCGAATAGATCACGCCGCGGTTGAGGTGAACTTCCTCGGGGCGGCTCACGTTCCGGTCGAGCGCCTGCTGATACGACGCGAGCGCGGCGTCGAAGCGCCGCAGCATGCGCTGCAGGCGGGCGAGGTTGTACCAGCTGTCAGGAAGCTCGGGCCAGCGCGCGAGGAGGCGCTCGTAGGCGCCGGCGGCTTCCGCGAGACGGCCGGCTCGCTCGTGCTCGTTCGCCTCGCGCAGCATCGAATGATGGTCCGGCGCCGTCGTCACGGGTGAACTTCCGCCGGTGGTACTTGTGAGTCAGGTTCCGGGGTCGCGGAAATCGCCATTTCCCGGGAACCGTGCAACGGCGCCGGGACGACACGACGCTCCAAACCGCCACGCCGCACGGCCGGAAGTCGAATTACTGATTTGCCGGCACTACTGGAGCCGGGTCGATCTGATCCGCTCGAGCTTCGCGGCGTACAGGTCGCGATCGTTACGGGTGGTCGCATATTCCTTTGCGAGGGTGAGCTCCTTGCGCGCTCGATCGACGTTGCCAAGGTTCAGGTAGGCGATCCCGAGCCAGTACCTGAATTCGTGGTAATAGGGCGCGCGAACGATTTCCCTGGCGAAGAGGTCCCTTGCCGCTTCCGAGATTTCCGTCGCGCAGCGCCTGCATGCCCCGGTTGAAATAGCTGAAGGGCGGATTCGGCTCCAACTGCTCGAGCCTGGCGGCCAGGACCGTCGCTTCCGCGGTGCGCCCCATGTCGTCGAGAAGGCGCACGAGGTTCGACATGGCACGGGTGTTCGCGGGCTCGCGCTCGAGGACGTAGGCAAATGCCTTCTCCGCCTCCGCGAGATTGCCGTGGTGGTGGTAGATGATCCCGAGCGTGTTGTAGGCGCTCAGGAATCGCGGGTCCTGCCCGATCGCCGCGCGTGCCCACCAGTAGGCGTCGTCGAGTCGCCCCTGGACGAACGCTTCGGCGGCCCGATTGTTCATGAACATCGCGACAATGGATTCTTCGGCGACGACCCGTGTGCTGCAGGCCGCCGACTTCCTCGGGCGGGAGGAAATCGATGGTCATCAGGTCGTTGCGGCGCGCCCGGCCCGACGTCAATCAGCTTTTCGCCGAGATTCAGGTTGACGTGCCCGATGAAGAACTGGACGTTGCCGCTCTGGCTCACGGTCTCGTCGGCGTACGCGCTCTGGTAACGAACCGGAATGTCGAGCGCCTTTGCGAAGGCGGCGGTCATGATGACCAGCGACAGGCAGTTGCCGGAACGCGCGGCGTATGCCTGCGCCGCGTTGCGGGTCAGCACCGAGTCGTATTCGAGCTTCAGTTGACCGCTTTTCGTAATGGCGTCGATCAACGCCTGCCGGGAGCCCTTGCGGCCAACGTTCGGGGCGATCGCCCCGTCGATGTACTGCTTCATCTCGGTGCTGAGGGCAAACACGTCTTCGGCGCGGATGCGCTCCGAAGGCGCGGCGAACAGGCGATCGTCGACCAGGGCGTCGGGCGGACGCGGCCCGGGCGCGGTTGCGCATCCGGCCAGAAGCAAGCACCACATTGAGACTGCCCGGATTCTCATCTGGCGTCTCCTTTCCTATCCGGGCGGCAGCGCAGCCGGAGCAATATCGTGCCGGCCTCGGGAGCGAAATACGAAGAACACGCCGAAGCCGTTCGCGCAACCATCCTGGTCAACCGCCAGCCGCATCGCATGGGGCAGCCGATAGCTCGCCGCCACCATGCCGCAATCTGATTCTACGACCAAAGCGCGACCCGCAACCAAGGAATACCGTTGTGGTCGGCAACGGGCCGTCGCGGGTTCCGGTCGGGTCAACCCTCCGCGGATCCGGAAGAGGCCATGGCATCTCCGGCACCAGGGTCGGAAGGCGTGCCGACGCAAAGGGAGGCAAGCGCCGGTCCAACGACCCGGACGATCCGCCAATCGGGCAAGACGATTGCTCCCAATCCCCGATAGAACTCGATCGCCGAAGCGTTCCAGTCAAGAACCGTCCATTCGAAGCGACCGCAGCCGCGTTCCACGGCAATTTGCGCAAGGGTCCGGAGCAGCGCTTTCGCGCAGCCCTGGCGGCGATACTCGGGGCGGACGAAAAGGTCCTCGAGCCAGAGTCCGCGGCGCCCGACGAACGTCGAGAAATTGTGGAAAAACAGTGCGAAAGCGGCGGGTTCGGTGCCATTCCACGCGATCAGCACCTCGGCCGCCGGCTCGGGGCCGAACAGGGCGGCGTCGATATCCGATTCTGTTGCAACGCACAAATGCGCGAGCCGCTCGTAATCGGCAAGGGCGCGGATCATCATCACGATCGCGCCGAGGTCCGTTCGTCCTGCGGACCGGATATCGAATGCCGGAGCTGTGCACGACACGCTCATCCCTTCCTTCTATTGGGCTTCCCGCGACTGAAATTGGCGTCGCTGTGCCTGCTCGATCGCGTGTGCACCGGTCTCATTGCCGACGACGCTTCCCGCGCAAACGCGGGAGCGGAGCACCCCCGCGTCCCGGACTCAGCGATCGCGCGCACTCCCTTGGTCCGGTTCGACCGATCTCGCCGTTGGTTTGCTGCATTGCAACATCCCCCAAACGCGTGATTTCGATGCCCGATTTCCGCCTCCCGGGCACAAGACAAGTTGTGCGGCGCACATTCAAATGCGTCGCAAAATTGCAACAAGTCGCGGCCCGACATTCTAACCGCGGCGCATTTTCATTGCCCCGGGATTTCATCTCGGGGTAACGTGCAGGCGTTTGCGGTTTTCGGGAACGCGAATCACTCTCGTTTTCGTCGCCGCATGGTTATTCTACTTGGGGGATTTCGCTATGAAAAGGTTGCACCGGAAAAAGGTATCGCTGGCGGTCATGAACGCGCTCAACGCGGGAATCATGGTCAGTCTCGCGACGCCGATCGTCTACGCGCAGCAGTCCACCACGCCGCCCGCACCCGCCAACATCGAAACGGCCCAGACCCAGAAGATCGAGAAGATCGAGGTCACGGGCTCGCGGATCCCGTCGCCGACGCTCACGAGCGAGAGTCCGGTCAACGTCATGAACGCGCAGGAAATCGCGTACACGGGGCTGACGAACACCTCGGACATCATCAATCAACTGCCGCAGGCCTACTCCGATCAAGGCAACAACCTCAGCGAACGGCGCGACAGGCACGTCGACCGTGAACCTGCGCAACCTCGGTGCAACCCGCACGCTGGTCCTGATCGACGGCAAGCGGATGCCCGCGGGCGACCCGACCTATTGGGCGACCGACCTCAACAACATCCCGGCGCCGCTGATCCAGCGCGTCGAAGTGCTGTCGGGCGGCGCGTCGTCGATCTACGGGTCGGACGCCATCGCCGGTGTCGTCAACTTCATCATGAACGACCACTTCGAGGGCATCCAGTTCCAGTGGAACGCCAACGGGTACAACCACCAGCAGCATGACGATCAGGTCTCAGACATCGTCGCGAGACGCGCCATTACCAACCCGGCGCAGTTCCAGGTGCCCGGCAACGTCGGCCTCGACGGCCAGAGCCAGGACTTCACGCTGACGATGGGCAGCAATTTCGCCAACGGCAAAGGCAACGCCACGGTATTCTTCGGCTACATTCACACCAACCCGATATTGGGGGCCGCTCGCGATTTCAGCGCCTGCTCGCTCAACGGCACCGCGGCGGGCTTCGTCTGCGGCGGCTCGGGCACGTCCGCCTCCGGCCAGTTCTTCACCGCGGACCAGTAATGCAGTTCACGATCGCGAATGCCGCCGGCGACGCGCGGCCCTTTACGGCCAACGACCAATTCAACTTCGGCCCGTACAATTACTTCCAGCGCAACGACGAGCGCTATCAGGCCAATGTCTTCGCGCACTACGACTTGTTCCCGCAAGTGCGGGTGTACTCGGAATTCGATTTCATGTCCGACGCCACGAACACGCAGATCGCGCCCAGCGGCGCATTCGGCCAGAGCGCCGTCCTCTCCAACGACAATCCGCTGCTGTCGCAGTCATTCAAGGACGCGATGGGCATCACGGCCACGACGCCCCAGACCGTTTACATGCTCCGTCGCAACGTCGAGGGCGGCGGGCGGATCCAGGACCTCACGCACGAGAACTATCGCTACGTCATCGGCGCGAAGGGCGACTTCCTGGACGGAAAGTGGGATTACAACGGCTGGTGGCAGTCCGGCAGGAACAATTATTCGCAGACCTACCGGAACGACTTCACCGGTAACCGTCTGGTCGATGCCGTGACCGTCGTCAAGGATGCAAATGGCGTGCCCGTCTGCGCGTCGACCGGGCAACACAGGGGTTGCGTCCCCTACGATATCTTCCACACGGGCGGCGTCACGCAGGCGGCGCTCGACTACCTGCAGACCCCGGGCATGCAGAATGGCTTCACGCAACAGAGCGTCATCGGGCTCAATATTTCGTCCGACCTCGGCGCGGCTTACGGATGGACGTTGCCCTGGGCCAGGAACGGCGTCGGGGTCGCGTTCGGCATCGAGCGCCGCGTCGAGAAGCTGAGTCTTCGAGGTGGATAGTTCTTCTCGGCGTTTGAAGGTCACCGGCCAGGGCGGGGCGGCTCTCCCGCTCAGCGGCCAATATACGGTGGTCGAACCCTACGCCGAAATTCGCGTGCCGATCATGGAGCGGCAGGAATGGGCCTACGACCTCACGCTGACCGCTTCCTACCGTTACTCGAGCTACAGCACCGACCAGAACACGAACTCGTACGGGGTTGGCGCGGACTGGGCGCCCATCAAGGAAGCCAAGATTCGGGGCAGCTACCAGCAGGCCGTGCGCGCCGCGAACATCATCGAGCTCTTCACCGCCCAGGGATTCAACCTGTTCGACATGTCGGGCGGCGATCCCTGCGGTCCGTCGAAGCAGGCGACGCTCGCGCAATGCCTGAGGACGGGGCTGGCGCCCGGCCAGTACGGGGCGAAGATCCTCGACAACTCCGCCGGCCAGTACAACTATCTGCAGGGCGGCAACCCCAATCTGAAGCCCGAGACGGCGAAGACCTACACGTTCGGTGGGGTGTTCCAGCCGATGGCCGGCATGAGCGCCACAGTCGATTACTGGCACATCCAGGTCGACGATGCGGTGGGCATCATTCCGCCGGATCTTGCCCTGTCCCAGTGTCTGGAAGTGGGGCAGTTCTGTGACCTGATCCACCGCGGCGCCAACGGCAACCTCTGGCTTCCGGGCCAGGGCTACGTTTCCGGCGCTCAATCAGAACATCGGCGCCTACAAGACCGACGGCATCGACGTGACGTTCAACTATGGGACGCCGATCAAGGATTACGGGAGCATCGCGGTCGGCCTCGTCGGAACATGGGTCAACGAGTTCGTTACCACGCCGCTTCCGGGAGGTCATTCGTACGACTGCGTGGGCCTCTACGGTCCCACGTGCGGCGCGCCGCAACCGAGCTGGCGCCACAAGCTGACGGGCGTCTGGAATACGCCGTGGAACGTCAACCTGGCGTTGGCGTGGCGCTATGCTGGCGCCACCTCTGCGGAACAGAACAACTCGAACCCGCAGCTGTCCGGTACCGTCTTTCCGGTGTCCGCCAACATCGGGTCACAGAGCTGGTTCGACCTCGCCGCGCAGTGGAACATCGACAAGAACTGGACGCTTCGCGGCGGTGTGAACAACATGTTCGACCGCGATCCGCCGCTCGTATACTCCGGCCTCAACCCGATTGCCTCAGGCGGCAACAACAACACTTGGCCCGGCGTCTACGACAGCCTCGGCCGTAACTTCTTCGTGAACGTCACCGCGCAGTTCTGATTCACGGGCGCGGGAATTGCGGCACCGACGGCGAGCCTCGGCTCGCCGTCTTTTTTGGGTTGGCGTCCGCAATGCAGCGCGCACGTCGTTCCCTGCGAATGCGGGAGCCCGGCGTCGTCGTCCATGGCATCAGGCGAAAGGGTGTTGGTTCGGGCGCATCCGTTGCACGCGAGTCCCGTGCGGCTTCTCACCGGCTGGCGCTGCCCCGTTGCGACGTCGTAAAATGCGCGATCGGCCCCTACAGGAACCCTGACCATGAATTCCATTCGATTCCGGCTCGCCTCTGCATTCGTTGCCATGGCCCTCGCGGCGCCCACCGGGGCCGCGCTCGCGCAGACCGCCGCACCGACCGCGCCGACGGTCACGCCCGCACCGAACTGCGAAAAGCCGGGCGACCCTCCGACCACCAACTCCTCCGAGCTCGGCAAGTCCGCCGCCGAGCTCAAGCGCAGCAACTGGTTCAAGAACACGAGGGCCTACCTCGATTGCCTGAAGCGTTTTGTCGACGAGCAGCAGGCCGCGGCCGCGCCGCACATCAGGGCGGCCAATGCCGCGGTCGAGGAGTACACCAAGTCACAAAAGACCTTCAACGAACAGGTCGAATTGGCTCGGTCGCAATAGGGGCCGGCAAGCGGATTCATGTTTTCGCGCGGGCAAAGCGCGTCGCGCTTCCCGGCCCGAACACGAACCGGTGTGATTGCCCGCACATTTTCCGCCATGCGCGTTCTTGTTTCGTTCGCGTTTCTGCTCGTCGCTGCGATGGCCGCCGCTCAGGCCCCACCCGCCGCGTCCGTGCAGGCGCCCGCACCGCCGCCCGCGCCGGCCGACGTCGCCGCGCCGCCCGCCGACGCCACGAAGACAGCGTCCGGGCTCGCATCGAAGGTGCTTGCACCCGGCACCGGCCAGGCCACCCTGCCAGGGACGATTCGTCACCGTGCACTACACCGGGTGGACGACCGACGGCAAGATGTTCGACAGCTCGGTCGCGCGCGGCAAGCCCGCGACCTTCCCGCTCGACCGCGTGATCGCGGGCTGGACCGAAGGCGTGCAGCTGATGGTGGCGGGCGAGAAGCGCCGCTTCTGGATTCCCGAGGCGCTCGCCTACAAGGGGCAGCGCGAGCCGAAGGGCATGCTCGTGTTCGACATCGAGCTGATCTCGTTCATGCCGATTCGCCGACGAGCCGCCGCCCGACGTGAAGGCGCCGCCGGCCGACGCCAAGGAACGGCCAGCGGGCTCGCCTACAAGGTGCTCAAGCCGGGCACCGGCGCACGGCATCCGAAGCGCGAGCAGCAGGTCACCGTGCACTACTCGGGCTGGACGACCGACGGCAAGATGTTCGACAGCTCGGTCGCGCGCGGCCAGCCGGCGACGTTCCCGCTCGACGGCGTGATCGCGGGCTGGACCGAAGGGCGTGCAGCTGATGGTCGAGGGCGAGAAGACCCGCTTCTGGATTCCCGAGAAGCCTCGCCTACAAGGGCCAGCGGCGCGCCGTACGGGATGCTGGTGTTCGACGTCGAGCTGATCAAGATCCGATAAGAGAATTGGGGAATCAATCACCCGGATTCGTCGTCGATCATTGATGTTCCGCCACGCATGCGCGAACCACTGCGTGAGCTCGCGGCGCTCCATTTCGGGGTGATGCACTGATCAGCAAGGTGATGTGCCGCGCGGCGCCGCTCTGACGCCCGCATCGGCGAGCTGCCAGGTGTGTCCCGGTATCGGCTCGTATATACTCACATCTTGCCGCCCGACGGCGCGAGATCGATAATGGAGAGTTGCAAATGAATAGATACTGCCTGCTCCTTGCCGTCGCGGGGACTGCCTTCATTGTCGGATGCGCATCGGCGGACAAGAAAGCCGAAGCGCCGGACGACGACAAGGATTTCGTGACCGGCAGCCGCCTGCCCGTGAAGGCCGGAACGGGGCATGCGGCCGCGACGACGAGCAGGCAGGGAATCGACGACATGTTGCGCAATCGCAACGTCGGAACCAGCCCGCCTCAAAATTAGCTTTCGAGGTCGCCGGCCGCACCCGTAAACGCGTTGACGCCCGCCGTCAGCGCCGTAATCAGCGCCCGCTCGGGCGGCGTCAGGTGCGGGTGCCAGATGTCGAAGATGAGCACGACGCGGAGCTTTTCGCTGTTGTTCCAGGCCTCGTGCTCGATCGTGTCGTCGAACACCCACGCCTGTCCCGGAATCCATTGGCGCGTGTCGTTGCCGACCCGGAATCCACAGTCCTCGGGGATGATGAGGGCAAGGTGCGTGACCAGGCGAACGTTGGTCACACCGGTGTGCGGCGGGATTCGCGTCCGGGGCTTCAACAGCGAGAACATCGCCGCCGGCGTGCGTCCCGGTTGGTCGGGCTGGGGAGCGCCCGCCAGCAGCCGCATGGTGGTCGGGCACCTGGCGGCGTTTTCGTCGATCAGCTTTCCCATCTTGTAGAGGTGGAAGGCGCTCCAGCGCGGCGAGTTGTTCAGTTCCGCGAACTGGTTGTGCGGCACGTCCGGCGGATAGCTGATATAGGGCGTGAAGCCCTCCTCGGCGGCAAGGATTTCCAGAAATTCTTCGCGAACGTCGTTCGTCGCGGCCTCGATCGGATCGAGCCAGGGAAAATCGGCACGGTCGAAGAATTCGATCGGGGCGAGACCGGGAAAGTGGTAGATCACCGAATGTGAATCGTATCGCTTCTTCCGTCCGACCATGATGTCGAGTGAATCACGGAACCGCTTCAGATTCTCACCGGCGAACTGCGCGAGGTGCGAATCGAGATGTTGATCGAGGAAGGTCCCGATGTCCTGGTTGTATTTCTGCACGTGCGCCAGCGCCTGCGAGACGGACGGCCGCAGCTCGGGATGCAGGCGCTCGACCGGGGGAGCGACAATCGCCGCGGCGCCGTAGGCCCGGGCCGCCTGGTGCGTCTTTCCCTGCCGCTCGAGCAGGTTGGCGCGGAGAAGCAGGCCCACGAGGTCGCTGGGATCACGGCTGAGCGCGTGCTGAATCGCGCTTTCTTCGCTCGGCTCGTCGTTGAGGTTCCGGCAGGTGACGGCAAGATGAATCCATTGCTGGGCGTCCGTGCCATCGGTGTCCACGAGGCGCTGGAACGCCACGCGGGCGGACTGCATGTCTCCTTGGCGGAAGGCCCGCTGGCCGAGTGCCATCAAGGTTCGCGGGTGACCAGGGTCGATCTCGAGAATCCGGCGCCAAAGCCGCGTTGCCTCGTCCTCTCGCCCGGCCTGCGCGGCGCGGAAAGCCTGCGCCTCCAACGCATTGATTTCGGGCAGTCGTCCCTGAATGTTCTGCATTGGATTTCTCGTTGGGTTGTCAGATCGACCACGCAGGCTTCTCGCCGCTGTAGGTGTCGATCGCTCCAAACATGGCAGCGACGAGCCCGCGCTCCTCTTCGGTGAGCTCCGGACGCCAGATTTCGAACAGAAGTATCACGCGGGTCCGGTCGCTGCGGTTCCAGGCTTCATGTTCCATCGTGTCGTCGAACAGCCACGCCTTGCCTTCGACGGGCGTGCGCGTGTCGTTGCCGACCCGGAAGCCGCAGTCCGGCGGGACGATCAACGGAAGGTGGCAGATGAGGCGGGTATTGACGAGACCCGAGTGGGGCGGAATCCGCGCGCCGGGGCGCAGCAGGGAGAAAAGGACCGACGGCGAGCGGTTTTTAACCCGGGCAAGCGGAACTTCCTCCATGACCTTCATCGTCCGCGGGCACCGGGCGGCGTTCTCGGGCACGATCTCGCCGTCCTTCCACAAGTAGAAGGCGCTCCAGTCCAAGTTGTCCGTCATCCCGCTTTGTTCCTTGCGCGGACGCTTCGGGTCGTTCTGGATATAGGGTCGGAACGCGGACCCTCCCTTGAGGACCTCGGAGAGCTCGGAGCGGATGTCCGCCGTGGCCGCCTCGACCGGGTCGAGCCACGGGAAGTCGTCCCGCTCGTAGAACTGGATCTGGGGAAGCTCCGGGAAGAAATAGGTGCGCGGCTGCTGGAAATAGATCGTCTTCTTTCCCAGCAGAATGTCGAGTGAATGCCTGAACCGCCCGGCGGATCGCCCGTCGACGAGGCCCTGGGCGACCAGCCGGTCCTGGAGGAACGCTTCGAATTGAGCGGCATGACGCTCGCAAATCGTTTGCGCCCGGCTCAATTCGTCGCGCATTTCAACCGACAGCTGGTCGGCTGGCGGAGCGATCTGGAGCACGAATCGGTAGAACGACGACGCGCCGCGCGCGTCCCCCGATTCGGCCAGCTGGTCGGCCTTGAACATCAGCGCGCGCAAGTTGCGCGGCTCGAGCGCCAGAGCCTTGTCGACGGCGGCGAGCGCGGCCGCCCTGTCGTCGAGCCGACGGCAAGCATAGGCGAGGCCGATGTAACTGGAGGCATCGGCCCGACCTGCGGTGACGATCCTTTCGAATGACTCGCGCGCCGTGCGAGCGTCACCCGTGCGTAGCGCGTCGACTCCGGACTGCGCGAGCGCACGCGCGTCAATGGGTGGCATAGGCATGGTGAGCAGATTCAGATTGTCGCCGGGCGGTTTCGCCTCCGACGCCGGATTGCGGACGAAAGCATAGCAAATAACATGGGAACCCTGCAGGACCCGGCATAGGATTGCATTTCCAACAGAGCGGTCACAGGAAAAAGGTGTTTCTGAAGATCGATAACCTCTTACTGATTGCGACGCTGCACGAGGTTACTCCGGTGCGTGCGGGCCAGCGCCTGGTGTCGATGACGTTCATCGAAAGCTATATTGCCGACGAGCACCAGCGGTCGCAGGTCCGCGAGCTCAATGAAATCGCCGCGCTGGAAGGACTGTCCGATGAAACGTGAAAACCGCGTACGACTCGGTGTCGCACGCCAGAATCTGATACGCATGTCGTCGACAACTTAAATGCCAATACCGTTCACGACCTCGGCGACCGCATTGTCGGATCTCCTCAGTCGTTCGAGCCAGTCAATTCCTTTACGGACTTCGGCGCGGTTGTCACGGCGCGAGACGCGCAAGCCTTCCGCACGATCATTCGGCGTGTATCCGTATTCGGGTGCCTTCGAATAGCGCGTCAGCACCGGACTGCGGCCCACCTCGGAAAGATAGCGGGCGTCACGGGGCAGCTCGCAATGGTCAAGAATGCGGATCATGTTGTCAGCTACGTTCGAAAGAAACGCGTCGAAATCCAACGCGATGACCCTGCCCGCGAACCGCTTCACGGCGTCGTGTTGCGTCCAGGATTCGGAAAGCCAGCTCATTGCCGCCAGTTCGCCGATAGACAGCGTGTGCAAAGGCGCGAGAGGCGTGCCGACACGCGATTGCAAACGCCGAATGCGTTCCGGCCCGTGTCCGCGCAGATCGACGGGCGAATTCTGTCCGGCCAGCAGCGTCGCCAGGTAAGATTCGGCGCGCAGGTTCATGTAGATTGCGCGAGCGCTTTCACTTGCGGCCAGAATCGGCGCGGCCAGGCGTCCGGCACTGCTCGTCGCTTTGACGACGACGCTGCGCGTCTGGGCGTAACCGCGACTCCAGAGCCGCAGGAACATGGCAAGCGCGAGTTCGAATTCCTCGTTGCTCAACAGCGAGTCGACTCGGCCCAACAGGTCATGGGCGTCGGCCAGCGTCCTGAGCGGCAACGGTTCGCGCAACGACAGCACCCCTCCCGTCTCGTCGAGCAGCCGGCTGAGCAGGGTCGAGCCGACGTGGCCCGTATGAAAGATGAAATGGACGGCGTGGCCGCCTGTCACACGGCGCGCGGCGTTGGCGACATCGCCGATTGGCAGCCACGCGCCTTGCGTGACCGGGCTCAGAATGCGGTCGTCGAGGAAGCTTGCGGCGCGATAGGCGGCCGCGTCCAACCGTACGAGCAAGACCACCTCGCGAACGAGGTCAAGCTTTTGCGGATAGGCGTCGGGCGACGTGGGCAATTGCGCCAGCAGGTCATCGGCAATCGAATTGGGCCGCTCTATCGCCAAATGGGATCCTTCACGCCCGTTTCCGCCTCCGCTGGCGTTCGCGCGCCGGGCGGACTAACATCGAGAACCTCACGGAGCGCCAATCTCGCGTCAGGATCTTTCAACCTGGACACGGCGGCGGAACACCTTTCTGTCGCGAGCCGTCGAATAATCGACGCGGGAGTAATGTTCACATGATAGCTTGAGGTGAACGAGGAGGGCTGACCATGAACCACAACACGCTTTTCGTCCTGTTGCTGACCACGCTCGCGGGGACGGCTTTCGCGGCCGCGAATGACGCCGCGGTCCCGGCAACGAGCGACGGACTCGTTGCCGTGCAATCCCGGAATCTCGGCGAGCTTTATCTGCGACCGGATACTGATCTGTCCCGCTATCACAAGATCATCGTTGACCCGGCCCGAGCCGCGTTCAAGAAGGATTGGCTGAAGGACACCAACGCCCAGCGGGGCGTGCAGCGCTGGCTCATGCCTGAGGACGCGCAGCGGATCATCGACGAAGCGGCCCTGAGTCTTTCAAGCGTCGTCGCCGAGACCTTTACGTCGCAGGGCTACGAAATTGCAGCAGCACCGGGCGAGGGCGTGCTGCGCCTGTCGCCCAGCGTTACCGACCTCTACGTCAACGCTCCGGACGTGCCGGCGCCGGGAATTCAAGTTGCGATTGTAAGGGATGGGGGAGAGGCGACGCTTCGCCTCGACGTGCGCGACGCAGTGACAGGAACTCTGCTCGCACGCGTCGTAGATCGTGACATGGCGCGCGAGATCCGGCTGAACAACAGGGCGAACAGCGTCACGAATCTGTTCTGGTTCGAAGCCCTGTTCAGGCAGTGGGCGGCGGGTTGTGCCAGGGAGTTCGAGACGGCGGGGACGCGGAAGACCGCTCAGGCGCGTCCCTGAGCCCGGGTCCGGAGGCCGGCGCCCCGGGGCAGCCCATTGGATGGGCCGCAACCTCGGCGAGTCACTTCAGCCGGGTGACCTTGACGAGATCTTCCTTCCCTCGATCGTGAGGTTGTAGCTCCCGAAAACGCCGGTCTCGACGGTGACTTTCATCGTCGCGCCCTGAGGCGGCGGCTGCACTTCCGTGCTGTCGCTGTCGAGTTGGCGCCAGACCAGGCCGTTCTCCAGGATGAAGACGGCCTTGCCGCGTGCCGTCTTCGCGAATTCGAGCACATTGTCGGAGACCTGGTTCACTTCGCCCGGGCCGGGCTCGGCTGCCGGCGCCGGCTTGCCGAAATCCTCGGGTTTGGTCACCGGGGCCGGCTTCGAAAATCCGAACCAGTCGAGCCAAGCTCTTCTCCTTGGCCTGAGGCGCCGGCGCCACCGGCGCCGCAAGCGCGGTCTTGCCGCGCGCGGCGGCCGCATCGAAGCATTCGAGCCGTTTCGCCGCGTCGGCGATGTCGGCGCATTTCACGATGTCGGCGAGGGCGTCGCGCGTGACATCGGCATGCGCCGTTCCGGCCGTGAGCACGAGGATCGAAGCAAGAAGGAACGCTCGCATTGGGGATTCCTTGCGATCTGGAAGGGTGTTGACGCCGCGTCGACGCAGCGACCTCGCGTACGGCCGGCCGCCAGCCCGGATTACATCACGGAATACACGCGCCCGGCGCGGCCCGACCGCATCCGATGGCGCGCAACGAGCGGTGCTCGGTCGGCCCGGGGCGAGGCCGATGCGCGTTGCCGGCGCGCGCAGGACGGTCGTCGGCGGGATCGCGAAAATCCGCCGTGGCGCACGCGAATCCATCGCCACCGCGGCGCCGATGTGCTAAAAGACACATGGCTCCGCGGGGGTCCGGGAGCCGGGGGAATATCCGCATGATGCCGGTCGCGCGAGGTCGTCGCGGCAGACCCGCCCGGGTCGATGCGCCGACACCGATCGGCGCGGCTGCGTCGGCGAATGCGCGGGCCGGTCAGGGAATCGCAACGACACCATGGGGACGACGATGAAGAGAACTCTGGCCGCCGTTTTTGTTGCCGCCACCATGCTCGCGACACCGGTCGCCGGCGCTGCGGACAACGCCCCGGCGAACGACCTGCAGGCGCTGCAGAAGGCCGTCAAGGCCGACAAGAAGGCCTATGTCGCGTCGGTGCTCAACCTGACGCCGGCCGAGGCCAAGAAATTCTGGCCGATCTACGATGCGTACCAGGCCGACGTCGACATGGCCAACCGCAATCGCAGCCGCACGCTGGAGGGCCTCATCGCACGCGACAAGCCGATGTCCGACCCCTACGCGAAGCAGCTCGCGAACGACCTGATCGCCGCCGACGAGACCGAGGTCAGGGCGCGGCGAAAGATGCAGAACAAGCTGATGCGGGCGCTGCCGCCCAAGAAGGCCGCGCGCTACCTGCAGGTGGAATCGCAGATCCGCGCGATGCAGCTCTACAGCATCGCCGAAGCGTTCCCGCTGGTCCAATAGCGACGTACCCCGCCCGGTTCCGCGGCAATGCCCCGTTCCGTCTCCGGTGGACTCGACCCGCGGCCGCGCCGACAGCCCGTGTCGGCACGGCCGGGTTGGACAACGTCCGGCGATCGTGTAAAATCCCGCGGTTTTCCGACGAAGCTTGGCCCCGCCACACTGCGGGGCCAATGTGTTTTGGTGTTTTCGCCCTCACGCCTCCGCATTTCCCCGGAGGCCGTTTTTGGGATGGCGCAGCGCCACGGCGCAACTGGCAGTGCCGGGCGCATCCGGGGATCAGGGTGCGAGCAAACAACAGCCTGCCTGGCGGCCGGCGGATCACCCTCCGCCGACGCGTGCATCGTCCGAACTGTCGGCCCGTAACCCGGTTTTCTGACTGAATCGTTTATTGCCTGGAGACACCATGCTGAAGATGACCCGATTGGCCGCCTTGGCCGCGGTCCTGTCCATCGCCGCGACCCTGACGGCCCTGCCGCAGGTCGCCGAGGCGCAGGCGCAACCCGCCGCGCCGGCCGCTGCCGCGCCCGCCGAGCCTGCTGCCGCAGCACCCGCCGCGCCGGCGCCGGCTGCCGCCCCCTCGATGCGCGCGACCGAAGTGGTCGACAACCCGTACGGCCTCGAGGCGCTCTGGCGGGGCGGTGACATCGTCGCGCGGTTCACGCTGGGGATCCTCGTCGTCATGTCGATGGGCAGCTGGTACATCATCATCACCAAGGTGTACGAGCAGTACAAGATGAACAAGCACGCGCGCCAGGCCGAGAAGACATTCTGGAGCGCGCCGTCGGTGGTGAAGGGCGCCGAGAGCCTGAAGAAGAACAGCCCGTTCCGCTTCATCGCGGAAACCGGCATCGAAGCCTCGCACAAGCACACCGGCCTGCTCGAGAGAGTCAACATGAACGAATGGATCACGATGTCGATTCAGCGCGCGATCGACAACGTGGCGAGCCGCACGCAGGATGGTCTCGCGTTTCTCGCCACCGTGGGCTCGACCGCGCCGTTCGTCGGGCTGTTCGGCACGGTCTGGGGGATCTACCACGCGTTGACGGCGATCGGCATCGCCGGACAGGCGTCGATCGACAAGGTCGCGGGTCCGGTGGGCGAAGCGCTGATCATGACGGCCTTCGGCCTTGCGGTCGCGGTTCCCGCCGTGCTCGGGTACAACTGGCTCGTTCGCCGCAACAAGTCGGCGCTCGACAACGTGCGCGGCTTCGGCGCCGACCTGCACGCCGTTCTCCTTTCCGCGCCGAGTCCGGCCGTGCGGGGCTGAACCATGTCCATGAGCGTCGGGCCGCCGGAAGGTGGCGGCGACGAAACCATCTCGACGATCAACACCACGCCGCTGGTCGACGTGATGCTGGTGCTGCTGATCATCTTCCTGATCACGATCCCGGTCGTCACGACGTCGATCCCGGTGCAGCTCCCCAAGGAGCGCAACGAGATCCGCGAGACGAAGCCCGAGAACATCGTGATCTCGGTCGACGCGACGGGCCGCATCTTCTGGAACGACCTGCAGATCCAGTCCACGCAGGCGTTGATCGATCGCCTCAAGAAGGTCTCGGTGCTGACGCCGCAGCCGGAGGTCCAGATCCGCGGCGATGGCACCGGGCGCTACGACGGCGTCGGCCGCGTAATCTATGCGTGCCAGCGCGCCGGCATCGCCAAGGTCGGATTCATCACCGAGCCGCCGGTGCGCGGCGGATGACCGCGACAGCATGAGGAACCGCGCATGAGCATGAACGTAGGCTCCAGCAATTCGCCGGAGCCGGAAGTCATGATGGACATCAACACGACGCCGCTGATCGACGTCATGCTGGTGCTGCTCGTCATGTTGATCATCACGATCCCGATCCAGCTGCACGCGGTCAATCTCAACATGCCGACGGGCAATCCGCCGCCGCCGCTCACGCCGCCGGAAGTGCTCAAGGTCGACGTCGACGGCGACGGCCGGATCTGGTGGAACGGCGAGATCGTCCCGGACCGGACGGCGCTCGAGACCCGGCTCAAGGACGCCGCCGGCCAAGGCGGTCCAGCCGGAGTTGCACCTGCGCCCCGACAAGAACGCGAAATACGAGATCGTCGCCGCGGTGATGGCCTCGTCGCAGCGGCTCGGGCTCACCAAGATCGGCCTGGTCGGCAGCGAGCAGTTCGTGAACGAGTAGCCGGCAACGGCACCAAGGCGCGGCACCTGGAGTCAAACGCAGATGGACTACGCACGGCAGCAAAGAGACCCGACCCGCCACGCGATCGGGATCACGTTCGTCGTATTGCTTCACCTTTTCGTGATCTACGCGCTCGTGACCGGGCTCGCGCGGAAGGCGGTCGAGGTGATCAAGAAGCCGCTGACGGCAACGGTGATCGAGGAGCTCAAGGCGCCGCCGCCCCCGCCGCCGCCGCCGAAGAAGATCGTCGAGGCGCCGAAGCAGAAGCCGATGGAACAAACCTACGTCCCGCCGCCGGACGTGCCGGTCGTGTCGAACACGGCGCCGGTCATCTCCGCCGTGACCGCGGAGCCTCCGACGGAGCCGCACGTGATCGCGCCGCCGGCGCCGCCCGCGCCGCCGGCGCCCAAGCCGGCGATTCGCCGCGGCATCACGCGCATCGCCGGCGACAGCCCGGAATACCCGCGCCAGGCGCTCAAGGACAACGTGTTCTCGGGCAAGGTCGTCGCCCGCCTCGTGATCGACGAGAAGGGCAACGTCACCGAGGTGACGATCGTCAGCGCCGATCCGCCAAGGTATTTCGAGAAGGCGGTCATCGCCGCGCTGCGCGGCTGGAAATTCAATGCCGAGGGCGAGCGGTACGTCGGCGAGGTCGACATCAACTTCTCGGTCAAGGAATAGCCGGCGCCGCGACGTACGCCGGAACGCAAACGGCCGCCCTCGGGCGGCCGTTTTCTATTGTCTACGCGCGCGGTCAGTCGTGCTTCAGCGCGAAGGCGGCAGCCGCCCACGTCGCGGCGCCCAGCATGACCACTCCCGCGACGATCTGCGCCGTCGACACCGGATGCACGAATACGCGGGCGATCTCGTGCACGATGTCGGTCGCGGTGCCGGGCAATGCGAGGGCGATGCCGATGCCCGCCGCGGCCCACAGGACGCCCAGCACCGGCTTGCGCCATGCCGGCAGCGTCGCGGGCGCCGGCAGTCCGGCCATCACCCGGGCGGTGAAGCCGTCATCGTCGAGGTAGCCGGCTCGGTGCGCGAGCCCGTCCTGGCGCAACGCCGCGTCGAGCCAGTCGTCGCCGGCGTCGCTTGCAGTGATGAGGCGGTCGGTCATGTTTCGCTCCGCTCTATTCGGGCGCCCACGCACCCAGTCGGGCCTTCAGCTTCTGCTTGGCCCGCAGGATGTGCGTCTTGACGGTTCCGACGGGACAGTTCAGCACCCAGGCAGCCTCCTCGTGCGACAGGTCATTATGGTAGCACTGGATGATGGCGGCGCGCTCCGCGTCGCTCAGCACGGCCATCGCGCGCTCCATGTCGATCCTGAGCCCCGTGCCCGCGGCGTGGTCGCTCTCGCCGCCGGCCGATTCGCCGGCATCGTCCGGATCCTCGTCGGGCACCTGGTCGGTCCGGTCGCCGATGAGCTCCTCCTTGCGCCGCCGCGCGTCGGCCAGGAATGCGTTGGTCGCGATGCGGTAGAGCCACGTCGAGAACTGCGCTTCCTGGCGAAACGACTTGATGTTGCGGTACGCGAGCATGAACGTGTCCTGCGCAAGGTCGTCGGCGAGCGCGTGGTTGCCGGCGGTGAGCCGCCGCAACGTGGCACGGACCGCCGACTGGTGCCGGCGCACGAGCTCCGAGAAGGCATGCCGGTCATCGACGACGACGACTCTGGCGATAAGTTCGGCATCGCTGACCGGCGGCATCGGCGGATCATGCGCTTCCGTTCGTCCCGGCGGGCGGACCGACCGGCGGCGCGCTGCCCGCGGCCTTGCCGGCGGGAGCAAGCTGCCGCTCCTCGAACCACCAGAGGACGAGATAACCGACGCCGACGAAGAGGAGCACGAGCCCGACGCTGTTGGGCGTTCCGTCGTCGAGCATTGAAAAGAAGGTGAGGCCGAGGCCGAATCCGGCGAGGATCACGCCCTTGCGCAGGTCGGACCAGGCGGCGCGGCGGCGAATCTGCTTCGCCTGCTCGTAGAGCGGCGCGGTGGCCGGCCCGGCCGAAATCGCGGCCGCGGGGTTGCCGCCGGCGAGCGCGCCCAGCGCATCGGCCGGAGGAACGATGCCCTTCTCGGCGAGCTTCAGCATCGTTTCGTTCAGCATCTTGGCCTTGCGCATGCGATACCAGAGGATGAGGCCGATGGCGAGGACCGGCGACAGGAACACCACCGCGACGATCGCGACGACCATCGCTGCGAGCCCGGGCTCGTTGCGGGCGAAATCGATGCACGAGTCGTACTCGCGGTCGCTCGCCGAATACACCGACGTGCACGCGCTTCTTGCCGTGCTTGCCCGGCCCGATGCCGATGACCGGCCCGCTGTCGTCCTCGGCATCATCGACCTCGGCGTCGGTCGAGGGGCCGGACCCCGATTTCTCGATGGTGACGGTCGAGTTGCCCGCCTTGTCGGTGCTGACGTCGATCTTGGCGGAAACCGACGATTTGGCCTTGGCGTCCTTCGTGGCGGCCTTGCCGGGTGCGGGCGGTGGCGCCGGAGGCGCCGGCGTGGCCGGCGCGGCGACCGTCGGGGCGCCGGCGGCCGGCTTCGCGTCCTGCGCGAACGCCATGGGGCTGCGCGGCATGAGCCAGACGGTGAGGGCGAGCAGCAACGCCGTGCCCAGGACGAGGCGGCGAAAACTCCTGGTCGGAGCGGGACGGGCCAGGGTGCGGTTATTCATGCGAACTCCGGTTTTGGTGGGCTTCACCGGATTGGATGCGACGAGCGCCCTCTTCGGATTCATCGCGGTTCATGCGCCCAGACGGGGGCGGGGCGCGGTGGGAGCGCGTGCTATTATTCCCGAAAACGGCTGGCGAACGCGAAAATTCAGCCTCGGGCATCGTTTTGCAACCTTTTCCGGCTGGAACGGCCGTGCCGGCACATCCGGTACGCTGCAGCCGGCACCGGGCGACGCATTGAACCCTAGTACGAATCCTGCCGGCCGCAGCGGCCGATGCTTCGCCTTCGCCCGGTCTCTCCGGGCCGGGCTGGCGGCGGCATTCCTCGTGGCGACGGCGCTGGCCATGACAACGGCGCGGGCCGCCGACGACATGGTCACCCTCAATTTCGTCAACGCGGACATCGACGCGGTCGTCCGCGCGATCAGCGAAATCACGGGCCGCAACTTCGTCGTCGATCCGAGGGTGAAGGGAACGATAAACATCACCTCTTCGCACACGGTGCCGCGGGACATGGTCTATCCGACATTCCTCTCGGCATTGCGAATGCAAGGCTACGCGGCGATCGAATCCGACGGTCTCGTCAAGATCGTCCCCGAGGCCGACGCCAAGCAGCACGGCGGTGCCGTCACGCGCGGAACGGTCAGCGCGACGGGCGATCGCCTGGTCACCCAGGTCACCACGCTCAAGTACGAATCCGCGGCGCAGATCGTCAACATCCTGCGGCCGCTGATCACCCCCAACAACACGATTGCGGCGTACCCGAACGGGAATGCGCTGGTGATCACCGACTACGCCGACAACCTGAAGCGCATCGACCGCATCATCGCCTCGCTCGACCAGCCGCCGGCGGGCGAGCCGGTGCTGGTGCCGCTCCGATACGCTTCCGCCATCGACCTCGTCACGATGCTGACCAAGCTGGTTGGCGAGCAGGGCGCCGCGGCGCCGGGCGGCGCGCCCGCCGATGCGCAGCAGCGGATGACGATCATCGCGGACCCGCGCTCGAACAGCATCCTGCTGCGCGCCGAGAATCCGGCGCGACTGGCGCGGGTGAAGGCGCTGATCGCCGACCTCGACACGCCGGGGCGTCCCGGCGGCAACATGTTCATCATCTACCTCAGGAACGCCGAGGCGGTGCGCGTCGCGCAGACGCTGCGCTCGCTTCTCGCGGGCGGAAGCGATGTGACGCAAGGCCTGCCGTCGTCCACGCTCTCAGGCAACAGCGGAACGGCCACCGGCAGCATGGGCACGGCACCGCTCGCGAGCGTCGCGTCGGCGGTGCAGGGCGGGGCGCCGGCGCTCGGCCCCAACGCGTTCGCGGCGGGAGGCGCGATGATCCAGGCGGACATCGCGAACAACGCGCTGGTCATCATGGCCCCCGAGCCCGTCTACAACAATCTGCGCGCCATCGTCGAGAAGCTCGACATCCGCCGCGCGCAGGTGCTGGTCGAGGCGCTGATCGTCGAGGTGAGCGCCGACAAGGCGGCCGAGTTCGGCATCCAGTGGCAGGTCCTCTCGGGCATCGGCAAGAGCGGCGTGCAGGGCTTCGGCGGCACCAATTTCAATCCGCAGAACACCGCGCCGACGAGCAACATCATCACGGGGACGATGAACCTCGCCAATCTCGCGCAGGGCCTCAACGCCGGCATCCTCAACGGCACGATCACGATCCCCGGGCTCGGGCAGATCGCGAACCTCGCCTTCCTCGCCCGCGCGCTCGAGACGCAGGCGAATGCCAACATCCTCTCGACGCCGACGCTCCTCATGCTCGACAACGAGGAGGCGAAGATCGTCGTCGGCCAGAACGTTCCGTTCATCACCGGCCAGTACACGACCGCCGCCGCGAATCCCACCGTGTCGCCGTTCCAGACCATCGAGCGCAAGGACGTCGGCATCACGCTCCGCGTGCGGCCGCAGATCACGGAAGGCGGAAGCGTCCGTCTCGTCGTCTACCAGGAAGTCTCGCGCGTCGAGAGCACGAACAATCCGGCCGGCATCATCACCGACAAGCGGTCGATCGAATCGTCGGTCGCCGTCGAGGATGGCCAGATCGTCGTGCTGGGCGGGCTCATCCAGGACCAGCTCACCGACAACAATTCCGCCGTCCCGCTGGTGGGCGAGCTGCCGCTGATCGGCGCGCTCTTCCGCTACAACAACCGGCAGCGGACCAAGACGAACCTGATGATCTTCATCAAGCCCTCCGTCGTCCGCGGACCGGCCGGCGCAGTGGAGGTCACGCAGGACCGCTACGACTATCTCATCGGCGAGCAGAACAAGCTCAATCCGCCGCCGCGGATCTACTGGAACGACCTCTCGTATCCGCAGCTTCCGCCATCCGGCGCGATCCAGGGCGCGGCGCCGCTGGTTGCAGCCGATTGCGCCGAGCCCGATGATGGTACCGCCGCAGCTGCCGCTGCGAGCCTGACACGGCGCGGTCAGCCGGCGCCGCCGCCGAAGGCGCCATAGCCGCATCCGCGGCGCCGATCCGAATGAACGCCGATCCCGCACTCGCCCGCGCTTTGTCATCTGCGCCCTTCGCGCGAATTCCGTATTCGTTCGCCAAGATGCACGGTGTCCTCGCGTTCGCCGAGGACGGTGACGCGATCGTGGTGCTGACGCGGCCGGACGCGACCGTCGAGGGGATCGCCGAGCTGAAGCGCGTGCTGCAGCGCCCGCTCGTGACGCGCGCCGTCGATCCCGAGCGGTTCGCCGCCGAGCTCGCGCGGACCTACAACACTGCGGCGTCGGGCGCCGCCGGCATTTCGAGCGACCTCGCCCGCGAGACCGACCTCACGCGGCTGATGCAGGATCTCCCGCCGGCCGAGGACCTGCTCGACAGCGGCGCGCAAGCCCCCGTGATCCGGATGATCAACGCGCTGCTGCTGCAGGCGCTGCGCGAGCGCGCGTCCGACCTTCACTTCGAGCCCTACGAAAACCGCTCGGTCGTGCGCTTCCGCGTCGACGGCATGCTGCACGACGTCATCGAGCCGCCGCGCGCGTTGCACGCGGCGCTCGTCTCCCGGCTCAAGATCATGGCGAGCCTCGACATCGCGGAAAAGCGTTTGCCGCAGGACGGCCGCATTGCGCTGAAGCTCGGCGACAAGCAGGTCGACGTGCGCGTCTCGACGCTGCCGACCGGGCCGGGCGAGCGCGTCGTGCTGCGCCTCCTCGACAAGGATTCGGCCCAGCTCGATCTCGCCGCGCTCGGCATGAGCCCGCCCACGCGAGACGCCATCGATCGCCTGATCCGCGAGCCGCACGGGATTCTCCTCGTCACCGGCCCCACCGGATCGGGCAAGACGACGACGCTCTACGCGGCGCTGTCGCGGCTGCCGCGCGGCAGCTCGAACATGATGACGGTCGAGGACCCGATCGAGTACGCGCTCGACGGCGTCGGCCAGACGCAGGTGAACCCGCGGATCGACCTCACGTTCGCGCGCGCGCTTCGCGCGATCCTGCGGCAGGACCCGGACGTCATCATGATCGGCGAGATCCGCGATCTCGAGACCGCGCAGATCGCGGTGCAGGCGTCGCTGACCGGCCATCTGGTGCTGGCGACGCTGCACACCAACGATGCGTCGAGCGCGATGGCGCGCCTCGCCGACATGGGCGTCGAGCCGTATCTGCTCGCGTCGAGCCTGCTCGGCGTTCTCGCGCAGCGGCTCGTGCGCACGCTTTGTCCGGCCTGCAAGGCCGACGCCGCGCCGGCCGGCGCCGAAGCGGCGCTGCTCGCGGATCTCGGGCTGCCCGCGGCGCAGCGCGTCGCGACGGCGCAGGGCTGCGAGCAGTGCAGCCGCACCGGCTTTCGCGGCCGCACCGGCGTCTACGAGCTCATCGTCGTCGACGATGCGATGCGCCGGCTGATCCACGAGCGGGCGCCCGAGCACGCATTGCGCGCGGCGGCGCTGGCGAACGGAATGACGCCGCTGCGGCGCGATGGCGCGCGGTGGATCGCGGCGGGCGCCACCTCGCTCGCCGAGCTCGTGCGCGTCACGCGCGAAGCGTGACCGCGCGGGGGTCGTCCATTTCCGCATTCCGGTACGAGGCAGTCGACGCGCGCGGCAAGTCGAGGCGCGGGCTCCTCGACGCCGAATCGGCGCGCCAGGCGCGGGACCGGCTTCGCGGCGACGGGCTCACGCCGACCGTCATCGAGGCCGCCGGCCTCGCCGACGCGCCCGCGGGTGGCGTCGATTACCGCAGGATCGCGCCGACGCTGCTCGCGCTGTCGACGCGACAGCTCGCGACGCTGTTGCGCTCGGGAATGCCGCTCGATCAGGCGCTGTCCGCGGTGGCCGAGCAGGCCGACGACAAGCGCGTCGCCGGAGTCTTCGACGCATTGCGCGGCCACATCGCCTCGGGCGAATCGCTCGCCGCGGCGCTGGCGCGCTGGCCGCGCACGTTTTCGGACCTCTATCGCGGGCTCGTGGCGGTCGGGGCCGAGACCGGCCGCCTGCCCGATGTCATGGAACGCCTCGCCGATTACCTCGAGGCGCGCGAGGTGATGCGGCAGAAGTTCACGCTGGCGCTGATCTACCCGGCGCTGGTCACGATCATTGCGCTCGCCGTCATCGTCGCACTGCTGGTCTACGTGGTCCCGCAGGTCGTCTCGGTGTACCAGCAAAGCCGGCAGACGCTGCCTTGGCTCACGCGGGCGCTCATCGCCGTCAGCGGCTTCGTCCGGACGACCGGATGGTTCTGGGTCGCAGGCGCCGCGCTCGCCGCGATCGCGTTTGCCGTCGCCAACCGGCGCGCGGCGTTCCGGCACGCCTGGCACGCCCGGCTGCTGCGGGTCCCCGTGATCGGGCGCCTGGTTCGCGCGATCGACACGGCGCGCTTCGCGAGCACGCTCGCCATCCTCACGGGCAGCGGGGCACCTCTGCTGCGCTCGCTCGACGCCGCACGCGACGTCGTGTGGGCGCTGCCGCTGCGCGAGGCCGGCACGGCGGCGGCGGCACTCGTGCGCGAAGGCGTGTCGCTCGCGCGTGCCCTCAAGGAGCAGCGTGTCTTCCCTCCGGTGCTGATCCACCTCGTCGCCAACGGGGAAGCGAGCGGGCAACTGGCGCCGATGCTCGAGCGTGCGGCCGAGGAGCTGGAGCGTGAATCGGAGCGGCGGCTCGCCTGGTTCGCCGCGCTGCTGCAGCCGGCGCTGATCGTGGCGATGGGCGCGGTGGTGCTCGCGCTGGTGCTGGCGGTCATGCTCCCGATCGTGTCGATGAATCAGCTGATACGCTGACGACGACGCGCCGACGCCCCCTGTCGCGGCCCGACGAGCATTTGCGTTATGATCCGCGCGATCACCTGCCGATCCATCCCATGACCGATTTCCTACATTCGCGCCGGAGTTTCCTCGCCATGCTGGCGCTGCTGGCGGCATGGCCGGGCAGCGCCATCGCGGACTCGCGCCTCCTGCCGCGCGACTTCGACCCCACACGCGATGCCGCGCACGACCTCGATGCGGCGTTGCGCATCGCCCGGGCGTCCAACCGCAACGTGATCGTCGACGTCGGCGGCCAATGGTGCTCCTGGTGCCACATCATGGACCGGTTCTTCGCGGGCGATCCCGACCTCGACGGGCTGCGCGATCGCAACTTCGTCTGGCTCAAGGTCAACTTTTCCAAGGAGAATCCGAACGAGGCGCTCCTTCGCCGGTGGCCCAGGATCGAGGCCTACCCGCATCTGTTCGTGCTCGATTCGACGGGGCGGCTCCTGCACTCGCAGGACACGAGCGTGCTCGAATCCGGCAAGTCCTACGATCCGGTGGCGGTGCACGCCTTCCTGGTGAAGTGGGCGCCGGTGCGCTGACGCGCCGGAATAGAGCCTGACCTTCGTCGCGCAGTTGCCAAATGAGCATCCGTCCGCATCAGGCAGGCGTAGCGCAAGCGTGCTTGTGCAGAGGCTCCCTAGCTCCCGCGGTATTTCCACTCCTTCGATTTGCCCTCGGCGATCCACTCGATCGCCGTCGCGAGACGCTTCTCGCGCGTCGCGTCGCGCTTCGCTTCGGTCAACCACTCGATGTATTCGCGTCGATGGCTGGGGCTCATCGCGTCGAACCGGGCGCGAGCCTCGCGATTTCGGCGCAGCGCCGCGGCGAGATCCGGGGGAACCTTCGGCGGCGGCTTCGCTTTCGCCGGCGTCGCGCGCGCCGGCTTCACGCCCGCCGCATTGAGCGTCGCGGCCCGGCGGATCAGCGCCTTCAGCGCTGCGTCCTTCGGCAGGTCTTCCCGGGCGGCGATGCGACCGAACTGGCCCATCGCCGCGTCGCCCTTGCGCATTCGCCGCGGCATCGGCGCGCATGGCGCTGTGCCAGAAGCCGAACGCGCAGTGCGCCTTGAACGCCGCCATCGAGCACAGGATGCCGTTGAACTCGAAGTGCGGAAATCCCCACTTGATCGTTTCGCTGACGCCGGGGCACGCCGCATGCACGAGCGCTCGCAGGTGCGCGAGGATCGGGCGCGCGAAATCCGGAGCGCGGGCGATATAGGCGTCGACGCGCTCGTCACGTGTTCCCATGGCGGCTTCCTTCGCGGGGGTTCATTGCTGGGCTTGCGCCGCACTGGCCGATGCTGCCGTGCGAAGGCGATGCCGGGCCAGCGCCCATTCGACGTGCTCGCGAACGACGGGCGAGGGATCGTCCCGGCGCGCCTCGAGCGCCGCCACGATCGCCGCATCGGACGCGGCGTTACCGAGGCCGACGGCGAGGTTGCGCGACCAGCGCTCGTAGCCGATCCGCCGGATCGCGCTGCCGCGCATGCGCGCGTCGAACTCGTCGGCCGTCCAACGGAACAGCTCGACGAGCGCGACGTCGTCGAGACCGTGCCGCACCGCGAATCCATCCTCGGTCGAGGGCTGCGCGTACTTGTTCCATGGACACGCGAGCTGGCAGTCGTCGCAGCCGTAGACGCGGTTGCCGATGAGTGGCCGCAACGCCTCCGGAATGCTTCCGGGAAGCTCGATCGTCAGATACGAAATGCAGCGGCGCGCGTCGAGCTCGTAGGGCGCGACGATGGCGCCGGTCGGGCACGCGCCGATGCATGCAGTGCAGGTTCCGCAATGCGCCGAGGTCGCGGGCGTCGGGGGCAACGGCAGGTCCGTGTAGATCTCCCCCAGGAAGAAAAACGATCCGTGCTCGCGCGTGAGCAGCAGCGTGTGCTTGCCGCGCCAGCCGATCCCGGACTTCGCCGCCAGCGCGACCTCCAGCACGGGCGCGCTGTCGGTGAACACGCGGCACGCACCTCCGCCGGACGCCGCCCGGATCCGCGCGGCGAGCGTCTCGAGTTTCGCGCGCAGCACCTTGTGATAATCGCGGCCGAGCGCGTAACGGGCGACGAAGGCGCGCGCCGGGTCCGCGAGCACGTCGGCGCTGTTGCGTGCGCCCGGCGGCAGGTAGTTCATCCGCGCGGTGATGACGCGCAGCGTGCCCGGGATGAGCTCGGCCGGCCGTGCGCGCTTCGGGCCGTGCCGTGCCATATAATCCATTGCGCCGTGGCGGCCGGCGGCAAGCCATTGCAGCAGCTTCGCCTCGTCGCTCCCGAGATCGGTATCGGCGATGCCGATCTCCGCGAATCCCAGCTCGCGGCCCCAGCGCGCAATGTCGGCGACGAGCGCATTCCCGTCGCGTTCGTCGCGCAATGACAAGGACGTTGCATGCGGAGACAGTTGCCATCCTCGTTAGCGTAACCCAGCATTCCCGCCGCACGGCGCATGCCGCGATTCCATGAACTCGAGCCCGACCCTTTTTCTTGCGTCTGCCGCGGATACCGAGGCCGCGGGCGCGCGCCTCGCGGGATGCCTTGGCGGCGGGATGATCGTGACGCTGTCGGGCGAGCTGGGCGCCGGAAAGACGACGCTCACCCGAGGGTGCCTTCGGGCGTTCGGATGGCAGGGCACCGTCAAAAGCCCTACCTACACGATAGTTGAACATTACGTCTTATCGAGCTTATACTTTTATCACATTGATTTCTATCGTTTCACCGATCCTGATGAATGGGAAACTGCTGGTGTGGCCGATTGCTTCCGTCCCGACGCCGTCTGTTTCGTCGAGTGGCCGGAGCGGGTCGCATCGCATCTTCCGCGGGCCGATGTCGCGCTCCTGCTCGCCTATCCATCGGATGCTGAACAACCCGGGCGGAATCTCGCCGTGGACGCGCACGGCACGCGGGGCCGGCGATGCGCAGACGCGCTGAAGGCGAACGGATCGCGCGCGCACGCACGCTGACGGTCTCGCTCGCGCGGCGGCGGATCTTTCACTGGATCACGCTGCCGGCGGCATCGATGCTGGTGCCGACCGCCGCATGGTCGGCGGTTGCGCACATCGCGTCGGCCCGGTTGTGGCCCGCGCAGGAATACACGCGCGTCATCGTCGAGGCCCCGGCGCCGATCGCGTATCAGCTGGTGACGCTGCGCGATCCCCGTCGCCTCGTGCTCGACCTCGACGGCGTGGAGCTCTCGCCGGAGCTGGCGCAGCTTCCGACGAAACTGCAGGCAACGGATCCCTACGTTGCCGCCATTCGAATCGGACAGAAGGGACCGGGATCGGTCCGCCTCGTGTTCGATCTCAAGGCCGAGGTCGAGCCACAGCTCTTCGCGCTGGCGCCGGTCGCCGATTTCGGCCATCGCGTGATCCTCGACCTGTATCCGATGACCCCGATTGACCCGATGATGGCGCTTCTCGCCGATGCGAGGAGCGAGCCGCCCGGGGTTGCTGCGCCGAATCCACCGCCGGCGCAAAAGAGCGCCGCGCCGAATGCCACGCGCCCACCCGCCCGCGCCGCGCCGGGGCCGCGCCCGATCATCATCGCGATCGACCCGGGGCATGGCGGCGAGGATCCCGGAGCGATCGGTCCGCGCGGCACCTACGAGAAGACCGTCGCCCTTGCCATCGGCAAGAAGCTGAAACGGATCATCGATGCCGATCGCAACATGCGCGCGATGCTGACGCGCGACGACGACTACTTCGTGCCGCTGGCGACGCGCGTGCAGAAGGCACGGCAGGTGCAGGCGGACCTCTTCGTGTCGGTGCACGCCGACGCCTTCCGCGTGCCGACCGCGCGCGGCTCGTCGGTGTTCGCGCTGTCGGAGCACGGCGCGACCAGTGCGGCGGCGAGCTGGCTCGCGCAGAAGGAGAATTCCGCGGACCTGATCGGCGGCGTCAACCTCGACATGCGCGACAAGGTCGTTGCGCACACGATGATCGACATGCTGCAGAGCGCCCAGATCAACGACAGCCTCAAGGCCGGCCGTCAGATGCTGGACGGAATCGGCTCGATCAACACGCTGCACAAGGCGGCCGTCGAGCAGGCCGGATTCGCGGTGCTCAAGGCGCCCGACATCCCGTCGATCCTCGTCGAGACCGCATTCATCTCCAATCCGGACGAGGAGCTGAAGCTGCGCAGCGATCGCCACCAGACGCGCTTCGCCGAGTCGATGCACGACGGCATCCGCCGCTACTTCGCGCAGAATCCGCCGCTCGCGCGCAATCGCGTCGGATAAGGAACGGGCGTCGCGGTCAGAACTCGTACTCGGCCTGCATCCGGAAGTTGTAGTCGGGCGAGGCCTTCGTCGCGCCGAACAGGAACGCGGCGTTCCACACGATCGCCTGCCGTCCGCCGAGGCCGATCTTGCCGAATGCCGCGGGACCGAGCTGGTGGATCTGCTCGTCGGTCGGGTCGACGTGATTCCAGCGGCCCAGGTCGCCGAAGCCCTGCGCGCCGAAATCGAGCGCTTCCGACCGGCGAAGCCGCACCTGCCATTGATAGCCGAGGTACGTGCCGTTGCCCTCGACCGCGCGCGTGATGTTGGTGAGCAACGGGTTGAAGTTGACCTGCACGCGATCGAACTCCGTCTGGAAGAGCGGGCCGAACACGAACTCATTGCCCTCGGTCCGATCGTGCGGCAGCTCGAATTCGGCGATGAACCCGACGTCGACCGGGTATTTGCCGGTTTCCGTGAGCTGGAACTTGTTCTCCCACTCGATCGCGTCGAAGGCGGAGCGCGAGCCGTCGCGCGCGCCCTTGAAATAGAACTCGGTGAACCACCATTCCGTCACGCCGTAGCCGGCGCCGAGGCTCGCGGCCTGCGCCGTGGGCTCGTCCTTCTTCGTCGCGAAGCCGTACTTGAAATCGATCTCGCGCTCGCCGTACTCGACGCTCGGAAGAAACACGTAATGGTCGGGACCGGCGAGGGCGTTGCCGGCGCCGAGCGCCAGAGGAAGCAGCAGGACGTGACGCAATTTCACGATGCGCCTTTCGTCGTCCGGGGTTGGGAACCCGACCGGCTGACGAGCGACCATGCCTGCCGCGATCGCGACGAGCACGCTGACGTAGAAGACGATCTGCATCCCGGCCGGACGCGCGTCGTAGCCGACGAGGCTGTGCAGCAGCGTGCCGGCGATGGACGCTTGCGGCAGCAGGCCCGACGTGTCCCACAGCGGCGAGGCAAGGCTCGGCAGGAGGTCCGCCTGCACGAGGAAGCGCGCCGCCTGCGACGCCATGCCGGCTGCGAGGAAGAGCACGAGGACGCCCGTCGCCGTGAAGAACCAGCGCAGCGGGATGCGCAGCAGCCCCGCATAGACCAGGTAGCCGACGGCGATGCCGGCGGCGATCCCGACGATTCCGCCGCCGAGCATCGCCAGCGAGGCGCTTCCCTCGGACGCGGCGATGCCGTAGAGGAAGAGCACCGTCTCGGACCCTTCGCGCAGCACGGCGAGCCCGACGACGACGAGCAGCACCGAGCATTCGCGGCGGCCGTCGCGGATCGCGTTGCCGACGCCGCGCGCATTGGCCGCGAGCGCGGCGCCGTGCGAGGACATCCAGAGGTTGTGCCATGCGAGCATCACGACCGCGATGCCGAGAATGGCGGCGTTGAAGAGCTCCTGGCCCATGCCGCTCGCCATGTCCGCGATGCGGTCGGTGCCGAGCGCGACCAGCGCGGAACCCGCGAGACCCGCGGCGATGCCGGCGGCGAGCCATCGATTCCTTCCCGGAATCGTGCGCGTGGCCGCAGCGACGATGCCCACGATCAGCGCGGCCTCGAGAACTTCGCGAAACACGATGACGGCAGTGGCGAACATGGCGGCTCTCTGTGCGTTCGTTACTTGGCGACGATGACGCCCCGCGCGGTCTTGTCGTTGAATTCGCCGACGAAGGGATAGCGTCCCGGCTTGAGCGGCCCGATCCAGATGGTCGCCGACGACTTGCCGGCGATGACCTTCTCGCGGTTGAGCTCGAAGCTCTCGAATTCCTCGGGCGTGGCGTCGCGGTTCTCGACGACCAGCTTCACCTTCTTCCCCGCGGGAACGACGAGCTCGGCGGGCTCGAACCGGTGGTCCTGGATCACGAGGGTGAACGTCTCGTCGTCGGCGAACGCCGGACCGGCCGCGCAGGCGGCCAACAAGCACGATCATGACTATGCGAACCATAGGGGCTTGGAGGGATGCGTGTGTCGATGAATGCAAATGATAATGATTCGCATTAACAATAGCAAGCCCCATTTCAGGCGCCCCCATCAGGGCCGCGCCGAACCGGCCGGCCCCCTTTGCCGCTCAGGGTGATGCGGAGACGCTCAAGGGATCGAACGCCCGCGCCTGGGCGCGGAGGTCGCGCTCCAGTGCGTCGACGTCGCCGTCGGTCCGCACGCGGTGGCGGTCGGTGCACGCCTCGGCGATCAGCCATTCGTTGATCGCGGGAGAGAAATGGTAGAGATCGGTGTAATTGTCGAGATCGTGGGTGACGGCCGCGACCGGCTGCAGGTCGACGATGCGAACGTTCGGCAGGTCGCGCGTCGCCGCGAACACGTACCGCTTGAACGCGAGCGTCGTATCGAGCTGGCGCCGCTGCACGTAGTCGCCCCACACGACGACCGAGTAGGGCGGCCAGACCACGTCGAACTCCGTTTCCGGGTGCGCCGCCATCACCGGCAGCAGGTTGCGCTCGAAGCTCGTGCGCATCTGCGCGAGGTCGAGCGAGAGTTGCGGGAACTGCCGGTTGAGGTCGCGCGGGTCGAGGTTGCGCACGACCTCGCTGCGGGCAAAGCGCTTCTGGTCCGCCCACCACCACGGGGCGTCGGGATCGCTGCGGAACCGCTCCGACGTGTCGCCTTCGACGATGCGCCACGACTTCACGAGCACGCTCCACGACAGCAGGTACGGGGCGTCGTTGAGCGGGTTGCGCGTCGTAGAGGTAGGAAGGCAGCGGACCCGCGAGCGGGTGCCGCGCGTCGGGCGCACCGTTGTAGCCGGTGAAGTCGACGACGACGATCGCGCGCTTCAGCGTGTGCGTCGCGAACGCGGTGCGCAGGACGAGCCCCTGCTCGTAGCCGGTGAGCGCGGGCATCGCCGCATTGAGCCCCGTGCCGCCGCAGATCGCGCCGATCGTCGCGTTGCGCGTGTTCTCGACGATCGACGAGCCCGTCAGCAGCGTGTCGTAGGGCGCGTTCCTGACGATGCCCGGCACGACGAAGCGATGCAGCGATCCGTAGTAGCGGGGCGGGTAACGCGACGCGGTCCGGAAGTGCTGAAACGGGTCGACCCACGCATTGAACGCGGCAACGGCGACCAGCGTCGCAAACACGGCGACCAGGACGGCGGTGAGCCAGTGCCTTGCGGCAAGCGACGGCGACCGAGGCGGCGGAGCGGTGTCGTCCATGTCAGAAATTGAAGTACAGGAACGGCGTCACGCGCGCGAGCTGGAGCACGCAAGCGGGCAGCGCGAAGGCGACGAGCACGCCGTTCCCGAGCGTCGGCCGGAACGACGCCACCATCGCATTCGAGTTCCTGCGCAGGAACACGACGAGGAGCCCGGCGAGCGCCGGTGCCAGCACCAGCGCCCGCGGGAACGCCTCCGCGTCGGACAGCGATGCCGCAATTCCGCCGAGCCACGCGCCAAGCGACGCGGTCGCGACGCCATTCGCTCCGGCCATCGCGCGGAGCATCGCCATCGCATCGTCGAGCGACGTGGCGCGGAAGAAGACCCAGGCGACGGTGACGAACAGGAAGGTCGTCGCCCACGCGAGCGGGCGCGGCAGCGGCGCCCCGCGGCGGGACCAGAGGCGGCACACGACCAGGGCGACGCCATGCAAGCGCGCCCCAGATCACGAAACTCCATGCCGCGCCATGCCACAGGCCGCCCAGCAGGAACGTCGCCAGCACGTTCACCGCGGTTCTCGCCTCGCCATGGCGGTTGCCGCCGAGCGGAATGTAAAGGTACTCGCGCAGGAAACGCGACAGCGTGATGTGCCAGCGGTGCCAGAACTCGCGGATGTCGGTCGAGCGGTACGGCGAGTCGAAATTGATCGGCATCCGGATGTTGAACATGCGCGCGGCACCCAGCGCCATGTCGGTGTAGCCGGAGAAATCGAAATAGATCTGCATCGTGTAGGCGAGCACCGCGATCCATGCGGCCCCCGCGGACAGCGTTCCCGGGGTGCCGAATCCCGCATCGGCGATCGGCGCGAACGTGTCCGCGATCAGCACCTTCTTCACGAGTCCGATCGCGAGCAGGAACAGGCCGGAGGCGAGGTTCTCCGCCTGCGGACGCTTGTTCGAGCGCTCCGCGAACTGCGGCATCATCTCGCTGTGGTGCAGGATCGGCCCGGCGAGCAGATGAGGAAAGAACGTGACGAAGAGCGCGTAGTTCCCGAATACCGGCTCCTGCGCCCGGCGCCGATGGACGTCGACCAGATACGCGATCTGCGTGAACGTGAAGAAGCTGATGCCGAGCGGAAGCACGAGATGGAGGAGCTGCGGCGCCCCGCCGGTCAGCCGGGCGACGTTGGCGAGGAAGAAATCCGCGTACTTGAACACGCCGAGGAGCCCCAGGTTCAGCGCGATGCCCGCTCGCCAGCAGCGGGCGCGACGACCGTCGCTGCAGCGCGCGCGCGATGGCGAAATTCACGCCGATGCTGCCAAGGATCAGCGGCAGGTAGCGCAGATCCCACCAGCCGTAGAACACGAGCGAGGCGACCGTAAGCGACGCCTGCGCAAGCCGTGGTCGCGCGCCCAGCGCGAAGAACACCAGCAGCGCGGCCGGCAGGAACCAGAGCAGGTAGTCGTAGCTGTTGAAAAGCATGATGTCGCGCGGCGATGACGGACGTGATCCGCGGAGGGGCGCGGGCGGCGCCTATGTTAACCTGCGCCTTGCGCGCCGCCGCGAATCCGCGCAGCGCGGCGCCCTTCGATGATCCGATTCTTCGCCGTTTTCGTTGCGCTCCAGGCCGGCCTCTTCGCCGCCGAGCTGACGCCCTGGGCCCAGGAATACTTCGTCATTCCGTGGACCGACGCGCTGGCCGCGATCAGCGCGTGGCTGGTCACGCTCTTCGACCCGAACGTCGCGGCAACCGGCAAGATCCTGCGCAGCACCGCGAACGGATTCGCGGTCTCGATCGAGTCAGGCTGCAACGGCGTGGAGGCGACCATCGTGCTCGTCGCTGCGATCCTCGCCTTCCCGGCGTCCTGGAAACGGCGGCTGATCGGACTCGCCGTCGGCGTCGTCGCGGTGCAGGGGCTCAACATCATCCGCGTCATCAGCCTGTTCTATCTCGGCCAGTGGGATCTGCGCGTGTTCGAGTGGGCGCACCTCTACGTCTGGCAGGCCCTGATCATGCTGGACGTGCTGGTCGTGTGGCTCGTCTGGGTGCGCACGCTTCCGCCGGTGGGCGCGGAACCGATGCCTGCGCCCGGCTGACCGCCGTGGCCAGCCCGCTCACCCGGTTTCTCGTCAAGGTCTTCGCCTGGCTGCCGCTCGCGTTCGCGGCCTGGTACTTCGCCGCGCCGGTCCTGCTCTGGCCGGTGAAGCTGCTGCTCGAGCTCGTTGCGCGATTCGGTTTCGCCGACATCGTGAAGGCCGTCGAGCAGACGGCCGCGAACTTCACGTTCGTCACGCTGCTGAAGCCCGGCGACGTGACCGGCAAGACGGCGGAGCTCGTCGTCGACGTGGACGGCCTTCTCTATTCGTTCGGGCTCCCGCTGTTCGCGGCGCTGGTCATCGCGGCGCGCACGCCAAGGTGGCTTCGCATCCTCGCGACGGGCTATGCCGTCATGCTCCCGTTCATCGCGTTCGGCGTCTTCGCGGATTTCCTGAAGGACATCGCGATTGGCGCCGGCCCGCTCGTGGCGTCGCAGACCGGATTCGCGCCGTGGCAGCGCGAGGCGATCGCGTTCTCCTACCAGATCGGGGCGCTGATCCTGCCGACGATCGTGCCGGCCGTCGCCTGGCTGCTGACACACCGGGCATTTCTCGAGCGGATGCGCCGGGAAAAGTGAGCGCCCGCGGATCGGGGTGCCGAGGTTTCAAGACACCGGAGAAAGCATTCTCACAAACGTCGCGAGCAGCCCCGAGCGCCTCAGTTGGCAAATGAGGGCCCGCAGCGAGCCCCGAGACAACACGCCGCGTCAGCGGCTTGTTGCGGCGAAGGCTAACTTCGAGCAACGCAAGAAGTTAAGCGAGGCAAAGCCGAGCGGCCGGAGCCACAGTACTCGGAATTACAGCGAGGGGCGAGCGAGGACACGAAAGCGCAAGCTTCAGTGAAGGCTAACGCGAGCGACGCGAGCGTTAAGCCGCAAAGCGGCGGCCGGAGCTACAAAGCGATCGGGGCGCGCAGCAGTCTGGGAGATGCTTTCTAGACGATCTCGTGTCCGGCGGCGTCAAGTGCGGCGATGGCCGCATTGCGCTGCGCGGCCGGGACCAGCACGTAGTCGGTGTCGTAGGTCGCGAGCACGAACAGCGACACGTGCACTGCGGCGAGCGGACCGGTCACCGACGCGAGCACGCCGGTCTGGTCGAGCGGCACCGGGCCCTCGACACGGAAGGCGCGCCAGCCGCGGCTCGCCTGGACATCGCGCGGCACCACGATCTCGGGACAGACGATCGAGAGCTCGTCGGGCGTGCGCGTGATCGACCAGTGCGTCGCCGACATCGCCCAGCCAGGCAACGGCGCGTCGGGCGCGAGCCGGCAGATCGCCACCGGCTCGGGAAGGAGCGCGAGACGCAGGCCGCGGCGCCGACCGGGCAGCTTCATGATGGCGCCGCCGCCTTGCGCTCGCGCTCGCGCTCGCGCAGCACGCGCCGCTGCACCTTGCCCGTCGTCGTCATCGGCAATGCGTCGATGAACTCGATCTCCTTGGGGTATTCGTACGGCGCAAGGAACTTGCGCACGTGCTGCTGCAGGCTGTCCTCGAGTTCCTTCGACGGTGCGTGGCCCGGGGCGAGCACGATGAACGCCTTGACGAGATTGCCGCGTGTTTCGTCCGGCGAGGGTACCACGGCGGCATTGGCGACCGCGGGATGCCGGACGAGGCAGTTCTCGATCTCCGACGGGCCGATCCGATAGCCGGCCGCCTTGAACATGTCGTCGGCGCGCCCCTGATACCAGAGATAGCCGTCGGCGTCGCAGCGGGCGAGATCGCCGGTGCGGCACCAGTCGCCGGTGAATTTCTTCGCGGTGCCCTCCGGATTGCCGTCGTATCCGAGGAAGAACACCGGATCGAGTTGCCCGTCCGGCGCGATCCGGTTCACCGCGACCTCGCCGATCTCGCCGTCCTGCACGGCGCGCCCGTCGTCATCGATGACCGCGACCCGATGCCCCGGGTACGCGCGCCCCATCGAGCCCGGCTTCACCGGCCACAATTCGTGCGAGTTGCCGACGATGTAGTTCATCTCGGTCTGGCCGAAGATCTCGTTGATCGTGACGCCGAGCGCCTCGCGCGCCCATTCGAACACCGCGGTGCCGACGGCTTCGCCGCCGCTCATGATGCTGCGCAGGTTGACATCGAAGCGCTCGCGCGGCCGCGGGAAGGCCTTCATCATCATCTTGAGCGCAGTGGGGAACAGGAACGAATTGCGGATGCCGTATTTCTCGATCAGCGCGAACGCGCGCTCGGGATCGAAGCGCCCGCGATAGCCGACGATCGGCTGCCCGAAATAAAGCGTCGGCAACAGCGCGTCCATCAGGCCCCCCGTCCACGCCCAGTCGGCCGGCGACCAGAAGAGATCGCCTTCGCGCGGGTAGCCGTCGTGCGAGTGCGTGAATCCCGGCAGGTTGCCGATCAGGCAACGATGCGGCATCAGCGCGCCTTTCGGCGGTCCTGTGGTTCCGCTCGTGTAGACGAGCAGCGCAGCATCGGCCGACGCGGTGGTGACCGGCGTGCAGTGCGATGACGCGCGCTCCAGCAGAGTCTCGAATGGCGTGACGCCGGTCTCGCGCGCGCCGGCGACGCCAATGACGGCGGCGAGATCCGGGCACTCCGCGCGGACCGCGGTGACGTTGGGCAGCGATTGCGGATCGGCCAGCACGACCTTCGCTCGCGAATTCTGCAGCCGGAACGCGAGCGCTTCGGGTCCGAACAGGAACGAAAGCGGGACGGCGACCGCGCCGCACCGGTAGATCGCAATGTGCGTGATGATGGTCTCGGGGCGCTGCGGCAGCACCAGCGCCACGCGGTCGCCGCGTCCCACACCCAGAGCGGCGAACGCATTCGCCAGCCGGTTCGCCTGCTGCTCGAGGTCCCAGAACGTGTGTGCGGACGAGGCGCCGGACTCGTCTTCCCAGTAGAGCGCGAAGCGCGCGCGATCGTTCGCCCAGCGCCCGCAGCAGGCGGCGCCGATATTGAATTCGGCGGGCACGTCCCACCGGTACGCGGCATGGATCGCGGCGTATCGATCCGGGACCATCGTGGCGGAATTCAGGCGGCCGGCTTGCGCGCCGGTTCGTGTGACGCTGGTGATTTCCACCGGCTCGACCGCGGTCCAGACCCAATCCGGCTGCTGCTCGAGCAGGCGCCCGAGCTTCAGCACCGTGGCGGACTCCGACGTGTCGATCCGGAAGCGCTTCGACGGCTGGTACTCGACGGCAGGAACGATCAGCGAGCGCACCGCGGGGTCGCTTTCACGCTTGCGAAGCGTGAGCAGCAGGCCATGCACGATCCGTCCATTGGTCGTCGTCGGCACGCCGTCGACCGAATACTCCTCGTTCACCGTCTTGCGCTGCTCGAGCAGCGCGACGCTGACGAGCGCGTTCGCGATCACCTGCAGCCCGATCTCGGCGCGCTCCGTCGTGAGGCGGCGCATGCGCCGGACGATGCCGAGCGACCAGGTCACCTGGCCGTTGGGGCGGATCGCCGTCAGCGTGCCGAGCGTGACCGCGCCGGCGGCGCTCATCGGCGCGAGCAGCCGGAAGCCGGTCTGGCTCACGTCCTTCACCTCCCAGGGACCTCCCGGCGCCGCGAATTGCGCGAGCCGGAGCGTCGCCTGCTCGCGGCGGCGATTCTTCTCGTCACGCGCGCGCCCGAACACCGCGAGCTCCATCGTGCCGCCGAAGCTCTTCGCGATGTCGAAGGCGGGAATCGGCGCGCGCTCTTCCTCGCGCAGATAGCCCGAGATGCGCGCGAGTCCAACGATCGCGTCGACGCTGCCCTCGGCCGAGCTGCGCTCGCCGCGGCGCGCGAACGGCCGGAATTCCGGGTCGACCTGCGAAGCGAGCTTGGTCAGCAGATTGAGCTGCTCGCTGCGCCGCGCGGTCTTCGTCGAGAGCGGCTGCCCTTTGATCTTCTGCTCGATCACGACGACGTTCTGCAGCAGGAGCGCGTGCAGCCCGCGGGTGTCGAGGAAGAGCACACGGCCCTCGAGCGGCGCGGGGAGGCGGCGCCTCAACCCCGTGCGGCTGCCGAGATCGACATAGAACGCGTTGACCGACGGCGGCTCGAGCGAAAGGCGCAGCGGCTGGCACCACTCGTCGAGCTGCGACCACACCCATTCGAGCTGCCGCGCCGAGAGGTTGCCGGAATTGAGGAGCTGCAGCACGAGCACGATCAGGTATTCGTGCTCGATCGTCGTCGTGCCGCCATCCGGGTGCACCGGCAGCGGCTGCCGCTCGATCTGCTTCGAGCAGGCCAGCGTGAACAGCGTGTGCAGCTCCGCCCATTTCGCCGGTATCCACTGCTCGTAGCGGAAATGGCGGATCCTCGCGTCGTGGCCGAGGTGCGTCATCTGGCGCGCGATCAGCTCCGGCAGCATCGCCTGCCAGCGGTTGCTCTGCCCGTGCGTCGTCACCTCGTGCGCGAACGCGCCGTAGCAGATCAGGAATCCCTGCGTGAGGTCGAACAGCGACTGCCAGATCTGCGTCTCGATGCGCGACGAGCGCGCCGCGTGCTCGATGTACTGCTCGGTGAGCATCCGGCGCAGCTCCTCGGTGTGGCTGTCGACGTGGAACACCGCCTCCAGGCCTTGCGGGGTGCGGCTCGCGCTTCGCTCGGTCAGCCTGCCGAGCTCGGCGAGCACGTCGTGCTGGATCGCGAGCGGATCCGTCGGCGGAAATGACGCGAGCCAGCGCTCGGCCGTCTTCACGTCCGCGAGGGGGTCTCTGAAATTTTTTCCGAATCCGAACATGAGGCGCTTGCCTTTGGATCGATTCGGGCGACCCTCCGCAAGAACCGGACCCAGGTCGCCAGCCGCGCCGGCGTCGTCGCATCTGGTCCCCGTCGACGGCCGGGGCGAGGAACCCGGAAAAAAAACAGCCGGGAATCCCGACTGCCGCTCCGCCGCCTCGTTGTCGCACATGATCGCGCAATCGGTGGGTGCCAGCAATAGGCGCGCGGGCAGGCTGGCATGCATCCTGCGTAATACGCTCCGTGCAGCACAACGCGAGACCCGCCAAGCGGGATCTCGCAGGGCGCAAAGCGTTGCCAGGCAACGATTGCGCCCCCTGGTTTGGACTATACTTGTGCAGCACAGATTGCTCACTTGAAGTGACGTAAAACGATAGGGAACGACGACGATGGGCATCCTGATCAAGGCGCCGGCGCGCCGCACTGAAATCACTCCCGCGGCCGTGCAGCCGCAGGAAAACGTCCCCGAGCCGCGGGGCGCGGCGCACATCCGCGAGGTGGTCCGGATCACCGGCCTGCGGCGCGAGCAGCTCTACATGTGGCAGCGCCGGTACGGCTTTCCGGCGCCGCTGCGCGACCCGTTCGGCGATCGCGTCTATCCGCCGGACCAGGTCGCCCGCCTGAAGCTCATCAAGCAGCTGCTGTCCGAGGGCTGGCGAGCGGGCGCCGTGGTTCCGCTCGCCGAATCGGCGCTTGCAGTCGATGCTGGGCATTGCCATCGCGGACCCCGTGCCGCTGCCGGGCGAGATCGGAACCGCCGTCAAACTGCTGCGCGAGCATCGCGTCGGCGAGATGCAGAACCATCTGTCGAAGCTCCTGGTCGGCCAGGGACTTCGCCGGTTCCTCGAGGCTACGCTCATTCCGCTGAACGAGGCGGTGCACGAGCACGTCGTCCGGGGCGAGATGCAGAATTTCCAGGAGCTGCGCTTCGCCGACCTCGCGCAGCGTCTGCTGCGCGACGTGACGCGGCTGGTGCGGCCGACCCGCGACGCATCGCAGATCCTGCTCGCGACCCCGCCGAACGATCCGAACCAGCTGGGGCTCGCGATCCTCGAGCTCCTGATGTTCACCGAAGGCATCAATTGCCTCACGCTCGGCGCAGGCGTGCCGGCGCAGGAAATCGCGGGCGCCGCCGACGCGTACAAGGTCGCGCTCGTCGTGCTGCTGTTCGATCGCGGCATCTCCGGCAAGATCGCCGGGCAGGAGATCCGTTCGCTCCGCACCGAGTTGCCGGCGCGCATGCCGCTCGTGGTGAGCGGCCGTGCGGTCAACCTGCTCGCGAAGCCGATCGCCGAAGTGCGCACCGCCGCGGATTTCAGCTCCGTCATGGCGACGCTGCGCGAGATCGGCGTGCTGGCGTCGTCCCCGGTGTCGATGCTCGGGATCAAGTCCGACGGGCCGGCTCGCGCGTAGACGGGCACGCAACGCGCCGCGCGTAGAATGGCGGGGTGCGCTCCCCTCGCCATTCGCTGCATCGCCTCGCCACGGCGCACCGCAGCATTCCGCGCGCCGTCTGGCATACGATCGGCGTGGTCCTCGCCGCGCTGCTCGCGTACGCGATCTGGCGCGGGTACCAGAGTCCCGACTTCCTGCTCGACGTGGGCGCGCTCAAGCTCTGCTGATGCGCGACGCGCTCACGCTTCGTTGAGAAAGTCCTCGAGCTTGCGCCGCTCCCGCTTGGTCGGGCGGCCGGCGAAGCGGGGTTCCGTCATTGCCGCCGCGCGCCGGCGCGCCTGCTCCTCTTCCCGCGCGAGGACGCTCGCCGTCGATTCGCGATAGAGGAGCGCCGCGTCGCTCGCGGAACCACGGCGATCGGAGAGCGCGAGCACGGCGACATCGACGACAATGCCGTGCTTGCGCACCGTGACGTTGTCGCCGGCGCGCACCGCATGGGCGGGCTTCACCGCGTTGCCGTTGAGGCGTGCCTGTCCCGCGTCGGCCGCGCGCGCGGCGAGGCTCCTCGTCTTGTAGAACCGCGCCGACCACAGCCATTTGTCGAAGCGGACGGCCGTGCCGGCCCCCGCGGAGGCGGAAGTCATGGGGATCGGATAACGATGCGATGAATGCTTCGCAGCGGCCTGCTCAGCGCTCGTCGTCCGCCGGCGCGGCATAGGCGCGCATCCACGCGGAGGTCGCGGCCGCTTCCGGATAGCCTTCGGAATCGAGCGCGGCGATGACGCGCGCCCGGTCGTCGTCCGACCGGTTCTGCGACAGCTTGAATTTCGCGTCGATGCGCTTGATCCGCATCCGGAAGCCGATGATCGCGCCGACCATCGCGTTGAGCGCTGCGGGACCCAGGCCGAGCTGCCACGGCGCCGCGCGCGTCGACTCGAAGCGATGGATCAGCGTGTCGAGGATCGCCTGCGTCCCGGCGCGATCCGGAGAAAGCACGATCGACCCGTGCGCGTGCACGACGGCATAGTTCCACGTCGGCACGCTGGCGGCGGGGTCCGCGTAGAACGAAGGCGACACGTACGCGTGCGGTCCGTGGAAGATGGCGATCGACTCGCCCGCCGCGGCCGCGTCGACGTGCGGGTTGTTGCGCGCGAAATGGCCGATCAGCGTCCCGTTGGGCTCGCAATCGGCGAGCCACATCAGCGGCAGGTGCGTGACGGCCGGCTCCGGATCGCCCGGCGTGATCAGCGTCGCGAACGCGTTGTCGTGCATCAGGCGCGCGATCGCGATCCGGTCGCGCGTGGCGAAATGCGGAGGAACGAAGACGGTCATCGCGGTCGCTCGCGCGGGGTCAGTGCCGGATCGCGCCGGTCGGGGCGACGGGAACGTCGAACAGCGACAGCGCGTCCTCGGCGTCGAACGTGTAGCTCAGGTTGCAGAACTCGCAGGTGACGCCCACCTGTCCCTGCTCGGCGATGATGCTCTCGACTTCGATCCGGCCGATCATCCGCAGCGCGTTCGCGACGCGCTCGCGCGAGCAGCTGCACGCGAAGCGCGCGCGCCGCGGTTTGAACAGGCGAAGGTCGTCGTCGGGAAAGCGCAGCCGCAACAGCGCCTCGGCCCCGCCCGGGACGAAGAGGTCGGGCGGCGCCGTCGCCCGCAGCGATCGCCGCGGCGCGGGACCAGGTCGCGTCGTCGTCGACGCCGGCGCTCGGCAGCCGCTGCAGCAGCAGGCCGCGCGCGCGCTCGCCCGACGTCGCGATCGAAAGCGCGCTGTCGATCTGCTCCGACTTGGTCAGGTAATGCTCGATCAGCGTGGCGATGGACGTCGCTTCGAGCGTGACGATGCCCTGATAGATCGGCCCGCCGTCCTTGGGATCGAGCGAGATCGCAAGCCGGCCGTGCGTCGGTCCTCCCGCAAGCTCCGCGAGCGACGCGTCCGGCGGCAGTGCTTCGGCGGCGGCGTTCCATTGCGCCATCGCGCGAAGCGCGAGGTCCGCGGTGCACTCGACGACGAGCAGGCGAACCGGTCCGTCGCCCTGGAGCTGGACGACCAGCGCGCCCTTGAACTTGAGCGTCGAGGCGAGCAGCGCGGTCGCCGCGACAATCTCGGCCAGCACGCGTTTGAGCGCCGGCGGATACGGGTGACAGCGCAGGATGTCGCGGCAGGCGTCGTCGAGGCAGACGAGCGCGCCGCGCACCGCGGAATGCTCGAACACGAAACGTGCGAGCGCGTCGACGAAGGCGGGGCCGGGATTCACGCGCCGGTGAGATGCCGTCAACGCCTGCAGGCCACCGTGTACAGCGTCATCGGCAGTCCCGAGTTGCGGTCGAACGTCGCGCCGGCGTCGATGCCCGCCCTGGCGATGGCCTCGGCCGTGCGGAGCTTCGGATATTGCGCGTGCATCGCGCCGATCGCGAATTCACGGCCGGAGCCGACCGCCCAGAATCGCGTGTACTCGAACACCTCGCGCATCGAGTAGACGCCGAAGATGCCGTGCGCGTTGGCCACGAGCGCGGTCACTTGCGTCGATTCGTACGGATCGTCCTCTTCCTCCTTGGGATTGAGGAAGTGCTGCTCCTTCAGGATCGGGTGCAGCTTGCGGAACGTCTCGAAGATCCCCGCCTTGGTGGAGAAGTCGAGGTCGGCGTGCTTGGCGAGGAGGCTCTCGAAGACGAGCTGGTGCGCGGCACTCCCGCAGAGCCCGATGTGGGTGTCGCGGTAATGCAGGATCTTCTCCGGCGTCCGGTCGTACTCGGCGGTGAGCCGCGTGTCGCCGAACGTCGTGAGCGAATCCGCGGCGATCGTGATTTCATCGTTCTTGCGGACCGCGACGATTGTGGTCATGGACAGGCCCGTTCGGGCGGTGGCATCGGAAGTGCCGCGGCAGCCGCGGCCGCGGGGGAACCGCAAATTATACCGCCCGGCGCGGGCTCACCCGAAATCGCGCGGCGCCGGCAGCGCTCCGACCGGCGGCAGCCGCGCCGGATCGAAGGTTGCGACGGCGATCGACCAGAATTCCGCGACCGACGCGGGGCGGGCGCTGCCCTCCGGAAACGGTTGGTCGAGAAATTGCCAGGCCGCGAGCAACGCCGGCAGCGGCTCGTCCGGCAGCGGCGCCGCATCGGTCTGCTTCGAGAGCTTGTTGCCGCCACGATCGAGCGCGACCGGATGATGCAGGTACGAAGGAGTGGCAAGGCCCAGCATCCGCTGCAGGAAGATCTGGCGCGGCGTCGATGCGAGCAGGTCGGCGCCGCGGACGACGTGCGTGACGCCCTGCGCGGCGTCATCGACGACGACGGCCAGCTGGTACGCGAAAAGCCCGTCTGCGCGCTTGACCACGAAGTCGCCCACGTCACGCGCGAGATCCTGCGCCTGCGGGCCCTGCAGCCGGTCGCGGAATTCGACGATGGAGTCGGCCGCGTCCGACGGGACCCGGATTCGCCAGGCGTGCGCCGCGCGCGCGCGCCGGTCCTCCGGAATTCCATCGCGGCAGGTCCCCGGATAGACATGCTCGCCGCCGGCGCCCACCGGGGCGCTCGCGTTTTCGCGCCGCGTGCACACGCAAGGGTAGACGCCGCCACGCGATCGCAACTGCTCGAGCGCCGCCTCGTAGAGTGCCGTGCGCTCCGATTGGCGGACCACGGGTCCGTCCCATGTGAATCCGTATCGCTCGAGCGCGGCGAGGATCGCGCTCTCGGCGCCGCGCCGCGTGCGGGGCGCGTCGACGTCCTCGATGCGCACGAGCCAGGCTCCGCCCGCCGCGCGCGCGTCGCAGCAGCTCGCGAGCGCCGCGATGAGCGAGCCGAAGTGCAACGGGCCGGTGGGAGAGGGGGCGAAGCGGCCGCAAGGGCGGGCCGCGCCAGCCGTCCCGCGCGAGGTCACCGCGCCGAAACGGACGCCGACACGGCGCGGAGCGTGCCGGTGCGAGGCGCGTATTGCCAGTTGCGGTTCATGACGGCGATGACGCCGGTCGGATACTCGGAGCGGCCGAGGCTGCCGTTGTAGCGGCCGAGCGCGCGGTACAGGTCGCCGTTCTCGATGTCGAGGTAGTGGCGCAGGATCACGCAGCCATAGCGCAGGTTGGTGCGCAGATGGAACAGGTTGTAGTTGGCGCCGCTGCCGATGAGGCCGGTCCAGAACGGCATCACCTGCATGAAGCCCCGCGCGCCCGCCGGCGAGATCGCGTACTTGCGGAAATTGCTCTCGTACTGGATCACGCCCAGCACGAGCTGCGGATCGAGACCCGCGCGCGTCGCCTCGTAGTGGACCGTCGCCAGGAATTCCTCGCGCGCATTCGTGTCGCCGAGCTTGTCGGCGAGCCGCGGGGACATCGCCTCGATCCACGGACGGAGCTCCATCCGGTTCATGTAGTCGATGGGGACCGGGCGATCGGAGATCGCCTGCGACATCAGCGTCGCGACCGAGGGCGCGAGGCGCTCCTCGACCTGGGCCCCGGCGAGCGCGACCCCGGACGCGAGCGTGAGACCCGCGAACGCGGTCACCGCGGCGACCGCGCGGCGCCAGGATCCGAATTGTCGCTGCATTGCCCTCATGCCAAGCCTGCCTCCCCGTCGGGACCCGAAAGTCTACTCCGAATGAAGGCGACGATCTCGCCGACCGGCACCGGGGTCGCGGCGGCCTCGCGCCGGCCCTGGTACTCGACCTTGCCATCCTTCAGGCCCCGCTCCCCGAGCGTCACCCGGTGCGGGATGCCGATCAGTTCAAGGTCAGCAAACATCACGCCAGGCCGCTCGCCGCGGTCGTCGAGCAGGACCTCCACCCCGGCCGCCTCGAGCTCGGCGTGAAGCCGGTCGGCAAGGGCGCGGACAGCGTCGTTGCGGTCGTAGCCGATGGGCGCCAGCGCCACGGCGAACGGCGCCAGCGGCAGGGGCCAGATGATCCCCTTGGCGTCGTGATTCTGCTCGATGGCCGCGGCGACGACGCGGGTAATACCGATGCCGTAGCAGCCCATCTCGATCAGCTTCGACTGACCCTGGGCGTCAAGATAGGTCGCGTTCATGTCCTGCGAGTAGCGCGTGCCGAGCGCGAACACGTGGCCGACCTCGATCCCGCGGAGGATCTCCAGCGCGCCCTTGCCGTCGGGCGACGGGTCGCCGGCGACGACGTTGCGCAGGTCGGCGACCCGGTCGGGCTCCCGGCAGTCGCGGCCGAAATTGACGCCGCGAAGGTGGAAATCCGCGAGGTTGGCGCCGCAGACGAAATCGGCCATCGCCGCGACCGACCGGTCGGCGATCAGCGGGAGGTCACTCGGAAATGCCGACCGGCCCGAGATAGCCGGGCCGGCAGCCGGTCGCGGCGACGATTTCCGCCTCGCTCGCCCAGCGGAACTTCTCGAGGCCGGGAATCTTGCTGACCTTCACCTCGTTGAGCGCGTGATCGCCGCGGATCAGCAGCATGTGCACGCGCGCCGGGGCGCCGTCGGCGTCGACGGCAAGCATGATGCACTTGACGGTGCGCGCGAGCGGCAGCCCCAGCAGCGCCGCGACCTCCTCGCAGGTCTCCTGTCCGGGCGTGGGCACTTTCTGCATCGCCTCGGCCGCGGCCGGGCGCGCCGCGGCGGGGGCGAGCGCCTCCGCGAGCTCGATGTTCGCCGCATAGTCGGACGCGGGGCACCATGCGATCGCGTCCTCGCCGGAATCGGCCAGCACCTGGAATTCGTGCGACGCGCTGCCGCCGATCTGTCCCGTGTCGGCGGCGACCGCGCGGAACTTGAGGCCCATCCGCGTGAAGATCCGCGCGTACGCGTCGTACATCGCCTGATAGGAGACCAGCATCGCGGCGCGGTCGACGTCGAACGAATAGGCGTCCTTCATCACGAATTCGCGCGAGCGCATCACGCCGAAGCGCGGGCGGACCTCGTCGCGGAATTTCGTCTGGATATGATAGAAATTGATCGGCAGCTGCTTGTAGCTGCTGATCTCCTTTCGCGCGAGGTCGGTGATGACCTCCTCGGACGTGGGCTGGACGATGAAATCGCGCTGGTGCCGGTCCTTGAGGCGCAGGAGCTCCGGCCCGTACTTGCCCCAGCGTCCGGTTTCCTGCCACAGCTCGGCGGGCTGCACCACCGGCATCAGCAGCTCGATCGCGCCGGCGCGGTTCATCTCGTCGCGCACGATCGCCTCGACCTTGCGCAGGACGCGCAACCCGAGCGGCAGCCACGTATAGATGCCCGCCGCGAGGCGCCGGATCATTGCCGCGCGGAGCATCAGCCGGTGGCTCGTGACCTCGGCTTCGGCGGGGGCTTCCTTCAGCGTGGGCAGATAGAACGTCGAGACGCGCATGGCACTGTTTTTGTTGAAAAAACGGATTGTAACCCGATCGCGGTCCCATGCCGCGGACATTCGACGCCGATCTTCGAGAAAGGCGAGGGCACCCTCGCGGGCGCCCTCGTTTCGCGCGGGACGCGACGTCCCGCAATCGAGCGGTCGCGCGTTACCGGACGACGATCACCGGCAGCTTGCTGTGAGTGAGCACCTTCTGCGTCTCGCTGCCGAGCAGCACGGCGGAAATGCCGCGGCGGCCGTGCGAGGCCATCACGATGGCGTCGGCCTTGTGCTTCTTGGCGGCGGCGAGAATGGCCTCCCAGGGCGCGGCGGCGATCGTGTACGCGGAGGCGCATCCGACGCCGGCGGAGGCCGCCTTCGCGGTGGCCGCGTCGAGAATTTTCTTCGCGTCCTCCGCGGCGAGCTTCGCGTACTCCTTGCGCGACACGGGCTCGTAGACGACGCCGTCGGCGTACGCAGGCAGCGGGTAGTCCGGCGCGGCGTAGAACACCGTCAGCTTTGCGCCGACGGCTTTGCGCGAGCGAGATCGCGTGCGTGACGGCCTTGTCCGAGAGCTTCGATCCGTCGGTGGCCACGAGCAGGTTCTTGTACATATGCGCTCCTTTCGGGGAAACGGCAGCGACATGCATGCAAAGACATTCTGATCCTGCATCATCAGCCGGGCGTTGACCGAAATCAACCGCTGATTGTCGCGGGTCAAGACGGCCCCGTATTCCGATTGACCCGCCCGGGACCGCGCCTTAGATTGCTCCGATGCCTGCTTCATCTTCGCTGATTGCGGCAAATTCATCGCGTGAACCGGCGCGCGAGCCTCCGGCTGTCGATCCGGCGGACGACGCGCGCTGCTATCACTGCGGACTGCCCAATCCGCAGCCGGCGCGTTGGCGCACGGATCTCAACGGCGCGCCGCGCAGCTTCTGCTGCGCGGGGTGTCGCGGCGTCGCGCAGACCATCCACGCCGCGGGACTCGACGGGTTCTACCTCAGGCGCACCGAGGCCGCCGACCCGCAGGTCGAGGGCGACCCGGCGCGCGACGAGTGGTCGCACTGGGACGAGCCCGCCGCGCAGGCGCCGTTCGTGCGCGCGGTCCTGCCCGGGCCGGCGGAGATCTCGCTGCTGCTCGAAGGCATTCACTGCGGCGCGTGCATCTGGCTGATCGAGTCGTGGCTTTCGCGGCAGCCGGGCATCGCCGGCGCGAGCGTCAATTTCGCGACGCGCCGCGCCCGCGTCACGTTCGATCCCGCGCGCGCAAAGCTGTCCGCGATCCTGCGCGCGGTCGCCGCGATCGGCTATCGCGCGCATCCTTACGATCCGGCGCGGCGCGAGGCGCTGGCGCGGCGCGAGGCGCGCGCGATGCTGCTGCGGATGGCGGTCGCGCTGCTTGCGATGATGCAGGTGATGATGTTCGCGGTGCCGACCTACATCAGCGTCGACGGCGTCGAGCCCGCGCATCGGCGGCTGCTCGAATGGGCGAGCCTCACGCTGACGCTTCCGGCGATCCTGTATTGCGCGGCGCCGTTCTTCCGCGGCGCATGGCGCGATCTGCGTCACCTTCGGCCCGGGATGGACGTGCCGGTTGCGCTCGGGCTCGGCGCCGCGTTCCTCGCGAGCGCGTGGGCGACGTTTCGCGGCGAGGGCGCCGTCTACTACGATTCGGTGACGATGTTCATCGCGCTGCTGCTCGTCGCGCGCTACGTGGAGCAGATCGCCCGGCGCCGCGCGGGGGATGCGATCGAATCCGTCGCGCGCGCGGGGCCCGCCACCGCCGAGCGTCTGATCGCGTGGCCCGGACGCCGCGACGTGACCACGGTCGCCGCGGCATCGCTCGCGCCCGGCGACGTCGTGCTGGTGCGCCCCGGCGCGTCGATTCCCGCCGACGGCGACGTCGTCGAAGGCCGCGCCAGCGTCGAGGAGGCGATCCTCACCGGAGAGTCGATGCCGCGCGCGACGAACCGTCGGCGAGGCGGTGCTCGCCGGAAGCGTCGTTCGCGACGGCGCGCTCGTGCTGAAGGTCAGCGCGGCGGGCGCCGCCACGCGCTTGGCGTCGATCGAGCGGCTCGTGGAGCGCGCGGGCGCGGAGCGGCCACGCCTCGCCCGCCTCGCCGATCGTGTCGCCAGCTGGTTCGTCGTCGCGCTGCTCGGCATCGCCGTCGTGACGGCGATCGCGTGGTGGCAGCTCGACCCCGCGCGCGCGCTCGCCGTGACATTTGCGGTGCTCGTGGTGTCATGTCCCTGCGCGCTGTCGCTCGCCACGCCCGCGGCGCTGGCCGCCGCCGCCGGCGCACTGGGGCGGCGGCGTGTGGTGATCGCGCGCGCCGACGCGCTCGAATCGCTCGCGCGCGTGACTCACGTCGTCTTCGACAAGACCGGCACGCTGACGGCGGGAAGGCTCACGCTGACCAGGACCATCCCGATCGGCGACACGACGCTCGGCACGGCGATCGCGCTGGCCGCGTCGCTCGAATCCGTTTCCGAGCATCCGATCGCGCGCGCGATCGTCGCGGCGTCCGGCACGGCTCCGCCCGTTCCGGTCGCGTCCCCGCGCGTGTTCGCGGGACAGGGCGTGGAAGGCGTCGTCGCGGGAAGAGTCGTTCGGCTCGGAACGTTCGAGTTCGTCGCCGCGCTCTCCGGCGCCGCGTGGCCGACGGCGGCCGCGGCCTCCGATCCGGCGGCGACGATCGTGACGCTCGGCGATGCGCGCGGCCTGTGTGCGCTGTTCGTGCTCACCGATGCGCTGCGCCCGGACGCGCCGGCGCTGATCGCGCGGCTGCGAGAGCAGGGCGTCGTGCCGCTGCTGCTGTCCGGCGACCGCGCGGCGACCGTGAACGCCGCGGCGGCGGCGCTCGGCATTGCCGATGCCCGGGGCGACGCGCTGCCGGAAGCCAAGCGTGACGCGATCGCAGCGCTGCAATCGGGGGGCGCCGTGGTGGCGATGGTCGGCGACGGCGTCAACGATGCGCCGTCGCTCGCGCAGGCGCAGGTGTCGATCAGCCTCGGGAGCGCGACGCCGCTCGCGCAGTGGACCGCGGACGTCGTCGTGCTCGCCGACGCGCTGCTGCCGATCGCCGACGCGATCGCGCACGCCCGGCGGACGCTCGCCATCGTGCGCGAGAATCTCGGCTGGGCGTTCGCCTACAACATCGTCGCGATTCCGGCGGCCGCGTTCGGCTTCGTCACGCCGCTCCTGGCCGCGCTCGGAATGTCGATCTCGTCGCTGGTCGTCGTCGGCAACGCGCTGCGTCTCGCCCGGATTCGAGGCGCAGCAGATGCGCGCGCAGGCACCGAAGGGGTGCCGCCGCGCGAATCGATGCGGCACGACGTCGCATGACGATGCGGCACCGATGGACATCCTGATCCTGCTGATCCCGCTGTCGGTCGCGCTGGTACTCCTGATCGGCGCGGGATTCTGGTGGTCGGTGCAAAGCGGCCAATTCGACGATCTCGAAGGTCCCGCGCACCGGATTCTCGACGACGACGACACCAGTGTCGCGCCGGACGGGCGACGACGCGCCTGCCGCGGCGCAACGGGCCCCTTTGACCTCCGTCAAACTTGGCGGGAATACGCGCCATTAGTATCGCGCGTTTGGTGAAATAGCGGTGTCGGGTCGAATCGATGCGCAGCGCGGCGGCGGCAAGCCGCGGGCACAGCCGGATCGTCGCGCCGCGGGCGCGGCAGGCAACGCCTGCACCAACGATGTGCTGAAAACGCGGGGGCAGATGCAATGAGTGCGGCGAGCGCGGCGACGTTCAACTACAAGGTGGTGCGCCAGTTTGCGATCATGACGGTCGTCTGGGGCATCGTGGGAATGCTGGTCGGCGTGATCATCGCCGCGCAGCTGCTGTGGCCCGAGCTCAATTTCGACATTCCGTGGCTGTCCTACGGCCGCCTGCGGCCGCTGCACACCAACGCGGTGATCTTCGCCTTCGGCGGCTGCGCGCTGTTCTCCACGTCGTATTACGTCGTCCAGCGCACGTGCCAGGTGCGGCTGTTCTCCGACGGGCTCGCGGCGTTCACGTTCTGGGGCTGGCAGCTCGTCATCGTGCTGGCCGCGATCACGCTGCCGCTCGGCTACACGACCGGCAAGGAGTACGCCGAGCTCGAATGGCCGATCGACATCCTGATCGCGGTGGTCTGGGTCGCCTACGCCGTCGTGTTCCTCGGCACCATCGTGCTGCGCAAGACGCCGCACATCTACGTCGCGAACTGGTTCTACGCGTCGTTCATCGTGACGGTCGCGGTGCTGCACATCGTCAACAGCGCCGAGATGCCCGTCTCGTTCCTGTCGATGAAGTCGTACTCGGCATACGCGGGTGCGCAGGACGCGATGATCCAGTGGTGGTACGGCCACAACGCGGTCGGCTTCTTCCTGACGGCGGGATTCCTCGGGATCATGTATTACTTCGTGCCGAAGCAGGCGGGCCGGCCGATCTACTCGTACCGGCTGTCGGTGGTGCATTTCTGGGCGCTGATCTTCACCTACATGTGGGCGGGCCCGCACCACCTGCACTACACGGCGCTGCCGGACTGGACGCAGTCGCTCGGCATGCTGTTCTCGCTCATCCTGCTGGCGCCGTCGTGGGGCGGCATGATCAACGGGATGATGACGCTGTCGGGGGCGTGGCACAAGCTGCGCGACGACCCGATCCTCAAGTTCATGATCGTGTCGCTGTCGTTCTACGGGATGAGCACGTTCGAGGGTCCGATGATGTCGATCAAGACCGTCAACGCGCTGTCGCATTACACGGACTGGACGATCGGCCACGTGCACTCCGGCGCGCTGGGCTGGGTGGCGTTCATCTCGATCGGCGCGATGTACTACCTGATCCCGCGCATGTTCGGCAAGGCCGAGATGTGGTCGGTGCGGCTCATCACCGCGCATTTCTGGATCGCCACGATCGGCGTCGTGCTCTACATCGCCGCGATGTGGATTGCCGGGGTGATGCAGGGACTCATGTGGCGCGCGGTCAACGCCGACGGCACGCTCACCTACGCGTTCGTCGAGAGCGTGAAGGCGACCTATCCGTTCTACGCGATCCGGCTGGTCGGCGGAGTCCTCTTCCTCGCCGGGATGCTGATCATGGCCTGGAACGTCGTCCGCACGATCAGCGGCAGCAGGGCCGTCGACGCGCCGATCCCGGCGCTCGTGCCGGCGCACGCGTAAGGGGCGCACGATGAAGCTCACCCAGGATTTCCTCGAGAAGAACATCGGCTGGATGGTCGTCGGCATCGTGCTGCTCATCAGCGTCGGCGGCCTCGTCGAGATCGTGCCGCTGTATTTCCAGAAGTCGACGACGGAACCGGTGGCCGGGGTCGTGCCCTACACGCCGCTGCAGCTCGCCGGCCGGGACATCTACCTGCGCGAAGGCTGCTACAACTGCCACTCGCAGATGATCCGGCCGTTCCGCGCCGAGACCGAGCGCTACGGTCCGTACTCGGTCGCCGGCGAGTTCGTCTACGATCATCCGTTCCAGTGGGGCAGCAAGCGCACCGGCCCGGACCTCGCCCGCGTCGGGGGCCGCTACTCGGACGACTGGCACCGCGTGCACCTCGACAATCCGCGCGACGTCGTGCCCGAGTCGAACATGCCGGGCTACCCATGGCTTGCGAAAAGCGGCGCGGATGCGGACGGCATCCAGGCGCACATGGTGGCGCTGCGCCGGGTGGGCGTCCCGTATTCCGACAAGGACATCGCCGACGGCCCGGCCGGGCTCAAGGGCAAGACCGAGCAGGACGCGCTGATCGCGTACCTGCAGAATCTCGGCCTCGCGATGAAGAACGCGAGGTAGGCGATGAGCCTCTTCACGTTCCTCAGCAGCGCGGCCACGGTGATCTCCTTCGCCGTGTTCATCGGCATCGTGCTGTGGGCGTACAGCAAGCGCCGCCGCACGGCCTTCGACGAGGCGGCCAACGCGCCGTTTGCATTGCCTGACGAGACCATCGCGGGTGCGCAGATCGCGCCCCAACGCGCGGAGCGCCGTTCATGAATCAATTCACGTCGGATTTCTGGAGCTGGTACATCATCGTCCTGACACTCGGGTCGATCGCATTCTGCGCGTTCATCCTCTGGAAGATGAGCAAGGCGCAGGCGGTCGTGGGCTCGCTGCCGACGGCGGCGGCACCCGGCGGAAAGCAGGTCGAGCTGACCGGCCACACGTGGGACGGCGATCTTGCCGAATTAGAACAATCCGCTGCCGCGCTGGTGGATGTGGCTCTTCTGGATCACGATCGTCTACTCGCTCGTCTACCTCGTGTTCTATCCGGGGCTCGGCAATTTCGCCGGCGTCCTGAAATGGACGTCGGGCGGCGCCTACGCGAGCGAGACCGCCGACGCCGATGCACGGCTGAAGCCGCTCTACGACAAGTACCTGGCGATGGGCCTGCCCGCGATCGCGGCGGACCCGCAGGGTCGCGCGATGGGCGAGCGGATCTTCCTCAACAACTGCGCGCCGTGTCACGGATCGGACGCGGGCGGCGGAACGGGATTCCCGAGCCTGCGCGATGCCGATTGGCTCTACGGCGGCGCGCCCGAGCAGATCGTCCAGTCGATCACCAACGGCCGGATGGGCGTCATGCCGGCGCTCGGGGCGACAATGGGCGCCGAGGGCGTGAAGGACGTCGCCGCGTATGTCCGCTCGCTGTCCGGACTCTCCAGCGACAAGCTGAAGGCGCAGCTCGGCAAGCCGATCTTCGAGCAGACGTGCGCCGCGTGCCATGGTGCGGATGGGAAAGGAAACCAGCTCGTCGGCGCGCCGAACCTGACCGACAGCGTCTGGCTCTACGGCAGCTCCGAAGCGACGATCGCCTACGGCATCAACAACGGCCGTCACCTCAATGTGAATCCCGAGCACACGCCGATGCCGTCGTTCAAGAGCGTGCTCGGGCCGGCGCGGATCAATCTCGTCGGCGCGTACGTCTGGAGCCTCTCCAACAAGACGCCGGCCGGAAAGTAAGCGGATTCCATCGCCGCCGCGGAGTTGGTCCCGCGGCGGCGGCGCAGTTTCAGGCAGGGTGCCCGAGCAACAGCGCGACGGTGCCCTTTTTTTCCGAGATGCAGCAAGCGAAGCCATAATCGAAGCGTGAACGCCAACGACAAGATCATCCCGCTCGTGCCCGCGGCCGCTCCCGCGACGGCAACGGAGGAGATCGCGCTCTACGAAGTGCGGCGCAAGATCTATCCGCGCGCCGTGTCGGGAGCCTTCGCGCGCTGGCGGTGGGCGATCGTGATCGCGACGCAGGTCCTCTTCTACGGGCTGCCGTGGCTGCGCTGGAACGGCCGGCAGGCGGTGCTCCTCGACATCGCGGCACGCAAGTTCTACATCTTCGGCCTCGTGCTCTGGCCGCAGGACGTCATCTATCTCGCGATCCTGCTGATCCTGGCTGCGTACTCGCTGTTCCTGTTCACCGCGATCGCGGGTCGCCTGTGGTGCGGCTATGCGTGCCCTCAGACCGTCTATACCGAGATCTTCCTCTGGATCGAGCGCAAGATCGAAGGCGACCGGGCCGCGCGCATCCGGCTCGACGCAAAGCCTTTCTCCCTCGAGAAATTCGTCATCAAGGCGCTGAAGCACACGGCGTGGTTCGCGATCGCGCTGTGGACGGGCTACACGTTCGTCGGCTACTTCACGCCGATTCAGGATCTCGGCGTCCGCGCGATCACCTGGCGGCTCGGGCCGTGGGAGGGGTTCTGGGTGCTGTTCTACGGCTTCGCGACCTACGGCAACGCCGGGTTCATGCGTGAGCAGGTGTGCAAGTACATGTGCCCGTACGCGCGGTTCCAGTCGGTGATGTTCGACAAGGACACGCTCGTCATCGCCTATGACACCGCGCGCGGCGAGCCGCGCGGGCCGCGCAGCCGCAAGGCCGACCTCAAGGCCGACGGACTCGGCGCGTGCGTCGACTGCGGTGTCTGCGTGCAGGTGTGCCCGACCGGCATCGACATCCGCAAGGGGCTGCAATACGAATGCATCGGCTGCGCCGCGTGCATCGACGGCTGCGACCAGGTGATGGACAACATGGGGTATCCGCGGGGACTGATCCGCTACGCGTCGGAGAATGGGCTCGCGAAGGGATACGACCTGAAAGCGATGATCCGACACGTGTTCCGCACGCGGACGCTGATCTACACCGGCCTGCTCGTCGTCATCACCGCGGTCGCCGGCGTGTCGCTCGCGCTCAAGAACCCGCTCAAGGTCGACGTGATTCGCGACCGCGGCGCGCTCGCGCGCGAGGCGTCGCCGGGCGTGATCGAGAACGTCTATCAGCTGCAGATCATGAATACGGCGGAGCAGGCGCACCGGTTCACGATCTCGGCCGAGGGACTGCCGGGACTCAAGGTCGTCGGCGTCGACCAGCCGGTCGAGGTCGCCGGCGCGTCGACGCAGCTCGTCCCGTTGCGGCTGCAGGCGGCCGCCGGCGAGGACGACGAGCACGAAGATGCGCACGAGAACGAGCGCGACGGGCGCGCGGCAAACAGACGCCGAGCGGCGCTCGCGCAAGGTCGAGCTCGTCATCCAGGCGCAGGACGATCCGGCGTTGATGCGCCGGGAGAAATCGACGTTCCTTTTCCCGAGGTGAGCATGAACCACGCAACCCTCCTGCGGACGGGCGCAGTGCCGCCGCCGCCCTGGTACCGCCAGCGCTGGCCATGGCTGCTGATCGCGGGCCCCGCGCTCGTCGTCGTCGCCGCATTCTTCACGCTGTGGCTCGCGGTGTCGTCGGACGACGGCGTCATCGCCGACGACTATTACAAGCGCGGCCTGCTCATCAACAAGGAGCTCATGCGCACGCAGCGCGCCGAAGCGATGGGCCTGTCGGCCGTCCTGCGCGTCGCGCCGACCGGCGCGGTCCGTCTCGAGCTCGCGGCCGGCACCGACGCTGCGGCGCTGCCGGACGCGGTGACGCTGAAGCTCGTGCACCCGACACGCGCCGGGCAGGACCGCCAGGTGACGCTGGTCCATGGGCCCGGCAACGCCTACATCGGCGACCTCGGCGCCGATCCGCAAGGGCCGCTGGCTCGTCTCGGTCGAGACGCCGGAATGGCGGCTGCCGGCGACCGAGGTCTCGGGCGGTCTCGCCGAGGCGACGCTCGCGGCCGGGCACACGGCGAACTGAAACGATATCGCAACGCGCACGCGCGCCGGGGAGCAAACGATGCAGGCAACGGGCAATTTCGCGCAGCGGATCATGTGGGTGATCTGGCCGGCCTTCCTGATCGCGGGGGCCGGGACGGCGATCTTCTTCACGATGATCGATCCCAGCGACCTCACGCTCTTCGGCCAGCCGGCGGAACTCTCACGCCAGGCGGTTTACACGGTCGGGTTCTTCGGCTTCTGGGCGCTCGGCATCGCGTCCTCGGCGCTGACGGTCTTCCTCGAGCGCTCGCCCTGGGAGGTCAATCGTTGCCCGATGGTGCCGGAGGATCGGCCCGAGGGATGCCCGAAGCGGGACGACGCGGGGGCGTGCTGCGCTCCCGGGGACGTCGCGTCGAGGTGATCCGGCGAAACTGCGATGCCGCCGCGTGCCGCGGCGAATCAGGCGCGCTGGCCGATGAGGCGCTTCAGGGCCATCGAGTCGAGCAGCTTGACCGCGCGGCCCTGCACCTGGATCAGGCCTTCTTCCTGGAAGCGCGAGAAGAGCCGGCTCACCGTCTCGAGCTTGAGCCCGAGGTAGCTGCCGATCTCCTCGCGCGTCATGCGCAGCACGAACTCGGTCGACGAATAGCCGCGCAGCCGATAACGGTCGGCGAGGTTGAGCAGGAAGACCGCGAGTCGCTCTTCGGCGCGCATGCTGCCGAGCAGCAGCATGATGTTCTGGTCGCGCGAGATTTCCTTCGACAGCAGCTGGTAGAGATTGCGCTGCAGCGCGCCCACGCTCTGCGCGAGATGCTCGAGCCGGTCGAACGGGAGCACGCAGACTTCGGTGTCCTCGAGCGCCAGCGCCTGGCAGCCGTGGCGGTCGGTGCCGAGGCCGTCCAGCCCGACGATGTCGCCCAGCATGTGATAGCCCGACACCTGCTCGCGTCCGTCCTCGGCGAGCACCGTCGTCTTGAGCGAGCCCAGGCGAATCGCGTACAGCGAGCTGAACGGCTCGCCGGCGCGGTAGAGGCTGTCGCCCTTCTTGAGCTTGATCCGGTGGTTGACCAGCGCGTCGACCTGCTTCAGGTCCTCGGGGTCGAGCCCGACCGGAAGGCAAAGCTCGCGCAGGCTGCAGGTGGAGCAATGCGCCTTGAGGTCGCGGATCGAAATGACCGCGGCGGGACCGCCGGCTGCCGCGGCGCGGCCGCTCGCAGACGCCTGGAGCGGGTTCGTCGACAGCGGTTTCGCGGGCAGCGTCATCGTTGGCGGGCAGGATTCGATTTAAGATGCATTGACGTGCGTCAAACCGACACAGTCTAGAACGAATCAGGCACTTTGAACAGGATGCCCGCTTTTCCCCTTGTGTTTCAGCGCGATGCGCCGTTCGTCCGAACGTCCCGGCGCATCCGATTGCCGGGGCAATCGAGGGCGGATCTGCACCGATGGCGCTCTCCGCACTGATCAGCGCATGGCTCGCCGGAGCCCTCGGCGGCGCGCATTGTCTCGCGATGTGCGGAGGCTTTCTCGCGGCGATGTCGGGCGCCGCGGCACAAGGGGGCGTCCGCCCGCTGCTGCCGGCGCGCTCCCTTCTGCTGCGGCAGGTGCCCTACAACCTCGGGCGGATCGCCACCTACGCGCTGCTCGGCGCGGCTTTCGGCGCGGCGGGCGCGGTCACGATGAGCGCGTCGGCGGGATTGCCGGTGCAGCGCGCGCTCTACGTGACGGCGAATGTGTTTCTGCTGCTGCTTGCATTCGCCATGGTCGGCCCGCGCCGCGCCTTCGCGCCGCTCGAGCGCGCCGGCGCCGCGATCTTCGGCCGCATCGTGCCGGCGATTCGGCCGCTGCTCACGCACGACGCCGCGGGCGCCCGGTTCGTCGTCGGCATGTTCTGGGGCCTCGTGCCGTGCGCGCTGGTGTACGGCGTCCTGCCGGTCGCGCTGTTCGCGGGCGGACCGGTCGAGGGCGCCGCCGTGATGCTCGCGTTCGGACTTGGGCACACTTCCGAATCTCGTCGCCGTCGGCTGGCTGATGGCGCGCGCGAGGCGCTGGTTCGACGGCCCGGCGGTGCGCTACGCCGCCGCCGCGCTGCTCGCCGCATTCGCGGCGGTCGGCATCTGGCGCGCGCTCACGGCGGCCGGAACTCTTGCCCAGGGCCCGTTCTGTCTGACGCCGTGAAGCGCGCGACGCGCATGTGCGGCGCGAGCCCGCGCCGCGCGCTCGCCGCAGGACCTGCGAGCGTGAATTCCGTCCCGGATCCGCGAACGTTTCCCGATCCGGCGCTGGCGGCGGCACCCGTGCGCGAGATCATCGCACTGGCGCAGGCGAGCCTCGCCGCCGCAACCGGAGAGGCCGCTCGCTCGCTCGAGCTCGATCTGCGCGCGGCGTTGCGACGATGCGTCGACGACGGCGGCGATCTCGCCGGGTTGATCGCGGCCGCACCGTCGGTCGACGTCGCGCGACAGCTATGGCGGCAGCTCGACCTGTTCGCGGCGGCGCACGACACCGACGCCGGGCTTTCGGCGCGCATCTTCGCGATTCCGCTCGTCATCGTCGCCGGAAAGGAAGGCGAGCAGGTCGACGTCATGCTTCCGGGCACGCTGCGCGATCCCGGGACCTTCGTCGGAATTCTGCGCGAGCACGGCGCGCTGCGCGGCAATCGCACCTTCGCTCTGGCGGATTCGCTCGTGCCGGCCGAAGCGCTCGACGTCGCGCGGCTGCCCGAGATCCTCGAGTGGCAACGGCTGCCCGACACTGCGGCTGCGAACGCGCAGACGGGGATTCGCGCCTTGCCGCCCGCGCCGATCCATGTCAGCGCGGGACGCGAAGGCGTGCATCTGCGGTTCCTGGTCGGGACCGCGCTCGCGCGTTCCGGTGTCGACCTCTTCGGCGAAGCGGAGGTCGGCGCATGGGGAGTGCCGTTCGCGCAGGCACTCGGCAAGGCGCTCGGCGCCGGCGGCACCACCGTGCTTGCATTGCCGCGCGCGCCGCAGCGCCCCTTGCCGGCGGTTGCCGCCGGGCGCGCCGCGCAGCGCGAAGTGGCGGCGCAGATCTTCGCGAGCAACGCGATACGGCGCCTGCGCGGCGCCGTCGGCGAGCCCGTCGCGGTGATCAGTGCGCACCGGGCTGCCGATGCCGTCGGGGGAGGCGAGCTGCGCCTGTCGTTGTCGTCGGTGTTCGAGCCGCGCGACGCGGAAGGATTCCGCTGCCCGCTCGGTCCGCTCGATCGCGCGTCCGATGTGGCGGCCATGCTGACCGAGCTCCTGCGCGATTGCCGCGTCACCGACATTCGCGTGCTCTCCGGCGTGCATCCGGATCGCGACGCCGCGACGGGCGCGCCGCTGCTGTTCAAGCCGGAAACCATTCCGCCAGGCGCGGCGCCGCTGAATTGAGCGGCGTCAGGCGATGACGCTGTGCGGCTCCTGTATCGCTTCGCGCCGCTTCACGCGCCCGGCGCCGCTGACTTTCTTGGTCACCTCGGGGTTCCCGAGGTAGTCGACGGTGCCCGCGCCGGAGATCTCGACGTCGAGCGTCTTGGCCGCATTGACGACGACGCGCCCGGCGCCGCTCACCGCGATTCGCGCCTGCTCGCTCGCAAGGCCCGCCGCGCGGTAGTCCCCGGCACCCGAGATCGAGATCGACTGCTCGGCGGCGCGGCCGGCGACGTCCGCCTTGATCGCGCCGGATCCGTCGAAGGCGAACACCTTGGCATCGAGCGCGCCGAGGCGCAGCGTGGCGGCGCCCATCGCCGAGATGGCGAGGCGGTCGACCTTCAATTCGTCGGCCCGGATGCTCACCGTGCCCGCGGCGGAGATGGCCTCGAGATTCCTGAACGTGACGACGATCCGTGGCGTTCGCGCGCCGCCGCCGAAAAGGAACGACCAGAAGCGCCGCCGCTCCGAGCTCTGGATCGTCAGCGTGCCGTCGCGGACCTCGGTCCGGATGTCGGGCAGCGAGCGCGCGGACGCCTCGACGGCGACCGAGGGCTCGCTGCCCTGGACCAGCACCACGTCGGCCGTGCCGTCGACCTTGATCCGCGAAAATGCCGGCACCGCGCGCTGCTCGGTCGTGACCCCTCCCGGGTGGCGGCGATGGCCCCGATCGAGCGCGTACCAGGCCGCCGCGACGACGACGGCGAGCGCGATCACGAGCAGGACGGGCAACGCCAGGCGTTTCATCGGAGGGCCTCGCAAAGGGGCGGCATGACCGTTAGATGCGCCGATGCGCCACGCCGGATTCGCCATCGGCGCGTTCGCGACGACGCCCGGGATGATAGCGCGGGACGGGCGCGCGGCGAGGCTATAATCGCCGGCCCAGCCTCCGCCCGCCTTCTCCCATGAATCTCGACCGTGTGCCCGCCGGCAAGGATGCCCCCGAGGATTGCAACGTGATCATCGAGATCCCGATGCGCGGCGATCCGATCAAGTACGAAGTCGACAAGGAGACCGGCGCGGTGTTCGTCGACCGCTTCATGTCGACGTCGATGCACTATCCGTGCAACTACGGCTACATCCCCCGGACCCTCTCCGACGACGGCGATCCCTGCGACGTGCTGGTGCTCTCGCCGGTGCCTCTCATCACCGGCGTCGTCGTGCGCTGCCGCCCGATCGGGATGCTCAAGATGGACGACGAGGCGGGCGGCGACGCGAAGATCCTCGCGGTGCCGATCGACAAGCTGTCGGGTCTCTACCGGGCGATCAAGTCGCCACGCGACCTGCCCGAGATCACGACGCAGCAGATCGCGCATTTCTTCGAGCATTACAAGGACCTCGAGCCGGGAAAGTGGGTGCGCATCTCGAGCTGGGTCGAAGCCGCCGAGGCGAAGCGGGAGATCCTGGACGGCATCGCGCGCTACGAGGCCGCGGTGGCGAAGCCCAAGTAGCGATTCCGACGCGATGGAAGCGATTTCGTCGCCGCCGCCCTTTGAGGCCCGCCGCGGCGGCTACGAGGTGTCGACGGACCCCGCGCGGCTCGACCTCGACGTGATTCACGGCTTTCTCGCGACGAGCTATTGGTCGCCGGGAATTCCGCGCGCGACGGTCGAGCGGGCGATCGCCGGATCGCTCAACTTCGGCCTGTACGCGGACGATGCTCAGATCGGATTCGCGCGCGTCGTCACCGACCGCGCGACGTTTGCCTATCTCGCCGACGTGTTCGTGCTGCCCGCGCACCGCGGCTCGGGTCTCGGCGTGTGGCTCGTGGAATGCGTTCTCGCGCACCCGGCGCTGGCCGGGCTCCGCCGCTTCACGCTCGCGACGCGCACCGCGCATGCGCTGTACGCGCGATTCGGGTTCACGCCGCTCGCGCACCCGGAATACCAGATGGAGATCAGCCGGCCGGACCTCTACCTCGCGCCGGACGCCTGACGGTGGGTGTTCACGCCGCGACGACGAGGCGCGTTCCGGCGATGCGGTCGTGCAGGAACTGGCGGTCCGCGTCGGCCGCCGCCCACAGGAAATTGAGCGCGACGAGCGGGAGTGCCAGCGCACCGGCGCCAAAGGGGCGCAGCGCAAGGTAGCCGGCGAGCGCCAGCACCGGGCCGATCCATGCGGACAGGTAGCGCGTGAATGCGATCCGGCGGTCGACGCGCGCGCCGTCGCGCCGGACGAGCGCGATGCGCCACGTCTTCATCGGCAGCGTGCGGCGTCCGCCCGACCACGAGGCGACGCAATAGACGGCACCGGCGCCGAACACCACCGCGAGCGAGAGCGCACGCGCCGGCGCGTCGGGAATGCGCAGCGCGTTTGCGTCCTGCGCCGGCGGAACCAGCGGCAGCGTGACGAATCCCGCGATGAGCAACAGCGCGCCGAGGACCATCGTCTCGTAGGCGAGCGAGGCGAGCCGGCGCGGGAGCGACGCGTTCGACAACGGCAGGTGAGGCGGAGCGGGCGGCGCGGGCGCGTCGCGGCTCACGCAACGCTCAGCGCGTGGATTGCGGCGCCGCGCCCGGCGGCGGATTCGCGGGGACGGCAGGCGCGGGCGACGGCGCGCCCCCCGCGGGCTTTCTTGCGGGTGTGCTCGCCGCGGGCGCGACGGGCGGTGCCTTCGCGGCAAGCTCGCGCTTCTTCTCCGGGGGCAGGCTGGAGTACTCCTCCCAGCGCTGGCGGACTTCCTGCTTTTGCTCGGGAGGCAGTTGCTTCATCGCCTTGTACTGCTCGCGTGCGGCCTGCCGCTGCTGCGGCGTCAAGCTCGGCCCACGTGCGCATGTTGTCGCGGACCTTCTCCTGTTCCGCCGGCGAAAGGGTCGGATAACGTTGCGCGATCGCGCGCCACTTCTGCTTGCGTTGCGCGTCGAGCTTGTCCCAGTCGCCCGCGAGCGGCGAGAGCACCTGCTTCTCGGCCGGAGGGAGCTCGGCCCACGACGGCGAGCGCAGCGCGACGGGCGGCGCCGCGAGCGCACTCGCGGCCAGCGCGCCCGCGAGCGTGATGATCGCGAGCGTGTCGCGGATCAGTCGTCGTCGCCGGCGTGCTTCAGCCAAGCTTGGAATCCGCGGTCCAGGTAGGCGTCGAGCGGCAGGTCCGAGGACAGGATCGCCGCGTCGGTTTCCTCGATGTCGAGCTGCTGCTGGTAAGCCTGCCATTGCTGCCAGGCGAGGCTCGCGACGACGATGAGGACGATGCCGAGCCAGAGCTTGCCGCTGGCCCAGAACCGCCCGCCGCCGCCCGCGGTTCCCGAGCCCGCGAGCGCATAGTTCGGCGCGAGCCCCATCGCCGGGGCCCGCTTCGGGTCGCCGAGGCGTGCCAGGGCCGCCTCGCGCGCGAGCTGCAGCCGGTAGGTCGTGCCCGCCTTGAGCCCGGCCGCGCCCCGATCGAGGTAAGTGGTTATTTTCTTGGCGAATTCTTCGTCGACGGTCATGGTTTCACCCCTTTTGCCTTGAGCATCTCCGCCAAGGCATGGACGGCACGCGAGCAATGGGTCTTGACGCTTCCCTCCGAGCAGCCCATCGCGACCGCGGTCTCCGCCACATCGAGCTCTTCCCAGTAACGTAACAGAAAGGCTTCCCGTTGACGCGCCGGCAGCCGGGTCAGCGCCTGCTCGATTGTCCTCATGATCTGCGCCTGTTCGAGCTGCTCCGCGGGATCGGCGTTCGCGTTCGAGTCGGACTTGGCCCGCAAGGTTTCCAGCGGGTCGAATTCGTCGTCCTTTTCGTCGCCGCGGCCCAGTGCCGAGAGCACGGTCGTCCACGTCGTCCGGACCTTCTGCCGGCGGAAGTGATCGTGGATGGTGTTTTGCAGAATCCGCTGGAAAAGCAGCGGAAGCTCGGCGGCGGGCTTGTCCGAATACTTTTCGGTCAGCTTCAGCATCGCGTCCTGCACGACGTCCAGCGCCGAATGGTCGTCGCGCAACGCGAACGCTGCCTGCTTGAAGGCGCGGCGTTCGACGGCGGCGAGAAAGGCCGAAATTTCCTTGAAGGTGGCCAGGGAGGAATCCGTCGGGTGGGCGGGCGGCTCGGGGCTCTGCGCGACCGAACGTCCCCGGGGGGCGCAATTTTCGGCCCGGATCGCCGGTCCGCGCGAATGAATCGATTATAGGGCGGCGCCGCGGGATCGCTGTTGTGCGGTGCAGCGGGCTTGACCGATACGCCGGCCGCGGGTAAGGTTTTGGGGTCGGCGGGAGACCTCCGATGCTGTGATGCAGCAGGGGCCGCAAAAATCCCCTCCGTGGACGCCACAAGTGTCTCCGGAGCACCCTCGGGAGCGGCCGGCAGTTCCCCGATTCGGCTTTCTACCCGAGCCAAGCCTTGGTGGGCGCGTTTATCCCCTTCACGCGCCATGCGGTTCTGCGGTTCCCCGCGCGTCGCGGCGCACGGGGCGGCAACCCCTTTCGAACAGGGCCATGACATGCAACTGACGGGTGCGGAAATCGTCATCCGCTGCCTCCAGGAAGAAGGCGTCGAGTACGTCTTCGGCTATCCGGGCGGCGCGGTGCTCAACATCTACGACGCGTTCTTCCAGCAGGACAAGGTGAAGCACGTGCTGGTGCGGCACGAGCAGGGCGCCGTGCACGCGGCCGACGGCTACTCGCGGTCGAGCGAGAAGATCGGCGTCGCGCTGGTGACCTCGGGGCCGGGCGTCACCAACGCGGTGACCGGCATCGCGACCGCGTACATGGACTCGATCCCGCTCGTGATCCTCACCGGGCAGGTGCCGACGCATGCGATCGGCCAGGACGCGTTCCAGGAGTGCGACACGGTCGGCATCACGCGTCCGTGCGTGAAGCACAACTTCCTCGTGAAGGACGTGAAGGACCTCGCCGTCACGATCAAGAAGGCGTTCTACCTCGCCGCGACCGGGCGGCCCGGCCCGGTGCTGGTCGACATCCCGAAGGACGTCACGCAGGCGTCCACCGAGTTCTCGTATCCGAAGAGCGTTTCGCTGCGCTCGTACAACCCGGTCACCAAGGGGCACGCGGGCCAGATCAAGAAGGCCGTGCAGCTCCTGCAGGAAGCGAAGCGGCCGATGGTCTACGCCGGCGGGGGCGTCATCCTCAACAACGCGGCGCCGCAGCTGACGCGCTTCGTGCGCCTCACCGGCTTTCCGTGCACCAACACGCTGATGGGCCTGGGCGGGGTGCCGGGCACCGACCCGCAGTTCACCGGGATGCCGGGGATGCACGGCACCTACGAGACGAACATGGCGATGCAGCACTGCGACGTGCTGATCGCGATCGGCGCCCGCTTCGACGACCGCGTCATCGGCAATCCGCAGCATTTCTTCCGGGCCGACCGCAAGATCATCCACATCGACATCGACCCGTCGTCGATCAGCAAGCGCGTCCGCGTGGACGTGCCGATCGTCGGTTACGTGGGCGAGGTGCTGGACGAGATGATCAAGCTGCTCGAGTCCTCGCCGACGCGTCCCGATGCCGGCGCGCTGAAGGCGTGGTGGAGCGAGATCAAGGAATGGCAGCGCAAGGATTGCCTTCGCTACGACACCAAGAGCCCGCTGATCAAGCCACAGGCGGTCGTGCAGAAGCTCTACGAGCTCACCAAGGGGGACGCGTTCATCACCTCCGACGTCGGCCAGCACCAGATGTGGGCCGCGCAGTACTACAAGTTCGACAAGCCGCGCCGCTGGATCAACTCGGGCGGGCTGGGCACGATGGGATTCGGTCTGCCGGCGGCGATGGGGGTCACGCTCGTCAATCCGGGCGCGACGGTCGCCTGCATCACCGGCGAGGCGTCGATCCAGATGTGCATCCAGGAGCTGTCGACCTGCAAGCAGTACCACCTGCCCATCAAGATCGTGAACCTCAACAACCGCTACATGGGCATGGTCCGGCAGTGGCAGGAGTTCTTCTACGGGAATCGCTACGCCGAATCGTACATGGACGCGCTGCCGGATTTCGTGAAGCTCGCCGAGGCGTACGGCCACGTCGGGATGAAGATCGAGAAGCCGGGCGACGTCGAAGGCGCGTTGAAGGAGGCGCTGAAGCTGAAGGACCGCCTCGTGTTCATGGACTTCATCACCGACCAGACGGAGAACGTGTTTCCGATGGTGCCCGGCGGCAAGGGCCTTACGGAGATGATCCTGGCGGAGGAATTGTGAGCGCCGACTGGCCGCCGGCGCGTCCGCCGGGCCGCCCCAAGGACGCGCTCGCCCCCTCGGGGGGAGGGCGCGAAGCGCCTTCGGGGGGGAACTGATCATGCGACACATTCTTTCAATACTGGTCGAGAACGAGGCGGGCGCGCTGTCGCGGATCTCGGGCCTCTTTTCCGCGCGCGGCTACAACATCGAGTCGCTGACGGTGGCGCCGACCGAGGACGCGACGATGTCGCGGATGACGATCGTCACGATCGGGTCCGACGAGGTCATCGAGCAGATCACGAAGCAGCTGAACAAGCTGGTCGAGGTGGTCAAGGTCGTCGACTTGACCGACGGCAATCACATCGAGCGCGAGCTGATGCTGGTCAAGGTGCGCGCCGCGGGCAAGGACCGCGACGAGATGAAGCGCCTCGCCGACATCTTCCGCGGCAGGATCCTCGACGTCACCGACAAGAGCTACACGATCGAGCTGACGGGCACGGGCGTGAAGCTCGACGCCTTCCTGACCGCGATCGAGCCCGGCGTCATCCTCGAGACCGTCCGCACGGGCGCCTCGGGCATCGGGCGCGGCGAACGGATCCTGAAGCTCTAGTGTACTGAATCGGAAATTCACTCGATAGTTCGCGGCGAAATCGGCCGCCATGCTGCGTTACTCGGCCTCACCGTACCATGGGGTACGCTTTCGGCCTCGCGCCTAGCCTGACGACCTATTTCATCCGCTCCTTTATCTTCGGAACTTCCGACTCAGTACACTAGCGAATGAACGAGCCACAACACGGGGAATGACGATGAAGGTCTACTACGAAAAAGACGCCGACCTGTCGCTGATAAAGGGCCGCAAGGTCACGATCGTGGGCTACGGCTCGCAGGGCCACGCGCACGCGCTCAACCTGCACGATTCGGGCGTCAAGGTGACGGTCGGGCTGCGCAAGGGCGGGGCGTCGTGGGACAAGGCGAAGAAGGCCGGGCTCAAGGTCGCCGAGGTCGGCGCCGCCGTGAAGGGCGCGGACATCGTGATGATGCTGATGCCGGATGAGCACATCGCCGCCGTCTACGCGAGCGAGGTCGAGCCCAACATCGGACAAGGCGCGACGCTCGCGTTCGCGCATGGCTTCAACATCCATTACGCGCAGATCGTGCCGCGGGCGGACCTCGACGTCGTGATGATCGCGCCGAAGGCGCCGGGGCACACGGTCCGGTCGACGTACGTCGCCGGCGGCGGCGTGCCGATGCTGATCGCGGTCCATCAGGACGCGTCGAGGAAGGCGCGCGATCTCGCGCTGTCGTACGCGGCGGCGATCGGCGGCGCGCGCGCCGGCGTGATCGAGACCAACTTCCGCGAGGAGACCGAGACCGATCTCTTCGGCGAGCAGACGGTGCTGTGCGGCGGGCTGGTCGAGCTCATCAAGGCGGGCTTCGAGACGCTGACCGAAGCGGGCTACGCGCCGGAAATGGCGTATTTCGAGTGCCTGCACGAGGTGAAGCTGATCGTCGACCTCATCTACGAGGGCGGCATCGCGAACATGAACTACTCGATCTCGAACAACGCGGAATTCGGCGAGTACGTGACCGGGCCCAAGATCGTGACCGCCGCGACGAAGGACGCGATGCGCGAGGCGCTGACGAGGATCCAGACCGGCGAGTACGCGAAGGAGTTCATCCTCGAGAACCGCGCGGGTGCGCCGACGCTGCTCGCGCGACGGCGGCTCACGGCCGAGCATCCGATCGAGGTCGTCGGCGAGAAGCTGCGCTCGATGATGCCGTGGATCCGCAAGAACAAGCTCGTCGACCGCGCGCGCAACTGAGCGATCGCACCCATGACCGCGAATCGCGCGATGACGTCGAGGTGGCCGCAGCGGCGGTCCCGGCAACGCGGGTGGGCGGGGCTCATCGTCCTCCTGCTGGCGCTTCTCATCGTCGGCTTCCTCGCGAAGGACGCGCTGATGAAATACGGTCTCTCCGGAAGCACCGTCGTCGGCGCGCCTGGCAAGGGCGGACCGGCGGCGGCCGCACCGGCCGCGCCTCCCGGCAGCGCCGAATCCATCCAGTCAGGGACGCCGCCGATCCAGCGAGCGCGCGCCGCCGACGCATTCGTGCAGACGCAATCCGAAGAGAACAAGCGGAAGATCGACGACGCGGCGAAATGAGCGAGTCGACGCCGCGCGGTAACGCCGCGGGCCGGACCACGCCGGCCGGACGTCGCGCGCCGCCCGCTTCCGCGATCAGCGGCGGCAAGGCGACGGGGAAATCGAATGCGCGGCCCCGGCTTCGCAAGCCGGACATCGAGATCGATCGCATCGTCGTGCTGCGATTCGCGCTCGTCCTCGTCGTGCTCGCATTCCTCTATCTGATCGTGTGGATCGGCACGCGCGCATTCGGCGACGGCGCAAGACAGTCGAAGACGATCGATCGCGTCATCATCGATGCGACGGCGCCGACTGCGCCGCCCGCAGCGCCGAGGACCGATCCCGCGAAGCCCGGGACGTTGCCTCCGTAGCGCGATTGCGCATTGCGCGGACCGACCGGCGCGACGGCAGCAGGGCTGATAAACTCGGCGTCACGCCGCTCCTTCCGCGACCCTCGTGTCCCCGTATCCTCATCCGATTCTCGCCCGCGAGGGCTGGCCGTTCATCGCGATCGCATTCGTCGTCGCGGTCATGCTCTCCGCGTGGACGCCATGGTTCGTCGCCGTCATCGGCTGGGCCGCCCTGCTGTTCGTCGTCCAGTTCTTTCGCGACCCGGCGCGCGTCGTTCCGCAGCAGCCGAACGCCGTGCTGGCCCCCGCCGATGGCCGGGTCGTTGCAGTCGGCAACGCGCGCGACCCGTACCTCGACCGCGACGCGCTGAAGATCAGCGTCTTCATGAACGTGTTCAACGTGCATTCGAACCGGAGCCCGATCGACGGCAAGGTCGTCGGCGCCTGGTATCACGCCGGCAGTTTCCTCAATGCGGCGCTGGACAAGGCGTCGCTCGAGAACGAGCGCAACGCGCTGCACCTTCGCCGCGGCGACGGCCGCGACGTCACGTGCGTTCAGATCGCGGGCCTGATCGCGCGGCGCATTCTCTGTTACGCGAAGGTGGGGGACGCGCTCGCGCGCGGACAGCGCTACGGATTCATCCGCTTCGGATCGCGGGTCGACGTCTACCTGCCGACCGACGCGGTGCTCCGGATCGCGGTCGGCGACATCGCGCACGCCACCGAGACGGTGCTGGCGGAGCTTCCGCCGCCCTGACCGGCGGCGCCTCGCACGGGCTTCCGGGCGCGCGGTTTATGCTACCTTGAAGCGGACATGGCCGATTTCGACACCCAGCGCGCGCTTCGGAAGAACCGGGTTCGACGACGCGGCATCTTCCTGCTGCCGAACCTGCTGACGACGGGCGCGCTCTTCGCCGGCTTCTACGCGATCGTGCAGGCGATGAACCTGCGCTTCGACCAGGCGTCGATCGCCATCTTCATCGCGATGGTCCTGGACGGCCTCGACGGCCGCGTGGCCCGGCTCACCCGCACGCAAAGCGCGTTCGGCGCCGAATACGACAGCCTCGCCGACATGGTGTCGTTCGGCGCTGCGCCCGCGCTGATCGTCTACGAGTGGTCGCTCAAGGGGATGGGCAAGCTGGGCTGGATCGCCGCGTTCGTCTACGTGGCCGGAGCGGCGCTGCGGCTCGCGCGCTTCAACACGATGCTCGACGTCGCCGACAAGCGCTGGTTCACCGGCATTCCGAGTCCGGCCGCGGCGGCGCTGGTCGCCGGATTCGTCTGGATCGTCGACGACTACAACATCGATCCCGCGAGCCTGAAAGTGTGGGCGTGGATCATCACCGTGTTCGCCGGCCTCACGATGGTCAGCAACATCCGCTACTACAGCTTCAAGACGATCAACCTGAAGCGCAGCGTGCCGTTCCTCGCCATCTTCGCCTTCGTGCTGGTGATCGCGCTCCTCTCCTACCAGCCGGCGATCGTGATCTTCGCGGGCTGCGTCGGCTACGCGATCTCCGGCTACGCGGCCTCGGCGTGGCTCGCGCTGCGGCGCCGGCGCAATCCCCCGCCTGCGGTCTGACGCCGGAGTTTGCCGGAAGCCCTTGCTTTTGCGGCGAAATCCCGGGTATAGTCGCTCCATGAGCAGCTTGCGCACCGCATTTCCGCTTCCGCGCCTTTCCGCGATCGCCCTCCTGGGCGGTCTGCTGCTGCTGCGCCCCGCGCGCAGATAACCCACCCCCCTCAATTCGAGCAGTCCCGTGTCCGTCCTCGCGACGGACGCCGAATGTCGTCAGCGCGCCCGCGAACGGGCGCCCGTTTCCAGGACATCGCCATGAAGATCGACCCTGCACGCAAATACCGGCCTTACGCGCCGGTCGAGTTGCCCGACAGACGATGGCCCTCGCGCCGCATCGATCGCGCGCCCGCGTGGTGCAGCGTCGATCTTCGCGACGGCAACCAGGCGCTGATCGAGCCCATGGACGCCGAGCGGAAGGTGCGGATGTTCCGTCTGCTGGTCGAGCTCGGCTTCAAGGAAATCGAAATCGGCTTTCCGGCGGCCTCGCAGACCGAGCTCGATTTCGTCCGGCGCCTGATCGACGAGCGGCTCATTCCCGACGACGTGACGGTGCAGGTGCTGACGCAGGCGCGCGAGCCATTGATCCGGCGCACGTTCGAGGCGCTCGAAGGCGCGCACCGCGCGATCGTCCACCTCTACAACTCGACGTCGACCACGCAGCGGCGCGTCGTGTTCGGCCAGGATCGCGCGGGTATCGTCGCGATCGCCGTCAACGGCGCGACGCTGATGCGGGAGCTCGCCGCGCAGCACCCGTCGACCGAGTGGACGTTCCAGTATTCGCCGGAGAGCTTCACCGGCACCGAGCTCGATTTCGCGAAGGACATCTGCGACGCGGTGACCGCGGTCTGGCAGCCGACACCCGCGCGCAAGGTCATCATCAACCTTCCCGCGACGGTCGAGCTCGCGCCGCCCAACGTCTACGCCGATCAGGTCGAATGGATGAGCCGCCACCTCGCGCGGCGCGACAGCATCGTGCTGTCCGTGCATCCGCACAACGACCGCGGCTGCGGCGTTGCGGCCGCCGAGCTCTCGCAGATGGCGGGTGCCGAGCGCGTCGAAGGATGCCTCTTCGGCAACGGCGAGCGCACCGGCAACGTGTGCCTCGTCACGCTCGCGCTGAACCTGTTCACGCAGGGCGTCGATCCGAAACTCGATCTCTCCGACATCAACGGCATCATCCGCACCGTCGAGTACGTGAACCAGCTGCCGGTGCACCCGCGCCACCCGTACGGCGGCGACCTCGTGTTCACCGCGTTTTCCGGCTCGCACCAGGACGCGATCAAGAAGGGTCTCGCCGAACGGGCCGCGCTGCAGGCGAAGGGCGAGGCGTTCTGGGACGTTCCGTACCTGCCGATCGATCCGGCGGACGTCGGACGCACCTACGACGCGGTGATCCGTGTGAACAGCCAGTCGGGCAAGGGCGGCGTCGCCTACCTGCTGGAGCGCGAATACGGCCTGTCGATGCCGCGCCTTCTGCAGATCGAGTTCAGCCAGGTGATCCAGCGGATCGCCGACGCGACCGGCAAGGAGCTCTCCGCCGCGGAGATTCGCGCGGTGTTCGATCGTGAATACGTCGCGGTCGCCGAGCCGCTGCGCTATCTCGACCATCGGGCGCAGCACAATGCCGACGACGGGCGCGTCGAGCAGCTCGCGGCGCGGCTCGTCGTCGACGGCGCCGAGCGGACGCTCGAGGGCGCGGGCAACGGTCCGGTCGACGCGTTCGTGAGCGCGCTCCGCCACGCGGGGGGACTCGACGTCCACGTGCAGAACTACCACGAGCACAGCGTCGGCGCCGGCGAGGATGCGACGGCCGTGTCGTACGTCCAGCTGCGCATCGGCGATGAGCGGTCGGTGTATGGCGTCGGCCTCGACCCCAACATCGTCACCGCGACGCTGAAGGCGGTGGTGAACGCCGTCAATCGCGCGATCGCGCAGGGCTTCCTGGACCGGCCCGAATTCGCGCCGCGCCGCGCGGCCGCCGCCGCATAGCGCGGACGCAGCTCCGGATCGCAGCGGCCCTTCCGCGGGCCGCGCGATGCGCCATTTTGTCGCGTCGCGGGCGCGCGTCGAATGCGTTAAAATTACGAGTTGTTTCGAAGCATCACGATCGTCGCGGCCGGCTCTCCGGGGGCGCGTCTAGATCTTCGTGTCCCGGATTGCGAGAGCGCATCGATGAGCACGACGACGGTTGGGCCCGGGATCGAGATCACCGGCCGCATCACTCCCGACTACGCGCAGATCCTGACGCCCGAGGCAGTCGCCTTCGCGGCCAAGCTGCAGCGCGCCTTCGGCGGCCGTCGCACCGAGCTCCTCGCCCGCCGCGCGACGCGCCAGGCTGAGCTCGACGCGGGCAAGCTTCCCGAATTCCTCCCCGAGACCCGCGCGATCCGGGATGCCGACTGGACGTGCGCGCCCGTGCCAGCCGATATCGTCGACCGCCGCGTCGAGATCACCGGCCCGGTCGACCGCAAGATGGTCATCAACGCGCTCAATTCCGGCGCCAGCGTCTTCATGGCGGATTTCGAGGACGCCAACACGCCGCGCTGGGACAACAACATCCAGGGGCACATCAACATTTGCGACGCGATAAGGCGGCGCATCGACTTCACCTCGCCCGAGGGCAAGGCGTACCGCCTGAACGCGAAGACGGCGGTGCTGTTCGTGCGGCCGCGCGGCTGGCACCTGCCGGAAAAGCACGTGCGGATCGACGGCGCGCCGATCTCGGGCGGCATCTTCGACTTCGCGCTGTACTTCTTCCACAACGCGAAGGAGCTTCTTGCGCGCGGCACGGGTCCGTACTTCTACCTGCCGAAGCTCGAGAACCATCTCGAGGCGCGGCTCTGGAACGACATCTTCGTGATGGCGCAGGACGACCTCGGCATTCCGCGCGGCTCGATCAAGGCGACCGTGCTGATCGAGACGATCCTCGCCGCCTTCGAGATGGACGAGATCCTCTACGAGCTGCGCGAGCATTCGGCCGGCCTCAACTGCGGCCGCTGGGACTACATCTTTTCGTGCATCAAGAAGTTCCGCAACAACCACGACTTCTGCCTCGCCGACCGCGCGCTCGTCACGATGACGACGCATTTCCTCAAGAGCTACGCCGAGCTCCTGGTCAAGACCTGCCACCGTCGCGACATCCACGCGATGGGCGGCATGGCGGCGCAGATCCCGGTGAAGAACGACGAGAAGGCCAACGCCGAGGCGTTCGCCAAGGTGAAGGCCGACAAGGAGCGCGAGGCGACCTACGGCCACGACGGCACGTGGGTCGCGCACCCGGGCCTCGTGCCGGTCGCGAAGGAAGTGTTCGACCGCCTGATGCCCGCGCCCAACCAGATCGCGTCGAAGAAGCGCGACGACGTGAAGGCGACCGCCGCGGATCTCATCCACTGGGAGCCCGAGAAGCCGATCACCGAGAAAGGCGTGCGCCTCAACATCAACGTCGCGATCCAGTACATCGGCGCGTGGCTCGCGGGGCAGGGCGCGGTGCCGATCTTCAATTTGATGGAGGATGCCGCGACCGCCGAGATCTCGCGCTCGCAGGTCTGGCAGTGGATCCGTTCGCCGAAGGGCGTGCTCGACGATGGCCGCAAGGTCACGAAGCCGATGGTCGCCGCGATGATTCCCGAGGAGCTGCAGAAGATCCGCGACCTGCTCGGTTCCGCGTTCGGCGCCGGAAAATACGACGATGCCGCGGCGATCTTCGCCGACCTCGTCAACAACGACACCTTTGTCGAGTTCCTGACGCTGCCGGCGTACGACCGGATAGATTAGCGCCGCGAGCGAGTGAGCAGGGGCCGCGCAGCGCGGATGCGACACGCGAGTGGCGGCGTGAGCGGCGACGAGGGGCCCGGTGCGCGCAGGGATCGGAGCGAGCGCGAGTCGCCGCCGGAGGCCGACGACGCGACGTGGCGAACCTCGACCGTAGTGGCGGAGCAGAGCCGCAGCGCGTCGCCCGTTGCGGGGCCAGGCCGCGCGCATCCGGCCGGGAAGCGGGCGCCGTGGTCTTGACGGTCGCCGATTGTGCGATGCCGAAAAACGGGCCCCGAGCGGGCCCGTTTCCATTCTTGATTCGCTGGCGTCGGCGCCCGGCCCGCGCCGGTGCAACACCCGGCCTCGTTCACCCGCGAAATGCGTCGCGCCTGTACACTAACGCGCGGCCAGTTCCCCGGTGCGAAATCGTCGGGGCGGGCGATGGCGAACCGTTCCGCGCGGCGCATGCCGCGAGCGGGAGCTCTCGCAGGCTGGGGGACTTCGAGCGGCAGATGGCAGAGTCCAGGAAACCGAAAAAATCGCCCACGCGGCGCACCGCGAAGCCGCGCGCCGGCGAGCCGGCTTCGCTCGTCGAGCGCATTCACGACCTCGCGTGGGCCGGCCGGCAGCGCAAGCGATCGAGCTCGCGACGAATGCGCTGTCCGCTGCAAGGCTCGGCGCCGCGCAGCGAATCGACCTGCTCGACCTTCGCGCGGAAAGCTTCATCGCGCAAGGCGACCTCGCGCGCGCCGCGCGCGGACGCGGACGCGATGCTCGAGCTTGCGCGCCGACGCGAAGTCGCCCGCGTTCAAGGCGCAGGCCGCAATCGCATGGCGCTCGTGCAGATGCGGCAGGGGCGAATTCAAGGCAGCGCAGGCGAGCGCTTCCGCGGCACTCAAGCTTGCGCGCCAGTGCAGGCAGGTCCCGCTGGAAGCGATGAGCCTGTTCCGCCTTGCGCGAAGCGCAGTTTCGCGGCAAATCCATCACCGAGGATGCGGCACGCAACGCCACGCACGCCGCTCAGCTCTTCGAGACGATCGGCGATCCGGTCGGGCAGGGTCGTGCGCAGTGGGCGGCCGCCACGGCGCTGCAGCGACTTGGGGCGCGTCACCGAAACGCGGCAGGCGGCGGAGGCGGCGGTGGCGCTCGGCCGCCGCTGCGGCGACCTGTACGGCATCGGCAATGCGTACAACATCCTCAGCTACAACCTATCCGGATATCGCCGCCAACCTGAAGGTGTTGAGCCAGTCGCTCGCCTCCTTCGAGGCCGCGGGATACGTCGAGCGCCAGGGCGGTGGTCACCCACAACCTGGCGGTCCAGTACGCCGCGCTCGGCCTGTATCGCCGCGCAAGGCGGCTCGGCGCCAAGGCAGCAAGACTCTTCCGGCAGGTCGGCGCCAACGCGGGCGAGGACAGAGTTCGTCCAGGCCTTCATCGAGCTGGAGATGGGGCATCTCGCGGCGGCGCGGCGCCTTTGCCTCGGATTCGTGAATCCACCGTCGGCGACCCGAGCAGGACGCGGCATTCGTTCGTATGTTGACGGCTGGCTCGATTGCAAGGAAGGGAATCTTCGGAAGGCGCTGCTCAAGATCAGGCGCGGCGTAAGATGCTGCGCGCGCAGAAGGACTGGCGTATTCGAGCTCGTGCTCCTCGCCTATCTCGCCGAGGTCGAACTCGCCGCGGGCAACCGCGCGCCGCGCTGAAGGCGACGCGCCGAGCCACGCGCCTGCATCGCGCGCATGGGCTTCGCAAAGCAGACCGCTTCGACGTCGCCCGCGAACATCTGGTGGCGGCACTGCGCAGGCGCTCTGCGGCCAACAGGGAACAGCCGGCGCGCGCGAAGCGCTCGAACGGCCTACCGGTTCATGATCGAAGGCATCGCGCAACTGAGCGACGAAGGCCTGCGCCGAAACTATCTCGAACAAGATCCACGTCCATCGCGAAATCATCGCGTGCATGGCTCGAAGGACGCGCGCCGGCGCAGGCTGTCCGCAGCACGAGCGCTACGGCGCACCTCGCGGGCGAAGCCGAATCTGCGCGAGCCGTTCGAGCGGCTGGTCGACACGGGGCTGCGCCTGAACGAGCTGCGCAGCGCCGAAGAGCTGCACGAATTCCTGATCGACGAGGCCACCGAGCTCTCCGGCGCCGAGCGCGTGCTGCTCGTGCTGGAGGCGCCGGACGGGCTGCAGCTCGCGGGTTCGCTCGTGCCGCGCGGCGAGGACGCCGCGGCGCTCCTGCGCGACATCGACGCCTGCGCTTCGCGAGGTGCGGCGGACGCGCGCCGGCGAGTCTTGCGCACGTTCCCGACGGCGCCGATCGCGCTGAAACAGCGCTCGCGCATCATCGCGCCGCTGATCGCGCAGCGCGAGCTCCTGGGCTACCTCTACGCGACATCGACGGCGCGTTCGGGCGCTTCCACGACGCCGACCGCGATCTGCTCGGCATGCTCGCGAGCCAGGCCGCGGTCGCGCTCGACAACGCGCAGTGGTCGCAGGGCCTCGAGCAGAAGGTCGCGCAGCGCACCGAGGAACTGAGCGCGTCCAAGGCGGTGATCGAGCAGCGCGCGAACGAGCTCGCGATCATCAACAGCATCCAGGAGGGCATGGCGGCCGAGCTCGACTTCCAGGCGATCGTCGACCTGGTCGGCGACAAGCTGCGCGAGGTGTTCAAACCGGCGACATCGGCATCCGCTGGCACGACGCGAAGGCCGGCCTCGTCCACTACCTGTACGACTACGAGCACGGCGTGCGCCTGAAGATCTGCCGCCGAAGCCCCCCCGACCCGGAGGGCCTGGTCCGAAGATGATCCAGACGCGCCAGCCGTCGTGCTCGAACAACCGCGCCGAGACGGACGCGCTCGGGTATCGACGACGATCCCCGGCACCGACACGAGCCTGTCCATCGGTCTTCGTTCCGATCGTCGGCAGCGACCGCGTGCTCGGCAGATCGCGTAGAGAACTACGAGCGCGAGAACGCCTTCGGCGAAGCCGAGGTGCGGCTGCTGACCACCGTTGCCGCGAGCATGGGCGTCGCACTGGAGAACGCGCGGCTCTTCGACGAGACGCAGCGGCTGCTGAAGGAGACCGAGCAGCGCAACGCCGAGCTCGCGGTGATCAACAGCATCCAGCAGGGCATGGCCGCCGAGCTCGACTTCCAGGCCATCGTCGATCTGGTCGGCGACAAGCTGCGCGAGGTGTTCCACACCGGCGACATCGGCATCCGCTGGCACGACGCGAAGACCAATCTCGTCCACTACCTCTACGCATACGAGCACGGCGTGCGGCTCCAGCTCGCCGCCGCGCCGACCGGACGCCCGGCGGATCATGCGCGACGATGCTGCGGACGCGCCAGCCCGTCGTCATCAAACAGTCGAGGCGCCGAGCAGATGCGCTCGAGCAGTCCTCACGTTCCGGGCACCGATCAGAGCAGTCGCCGATCTGCGTGCCGATCATCGCCGGCGACCGCGTGCTCGGCACGATCATCCTCGAGGACTACGAGCGCGAGAACGCGTACGGCGAGGCCGAAGTGCGCCTGCTGCAGCACGGTCGCCGCGCAGCATGGGCGTGGCGCTCGAGAACGCGCGCCTGTTCGACGAGACGCAGCGGCTGTTCAAGGAGACCGAGCAGCGCGCCGCCGAGCTCGCGATCATCAACAGCGTGCAGGAAGGCCTCGCCGCGCAGCTCGACTTCCAGGCGATCATCGACCTCGTCGGCGACAAGATCGCGCGAGATCTTCGGCACGAAGGACATGTCGATCGCGCTGCTCGACCGGCAGACCAGCATGCTGGCGATGCCGTACTACCTCGAGCATGGCGAGCGCTTTCCGGTCGAGCCGTTGCCGCTCGGCGTGGGCCTGACCGGCCACGTCATCGAGACGCGCGCGCCGCTGGTGATCAGCGAGAATTTGCCGGAGCGCGCGGCGAGCTCGGCGCAGCCCATCGGCGACGCGCCGGTACCGACGTGGGCAATGAGCTATCTCGGCGTGCCCATCCTCAAGGGCGACGAGGCGCTCGGCGTCGATCAGCGCTCTACGAGCCACGAGGCGAGAACGCCTACAGCGACTCCGACGTGCGGCTGCTGCAGACGCTCGCCAACGCGATGAGCGTGGCGCTGGAGAACGCGCGCCTGTTCGACGAGACGCAGCGGCTGCTCAAGGAGACCGAGCAGCGCGCCGCCGAGCTCGCGATCATCAACAGCGTCCAGCAGGCGCTCGCCGCCGAGCTCAACATGCAGGGGATCTACGACGCCGTCGGCGACAAGATCCGCGAGATCTTCAACCAGGCGGACATCGGCATCCGCATCTACGACCCGCAGACCGGAGCTGGTCCACTACCCGTACGTCTACGAGGACGGGCAGCGGATCGCACATCGATTCGCGATCCGCTGCGCGAGAGGCGGCTTCGCTGCCCACGTGCTGCGCACCCGCGAGACGCTCGTCATCAACGAGAACATGGCGCAGGAGACCGAGAAATACGGCAGCTACACGATTCCCGGTACGCGGACGAGAAGTCGGCGGTCTATGGTGCCGCTGGTCGTCGGCGACCAGGCGCGCGGCCTGATCACCCTGACCGACATGGATCGCGAGCACGCCTTCAGCGACTCGGACGTGCGCCTGCTGCAGACGCTCGCCAACGCGATGAGCGTCGCGCTGGAGAACGCGCGCCTGTTCGACGAGACGCAGCGCCTGTTCAAGGAGAGCGAGCAGCGCGCGGCCGAGCTCGCGATCATCAACAGCGTGCAGGAGGCGCTCGCCGCCGAGCTCAACATGCAGGGGATCTACGACGCCGTCGGCGACAAGATCCGCGAGATCTTCAACCAGGCCGACGTCGGCATCCGCATCTACGATCCGCAGTCGGACATGGTTCACTACCCGTACGTCTACGAGAACGGGCGAGCGAATCATCATCGAGTCGGAGCTCTCTCGGCGACAAGGGAATCGCGGCGCACGTCATGCGCACGCGCGAGACGCTGGTCATCAACGAGAACATGGCGCTGCGCGTCGAGAAATACGGAAGCTACGTCATGCCCGGGACGCGAGATGGAGAAGTCGTCCGTCTACGTGCCGCTGGTCGCGGGCGACCAGGCGCGCGGGCTGATCAACCTGATCGACATGCATCGCGAGCACGCGTTCGGCGCCTCCGACGTGCGCCTGCTGCAGACGCTCGCCAATGCGATGAGCGTGGCGCTGGAGAACGCGCGCCTGTTCGACGAGACGCAGCGCCGCACGCGCGAGACCGCGGCGCTCGCCGAAGTCGGGCGCGACATCTCGTCGACACTCGATCTCGCCACCGTGATGGACCGCATCGCGCGCCATGCCAAGGATCTGCTCAACGCGGACAGCAGCGCGATCTTCCTGCCCGACGCGGATGCGCAGACTTACCGTGCGATCGTCGCGGTCGGAGATATTGCGGAGGCCGTCCAGTCCACGGTCATCAAGGTGGGCGAAGGCATCATCGGCAGCCTCGTTGCAGACCGGCCGCGCCGAGTTCATCAACGACACCGGCGCCGACCCGCGCGCGATCCAGATTCCCGGCACCGACCAGGCCGAGCGCGAGCGCCTGATGGTGGCGCCGCTCATGGCCGGCAAGACCGTCAAAGGCGTGATGGCGGTGTGGCGGACGGGCGGCATGCCCGTTCGGGGCCACCGAGCTCGATTTTCTGGTGGGACTCTCGCTGCAGGCGACGGTCGCCATCGAGAATGCGCGGCTGTTCGCCGATTCGCAGCGGCGCGCCACGGAGCTCGCGACCATCAACACGGTGTCGCAGCAGCTCGCGGGCAAGCTCGAGCTCGCGCCGCTGCTCGACCTCGTCGGCGAGCAGGTCCGCACGGTGTTCAGGGCCGACATCGCCTACGTCGCGCTGTACAACCCGGACACCGGCATGATCGATTTCCCCTACCAGTACGGCGAGGAAATCAAGCCGCTGCGTTTCGGCGAAGGCCTGACCAGCAGGATCATCCGGTCGGGCGAGGCGCTCATCATCAACCGCGAAACCGATCGGCGCGGGCTCGAGCTCGGCGCCAAGGTCGTCGGCCAGCAGGCGCTGTCGTACATGGGCGTGCCGATCCCGGTTGGCGGAACGAGCCTCGGCGTGATCAGCGTGCAAAGCACGCAGCGGGAGGGCATGTACGGCGCCGACGACCAGCGCCTCCTGTCGACGCTCGCGGCCAACGTCGGCGTCGCGCTGCAGAACGCGCGGCTGTTCAACGAAACGCAGGAGGCGCTCGAGCGGCAGACCGCCACCGCCGAGGTGCTGCAGGTTATCAGCGGCTCGATGGCCGATCCGCAAGCCGGTGTTCGAGAAGATCCTCGACAGCTGCGAGCGGCTGTTCGGCGACATCCGCATCTCCGCCTCGTCTTGCGCGAGGACGGCGCAGGTGCAGCATCGGTCGCCGCATCGCGGCTCGATCGCGACGAGCGATGACGCGGACCTTACCCGATGCCCGCTCGAGCGGCACGATCGGCGACGTGGCGATCCGCGAGCGCGGATCCGTTCGCATCGAGCGTACAGCGCGCTGTCGGCGCGACATGCCGGACTACGCCCGCGACGGCCGTGCGCAGGTCGGCGACTTCTCGGTCGCCTGGTGCGCCGATGCTGTGCGAAGGCCGCGGCATCGGCATCGATCATGGTCGCGCGGCCAGCCGCGGCCCGTTCACCGAGGCCGAGGTGGCGCTGCTCAAGACCTTCGCCGACCAGGCGGTGATCGCGATCCAGAACGCGCGCCTGTTCAACGAGACGCAGGAGGCGCTCGAGCCACCAGACGGCCAGCGCCGACATCCTGCGGGTGATCAGCAGCTCGCCGACCGACGTGCAGCCCGTGTTCGACGCGATCGTCGGCACGGCGCTCAAGCTGCTGGCATGCGATTTCACGGCGCTGCTCCGGTACGACGGCGCGACGTTCAGCACTGTCGCTCAGGCGACGCCCGGCGGCCTGCCGATGGATCTGGGCGAACGCGTCGCGCCGGTCGACCCGGCGGCGAACTTCCCGTCGCGCGTGATCGTGTCGAAGTCGATGCTGCACATTCCGGACTGGAACGCGATCGACCTTCCGCCGCACGAGAAGGACATCCATGCGCGGACCGGCGTCACCTCGTCGCTCATGCTGCCGCTCTTGCGCAAGGACGAATGCATCGGCGTGCTGGTGCTGGCGCGCGACAAGGCCGGCCCGTTCGACGACAAGGAGATCGCGCTCGCCAAGTCGTTCGTCGACCAGGCGGTGATCGCGATCGAGAACGTGCGGCTGTTCAACGAGACGCAGGAGGCGCTCAGCACCAGACGGCGACCGCCGACATCCTGCAGCGTCATCAGCAGCTCGCCGACCGACGTGCAGCCGGTGTTCGACGCGATCGCGAAGAATGCGGTCACCCTCTGCGGCAGCCTGTTCGCGAACGTGTTCCGGTTCGACGGCGAGTTGCTGCATTTCGTCTCCAGCGAACGGTACGCCTCGAATGCCGTGGAGATGCTGAAGAAGGCGTATCCGATGCGGCCGAGCGCCTCGCAGGTATCGGGAGAGCGATACTCGCCAAGGCGGTCGTGCGGATGGAGGATGCGCTTGCCGATCCCGACTACGACCACGCGTTTGCCCACGCCGGAGGCTGGCGGCGGCATGCTGGGCGTGCCGATGCTGCGCGAGGGCAAGCCGATCGGCGTGATCGTGGCGGGCTGGGCCGAGACCGGGCCGATTCCCAAGGCTCAGGAGGAGCTGCTCAAGACCTTCGCCGACCAGGCGGTGATCGCCATCGAGAACGTGCGGCTGTTCAACGAGACGAAGGAGGCGCTGGAGCGGCAGACCGCGACCTCCGAAGTGCTGCAGGTGATCAGCGAGTCGCCGACCGACGTGCAGCCCGTGTTCGACATCATCGCCGAGCGCGCCGCGCGGCTGACCGGCGCCGAATCCGGAATGGTCTACCGCTTCGACGGCGAATGGATCCATCTGGCGAGCTCCTACGGCATCGCCTCCGAATTCATGGACAGATTCCGGACGCAGTTCCCGGCGCGGCCCGATTCGCATTTCATCTCGGCCGAGGCGATACGCGACGGCGTCGTGCTCAACGTGCCGGATCTGCAGGTCCGGGCGACCGAGGTGGTCGGCATTCCGGAGGGATTGAAGGCGGCCGCGCGGGGGCGGGCTGCGCGGCGGTCTTGCCGTGCCCATGTTGCGCGACCGGCAGGTCGTCGGCGCGATCGCAATGTACCGCAGCAAGCCGGGGCGATTCGCCGACAACGAGGTCGAGCTCCTTCGCGCGTTCGCCGACCAGGCGGTGATCGCGATCCAGAACGTCCGCCTGTTCAAGGAGACGAAGGAAGCCCGCGCCGCGGCCGAAGCCGCCAACGAGGCGAAGAGCTCGTTCCTCGCGACGATGAGCCACGAGATCCGCACGCCGATGAACGCGGTGATCGGGATGAGCGGGTTGCTGCTCGACACCAAGCTCGACGGCGAGCAGCACGACTACGTCGCGACGATCCGCGACTCCGGCGACGCGCTGCTCACCATCATCAACGACATCCTCGACTTCTCGAAGATCGAGGCCGGGCGCATGGACATCGAGGCGCACCCGTTCGACCTGCGCGAGTGCGTCGAGTCGGCGCTCGACCTCGTGAGCGCCCGCGCGACGGAAAAGCATCTCGACACCGCCTACGTGTTCGAGGGCGACGTGCCGCCCGCGATCGTCGGCGACGTGACGCGCCTGCGCCAGATCATGCTGAATCTGCTCTCCAACGCGGTGAAGTTCACCGAGCACGGCGAAGTCGTCCTGACGGTGAGCTCGCGGCCGATCGCCGCGGGCCGCGCGGAGCTCACGTTCGCCGTGCGTGACACCGGCATCGGCCTCACCGAAGAGGCGATGGGCCGCATTTTCCAGTCGTTCTCGCAGGCCGACTCATCGACGACACGAAAGTACGGCGGCACGGGGCTCGGCCTCGCGATCAGCCGGCGCCTCTCCGAGCTGATGGGCGGGGACATGTGGGCGCAGAGCGACGGTCCGGGCAAGGGGGCGACGTTCAGCTTCAAGATCGAGGCGCCAGTCGCCGATCTGCCGTCGGTGCGGCAGCGCGATTTCATCGGCGTCCAGCCCGAGCTGTCGGGCAAGCGCGTGCTGATCGTCGACGATAACGCCACCAATCGACGCGTGCTGAGCCTGCAGGCGGGGAAATGGGGAATGGCGCCCCGTGCGTCCGAGTCGCCTCAGGAGGCGCTCGGTTGGCTGGAGCAGGGCGAGGCGTTCGACCTCGCGATCCTCGACATGCACATGCCCGAGATGGACGGCGTCGCGCTGGCGCGCAAGATCCGCGAGCGCCACGCGTCGCTGCCGCTCGTGCTGTTCAGCTCGCTCGGCCGGCGCGAAGTCGGCGACGACGAGACGCTCTTCGACGCGTTCCTCGCGAAGCCGATCCGCCAGTCGCACCTGTTCGACACGCTGGTCGGCCTCCTCGTGCAGGACGCGGCGCCGCGGGCGGCGGCCGCTCCGGACAAGCCGCAGCTCGATCCCGCCATGGCCGCGCGCCATCCGCTGCGCATCCTGCTCGCGGAGGACAACGTCGTGAACCAGAAGCTCGCGCTGCGGCTGCTGCAGCAGATGGGCTATCGTGCCGACCTTGCCTCGAACGGCCTCGAGGCCATCGAATCGGTCAGGCGTCAGTCCTACGACGTGGTGCTGATGGACGTGCAGATGCCCGAGATGGACGGGCTCGAGGCCGCGCGCCAGATCACCGGGCGCTGGAAGCCCGCGGAGCGTCCGCGCATCATTGCGATGACCGCCAACGCGATGCAGGGCGACCGCGAGATGTGCCTCGCGGCGGGCATGGACGATTATCTGACCAAGCCGATCCGCGTCGAGCGGCTGGTCGAAGCGCTGAACCACGCATCCACACGCCAGGACCGATGATGAACTCTCCGACGATCGATCGCGCGACCTTCGACGCGCTCAGGGAAACGACCGGTGCCGACTTCGTGGCGGAGCTCGTCGCACACGTTCCTCGAGGAGGCGCCGGCGATGCTGGAGGAGCTGCGCGCCGCATTCGCCGCGGGCGACGCGGACACGTTCCGACGTGCCGCGCATTCGCTCAAGTCGAACAGCAACACGTTCGGCGCACTTACGCTGGGGACGCTCGCCCGCGAGCTCGAGCTGGGCGGCATCCCGAAGGCGAGTGAGGGCGGCGGCCGGCCGCTCGACGCGCTCGAGCAGGAATATTCGCGCGTCGCCGCCGCGCTCGTCGAACTGCGCCATGCGTGACCTCAAGAGCTGGTCGGCCCGGATGCTCGTGGTCGACGACAACAAGGTCAACCGGCTGCTGCTGACGCGCAGCCTGGAGTTGCAGGGCCACAGCATCGCTTCGGCGGAAAACGGGCGCGTGGCGCTGGAGATGCTGCGGCGCGAGCCGTTCGACCTGCTCCTGCTCGACATGGAAATGCCCGAGATGAACGGCTTCCAGGTGCTGGAGCAGCTCGGCACCGACCGTCAGTTGCGCGACCTCCCGGTCATCGTCACGTCGTCGCTCGAGGGGATCGAGACCATCGTCCGCTGCATCGAGCTGGGCGCCGAGGATTACCTCATCAAGCCGGTCAATCCGGTGCTGCTGAAGGCACGCATCGGCGCGAGCCTCGAGAAGAAGCGGCTGCGCGACCAGCAGAAGGAGCTGGTGCGCCGCTTCGCGACGCCGGAAGTGGCGCAGGACCTGCAGAACTCGGGCTTCTCGCTGGGCGGCAAGCTCATCGAGGCCTCGGTGATGTTCTCCGACATCCGCGGCTTCACGCCGCTCGCCGAGTCGCAGCCGCCGGAGGAGACGATCGAGCTCCTCAACACCTACTACGCGCTGATGTTCGACGCGATCAGCGGCCACGGTGGCGTGGTGACGCAGATGATGGGCGACGGCCTGATGTCGGTGTTCGGCGCGCCGGTCCCGCTGCCGGATCACGAGGCCAGCGCCGTGCGCGCGGCGCTGGAAATGATCGAGCTCATCGACATGTTCAACGTCGAACAGGCCGCCATCGACAAGCCGCAGATCAGGATCAGCATCGGCATCGCATCGGGTGCGATGGTCGCGGGTTATACCGGAACCAACCAGCGCGCCACGTACACGTGCATCGGCGACACGGTCAACCTCGCCGCGCGTCTCGAGACGCACACGCGGGAAGCGCACCGCGACATCCTGATCGACACCACGACGCGTGCCGCGCTCGGCACCCAATTCTCCGTCGAGTCGCTCGGCGCCGTGCCCCTGAAGGGCAAGGCGGCCGCGGTCGACGTGTTCGCCGTCGGGGCCGCACCGCGCGCCTGATCGCCGGCGCTACCGCGTGCCTTCGCACGCAAACACTGACCCAGTTCAAACACTCGCCGTGACGCGAGCGCTATGCTGGGCTGCGCGCTCGCGTGCACGGCAGATTCGGGAACGAATCGCCGCGGCTTCTTGTCGCACCCGCAAGCGTTCTGCGGGCTCCGCCAAGGCGGGCCTCGGAGGCGGGTGACGATTAGCCTACGCTATCATCATCATTCGAACAATCAATTGGACTTATCAACGCGGGGCGCGCAAGATCGGGGTGTCGCGAGCGGCGCGCCGTGCTCCGCATCCGAAAATCCGGATCGGACCGGCACCGCGCGAAAAGCGAGCGAGCGTACCCAACACATGGAGATGCACGATGAAGAGCCTTTCCGGAACCAAGACCCACGATAACCTCAAGGCCGCGTTCGCGGGCGAGTCGCAGGCGAACCGCCGTTATCTCTATTTCGCGACCAAGGCGGACGTCGAGGGCCAGAATGACGTCGCCGCGGTGTTCCGCTCGACCGCCGAAGGCGAGACCGGACATGCGCATGGCCACCTCGATTACCTCGCGCAGGTCGGTGACCCGGCGACGGATCTGCCGATCGGCCCGACGCGCTCCAACCTGAAGGCGGCGATCGCTGGCGAGACGCACGAGTACACGGACATGTACCCGGGCATGGCCAAGGCCGCACGCGGCGAAGGCTTCGAGGAAATCGCCGACTGGTTCGAGACGCTGGCGAAGGCGGAGCGTTCGCACGCGAATCGCTTCCAGAAGGCGCTCGACGCGCTGGCTGACTGATCGTCGCGGGTTCGCTGGCCTGATGCCGCGCCGTCACCTCGGCGGCGCGGCGGCGGCAACATGCAGTTCGCGACGAGCGTGCGGCGCGCGCTTGCGCTGCAGCGCTCGTCCATCGACCCCACAGATATTCCCTCTCCGATGAGCAACCGCGAAGGCAACCTCCAGGCACCGACACGGCATGCCGTCGCGTGGCGCGACCCGGCGTTCTACGACACGCAGGCGCTCGAGAAGGAGATGGAGCGCATTTTCGACATCTGTCACGGCTGCCGCCGGTGCGTGAGCCTGTGCCAGGCGTTTCCGACGCTGTTCGATCTCGTCGACGCGTCGCCGACGCTGGAAGTCGACGGCGTCGCGAAGCACGACTACGCGAAAGTCGTCGACCAGTGCTACCTCTGCGACGTCTGCTACATGACGAAGTGCCCGTACGTTCCGCCGCATCCGTGGAACGTCGATTTCCCGCATCTGATGCTCCGCGCGAAGGCCGTCGACTTCCGCAACGGGAAGACCAAGGCGCGCGACCGGCTGCTGACCAGCACCGACCGCGTCGGCCGTCTCGCGACCATTCCCGTGGTCGTGCAGATGGTCAACAAGGTCAACAACTCGCCGGCCGCGCGCAAGGTGATGGACAAGGTGCTGGGTGTGGCCGCCGAGGCGAAGCTGCCGCCGTACGCGAGCGCGCGCTTTCGCGACTCGGCGCAGCATTCGATCGCATGGCCGGTGCGAATCGGCGAGCGCACGCCCGGCAAGGTCGCGATCTTCTCGACCTGCTACATCAACTACAACGAGCCCGGCATCGGCCTCGACCTCATCGCGGTGCTCGCGCACAACGAGATTCCCTATCGCGTCGTCGAGAAGGAAGCCTGCTGCGGAATGCCCAAGCTCGAGCTCGGCGACCTCGAGGCGGTCGAAAGGCTGAAGAACGTCAACATCCCGGTGCTGGCGGCGCTGGCGCGCGAAGGTCACGCGATCCTGACCGCCGTGCCGTCGTGCACGCTGATGTTCAAGCAGGAGCTGCCGCTGCTGTTTCCCGATGACGGCGACGTCCGGGTCGTGGCCGACGCGATGTTCGATCCGTTCGAGTACCTCGTCCTGCGCGACAAGGACGGCCTGCTGCGCCGCGACTTCGTCCGGCCGCTCGGCAAGGTGAGCTACCACATTCCGTGTCACTCGCGCGTGCAGAACGTCGGGCAGAAGACGCGCGAGGTGCTGGAGTGGATCCCGGGGACGACCGTCCACACGGTCGAGCGCTGCGCCGGGCACGACGGCACGTACGGCGTGAAGAGCGAGTTCTACGCGGCGTCGATGAAGATCGGCAGGCCGGTGTTCGGCCAGATGGCGCAGGGCGGGCCGGATTTCGTGAGCTCGGACTGCCCGATCGCCGGGCGGCGCATCCTGCAGGGCATCACCGCGGCGGACAGCAGCAGCCGCGCGCGCAAGGAGCATCCGCTGTCGCTGTTGCGGATGGCCTACGGATTGGGATCGGAGTCGAATGGCTGATGCCGCGCGCAACCGTCCCGCTGATCGAAATTCGACACTGACTCCGGAAGGAATTCCACGCAATGGCACATGAAGGCTATCACGAGCCCGTCGACCGGCTCTCCCCGGCCACGCAGGATTTTCATCGCGCGGTGATCTCGCTCATCGAGGAGCTGGAAGCGATCGACTGGTACAACCAGCGCGTCGACGCCTGCACGGATCCGGAGTTGCGCAAGATCCTCGCGCACAATCGCGACGAGGAGATCGAGCACGCGTCGATGACGCTCGAATGGATCCGCCGGAACAATGCCGTGGTCGACCGGGAGCTGCGCGAGGCGCTGTTCAAGGACGGCCCGATCACCGGGCAGCATTGAGATGCCGGCCATCCGCCGCGATTCGCTGCTGACGCTCGAGTCCTACGCGAAGGCGCGCGCCGAGTTCCGGGCAAAGGTGCTCGCGCACAAGCGCAACCGCATCGTGCAGCTCGGCGAGCACGTCACGCTGCTGTTCGAGGACGAGCTCACGGTGCGCTACCAGGTCCAGGAGATGCTGCGCATCGAGAAGACGTTCGAGGATGCCGGCATCCAGGACGAGCTCGACGCCTACAACCCGCTGGTGCCCGACGGCACGAACCTCAAGGCGACGATGCAGATCGAGTACGAGGACGTGGACGAGCGCCGGGCCGGGCTCGCGCGCCTCGTCGGCATCGAGGACCGCACATGGGTCGCCGTCGAAGGGCACGCGAAGGTGTACGCGATCGCCGACGAGGACCTGCCGCGCGAGAACGCCGAGAAGACCTCGGCCGTGCATTTCCTGCGCTTCGAGCTCGCGCCGGAAATGATCGCGGCGCTCACGCACGGCGCAGGGCTTGGCGTCGGCATCGACCACCCGAATTACACGGTGGCGATTCCCGCCGTGCCGCCCGCCACGCGCGACGCCCTCGCTGCCGACCTCCGCGCGTAGCCTCGGCGCGGTCCGGCGCGCGGGGCCACGCGCTCGGTCAATCTGTCGGACGGATCCGTTTCGGGTTCGCGTTCGGTCACAACTGCTCCCGGCCGCTTCAGCCGGTAGCGATAGTCGACCGACGGCAGGCCGTGCACGCGCGTGGTCCGCGTGTGCGCCCGGCGCGTGAATCCCAGCGACTCCAGCAGGCAGCGCGACGGCACGTTGCGAAAATCCGAATCGGCGCGAATTTCTCTCGCGTCGTAGGCGTGCCACAGGTGGTCGATGATCGTCGTGCACGCCTCGCGCGCGAGGCCCTGGCGCATGTACGCGGTGAAGACGTAGTACGCGAAGTGGACCACGCGGTCGGGGCGAACCGTGGCCTCGATGAGGCCGACGTAGCGGCCGGTCTCGCGCAGCAGCATCGCCCAGTTGAGCCAGAGCTCGCCGCTCGGCGCATACGGATTCGCGATGCGCCGGAAGCGGCGCTCGAGCTCGTCCGCATCGGTGGGCGGATTGACGTCGATCCAGCGGTACAGCGACACATCGGCGAAGCCCTCGATCATCAGCGGCGCGTGTGACGGCGTCAGCGCCTCCAGCAGCATGCGCTTTGTCGTCAGCTTGCCGCCGACGAAGATCAGCGGCGCGTGCATGGCGCGTCCTGGTGACGGGCGAACTGATCGCGGGTGATCGACCACGTGCGGAATTCCGCGGGCCCGCCGTCGCGATGCGGCAGCATGGTCCGCGCGCCTTCCACCATCCCGCAATTTGCCAGCACGCGACCCGACGCCGGGTTCGAGGCGAGGTGCAGCGCCGACAGCGTGGAATGCTCGAGCTGCGCAAAGCCGACAGCGAGGAGGGCCCGGGCGGCGGCGGTCGCGTAGCCCATGCCCCAGTAAGGTCGTCCGATCCAGTAGCCGAGGTTGCCGCGCGGGACGGGATCGTCCGAGAGCGCAACGCAGCCGACCAGCACGCCGTCGTCGGCGCGGGTCACGGCGTAGGTCCACGCGGCGCCGCGCGAGGCCTCCGCGTCATGGCCGCCGATGAAGGCCCGCGCCATCTCGGGCGTGTACGGATGCGGAATGGTGGCCGTCATCTTTGCGACTTCCCAGTCGCCGGCGAGATCGCACAGTCGCGCGATGTCGGCGGGGGAGAACCCGCGCAGCACGACCGGATACGAGGTCATTCGCGCAGGCAGCGTCAAGGTGCGTCGTTATTCGCGGAAATTGTTGAACTGCAGTGGGAAATCGGTGACGGACTTCTTCACCAGCGCGATGGCGTCCTGCAGATCGTCGCGCTTGCCGCCGGATACGCGGACCGCGTCGCCCTGGATCGAGCCTTGCACCTTGATCTTGGACTCCTTCAGCACCTTGACGATCTTCTTCGCGAGCTCCTGCTCGACGCCGACGCGGATCGTCACCACCTGCTTCACCTTGTTGCCGGAGACCTTTTCGGCGTCCGCGTACTTGAGCGAGCGGATGTCGACGCCGCGCTTGGTGAGCTTGCCGGTGAGGATGTCGGTGACCTGCTTCAGCTTGAACTCGTCGTCGGCGAACAGCGTGAGCGCTTTCTCCGCCGACTCGACCCGGGCGTCCGAGCCCTTGAAGTCGAATCGCGTCGAGACTTCCTTGTTGGTCTGGTCCACCGCGTTGCGGACCTCGACCTGATTCACTTCGGAAACGATGTCGAACGAAGGCATGGCATTGGCCGTGATGTCGTTGACCGAACCTAACATGCCGGCCGGGGCCGGCGCAATCGCGGCCGGTCAACGGCGGTCGGGCGCGTTCGCCCACTCGTCGAGCGCGCCGCGCAGCTCGTCGAGCGCGCCCGTCCAATCGCCGAACGCACGCTGCCGGAAGACGCGAAGGTTGCGGTACCAGCCGGGCACGCGCGCATCGGTGCCCCAGCGCCAGCAATTGTCGAATCGATCGAGCATCCACACGCGGGCGCCGATGGCGCCGGCGCAGTGCACGACGGACGTGTCGACGCTGATGACGAGGTCGAGTCCCGCGACCAGTCCCGCGGTCTCGCCGAAATCGGCGAGCTCGTCGGTCCAGTCGTTGAGGCCCGCGCCGAATGCGGCCTTGTCGCCGCCCGCGGCGCCCTTCTGCAGGCTGACGAGGCTGATGCCGGGGATGGCGGCGAGCCATGCGAGGCGCTCCGCAGGAATCGAGCGGCGCCGGTCGATACGATGCGCCTCGACGTACTCCGGCCGTGGATTGCCCCCCCAGCAGATGCCGACCTTGCGCCCCGGCAGCGCCGCGACACGCGCCGACCAGCGACTGACCGCGTCGGAAGGTGGCGTGAGGTAGGCGTCGACAGGCGCGAATGCCGCATCGCCAAGCTGCAACAGGTGCGGCAGCTCGCTCATCGCGCACGTCGCGGTGACGGCCTGCGCGCCGGAATCCGCGCCGACGATCGCATCGATGCCGGGCAGCGTCGCGAGGAGCGGCAATGCGGGCGCCTGATAGCTGCTGCAGTACACGACAAGACGCGGGACCCGCTCTCGCGCGCGCGGAAGAAAGCGCGCGAACTGCAGCACGTCGCCGATGCCCTGGTCGGCGTCCACGATCAGCGCGCCCTCCGCGAACGGCTCGCCCTTCCACGGGCGCGCCGGGATCCGTCGGCCGGGCCAGTCCGCGGCGCCGGTGCGCCCCTGCGCGTACAGCGCCCAGCCTTCATCGGACCGGCGCAATTTCAGCAGCGTCGTGGCGAGCCCGAAGCGCGCATCGGCGTCGGCGGGATCGCAGCGGCGTGCCTCGCGGAACTGCGCTTCCGCTTCGGCGAGCCGACCCGACCACTGCAGGACGAGACCGAGGTTGACATGGGTCGCCGCGTTGCCGGGAAAGAGCGCGGCGGAGCGCGAGTAGGCCGCGCGCGCCGCGTCGAGCTCGCCCCCGCGCATGCGGAGATTGCCGAGCGTGTACCACGCGTCGGGATCGAACGGATGCCGTGCCGTTGCCGCGGAGGCGAGCTCGATCGCCTCGTCGAGTCGGCCGGCGTTGACGAGCGCGTCGCACCAGTTGACGAGCGCGGGCGTGAACCGCGGCGCCACCTCGAGCGCGCGCGCGAAAGCCTTGCCCGCGCCGTCGACATCGCCGGTCGCGGCGCGGGCGAGGCCGAGCGCATTCCACGCATCCTTGTTCGACGGAGCCAGCGTCAGCGCATGTTCGAGGGGCGCGATGGCCGAGGCCGCCTCGCCGCTCTGCACGAGGGCCACGCCGAGCGCGATCTCGATCGACGCGTTGTCCGGCATCGCGGCGCTGGCGTCGGCGAGTGCGCGCGCCGCCTCCTTCGGTCGGGCAAGTCGCAGCAGGATCTGCCCCAGCATCGCCAAGCGGTCAGGTCGTGGGCCGTAGCGCGCGATTGCGTCGCGGAACCGCACTTCGGCCGCGCCGATGTCGCCGCGCTGCAGTGCCGCGAGGGCTTCGGCGTCGAGCCGCGCGGCGTCGTTCGTCTCGGCGGTCATCTTGACGTCAGGTGAAGGTCAATGGCGTCAGTGCGCGAGCGTCGCAGCGACCGCGCGGCGCGCGTTTGTACGGGCGACAGCATCGTTGAAAGTAGCACGTCGTCCGGATTCAAGGCAAAACGGCGCCGGGAACCGGCGGGCTCGGCGAGGGCGCGCGCGAGCGCAGCGAACGCCGGACGCCAGTCGCCGATCGAAGGCTGGCGAAAGACGCGCAGGTTCGGGTACCAGCCGGGCGCGTTCGCGTCGGTGCCCCAGCGCCAGTCGCTGTCGAACCGGTCGAGCATCCACACGCGGGCGCCGATGGCGCCCGCACAGTGCACGACGGACGTGTCGACGCTGATGACGAGATCGAGATTCGCGATGAGCGCGGCCGTCTCGCCGAAATCGGTGAGCTCGTCGGTCCAGTCGACGAGCGACGGGCCGAAGGCCGCCTTGTCGGCGGCGGCTGCGCCCTTCTGCAGGCTGACGAGGCTGATGCCGGGAATGTCCGCAAGCCAGGCGAGGCGCTCCGCCGGAATCGAGCGGCGCAGGTCGATCCGGCGCCAGTCCGATTCGTCGGGACGCGGGTTGCCGCCCCAGCACAATCCGACCTTGCGTCCGCGAAGGCTTGCAACGCGTGCCGACCAGCGCTGCACGGTCTCCTGCGGTGGCGCGAGGTAGGCCATCGGCGCGAACGCGGCATTTCCGAGGCCGAGGAGGTGGGGCAGCTCGCTCATCGCGCACGTCGCGGCCACTGGCGGGGCGCCGGCGTCGGCGCCGAGCACGGCGTCCACGCCGCGAAGGCTCTGGAGCAGCGGCCTTACGGGCGCCTGATATCCGTCGCAATACACGACGACCCGCGGCGCGCGCTCGCGGGCGAGCGGCGCGAAGCGCGCGAACTGCAGCACGTCGCCGAAGCCGTAGTCGGAGTAGACGACCAGCGCGCCCTCCGCGAGCCGGCGTCCGTCCCAGGGGCGACCCTGAATGCGGCCGAGCGTGTCGACGATGCCGGAGTGTCCCTGCGCATACAGCGCCCAGCCCTCGTCGGACCGGCGGCGCTTCAGCAGCACCGTGGCGAGGCCGAACCGCGCATTCGCGTTGCCGGGGTCGAGCGCGCGCGCACGGCGGAATTGCTGCTCCGCCGCGTCGAGATGCCCGGACCATTGCTCGATGAGCCCGAGGTTCACATGCGCAGCGGGATTTCCGGGCTGCCGTTCCATGGCGCGCGAGAACGCATCGCGAGCCGCGTCGAGACTCAATTCGTTCATCCGGAGGCGGCCGAGGTTGAACCACGCATCCGCATCGGGCGGATCGCGTGTTGTCGCGGCGGAGGCGAGCTCGATCGCCTCGTCAAGTCGGCCGGCGTTGACGAGCGCGTCGCACCAGTTGACGAGCGCGGGCGTGAAGCGCGGCGCCACCTCGAGCGCGCGCTCGAACGCCGTGCCCGCGCCGTCGACGTCGCCGGTCGCGGCGCGGGCGAGGCCGAGCGCATTCCATGCATCCTCGTTCGACGGGGCCAGCGTCAGCGCATGCTCGAGGGGCGCGATGGCCGAGGCCGGCTCGCCGCTCTGCACGAGCGCGACGCCGAGCGCGATTTCGATCGCCGCGTTGTCCGGCATCGCGGCGCTGGCGTCGGTGAGCGCACGCGCCGCCTCCTTCGGTCGGGCAAGTCGCAGCAGGATCTGCCCCAGCATCGCCAGCCGGTGAGGTCGCGGGCCGTAGCGCGCGATTGCGTCGCGAAACCGCGCCTCGGCCGTGCCGATGTCGCCGCGCTCCAGTGCCGCAAGGGCTTCGGCGTCGAGGCGCGCGGCGGCGTCGGTTTCTGCGGTCATCGTGTGATGGGCGGTTCGAATTGTCACGAAGCGGCTGGCGGGACGCGCGCCGGCGCGAAAGTCTCTGTCCGCCGCGACGCCCGGCGAAAGTAGCACGCTCAGGCAACCCTGCGCAAAGCGATCCCGTGCTCAGCCGGCATCGTCGAGCGTTCGCGGCCAGCTCTTGTGCAGCAGCCGTGACAGTGCCCGATCCGCGAGCACCTTGCCGCCGGTCTGGCAATGCGCGCAGTAGTTGCACTCGTTCTCGGCGTAGACGATCCGCTGCACCGGGTGCCCGCAGACGGGGCACGGCTTGCCGAATCTTCCGTGCACGGCCATGTCGGGACGAAACGCGGTGACGTGCTCCGGAAATCCGCTCTTCGCCTCGGCGCGCAGTCGTCCGGTCCAGAGCGCAAGGACTTCCCGGGCGGAGCGGTACAGTCGCCCGAGCTCTTCGTCGGAGAGCTTCCGCGTGAGCGCCAGCGGCGAGAGCCGCGCATGATGGAGGATCTCGTCGGAGTACGCGTTGCCCACGCCGTCGACGATGCGCGGATCGGTCAGCGCGCGCTTGAGCGTGTGATTCTCTTCGCGAAGCCGCTTCGCGAAGGCCGCGGCGTCGCAGGCGTCGAGGTCGAGCCCGCCGGCCGCGAACGCGGCGAGCGCCTCCCTGCCGGCGACGCAATGCAGCGATGCACGCCGCTTCGTCCCCGCTTCGGTCAGCGCGAGCCGGCCCGCGTCGAACTCGAAGACGGCCTGCGTGATCCGCGCCGGCGGCTTCGTGGTGCCCGCCATCCAGCGCAGCCGGCCGGCGATCATCAGGTGGATCACCAGGAAAAGATCGCCCTCGAGCCCGATGACGATGCGCTTGCCGATCCGCTCGACCGTGCGCACGCGGCGTCCCTCGGCGCTTTCGATCGGCGGCACCGCGGTGCGCAGCACGAACGGGCTCACGATGCGCACGCGGACAAGCGTCGTTCCGACGATGCGCGCAGCGAGTGATTCCTGGTAGACCGTGATGTCGGGCAGCTCGGGCATCGTGCAACAACGTTCACGCAGCGGTCCGGAGGTTTCCGCGATTTGGCATGCCGGGCGGACGAAGGGTGCGTCGAGTGCGAGGAATCTCGCAGCCACGACCGTTCGGCTAGAATAACCGATTGCCCGTCACCCCAAAGCAGCCCCTCATGTCGCACATCCTGCAGGATCTTCCCGCCGGCCAGAAAGTCGGCATCGCCTTCTCGGGCGGGCTCGACACCAGCGCCGCGCTGCACTGGATGCGGGCGAAAGGGGCGATTCCGTACGCGTACACGGCGAACCTCGGCCAGCCGGACGAGCCCGACTACGACGAGATCCCGCGCCGCGCGCTGCAGTACGGCGCCGAGAAGGCGCGGCTCATCGATTGTCGCGCCGCGCTGGTCGCCGAAGGGATCGCCGCGCTGCAGGCCGGGGCGTTCCACATCTCGACGGCGGGTGTCACGTATTTCAACACGACGCCGCTCGGCCGCGCGGTGACCGGCACGATGCTCGTCGTCGCGATGCGCGAGGACGACGTCCACATCTGGGGCGACGGCAGCACGTACAAGGGCAACGACATCGAGCGCTTCTATCGCTACGGCCTGCTCGCCAATCCGAGCCTGCGCATCTACAAGCCGTGGCTCGACGCGAAGTTCATCGACGAGCTGGGCGGCCGCAAGGAAATGTCCGAGTACATGAGCCGCGCCGGCTTCGGCTACAAGATGAGCGCGGAGAAGGCGTATTCGACCGACTCGAACCTCCTCGGCGCGACGCACGAGGCGAAGGACCTCGAGTTCCTCGACAAGGGCCTGCGCATCGTCCAGCCGATCATGGGCGTCGCGTTCTGGCGCGACGACGTCGCCGTCAAGGCGGAGACCGTGTCGGTCCGCTTCGACGAGGGGCGGCCCGTTGCGTTGAACGGCGTCACGTTCAGCGACGAGGTCGCGCTGCTGCTCGAAGCGAACGCGATCGGCGGTCGCCACGGGCTCGGCATGAGCGACCAGATCGAGAACCGGATCATCGAGGCGAAGAGCCGCGGCATCTACGAGGCGCCGGGGATGGCGCTCCTGCACATCGCCTACGAGCGGCTCGTCACCGGCATCCACAACGAGGACACGATCGAGCAGTACCGCGACGGCGGCCGCCGGCTCGGCCGGCTGCTCTACCAGGGCCGCTGGTTCGATTCGCAGGCGATGATGCTGCGCGAGACGGCGCAGCGCTGGGTCGCGCGCGCGATCACCGGCGAGGTGACGCTGGAGCTTCGCCGCGGCAACGACTACTCGATCCTCGACACGACGAGCCCGAACCTCACCTACAAGCCCGAGCGGCTGACGATGGAGAAGGGCGAGGCGTTCTTCACGCCGCAGGATCGCATCGGCCAGCTGACGATGCGCAACCTCGACATCGTCGATACGCGCGAGAAGCTGATGACCTACGCGAAGACCGGACTGCTGCGCCCGTCGGAGAGCTCGCCGCTGCCGCGACTCACCGACGGCGTGGACGAGAAGGAGTAGGCGACGCGGCGCGCCGGCGGCGGCCCCATAACCGGATCAACGGCTCGCCATTCGGTGGGCTGTATTAGCCTTCGGAAATCGCGCTTCGATCAGCTGTCGGCGGCTCAATGCGAACGACCGCTTTCGGCCAATGGCGGACGTTCGCAAGGTCGACGGAATTGCTGAAGTGGGCGAGGATGTTGCGCACGGCAACAAGGTCGGCGTGCGGGCGATGCGACGCCATTCGCCCGCGCACCGGAATCCCTATTACAACGTCCGCAGGAAGGCCACCAGATCCGCGTCGCTCCTGCGCGGTCAGGCCGATGCCAAAGCGCTGATTGTAGAAATCCACGACGGCGTCGAGATCGGCGGCAAAGCCGTTGTGGAAATAGGGCGCGCGGGATGCGAGTCCGCGAAGTATCGGCCCTTTGAAGCGCCCGATATCCTTCCACTTGCCGGTGATCATTGCACGTCCCGGGTCCGTGGTCGCAATGACTTCGCCGGTCGTCTTGTTGCGCAGTTGGTAGAGAGGCATGTCGGGCGTGCGCCGGGAGGCGTCGGTGAGTCCAATGTCGAGCGGCGCGGGAATCGAATGATTCCCCGCATTCGGCGAATCATGGCAAGTGGTGCAGCTGCCCTGCAGAACCGGGACGCTGAGGTCGTCATTCAACCCCTTTACGCCCACGATGTTGATCGGTTTGGTGTTGAACAGGGCCTGGCCGCGCGCGACGGCCTGGCGAGCCTGAACGGCCGGCCCGTCATCATCGCGGCCCGTCGTCAGGTTCGTCCAGACGTCATAGAGCGTGAACACGACGGGATTGAAGGGCTTTCCCGTCTTGTAGTCACCGGCAACCACGTCGTTGATGCCGAAATAGGATGCCTGGCTCGCCGCGAACTGCGGTCCGCCGTTCGCGTCCATGCGCGCCCAGATAATGGGCATTCGAATCGAACACCTGCGCGGTAAAGAGACCCATCTCGAATTGCACGATTGCGTCGCGCTGCGCCTGCGTCAGCGGCTGTGCGGCCTTGGCATGCCCGACGGTCGCGCTGTTCGACTGGTCGGCCAGATCGAAGTGAAGCGTCGCGAAGCACCGGGTCGATCCGAAGATGCAATCGGTTGAGGTCGCGTCCGGAAACGTCTCGCGCCCGTCCCACATCACGGTGCTCAGGAACTTGAGGTTGGTGGTGGGCAGCGGCCTCCGAAACAGCGAGAGCTCGCCGGCGGTCGCGAAATCGTAGGGGTCGTCCACGTCGATCAGCTCGAACTCGGCGGTGTCCGGAATGCCGATGCCGACGCGGATCAGCCCCTTGGTGAGCAGCATGCTGTAGGCCGCCTTGCGGGCCGCGACGGTGGACACGTCCGCGTTGGGAGAATTCGAGCCGTCATTGAGCCGAAAGATCGGATCCGTTCCGTTCGTGGCCTCGAAGCGTGCCTGGATGTGCGACGGAATGACCGTCCAGCCGTCGCTCGCCTGATGACAGGTGCCGCAACTGCGTCCGTTGGTTCCGAGCGACTGGAAGAACGGATTGTTTCGGTCGAGCGGCCCTGCCGTGTTGAACGTCGCAGCGAGGCCGGTCGGGTTTGCGAACACCATCAGCGGTCCTTGCTGCTGATCCTCGGCATTGGTGATCGGCGTCGCGAGAAGTGCTGCCATCATCATCGAGATGAAGAGAACGGGATATCGGCGCTTCATGGGAACCTCCTTACATTTCAACACGGATGGGCGTGAAGGGATCGCGAGTTTCCCGACCGCCTCATCGTCCCCCGTCGCCGGGGGACGCGGCGAGGCTTACCCATCAGAACGGAATCGGGACCCAAAACCGGTCAGACAATCAGGAATATTCACCAACGGTTGACCGCCGCCGTAAGACTGCCCAGTATTGCCAATGCAAGGTTCGTGAGGATTGCCATGCGCCTTTGGCCGCCGTTCGCATTGCTGCGCCGGTGACCGAATTCAGGGAATCCGATGCCAGAGATTGCACAGTTGCTCGAGGGTGCCCGCCAAGGGGATCGGCAGGCGATCGATGAGCTGTTCGCGACGCTCTATGGCGAGTTCCGCAAGATCGCCCATGCGCGCCTGCGCAAAATCGCGCCGCTGACGCTCGTCGAAACCACGGTGCTGGTTAACGAGTCGTACCTGCGTCTGGTGCGTACCGGAAAACTCGCGGTCAACGACCGTGTGCATTTCCTTGCTTACGCAGCGCGCGTAATGCGGTCCATCATCGTCGACCTCGTGCGCGAGCGCATGGCAGAGCGCCGCGGCAGCGGGCAGGGGGAGATCACTCTGAACACGGCGATTGCCGACGCGGTGCCCTTCGGCGAGGCCGAGATTCTCGCGGTAAGCGAAGCACTCGAATTGCTCGCCAAAGTCGAGCCGCAGCTGGCGCAGGTCGTCGAGCTTCGCTATTTCGCCGGCCTCACCGAAGTGGAGATTGCGGCGGCGCTAGGCTCAAGCGAGCGGACCGTCCGCCGGCAATGGAACAAAGCGCGGGCTCTGCTGAGCGCATTGTTACGGGACGACTGATGGGACGCATCGCTGGCCGGTTTCACCTGCCGAATCCGTTTAGACGGTGACGGGGACGGTTGTCACCAATTCCAGGCATCCGATGGTTCTCACTGAAGCGCAGCTACGGGAATTGTCTGAACTGGTAGATATGTTGCAGGGGCTGCCGGAGGCGGCGCGCGCCCAATGGCTGGCTAACCTTGGTCCCGAGCAGGCGGCGTATCGACCGACATTCCAGCGCCTGTTTGGTGCGGAGGAAAGCCCTGAGACTCGGGACTTTCTGGCCACTCTACCGAAGCTCGACGAAGTAGCGGTGCCGGATCCTGGCGGTTTGACGGCAGGCGCCGCGATCGGGCCCTATCGCTTGCTGCGAGAGCTTGGTCGCGGTGGCATGGGTACGGTCTGGCTTGCGGAGAGGAGCGATGGTGCGCTCAAACGCGCAGTGGCGCTCAAGCTGCCGCACACCGCGCTGCCGCAAGGGCAACTGGCGGAACGATTCGCGCGTGAGCGCAATATCCTCGCCGGGCTCACCCACCCGAACATTGCGAGGCTCTACGACGCCGGTATCACGGCGCAGGGGCAGCCATATCTCGCACTGGAGTACGTGGAAGGCGAGCCGCTGCTTGCATGGTGCGACGCCCACCAGCTGGGGGTGCACGAGCGCATCGAACTCTTCCTGCAGGCGCTCGCCGCCGTGCAGTACGCGCATGGGCAACTGATCATCCACCGTGACCTGAAACCGTCCAACATCCTGGTGACGGCACAGGGCGAGGTGAGACTGCTCGATTTCGGGATCGCCAAGCTGCTGACCGCCGGCGAGGCAAGGGAGACTGAGTTGACCCAGGTGGGCGGACGGGCGCTGACGCCCGAATACGCGTCACCAGAACAGATCACGGGCCAACCTATGGGCACCGCGAGCGACGTGTACGCGCTGGGTGTGCTGTTTTACCAGTTGTTGACCGGCGTACTACCGTATCGTGTGAAACGGGGCTCGCGCGGGGCACTGGAAGACGCAATTCTGGGTGCGGAGCCGCCCAAGCCAAGCCAGTCCGGAATTGAGGAGGCGAGAGCGACGGCACGCGGCACGACCGCGAAGAGGCTTGCCCGCCAGCTCGCCGGGGATTTGGACACGATCGTGCTCAAGGCGCTCAAGAAGGTGCCCGCGGAGCGCTATCCGACGGCGCAGGCACTGGCCGAGGACATACGCCGCTACCTATCCGGGCATGCGGTGCTGGCGAGGCCCGATTCCGCGCTGTACCGCACGCGCAAGTTCGTGGTGCGCCACTGGCTTTCGGTGTCGGCGGCTGCCGGCGTAGTGCTGGCCCTGGCGGCCGGCGGCACGGTGGCAATCTGGGAGGCAAACGTGGCACGCCAGCAGGCGCGGGTGGCGGAGCACGAAGCCCTTCACGCGCAGACAGTGCAGCGCTTTCTGCTCGAGATCTTCAAGGCCAACAGCGATAAGCAGGAGGACCCGATGAAGGCGCGCGCCACCACCGCGCGAGAACTGCTGGATATCGGCGCCAGCCGCGCGGCCAATGAATTGAAGAACGTACCCGAAGCGCAGAACGAGGTATTGGGCACGCTGGCCGACATGTATGCGCAGATGAAGCTCTACGAACCGGCGATCGAACTGCGCCGCCAGCAGGTTGAGGCGGCAAAGCGCGCGTTCGGTGGGAGCGATCCACGCGTGGCGGAGGCGCTGCTCAAGCTGGCGACCGACATCGGCGGCAGTAGTCAGCGCGGGGAACTCAAGCAGCTGCTCGATGAAGCGGAACGAATCCTCGACTTGGCCGGCGACCGCGACTCGCCTTTGCGCGGTCGACTTCTGATCGAGAGAGCGGAGTACTTCCGCTATCTTTCGTTGTCAAAGATGCGCGAGTACGCCGACCGCGCCGCGGCGCTGTTTCGAACCCGATATCCGGACAACGCCGAGCTGCTGTCGGCTTTGCGGCTGGCGGCGTTGGCACGCTCGCTTCCGGGCGAGGCGGACCAAGCGGAACCGATCTTTCGTGAGTTGCTCAATGCAGCGCAGCGCCTGTTTCCCAATGAGCCGGCGCGGCAGATCTCAGCGCTCGTCGATCTGGCGCAGGCCCAGAATCGTCTGGCGAAAGTGGACGAGGCGGAGACAAACTTTCGCCGTGCGTGGGAACTTTCGAAGAAGATCAATGGGGAGTTCAACGCCGATGCGCTGCAGACGCAGGCCAAGCTCGGCGGGCAACTGTATTTCTCTGCGCGGCGCGCCGAGGGGCTCGAGATGCTGTTCGGCGCCCTAAACGCGCTGGGACGGCAGAAAGGCAACGACGCACCGAATACGGTGAGCTCGATCAACCAGTTTCTCGGCATGGCCCTAACGACCGATGGCCGCCTCGAGGAAGCCAGAAGGTACCTCGACGCCGAAGTGGACGATCTGCGCCAACACTATCCGCAGTCGATGCCGCTGAACTTCATGCTGGTGAAGCAGGCCGATTGGTCGACGGAGTCCGGCCGTTACGCCGAGGCACAGGCGCGGCTCGACGAAGCCGACGCGATCTGGAACCAGAGCGCGCCCGGACTGAGCGGTCCGCAGGCGAACCTCGCGCGCTATTCGCGGGTGCGGCTGCTGCTGGCGCAGGGCCACGGCGATGAGGCGCTCGCGCAGCTCGACCGTGTTGCGCTGCCTTCGTTCGGTGCCGCCGCATATCTTTCCAGAGAAGAGGTGACGACCCGGCTGCTGCGTGCCCGCGCTCAACTGCAGCGGGCGCGCTACGACGAAGCTGTCGATGAGGCAGTTAAGGCGCTCGAGGCCGTGCAGCACTCGCCGGTGCGCGGGTATTTCGTTGCCGTGGAGGCGGAAGCCGAGCAATTGTACGGCCAGGCGCTACGCGGACAGAGGGAATTTTCGTCGGCGCGAATCCATCTGGAGCGCGCGCTCGAACTGCTGCGTTCCAATGAAGACCCGCTGAGCCCGCGGCTGGCGCAGGGCGAGATCGAACTGGCGCAGTGCTACCTTGATCTGCGGTCGCGCGCTGCCGCGCAGCAACTTGAAGCGCAGGCACGCACGATCCATGCCGCGCACTCGCTGCTGGGCGAGCACTACCGCGCCCCGCTACGCGATCTGCAGGCGCGCCTCGCCGCCTCGCGCTGAATTACGACAAAACTGTCCTCCCTACCGCGTCAATCCACGCGCAATCCAAGCTTGCGTATCACCGGCGTCCACTGCGCGGTCTCGTCGCGGATGAGTTTGGCGAGCGCATCGGGCGTGCCGCCGATCAGGTCGAAGCCCTGTGCGTGCATCTTCTGTAGCACTTCGGGATCCTTGAGGATCGCATTGATGTCGGTGTTGAGCTTTGCGATGACCGGCCTCGGTGTCGCTGCGGGCACGACGATGCCGTTCCATGCGAGCGCCTCGAATCCCGGATAGCCGGATTCGGCGATCGCGGGAAGATCGGGCAGCAACGGGAAGCGCTTCGCCGTCGTGACCGCGATCGCGCGGAGCTTGCCCGCCTGGATCTGCGGCTGCAGCGGCTGCATCACCGCGAACATCATCTGCGTCTCGTTCTGGATCGTCGCGGTCACCGCCGGGGGCGAGCCGTTGAACGGCACGTGCAGCGCGTCGAAGCCGGCGACCGATTTCAGAAGCTCCATGTCGAGATGCGACGAGCTGCCGTTGCCGACGGACGCATACGCGACCTTGCCCGGATTGGCCTTCGCATAGGCGACGAGCTCCTGCAGCGATTTCACGGGCAGCTGCGCATTCACGGCGAGCACGTTGGGCTGGCTCGACGTGATGATGACGGGCGCGAGATCCTTCTGCACGTCGTACGGCAGCTTCTGCAGCAGCGGGCCGAAGGCGAGCGGGCCGTTGAAGCCCAGTCCCATCGTGTAGCCGTCGGGCGCGGCTCTCGCGACTTCGGTCATCGCAACGGTGCCGCCCGCCGCGGGCTTGTTGTCGACGATTACCGGCTGGCCGAGGCGATCCTTGAGCTTGTCCGCGATCGTTCGTGCGAGCGTGTCGAGCGAGCTGCCCGGTCCCGCGGCGACGATGAACTTGATCGGCTTATCGGGCCAGGTCTGCGCGAAGGCGGGCGCCGCGAACGTGAAGAGCGCGGCGAGGACGGCGAAACGAATTGGCGCCGCGGCCCGCGCATCATCGGAGCGATCCCGATGCCGGCATCACGCGGGCAGGTGGCACACGGCTTCGATATTGTGCCCGTCCGGGTCGAGCACGAACGCGCCGTAGTAATTCTCGTGGTAATGCGGGCGAGGGCCGGGCGGGCCGTTGTCGTTCCCGCCGGCGGCCATCGCCGCTTCGTAGAACGCGTCGACCATCGCGCGCGAGTCGGCGCGGAACGCAACGTGGACGGCGGGATCGTTGGGCGTCCCCTGTCCGATCCAGAAGTCGGGCTTCGGCGGGACGCCGAACCCGGCGAACTGCTCGAATTCCATCAGAAGCTCATAGCCCAGCGGCGCGAGTGCGGCGCGATAGAACACCTTGCTCCTCGTGACGTTCGAAACGGTGACGCCAGTGTGATCGATCATGCGCTGCCCCTAATCCGTGACGCGGCCGCAAACAAGGTATTCGAGCAGCGCCTTCTGCGCGTGCAAGCGATTCTCGGCCTCGTCCCACACGACCGACTGCGGGCCGTCGATGACCTCGGCGGTGACTTCCTCGCCGCGGTGCACCGGCAGGCAGTGCATGAACAAGGCGTCGGGTTTCGCCGCGCCCATCATCGCGGCGTCGACGCGCCAGTCGGCGAAAACGCGTTTGCGCTCGTCGTTCTCCGCTTCGAAGCCCATGCTGGTCCAGACGTCGGTCGTGACGAGATCGGCGCCGCGGCATGCGTCCATCGGATCGGCGAACACTTCGAAGTGCCCTGTGCCCGCGGCGCCGGCTTTCTTCGCGTCAGCTCATAGCCCGGCGGCGTGGACACATGGACCTTGAAGCCGAAGATCGCGGCCGCCTGCAGCCAGCTCGTCAGCACGTTGTTGGAGTCGCCGATCCACGCCACGGTCCTGCCGCGCGATCGAGCCGCGGTGCTCGATGTACGTGTAGATGTCGGCGAGGATCTGGCAGGGATGGTGCTCGTTGGTGAGGCCGTTGATCACGGGAACGCGTGAATGCGCGGCGAAGCGCTCGATGATCGTCTGCTCGAACGTGCGGATCATCACGACGTCGACCATCCGCGAGATCACCCGCGCGACGTCCTCGATCGGCTCGCCGCGGGAGAGCTGCGTGTCGCCGCGATTGAGGTTGATCGCGATGCCGCCCAGCTGGTTCATGCCCGGCCTCGAACGAGACTCGCGTGCGCGTCGACGCCTTCTCGAAGACCATCGCGAGCGTGCGGTCGCGCAGCGGCTGGTAGAGCTCGTAGCGCTTGAACCGCTCCTTGATCCAGCGCGTGCGTGCGAAGAGGTGGTCGAACTCGGCGAGCGAGAAATCGCTGAACTGCAGAAAGTGCTTCGGCGGCGCGGCGGGCATGGCAGCTTGGGGCCGCGACGCGCGGCGGGATCCTATCAAATCAACATATTAGCATGCATCGCCGAATCGCGGTCTTGCGCCGCCGGGCTCGACACGGGCATCAAGGCGCCGGTGCGGGCCGGGGCGGCAGTGCCTCGCGATCGAATCTCCGCAAAGCGAGGCCGGCGACGCATGCCGATGACCGAGCCATCACCTGCCGTACCACACCCGAGGCCACCGGCGGCGCTCGCGCGGCCGCTTCCGCCGCTCGTCGTGCGCGGCCGCGAGGCTGCTGCCGATCGTGCAGGGCGGAATGGGCGTCGGCGTTTCCGCGCATCGGCTCGCCGGGACCGTCGCCGGTCTCGGCGCGGTGGGCACGATCGCCAGCGTCGACCTGCGCCGCCACCATCCGGACTGATGATGCCGGCAAGCGCGCGCGCGGACAAGGCCGCCGTCGACGGCGGCCAACATGACGGCGCTCGACCGCGAGATCCGCGCGGCGAAGGAGCTCGCCGGCGGCCGCGGCATGATCGCCGTCAACATGATGCGCGCGTGTCAGCGAGTATGCGCTGAGCGTGCGCCAGGCCTGCGCGAGCGGCATCGACGCGATCGTCGATGGGCGCGGGGTTGCCGCTCGACCTGCCGGAGCTCGCCGCCGATCATCCCGACGTCGCGCTGATCCCGATCCTCTCGGATGCGCGCGGCATCCAGCTCGTGATGAAGAAGTGGGTGCGCAAGGGCCGCCGGCCGGACGCGATCGTGATCGAGCATCCGCGCTACGCCGGCGGCCACCTCGGCGCCGCGAAGATCGAGGACCTCGCCGACCCGCGTTTCGATTTCGAGCGCGTGCTGCCCGACGTGCACGCGTTCTTCCGCGCCGAAGGCATCCCGGCGGATGCGATCCCGCTCATTCCGGCGGGCGGCATCAACACGCACGAACGAATCCGCGAGCTGCTGGCGATGGGCGCTGCGGCCGTGCAGATCGGCACGGCATTCGCGGTCACCGAGGAAGGCGACGCCGACATCGAGTTCAAGCGCGTGCTGGCCGGCGCGCGGCCCGAGGACATCGTCGAGTTCATGAGCGTCGCCGGGCTTCCCGCGCGCGCCGTGCGCACGCCGTGGCTCGAAACCTACATGAAGTACCTGCCCAAGCTGCAGGCGGCGGCGCGCAAGAAGCCGCGCTGCACGCTGAAGTTGGACTGCCTGATCCAGTGCGGACTGCGCGACGGCAATCGCGAAGATCGGCCAGTTCTGCATCGACATGCAGCTCGCCGCCGGATTGCGCGGCGACGTCGGCAAGGGACTGTTCTTCCGCGGCGCGTCGGCGCTTCCGTTCGGCAGCGAGATCCGGCCGGTGCGCGAGCTCATCGCGTACTTCATGACCGGCGTCTTCCCGGCGCGGCCGGGACCGGCGGCGGCCTGATCGATGGATCCTTCGTTGATCGCGCGGCTGCGCGAGGACACACGGCGCGTGCTCGCCGCCCCGCACCGGTTCTTTTTTCTTTCCGGCGTCGTAGCGTTGCTGCTGGCATCCGTGTGGTGGGCATGCGTGCTCGCCGCACGCACATGGCCGGCGCTGCCCGCGCCCGGCAGCTCGATCCCGGACACGTCGCTGCACGCATTCCTGATGCTGTTCGGGTTCGTCCCGTTCTTCATGTTCGGATTCCTGTTCACCGCGGGCCCGCGCTGGCTCGACGTGGCCGCGCCGCCTCCTTCCGTGTGGATTCGGCCCGGCATGCTGGCAATCACTTCGGTGCTCGCGCTTTTCCCGCTGCAGCTCGCGGGATTGCCCGCGGGAGCCGTCGCCATCCGCATCGCCGCCGCGCTGTATGCGACCGGTTTCATCTGGATACTCGTCGAGTTCCTGCGACTCGTACGCAGCAGCCGCGCGCCGGACAAGGTGCATGCGCGGCTCGTTCTCGCCGCGCTTTGCGCCGGCGCGAGCTGCGTCGTGGCGTTCGCGTGCCTCGGCGTGGAAGCCTACACGTGGATACGAGACGTCGGTCTGTGGGGATTCCTGCTGCCCGTATTCGTGATCGTGTGCCACCGGATGATCCCGTTCTTCACCGCAAGCGCGGTCCCGTTCGTCACGGCGTTCCGGCCTTGGTGGCTGCTCTTCGCGATGCTCGGCGCGCCGATCCTGCATGGCCTGCTCGATGCCGCCGGACTCGATGCGTTCTCGTGGCTCGTCGATCTGCCGGCCGCCGCGCTGCTGCTTTGGGTCACGGTGCGCTGGGGATTCACGCAAAGCCTCACCAACCGGCTGCTCGCGATGCTCCATGTCGGCTTCGTCTGGTACGGCCTGGGATTCCTGCTCGCGGGCGCGCATTCGCTCGCGTTGCTGGCGGGCGCGTCCGGCCTTCCATTCGCGGCGCTGCATGCATTCACGATCGGATTCGCGGCGTCGCTGCTGATGGCGATGGTGACGCGCGTCACCTGTGGTCATTCCGGCCGTCCGCTTGCGGCGGATGCGTTGACGTGGCGCCTGTTCCTGCTGCTTCAGGTCGTGGCAGTGGCTCGGGTTGCCGCCGCGTTGTGGCCCGCGCCCGGCGTGCTGGCAGCCGTCGCGCTGCTGTGGGCGGCGGCCTTCGTGCCGTGGGGCATGAAGTACGCGCCCGTCTATTGGCGCGCGCGTGCGGATGGCCGACCGGGATAGCCCGGCTGCATCATTCAGGGCAAAAAAAGAGCGCCCGACGGGCGCTCTCGCAATGACACCTTGTTGAAGCCGGTCAGCCCAGTGCTTTGATCGCCTGGGCCATCCGCGACTTCGTTCGCGATGCGGTGTTCTTGTGAATGATCTTCTTGTCGGCAATGCGGTCGATGACCGCCTGCGAAGCTTGGAACTCTTTCGCCGCGACGGCCTTGTCGCCGGCGGCGATCGCCTTGCGGACGCGCTTGACGGCGGTGCGCAGCGCCGAGCGCAGGCTGGTGTTGCGCTGGTTCGTCGCGGCAGCCTGACGGGCGCGCTTGCGCGCTTGGGCACTGTTGGCCATGAATCGAAATCCTTGTGCTGGAGCTCGGGAAAAAGACCAAGCATAATAGCAGCTTATCCCGCATGCCGCAAGGTCGGCGCGGACCCCGCCTCCCGACCGATGCCCGCTTCGACCCCTTCCTCCCGTGCGAGCCCGCCGTGCCGCTTCCGCCCCGCGGGGGCAGGGCGTTCCGCCGCCCCGTGAACCTGCTGCGCGCGTTGACCACGGTGAGCGGGATGACCTTGCTGTCCCGGATCACCGGACTCGCGCGGGAAAGCCTGCAGGCGGCCCTTTTCGGCGCGGGCCTGCAGATGGACGCGTTCCAGGCCGCCTTCCGCTTGCCCAACATCCTTCGGCGGATGTTCGCGGAAGGTGCCTTCTCGCAGGCCTTCGTGCCGATCCTCGCGGAATACAAGCGGCAACGCGGCGACGCCGAGACGCGCGACCTCGTGGGGCGTGTCGGAGCGCTGCTGGCGCTGGTGCTGCTCGGCGTGACCGCGCTCGGCGTGCTGGCCGCGCCGGCGCTCGTCTATCTGCTGGCGAGCGGCTTCGCGCAGACGCCGGGAAAGATCGAGCTGACGGCGGAGCTCATCCGGATCGTCTTCCCGTACATCCTGTTCGTGTCGCTGGTGTCGCTCGCCGGCGGCGTCCTCAACGTGTATCGGCGCTTCGCCGTGCCCGCGTTCACGCCGGTCCTGCTCAACCTCTCGATCATCGGCTCGGCGATCTTTCTCGCCAAATATTTCGACCCGCCGATCAAGGCGCTGGCCTGGGGCGTGTTCATCGGCGGCGTCGCCCAGCTCGCATTCCAGGTTGCGCCGCTCATTCGAATCGGGATGCTGCCGCGTCCGCGTTTCGATTGGCGCGACCCCGGGGTCCGACGAGTGATGCGCAACATGGGCCCGGCGCTCATCGGCGTGTCCGCGGCGCAGATCTCCGCGCTCATCAACACGCAGCTCGCGTCCTTGCTGGGCGACGGGCGCATTTCATGGATCACCTATGCCGACCGGCTCATGGAATTTCCGAGCGCGCTGCTCGGCGTGGCGCTCGGCACCGTGCTGCTCCCGTCGCTTTCGAAGCATCACAGCGACGCCAACCGGGAGCAGTACTCTTCATTGCTCGACTGGGGCCTGCGGCTTGCCTTCCTGCTCGCGCTGCCCGCCGCCGTCGCGTTGTGGCTGCTCGCGCTGCCGCTCATCTCGACGCTTTATCAATACGGCAAGTTCACCGTGAACGACGTGTGGCAAACGCGAGCGGCGCTGCTGGGCTACAGCGTCGGTCTGCTGGGGCTCATCGTCGTGAAGATTCTCGCGCCGGGATTCTATGCGCGCCAGAACATCAAGACGCCGGTGAAGATCGCGTTCTTCACCGTGTTCGTGACGCAGACGCTGGCATTCGTCCTCATGTGGCGCATCGGCCATGCCGGCCTCACGCTGGCGACGAGCGTCGGCGCGTGCGTGAACGGCGGATTGCTGTTCTGGTTCCTGCGCAAGGGCGGCTCGTATCGGCCGCAGCCCGGATGGCTCTCGTTCCTGTGCAGACTCGTCGTGGCGCTGTTCGCGCTCGGCGCGCTCCTCTACTGGATCGCGGGACCCGCGGAGTATTGGCTGGAAGCTTCGCTTTGGACAAAAGCCGCGCGCCTGGCGGGCATCTGCGCCGCGGGCGTCGTGGCGTATTTCGCGGCGTTGTGGCTGTTGGGATTCCGGATCGGGGACTTCAACCGGCGCGAGAGCGACGCCGATGCGACAGAGATTCCGCCGCCGCCCGCGGAGGATTGACCGGCTGGAACGACGTCAGCTGTTGGCGTCGGGCTTGCGGTGCGGACAGCGCGGTTTCGCGCACTCGACGTAGAGGTAGAGCGCGTGCTCGACGATCTTGAAGCCGCGGTCGGCGGCGATCGTCGACTGCCGCTTCTCGATTTCCGGATCGTAGAATTCCTCGACGCGTCCGCAGTCGAGGCACACGAGATGATCGTGGTGACGCCCTTCGTTCAGCTCGAAGATCGCCTTGCCCGACTCGAAATGGTGCCGGATCAGCAGCCCCGCCTGCTCGAACTGGGTCAGCACGCGATAGACCGTCGCGAGGCCGATGTCGAGCCCTTCGGTCAGGAGCTGCTTGTAGACGTCCTCGGCCGTCAGGTGCCGCACCTTCGATTGCTCGAAGAGCGTGATGATCTTGAGCCGCGGCACCGTGGCCTTGAGGCCGGCATTCTTGAGGTCGTGGGGCGTCGTCATGCGCGGCTTTCCGATCCTGGCGGACAGAGGATGGTCCGGGGCCACCGGAGGGCGCGAAAGAGCCGCCCCCCACGGCTATAATAGCGAGTCCCCCGGCAAATTCACAGGCACGTGGCAAATCCTCCCTCAATGACGAACGGGCACGCGCGTTCCGCGGCCGCGATCCTGCGTCCGCTCGCCGCCCTGCTCGTCGCGGCCCTGTGCGGATGCCAGACGCTCGACACGTATTTTCCGACGATGCGCTCGTTCGGCATCTACAAGCTCGACGTGATCCAGGGCAACTACCTCACGCAGGACATGGTAGACCGGCTCAAGGTCGGCCTGCCCAAGCAGCAGGTACGCCTCGTTCTCGGCACGCCGCTCATCACCAGCGCGTTTCGCGACAACCGCTGGGATTACGTCTTCGAGTTCAAGGGGCAGGGCCGGCCCGACGAGCATCGGCAGTTGACCGTTTATTTCGTCGACGAAAAGCTCGCGCGCTGGGAAGGCGACGCGATGCCGGCCTCGCAGATCGAAGCCAACCGCGCCGCCGCGGAGAAGACGTTGCCGCACATCTCGTCGGCGGAGGACAAGGGCTTCATGGACTGGTTCCTGGACCTCTTCCGGAAGTCGTCGCCGTGACACGGATTGCGATCGCCGGCGCCGGCGGTCGGATGGGCCAGACGCTCATCGCCGCGACGCTTGCCGATCCGGCGCTGACCCTCGCCGCAGCGGTCGATGTCGCCGACAGCGCCGTCGCAGGCCGCGACGCGGGCGCGATCGTCGGACGCACGACGGGTGTAGCGGTGGGTACCGATATTGACGCCGCGGTCGCCGCCGCCGATGTGCTCATCGACTTCACCCGGCCCGAGGGCACGCTCGACCACCTCGCGGCCTGCGCCCGCCACGGCACCGGCGCGGTGATCGGCACCACCGGCTTCTCCGACGCGCAGCGCGCCGCGATCGCCGGATTCGCGAAGCAGATCCCGATCGTCCTCGCGCCCAACATGAGCGTGGGCGTCAACGTGCTCCTGAAGCTGGTCGAGACCGCGGCGCGGCGTCTCGGCGCGGACTATGACGTTGAGATCGTCGAGATGCACCACCGGCACAAGGTCGACGCGCCGTCCGGCACCGCGCTGGAGCTCGGCGCCGCGGCGGCGGCCGGATCCGGCCGCTCGCTCAAGGAGTGCGCGGTCTACGCGCGCGAAGGCGTGACCGGCGAACGCAAGCCGGGGAGCATCGGCTTCGCGAGCCTTCGCGGCGGCGACGTGGTCGGCGAGCACACGGTGATCTTCGCCGCCGGCGGCGAGCGCGTCGAGCTCGCGCACAAGGCGAGCTCGCGTCACAATTTTGCCGCGGGCGCGCTGCGCGCCGCGCGGTTCGTCGCGGCCCGCCGCGCCGAGGGCGTCGCCGGCCTCGCCGACATGCAGGACGTGCTCGGACTCCGATAGCACGGATGGCCGCGCCGCCGTTCGACCTCTCCGGCCGCGTCGCGCTCGTCACCGGCGGCGGGACCGGCTTGGGCTTCGCGATCGCCGCGGGATTGGGACGCGCCGGCGCGCGCGTCGTGCTGAATGGCCGCCGGCGCGAGATCCTCGACGATGCGTGCGCGAAGCTTTCCGCCGAGGGCATTCGCGCGGACGCGGCGCCTTTCGACGTCACCGATGCCGCCGCGGTCGGCGAGGGCGCGGCCCGGATCGCCCGCGACATCGGCGCCGTCGACATCCTCGTCAACAACGCCGCGGTCAACCGGCGCAAGGCGCTCGTCGCGTTCACGCCCGAGGAGTGGCGGGCGCTGCATGCGGCGAATCTCGACGGCCCGTTCCTGGTCACTCGCGCGGTGCTCGCGTCGATGCAATCGCGCCGGCGGGGCAAGATCATCAACATCTGCTCGCTCGCCTCCGACCTCGGCCGTCCCAACATCGTCCCCTACGCGGCGAGCAAGGGCGCGCTCAGGATGCTGACCCGGGCGCTCGCAGTCGAGGTCGCGCCACACAACGTCCAGGTCAATGGCATCGCTCCGGGATTCTTCCGCACGGAAATGAACGCCGCGCTCATCGCGGATGCCGAATTCTCGGCCTGGGTCGCGCGCCGCACGCCGGCGGGCCGCTGGGGCGAGCCCCCGGAGATTGCCGGCGCGGCGGTGTTTCTCGCCTCGCCCGCGGCCGACTATGTCACCGGACACATCCTTTACGTCGA
>CAVUIG010000005.1:0-93437 GCA_963741355.1 uncultured beta proteobacterium
GCAGCTCCCGGGCGACGGGTAGAATGCGGCAACGTCAGCGAGCACAAGGAGCAAGTTGAGCCTAGCGGCGGGTCGCGCCTCGGGCCCTACGAGATCACGGCGCCGCTCGGCGCCGGCGGCATGGGCGAGGTCTGGCGCGCGCGCGACACGCGCCTCGACCGCGACGTCGCGATCAAGATCCTGCCCGCCGGGCTCGCGCAGGACGAGCAGTTCCGCCAGCGCTTCGAGCGCGAGGCGAAGGCGATCTCGTCGCTCAACCACCCGCACATCTGCACGCTCTTCGACGTCGGGCACGAAGCGGCGACGCGTCCACTTCCTGGTCATGGAGCTCCTCGAGGGCGAGTCGCTCGCCGATCGCCTCCAGAAGGGCCGCTGCCGCTCGACCAGGTCCTGAAGTACGGCGCAGCAGATCGCTGCGGCGCTCGACGCCGCGCACCGGCAGGGCATCGTCCACCGCGACCTCAAGCCCGGCAACGTCATGCTCACGAAGTCGGGGGCGAAGCTGCTCGACTTCGGGCTGGCGACGGCCGCGGCGGGCGGGGCGACGGTCGACGGGCACGACCGAGCTGCCGACCGAGGCCAAGCCGCTGACCGAGCAGGGGACGATCCTCGGCACGTTCCAGTACATGGCGCCCGAGCAGCTCGAGGGCCACGAGGCCGACGCGCGCACCGACATCTTCGCGCTCGGGGCGGTGCTGTACGAGATGGCGACCGGCCGGCGCGCCTTCGAGGGGAAGTCGAAGACGAGCCTGATCGCCGCGATCGTGTCGGCGCAGCCGCCGCCGATCTCGGCGGCGCAGCCGCTGACGCCGCCGGCGCTCGACCACGTCGTCGCAAGTGCCTGGAGAAGGACCCGGACGATCGCTGGCAGAGCGCCCACGACGTGGCGAGCGAGCTGCGCTGGATCAGCACGGCGGGCTCGCAGGCCGGTGTCGCCGCAACGGTCACGAGCTCGCGCGCGCGGCGGAGCCGGCTTCTCGCCGTCGCGGCGATCGCCGGCTGGGCGGTCGCGATCGCGGCCGTCGTCACGACACTCAGGGTCCGGTCGGAGCTGCGTGACGCGAGCCGGGTGACCCAGGCCGATCTGGCCGAGGAGGATCTGCGCTCGCTGGTGCGCACCATGGCCGACGTCTTTCCGCACGTGAGCGTCTGGCACGGCCCCCTGCGCTACTCTTGGGTGATCAACGGCAGCATGGAGTCGCTCGACCCCGACTTGCAGAAGCTGCTCGCCGCCTATGCCGTGCCGAGCGTGCAGAAGGATCTGGCGGCCATCGGCGTGCCGGATCCGTATGCCTTCCTCTCGCACTTCGTGTTCGGCGACGAAGGGGCGCGGCGGTTCGGTGACGATGCGCCGCTCGTGGTCGACGACCACACGCGGCTCGACTTCACCGTGCCCATGTCGATCGACGCCTCCTACGGGATCGCGAACGCCAACACGCTCTCCTGGCTGGTCGAGTACATGCGGCCCGAGCGGGGAAAGAGCGCGACGGTCGAGCTCTTCTTGACCAAGATCGCGCGCATGCTGCGCTACAAGGAGCCGGTCGTGCCCCTGCTGCGGAACGCCGCGGCGTCCGGGCTCGAACCTGCCGCGCTCGCAGAACGCATCGCCCGGCCCGGAGCCGCCTCGACCGGCGGCTAGTCCACCAGCCCGTCGCGCCGGAGCGCATCCGCCGTCACGTCTGCGGCGATGCGGAAGCCGGCGGCGGTCGGGTGCCAGAGGTCGGTGAACAGCGGGACACCGTCGCTGGCCGCCTGGCGGAAGGCAGGAAGAAGATCGATGGCGGGCCAGCCCAGGTCGGCCGCCAGCTCGGTGAGCCTGGCAGCCGTGGCGCTCGGCGTGCCGGCGGCGAGTTGAGTGGCGTACGGGAAGATCACCAGCACCGGCCGCGTGCCGATGGTGCGCGCAGTGCGTGCGATCCCGCCGTACTGTCCACCGAGCCACGCGAGCTCGCCGGCGGCCGGCGGATCGTGCGGCTCGACGGTGGCGCGGATCACGGTCGGGTCGCTTGCCTGCGGCCGGGGTCGCCACGCGTCGCGCAGCAGCTCGCAGAGGCGTGACCCATGACAGTCGAACGGCGCCGCGCGCAGGCGGGTGCGCGGATCGGGGAAGGCAGCGTCCGGAAGGGCTCCCAGCGCGGCGGTCGTGGACGCGTCGAAGTGCATGGTCGGATCGTTGAGGTCGTTGATGCAGAACTGCACCAGCAGGACGTCGGGGGCGTATGCCGGACCGACGTCGGCGAACAGCGCCGCCTCGGTGTACGGGTTGTAGCCGCTCACCCCGAGGTTCAAGACCTCGACGGGGCGCGCGGGCTGCAGGTGGGCGAGATGCTCGCCGAGCAGCGACGGGAAGCTGTCGGCGTCGTTCACGCCGTATCCCAACGTCACCGAGTCGCCGAGCACGGCGATGCGCAGCGTGCCGGGCGGCTTCGGGCGCGCGGGGAGGGACCCGCGAAATCCGTCGGCATTGATGACGTAGCGAACGCCACCGCGGCCTTCGACCACCGTGCCGGGTCGCATGCCGTAGAGCCAAGCCTTGTCGGGACGGAGCACGTGCAGCTTCGCGAGCTCCGAGCCCGGTCGTGACGGCCCGAAGACACGAAGCAACAGCTCGCAGAGCGCGAGGGCGACCACGAGGCTCGCCGCCAGCAGTGCCGCGCGGCCGATCCGCGATGCTCCCGTGTCGCTCACGTGGACGGAGCCCCTCGCACGCGGACCGGCGGATCTCAACCTGAGCGCCGGCGGTGTCGCTCGACGTAGCGACGGAGCAGCGCCAGCATCGTGGCGTCCTCCTGGATGCCCGGCATCGGCCACGGGCCGAGCAGGAAGGTCGGCACGCCGTCGATGCCCAGAGCGTGAGCGCGGTCGGTTTCCGCTTCGACGCCCGCCAGACGCACGTCGCTCACCGCCGTCTCGTCGAGTCCGACGTCGCGGGCCCACGCGAGCAGCTCGCCATCGTCGTCGGGATCCCGGCCTTCCTCGTATATCGCCGTCCACACGCGCTCGCGCCACGACGCTTCCTTCGCCGTCCCGTGCAAAGCGAGAGCGATGGCCGCGGCCGGCCGCGAGTCGATCCAGCGCGGGGGCATGCGGAGCGGGCCGGCCAGCTCCCGGGCCACTTGGAGGACGTGCGTCCGCCGCCCGCCAACGACATCGATGCCGCGCCGCCAGCCGGTGATCCGCGCCAGGTCGATCGGGCGCCAGTCCAGGGCAATGGCTGTGTTGCTCAACTGCGGCCCGAGGCGGCCCGTGACGCGATGAGCCGCATAACAGAGGGTGGAGGCGAAATCGAAATAGACCGGAATGACCACCACCTGGGGCACCCCGCAACTGTAGCGCGCTCCGGGTCTGGGACACAGAGGCGACATAAAGTGGTTGCAAGTCGCCTGCCGTTGGCGCCATGCTCCGCCGATGGGCGCGGGGATGGTCCGTCTCACGTTGGCCCTGCCGTTTCTGCTCGCCGCGGTGCCGGTCGCAGAGGCGCACCAGGCACGCGTCGGGATGGCGACCGAGAGCCTGATGCTGAAGGCGTCGGGCAAACGGAAGCTGGTGTTCGAGGGATTCAGCGATACGCTGACGCCGAATGCCGGTGAGAATCCCGCCACCGTCGGTGCGGGAGTGATCGTGCGTACCGAGGGGGGCGACGGGTCCGGGCGATCGTCATTCATTTCGCTCGATCCCGCCCGTTGGGTGGCGCGGCAGAAGGATGGCGTGCTGCGCTACGTGTACAAGGATCCGGCAGGGACGCAGGGCGGCGTGCGCAAGGTCGTGTTCGCGCGCGGCGCCCTCACCATCAAGGCGGGCGGGCCGGACTTTCCTTGGGCGGGCGGCACCGCGCCCGAACGCGTCGACCTGCTGTTCCGGCTCGGCCAGGAGTGGCACTGCGCCAGCGCGTCCGGCGGGATGGTCGGTCACAAGTTCGAGGCAAAGAACCAGTTCGCCCCGTCGGCCTGTCCCACTCTGGTGTGCGGCGACGGCGTGCTCGAGCTGGGCGAGGTCTGCGACGACGGCAATCTCGACGACAGTGACACCTGCACGAATGGCTGCTTCCGCGGCTCGTGTGATTCGCAGAGCTTCGACAGCACCTGGGATGCGATCCAAGGGCTCGTCATCGAGCGTCACGGGTGCACGGAGGCGGCGTGCCACGGCGCGTCCCCGGGCCAGGGTGACCTCGACCTGCGCGCCGAGAACGCCTACGCGAACCTGCTCGAGATCCCGTCCACCGGAAGCGCCGAGCTGCGCATCAACCCGGGCGGTCCGCGCCGCAGCTCGCTCTGGCTGAAGCTCGCCGCCGCCACCGCGCCGGGCAGCGTCACCATCTCCGGCGCACCCATGCCGAATGGGCTGCCGCCCATCAGCGAGGACGAGCTCGAGGCCGTGCGCTTGTGGATCGCCGCCGGAGCACCGAAGGACGGGGTGGTCGCCGGCGTGCAAGACCGGCTCGACGCCTGCCTCCCGGATCCGACGCCGATCGAGATCAAGCCGCTCGCGCCACCGGCACCCGGGACGGGTGTGCAGCTCCGCATGCCGGAGTACCCCCTTCCAGCTCACACGGAGACCGAAGTCTGCTTCGCCCAGTACTTCGACTTCAGCGCACAGGTTCCGCCGGGGTTCCTCACGCCGGACGGAAAGTCGGCCTACACGAACGGCTACGAAATGCGGCAGGATCCGCACAGCCATCACTTACAGATGATCTACATCGACATGCCGCCCGACCGACTCCACGACGCGGTCTTCGGCGCCTGGACCTGCAAGGGGGGCGCGCTCGAGGGGCAGCCCTGCGAACCGACCGCGCTCGGAGCGTGTGGCGAGGGCCTGTGCGGCAGTGCGCCCACGCCGTCGGTTGCCTGCATCGGTTACGGGCCACCGGAGTACTCGCCGGGGCTGCTCGGCAGCACCATCGGAGGTGCGCAGACTGCGCAGTCGTACCAGGCGCCGGTGCCCGGCTTCTATGGAACGCTACCGGTGCGCGGCGTGCTCTACTGGAACTCGCACGCCTTCAATCTGACCGGCGGCGACACGCGCATGCACGCGTACAACAACTATTTGTTCACCGACGATCTTCGCTACCAGCAGATCGCGATCGGCAACATCAACACCGTCTACTATCCGGCCGGCACGCCGCCCTTCACGGAGCGCACGGTGTGCGAGAACACGGTCCTGCCGCAGGGCGCGCGGCTCTTGTACCTCACCTCGCATACCCACAAGCGCGCGCGCCGCTTCTGGGTCGAAGTGCAGGGCGGCGAGGTCATCTACGAGAGCTTCACGTACTCCGACCCGCAGACCGCATCCTTCGACCCGCCGCGCCTGTTCGACTCGCCTGACCCGGCGGCCCGCACGCTCCACTACTGCGCCACGTACAACAACGGCGTCGCCGCCGACGGCTCGCCCAACGTAGCCACCGTGCGCCGACGCTCGGTGACGCCCACCAACGGCACACCCTGCGGGCCAGTCGCCTGCGTGGCCGGACACGTGGGTGCCGCCTGCGGCGGCGCCTACGACAACGCCACCTGCGACAGCGCGCCGGGCGCCGGCGATGGCTGGTGCGACGCCTGTCCGATCACGGCCGGTGTCACCACCGAAGACGAGATGTTCCTGCTCTTCGGTGGCTACGTGATGACCGACGTCGACTGACCCGCCGAGCGGTGGCGGTGTCTCAGGACGCGGTCTCGGGCGAGGAGGGACGATCGGTCGCGACGTCTCGTGCCTGCCGACGGGCCGCTGGGGGACGGAAGAGCAGGACGAGCGAGATCGCCCAGGTGAAGAACAGCGTGCTCACCTCGGGCGCCGCGCGCCAGAGACCCACCACCAAACCATAGAGGCCGAGCGCCTCGCCGAGCGCCCAGGCGACGGCATAGCTCCAGAGCGCGCTGGGCTCGTGCGCGCGGCTGACCAACGTCTCGCCACGCCGGTAGAGCGCGTAGGCGACGAGCGTCTGCAGGACGCCGCCGAGCATGCATGGCAACGCAAGGCGTCGCAGTCGTTCGGCGGGCGCCACTGATGCACGATCACGGTGAGCGCCGTCGGGTACAGTGCAACGCCCACGACGAACGCACCCAGAGGGTGAGCTGCAGGCGCTGCTCCTCGGCGTCCATGCCGATAGTTTCGGCAGGCGCCCGCACTCAGATGAGCCGGCGGGGTGTCAGCCTTTTGACGGCGTACGTGATCTCGTCGATCTCGCTGCGAAAGGCCGCGAGCACCGTCGGCTGGCCCGGCAGCTCGGCGCGCGGGGCCACGCAGCCGATCGCCAGCGCGCCCGGCTGCACCGTGATCCGCACGCCGCCGCGGTCGGCGACCAGCGTCACCGGCCAATGCCGGCCGGCGGCGGGCTTCACCGCCGTCACGCGTCGCCCGGTCGCGAGCGCCAGATGGTGAATGGAGCAGAGGGCGTGCGTCGGTGTGCGCATGAGGAACGGGCAGGCGCCCCGGCCGTCGGGCTCGATGGTGTAGCCGGGCGGGTCGTCGACGAAGCAGCTCGCGTAGCGGCCTCCGTGGCGCAACCGTGGGACGAGGCGCGCGAGCTCGTCCATGAGCGAGTCGATTGCGCGTACCTCTCGCCGGGAGGCTTCGACCACGAGACCGACGCAGCAGGTGCGATCGCGCGGGCAGCCGTTCGGGTGGCAGCGATAGGCGAGGCGTCGAAGCGAGGCGTCGAGGACGACGCGAGGCGGGCGCCGCGGCATGCCCGTCGCGTAGCGCAGGCGTCGGGGTGCGGTCCAGCCTTGCTGTGCGGCTGGCGTTGCGCGGGTGCGGGTGACTGGCTACAGGAGCCGCGAGGAGATTTCCATGGCGATCGACTTCAGCTTCCCCCCCGAGATCGAGGCGCTCCGCCTGAAGGTCCGCGACTTCATCACCCAGGTCGTGCGACCCGCCGAGGAGAAGATCGCCGCAGCGCGAGGGCGACCGCCGCTTCCTCGTCCAGTCGATCATCGAGATGCGCGTCGCCGCGCAGCGAGTGGGGCCTCTGGCTGCCGCACATGCCGAAGGAGTGCGGCGGCATGGGGCTCGGCCACGTCGAGCTGGCGATGGTGTCGGCCGAGGCGGCGAAGTCCGACTACGGCCCGTGGGTGCTGAACTGCCAGGCGCCCGACGAGGGCAACATGCACACGCTGCTGCACTGGGCGACCGACGAGCAGAAGGAGAAGTACCTGCGGCCGCTCTGCGACGGCACGCGATGCGCTCGTGCTTCGCGATGACCGAGCCCGAGGTCGCGGGCTCCGACCCGACGCTGATCCAGACGCGCGCCGTGCCGCGACGGCGACGACTGGGTGATCAACGGCCACAAGTGGTTCATCTCGGACGCGCGCGGCGCGCAGCTTCGCGATCCTGATCGCGCGCACCGAGGACGACCCCGAGCGTCCCGCAGGCCGCGCAACACCGGCTTCATCGTCGACCTCCCGTCCGAGGGCTGGACGCGTCGTGCGCGACGTCGAGACGATGCACGGCGCGCACACGACCACTCCGAGATCCGCATCGAGAACCTGCGCGTGCCCGACGACGAACATGCTCGGCGGCCGCGGCCAGGGCCATCGCCTCGGCCAGTACCGGCTCGGCCCGGCGCGCCTCGCGCACTGCATGCGCTGGATCGGCGCAGGCCGAGACGGCGCTCGACATGATGGTCGACCGCGTCGCTCAAGCGCTTCGCGCACGGCTCGCTGCTCGCCGAGAAGCAGGGCATCCAGTGGATGATCGCCGACTCGACGATGGAGCTCTACCAGGCGAAGCTGATGGTGCTGCACGCCGCCTACCAGATCGACCGCGGCGCTCGACTTCCTCACCGAGGTGTCGATGGCGAAGCACTTCGTCGCCAACGCGCTCGGCCGCATCATCGACCGCGCGATCCAGGTGCACGGCGCGCTCGGCTACTCGACCGACACGCCGCTCGCGCACATGTGCCAGCACGCGCGCTGGGCGCGCTTCGCCGACGGCGCCGACGAGGTGCACCAGATGCGCATCGCGCAGCGCACGATCGACGCCTACACGAAGCACGGCTCGACGCGCGCGGCGACGGGCGACCTGCCGCTCTGAGGCGCGCGGGTCAGGCGGCGCCGCTGCCGCCGTCGTTCATGCCGTACTTCCGAACGGCCCGAAGAAGCCGTGCTCGTGCAGGCCGTAGCCGACGCCGGCCCTGGTCTCGAAGCGCGCGACGTGGTCGACGACGCCGTACTGGCCGAGCGGCGCGATCTCGTCGATGCGCTTCGCTCGAGGCCCTGCACGACGAGCGGCCCCTGGTACATGCCGTGGCGCCAGTCCGGCTCCATGCCGTAGCCGGTGCCGATGGCGATGAAGCAGTGCAGGAGCGGCGTCACCGCGCACCGCGAAGCGCGCCGCCGGGCGCGTCCGGGAAGCGCGATCGTCGAGCGCTCGATCATGCGCGTGCCCGGCGTGAGCACGTGCTCGTACTCGGGGCGGCCGAGCCACTCGGGCGCGCGCGCGGGATCGCGTCCAGATGCGCACCGCCTCCTCGAGCACGCGCTCGCCGTCGTTGGTCTCGTTCAGGATGTAGAGGATCGAGTGGTCGTCGAACTGCATCGGCGAGTAGTTCCACATGCCGGTCGAGCTGCCCTTCGGCGCCGCGGATGCCCGGGGGCTCCGGCTCGCCGACCGGGCGCACGCCCCAGGAGCGGTCGCGCGTGCCCCACCAGCGGTCGGGCGTGACGGCGAAGCGTCTCGCCGCCGACCGTGAGCGTGCCCGTCCAGCAGCCGGTCTGCGCGAAGCGCATGGTGTCGAAGAGGACGCGGCCGTGCTTGCGGATGTACTGGCGCGGCTCGAGGAAGGCCGGGATCGCGCCCTCCCAGACGAGGTCGCAGGCGATGCCGTGCTCCGTCGGCTCGAGGACGAAGCGCAGCCGCTTCAGCGCCTCGATCACCTCGACGCGGAACGGGCCGACGCTGCGTGTCCATGCGGTCGCCGAGCTCGCGCGACGCGCGCACGCACGTGGTGGCGGCCCGCGCGCGTGACGCACGGCGAAGGCGTCCTGCACGCCGAGGTTCGGGTACTGGCCGAGCCCCATCACCATGAACAGCTCGTCGCTCGAGCCGTGCAGGTTGAAGTAGTAGCGGTCGTAGAAGTTGCGGTCGCTCGTGCCGACGTGGCGGATCGGCTCGGCGATCTGGTGGAGCGGGATAGTCGTCCATCGATGAGAGCGCCACGCGCCTCCTCCTACGCCCGCGCCGCGCTGCGCCTGCTCGATCTTCGCCCAGGTGTCGCGCAGCGTGACGGTGCGGTTGAAGACCGGCGCGCCGGGCGTCGAGTCGCGGGTCGACGCAGAAGTAGCCGAGCCGCTCGAACTGGCACGCGGCTGCCCGGCGCGGCGCCGCGCGAGGCTCGGCTCGAGCTTGGCAGTCGCGCAGCGACCTCGAGCGAGTCGCGGGTTCAGGTGCGCGAGCGAAGTCGCCCTCGCCGCTCGGGATCCTCGACCGTCGAACAGGCGATCGTAGAGCCGCACCTCGGCCGTCGACCGCGTGCGCGGCCGACACCCAGTGGAGCGTCGCCTTCACCTTGCGGCCGTCGGGCGGCGTCGCCGCCGCGCGTCGCCGGATCGTAGGTGCAGCGCAGCTCGACGACCTCGCCCGTCGTCGTCCTTCACGACGCCGGTGCAGCGTGATGAAGTAGGCGTAGCGCAGGCGCACCTCGCGGCCGGGCGCCAGGCGGAAGAACTTCTTCGGCGGCATCCTCGCGGAAGTCGTCGCGCTCGATGTAGAGCTCGCGCGAGAACGGCACCTTGCGCGTGCCCGCCGACGGGATCCTCGGGGTTGTTGACCGCGTCGAGCTCCTCGACCTGGCCCTCCGGGATAGTTCTCGATCACGACCTTCAGCGGCCGCAGCACCGCCATCACGCGCGGCGCGCGCCGGTTCAGGTCCTCGCGGACGGCGTGCTCGAGCAGCGCGACGTCGACGATGCTGTCGCGCTTGGCGACGCCGATGCGCTCGCAGAAGTCGCGGATCGCCTCGGGCGTGTAGCCGCGGCGGCGCAGCCCGGCGAGCGTCGGCATGCGCGGATCGTCCCAGCCGCGCGACGTGGCCCTCCTGCACCAGCTCGCAGCAGCTTGCGCTTGCTCATCACCGTGTAGGTAGGTTCAGCCGCGCGAACTCGATCTGCTGCGGCTGCGCACGGCACCGGCAGTTGCTCGAGCACCCAGTCGTAGAGCGGCCGGTGGTCCTCGAACTCGAGCGTGCAGAGCGAGTGCGTGATGCCCTCGATCGCGTCCGAGAGCGGGTGCGCGAAGTCGTACATCGGGTAGATGCACCACGCGTCGCCGGTGCGGTGATGCGCGCGCGTGCCGGATGCGGTAGAGCACCGGGTCGCGCAGGTTCATGTTCGGCGACGCCATGTCGATCTTGGCGCGCAGCACGTGCGCGCCGTCGGGGAACTCGCCGGCGCGCATGCGCGCGAACAGGTCGAGGTTCTCCTCGACCGGGCGGTCGCGGTACGGGCTGTTCCGTGCCCGGCTCGGTGAGCGTGCCGCGGTACTCGCGGATCTCGTCGGCGCGTCAGGCTGTCGACGTAGGCCTTGCCCGTCCGGATCAGCTGCACCGCGCACTCGTAGAGCTGCTCGAAGTAGTCGGAGGCGTAGAAGAGCGTGTCGCCCCAGTCGAAGCCGAGCCAGCGCACGTCGTCGCTTGATCGAGTCGACGTACTCGACGTCTTCCTTGGTCGGGATTGGTGTCGTCGAAGCGCAGGTTGCAGACGCCGCCGATACTCGCGCGCGAGCCGAAGTTGAGGCAGATCGCACTTGGCGTGGCCGATGTGCAGGTAGCCGTTCGGCTCGGGCGGAAAGCGCGTGACGACGCGGCCGCCGTGCTTCCCGGTGCGCACGTCGTCGGCGACGATCTGGCGGATGAAATCGCTCGGCCGCTCCAGTCTCGTCCATCGCGCCCTTCTCCTAAAGGACCATGCGCGTGTCGTCCAGCAGCGCCGGTCTTCCCGGTGCGGCCGCCGACATGCGTTGCAGCTGGCGTCCCCGGCGGTGCTTCACTATGCTGCGCGCACCGTGCACCAGGCGGCGGTCGAGAAGCGAGCGCGGTCCGTCCGTGAGGGATGCCACGCGGGGCGGCGCCCGACGACCGGCACGGGCAGGACGCGCCGGTGCCGCGCCTGCTGGTGGCGGTCGCAGCAGGCGGAATGCTGCTGTTCGGCGTGCTGCTGCGCCACTACGGGCTCGACCTCGTCGACGAAGGCCTGCTGCTCGCGCAGACCGAGCGCGTGCGCATGGGGCAGTGGCCCTATCGCGACTTCCATACGGGTTACGGGCCGGCATCGTTCGCGTTGAACGTCGGGCTGTGGCGTCTGTTCGGCGTGCGGATCGAAGTGGTTCGCATGGGCCTCGCGGTGACCCACGCCGTGGCCTTGGGGGTTGGCGGTGCTCGCGGCGCGTGCGCTCGGCGGCTCGCAGCCTGCGCGGTGCTGGCGCTGACCGTGAGCTTCTTCCTGCCGATCGCCCCGGGCATGTTCTGTGTCTGGAACATTCCGTATCCGGGCTGGTACGCGCAGGCGCTGGGCATGGTGGCGTTGCTGCTTGCACTCGCGGCGGGCCGCCGGGGGGCGGTGGCTTTGCTCGCCAGCGGGGCCTGTTGGGGCGCCGCCTTCTGCTGCAAGCAGAACACGGGCGTGCTCGGCCTCGCCGGCGTGCTCGTCTGGCGCGCCTTCGAGCGCACCGAGCCCGGCGGGAACGGACGGCGAGCCTGGGCCGTGGTGCTCGCCGCGGCACTGGTGGCGGGGATGGTGCCGATCGTCGGCGGCGGCGCCTGGGACCCGTCGGAAGCGTCGCGGTGACGCTTCCCGTGCTCGCACTGGCATGGCGTGTCGCCTCCTTGCGACCGACGAACGCGCTGCTCACGGACGCGACATGGCTCGCAGGCGGATTCGCCGTCGTCGTCGTGCCCGTGCTGGTGGTGTGCATCCAGGCGGTCGGCTGGACGGCGCTCGCCCGCCAGCTTCTGCACGTCGGATCCGGTGCGGTTGCGATCTACGGCTCGCCTATCCCGGTCCGGCCGACGTCGGAGCCGCGCTCGCGGATGGGGCGTCGCCGTGGCGTGGCATTCGCCGCGCGATCGACCTGGCGTGGCTGTTCGCACTCCCGCTGGGACAGCTGCTCGCCGCGGCACGGCTGCGCCCGGGTGCCGGCAGCGTCGCATGGCGGCTCGCGGTGCCGAGCGCCGTGCTCGCGTACGTGCAGCTCTATCCCCGCGCCGACTTCTGGCATCTGCTGCCGGTCGCCGGGCTCTCGCTCGTGGTAGCGCTCGGCGTCGTGCTGCAGGTGCTCGCGTCTGCCGGCTCCGGCGGCCGGCGCGTCGCGGCCGTGCTGGTGAGCGCCTTGCTCGTCGTCGCCGCCGTGCGGTGGCTGCCGAACGTGGCCGTCGTGCGAGCCGCGCTCTCGCCGGCCCCGCCCGCGGCGCCGCTGCTGGACCGCGCGGCGATCCGCTGGGACCTCGCGAGCTCGCCGGCGCTGCGCACCGTGCCGGAGGTGGTCGACGCGGTGGCCGGCGCGCCCCGGCTCGTCGGCTTTCCGGCATTGGCAATCTTCAACTTCCTGAGCGGGATCCCGTCGCCGCTCCGTCACGACTACTCCTTCCCCGGGCTCTTCACAGACCCGGAAGAGCAGGCGATCGCGGCCGAGCTGGCAGCCTGCCGATGCTCGCGTGGTGGTGCTGCACGAGCCGCTGGCCTTCTTTCCCGATGCCTTCGCTTCGCACGCGGTGATCGCCGCGGCCATCGAGCGCGATTTCCCGCGCGTCCGACACGTCGGTCCGTACGAGGTGCGCGAGGCGGCGCCGTGAGCCAGGGCCTGGCCCGAGGTGCGACGCTCGGACTGCTCGCCGTCGTGGTCGAGCGCGCATCGGCTTCGCCGTGCTGCTGGCGGCGGCGAGGATCCTCGCGCCGTCGGAGTTCGGCGTCTACACGTATCTCTTGGCCGGCATCGCGCCGCTGCAGGTGATGGCCGACCAGGGCCTCGAGATCGTCGCGGTCGCAGCCATGGCGCGCGAATCGATGCGCGCGGGGGCGGTGCTCTGCCGGATTGCTGGCGGCGCGCTTCACGCTCTGGTCCGCCGTGGCCGCCCCGCTGGCGACGATGCTGCTCGGCAACACGGGCGGGGGCGAGCTCCGCGGCGCGGCGCTGCTCGCGAGCGGGCTCGCGCTCGTGGGCCCGTCCATGCCCTACCGGAGCCTGGCCCGCGCCCGCGGCGAGATGGCGCGCTTGTTTGCGGTGATGCTCGCCGATGCGCTGGTGAGCGGCAGTCTCATGATGGGCGTGCTGCTCGCGGGCGGTGGTGCGGCGGGACTCCTCGGGGCACGCGTCGCCGGCAGCCTGCTGGTCACCGCCGTGGCGGCGCGCACCGCGAACGTGACGCCGCGCGTGCCCGCCCGGGACGCCGGCACGCAGGCGATGGGGCTCGCGCGCGCCGCCTGGCCGCTCGCGGCGAATGCGCTGCTGCTTTCGCTGGTGGTGCGCGCGGGACACCTCGTCCTGATGGCCGTCGCGGGCGCGTCCGCAGTGGCCTACCTGGGTGCGGCGAGTCGCATCGCGGAGATGGTGAGCCTGCTCGCCGAAGGGGTGATGCTGGCCGTGTTCCCGGTGATGGCGGCCGCGCCCGAGCGCGTGGAGACGATCGCGGCGCAGGTGGGACGGCCGCTGGCGCTGCTCGTCATGTGGGCGGTGGTGACCGTCTCCTGCGCGAGCGGGCTTCTGGTGCGCGGGCTCTTCGGGGCGGACTACGCGGCGGGCGGCTCGGCGTTGATGGTGCTCGTGTGGGGTGCCTCGTTCGCCGCCACCGGGACGTTGGTGCTGCACGGTCTCGTGGCGGCCGGGCGGCAGCGGCTGCTGCTGATCACCAACCTGGGCGCGACGGCGATGGCGGTCGCCCTGCAGCTCGTCCTGGTGCCGCGATTCCAGCTGATCGGCTCGGCCGTTGCGACGGTGACGGCCTTGGGCGTGGGCCAGCTGCTCCTGGCGCTGTTCCGCGTGAGCCGTCCCGCGGTCGCGGCGTCGTGGCGCGCGGCGCTGCCCGCGGTCGCTTTGGCGTTGGCGACGCAAATGCTGGTCGTGTGGGCACGGTTGCCGGAGCCGTGGCCCGGCGTGGCCGGCGCGGCGTTGTACGCCGTCGGCGCGTACCTGATCGGGCTGCTGCGCGTCGACGACCTGGCCATGCTCGTGCGGGCGGCCAGGCGCGGCACGCAGCGCTGATTCCTTTCGTCGAATCGGCGCTCACGCTAGAAGAGACGGCCATGAGGCGACATGGCATTCTTCGCGTAGCGGGGTGGGTGTTCTTCGTAGCCGTAAGTGCTGCAAGCAGCACCCTCGAGAGCGGCCGAGCCGCAGGTCGTGCACGCGCAGGGGGCCACCTCACGCTGCCGCTCGGACTGCAGGCCGATGCGGCGTACATCCCCGAGGACAATCCGCTCGTCGACGGCGAAGGTCGAGCTCGGCCGGCTCCTGTACTTCGACAAGCGCCTCTCGAAGGACGACACCGATCTCCTGCGCCACCTGCCACGATCCCGGCCCACGGCTTCGCCGAGCCGCGCGCGACGTCGCAGGGCGTCGGCGGGCAGGTCGGGAGCGCGCAACAGCCCCACGGTGCATCAACCGGCTGTTCTCCAAGGAGCAGTTCTGGGACGGCCGCGCCGCCGACCTCGAGGAGCAGGCGCACGGCCCGCTCATCAACCCGATCGAGATGGCGATGGCGTCGCACGACGAGGTGTCGCGGCGAAGGTCGAGAGTCGCCGGGCTACCGCCGCTCTTCGAGAAGGCGTTCGGCACGCCCGAGATCACCATCGCCGCGATCGCGCAGGCGATCGCGTCGTACGAGCGCACGGTGCTCCCGGGCAACAGCCCGTACGACCGCTACCAGGCCGGCGACAAGGCGGCGCTCAGCGCCGGCCGCCGTGCGCGGCATGGCGCTCTTCAACGGCAAGGCGCAACTGCGAGACCTGCCACGCCGGCTTCAACTTCACCGACGAGAGCTACCACAACCTCGGCGTCGGCATGCGGCGCGAAGGAGCCCGACCTCGGGCCGCTGCGAGGTCACCAAGGCGGAGAGCGAGCGCGGCGCCTTCAAGACGCCGACGCTGCGCAACGTCACGCAGACGCGCGCCTACATGCACGACGGCTCCGAGGCGACGCTCCGCGACGTGGTCGAGCTCTACGACAAGGGCGGCAATCCGAACCCGTGGCTCTGCAAGGAGATCCGGCCGCTCGACCTCACGCCGCAGGAGAAGCGCGACCTGGTGGCATTCCTCGAGGCGCTCAGCGGGCCGGTGACGGAGACCCACGGTCGCCGACGAGCTTCCCGCAGTAGGCGGAGACTTCAGGAGGCGCGGCGGCGGGCGCGACGCCGGCGCCCGCACGCGCGCCCGGCTTGGGCAGCTTGGCGGCCGAGCGTCACGAGTCGCTGCAGCGCGCGCTCACCTGACCATCGAGGTGGATGCCGAGCACCGGCCGGCCACTCTCGACCGAGCGCCTGCTGGTCGCCCAGCGCCTGCGCCGCCTTGAGCGCCCCGAAGCTGTACCCGCGCCGGGAACGGGTACGATCGACCGGATCGTCGGCGGTGAGCTGCAGGACGAGCACCGTGGCCGGGCCGCCCTTGTGGAGCTGTCCGGTCGAATGCAGGAAGCGCGGGCCGTAGCCGAGCGTGGTGGCGAGCGCCGAGGCGCTTGCGCAACGTGGTGCGGAGCTCGTGGCAGGAACCGTTCCCGCCGTGGCGTGGGCGCCAAGAAGGCGTGACAGCGCCAGGTAGCCTTGGCGGCCGCGCGGACGGAGAGCGCGCGCCAGAGGTCGGCGCACGTCGGCGGCGTCGATGCCGACCGAATGCTCCGGCGCGCGGCCGCGGGACGCCGGCGCCGAGCCGCAGCGAGCAGGCGCTTGGTGTGCCCTTCGATCTCCTGGACGTTCGGCTGGTCGAAGGGATTGATGCCGAGCAGATGCCGCCGGCGACCGCGGTCGCGATCTCCCAGCGCACGAACTCGGCGCCGAGATCGTAGGCGTCGTTCAAGCGGATCGCGACGACGGGGTGGCCGGCGCGCGCGAGCGTGGCGAGCGGCTGCGCGCTTGGCCGCTCGCCGACGCGCAGGTCGCGACGAAGACGCGGTCCGTTGCCGTACGCCGCCGGCGGTCGCCGAGCGGCTCGCCTGACGACGGGCACGATGCCGCGGCCCTGCTTGCCGGTCGACTCGGCGATCAGCTGCTCGGCCCAGTCGGCCGAAGCGCGTCGAGCCTCGGTCGGCCGACGAAGCGTGAGCTTGTCGCGGCCGGCGCGCGGCGAGCGTCGCCGAGCGATGGCGCCGAGGCGACGCCGGGATTCTGCGCGGCGCGGACGGCTCGGGCCGCAGGCGAGCAGCATGCGCCGTGCGCGCGCTCGAGCAGCTGTCCGACGTCGATGCCCATGAGCGCCGCCGGCACGAGGCCGAAGGCGAGAGCGCCGCAGTAGCGGCCGCCGATGTCGGGCGGGTTGCAGGAAGACGCGGCGGAAGCCGTGCTCGCGGGCGCAGCGCCTCGAGCGCGCGTGCCGGGATCGGTGATGGCGACGAAGTGGCTGCGCCGGCGTGCGTCGCCGAGCGCGCGCGGTCGCGCGTGCCCAGAAGTACTGCGAGGAAGACGCTCGACCTCGGTCGTGCCGCCCGACTTGGACGAGACGATGTAGAGCGTGTGCGCCGGATCGCTCCGCGCTCGAGCGCGGCGACGGCGGCGGGATCGGTCGAGTCGAGAACGCGCGAGGTCGAGGCGCCCTTGGCGACGCCGAACGTGCGGCGCAGCACCTCGCGGGGCGAGCGACGAGCCGCCCATGCCGCAGAGGACGCGCGTGCGTGAAGCCGGCGGCGCGCGACCTCGTCGGCGAAGGTGCGCGAGCTCGGCGACCTCGGCGAGCATGGTCGTCGCACGACGTCGAGCCAGCCGAGCCGCTGGCTCGGCCTGCGTGCCCGCGTCGTCTGCCGGCCAGAGCGTCGGGTCCTTGCTTCCAGAGCCGCGCCGGGACGCCTCGCCTCGTCGAGCTCGCGAGCGGCGCTTCGACGCGCGCGCTCGGCCGGGCCGAGCTGCGCCGGTCGTGCGCTCGGCGAGCAGCAGCGGCCTCGCGGCGCGCCGCCACGACGCGCGTCGAGCAGCGCCCGAACGACTTCGCGAACGACGCGACGCCGTCGCTCTCGAGCCGTCGCGTGACGCGGCGCATGTCGATGCCGGCGTGCTCGAGCTGCGCGCAGCACGGCACGCGGCGCGATCGAGCGACAGCGTCGAGCGCGGCTCTCGGGATGCCCGTGGTCGTGGTACGCGTCGAGGGTCGCGGGCGGCAGGGTGTTGACGGTGTCGGGGCCGATCAGCGCCTCGACGTAGTAGACGTCGGGGTAGGCCGGGTTCTTGGTGGACGTGCTCGCCCAGAGCGGGCGCTGCGGGCGCGCGCCCTCGCGCGCGAGCAGCCGCGAAGCGCTCGCTGCCGAAGCGTCTCGCGGAACGCGCGCGTAGGCGAGCTTGGCGTTGGCGATCGCCGCCTTGCCGCGCAGCTGCTCGAGCGCGGCGCGCCGATCGCCCGGCGCCGGCCCGCGATCGCTCGTCGAGCATGCTTGTCGACGGCGGTGTCGACGCGGCTCACGAAGAAGCTCGCGACCGACGCGATGCGGTCGACGCGCGTGCCGGCCTCGAGCGCGGCGCGTCGAGGCCGGCGACGTACGCCTCCATCACCTCGCGTAGCGCTCGAGCGAGAAGATGAGCGTGACGTTGACGTTGATGCCCGTCGGCGATGCGTCTCCTCGATGGCCGGGACGCCCTCGCGCGGTGGCCGGGATCTTCACCATGAGGTTCGGCCGGTTCGACCGCCCGCCAGATGCGCGCTGCGCCTCCGCGACGGTGGCCGGCGGTGTCGTGCGCGAGGTCGGGCGCGACCTCGATGCTGACGTAGCCGTCGGCGCGCTTGGTGCGCTGGTAGACGGGCGCGAAGACGTCGGCGGCGGCGCGGATGTCCTCGATCGTGAGCGTGTCGACGATGGCGTCGGCGCCGCTTGCCGGCGCGACGAGCGCGCGCGAGCGCGTCGTCGTAGTCGGCGCGTCTTCGAGATCGCCTGCTCGAAGATCGTCGGGTTCGAGGTGAGCCCGGTCACGTCGCCCGCTGCGGACCATGCGTGGCGAGCGTCGCCGGAGGTGAGCAGGCCGCGCGTGATGTTGTCGAGCCACGGCGACTGCCCGAGGCGCTGCAGCTCGCGAAGCGTGGAGGGCGCCTCGGTCACGCTCCGCTCGTCGCTCGAGCGCTGTCACCTTGGCGAGCCGCCGGCGTGCCGCTCCTCGCTGGTGTAGCGCGCCGCCGAGAAAAGCGCGCACGAGCTCGTCGGCGAGCGCGGAGCCGACCACGCGGCGCCGAGCGAGAGCACGTTCACGTCGTCGTGCTCGACGGCCTGATGGGCGGAGTAGGTGTCGTGGCAGACGCCGGCGCGAATGCCGCGCAGCTTGTTGGCGGCGACCGCGGCGCCGACGCCGCTGCCGCAGATGACGATGGCGCGCTCGGCGTCGCCGCGCAGTATCGGCGCGGGCCGCCGCGGCGGCGAAGTCGGGATAGTCGACCGGCGTCGGCGGAGTTCGTGCCGAGATCGAGCGGCTCGTGACCGGCCGCGCGAACGGCGGCGATGACCGTCGTCCTTCAGCGGGAAGCCGCCGTGGTCGCAGGCGACGGCGACTCTCATGCGAGTACCTCGAGACGCGCTCCGCGACGTGCCTCCGGCGTGAAGCCGAGCTCGCTTGTAGACCCGCGGCGCCGGGGGCCGAGGCGCCGAAGCGATCGAGGCCGAGGACGCGCCGTGCGAGGCCGGTGACCCAGCGATGCCAGCCGAGCGACGTCCCGGCCTCGACGGCGACACGCGCCCGTCACGTCGGGCGGCAGCACGGCGTCGCGATACTCGGCGGGCTGCTCGTCGAAGAGCTCCCAGCAGGGCATGGAGACGAGCCGCGCGCGCGATGTCCGCGCTGGCGGAGCAGCGCCTCGGCGGCGCGACGATCGAGCTGCACCTCGGAGCCGGTGGCCATCAGGATGACGTCGGGGCGCGCCGACGTCGGGATTGAGCACGTAGGCGCCGCGGCGCGAGCCGCTCCGCCGGGGCGAAGCGCGTGCGGTCGAGCGTCGGGACGTTCTGGCGCGTGAGCGCGAGGCACGGTCGGGCGATGGCGGTTGCGCGATCGCGACGCGCCAGGCCTCGACGGTCTCGTTGGCGTCGCCCGGGCGGATGAAGAGCAGGCTCGGGATCGCGCGCAGCGCCGCGTAGTGCTCGATCGGCTGGTGGGTCGGGCCCGTCCTCGCCGACGCCGATGCTGTCGTGCGTGAAGACCCAGATGCTGCCGAGCTCCATCAGCGCGGAGAGGCGGATGGGCGGGCGCATGTAGTCGGAGAAGACGAGGAACGTCGAGCCGTACGGGATGAAGCCGCCGTGGAGCGCCATGCCGTTCACGGCCGCGCCCATCGCGTGCTCGCGCACGCCGAAGTGGAGGTTGCGGCCCTCGTAGCCCCACGGCCCGCCGACGCGCGCCCTGCGCGTCGTCGTGGCGGCTGTCCGGGCGGCTCGAAGTCGCCGCGCGCCCTTGATCCAGGTGAGCGTCGACGGATTCAGATCGGCCGAGCCGCCGATCAGCTCCGGCAGGCGCGCGGCGAGCGTCTGCAGCACCGTCTCGCCGGCCTTGCGCGTGGCGAGCCCCTTCGGCGTCGGCCGGGAACGACGGGCAGCTCGGCGTCCCAGCCGGCCGGCAGCTTGCCGCGCGATGCGACGCCGGAGCTCGGCCGCGAGGTCGGGGTGCGCGCGCGCGTAGCGCGTCGAGCGCCGCGTTCCCACGTCGCGTCCCGGCTCGCGCCCGCGCCCGACGGCGGTGCGGAAGTGCGGCGAGCGCCTCGGGCGGGATCCAGAAGGTCGGCTCGAGCGGCCAGCCGAGGTGCTCCTTGGCGGCCGTGAGCTCGTCCGGGCCGAGCGGCGAGCCGTGCGCCTCGAACGTGTCCTGCTTGTGCGGCGCGCCGTAGCCGATGCGCGGTGCGCACGACGATGAGCGACGGCCGGTCGGTCGTCGGCGCGGGCCGCGTCGATGCGCGCCGGTCGACGGCGTCGAGGTCGTTGCCGTCCTCGACCGTCGAGCGACGTGCCAGCCGTAGGCGCGCGAAGCGGGCGGCCGACGTCCTCGGTGAACGTCAGGTCGGTCGTGCCGGCGAGCGAGATGCGGTTGTCGTCGTAGAGGACGATCAGCTTGCCGAGCCGCGAGGTGCCCGGCGAGCGACGCGGCCTCGGCGGTGACGCCTTCCATCAGGTCGCCGTCGCTCGCGAGCACGTAGGTGTGGTGGTCGACGATCCGGTGGCCGGGGCGGTTGAAGCGCGCGGCCAGGTGCGCCTCGGCGATCGCCATGCCGACGGCGTTGGCGAGGCCCTGGCCGAGCGGGCCGGTGGTCGCCTCGACGCCGGGCGTGAGTGCCACTCCGGGTGGCCGGGCGTGCGGCTGCCCCACTGGCGGAAGCGCCGGAGGTCGTCGAGCGGGAGGTCGTAGCCGGTCAGGTGGAGCAGCGCGTAGAGCAGCATCGAGCCGTGGCCGGCGGACAGGACGAAGCGATCGCGGTCGGGCCAGCCGGGTCGCGCGGGATCGTGCTTCAGGTGGCGGGTCCAGAGCACGTACGCCATCGGCGGCGGCGCCCATCGGCAGGCCGGGGTGCCCGGAGTTCGCGCGTCTGCACCGCGTCGGCGGCGAGGAAGCGGATGCGTGTTGATCGCCAGCGAGTCGAGATCGTGTCCCGGAGACGATTCCCTTGCCTTGACGCTCGCTTCCACGATTCCCGATCGCATCTATGGCGGGCCGCCGCCTCCAGGGCAAGCCCGGACGGCGTTTTTGCCCGCCGGGTGGCGTCTTTCGGGCAATTGCGGCATACCGGCGGGCGCATGGCCAACCGGGAGGAGTCACGGACCGGGTCGGATAGCCGTGCTGTTTCGCACCGGCCTGCACCCGGTCAGCACGGCCAGCGCCCTGTCCCTGGCCGGCTTCATCGGGTTCGTCGGCGCGCTCATCATCCTGCACAACCAGCTCACGTACACCACGGACGTGCGGGTGGTGCTGGCCTGCCTCGGGCTGGCGGCGCTGGCGCTGATCGGGCCGATCCGCCGGCTGCAGCGCTCGGCGATCGCCGTCACGCCGGGGCACCTGGAGCTCCGGCTCGGGGCCTGGCGGCCTCGCACCACCGACATCCCGGTGCGGGACATCCGCAGCGTCGACGTCCGCACGGGACAGCTGGGCCGCCGGCTCGATTTCGGCACCCTGCAGGTCGCGGCCGCCGACGACACGTTGGTCGTCGTGCACCACGTGCGGGCGCCGCACGCGCTACGGGCTGCGCTTCGACAGGCGGGGGGGCGCCGGTGACACGCCGTCGCTCACCCGAAGGTGAGCGACGGTTCGATTGGGGGGTTCGCGGGCCTCAGCCTCGGGCGCGCCGACGCTCGCTGCGACCTGCTTCGCGCGCCAGCTTCTCTTCGAGAGCCTTCACGACGAACTCCATGACGGAGACGTCGGTGCTGCACGCAATGCAGCTTGAGCTCGCGATGAACGCCTTGGGGATGCGAGTCGCGAGCTGAACCCATACTTCGCCAGTATTCGGCATGATGTGGACCTCCCTGCGTAGGGGTAGAATAGGTGTACTTCTAGCGTGCGCTCTCGGGGTTGGCAAGAGGGTTTTCGCTAGCGCGCGCGCAACCTTCAACTTAGGCGAACTAGCAAATACAGTTGCCCACGCGTCAGGTGCCGTCGTGCGCGGACGCGGTTCGCGTCACGTCGTCCGAAGGTACTAGATGCTCGCCGGCGTGCATGCTGTCGTCGGAGGTTTGTAAGAATGCCGCAACGGCATCCACCGACGCGTCCGTCAACAGCTCCTGATATTTCGCGTCCTGGAGGCGGTGCGGCGTCTTCAGGATGTGTGAGATACCTCGACTTCGACGAGCACACTGGGCGATGCATTCGCCGTGAGCACGCGGAAGGGCCCGGGACGCGGCCGGCCGCGCACGCGCAGGAGCCGCGCGCGCAGCTCGGTGGTGATCAGCCGTGCGAGATGCTTGCCATCGGCAGCGATACGGCTGCCGTGCGTCCCGCCGAAGAAAATCTCCACCCCACGCGGGTCCGGTTGCTCACAAGCATTGGCATGTAGCGATACGAAAACCGTCGGAGCGCGCGCGCCGTGGGGCAGGCGATCGGCCAGCGGCACGAATGAATCGTCGCTGCGCGTCAAGAGGGAGTCGACGGGCAGACGGGCCGGCAATTTGGCCGCCAGCCGGTGTGCGATCTGCAAGACCACGGTCTTTTCCTGGATGCCGTCGATGCCTTTGGCGCCGGGATCGTGGCCGCCATGCCCGGCATCGACCACGATCAGCGGTAGCTCCGAGGCGGAGGCCGCTGGTGCGGACGGGGCCGTGATCTCGCTCGGCTGCGCGGCAGACGGAGGCGCGGGCGGTGCGCGGCTTCGCGGGGGGAGCGTCGGCTGTCGGCGCGGCGGGCAGCGCGATCGGGAGGCGAGGCCGGCGGCGACGCCTCGGACGCCGGTGGAGCGCAATCGTGACGCGCCGGCTGCCCGCGCTCACGTCGAAGGCGAAGCTCCTCGGGCGTATCGAGCACGATCCGCGCCGTCGTCGGCGTGAACTGTCCCGTCCGGACCCGCGCCAGGCGGCCCGTGGCCGTGATGACGAGCTTGCGCACGTTCGGTGCCAGCACGGTGTCGGGCAGGTCGATGTAGAATCCGGTGCGGGGTATCGCCGGTGGCCGCGAGTCGGCGCACCCACGGGACGACCGGGACTCGAGGATGGAGAGCTCGACCGCCAGGTCGCGGCCGCGACGCACGCGCACCCGATCGAGCACGACCGCCTGGGCCACCGAGCGGCCAGACGGCCACCACCAACCCCAGCCGCAACCCCACCCCGCATCGCGATTCGCACACCATGCTAGAGGCCATGGCGCGCCGGAGTCCAGGCGGCCTGGCCGTAACTTCCCAACCGGGTGGCGGGGTTGGTATAGATCAGCCGCGCAGACCGCGCGGACGACCGGGACGACCACAACAGGCGTCCCATAGGGAGGTCTTGAAACATGAGGCCGTGCCGTTGTTCGTGTTTGGAAGTCCTGATCGTGCTCGCCACGGCGAGGGCCGGCTTCGCCGATCCGATGCCACCACCTGCAAGCGGGTGCAAAAGATGCTCGAGATGGGCCGGACGGCCGAAGACATCGTCTCGACCAGCGCCGGCACCATAACGGAAGAGGACGTCGACGCGTGCAAGGCCGCGAAGGGCAAGGATGCCCCGGCGACCAACGGAACTCCGGGCGCCGAGCAGAAGAAGCCTAGCGGCTTAACGATCCAGCGAAACGAGCAAGCGGGTGCCAGGCCTCGAGCCGGCGCCCGCTTTGCTTTTGGGGCCGTGCGGGGCCGGACGTGTGACGCCTGCGGACGACGAGCGGTGGATGGAGCGGGCGCTCGAGTGCGCGCGCGCAGGCCGGCGCGCGCGGCGAGGTGCCGGTCGGCGCGGTCGTGGTCCGCGACGGCCGGCGAGCTCGCCGCGGCCGGCAACGCGCCGATCGCCGCGTCGCGATCCGACCGCGCATGCCGAGATCCTGGCGCTGCGCGCGGCCGCGCGGCGCGAGCGGCAACTACCGGCTGCCGGGCACGCGTGCTGTACGTGACGCTCGAGCCGTGCGTCGATGTGCATCGGCGCGATGCTGCACGCGCGCGTCGGCGCGGCTCGTCTTCGGGTGCCGACGATCCGAAGGCCGGGCGCGGCCGGCGTCGCTCGATCGATCGTCGCCGACGAGCCGCGCTTCAACCATCGCTTCGCCGTGCGTCGGCGGCGTGCGCGCCGAGGCGCGCGCGGCGCTGCTGCAGGAGTTCTTCCGCGCCGCCGCGGCGCTGCGGCGTCGCCGCTAGGTCCGCAGCGGGCGCCGTGTGCTAGGGAGGGCGCCCCGCGGTCTGGAGAGGTGCGTGAGTCCGGTTGAAACGGCACGACTCGAAATCGTGTGTGCCCTCGTGGTACCGGGGGTTCGAATCCCCCCCTCTCCGTTCGATCCGTCGCGGCGAGCGACGGACGGAACGACGTCGCCGGACGTGGTCGCACGGCGCACCTGGAGAGGTGCCCGAGTGGTCGAAGGGGCACGCCTGGAAAGCGTGTGTAGGGTTCACGGGGTACCGAGGGTTCGAATCCCTCCCTCTCCGCTCGCCTGCGCGCACCCGTCGGCGCGCGCTACGTCGATCGATCGGACGCCCGGCGGGCCGTCGGGCGGTGGTGGCTAGGTCCTGCGCAAGACGGCGTCGCGAACTCCGTCAGGTCCGGAAGGAAGCAGCGGTACCGAATGTCCCGTCTGTGCCGCAGGGAAGCCCTAGCTACACCGCCGGGCGCCTCGCGCCGGCGAGCGAGCGACGACGCAATGACGCTATCAGGTCCTGGCCCGGCGGCTCCGCCCGCAGCGCTTCGCCGACGTGGTCGGCCAGGAGCACGTCACGCGCACGCTGCAGGCGGCGCATCGCGCGCCGGGCGCGTCGCGCACGCGTTCCTCTGCTGACGGGCCCGCGCGGCGTCGGCAAGACCACCACGGCCCGCATCCTGGCCAAGGCGCTCAACTGCGAGACGGGGCCCGACGCCGGAGCCGTGCAACGCGTGCCGACCTGCCGCGAGATCGCCGAGGGCAGCGCCTTCGACGTGCTCGAGATCGACGGCGCCTCGCACACGCAGGTCGACAAGATGCGCGACCTGATGGAGACGGTCGCGCACCGGCCGATGAAGAGCCGCTTCAAGATCTACATCATCGACGAAGTGCACATGCTCTCGCAGCACGCGTTCAACGCGCTGCTGAAGACGCTCGAGGAGCCGCCGCCGCACGTCAAGTTCATCTTCGCGACGACCGAGCCGCACAAGGTGCTGCCCACGGTCCTGTCGCGCTGCCAGCGCTACGACCTCCGCCGCATCGGCGCTGCGCGAGCTGATCGCGCACCTCGAGCGCACGTCGGCCGCCGAGGGTGTGAAGATGCCGGGCGACGGTGATCGCGCTGCTGGCGCGCGAGGCCGAGGGCAGCCTGCGCGACGCGCAATCGCTGCTGGAGCAGGTGCTCGCGGCCGGCGACGCCGCCGTGGACGAGGACGCGGCGCGCGCGGTGCTCGGCGGCGGCCGATCGCCAGCTGGTGCTCGACCGTCACCGACGCCGTGCTCGGCGCGCGACCGGCCGCGTGCCTCGCGCGCTCCGGACGCTCCACACGCACGGCTACGACGCCCAGCGCTTTTGCCGCGATCTGCTCGAGCATTTCCGGCACCTGGCGGTTTTCGCTCCACCGGCGACGCGCGATCTCCTCGGCGGCGCTGCCCGAAGCCGAGGTGGAGGCGATCGTGCGCCAGGCCGAAGAGCCCGGCCGAGGAGCTGCAGCGCGCCTTCGAGATCCTGCTCGAAGCCGACGAAGCGCTCGCCACGCCGACCCGCACGATCGATCCGCAGCTGCTCCTCGAGATGCGCCTGGTGCGACTGGCCACACTCGCGCCGCTGCTGCCGGTCGACGACATCCTGCAGCGCCTGGAGGCGCTCGAAGGACCGGGTGGCGCGGCGCCGCGCGTCGCGGGTGATGCGGGACGTTCGACATCGCCCCGTGGCGCGACGCCGACGGCGACTGCGCCCGCGGCTGCCGCCCGTGCCGCCACGGCGACGGCGGCGCCCGGCGACGGCATTGTGGGACGCATTCCTCTCCTGCGTGCGGCGTGAAAAGGTTGCGCTCTACATGACGCTCGCCGCCGGCCGGCCGATCGGTCTCGACGGCGACGTACTGCGCATCGGGCTCGAGAGCGAGTCGATGCGCCGATCCGTGCAGGGCCGGGAAAGCCTCGAGCTGCTGGGGCGCCTGGCGTCCGAGGCCGCCGGTCGGCCGCTGCGCGTGGAGGTGGGCCCGCTGCCCGCCGATCGCCAGGGCGACACGGCGCGCGCGCGGGCGCGCCAGCGCGAGCAGGAGACCCTGGCCGAGTACTCCTCGTTCGTCCGTTAGGCCTTGAAGAGCTCGACCTGACACAGCGACATCTTGGTGCCTTCCTGCATCATCGTCACCGCGTCGTAGCCGTACGTCGTCGCCGTGTTCACCGCCTCGGCGCGCACGATCGGTGCCGAGCCCTCCGGATAGTTCTGCAGCAGGTCCTTGCCCATCCACCAGCCCGCGAAGTGGAACGGTATGAAAGAGACCCCCGGACCGACGCGGTCGGTCACCTGCGCCTTCACCTTGATCTGCGCGCCGGTGGGCGTCTTCACCCACACGTACTGGCCGTCCTGGATGCCGCGATCGTTGGCGTCCTTCGGGTTGATCTCGATGAAGTTGTACTGCTGCAGCTCGGCGAGCCATGGGTTCGAGCGCGTTTCGTCGCCGCCCCCCTCGTACTCGACCAGGCGCCCGCTCGTCAGCACCAGCGGGAACTGCTTGACCGCATCCTTGTTCTTGTCCTGCACCGACTTGTAGAGCGTCGGCAGGCGCCAGAACGTCTTCTTGTCGTCGAATGTCGGATACTTGGCGACGAGGTCGGGACGGTTCGAATACAGCGGCTCGCGGTGGAGCGGCACGCCGTCCGGGAAGTTCCAGACGACCGCGCGCGCCTTCGCGTTGCCGAACGGGTGGCAGCCATGATTCTTCATCGTGACGCGGATGATGCCGCCCGACAGGTCGGTCTTCCAGTTCTTGCCCTCGGCGGCCTTTTTCTCGGCGTCGGTGAGCTCGTCCCACCAGCCGAGCTTCTTCAGGAACATCGCGTCGAACTCGGGATAGCCGGTCGTGATGTCGCTGCCGACCGGGAACGAGCCGTCCCCCGCGAGCAGATTGACGCCGTCGCGCTCCACGCCGAAATTCGCGCGGAAGCAGCCGCCGCCATCCATCACGTGCTTGCTGTTGTTGTAGAGGTTCGACGAGCCCGGATGCTTCAACTCCGGGGTCCCGTAGCACGGCCACGGCAGGCCGAAGTAATCGCCGTCGCACGGGCCGCCCTTGGCCTTCAGCGTGCGCACGTCGAACGTCCCCATGTTCTTCATGTGGAGCTTCAGGCGCTCCGGCGATTGCCCGGTGTAGCCGATCGTGAAGCAGCCGCGGTTGATTTCGCGCAGGACCGATTCGGTCTCCGGCTCTTCCCAGCCGTCGCGCGGATCCTTCACCATCTTGTAGTTCTTGTTGAGCTCCTTGTCGAAGCCGAACTTCTTCGCGAAGGCCGTCATGATCATGTGATCGGTCTTCGACTCGAACAGAGGCTCGATCACCTTCTCGCGCCACTGCAGCGACCGGCCCGACGCCGTCACCGACCCGGAGGTCTCGAATTGCGTGCAGCGCGGGCAAGCAGGTACGCGCCGTCCTTCCGCGCGAGCGACGCCATCGCCGCCGTCGCCGACGGATAGGGATCGACCACGACGAGGAGGTCGAGCTTGGCCATCGCGTCCAGCATCTCCTTGCCGCGCGTCTGGCTGTTGGGCGCCATGCCCCAGTACACGACCGCGCGCAGGTTCGGGCCCTGGTCGATCATGTCGTTCTTCTCCAGCACGCCGTCGATCCAGCGGGAAACGGTCATGCCCGGCTTTTCCATCTGACCTTCGGCGTACTGCTTCTTGATCCACTCGTAGTCCACGCCCCAGACCGCCGCCCAGTGCTTCCAGGCGCCCGGGGCAAGCCCGTAGTAGCCGGGCAGCGAGTCGGGATTCGGGCCGACGTCGGTCGCGCCCTGGACGTTGTCATGGCCGCGGAAGATGTTGGTGCCGCCGCCGGACACGCCGACGTTGCCGAGCGCCAGCTGCAGGATGCACGACGCGCGGACGATCGCGTTGCCGATGGTGTGCTGCGTCTGCCCCATGCACCAGACGATCGTCGACGGGCGGTTCTTCGCCATCATCTCGGCGATCTTCAGCACCGTCGCTTCCGGCACGCCGCAGGCGTCCTCGACCTTGTCGGGCGTCCAGTTCGCGAGGACTTCCGCCTTGACCTTGTCCATCCCGTAGACGCGGGCGTCGATGTACGCCTTGTCTTCCCAGCCGTTCTTGAAGATGTGCCAGAGCATCCCGTACAGGAACGGGATGTCGGCGCCGCCGCGCAGCCGCACGTATTCGTCGGCCTTCGCCGCCGTCCGCGTGAAGCGCGGGTCGACGACGATCATCTTGGTGCCGGTCTCCTTCGCGTGCAGGATGAACTGCATCGACACCGGGTGCGCCTCGGCCGCGTTCGAGCCGATGTACATCGCGCACTTGGAGTTCAGCATGTCGTTGTACGAGTTGGTCATCGCGCCGTAGCCCCATGTATTGGCTACGCCGGCGACCGTCGTCGAGTGGCAGACCCGCGCCTGATGGTCGCAGTTGTTCGTGCCCCAGAAGGAGACGAACTTGCGCATCAGGTAGGACTGCTCGTTGCTGTGCTTCGAGCTGCCGACCCAATACACCGCGTCGGGGCCCGATTCCTTGCGGATCGCAAGCATCTTGTCGCCGATCTCGGCGATCGCCTGGTCCCACTTGATGCTCTGCCACTTGCCGTTGACGAGCTTCATCGGCGTCTTGACGCGGCTCGTGCCGAACGCGTGCTCGCGCACCGACGCGCCCTTGGCGCAGTGCGCGCCGAGGTTCAGCGGCGACTCGAACACCGGATCCTGCCGGGTCCAGACGCCGTTCTCGATCGTCGCGTCGATCGCGCAGCCCACCGAGCAGTGGGTGCACACGGTGCGGCGGATCTGCTTCGCACCCGCGGCGGCCGGATCGGCGGCGGCGTCGGCCTTGCCGATCGCGCCGTAGGGCAGCTGGCTTGCGAATGCGCCGGCGCCCGCGACGAGGCCCGAGCGCTTAAGAAACGTTCGCCTGTCCATCATCGGCATTCTTGCTCCGACGGCGCGGCGAAGACGCGGACCGGCTGCGGCGACGCTATCTGTTTTCTTGGTCAGCAGCATGATCCTTCCTCCTCCTAGATCTTGGTCGAGCGGTAGTAATCGCGGACGTGCTCTGTCACGCGATACACGGATGCGGTGTCGGCGGGCTGGGGTGCGGCGGCATCGGCCGCAGCGGCGAGCGGCGTCGCATTGGCGGCGGTCGTCGCGACGGCGGCGCCGCCCGCGCCGATGGCGAGCAGGAAGCGGCGACGCTTGAAATCGGGGGGCGTGGCGGTCGCGGGGTCCGGCGACGACGTGGGAATGGCAATGCGCGAATCGATGCCCATGAGGCCCTCCGAAAGACTGCTGCGTGACATAGGTATCAGGGATTACTCCATGGCGATCGAGTCACGTTCGAGCGCCAGAAAGCCCATCGCAAATTGTGCTACCGCAGCATAGTAGTTGGCAATGGGAGATTGCGTTATTGCATCGCAACAATCAGCGTACCACGGCGCGATCTGCCGCTCGAAGAACGTGCGTTGTGCTTCGACGGGCTGGGGCGGCATCGCCGAATCGCCTGCGACCAGGAGCCGCATGGTCTCGCACAGCGCCGACAGGTGATCCTCGACCATCGTCACGCCCGGCCTCCGCGCAAGGCCCATGGCCGCGAGCGTGGCCCGCAACTCGGCCAGCGGGCGGTCCATCATGAAGCCCGCCACCCAGTGCGAGCCATGCAGGTTGACCGGGCTCTTGCCCACCCCGATGAAAAGATCGTCGTATTCCTGGCGAACGGTATCGGGATCCGCCGTCGCGCTGGCGGCCCGCAGCGCGTCCCAGCCGGCGCGCAGGCGCGGTCCGTCCTCGTCGCCGGCAGGCGCATCCTCGCCAAGGCCGGGCGCCGCGGCGATCGCCGCCAGCAGCGATGCGTCGGGCGGTGCCGCAAGGAGCCTTGCCAGCAACGCGTAGAAATCGGCCCTCGCCGCATCTTCGGGCGCGATTGCCGCCGGCGGGGCGATCGCGGCATCAGACATCGCGGATGTCCACGCTGCGGCCTTCCTTCATCTGGTCGATCACCCGGCAGTCGGCGCACATCTTGAGGCGCTCCAGCGCGCCCGGCGCGGCGAACATCGAGTGGCCGGCGAGCCGCTCCAGCATGGTCGCGATCATCCGCTCGGTGCCGAGCGGCTTGCCGCAGGCGATGCACATGAAGATCGCCGCCTCGTTGAGCACGCGCGGCGCCTTGGCTTCGGGGATCAGCGACAGCCGCGGGAGGAGCGCGATCGCGTCCTCGGGGCAGGTCTTCTCGCAGAGGCCGCACTGGACGCACTTCGACTCGATGAAGCGCAGCTGCGGCACCTCGGGGTTGTCGAGGAGCGCGCCTTCGGGGCAGGCGCCGATGCACGCGAGGCACATCGTGCAGGCGTCCTTGTTGATGACGAGCGTGCCGAACGGCGCGCCGGCGGGCAGCGCGATTTCCTTCTGCGGCACCGGCGCATGCCGCGCAAGGTGCTCGACGGCGAGCGCCGCCGTCGTCCGCTTGTCGGTGGTGAATCCGAAGGTCGCCGGCACGCGGACCGACAGCGCCGCGGGCCACGACCACAGCGCCTCGTCGAGCGCCTTCACGTCGGCCGCGGCGAACGTGCGGAAATGCTCGCCCTGATAGCCGAGCGCCTGGGCGATCGTCTCGGCGAACCGCATCTGCCGCTCCAGCGCCTCGAGGTATTCGGGCGCGACGGCGTCGGTGGCGAGCACCGCGACCTGGCTCGCGCCGAGCGCCACCGCCGCGAGCCAGGCGTCGAGGCCGATCGAGGCGACATGATGGACCTCGTGCGGGATCACGCGCGCCGGGAGACCGCGCCCGCGGCGCGCGAGGGCCGCGATGGCGCGGCGCCCCTCCTCGTCGTGCAACAGGATGCAGGCGTCGCGGCCGCCGGCGCGCTCGTAGGTCGCGAGCAGCAGCTTCAGGCGGGCGCCGAGATCGGGCGCCGACGGATAGGCGTAGCGCATCGCGCCGGACGGGCACACGGTGGCGCACGCGCCGCAGCCCATGCACAGGTGCGGCTCGACCTTGACGCCGTCGCCGTCCGCTGTGATCGCCTCGGTCGAGCAGACGTCGATGCACTGGTTGCAGCCGGGCTGGTGCGACCGGCTGTGCGCGCAGATGGAGGCCTTGTAGACGAAGTACTTGGGCTTCTCGAATTCGCCGACCATCACGGCGAGCTCGGTGACGGCCTTGGCCTGCGCGACCGGATCGGGCCCCGGCGCGAAGTAGCCCTGCGGCGGCTGGTGCATCCGCAGATGCGGCTCGCGGCCGAGGTCGAGCACGAGGTCGAACCGCTCGGTGCGACGCGCGTCGCGCCGCTCGAAATCGATCGCCGCCGTCGCGCCGCACGCCGCGACGCACTGGCGATGCGACTTGCAGCGGTCGAGGTCGATCTGATAGCTCCAGTCGATCGCATGCTCGGGGCACGCGCGGATGCAGGCGTTGCAGCGCGTGCAAAGGTCGAGGTCGATGGGGTTTTCCTGTTCCCATGACGCCTCGAAGGCGCCGAGCCATCCGGCGAGGCCGGTGAGCCGTCCGCTGTGGACGGGGAACGCGCGCTCGGCCGGCAGCTCCGCGCCCGCGGCGCGGCCCGTGACCAGCACCGTGACGGCGAGCTGCGGTGCGAGCACCTGCGCCCAGTGCAGCGCCGCCTCGGCGGGACCCGCGATCAGCACCTGGCCCTGCGACGTGTAGGCGACGCGCGGCACGGGCTCGGGATCGGGCATTCCGGCCAGCGCGAGGAGCGCGGCGATCTTGGGCGTCGCGCGTTTCGCCTCGGCCGACCACCCGCCCGTCTCGCGAATGTTGACGAAGCGGATCGCCTGCGTCTTGCCGCCCTCCTCCGCGACGTCGCCGAAGAGCGTCGCCTCCTGCGTGCAGGCGACGACGACATCCCCCGCCGCGTGATCGGCAAACCGGGCGAGCTCCTTCTGGCAGAGCATCGTGTTCACCAGCGGCTCGCCGCTCAGCTCGAGCGCGCGCGCGAGCGCCGCGGCGTCGAGCCGCATCGTGCCGTTGCACGAGCAAAGATGGAGCGTCTTGTCGCCGATGCTCATCGGCGCACCGGCTCGACGGATGGGTTCACCGCGGGCACGGATTCGACGTTGTCCGCAGCGTCGCCCGAGGCAGGGGTGACGGCGTCGGGCGACGCGCCTTCCGCCACATTCGCCGTATCCGGTGCCTTTGCCGCGTCGCCGGAAAGCGCCTCCGGCGGGGTGGCTTCGGAGGGCGCGGTCTCGGCCGGGCCCGGCGGCGGGTCCGGGACGTCGACGACGAAGCCGTTCTCGTCGACGCGCGTCGCCGGCGGGTCGAAGAGGTAGCGCGCCTGCGCGAGCCGCGCGACGACGTCCGGCGCGATGGGATCGGGCTTCGAATAGTCGTCGATGTAGGTGTCGAGACCGTCCATCACGTTGAAGCGCGGATCGCTGAACAGCTTGCGCAGCGCCTGATGCTGCAGGCCGGGCTCGACGTCGGCGCGCATGAACGGCGTGAAATCGGAGTCGGCGGTCAGCGAGTCGACGCTGGGCAGCGCCGCCGCTTTCGCTTCGGCGGAAGGAATCGATGCCGGCGGTGCGGTCGTGACCTGGTTCGTTGCCGCGTCCGGCGGTGCCGCGGGCGCCGGCGCGGCGGCCGCCTCCGCACGCGTTTCGCGCGACGCGGCCAGCTTTCGCTGCGACCAGCGCTTGAGGGAAAAACCGCCGGGGGCTTCCTTCTCGTTCGTCATCGGGAGGGTCGGATCCGGCACGGCATCAGCGGCGAGTCACCCGCTCGCGCCGGAACAGGCCGTCGAATCGGGACTCGTTGCGCTGCGCCTTCTGCTTGCGCTCCTGGCGGTAGTTGCGCTCGACGAAGTCGCGCATGAGTTCGAGCACCTCGGCCGGCATGGGAACCGGGTCGACCGCTTCACCGCCGTCGAGGCTGCGCGCCGCCTCGTTGTAGCTGACGGTGACGCGCACCGGTGCGAGCGGCGGGGTGCCCTCGCCCGGCGTCAGGCGCCACATGACAAAGACCTTGGGATCCGAAGAAGTCAGGTTGAGGTAATAGCCCTCGGCTTCCGAAACGTGGAGCTCGAACGAGCAATTCAGGAATCGCCACCGATCGCCCGTGGCATCGAGCGCGGACGCGACCGGCGGGCCGGCATCGGCGCCTTCCAGCGGTGTGAACTCCACCGCAAAGGGCTCCCAGCGCTCCGAGATCCAGCGGTTGTCGAGCGTGATACGGCGAAAGTCGACGGCAATCGGAAACCGCAATGCAGACAAGGGGATTTCCAGTGATTCGCGAGTGGCTGAACCAGTGCAACTGCAACCGGTCGATGATACACCAGGGGTTGCGCGCTCTGTTAACATCAACGGCTGTGCGTTGTTCCGATCGACACTACTGATTTCATGGCGACCGTCATTCCATTGACCGAGCTGCGCTCGTCCGACCCGTCGGCGCTACGCGCGCGCGCGCGACGCGTGGCTGCGCGAGGCGGCCAGGGCTCCGGCAGCACCCGGGCCGGTGACGGACGCGCTCCGTCGTCCGCTGCGCGATCTTCGCATCTCGGTGACCGACCGGTGCAATTTCCGCTGCGTCTACTGCATGCCGAAGGATGTCTTCGACGCCGACTACCAGTTCCTGCCGCACGCGGACCTGCTCACGTTCGAGGAGATCGCCCGCGTCGCGAAGCTCTTCGTCGAGCGCGGGGTGACCAAGATCCGGCTGACCGGCGGCGAGCCGCTGCTGCGCCGGAACATCGAGCGGCTGGTCGAGCTCCTCGCCGCGGTCGGCGCGCGCGATCTCACCCTCACCACCAACGGCGCGCTGCTCGCGAAGAAGGCGAAGTCGCTGCGCGCGGCCGGCCTCTCGCGCGTCACGGTCAGCCTCGATTCGCTCGACGACGCGACGTTTCGCGCGATGAACGACGCCGATTTCCCGGTGGCGCGCGTGCTCGAGGGCATCGACGCGGCCGCGGCCGCCGGCTTGGCGCCGATCAAGATCAACATGGTGGTCAAGCGCGGGATGAACGAAGCGTCGATCCTGCCGATGGCGCGCCACTTCCGCGGCAGCGGACACATCGTCCGGTTCATCGAGTTCATGGACGTCGGCGCGACCAACGGGTGGCGCATGGACGACGTCGTTCCCGCGGCCGAGGTCGTGCGCACGATCGGCGCCGAATTCCCGCTCGAAAGCGTCGACCCCGGCGAGTACGGCGAAGTGGCCGAGCGCTGGCGCTATCGCGACGGCGGCGGCGAGATCGGCGTCATCGCGTCGGTGACGCAGGCGTTCTGCCGCGATTGCACGCGCGCGCGCCTGTCGACCGACGGCAAGCTCTACACGTGCCTGTTCGGCAACGACGGCCACGACCTCCGCGCGCTCGTGCGCGGCGGATTTTCCGACGCGGAGATCGGCAACGCCATCGCCGCCGTCTGGACCCGGCGCGACGACCGCTACTCCGAGATCCGCACGGCGGCCACGGCACGCGCGCCGAAAGTGGAGATGAGCTACATCGGCGGCTGAGCGCGCGGTCCCTTCCATGAACGCGCCCGACATCCCCTACCGTCCGCTGTTGTCCGATGCCGCCCGCCCGGCGACGTTTCGCGTGCCCTCGATCGACGAGACGGGCGCCGCGCGCGAGACGCCGGTCGCCGGCGAGCATCCCCTCACGCTCTACGTCGACAAGCAGGAAATCCTGACGCTGATGACGCTGGGCGCGGCGCCGGAGGCCCTCGCGATCGGCTACCTGCGCAACCAGCGCCTGATCGAGCGGATCGAGGACATCGTCTCGGTGCAGGTGGACTGGGACGTCAACGCCGTCGCGGTGACGACGCGCGACGGCTTGAACGACCTCGAGGGCCGGATGCAGAAGCGCACGAAGACCTCGGGCTGCGGCCAGGGCACGGTGTTCGGCGACCTCATGGCGGAGATCGACTCGGTCCGGCTGCCGGACGGCGGCACGCTGTCGCGGACGGCGCTCTACGCGCTCCTCGACCGCGTGCGGCTCCACGAGACGATCTACAAGGAAGCGGGCGCCGTGCACGGCTGCGCGCTCGCGACCAACGCGCCCGCCGATTCCGAGATCCTGATGTTCGTCGAGGACGTCGGCCGCCACAACGCGGTCGACGCGATCGCGGGCCGGATGTGGCTCGACCGCATCGACGGCGGCGACAAGATCTTCTACACGACCGGCCGGCTCACCTCGGAAATGGTGATCAAGGCCGCGCAGATGGGCATTCCGTTCCTGGTGTCGCGCTCCGGACTCACGCAGATGGGCCACGAGATCGCGCAGAAGGTCGGCATCACGATGATCGGCCGCGCGGCGAACAAGCACTTCCTGCTGTTCACCGGCGCGGAGCGCTTCGTCGGCACCTGAAGCGGGCCCGTCGTGAGCGCCCCACGAGCGCCCGTCTCCGGGATCGTTCTCGCCGGCGGCCAGGGCCGCCGGATGGGCAGCGTCGACAAGGGGCTCGTGCCGCTCGCGGGCAAGCCGATGATCGCGCATGTGCTCGCGCGCTTCGCGCCGCAGGTCGACGCCGTCGTGATCAACGCCAACCAGAATCTCGATCGCTATGCGGCGTTCGGCTATCCCGTGCTTCCGGACGCGGTCGGCGGGTTCGCGGGGCCGCTCGCCGGGCTCCACGCGGGCATGACCCATGCGACGCACGCGCTCGTCGCGACCGTCCCGTGCGACTCGCCCTTCCTGCCGGACGATCTCGTCGCGCGTCTCGCCGGCGCGCTCGAAACGCGCGGCGCGCAGCTCGCGGTCGCGAAGACGTTCGACCAGCCGCATCCGGTGTTCTGCCTCGTGCGCCGCGACGTGCTGCCGCATCTCTCGTCGTTTCTCGAAGGCGGCGGACGCAAGATCGACGCGTGGTACGCGACGCTCGCCATCGTCGAAGTATCGTTCGACGACGAGGCCGACGCGTTCCGCAACATCAACACCGCCGCCGAGCTCGCCGCGGCGACGGAGTCGACGCCGCGAGACGAAGGCGTCGCGCCGGATTAGAATCGGCGGCATCGCAAAACTCTCTCCGATCGAGCCCGCATGACCCAGCCCAAGACATTGCGCGAAGCCTCCTGCGCCGACGACTACGACCCCAACTCGATGCCGGTCGACCGGGCGCGGGCGCTGATCCGCACCTTCCTCTCGCCGGTCATCGCCACCGAGCGCGTGCACCTGCGCGCCGCGCTGTCGCGCGTGCTGGCGGCCGACGTGATCTCGCCGTTCGACGTGCCGGGGCACGACAATTCCGCAATGGACGGCTACGCGGTCCGCTTCGCCGACCTCGTTCCGGGCGCCGAAACAATTCTTGCGCGCGTCGGCGAATCGTTCGCCGGCAAACCACCGAGCGTCAGCGTGGGGGCGGGTCAGTGCGTACGGATCTTCACGGGGGGCGTGATGCCCGCCGGCGCCGACACGGTCGTGATGCAGGAGCGAACGCGCGAGGACGCGGCGGGCGTCCACATCGAGGCGGGCGCGGTCGGCAAGGCAGGACAGAATCGCCGCTTCGCCGGCGAGGACCTGAAGCGCGGACAGGTCGTCTTCCACGCCGGCCAGCCCATGCACCCGGCGGAGCTCGGCATGCTGGCCTCGCTCGGCATCGGCGAGGTGACGGTGTTCCGCAAGCTGCGCGTCGCGTTCTTCTCGACGGGCGACGAGCTCCGCTCGATCGGCACGCCGCTCGCCCCCGGCGAGATCTACGACAGCAACCGCTACACGCTCTTCGGCATGCTGGACCGGCTGGGCTGCGAGATCGTCGACATGGGCGTCGTCCCGGACGTGCCCGACGCCCTCGAGCGCGCGTTCACGACCGCCGCCGGCTGCGCCGACGTCGTCATCACCTCGGGGGGCGTCTCGGTCGGTGAAGCCGACTACGTGAAGGCGCTGCTCGACAAGGTGGGCGAGGTGCTGTTCTGGAAGATTGCGATGAAGCCGGGCCGCCCGCTCGCCTACGGCCGCATCGGCAGCGCGCATTTCTTCGGCCTGCCGGGCAATCCGGTGTCGGTGATGGTGACGTTCTACGAATTCGTGCAGGACGCGCTGCGCATCCTGCAGGGCGAGCGCGACGTCGCGCCGCAACCGACGTTCAAGGTGCCGCTCGGCGCGCCGATCCGCAAGGTTCCGGGACGCACCGAATTCCAGCGCGGCGTGCTCTCGCCCGACGGCAACGGCGGCTTCACCGTCCGCACCACGGGCGACCAGGGCTCGGGCATCCTGTCGTCGATGTCGCAGGCGAATTGCTTCATCGTGTTGCCGGCCACGACCGGCAACGTCGCCGCCGGCGAGCCGGTCGACGTGCAACTGCTCGAAGGGCTGATCTGATTCGCTCACACGGATCATTGACATCGCCGGCGCACCGCTCTTAACATCCCGACAGGGCTTTCGCAGACGCCCCGCCGCATCGCTGGCCGCCGCGCCATCCAAGATCTGCTTCGTTGTCGCCCGCGCGACAGGAGGCAAGCAATGCAAATGGATGCGGCCATCAGTCCCCTTGATCTCAACCGAGCCCTGCAGGCGTTTCCGCCGCCTGCGCTGATCGACGTGCGCCGTCAGGCCGCGTTCGACGACGATCCGAACGTGATCCAGGGCGCGATCCGCGGCCTGCCCGACGCGCTCGACCACTGGGCGGGAGCCCTCGAACCGTGGCGACCCGTGGCCGTCTACTGCGCACACGGCCACGACGTCGGGCGCGACGCCGCGACGGCGCTGCGCCATCGCGGATTCACCGTGCAATTCGTCGACGGCGGCCTCGACGGCTGGCGCGCGGCGGGGCTTCCGACGGCCCCGTGGCAGGCGCCGACGCGATGGGTGACGCGCGAGCGGCCGAAGATCGACCGCATCGCGTGCCCGTGGCTCATCCGCCGCTTCATCGACCCCGCGGCGGAGTTCTTCTACGTGCCGAGCGCCGACGTGCGCGCCTTTGCGGCGGCCCACCACGCGACCGCGTACGACATCCCCGATGTCACCTACGGGCACGTCGGCTCCGAGTGCAGCTTCGACGCGTTCATCCGGCTCCACGCGCTCGATCACCCTGCGCTCGCGAAGCTCGCGGTGATCGTCCGCGGCGCCGACACCGCGGCGCCCGACCTTGCGCGCGAAGCCCCCGGGTTGCTCGCCGCGTCGCGCGGCCTTTCCGCGTTGTTCGCCGACGACCACACGATGCTGAAATGGGGAATGCTCGTGTACGACGCACTCTACGAATGGTGCCGCGAGTCGGCACCGGGAAAATGCAGCTGGTATCCGGTGACGCAGAAGGAGCTGGGCGCATGAGCGCGGCGGGCGAAGCCAAGGCCCGAAGGGACGCCCGTGCGAGCGGGGCGAAGCCCAGGCCCGAACGCGTCCGCGAGCACGCGGCGGCGGCCGAGCGCGATCGGGCAACCAGTGTGAGAAGGCGCGTCGCCGCGCGATTGCGCGCGCCCGACACGCCAACGCAAAAGCATTGGCACGCTTGCGGAGGGCGCATGAGCGCGGCGACCCCGCCGCCCGCGGCGCCGACCCGCGCCGAGGCGTTTCGCTACTGGCTGAAGCTCGGCTTCATCAGTTTCGGCGGACCCGCCGGCCAGATCGCGATCATGCATCACGATCTCGTCGATTCGAAGCGCTGGATCTCGGAGCAGCGCTTCCTGCACGCGCTCAACTACTGCATGGTCCTGCCCGGCCCCGAGGCGCAGCAGCTCGCGACCTACATCGGATGGCTCATGCACCGGACGTGGGGCGGCATCGTCGCGGGCGCGCTGTTCGTGCTGCCCTCGCTCGTCGTGCTCATCGCGCTGTCGTGGCTGTACATGGCCTACGGCGACGTTCCCGCGATCGCCGGAATCCTCTACGGCATCAAGCCGGCGGTCGTCGCGATCGTGCTGCACGCCGCGTGGCGGATCGGGACGCGCGCGCTGAAACGGCCGACGCTCTGGGCCATCGCGGCTGCGGCGTTCATCGCGATCTTCGCATTCCACGCGCCGTTCCCGGCCATCGTCGTCGCGGCGGGCGTGATCGGCTATGTCGGCGGGCGCGTCGCCCCGAAGGAGTTTGCCGTGGGCGGCGACCATGGCGTGGGCGGCGGCGCGCATCCGGCCGCGCTGATCGACGACGACACGCCGACGCCGCCGCATGCGCGCTTTCGCGCGGGCCGCCTCGCGCTCGTCATCGGCGTGTGCCTCGCGCTGTGGCTGTTCACGCTGGCCATGCTGGTCGCGACCTACGGTCCGGGGTCGACGCTCGCGCGCGATGGGCTGGTTCTTCACCAAGGCGGCGCTGCTCACGTTCGGCGGCGCGTACGCGGTGCTGCCGTACGTCAACCAGGGCGCGGTCGAGACCTACGCATGGCTCACGCCGGCGCAGATGATCGACGGCCTGGCACTCGGCGAGACCACGCCGGGCCCGCTGATCATGGTCGTCGCGTTCGTCGGCTTCGTCGGCGGCTGGACGAAGGCACTCTTCGGCCCGGACTCACTGGCGCTCGCGGGGATCGCGGGCGCGTGCGTCGCGACGTTCTACACGTTCCTGCCGTCGTTCCTGTTCATCTTCGCCGGCGGGCCGCTGATCGAGACGACGCACGGGCAGCTCCGCTTCACCGCGCCGCTTTCCGGGATCACCGCCGCTGTCGTGGGCGTGATCGTCAATCTCGCCTGCTTCTTCGCATGGCACGTGTTCTGGCCCGCGGGCTGGAACGACACGTCGCCGCTGCGGGGACTCGACGCGGCATCGCTCGCGATCGGCGTCGCGGCGGCGGTCGCGCTGTTCCGCTTCAAGGTCGGCGTGATTCCCGTGATCCTCGCGTGCGGCGTGGCGGGACTCGCGGCGTCGCTGCTGTTGCGCTGACGCGACTCGCCCGCGTCGGCAAGCGAGTCAGGCGGGCCGGACGGGCGCGTTTCCGGTCTTGAGGCCCACCGTGCGCTTCAATCGCCAGCTCTTCTGCAGCGAGGGCGGCAGCGCGAAGGTCTCGCGGTTCCAGCCTTTCTTCATGCCCCACACCGCATGGACGATGAGGTGGAACAGCGTCTCGGCGGTGCGCCGGACGGGCGCCTGCTTCATCAGGTCGTCGGCCAGGTGCTCGACGATGTGGATGACGCCGGCCCAGAAGCCTTCGTCGACGTGCTGAATCGGGTCGAGCCGCACGCCCAGCAGGCGCGTGTCCTCCTCGCCCATCAGGTGGCAGAGCATCTCCTTCGGCAGCGCCTTGAATCCCGCGGGAATCGCATCTTCCATCCACTTGAGGAGCGCGCCGGTCAGCGCCTGTCCGTCCTTCGAGGCGCCGCGGCGGCGCCGCTTGATGGTTTCGAACAGGAACTTCGCGTCGTCGAAATTGCGCGCGAGGAGCTCGTCCCTCACGCCCATCACGTGGCCGATCACGCTCCACGCGTGGACGTAGGCCTCGCGTTCCGCCGCGCTCGGATGCGCGCCCAGCGAATCGAGCCCGCGCAATCCGACGTACGAGAAGGTCAGGATCACGTAGGCCATCGATTCCTGGTTGATCGGCCGGCCCGACGCCGGGTTCCAGTATTGCTCCGCGAGCGCGCGGCCGAGCTCGTCCTTGCGCCCCGCCACGTCGGTCGCCAGCAGCAGGTGCCGGATCGCCGCGTGCATCAGGCGCACCTTCTGGCAGCAGCGAATGCCCTCGCCCGGCGGCGCCTCGAGGTCGTCCGGAGCGGCCGCCGCCGATGTCGCGGCCGGCGCGGGCGTCATCCCGCCCGGCTGCATCACGGTGATCACCATGTGCGACGTCTCGAAGATGCGGCGATAGACGTGACGCGACAGCTGCGTCGTCGACGAGAGCACCGGCACGTCCAGCTGATCGAGATAGCACTCGGGCAGGCTCGCGCAGCAGAGGATCGTCGTGCCGAGCATGCCATGACGTGAGAACAGGTCCTCGGCAAGCGCGATCTTCGCGGGCTCCGCCCACGGCGGCAGCACCGCGGTCGCCGCGAAATAATCGTCGATCATCGCCTGCACCGCGGGAGGCGGCGGATTCGTGTTGCGGACCATGTGCATCAGCAGGCGGTTGACGCCGTCGACCGACTGGCTCGCGTAGATCGCATCGACGACGCGGTCGGCGACGGGATCCGTCTCGCCCCGCATCGAATCAAGGTACGCGTCCGTCCAGAGCTCTCGGCCCATCGTGGTTCCTCTTGCGGTTGAATTCAGGCGGTCGCCGTCGCGGCCGCGGCAAGCGTTCGCGCCAGCGCGCGGGCACGCGCGAGATCGGGCGTCTCGGACCGGTCAGGAATCGCATCGATCGCCGCGCCGAGCATCGTGGCCGCGTCGGCGGCAGCGCCGCGCGCGGCCTGCATTTCGGCGAGACTCGTGGCCGCGCGCAACGCGAAGATCCGGTTGCCCTGCTGCTGCGCAACGGAAAGCGCCCGCGCGAAGAGCCGCTCGATCGCGACCGTCTCGTCGCGATCCGAGGGCGCCGCGCGCTGGCGCCGGATCTCGCCTTCGAGGCGATCGATCTCCGCCGCCATGAACGCCTCGCCGCCGTCGGCGATGAGGCGCCGCGCGTCGTCGAGCCGGGCGAGCGCGCTTTGCGTGTCGCCGTTCGCGCTCTCGACCTCGGAGAGCAGCGCGAGGAAATACGGGACGACCATGCCGCTGCCGATCCCGCGATACGTCGCGAGCGCCTCCTCGATGTGCTTGGCGCCGGCCGCGGTCTGCCCGGCGTCGAACACGGCGCGCCCCGCGAAGATCATCCCCCAGACGAGCCAGAAGCCGAGCGCCTGCGCGGTCGACAATTCGATCGTCGCCGTCGCGTGCGCCGCCATCGGCTCGGGCGCGCGCCGGTACGCGTCGAGCCACGCCGCGCAGCCGAGCGCGTAGGCCTTGCTGAACGGGTGCCTGAGCTCCGAGGCGAGCTCGATCGCGTCGCGCGAGCGGGCAAGCCCCAGCTCGGTCTCGCCGCGCAGCCAGAGCACCATGGCCGCGACCGAGCGGGCCGTGACGCCGACGTCCTGGCTCGTCAGGAACGCGTTCGGATGATGCTTCTCGGGAACGTACGCGGCGACCACCGCCTCGAGATGCTCCCGCGCGGCCACGAGATCGCCCATGTAATAGCGGCTCAGTCCCGATCGCGAAATTCGCCTCGAGCACGAGCGCGGCGTCGTTCTCGCCGTTCGCGATGCGCATCATCCGCTGCGCGAACTCGAGGCCCTTGTTCTGGTCGCCCTTGACGAGATAGAACGCCCACATTCCCCACAGCACCCAGAAGAGCTGCGGATTGGGGCCGACGCGCTCGGAAATCAACTGCGCGCGCGCGTAGGCGTCGGCGACCTCGGGCGCCGCCCAGCCCTTCTGTATCGTCAGCGCGACGCCCAGCGTCGACAGGAGGGCGAGCTCCTGCCGGTCGCGATCGGGCGATTCCGGGATTGCCGCGATCGCGTCGAGTCCTTGTCGCAGATGGCTCTCGGCCTCGACCGTCGCCGACGACGCCACCGCCTGGCGCCCGGCCTGCAGCCAGTACGGCAGCGCGCGCGCCGGCTGGCTCGCCTTGGTCCAGTGCTGCGCGATGCGCTCGGGGTAGGCGCTTCCGGTCGCGCCGCGCTCCAGCGCCAGCGCGATGCGCTCGTGATACTGCTGGCGCGTTCGCTTCAGCAGCGACTCGTACGCGGCATCCTGGATCAGCGCGTGCTTGATCGAGTAGCCGCCTTCCGTGGTGTAGACGAAGCCCTCGCCGACGAGCTGCTCGATCCCGATGGAGAGCACCCGCGCTTCGTCGGGGAGGATTTCGCGCAGCAGCTCGAACGTCCAGTCGCGCCCGATCGTGGCGCCGAGCTGCACCACCTTCTTGGCTTCGGGCGGCATCCGGTCGAGCCGCGCCATCAGCAGGTCCTGCAACGACGCGGGCACCATCGAGTCGGGCAGCGGTCCGGCGAGCTCGTAGGCGGCGTCGGTCTCGCGCAGCGTCCCCGAATCGAGGAACATCCGCGTCATCTCCTCGACGTAGAGCGGATTGCCGTCGGTCTTCGCGACCAGCAGCGACATCACCTGCGGCGGCAGCGGCTTGTCGCCGACGACGCGGCGAATCATCGTCTCGGTGTCGGCCGGCGACAGCTGATTGACGTGGAGCTCGGTGAGGCTGTCGCTGCCGAGCCAGGGCGGTGCGAAGCCCGGCCGCGACGTGAGCAGCAGCAGCAGCCGGCTCTTCGGCAGCTGCGCGAGCACGCTGCCGAGGAGCTCGAGCGTGGTCGCGTCGACCCAGTGCAGGTCCTCGACGACGAGCAGCGTCGGCATCTTGCCGGCGCGCGCCGTCAGCAGCGAGACGAGCGCGGCGACGGTCTTCTGCTTCTGCGTGAGCGGATGCAATCCGAGCGGCTGGTAGCCGGCCTCGGGCGGGATGCCGAACAATTGCGCGAGCAGCGGGAGCGCGGTGTCGACGTCGCATCCATGCTCCACCAGGGCCTCGCGCAGATGCGAGAGCCGCACGTCCGGCGCGTGGTCGTCGGCGAGGCCGTGGCGCGCGCGAAGCGGCGCGACCATCGGATAGAACGCCGTGCTGCTGTAATACGGCGAGCAGTAGCACTCGATGATCTCGCACTCTGTCTGCGCCGATCGATTCGCGGAACACCGAGAGCAGGCGCGACTTGCCGACGCCCGGCTCGCCCAGCAGCAGCACGGCGTGTCCCGGGCTGTCGCGCGCGGCGAGCCACGACTTCGCCAGCGCGGCCACCGCGCTCTCGCGTCCGACATAGGGCGCGAGACGCTGGTTTTGCGCGGCCTCGAGGCGGTGCCGCGCGCCGCTCGCCGCCTCGACGCGGAACACCTCGATCGGCTCGGCGAGCCCCTTCACCAGGTGTTCGCCGAGGCTCGTCATTTCGAAGAACCCGGCGACGAGCCGCTGCGTGGCGAGGCTCACCACGACGGTATCGGGCAGCGCGAGCTGCTGGATCCGCGCGGCGATGTTCGGCGTGTCGCCGAGCGCCAGCCGCTGTTCGGTGCCGGCCGCGCCGCCGAGGTCCCCCACCAGCGTGAGGCCGGTGTGCACCGCGACACGCACCGAGAGATCGACGCCGAGACGCGCGCGCACGCCGGGTGCCAGGGCCGCGATCGCCCGCACGATCTCGAGGCCCGCCTGCACGCCCCGGCGCGCGTCGTCCTCGTGCGCGACCGGATATCCGAAATACACGACGATGCCGTCGCCCTGGAACTGCGCGGTCGTTCCTTCGTAGCGAGTGACGACCTCGGCGCAGGCATCGCGGTAGGCGCGAATGAGGTCGTGCAGGTCCTCCGGATCGAGCGCCCGCGACATCTGCACCGAGCCCACGAGATCGCAGAACATCACCGACATGTGGCGCCGCTCGACCAGCGCCTCGGGCTCCGGCGCGGCCGCAGGGCCCGGCGCAGGGCCGGCGGGCGCGGCAAGCGCGGTTCCACATTCGTGGCAGAAGCGTGCGATCGGCGCGACCTCGGCGTGGCACGCCGGGCAATGGCGGGGGAGCGGCGTGCCGCACGCCGAGCAGAATTTCGCTCCGTCGGGGTTCTCGGTGCCGCAGCCCGCGCAGTTCATCGGTGTCCGACGCGAGGCGCGAGCGAGCGCGCCGCAGCGCGAAACGCCGGCGAGACGGGGCCGGCGGGCACATGCAATTCACGCGGAAGATCGGGCAGGTCGCGCACACGGAGCTCCGGCCACAGGTGATGGGCGCGGTGCCGCGCGAGGATCAGCATCGGCTCCGTGCCGAACACCAACGCGCCAGCGCGCAGCACGCGGTCCGGGACCGGCAGCGCGAACGTGCCGAGCTCGCCGTCGTGGTTGTGCAGGACGTGGTGGAAGACGAATCCGGCGGCGCCGATGCTCAAGCGCAGCACGACCCAGTAGAGCAGGAAGACCGCCGGGTTGATCGCCGCCACGAGCGACGAATGCCGCCAGCCGGAATCCTCCTTCCCGCGCGAGCGGAGCGCTGACGCCGCGCGTGCGAATCCACGCGACGAGCGAGCGTTCCGGCGCGATGAGCGCGTTGCCGAACGCGCTCAAGTGACTGCCGGCGATCTGATGCAGCTCCGGATCGGCGGCGCCGGCGCCGCAGCGATGATGGCGCAGATGCAGCGCGCGATGCTCGCGATAGCCGAGCCCGAACGGCGTGTCGAAGATCATCGCCAGCCGATGGAACGCGGGCACCCGCGCCGCCGGCAGGATGTGGAGCAGCTCGTGCAGCGCAAGCGACAGGCGCACGTATACGAGGGGCACCGCGACGACGAGGAGGAGCGCCGGCGCGGGTCCCGCGAGCGTTGCCGCGAGGAGCGCGTAGATCGCGACCGTCCATCCCAACGTGGCGCGAACGTAGCGGCGCGCGTCGGCCGCATCGCGCCCGGCGGACCGGGGTGGCGCCGCCGCGATTCTCGCCTCGCGGCGAGTCAGCAGGGTCAGGACACCGGACACCGTCGCTCCAAAACTCTGGTTCGTTCATGCCATTCTACGCATCATGGCGACTCAGGATCGCCTGTCCGGGCCGTCCGGCTCGTCCCGGCGCTTCGGCGCCCGGGCCCCACGCGACTCCCGCGCGGAATGTAGACTGCGACCTTCGCCTCGTCAACGATTGTAGACCACGAATCGGCGCGTCCGACGGAATCCCCGGCCATTCCGCCCGGATTCCGCCCCACCGCGCACGCAAACCTCCGATGGCACGCATCGCAATCGTCGGCGCGGGACCCGCGGGAGCCGCGGCCGCGTATCACCTCGCTACGCGCGGCCACGCGGTGACGCTGTTCGACCGCGCCGCGTTTCCGCGCGACAAGACCTGCGGCGACTGGCTGACGCCCGCCGCCGCTCGCCGAGCTCGCGGCGCTCGGACTTGACGCCGACGCGCTGACCCGCGGGGCGCCGGGACACGCGATGATCACGCGCACGGTGCTCGTCGCGCCGGGCGGCCGGCGAAGCGAGCACCAAAGCGCGGCGGCGGGCCGATGCATTCCGCGGCGGATCCTCGACGCGATGGTGCTGGCGCAGGCCACCCGCGCGGGCTGCGAACTCGTTCGCCGCACGCTGCGCGAAGTGCGCCGCGACGATTCGACATTCGCCGCGCACGATCACGTGATCGACGCGCGCGGCGCGGCGGCCGGCCGGCCCAATGCGATCGGTCTGCGCGCGTACTGGACGCTGCGCCGCGACGCCGCCGCCGCGATCGGGAGCGAGCAGGTCTCGCTGCACACCGACGCCGAGTTCCGCCGCGGCTACGGCTGGATCTTTCCCGTGCATGCCGACGATGCCAGCGTGCGCTACAACATCGGCGTCGGGCTGTGGAAGGAGGACAGCCGGCGCGGGCAGACGGTGACCGATTTCCTCGCGCATTTCCTCGGGAGCCACCACGCCGCGCATGAAATCTCCCGCGCCGCCAGCGAATCCACGCGCCCGGTCGGCTACCCGGTCGCGCTCGGCGGCTGGCGCAACCGAGTCGCCGCGGACGGCGTGCTGCGGATCGGCGACGCCGCGCAGCTCGCCGATCCGCTCACCGGCGATGGTATCGGCAACGCGCTCGCGAGCGGCCGGCTGGTCGCGGAGACGATCGATGCGGGGCGAACCGCCGACGTCGCGGCGGACTGGCAGCGCTGCCTGCGACGCGGCGTTCGCGCCGGAGCTGCGCCGCGCGTTCGTCCTGCGCCAACTCCTCGTCGCCACGCCGATGAAGGATCTCGCGGCGCTCGCCTCGACGCGCGGCCCGGCACAATTTCGTGATCGGCTGCACGGCGCGGTGTTCGGCGCCACCGGCTACCGCGACCTCATCTAGCGTCCGGTCGGCGATCTGCCCTCGAGATGCGCGCATGCTCCGGGCAGCGATGCTAGCTGGACTCGGCGGCATCAACGACGAGCCTGTAACCGACGGCGGTTTCCGTCAACAGATGCCGCGGCTGCGCGGGATCAACCTCGAGCTTCTGTCGAAGATGGCTCATGTGGATGCGAACGTAATGGTCGCGGTCCAGATAGCCCGGTCCCCAGACGTGTTGCAGAATCTGGCGATGCGTGAGTACCTTGCCCGCATTGCTCACGAGGAATGCGAGCAGCCGATATTCGGTTGGACTCAGGTGGGCCTCGGCTTGCCCTTTCCGCACGATGCGCGCCTCCAGGTCAACTTCCACGTCACCGAATCGAAACGTCCTTGTCTCCTGGTGTGAAGGCTTCGCCGCGCGGCGCACATTGGCTCGGACGCGGGCGAGCAATTCACCGGTGCTGAACGGCTTGGTAAGGTAATCGTCGGCACCGGCATCCAGAGCCGCAATCTTGTCCTGCTCGTCGGCGCGCGCCGACAGCACAATGACCGGGACGGTCGACCAGCCCCGCAGGTCGCGCAACAGGTCGACACCGTCACCATCCGGCAGCCCGAGATCCAGAATGACGAGATCCGGCTTTTGCGTCCCGGCGTCGATCAGACCCTGCCGCAACGTTGCGGACTCCACGACGTTCCAGCGTTCCGCCTCCAACGCCATCCGCACGAATCGGCGAATCGGAGCGTCGTCCTCGACGATCAACGCTGTTGGCAGCGGAGCGGTCAAGATGCCGTGCCCACCGTTCGTTGAGGCAGGGATTCCGCCTCGGCCTCCTCGGGCCCGGCTGGCGGGCTGCCGAGCGGAAGCGTGAACACGAATGAAGCACCGCCGTCCGGCACCGGAGCAACGAAGATTCGGCCGCCATGTGCCTCGACGATGGCGCGCGCGATGGCCAGTCCCAGGCCGACGCCGGGCGTGTTCGATTCGCGCGCGACGCCACGGGTGAATTTCTCGAAGATCACGTTCTTCCTGCCCCTTCGGCACTCCGGGACCGCGGTCACTCACCGAGATGCGGAGGTTCGATCCATCGGGTTCCGCGCCGATGCGCACTTGCGTACCGGGGGGAGTGTACTTGCCTGCGTTCTCCAGCAGGTTGTAGAGGACCCGTTCGATCAGCACCGCATCGATCTCCACCAAGGGTGTGTCGCGAGCGATCGATACTTCGATCGGGCGGTCGCCGAGCGCGGGCCGCGCCGAGTTGATCGCACTTCCGATCACTTCCTCGATGGGATGCCACCTGCGGCGAAGCGTTGTTCCGCCGGTCTCGATCCGGGCCATCTCCAGCAGGTTCTCGACCAGAGAGGCGAGGCGCTTCGATTGCGCCGCCAGCTGCTGTGCGCTCTCGTTCTGCGATTCGCTCAGCGGTGGCTGGCTGAGCGAAAGGGACTCGGCGATGCCCACCAGCGACGCCAGCGGAGTGCGCAGGTCATGGGAGAGCGCGGACAGCAGCGAGTTGCGCAAGCGCTCGGATTCCATCCTGAGCAATGCCTGCTGCGCGACTTCGACGTAGTGGACGCGCTCGAGCGAGATGGCGGTGAGGTACGCAAACGTCTCGAGTTGCCGCCGTTGCTCCGGTATCAGAAGAAGGTGCTTGTATCGGGGCCTCAGGATCAGCACACCGCGGTTGCGCATCGGCGCGCGCAGCGGCAGGTAGAGGCACGAACTGCCCGCAAGCGTGTCGGTGCCCAGTCCGGCGGGTTTCGCGTTGTCGAGCACCCAGCGAGCCGTTCCCTCGTCCGCGCCCTCGATTCTGGCGACCGCCGTGTCATCCAGTCGATCCTGGGCATCCGGCACCAGGATCGTGGCCCGTCCGTGGAACTGTCCTTCGATGAACCGGGTGGCGACCTCGATGACACGCGCGGTCTCGAGCAGGCCCGACAACTCGCGCGCGAATTCCGAGACGGCACGCGAGCGATCCTCGCGAGTGGATGCGACCTTCGCCTGGTAACGCAGACCGGCGGTGAGATTGCCGATCACCAGCGCAACGGCAAGCATCACGCCGAAGGTCAGCAGGTACTGGACATCGGACACCGCGAAGGAGAAGCGCGGCGGAACGAAGAAGAAATCGAACACGGCGACGCTCAGGAAGGACGCGAGCACGGCCGGGCCGCGCCCGAATCGTACTGCGATCAGCGACGACCGCCAGCAGGAACATCATGACGATGTTCGCAAGATCAAGATGGACCAGCAGCGGCGTCGCGGCGACAGCAACAGCCGCAACGGCAGCAACGGTCCAGCCGTACGCCCGCCAGCGCCTGCGGCCACGTTCACGCGCGTCGTCCGGCGGCTCGGTCGTCGCGGGCGATACGACCGCCTGACGGGTCGATGCCTGACCGACGGCAACCACATCCAGGTCGTCCGCAAGCGCCCCGACGCGCGAGATCAGCGATGGCACGATGGGCAACCAACGCTTTGCCCGTGTGCGGCCCAGCACGACTTTCGAGCAATTGTGCGAGCGGGCGTAGTCGACAAGTGCCGCAGCCGGGTCCGCCGCGGAAAGGACGGCGGTGCGGGCGCCCATGTCCTGCGCAAGCTTCAAAGTGCGCAGAATCCCTTCACGGGCTCTTGCGGGAAGTCGTTGCAGCCGCGGCGTTTCCACATAGACGGCCATCCAGTCCACGCCGAGTTGCGACGCCAGGCGAGCGGCGTTCCGGATGACGCCTTCTCCATCCGGTCGCGGCCCGACGCCGCAGAGCAATGAAGCCTCGGTCTTCCACACGGGCTCGATGGCCCGCTTGACGCGGTACGCCTGGACATCCTCCTCGATCCGGTCGGCGGTGCGGCGCAGCGCGAGCTCGCGCAGCGCCATCAGGTTGCCCTTGCGGAAGAAATTCTTGGCCGCGCGCTCGATCTGCTCGGGGACGTAGACCTTGCCGGCGGCGAGCCGAGCAAGCAACTCGTCCGCAGGGATGTCGACGACCAGGACCTCGTCCGCCGTGTCGAAGAACGTGTCGGGGACGGTCTCCCAGACGCGGATGCCCGTGATGCCACCCACCACGTCGTTCAGGCTTTCGAGGTGCTGCACGTTGAGCGTCGTGTACACGTCGATGCCCGCAGCCAGCAGCTCCTCGACGTCCTGCCAGCGTTTGCTGTGCCGGGAACCGGGGAGGTTCGTGTGGGCCAATTCGTCCACCAGCAACAGCGAAGGCGCCCGCGCGAGGGCGGCATCGAGGTCGAACTCTTTCATCGACCGACCATTCACGGTCGCCGTTCGCGGCGGCAGGACCTCGATGCCCTCGAGCAGCGCGTCGGTTTCGCGGCGGCCGTGCGTCTCGACCACACCCGCAACGACTTCGGTGCCGGCATCGCGGAGCTGGTGGGCGGCCACCAGCATGGCGAAGGTCTTTCCCACGCCCGCCGATGCGCCGAAATAGATGCGCAAATGCCCGCGCTTGTGCGGTCCGTTCCTCGGCCTGCATTTCCGCGAGCAGGCGGTCAGGATCGGGGCGGTCGGAGGTCATCGCTCTTGAGCCAACGGCGGTACAGGGAAGCTCGGGGCAAGCTACCCTTTTCGCGTCATCCGGTCCAGATCGAGGTTCAATCGAAGAACGTTCACCCTTTTCTCGCCCAGAATCCCGAAGGTGGGGATTTCGGTGTGCGCGCGCGACCAGCGCGCGAAGCTCGTCGGGGTCGAGGCCGCGCGCCTTGGCGACCCGCCTGATCTGATAAACGGCCGCCTGCCACACTGATGTGCGGATCGAGGCCGCTTGCAGAAGTGGTGACGAGATCGGCCGGGACGGGCCGCGTGGCTTCCGGGTCGGCCTCACGGAGCGCCTTGACCCGCGCGGCGACCGCGTCAGCGAGCGCCGGATTGCGCGCGCCGAGATTCGAGCCGGACGAAGCACGCCGCGTTGTAGGGCTGAGGCGAAGTCGCCGAGGGGCGGCTCCAGAAGTACTTCGGATCGGAGAACGGCTGTCCGATCAGCTCGGAGCCGACGATCTTCTGGTTCTCGACCAACAGACTGCCGTTGGCCCGCCACGGGAAGGCGAGTTGGGCGATGCCGGTGACCAGCAGCGGGTACGCGACGCCGGTCAGCACCGACAGCACGACGAGCATGCGGAACGCAGGGAGCAGATTCGCAAACATGGTTTCCTCCCGTCAGGCCAGTCCGACTGCGGACAGCAGGAGATCGATGACCTTGATGCCGACGAAGGGCAGGACGATGCCTCCCACGCCGTAGATCAGCATGTTCCGGCGCAGCGCCTTCGCCGCCCCTTCCGCGCGGTACGGCACGCCTTTGAGCGCGAGCGGAATCAGCGCCGGGATGACCAGCGCGTTGAAGATGACGGCCGACAGGATCGCGCTGGCCGGGCGTGGCAAGCTGCATGACATTGAGCGCGCCGAGCGCGGGATAGGTGCTGGCGAACGCGGCGGGGATGATCGCGAAGTACTTGGCCACGTCGTTGGCGATCGAGAACGTCGTCAGCGAGCCGCGCGTCATCAGCAGCTGCTTGCCGATCTCGACGATCTCGATCAGCTTGGTGGGATTGGAGTCGAGGTCGACCATGTTCCCCGCTTCCTTGGCCGCCTGCGTTCCGCTGTTCATGACGACCGCCACGTCGGCCTGCGCGAGCGCCGGTGCGTCGTTGGTGCCGTCGCCCGTCATCGCGACCAGCTTGCCCTCGGCCTGGATCTCGCGGATCAGCTTGAGCTTGGCCTCGGGCGTCGCCTCGGCGAGGAAGTCGTCGACGCCCGCCTCGGCGGCGATCGACGCTGCGGTGAGCCGGTTGTCCCCGGTGATCATCACCGTGCGAATGCCCATCCGGCGCAGCTCCGCGAAGCGCTCCTTGATCTGCGACTTGACGATGTCCTTCAGTTCGATCACGCCGAGCACGTAGCGACCTTCGGCCACGACCAGCGGCGTCGCACCGCGGCGCGCGACCTCCTCGACCCGGACGACGACTTCCTTGTCCACGACGCCGCCTTGCGCGGCGAGCCAGCCGCGGATCGCGTCCAGCGCGCCCTTGCGGATTTCGCGTCCGCGGAACGTCGCTCCGCTCATGCGCGTCTGCGCGGAGAACGGAACGATGGTGAAGGCGCCGGGTTCGAGGGCGGGAGGCGTCAACCCGGCGGTCCGCCTGACCAGCGCGACGATGCTCTTGCCCTCGGGCGTCTCATCGCCGAGGGAGGCGAGCATCGCCGCCTCAGCCAGTTGCGGGCGCGGTCACCGTCGCGACCGGATGCAGCGCGGCCGCCTGCCGGTTGCCGTGCGTGATCGTGCCGGTCTTGTCGAGCAGCAGCACGTCGCAGTCGCCGGCGGCCTCGACCGCGCGCCCGGACGTGGCGATGACGTTGGCGTGCATCATCCGGCCCATCCCCGCGACACCGATCGCGGACAGCAGCCCGCCGATGGTCGTCGGGATCAGGCAGACCAGCAGCGCGACCAGCACGGTGATCGACACCGGCGTGCCCGCCTTCGTCACCTCGACGCTGTACAGCGAGTACGGCAGCAGCGTGACCGTCGCGAGCAGGAACACGAGCGTCATCGCGACCAGCAGGATCGTCAGCGCGATCTCATTGGGCGTGCGCTGGCGCTTCGCGCCTTCCACCATGCCGATCATGCGGTCGAGGAACGCCTCGCCCGGGTTGACCGAAATGCGGACGATGATCCAGTCGGACAGCACCAGCGTTCCGCCCGTCACCGTATTGAAGTCGCTGCCCGCCGCGCGGATGACCGGGGCGCTCTCGCCCGTGATCGCGCTTTCGTTGATCGACGCCGCGCCTTCGATCACCTCACCGTCGCCGGGGACGATGTCGCCCTGCTGCACGAGCACCATGTCGCCCTTGCGCAGCCGCGCGGATGGAACCTGTGTCTGCGCGCGCATCCTTGTCAGCGCGCGCGAGCTTCCTTGCCATTGTGTCCCGCCGGGCGCTCTTCAGCGCCGCCGCCTGCGCCCGGCTGCGCCCTTCGGCGATTGCCTCGGCGAAGTTGGCGAAGATCAGCGTCGCCCACAGCCAGAGGGTGACCGCGAGGATGAAGCTGGCCGGGGCCTCGCCTTGCCCCATCAGCGCCTGAATCCACAGCAGCGTCGTCAGGATGCTGGCGATATAGACGACGAACATCACCGGGTTGCGCCACTGGTAACGCGGCGTCAGGCGGCGGACGCTGTCGAACAGCGCCGGACGTATCAGCGTGGGCTCGACGAACCAGGCGAGCGTTCCGCGGCGTTCGGTCAGGGTGGTCATCGCGAATTCCTCAGGAAGGCTTGGCTATTTCGCAGCGAAGAGCTGCAGATGCTCGGCCACGGGGCCAAGGGCCAGCGCGGGAACGAACGTCAACGCGCCGACCGTGATCACGGTTCCGATCAGGACCGTCACGAACAGGGGCGTGTGCGTCGGCAGCGTCCCTTCGCTGGCCGGTACGGTCTTGGCCGCGGCGAGTGCGCCGGCCAGCGCCAGCACCGGGATGGCGAGCCAATAGCGCGCGAACAGCATCACGATGCCGAGCGCCGTGTTGTAGAACGGCGTGTTCGCCGACAGCCCCGCGAAGGCGCTGCCGTTGTTGTTGCCGGCCGAGGAGAACGCGTACAGGATCTCGCTGAAGCCCTGCGCACCGGGATTGGCGACACCGGCCTTGCCAGCTTCGACCAGGACGGCGACCGCGGCGCCGACCAGCACGAGCAACGGCGGGATCAGGATCGCGATCGACGCCATCTTGATCTCGAAGGCGCCCAGCTTCTTGCCGAGGTACTCCGGGGTGCGGCCGATCATCAGGCCGGCGATGAACACGGCGATGATCGCGAACATGATCATGCCGTAGAGCCCGGAGCCGACGCCGCCGAAGATCACCTCGCCGAGCTGGATGAGCCACATCGGCACCAGCCCGGTCAGCGGCATCAGCGAATCATGCATCGCATTCACGCTGCCGTTGGACGCCGCGGTCGTGATGGTCGCCCAGAGCACCGAGTTGGCGACGCCGAAGCGGACCTCCTTGCCCTCGAGGTTGGCGCCCAGGGCATCGGCCGCAGCCGTGGGATCGACGCCCGCCTGCGTGAGCGTCGGATTCGGCACGGTTTCGGTCAGGTAGGCGCTGACGAGCAGCGCACCCAGCACGATCACCATCGCCGCGAGCAGCGCCCATCCTTGGCGGGTGTCGCCGATCATCCGGCCGAACGTGTAGCAGAGGGCGCCCGGGATCAGCAGGATCGCCAGCATCTCGACGAAGTTCGAGAGCGGCGTCGGGTTTTCGAACGGGTGCGCTGAATTGACGTTGAAGAAGCCCCCGCCGTTCGTTCCCAGCTGCTTGATCGCCACCTGAGAAGCGGCCGGTCCGACGGCGATCGATTGTTCGGTCGTGCTGGCGCGCTCGGTGACCGCGTTGCCGCTCGCGTCCTTGAGCGGCTGGCCATCCGGGCCGTTTTTCGGCTGGTCGTAGTTGAGCGGCTGTTCCACCAGCTGCGCCGTCGGATAGGCGTCGAACGTCTGCACCACACCCTGGCTGACGAGCACGACCGCGACGAGCAGGGAGAGCGGCAGCAGGATGTAGAGCGTCGAGCGCACGAGATCGACCCAGAAATTGCCGATGCCGCTCGCCTGCTTGCGGGCGAAGCCGCGGATCAGCGCCACCAGCACCGCCATGCCGGTCGCCGCGGAGACGAAGTTCTGGACGGTGAGGCCGAGCATCTGCGTGAGATAGCTCAGCGTCGCTTCACCCGAGTAACCCTGCCAATTGGTGTTCGTGATGAAGCTCGTCGCCGTGTTGAACGCGGAATCCGGGGAGACCGCCGAAAGCGACTGCGGATTGAGCGGAAGCCATGCCTGCAGCCGTTGCAGCGCATAAACGATCAGGCCGCCAAGCCCGTTGAACCACAGCATGGCGAGCGCGTACTCCGTCCATCGCATGTCGCGCGATGGATCGATTCCGGCCAGCCGGTAGATGCCGCTTTCGACAGGAGCGCCGATCCTCTTGCGCCATCCCGGCCGATCCTCGTATACGTCGGCCATGTACGCGCCAAGCGGCTTGGCCAGCGCGATCAGGACGACGACGTAGAGCGCGATCTGAAGCCATCCGAGCGCGGTCATGAGAAGAGCTCCGGCTTGAACAACGCGACGACGAGATAAACGAACACCGCGAGCGCGGCGATGCCCGAGATCCAGTAGATCCAGCTCATCGTTGCTCTCCCTTGGAGAGTCGCTCGCAGAACCGGACCAAGCCCGACAGACAGAACGAAGAACGCGACCAGCGCGCCAACGAACACGATGTCCATCTGCGCCCTCCAGGCGAGTGGGACGGAATTCCCTAGGCACGCAAGATAGCGCTGTCCCTGAATAGACGGTGTCAAGTCCGAACGCGGCAATGTATAGATGGTGTGAAGGGCGTCGGGCCACGTGCGTCGGCGTGCCGCGGACGCATCCCGGGGTCTTTACACAATCTTTACACCGAGAGGTCTAGCATTTGGATCCGGACGAGGCGATCCAGATGTCGACAGGACCTGACGTCTCAGCAGAACAGACCGATGGCGCTGCCAAGCCGGCGCTGATCGCGCTGGCGGCGTGCGCGGCAGTCACGCTCGTTGCATTGCCGGTCGGAACGGCGCTCGACCACGCCAACATCGTCATGGTCTACCTGCTGGCCGTGGCGCTGGTTGCGATGCGCTTCGGACGGACGGCCGGTGTCGTTGCGGCCTTCGCGAGCGTGCTGCTGTTCGACTTCTTCTTCGTCGAGCCGCGCTTCTCGTTCGCGGTCCAGGACGCCCAGTATCTGATCACGTTCGTCGTGATGCTGGCCGTCGCCTTGCTGATCGCCACCCTCACCGCTCGCCTGCGCGGCGAGGCCGAGAATGCCGAAGTTCGTGAAGCGCGAACCCGTGCTCTCTACCACCTGGCGCACGAAATTTCCGGCGCGCTCGACGTGTCTCAAATTCAATCTCTGGTGGCCGCTTTCCTGAAGAGTGAATTCGACGTCGAGGCCGAGCTGCTGCTTCCCGGGCCAGACGGAGAGCTCCGTTCCGTCGGCGGAGGGATCGATACGCCCACCGGCAGACCTTGCGGTGGCCAAACGGGTCCTGGCGACGGGGGAACCCAAGCCATTCTTCGAATCCGAATTAGGGGCCATCGCACTGGCTCTGCCGCTCAATGCGCCGGTTCGCCGGCGCGGTGTCCTGGTCGTTCGCAGCCGGGATCGCAACACGGTGGTCTCCAAGAGCCAGCGGCCATTGCTCGACGCCGTGGCGGCACTGGCTTCGACCGCGATCGAGCGCGTGCATTTCGTCGAAGTGGCGGGCCAGGCGCAGGTCGAGATCGAGTCGCAACGCCTGCGCACGTCGATGTTGTCCGCGGTGTCGCACGACCTCCGCACGCCGCTGACGGTCATCGTCGGGTTGGCCGACACCGTGGCCCGCGGCGAGTCGTCATTGCCGCCCGAGTTGAGCCGGGCTGCCGTCGAGTTGCGCGAGCAGGCGATGCGCCTCTCCCGGATGGTCGAAAACCTGCTCGACATGGCGCGGCTGCGCGCGGGGCGGGTGAAGCTCCTCAAGGCCTGGCAGCCGCTCGAAGAGGTGGTTGGCAGCAGCGTGAGCGCCGTGGAGGCGAACTATCCCGACCTGACGATTGCCATCGATCTCGCCGCGGACCTGCCGGTGCTCGAGTTCGATGGCGTGCTGATCGAGCGCGTGCTCGTCAACCTGCTCGAAAACGCGGTCAAGCATGGGGGAGCGAAGCGAGATCGCCATCCGGGCCGGCCAGGAAGGATCGATGCCGTGGAGATCAAGGTCGAGGACCGTGGTCCCGGCCTGCCTCCCGGTGGCGTCGAGCGCCTCTTCGACATGTTCGAGCGCGGAAGTCCCGAGGCACAAACGGTCGGCACCGGCATGGGCCTCGCGATCTGCAAGGCGATCGTCGAGGCGCACGGCGGAACGATACGCGCCGCCAATCGCGAAGGTGGCGGGGCGTGCTTTGCGATCTCGCTGCCGGTGACGGTGCCGCCCGAGGAACTCAAGGCGGATCTCCCGGCCGCCGACCCCGTGCGATGAACCCTGACAGCCCACCGATTCTGGTCGTCGAGGACGAGCCGCAGATCCGGCGATTCGTCCGCGGCGCCCTCGAGCGCGAGGGCTTTCGCGTCTGCGAGGCGTCGACCGCCGCCAGCGGGCTGGCGGTGGCGGCGCAGGCGCATCCGGCCGTCACCGTGCTGGACCTCGGCCTTCCGGATCGCGACGGCCTCACTTTCATTCGCGACCTGCGCCTCTGGTCCAAGGCTCCGATCGTGGTGCTCTCCGCGCGCTCCGGCGAGCGCGACAAGGTCGAGGCGCTCGACGCGGGCGCCGACGATTACCTCACCAAGCCGTTCGGCGTTGCCGAGCTGCTCGCGCGGGTACGCGCCGCGCTGCGGCGGAGCGAATCCTCATCCGTCGAGCAGGCCCCGGTATTCCGGTTCGGTGACGTGCTGGTGGATCACCTGAGTCACCGCATCGAAAAGGCCGGCGCCGAAATCCGCCTGACGCCGATCGAGTATCGCCTGCTGGCCTTGCTGATCGCCAACGCGGGTCGTGTCCTCACGCATCGCCAGATGCTGCTGGACATCTGGGGATCGGCTTCCCCGGAAGGCGGCTCGTATCTCCGCGTCCATGTCGGCAACCTGCGCCGCAAGATCGAAGCCGATCCCGCGCGGCCGCGCCACATCCTGACCGAGACCGGCGTCGGCTATCGGTTCGCGCCCTGACCCATTCCATGTCCACATCACGCCTACCCAGACGCCAACGTACCGCACTCGCAGTGGCTGCCCTCGGCGTCGTCTACGGAGACATCGGCACCAGCCCGCTCTATGCGATTGAAGGAAGTGTTCGGCAACGAGCACCATCCGGTGCCGATCGAACCGGCGAACGTGCTGGGCATCCTGTCCCTGGTCTTCTGGGCGCTGATCATCATCGTCTCCGTCAAGTACGTCGCGGTGGTGCTTCGGGCCGACAACAACGGCGAAGGCGGCATCATCGCGCTGATGGCGCGGTTGCTGTCGCAGAAGCGAGCTTGGGCGAAGCGCGGCCGCGCCGTGCTCATGCTCGGCCTGATCGGAGCCGCGCTCTTCTACGGGGATGGCGCCATCACTCCGGCCATCTCGGTGCTCTCCGCCATCGAGGGCCTCGAGGTGGCGACCGACGCGTTCAAGCCCTGGGTCGTGCCGCTGACCGTCGCCGTTCTCGTCGCGCTGTTCCTCGTGCAAAGGCAGGGCACCGCGAGGGTCGGCGCGGCGTTCGGCCCGATCATGATGCTGTGGTTCGCCACGCTTGCCGTGCTGGGCGCGTGGCAGATCGTCGCCCACCCGCTGGTGCTCTCCGCACTCTGGCCCGGATACGCCTTCGACTTCCTCGGCACGCACCCCAAGCTCGGATTCTTCGCACTCGGGGCGGTCTTCCTCGTCGTCACCGGCGGAGAGGCGCTGTACGCGGACATGGGGCATTTCGGGCGCGGGCCCATCCGGCTTGCGTGGTTCGCCATCGTGCTGCCGGCGCTCGTCGTGAATTATTTCGGCCAGGGCGCGCTGCTGCTCGCCGATCCGACGGCGGTGAGCAATCCCTTCTACCTTCTCGCTCCCGGATGGGCGCTGCTTCCCGCTCGTGGTCCTCGCGACGGCGGCCACCGTCATCGCGTCACAGGCGGTCATCACCGGCGTCTACTCGATGACGAGCCAGGCGATCCAGCTCGGCTACGCGCCGCGGATGACGGTCCTCCACACGTCCGGCTCGGAAATGGGGCAGATCTATCTTCCCGGCATCAACTTCGCGCTCCTGATCGCGGTCATCGTGCTGGTGCTCATGTTCCGGTCGTCCTCGAATCTCGCCGCCGCGTACGGCATCGCCGTGTCCGGCACGATGATCATCACGACGCTGTTCACCTATCTGGTCGCGCGCATCGACTGGCGCTGGCCGGTCGTCCTGGCGCTGCCGGTCTTCGCGGCGTTCGTGCTGATCGACGCCGCGTTCTTCGCCGCGAACACGATCAAGTTCGCCGACGGCGGCTGGTTCCCGATCGTCTTCGGCGGCATCGTGCTCCTGCTGCTGACGACATGGAAGCGCGGGACGCGAGATCATGCGCTCCCGGTTCGCGGCCGGCACGCTGCCGCTCGACGCGTTCGCGAAGTCGCTCGAGTCCGACACCGTCGCGTCGGTGCCTCTGACGGCGGTGTTCCTGACCTCGTCGCGCAACGAGGTTCCGCGCGCGCTGCTGCACAACCTCAAGCACAACGGCGTGCTGCACGACCGGACCGTGGTCTGCAGCGTGCAGATTCACCCGATTCCCCGCGTCCCGCCGGCGCAGCACGTCGTCGTCGAACGCCTGACGACACGATTCTTCCGGGTCACGCTGCACTTCGGCTTCATGGAAGCACCGGACGTTCCCGCGGCGCTCGAGTGGTGCGCCGAGCAGGGCCTGGAGATCGACCCGATGCAGACGTCGTACTTCCTCGGCCGGGCGAAGCTCATTGCCCGCGCCGAAGGGCGACATGGCGCTCTGGCGCGAGCGGCTGTTCACCGCGATGTACCGGAATGCCAGAACCGCGGCCGACCACTTCCGCCTGCCGCCCAATCGGGTGATCGAGCTCGGCGCGCAGCTGACCCTGTAGCTGTTGGCGTCGCCTCACGACGCGGCCGCAATGCCATGGCAGTCTGCCATCGTCGCAACCACGAAGAGATGGGCACCATGGCTACGGCAAAAGCGAAACTGGTTCAGCAACGGCAAAACCCGCTGCGCGAGCGATACCGCCGCGTCCCGACCGAGGCCTGGATCCGCGACGGCGCGCAGACGATCAACGGGTGCGGCGGAGATCCGTTTCACGGTGCGGTCATTCCCGCCAAAATGCAGGCACGCCGCTGTGTTTCGGCATACACCGCGCCGTCGGGGGCGACCACGATTACCCCAATCCGGGCGATCTGCTGTCCGCCGCACTTGCCGCCTGCTTCGACTCGACCCTGCGAATGCTCGCCGATCATCTGGGTGTTCCCTTTCAGTCCCTCGAGGTCAAGGTCGAGGCGGAATGCGACGTGCGCGGATGTCTGCTGGTCGAGCGCTCCGTTCCGGTCGGGTTCCAAAAGATGCGTTGCAGCGTGCGGTTGCAGCCCGAGGGTGAGGTCGAGCCCGAACGACTGCAAATGCTCCTGGGTGCCGCAGAAGGCAGCTGTGTCGTTCTGCAAACGCTGCGCAACGGTGTCACGGTAACCGCGCAAATCGACAACGTCGATGCCGAGGCGGTCAAGACAGCCTTGACAGCAGCGTCTGATTAGATTCCCCGGGGCTTGCTGCGTTCTCGCAGTGGCGCCCCGCCGTGACGTTAAGATGCTGCCGCCATCGCGTCGGGAGGCTGCGGGCCTGCCGGTCGATTGCAGCGTTCTCATCGTTCATTGAGAGGAGATATGCGCACCATGAAGACTTCAACCATGACGAAAGCAATATATCGCTGGCCGCGATCATTCTGGGGGCCCTGGTTGGGCCGGCCCTGGCTCAGGGAACGAGCGACAAGGAGGGCTTCGTCAATCCCAAGGACATCAAATGGGGCGACGCCCCGCCTTCGATGCCGAAGGGCGCAAAAATCGCGGTCCTGCAGGGCGATCCCGGCAAGCCGGGGCCATTCGTGATTCGCCTCATGGTGCCCGCCGGGACCAAGATAGCGCCGCACTGGCATTCGCAGGACGAGAGTCTTACCGTGATCTCCGGCACGCTGAATTTCGGGTTGGGCGACAAGCCCGAAGCGGGCAAAACCCACGCGCTCACAGCCGGCGGTTTTCATTATCTTCCGGGAAAGGACCACCATTACGTTGTCGCCAAGACCGCGACGGTCATTCAGGTCAGCGGCAGCGGGCCGTTCGACATGACTTACATCAATCCAGACGACGATCCACAGAAGGCCAAGAAGTAAACATTGGGCCGCATGAGAGGTTGGCGACCGGCCGCACCGCTCCGGTCATCGCCGCGAAACCGAGCCACCTCGCGCAATTGGACCATCGGCGTCGCGTCGGAAGATCGGCGCGGCGCGTGCGGCATCACGGCTCGCGCAGCGTCAAGGCCCGGCCGATGAGCCGCAGCGCGGGCGGTGGTCGGCGGCGGCCACGCGCACGCTGCAAACGCGTTGCCGCGCCCCTGCGTGTGCAGGCGGTAGAGCATTGCCTCGACCGGCACCCGCAGGCGCTCGCCGTAATTCGCGAACGCATGCAGCGCCGCGACGCACGTCCGCTCGACATCGTCGGAGAGCGCGAGCGTCACGAACAACGCGTTGCGCGCTTCCGTTTCGCGCCCGCCGAGTGCATTGGCCACGGCGAGCGTATGCCAGGCTTCGGGCCATGTCGGACGCAACTGCGGACCGCGCGTGGCGAGCGCGAACAACGCGAGCTGACGCGCGGTGTCCGGATCCGGCGGTGACGCCTTGAGGTAGAGCAGCGCGAGCTCGGAAGCGAGCTCGGCATCGCGCGGGTTCGCGCCGAAGGCCTGCAACTGCAGGTCGAACGCCTCGGGGAGGCGCCGCGACGCGAGCGCGGCATGTGCGCGGTCGTTCAGGCGGCGCGCTTCGGCGGGCGCCGTCGAGCGCACGACCAGCAGCGCATCGTCCCGCCTCCACGCGAGGCGCGCGGCGTCGGCAACGGCGCGCTCCTGTACCGGCTGATTCGCGCTCGCCGCCATCCCCAGCACGCGCGCGACCTCGGGTTCCGCCCGCCACGCGATGCGCGGAACGTGCTCGGCCAGCATCCGCCGCCCCTGCGCGGCGAAGTCGTCGTCGATGCGTGGCGCGACGGCGGCCTGCGCGAACGTCGACGCCACGCCGCGCTCCGCGATCGGTGCCGACCCCGGCATGCCATCCACGGACGGCCTCGGCGCCGGTGCGATCGGAGCGCCACGGGTGGTCGAAGACGCCTCCGAAGAGGGTGTCGCCGCCGCTGCGGCAGGTTGCGGGCGCCGAGGATCAGCGGCAGGCGCGGTTTCTGCCCGCGCCGGTTCGGCGGTCGCGACGCGACCGGGGCGCGAATCCTGCGTGGTCGCCCCGGGCGGATCCGGTGGATTGCCGGTGCGAAGCCAAGCCGGCGGCTCGAGGCTCGCCCACCAGGCATATTTGCGTGCCGGCGCCGGTGCAATCGCAGCGCCATTGGTGGTCGAAGGCGCGTCCGAAGGGGGTGTCGCCGCCGCTGCGGCAGGTTGCGGACGCGAAGGATCGGCGCCAGGCGCGGTTTCTGCCCGCGCCGGTTCGGCGGTCGCGACGCGACCGGGGCGCGACTCCTGCGTGGTCGCCCCAGGGGGATTCGGTGGATTGCCGGTGCGAAGCCAAGCCGGCGGCTCGAGGCTCGCCCACGGGGCATGCTTGCGTGCCGGCGTCGGCGCCCGATTCTCCGCAGCGCGCGATGCCGCGGCTGCCTTCGACGATGACACGCTCGACGATTCATCGGCTGTCCGCGACGCCGTCACCGGTGCTGCAGCCGGCGATTTGCGCGGCACCGGCGCTGCGGCTGGAGGCAGCGTTGATTGCAAGGACGCGGCGGCGGGCGCCTCAACTGGGAAGGATGAGATCGCCGGCCCACTTGCGGGTGCGCTCGATGTCGCCACCGATGCCGGGGTTTCCGGTGACGGGGCGCCAATGGCCGGCAGCCCGTTCGGCTTCGGTTCCGGCGTCGCCGGTGCCGCGGGGACGGTCGCTCCTGCCGGCTGCGGCGGGGCCGAGCCATTCGCCTTTTGCGCTGGTGGTACGGCCAGCGCGGGCGAGAGCGGATCCGCCGCCTGCGGCGGGGACGGTGGAGCCATCGCGGCCGGGCTCTTCCCGGCGGCGGCGAGTTTTGTGGACGGATCGCGGTCGCTTGCGGCCGCCTCGCGCGCGTCGTCGCCGCCGAGGGCCGACGACTGCGTTCTGTCCGCCGCCGGATCGACCGCCGCGCGGAGCGCATCGCCAAGCGCTCGCAGGTCGCTGCCGCCATCGCCGGCGCGATCGCCCGAATACCAGAGCGCTGTAGCAACCGCGGCGAACGCGACCAGCATGGTCAGCGCTACGATGGGGCCTCGCGCAAGCCGCGGCCTGGCCGCCGACGCCGCTGGCGCGGCGGCCGGACCGGCCACCACCGTGACCGCAGTGACGCGTCCGGAGCGCACCACGTGGACCGGCGTCGCGAGGCGCGTCACCGGCGCGACGCGCGTCACCGGAGTCAACGGCGAGGCCGACGCCGGCACGACGTTCGCCTCACGCATGAGCGTCCACCCGCGGGCGAGCGACAGCGTGAGCTCGTTCTCGCGCAGCCTCGCGCCAGTCAGCGCGAGCAACGCCGCGTGCGGCCGCACACTCGGAAGCTCGCTATCGTGAGCTTCGCGCAGGCGCAGGATCAGCGCCTTCGCCGCGTCGTAGCGCTCGGCCGTCCAGCCTGTCGCCTGCTGCATCTGCCCCGTGTCGGGCAGAGAGCGCTTCAGCATCGCCGCAAGGCTGTACATGTCGCAGCGCCAGTCGAGCTCGCGGGTGCGCTTGAGATCGCCGTTTCGTCCCGCCTCGAGCGCCGCGAGCAGCCGCGGCGACTGGTAGTCGTATTCCTTCTGCCAGCCGATGGGCAGCGGCATGGTGAGGCTCTCGCGCGAGATCAGCGCGAACGCGAAGTCGATCAGCGAGAGCTGAGCGAAGATCGGCTGCAGCCGAAGGTCGGAGGAATCGGGATCGAAGCTCGCCGGCGCGTACGGAATGCAGACGTTGTCGCCCTTGATGTCGAGGTGCACGAGCTCGAGCGGATGGATGACGTCGAGGGCGCAGAGGCAGTGATGCGCGAGCGCCCACCAGTGCGCGCAGTCCTCGAACACGTGGCGGTAGACGTGCCCGTCGCGCGTCACCGGCAGCAGTGTGGCCCACTGGTCGACCGTCACGCCGGCGTCGTAGGTCTGGACGAGCTGCGTCCCGCCCAGGCGCCCGCGATCGAACTGGACGACGTCGGGAACGCAGGCAATCCCGTGGCCGATGAGCCGTGCGAGGATCCGCCACTCGCGTTCGGTCCACTGCCCGAAGTCACCCTCCTGCGTGTTGAGGAAGCGCTTGGTGTAGCGGCGCCGCTCGCCGACGGCGACCGCTTCGCGGAACACCTCGACGTGCCCGCCCGTCACCATCTTCAGGCGGCCGCGGCCGAAGACGCGATCGATCTGCTCCGGCGTCATGCGGCCACCATCAGCGCGACGGCAAGCGCTGCGACGAGCGCAAGGCCCACCGCGAGCCACGCGAGACGCGCCCGGCGGGGCTCGCGCCGCACGACGAGCACCGTCGCGTCGTCGCTGCTGCCGCGCGCGCGGGCAAGCGCGACGAGCCTGCCGCAGCGGCGCGAAAGCGGCGCGGTCCCGTGCAGCACGTCGCTCAGGTCCTTCGGCTCGACGTGCTTGTGGACGCCGTCGCTGCAGATGACGAGCATCTCGCCGCCGCGCAACGCGACTTCACCGATGTTCGGCGCCGAGACCGCGCCGTTGCCGACCATCCGTGCCGGATCGTCGCTCGATCCGCCCGGCGGCGGCGCCTCGGCGAGGTGGCGATAAGTGTCGTCGATGGTCAGCTGCTGCGCGGGCTCGTCCGGCCCGGCACCGACGCGATAAACGCGGCAATCGCCGACCCACGCGATCAGCCAGCGCGACAGCATGAGGCCGGTCCCGGCACATAACGCCACCGTCGCCGCGCCGGACGCCGCGGTTCGGCTGGCGATCGTGCGGGCGACTTCCCGATCCGCGTAGAGCAGCGCATCGCGTATCGACGGCGCATCGAGGCGCCGGCCGTCCAGCGCGGCGTGCAGACGGGACACGAGCTCGCGGCTCGCCTGCGCCGCCATCGCGCCGCCGCCCACGCCATCGGCGACGACGAACAGCGGCGCCGGTCCATCGAGCGCGCTGTGCCAATCCTCGTTGACCTCGCGCTGCCTGCCGCGCGCGCTCGCCGCCGCAAGCTCGAGGCGCACCCACGGCGTCGTGCGCACGACGTCGTGCCTCGTGATCGCGTGCTCGCGCGGCGTGCGCTCGCGCTGCGGCGACTCCGGTTCGCAGGAGGTAACGATGTTCATCGGCCGCTCTTGCAACAAAGGCTCATCCACGGTGCGCGAGCGTCAGCCCGCATTCCGGCTCGTGCCCGATGACGCGGCCGATCGCCATCGACTCGCCGGCCTTCCAGCGCAGCCGTGCCCCGGGCGGGTACGACGTCCCGGCGATGCGCACGCCGTTGTCGCCGTGCACGACGACGGTTGCGCCGTCGGCGTCGATCGCAGTGATGTCGAGGTGATGGCCCGACACGCCCTCGTGCGCCCAGTCGACGACCAGCGTCTGGTTGCGCGAGCGCCCGATCGAGAACGGCAACTCGCCTTCGCGCAGGTTGACGGCGCGCACGCCGGAGGCCATGTGCGCGGTGATCGTCCATTCGCTGTCGCGCGCCTTCACGATCGGCGTCGACGGTGTCGCCGGCGAGGCGATCGCCGGAGCGATCGGCGTCGCTGTGGCTGCCCCCTCGCGGCCGACGTCGAGCGTTACGCGAGGATAGTCGGCCGCGCTGCCCTCGGCCTGCGCCGAGAGCACGATGCGCGCACCGGGCGTCACCTCGATCACCGCCGCTGCCCCCTGCAGGCCTGCCGGCGAAACGCTGCGCCCGAGTACGCCTCCCGCGCGCTCGACCCGCACGCCGTTGGTCGATCCGGTATCCGTCACCCACCACGCGTCGTGATCGAGCCAGACCTCGCAGTGCCGGCGGCTCGCGTAGACGCCGTTGACGACGATCTCGCAGCCCTCGCCCTTGCCGATTGCGTAGCGGCGGCCCGGCTGCACCGAGCGCAGCAGCACGAGCCGGCTGCCGTTGCTGTCTTCGATCGCGATTTCGGCGTTGCGGCCGGCGAGCGGCGTCGCGGGAACGCCGGTGCGCGAATTCGCACCGGCGGTGGCCTCCGACCAGCGACCTATCAGGCTGACCTCGAACGGGCGCAAACCCGGCACCGGCTTCGCGCTCTTCAATTCCGCGAGCAACTCGCTGTAGCTGTCGTCGTCGTCCGCGTCGTCGCGACCGGCATTGAGCCCGGCAAACTGCGACAGGTCGATGGCGGCAGCGTTGGGTAGCGCGCCGATCACTTCCTTCGCCAGATAGTGCTTGATCTGCTCGGGCTTGAACTCGCGCATGAACCGCCGCAGAAGCTCGACGTCGTCGGGCGCAAGTGGGTGCACGTCGATCGACGTCAGCAGGTAGCGGTCGCGCTCCGCGATCGCGAGATGCAGCCGGAGGTGGCTCACGACAAACGTCTCGAGTTCCTCGCGAATGGCGGCGACGAGCGCCGCGTAGGGACCCAGGTGCGGAGCCGCGGGGACGCCGCCGGCGTGCGTCGCATCGACCGGGCTGCGACGCGCGTCGCGGCGGACCACGGCCGGCTCGTCCCTGCTTCCCGTCCCCAACACGGGGCTGCGCACCACGGCGCGGCGCGGCAGATCGACGCGGGTCGTAAGGCCATTCACTCTGCGCAGGAACCAGTTCTTGATCGACATGAGCTCAACCCCGGTAGGCAAGCACGAGCGTCGCGAGCGGCCCGCCCTTGGTCAGATGGCGTACGCGCGGGGCCGCGGGAAGCCCGTAGCGCGCGGTAAGCGATTCGAGGAAGCGTCCCCACGCCGGCTGGATCGCATCGCCCGCCGCGACACGCACACGCAGCGCAGGAAGCGAGAGCTCGATCAGCACTGCGATCCGCGCGACGTCGCCGACCTGCACGAGTGCCCGCCGCAGCGTGTCTTCCATGTCGCACAGACACGTGGCGAACGGGCCGTCGAATGTCCAGACGAGCGGCGCTTCCGCGCTTCGCGCCGGCACCTGCGCACCGTGTGGCGCGCGCCCGCGGGCGACTGCGCGCTTCATCGCGGATCTCCCGGCAGGAAACCGGTGTGCCGCGCGGCGATCTGCAGCGCGATCTCGGCCGCGGGATTGGGGCCGTGATCGCCGGCGCCGTGAATGCGGCCGGTGTCCTTGATCCAGTTGCGCTCGGTCAGCACCGCGATGACCTTGGTCCAGCGCGGATCGTCGCGCGAGGTCCGGTAGGCGGCGACATACCACTTGTACGGGCGCAGCGGCCCGCACGCAGTCTGCTCGGCCTTCGTCTTCGCCACGCCGTGCCCGCCGCACAACTTCCACAGCTCGTCGAGCGAGCGGTCGTCGTTCGGAAACGTCGGCGTGCCCGTCTTGCCGGCGATCCAGTCGATGCCGTTGCAGGTGCGCGGATCGAGCACCTGCTCGCAGGCGAGGCGCGCCGTCCCCGCGCGATGCGAATACGAGAGCCCGCTCAGGATCACTTCGGCGGCGTCGTGCGAGATCCGGTTGGCGCGAGCGCCGTCGAATCCGAAGCGGGTTGCCGCCGATTGCAGCGGCAGCGAGCCCTCGGCGCCGACGCCGTGCAGCCCGGCAACCAGATAGGGCGCGCGCACCTCGGCCTGCCCGTTCGCGGCCGCCGCCAGCGCCGCCATCATCCCGGCGACACCGAGCGCGCTTGCCCGCGCATGGCCCTGTCCCCAGCCTTCGGCGACAACGTCCACGACGACCCCGCCTCCGCACTTCTCCCAGTCGTCGGGGCTAAAGCGCGCGCCGTCGGGCCCCGCGGCGCACCTGCGCACCTTGCCGCTGTCGAGCGCGATGGCGGGCCGCAACCCGAACGGCGCGTCGAACTTCCCGCCGAGCGGTTCGGCGAGCAGCCGTCCGTAAGCGACCGGTGTCGCCAGCGGAGCGACGCCCGCGCTCCCGGCGAACGCACGACCGAACAGCAGGTCGCGCTTGCCGCAATCGTAGTGCGGAGCAACGCAGTCATCGTTCCAGCCGAACGCCGACGCCATCGCCTGAATCCGCCACGGGCGCTCGCAATGGTCGAACGCCTGGTCGGCACAGAACATTCGATCGAGGAAGCGCGCGGAATCCGAACGCATCAGCTGGCCCCGCATGCTGTTGGCGGCGGGAATCCCGGGATTGATCATCGCCGCGCGCTCGGCGGCGAGCCAGCGCGCGCCGACGTCAGGATCGTCGAGGAACGCTGCGGCCATGATCGGCTTGATGACGGACCCCGGCATCGCGTCATGGAACACCGCCGGGTTGAGCAGCGCGTCCGGCCGATAGCGTGGCGCATACGGCAGCCGCTTGTCGCAACCCTTGGCGCGCCCCGGCCCGTCGAACTCGGAGCGAGCGCACGGCGAGAGTGCGCCGGCAAGGGCCTCGATGCGGCCGCTTTCGACGTCGATCACCGCGACCGCGGCCATGCGCAGCATCGCGCGTTCGAGCATCCGATGGCCGACCGCAGCTCCGCTATCCTCATGGCGCGAAATGCCGAGCGCGCGGCAGACATCCTGGCGGCCCGTGTAGCACGCGGCCGTCTTCTGCGCGAGCGCCTGCACCGCCGGGTCGATCGTGAGGTCGACGGAAAATCCGACGTCGACCGGCGTTCCGTCGATATCGATGCGGTTGGGCCCGTAGCGATAGCCGGCGGGCGTGTCGTCCTGCTCCGCCGGCGCATCGGTGTACAGACGGTACAGAGCGCCCGAAGGCCGGCGCAGTGCTGCGAGCGGCTGCAGCAGCGCGTCGAGCGACGGCGGCACCTTCCAGCGCTCGTCGCCGGGCGCAAGATCCGGGGTCGGCTCGCCCGCGATCGCGGCAGGCGGCTCGGCATCCGCCGGACCGCCCGCCGCGACGAACATCTCAGGGCGCGTGCACAGCCGCTCGTCCGGCGCGCGGGCCGCTGTCACGAAGTACGCCGGCACCGGAATCCCGGCGCCCGGCGCCGAATTGCCCAGGAAGATGCAGCCCGGCAGCCCGCGCCACGGATTCGCGCGAGCAACCTGCCGCGCGCTGACTTCGACGAACTGGTCGGGAGACCAGCGCGCAATCACGCGTGGGACTTCGGTGCCGCGCCAGGACAGCGCGCCAAGCATCCGACCGTCCGAGCGCGAGAGCATTGCCACGGCAGCGGCGATATCCGCGCACTGGACGGTGAACTTGCGTCCCGGATACTCGGCCGCTTCGATCGGGAGCTGCAACGCGAGTGCGACCGCCTCGAACCACCGCGCCGAATCGAAGCCGACGGCCCCGCTCACCCGCCGGTTCGTGCCGGTGCTGAATCGCAGCAGCGCGCCGTCGAGATCGGCGAGCTGCGCCGCGAGTCGCTGTGCCGGCGAAGGCGGCGCAGCGCCGCCGTGCGCCAGCGCGCGCCGGACGCGCTCCGCGACACCGCCGCGGCCGTCCCAGGCAGCGCGACATTGCGGGACTCGATCAAGCAGCAGGATCGCCGTGGGCGGGCCGACGGTCACCGCGTCGCGCCGCACAATCGCGCGCTCGAACGTCTTCAGCGCGGCGACCTCGCGGACGCTGACGTGCCGATCGGCGTAGCGCGCCGCCGGATCGAGCGGACGTGCCGCGCCAACGGCGAGCAATACCGCAAGCAGCACCGGCACGACGGCGGCGCTCGCGGCGATCGCGAAGTCGAGGAGCGACGTCGTGCGCCGTTCAGCCATGACCGGCACCCGGCGGTACGTTGACGTTGATGGCGAGCCCGAGCATCGCCATGTTGACGACGAGTGAGGTCATCCCGAAGCTCACGAACGGGAACGTCACGCCGGTCAGCGGCAACACCGCGAGATTGCCAGTGACGGTCACCGCGAGCTGGCAGAGCGCGAGGACGACCCAGCACACGGCGATCCACGAAACGAGCGCCTGGTCGTCGTTGACTACGCGGCCCGCCGCGGCGACGAGGCGCGGCTCGCCGCGTGTCACGCGCCCGTGGTGGCGAATCAGCCGGTGCAGCCAGACCGCGAACCCGATCGTCACCGCCGCCGCCGCCATCCAGCCGAACGCGCCCACGAGCGCTGTCAGCGTGTAGTCGCTCTGGATCTGCGCCGGCACGCCGGGACATCCGGCCGTCGCGTTCGCGTAACCGCACCAGGGCACCGCGCCGAGCCCGAAGCCTTCCGGGGGCGCCGCGCGCTGGAACCACGTCACCAGCGCGAGCTGGTCGTTCGCCGAAGCGAGCGGCGCGGCGAGGTTCTCGAGCCTGCCGGCGGTGACCTCGTCGAGCGCGCCCAGCTCGAAGAGGCCGAGCGTGACCGCGAGGCCCCAGACGACGAACAGGATCATCGCCAACGCGAAGGCGCCCCGATAGGCGCCGCCGCGCTGGTGCCACCACATCGCGATCGACGCCGCGACGAAGGCGCCAGCGGCATAGCACGCGATGAGCAGCGGTCCCTTGTCGTGGGTGACGAGCTGTGCGCCGATCAGCACCAGTGCGACGCAGGCGAGCGGCCAGACGTAGCGGACGAGCGAGCCGACCGAGGTGCCGCTTCTTGCGAGCCGCTCGGCCAGCGGATCGCCGCGCAGGAAAAAGAACCAGGATGCGCCGCCGATCAGCCACAGCCGGCCGAGCTCCGAGGTGAGCTGCGGCCAGTTCGGCAGCGCCGCCCCGACCGCGCCTACGAGGCCCATCATCAGCAGGACCGCGACGACCGTCATCGCCAGTGCGCCGACGCGCCGCCCGATGCGGCCCGCCAGTGCATCGACCATCGCCAGCGTCCAGCCGAGCGCGCGGCCGAACGGCTGGCGCAGGAAGGCGACCACGGTGAGCGTGAGCATGCCGAGCCAGAGATGACCCTGATGGTAGAGTGCAAGGTAGCGGTTGCCGTAATTGCCATTCGCCGACAGGTCGAGCAGCAGCAGGAAGCCCAGGCCGGTCGCGACGACGAAACCGGGGTAGCCGACGCGGGAGGCGAGCGTCTGCGGCCCCGACGGCAGACGCCTCTGCAGCCCAACGGATACAACGAGCGAGAGCGCCGCCACGCCGACAAGCGCCAGCACGAACGGCGCCGGCATGCCGATGAACGTAACCGCTTTGCGCGCCGGCTCGAACACGCGATCGGCCCCGAAAGGCCACGGCACGCGACCGATCCACGCCGCGAGCGCCCAAACCGCGAGCGCCAGCGCGACGCCGGCGAGCGCAAAGCTCTGCCGGCGGGCGAGCTTGACCAGCACCAGTCCTGCGAGCATCCATCCGGCCCACTGCCAGCCCGCAGTGCGCAGCAGGTCGCGCATCGCTACATTTTTCGCCGCGCGCAACCGGGCTTCGCGCGCATCGGCCATCAGCGCCGCCGCGTTTCCCAGCGCGTCGGCGAGCGCGAGCCGGCCGCACGCCGGATCGGCGGCACGCGACGACGCAGGCAACAGCGCGACGGCTGCGAGCGCCTGCGTCGCGCCGTGGCCGTCGAGCGCCGCGCCGAGCAGCAGCACTGCGTTGGCCGGCGCGCTCGCGCCGCGTTCGATGGCGATCGCGTCCTGCCGCGCGAGGCTCGCCTTCACTTGGTCGAACGCGCAGGCGAGCGGCAGCGGCTGACCATCCCCGCCATTGCCGAGCGCGTAGCGTTCGATGTAAGGCTGAATCTCAGTGTCGATGTCCTCGATCGCATCGCCGAGCGCGAGCAGGTCGCCCAATCCTTCGCGCTGCTGCAGGCGAAGCTCGGCACGCCGCTGCTCCGCGGCGATAAGTGGCTGCCGGAACGCGCGTCCGGCCTGCGCGAACGCATCGATCAACGCGGCGGGCATGCGCTCGGCGTGCGTTGGCTCGGAGCCGCGTTCGGCGCGGCGACACAGTCGATCGCGCACCAGCGGCTCGGCCTGCGCGCCATGGCTCGCGCACAGCGCGGGAAGGATCCGTTCCGGCAGTCCGCCAACCGAGATGGCGGCGTCGTTGAAGCGGCCGTCGCGTCCGGCGTCGTTGCCGGCGAGACGCTCGAACCATGGGACGATCGCGACGATCGCCGCGATCGCGAGCAGGGATTCGATCAGCGACGGCCAGTTCACCGCCGCCCGCTTCACGGGAGCGGTGCCGGCGACCGCGCTCGCTATGGACACGCGCGGCTCCTCGTGCGCGCCACGGTGTCGGATCGTTTGCTGCGTGCGAAGAAGTCGTGCCGCTGCACGGATCGAGCTCCAGGCAAGGCGAAAGCGGGCCTCCCCGTGACCCTTGCAGCACGCTGTTGTTACACGCTGTTACAACTTCGACCCAACGTTATTCGCGCATCTGCAGCGATGACGACCGTAGCAACCGCATGTGGCGTTGTCAAGGGAGCGCTCAATCCAAGGCGGCGATAGCCTGGCTGCAGCCGATCCGCCGTGACCGGTTTCGTCAGGCATGGCGTCAATGCCGGCGGCGAACGTGCGGCGTTGGTCCTCGAAGCCCGCCAGCGCGATGAGCGCGGCGTTGAGCAAGCCACACGGGGCGGGGCTACGACGACAGCTGGCGTCGTCCCGCCGACATTACGCCGGGCACGTCGCGCACGAGGTCGAGCGCGTGCGCAAGCGCATCGAGGCTTCTCACCTCGAGCGTAAACGCCATCCGCGATTCGTGGTTGCGCGTCTGCGTCTTGGCGGCCGTGACGTTGATGCGCTCGCGCGAGAAGATTTCCGTCACGTCGCGCAGCAGTCCCTGACGGTCGAGCGCCTCCAGCACGACGTCGACCGGAAAGACCTCGTCGCGCGGCGCGCCCCAGTCGGCGGTGATCAGGCGCTCGGGCTCGCGCGCGCGCATCCGGGCGACGTTGGTGCAGCTCTGCCGGTGGATCGTCACGCCCTTGCCGCGCGTGACGAATCCGACGATGCGATCGGGCGGCGCGGGCTTGCAGCAGCGCGCGAGCACGGTCATCAGGCGGTCGACGCCGACGACCAGAATCCCGCTGCCCGCGCCGGCCGCCTTGCTCTGCCGCAGCACGCCGATCTCGGGCTCCGGCGCCGCCTCGGGCGCGGCCGGTTGCACCACCGCCTTGATCGCGACCTGCAGCTGGCGCGTGTTGACCTCCTCGCGCCCGACGGCGATGAAGAGATCGTCCGCCTTCTCGAAGCCGGCCTTCACCGCGACGGCGTCGAGATTGACGGCGGTCGCCCCGGCGCGGGCGAGCTCGCGCTCGACCGCGGCGCGACCGTGCGCGAGCGTCTCCTCCTGCTGCTGCGCCTTGAACCACTGGCGCACCTTGGCGCGCGCGCGATGGCTCGTCACGTAGCCGAGCTCGGGATTGAGCCAGTCGCGCGACGGGCCGCCCTGCTTCGCCGTGATCACCTCGACCTGCTGGCCGTTCTTCAGCACGTGATTGAGCGGGACCATCGCGCCGTCGACGCGAGCGCCGCGGCAGCGGTGTCCGAGATTCGTGTGCACGGCGTAGGCAAAGTCGACCGGCGTCGCGCCGCGCGGCAGATCGACGACCTTGCCCTGCGGCGTCAGCACGAAGATCGTGTCGGTGAAGAGGCTGCTCTTGAACGCCGTGAGCCAGTCCGACGCGTCGGCGACGGCGTCCTTCCAGTCGAGCACCTGGCGCAGCCAGGCGATGCGGTCCTCGAACGCGGGATCGCGGCGCACGCCCTTCTCGCGGCCCTCCTTGTAGCGCCAGTGCGCGGCGACGCCGTATTCGGAGTGCTGGTGCATGTCGAACGTGCGGATCTGCACCTCGAGCGGCTTGCCCTCCGGACCGATCACCGCCGTGTGCAGCGAGCGATAGTTGTTCGATTTCGGCTTCGCGATGTAGTCGTCGAATTCGCCCGGGAGCGGCGTCCACAGGTGATGGACGACGCCGAGCGCCGCGTAGCAGTCCTTGACGTCGTCGACGAGGATGCGCAGCGCCCGGATGTCGTAGAGCGACTCGATGTCCGCCGCCCTTGCGCCGCATCTTGGTCCAGATGCTGAAGATGTGCTTCGGGCGCCCGGTCACGTCGGCGCGCAATCCGGCTGCGGCGAGCTCGCGCGCAAGAAGACCGATGACCGACTCGATGTAGCGCTCGCGGTCGACGCGGCGCTCGTCCAGCATCTGCGCGATCGCCTTGTACGTCGCCGGCTCGAGCGCGCGGAGCGCCAGGTCCTCGAGCTCCCACTTGAGCTGCCACACGCCGAGGCGGTTGGCGAGCGGCGCGAAGAGGTCCTGCACCTCGCGCGCGCCGCGCTGCGCGGCGTCGCTGCGCTGCGCGCCTCCGGCGACGAGGAAGCGCATCGCCTGCGTGCGCTCCGCGAGCTTGATGAGCACGACGCGGATGTCCTCGACCATCGCCAGCAGCATCTTGCGCAGGCGCTCGGCCTGCGCCGCGCGCTCGGCGGCATCCCCCGTCGACGGCACCGCGCGGATCTCGTCCATCCGCGCAACGCCCGCGACCAGCGTCGCGACATCGGCGCCGAAGCGCGCCGTCACGTCGTCCGCGTCGAAGGCGTGCGCGGCCGGCAGGCCGATCAGGAGCGCGGCACGGACGCTCGCCGCGTCGAGCTTCAGGCCGGCGAGGATGCGCGCCGTCCCCGCGGCGCGATCGACGAGGGGCTCGCCGTCGCGGCCGGTCGTGCCGGCGCACCGCTCGGATGCGTAGCGCGCCGCCTCCGCGAGTGACTCGCAGCTCGTTGTCGGGATAGGTGCCGGCGAGCCCGGCGATCCACGCCGCCAGCGCGTCCGGGGCGCCCGTCGCGGGCACCGCATGCGTCGCCGCCACCATGACAAGGTCCTGCCGCGTCGGCGCGCTACCCGCGCAGCGTTCCGGCGATCGCGTCGGCGAGGCGCTTCGCGCAATCGTCCGCGGTCGGCGTGTCCCGCGCCTCCACCATCACGCGCAGCACGGGCTCCGTCCCCGAGGGGCGGAGCAGGATGCGCCCCGCAGCGCCCAGCGCCTGCCGCGCGGTCGCCTCGGCCGCGCGAATCGGATGCGCTGGCGCTCCAGTCGAAATCCTTCGGCATCGGGACGTTGATGAGCCGCTGCGGGAACAGCGTCACCGGCGCGGCGGCGGCGGCGAGCGTCGTGCGCTGCTCCTTCAACGCGCGCAGCACCGCGAGCGCGGCGATGATCGCGTCGCCGGTGGTGTGCCGGTCGAGACAGATGATGATGGCCGGAATTCTCGCCGCCCAGCTGCCAGCCGTTTTGCAGGAGCTTCTCCAGCACGTAGCGGTCGCCGACGGCCGCGCGCTCGAGCGGAATGCCCTCGCGCGCGAGCGCCTGCTCGAGCCCCAGATTGCTCATCAGCGTGCCGATCACGCCGCCGGCCAGGACGCCGCGGCGCCGGTAATCCATCGCGATCACGTACAGCAGCTGGTCGCCGTCGTAGAGTCGCCCCTCGCGGTCGACCATCACCAGCCGGTCGCCGTCGCCGTCGAGCGCGATGCCGAGGTCCGCGCCGTGGAGCAGCACCGCTTCCTGCAATCGCGCGGGATGAGTCGCGCCCAGCCCGGCGTTGATGTTGAGGCCGTCGGGCTCGTTGCCGATGGCGATCACCTCGGCGCCGAGCTCGTGGAACACCGGCGGCGCGACGTGGTAGCCGGCGCCGTGCGCGCAGTCGACGACGATCCGCAGTCCGCGCAGGTCGAGCTCGGACGGAAAGGTGCTCTTGCAGAACTCGATGTAGCGGCCCGCCGCGTCGTCGATCCGCCATGCCTTGCCGAGCTCGGCCGACGCGACGCAGAGGAGCGGCGCGTCCATCGCCGCCTCGATCGCGTGCTCGACCGAGTCCGGCAGCTTGAGGCCGCTCGGCCGAGAAGAACTTGATGCCGTTGTCGTCGAACGGATTGTGCGACGCGCTGATGACGATGCCGGCGGACAGCCGCAGCGCGCGCGTCAGATAGGCGACGCCCGGTGTGGGCAGCGGCCCGGACAGATGGACGTCGACGCCCGCCGCCGACAGCCCGGCCTCGAGCGCCGCTTCGAGCATGTAGCCGGAAATCCGCGTGTCCTTGCCGATCAGCACCGCGGGCCGCCTGCCGCGCGCCGCGCGCCTCCTCGGTCAGCACGCGCCCGGCCGCCCAGCCGAGCTTCAGCACGAGCTCCGGCGTGATGGGCGGCGCGCCGACGCGTCCGCGAATGCCGTCGGTGCCGAAGTATCTTTCTGGTCATTCGAATTTTCCGCGTTCAACGGGCTGGATTCAGGGCGGCGCGCCGGATTCGACGGCCCGCCACACTTTCAATGCGTCGACCGTCGCGCGCACGTCGTGGACCCGCACGATCGACGCTCCCCGCGCCACCACCGCGAGCGCCGCGGCGATGCTCGCCGGCAGCCGGTCCTCCACGTCGCGTCCCGTGATCGCTCCCAGCGACGACTTGCGCGACAGGCCGGCGAGCACAGGGTAACCGGTCGCCGCGAATTCGCGCAGCGCGCGCGCCAGTGCGAGATTATGCGCCAGCGTCTTGCCGAAGCCAAAGCCGGGGTCGATCACGATGCGCTCGCGCGCGATGCCGGCGGCTTCGCACGCCTTCGCGCGCGCGACGAGAAACGCGCGGACCTCGGCGACGACGTCGGCATACTGCGGCGCCTGCTGCATCGACCGCGGCTCGCCCTGCATGTGCATCAGGCACACCGCGGCGTCGCTGCCGGCGAGCGCCTCGAGCGCGCCCGGCGCCTGCAGCGCCCGGACGTCGTTGATCATCGCGGCCCCGGCGGCGAGCGCGGCGCGCATCACCGCCGGCTTCATCGTGTCGACCGAGACGGCGATTCCCGCCGCCGCGAGCTCCGCCGTCAGCGGCACGACCCGCGCGATCTCCTCGTCCTCGTCCACCGGCGCCGCGCCGGGCCGCGTCGACTCGCCGCCGATGTCGACGATGTCGGCGCCATCGTCCGCCATCTGCCGCGCGCGCATGAACGCGCTGGCGCGGTCCGGCTCCCGACTGTCCGGATGAAAGGAATCCGGCGTGACGTTGACGATTCCCATCACCAGCGGACGCGCGAGGTCGAACGAGTGGCTGCCGCATTTCAGCATGTCAGGAGCGTCGGACGCGAGCGTGCGCGCCGTCACGACGCGCCCTCCGCAAAAAACAGGGCACCTCGCGGTGCCCGTGTCGTTGTGCGGCCGTCGTTCGCGCGTCGGCATCGGCCGTGGGTCGCGCGATTCGGCGACCCGCTACGTCACGCCGGCCGCGCCGTCGGCGCCGTCTCCGGACCGATCGTGGTGCCTGGCGTCGCCGGGCCGCTGCCCGACTGCGTCGGTTTCGGCGGCCGCGGCGGCTTGCCCGCCATGATGTCGGCGATCTGGTCGGAGTCGATGGTCTCGAGCTCGAGCAGCGCCTTCGCCATCGCGTCGACCTTGTCGCGATTCTCCTCGATCAGCTTCCGCGCGACGGCGTACTGCTGGTCGATGATCTTGCGGATCTCGCTGTCCACCTTGCGCATCGTCTCTTCCGAGACGTTCTTGTGCGTCGTGATCGAGCGGCCGAGGAACACCTCGCCCTCGTTCTCCGCGTACACCATCGGGCCGAGGAGGTCGGACATCCCGTAGCGCGTCACCATGTTGCGCGCGAGCTCGGTCGCGCGCTCGAAGTCGTTCGACGCGCCGGTCGTCATCTGGTTCATGAAGATCTCCTCGGAGATCCGGCCGCCGAAGAGCACTGCGATGACGTTGAGCATGTGGTCGCGGTCCATGCTGTAGCGATCCTGCTCGGGCAGCTGCATCGTCACGCCCAGTGCGCGGCCGCGCGGGATGATCGTCACCTTGTGCACGGGATCGGTCTTCGGCAGCAAGCGCGCGACGACCGCGTGCCCCGACTCGTGGTACGCGGTGTTGCGCCGCTCTTCCTCGGGCATCACGATCGAGCGCCGCTCGGCGCCCATGATGATCTTGTCCTTCGCCATCTCGAAGTCGTCCATGTCGACGAGGCGCTTGTTCTTGCGCGCGGCGAAGAGCGCCGCCTCGTTGACGAGGTTGGCGAGGTCGGCGCCGGAGAAGCCCGGCGTGCCGCGGGCGATGATCTCGGCCCGCACGTCGGTCGCCATCGGCACCTTGCGCATGTGGACGAGCAGGATCTGCTCGCGGCCGCGGATGTCGGGAAGCGGCACGACGACCTGGCGGTCGAAGCGGCCCGGACGCATCAGCGCCGGGTCGAGGACGTCGGGTCGGTTGGTCGCGGCGATCACGATCACGCCGGCGTTGCCTTCGAAGCCGTCCATCTCGACCAGCAGCTGGTTCAGCGTCTGCTCGCGCTCGTCGTTGCCGCCGCCCAGGCCCGCGCCGCGCTGGCGGCCGACCGCGTCGATCTCGTCGATGAACACGATGCAGGGCGCGTTCTTCTTCGCCTGCTCGAACATGTCGCGCACGCGCGCCGCGCCGACGCCGACGAACATCTCGACGAAGTCGGAGCCGGAGATCGAGAAGAACGGGACCTTCGCCTCGCCGGCGATCGCCTTCGCGAGCAGCGTCTTGCCGGTGCCCGGGCTTCCCACCATCAGCACGCCGCGCGGGATGCGCCCGCCGAGCTTCTGGAACTTCGAGGGATCGCGCAGGAACTCGACCAGCTCGGCGACTTCCTCCTTCGCCTCGTCGCAGCCGGCGACGTCGGCGAAGGTCACCGTGTTGTTCGACTCGTCCAGCATCCGCGCCTTGCTCTTGCCGAACGAGAACGCGCCGCCGCGGCCGCCGCCCTGCATCTGGCGCATGAAGAAGATCCACACGCCGATCAGGAGCAGCATCGGGAACCAGTTGATGAACAGCTGCGCGAGGAAGCTCTGCTCTTCCTCGGGCTTGGCGTCGACCTTGACGCCGTACTTGATGAGGTCGCCCACCATCCAGATGTCGCTGGGGCTGTAGGTGACGAATTTCTTCTTGTCGGCGGACACCCACCGGATCGTGCGGCCCTCGACGGTCGCCGACTCGACGCCGCCGGACTTCGCCTTGTCCATGAACTCGGAATACGAGACCGTGTCCTTCGACGTCTGGCGCGCGTCGAACTGCTTCACCACGATCATCACGACCAGCGCGATGACGAGCCAGATGCCGACATTCTTGATCAGGTTGTTCAAATTCACTCCTTGCGGCGAGAATTCCTGGGCCGCCGCCCGCCCGTTGCAAGACTACGTGCCGGGCATCCCGAACGGATGCATGGAACTTGTTATCTTAGCCCCTCGGGATCGCTCCGGCCAGCCGGAAGGCGCGGAGCGTCGCCGGTTGGAGACACATTTCGCCGGTTTTTGACGAAAATTACGCTTTACGGCCCTTTCCGACCAGATAGACCTCGCGGCTGCGGTCGCGCGAGGCCTTCGGCTTGCGCGCATAAACCTTGTCGAAACGCTGCTGGAGGAGCCGCTGGAACTCGGCGAACCCTTCGCCCTGGAATGCCTTGATCACGACATCGCCCCCGGGCCGCAGCCACTCCTGCGCGAATTCGAGGGCCAGCTCACCCAGATGCACCGAGCGCGCCTGGTCGACGGATTCGATGCCCGACAGATTGGGCGAAAGATCGGAAACCACAAGGTCCACCTGCCGGCCGGCCAGCGTTTTCGTGAGTTCGGCCAGCGCGTCGTCCTCGCGGAAGTCGCCCTTGAGGAAATGGACGCCGGGAAGCGGGTCCATGTCGAGGAGATCGAGCGCGACGATCGTCCCCTGGCGGCCGAGCTTCTCGCGGAGCACCTGCGACCAGCTGCCCGGCGCGCTGCCGAGGTCGACGGCGCTCATTCCCGGCCGCAGCAGCTTGTCGCGTTCCGCGAGCTCGAGGAGCTTGAACGCCGCGCGCGACCGATAGCCGCGCCGCGCCGCTTCCTTGACCCAGTGGTCGTTGACGTGCTCGTGCATCCACGCCTTGACGAACTTGTTCTTTTTCGTGCTCTGCAGCGCCATGAGCGGAATGTTGCGAACGGCCCTTCGGTTAGAATTTGCCCGATGAGAACTCTAACACCGGCAGAACGGCGCGCTCTGCGCGCCAGGGCACATCACCTGAGCGCCTTCGCGAGCGTCGGCCACGGCGGTCTCTCGCCGTCGGTGCTGCACGAGATCGACGTCAGCCTGCGTGCGCACGAGCTCGTCAAGATCCGTGTTTTCGCCGCCGAGCGCGAGGCGCGTGACGCAATGCTGGTGCAGATTTGCGAAGCGCTCGACGCCGCGCCCGTGCAGCATCTCGGCAAGGTGCTGATCGTCTGGCGGCCCGCGCCGAAGGAAGAGGTGGCGCCGCCTCCCGCGCGAACGAGATCCGCGGCGAAGCGGCAGCCGCAGGCGCGCCGCCCGCGCTCGCCGCTGCCCCGCACCCCGGCACGTCCGGCGCCGGTTGCGCCCCCCGCACCGCGCGGCAAGGGCCGGCGCGGCGCCGCCCGGCACGATCCTTCGCTCGGCCGCGACACGGATCTCACCGGCGCGCCGGTCGCGACCCGCAGGAAATCGACCTATACGCCCAAGACCACGCCGAAGTCGTTCTCCGCGAAGCCCAACCCGCGCTCGGCGTGGGAGAAGAAGCCGCCAGCGCCGCGCGGCGGCAAGCCCGCCGGCAGCAGGACGTCGAGCGGCAAGCCTCGTGGCGGCAAGCCGCTCGGTTTCACGCGCGGCGCCAAGCCTGCCGGCACGACGCGCGGGGCGAGGCCGGCGGCCACGCCCTCCGCAGCTGGAGCGCGCCGCCGACGCAAGTCGCCGTAGACGCCCCCCGCGTTAGGCGTAGCGCACGGCGAGGATTTCGTACTCGCGCACGCCGCCCGGAGCCTGGACTTCTGCAGTGTCGCCCTCGGTCTTGCCGATGAGCGCGCGCGCGATCGGCGAGCTGACCGAAATCTTGCCGTGCTTGAGGTCCGCCTCGTCGTCGCCGACGATCTGATAAGCGACACGCTCGCCCGAGGCCGCGTCCTCGAGCTCCACCGTCGCGCCGAACACCACCTTGCCGTCGGCGTCCGTGATGTGCGAAGGATCGATGACCTGCGCGCTCGCGAGCCGGTGCTCGATCTGCGCGATCCTGCCCTCGATGAAGCCCTGCCGCTCCTTGGCGGCGTCGTAGTCGGCGTTCTCCGAGATGTCGCCGTGCGAGCGCGCCTCGGCGATCGCCCGGATCACCGTCGGTCGGTCGACCGTCTTCAGGCGGTGCAGCTCGCTCTTCAGCCGGGCCGCGCCCTCGATCGTCATCGGAAACTTCTTCATGATCACCAAACGAAAAAGACCGGACGCGGCAGCGCCGCACCCGGCCGGATTGGAATGTCGTGAGATTACCGCAAAGCCGCCGTCACTGCAGCCGCTCGTGCAGCGCCTGCAGCGAATAGGGGACGAGCTCGCGCATCCCGGACATCCCCAGCGCCGCGGCGCGGGCGCCGGCCAGCGTCGTGTAGGTCGGGATGCGGTCGGCCAGCGCCTCGCGGCGGATGTGCTGGCTGTCGAGGATCGCCGAGCGCTTCTCCTGCACCGTGTTGACGACGAGCGCGATCTCGTCGTTCTTCATCATGTCGACGATGTGCGGCCGGCCCTCGTGCACCTTGTTGACCGAGGTCACCGGCACGCCCGCGCTCGAAAGCGCCGCCGCGGTGCCGCGCGTCGCGACCAGCGTGAAGCCGAGCTCGACCAGGATGCGCGCGAGCTCGATGGCGCGCGGCTTGTCGGCGTCCTTGAGGCTGATGAACACCTTGCCCGCCGAGGGCAGCTTGACGCCGGCGGCGAGCTGCGACTTGAGGAACGCCTCGGCGAAGGTCTCGCCGACGCCCATGACCTCGCCGGTGGATTTCATCTCCGGGCCGAGGATCGTGTCGACGCCGGGAAACTTGACGAACGGGAACACCGCTTCCTTGACCGAGAAGTACGGCGGCGAGATCTCGCCCGCGACGCCCTGGTCCGCGAGCGACTGCCCGACCATGCAGCGCGCGGCGATCTTGGCCAGCGGACGGCCCGTGGCCTTCGACACGTACGGCACGGTGCGCGACGCGCGCGGATTCACCTCGAGCACGAAGACGGTGCCGTTCTGGATCGCGAACTGGACGTTCATCAGCCCGACGACGTTGAGCCCGTGCGCCATCGCAACCGTCTGCGCGCGCATCGCGTCCTGCGTCTCGCGCGAGAGCGAGTACGGCGGCAGCGAGCACGCCGAGTCGCCGGAATGCACGCCCGCCTGCTCGATGTGCTCCATGATCCCGCCGATGACGACGTCCTTGCCGTCGCACAGCGCGTCGACGTCGACCTCGATCGCGTCGTTGAGGAAGCGGTCGAGCAGCACCGGGCTGTCGTTCGACACCTTGACCGCCTCGCGCATGTAGCGCTCGAGGTCGCGCTGCTCGTGCACGATCTCCATCGCGCGCCCGCCCAGCACGTACGACGGCCGGACCACCAGCGGATAGCCGATGGCCTCCGCCGCCGCGAGCGCGTCCGCCTCGGTGCGCGCGGTGCGGTTGGGCGGCTGCTTCAGGTCGAGCCGGTGCAGCATCTGCTGGAAGCGCTCGCGGTCCTCGGCCATGTCGATCATGTCGGGCGAGGTGCCGATGATGGGAACGCCGTTCGCCTCGAGGTCCCGCGCGAGCTTCAGCGGCGTCTGCCCGCCGAACTGGACGATCACGCCGAACGGCTTCTCCAGGTGGACGATCTCCAGCACGTCCTCGAGCGTCAGCGGCTCGAAGTAGAGCCGGTCCGACGTGTCGTAGTCGGTCGAGACGGTCTCCGGGTTGCAGTTGACCATGATCGTCTCGTAGCCGTCCTCGCGCAGCGCCATCGCCGCGTGCACGCAGCAGTAGTCGAACTCGATCCCCTGCCCGATCCGGTTCGGTCCGCCGCCCAGCACGATCACCTTCTTGCGGTCGGTCGGCTCGGCCTCGCACTCGTCCTCGTAGGTCGAGTACATGTACGCCGTGCGCGTCGAGAATTCCGCGGCGCAGGTGTCGACGCGCTTGTAGACCGGGCGGATGCCCTGCGCGTGACGCCGCGCGCGGACGTCGGTCTCCGTGACCTTCAGCAGGAAGGCGAGCCGGCGGTCCGAGAAGCCCATCCGCTTGACGCCGAGAAGGTCATCACGCGTGAGATCGGCGAGCGTGCGCGTCTCGAGCCTCAGCTCCGTGTCGACGATCTCCTTGATCTGCGCGAGGAACCACGGATCGATCTTCGTGTGCCGGTGGATTTCCTCGACCGACATGCCGACGCCGAACGCGTCGGCGACGTACCAGAGCCGCTCCGCGCGCGGAAAGGCGAGCTCGTCGGCGATCTTGTCGGGGTCGACCGTCTTGAGGTTGAAGCCGTCGACGCCGACCTCGAGACCGCGCAGCGCCTTCTGCAGCGACTCCTGGAACGTGCGCCCGATCGCCATCACCTCGCCGACCGACTTCATCTGCGTCGTCAGGCGGTCGTCCGCGGCGGTGAATTTCTCGAACGCGAAGCGCGGCACCTTGGTGACGACATAGTCGATCGTCGGCTCGAACGACGCCGGGGTCGCGCCGCCGGTGATGTCGTTGGCGAGCTCGTCCAGCGTGTAGCCGACGGCGAGCTTCGCCGCGACCTTGGCGATCGGGAAGCCGGTCGCCTTCGACGCCAGCGCCGAGCTGCGGGAGACCCGCGGATTCATCTCGATCACGATCATCCGCCCGTCCGTCGGGTTGATCGCGAACTGAACGTTCGACCCGCCGGTGTCGACGCCGACCTCGCGCAGCACCGCGATCGACGCGTCGCGCATGATCTGGTATTCCTTGTCGGTCAGCGTCTGCGCCGGCGCGACGGTGATCGAGTCGCCGGTGTGCACGCCCATCGGGTCGAGGTTCTCGATCGAGCAGACGATGATGCAGTTGTCCTTCTTGTCGCGCACGACCTCCATCTCGAACTCTTTCCAGCCGAGCAGCGACTCCTCGATCAGGAGCTCGCGCGTCGGCGAGAGGTCGAGGCCGCGCTTGCACAGCTCGACGAACTCGTCCTTGTTGTAGGCGATGCCGCCGCCGGTGCCGCCCAGCGTGAACGAGGGCCGGATCACCGCGGGAAAGCCGATCGTCGCCTGCACCTCCAGCGCCTGCTCGAGGTCGTGGGCGATCCCGGAGCGCGCCGAGGCGAGCCCGATCCGCGTCATCGCCGCCTTGAACTTCTCGCGATCCTCGGCCTTGTCGATCGCCTTCTTCGACGCGCCGATCAGCTCGACGTCGAAGCGGTTCAGCACGCCTTCGCGGGCGAGGTCGAGCGCGCAGTTCAGCGCCGTCTGGCCGCCCATCGTCGGCAGCAGCGCGTCGGGACGCTCGCGCTCGATGATGCGCGCGATCATGGGCCAGGTGATCGGCTCGATGTACGTGACGTCGGCCATCTCCGGGTCGGTCATGATCGTCGCCGGATTCGAGTTCACCAGGATCACCCGGTAGCCCTCCTCGCGCAGCGCCTTGCACGCCTGCGCGCCGGAGTAGTCGAACTCGCACGCCTGGCCGATGACGATCGGGCCGGCGCCGATGATCAGGATGGTCTCGATGTCGGTGCGTTTAGGCATGGTCGTAAAGCGCTGCGCGAGCCGGCTGCTGCGTTGTGTCCTCGCTCGGCCCTCGCTGTACCTCGTTTGTACTATCTCGGGCCTCGCTGCGGGCCGCCTTGCATCCGGCCTGCTCGCGACGCTTTCCGATTTGTCTCGCAGAGGCGTCATTTGCGTTCCATCATCTTCACGAACCGGTCGAACAGATACCCGAGGTCGTGCGGTCCAGGGCTCGCTTCCGGATGCCCCTGGAAGCTGAAGGCCGGCCGGTCGGTGCGCGCGATGCCCTGCAGGCTGCCGTCGAAGAGCGACACGTGCGTCACGCGCGCCGTCGCGGGCAGCGACGCCGGATCGACGGCGAAGCCATGGTTCTGGCTCGTGATCAGCACGCGGCCGGTGTCCTTGTCCTGCACCGGATGATTGGCGCCGTGATGGCCGAACTTCATCTTGATCGTGCGGCCGCCGGACGCGAGGCCGAGCAGCTGATGCCCGAGGCAGATGCCGAAGGTCGGCATGCCGGAGTCGACGATTTCGCGGATCGCGCGGATCGCGTAATCGCACGGCTCCGGATCGCCGGGGCCGTTCGACAGGAACACGCCGTCGGGCTTGTAGGCGAGCGCGGCTTCGGCGCTCGTCTGCGCCGGCACCACGGTGACCTTGCAGCCGCGCTCGGCGAGCATGCGCAGGATGTTCTGCTTGATGCCGAAATCGTAGGCGACGACGTGGAACCGCGCCGACTGCTGGACGGAAAAGCCTTCGTCCAGCGTCCAAGTGCCGGCGGTCCATTCATACGGCGCGGTGCAGCTCACGACGCGCGCCAGGTCCTGGCCCGTCATCGACGGCGCCGCGCGCGCGCGCGCCACGGCGTCGGCCACCTCGGCATCGCCGATCGTCGCCGCGGCGAGGAGACAGCCGTTCTGCACGCCTTTCGTGCGCAGGAGCCGCGTCAGGCGCCGCGTGTCGATTCCGGCGATTCCGACGATGTTGTTGCCGGCGAGATACGCGCCGAGGTCGCCGGTCGATCGGAAGTTCGAAACCTGCCGCGGCAGGTCGCGGATGATGAGCCCGGCCGCGAACAGCCGGCGCGCCTCGACGTCCTCGACGTTGACGCCGACGTTGCCGACATGCGGATAGGTGAGCGTGACGATCTGGCCGGCGTACGAAGGGTCGGTCAGGATTTCCTGGTAGCCCGTCATCGCCGTGTTGAACACGACCTCGCCGGTCGCGTGACCCATCGCGCCGATCGCGTGACCGCGAAACACCGTGCCGTCCGCCAGCGCGAGAATGGCGTGCGTCGTCGCCGGAAAAAGGGCGGCGCGGGCGGAAGGGGAGGCGGTCGGGCCGGCGGACATGTCGGATGGCATTGGGCTTCAACCGGGCGCCGGAACGATTCCGGCCGGGTCCGGATGTGCGAAGCGGGAACGTCCGCGTCGCCGCAGCCATTCCCGCTTTGAAGCAACCAATTATACCCGCATTTTGCCGCGCGGCGCAGTACGGCCTGCGCGTGGCGCGACTCGCGCGCTCACGTCTCGGCCTCCGCAACGGTCGAGGTTCGCGAACGTCGCGTTGTCGGCCTCATGCGCCGACTCGCCGGGGTCGCATGCCCAAGCAAGCTCGCGGGCTCCCTGCGCCTGGGCTCGCGTCGCTAATACGCCGCCGAAAATCCCCCGTCGACGTAAAGGATGTGTCCGGTGACGTAGTCGGCCGCGGGCGAGGCGAGAAACACCGCCGCGCCGGCAATCTCCGGGGGCTCGCCCCAGCGGCCCGCCGGCGTGCGGCGCGCGACCCATGCCGAGAATTCGGCATCCGCGATGAGCGCGGCGTTCATTTCGGTGCGGAAGAATCCCGGGGCGATGCCGTTGACCTGGACGTTGTGCGGCGCGACCTCGACCGCGAGCGCCCGGGTCAGCATCCTGAGCGCGCCCTTGCTCGCCGCGTAGGGGACGATGTTGGGACGGCCGAGGTCGGAGGCGAGCGAGCAGATGTTGATGATCTTGCCCCGCCGGCGCGATTGCATCGACGCGAGCACCGCGCGAGTGACCAGGAACGGGCCGTCGAGATTCGCCGCATGCAGCGCCCGCCACTCCTCGGGCGTGAACGCGACGAGCGCCTTGCGCTGGTTGACCGCGGCGTTGTTGACGAGGATGTCGACGGCGCCGATGTCGCGGGCGATCCGGGCCGCGCCCTCGCCGACCGCGGCGGCATCGGTGACGTCGAACGGCGCCGCGTCCGCGCGAATGCCCTCGGCGGAAAGCCTCGCGCACGCATCGTCGAGGATTTCGCGCCGGCGGCCGTTCAGCACGACGCGCGCGCCGGCGCGTCCCAGTCCCGCGGCGATCGCGAAGCCCAAGCCGGTCCCGCCGCCGGTGACGAGCGCGACGCGGCCGGAGAGGTCGAACGGCGGCGCGGCCATCCGTGCTATCGGAGTCCGAGCACGTCCTGCATGTCGGCGAGGCCGGCGACGCCCTCGGCGCGGCGGGCCGCGACGAACCGCGCGGCGCGCAGCGCGCCCGCGGCAAAATTGTGGCGCGAGCTCGCCTTGTGCGCGAGCTCGATGCGCTCGCCGCCGGCGGCGAAGATCACCGTGTGGTCGCCGACCACGTCGCCGCCGCGAAGGCTCGCGAAGCCGATGCTCCCCGGCTTGCGTTCGCCGGTCACGCCTTCGCGCGCGTAGACCGCGCACTCCTTGAGCGAGCGGCCGGATCCCGCCGCCGCCGCGGCGCCGAGCTGCAGCGCAGTCCCGGACGGCGCGTCGACCTTGTGCCGGTGGTGCATCTCGACGATCTCGACGTCGTAGTCGGCGCCCAGACGCTGCGCGGCGGTCTCGACCAGCTTCAGGAGCACGTTGACGCCGACGCTCATGTTGGGCGCGAGGACGATCGGGATCTGCTTCGCGAATCCGGCGATCGCGGCGCGCTGCGCGTCGGAGAAGCCGGTGGTGCCGATCACCGCGCCGGTGCCGTGGCGGGTGCAGGCCGCGAGGTGGTCCAGCGTGCCCTCGGGCCGGGTGAAGTCGATGAGCACATCGGCGGCGGCGACCGCGGCGTCGACGTCGGTGCCCACCGCCACGCCGGTCGTGCGTCCGACGATCGCGCCCGCGTCGCGGCCCGCGACGGCGCTGCCGGCGACATCGACCGCTGCGGCGAGGGTCAGCGCCGGATCGGCAAGCGTCGCGGCGATGAGCGTCTGGCCCATCCGACCGCCGGCGCCGGCGATCGCGATCCGTGTCACGGCGACGACTTCCGGAAGAGGTCGAGGAACCAGTCCATGAAGCCCTTGTCCTCCGCCGACGAGATGTGCGGCAACGTCTTTTCCGCGGCGGCGCGGTTGGCTTCGATCTGCGAGGCCGGCATCGCGTCGCCTTCCCAGCGCGCGAGCTTGTCGTCGACGAAATAGACGGTCAGCTGCCGATGCTCGTCGGGCCGGCCCTGCCCCTTGAACTCGAAGACGTAATCCCAGCGGTTGTCGCGAAACGCGCTGGTGATGAGCGGCGTGCCGAGGACGAGGCGCACCTGCTGCTTGGGCAGGCCGACCTTGAGCCGGTCCACCATGTCCTGCGTGAGGTAGTTGCCCTGGATCACGTCGAGCTTGTAGATGCCGAACGAGCGCATCGTCGGAAAATACGTGTCGAGCGTCTGGCATCCGCACAGGGCCGCGACGAGCAGGGCGGCGAGCGGACGCAGGATCGCGGCAGCGGAACGCGCGTGCGCCAGAGCGTCAATGGGGGAGGATTTGCCACGTGCCTGTGAATTTGCCGGGGGACTCGCTATTATAGCCGTGGGGGGCGGCTCTTCGCGCCCTCCGGTGGCCCCGGACCATCCTCTGTCCGCCAGGATCGGAAAGCCGCGCATGACGACGCCCCACGACCTCAAGAATGCCGGCCTCAAGGCCACGGCGCCGCGGCTCAAGATCATCTCCCTTTTCGAGCAATCGAAGGTGCGGCACCTGACGGCCGAGGACGTCTACAAGCAGCTCCTGACCGAAGGGCTCGACATCGGCCTCGCGACGGTTTATCGCGTGCTGACGCAGTTCGAGCAGGCGGGGTTGCTGATCCGGCACCATTTCGAATCGGGCAAGGCGATCTTCGAGCTGAACGAAGGGCGCCACCACGATCATCTCGTGTGCCTCGACTGCGGGCGCGTCGAGGAATTCTACGATCCGGAAATCGAGAAGCGACAATGGACGATCGCCACCGACCGCGGCTTCAAGATCGTCGAGCACGCGCTCTACCTCTACGTCGAGTGCGCGAAGCCGCGCTGTCCGCACCGCAAGCCCGACGCCAACAGCTGACGTCGTTCCAGCCGGTCAATCCTCCGCGGGCGGCGGCGGAATCTCTGTCGCATCGGCGTCGCTCTCGCGCCGGTTGAAGTCCCCGATCCGGAATCCCAGCAGCCACAGCGCCGCGAAGTACGCCACGGCGCCCGCGGCGCAGATGCCCGCCAGGCGCGCGGCTTTCGTCCAGAGCGAAGCTTCCAGCCAATACGACGCGGGTCCCGCGATCCAGTAGAGGAGCGCGCCGAGCGCGAACAACGCGACGACGAGCCTGCACAGGAACGAGAGCCATCCGGGCTGCGGCCGATACGAGCCGCCCTTGCGCAGGAACCAGAACAGCAATCCGCCGTTCACGCACGCGCCGACGCTCGTCGCCAGCGTGAGGCCGGCATGGCCGATGCGCCACATGAGGACGAATGCCAGCGTCTGCGTCACGAACACGGTGAAGAACGCGATCTTCACCGGCGTCTTGATGTTCTGGCGCGCATAGAATCCCGGCGCGAGAATCTTCACGACGATGAGCCCCAGCAGACCGACGCTGTAGCCCAGCAGCGCCGCCCGCGTTTGCCACACGTCGTTCACGGTGAACTTGCCGTATTGATAAAGCGTCGAGATGAGCGGCAGCGCGAGCAGCCATAGCGCGACGGCGGCGGGCAGCGCAAGCAGGAAGGCGAGCCGCAGGCCCCAGTCGAGCAATGACGAGTACTGCTCGTGGTTGGCATCGCTGTGATGCTTCGAAAGCGACGGGAGCAGCACGGTGCCGAGCGCCACGCCGAGCAGCGCGCTCGGAAATTCCATCAGCCGGTCGGCATAGGTGATCCATGAAATGCGCCCGTCGCCCAGCAAGGACGCGAGCTGCGTGTTGATGAGCGCGGAGATCTGCGCCGCGGACACGCCGATGAGCGCCGGGCCCATGTTGCGCATCACGCGTCGGACCCCGGCGTCGCGCCAGTCGAGGCGCGGGCGCGGCAGCATTCCGATTCTCGCGAGCGGCGCGATCTGCAGCGCGAGCTGCGCGATGCCGCCGATGAACACGCCCCAGGCGAGCGCCTTGATCGGCGGGTCGAAATACTTGGCGAGAAAGATCGCCGCGCCGATGATCGAGAGGTTGAGCAGGACCGGCGTGAACGCGGGCACGGCGAAGCGCCGATACACATTGAGGACGCCGCCGGCGAGCGACACCAGCGACACGAACAGGATGTACGGGAAGACGATCCGGATGAGCTCCGCCGTCAGCTCGATCTTTCCCGGCGTCTGCGCGAAGCCGCTCGCCAGCAGATAGACGAGCGCCGGCGCGGCCAGCACGCCCAGCGCGGTCACGCCGAGCAGCACCAGCGCCAGCAACGCCCCGACCCGCCCCACGAGGTCGCGCGTCTCGGCATCGCCGCGTTGGCGCTTGTATTCCGCGAGGATCGGCACGAAGGCCTGCGAGAAGGCACCTTCCGCGAACATCCGCCGAAGGATGTTGGGCAGGCGGAAGGCGGCCTGGAACGCGTCCATCTGCAGGCCCGCGCCAAAGAGGGCCGCCTGCAGGCTTTCCCGCGCGAGTCCGGTGATCCGGGACAGCAACGTCATCCCGCTCACCGTGGTCAACGCTCGCAGCAGGTTCACGGGGCGGCGGGACGCCCTGCCCCCGCTCGGCGGAAGCGGCACGGCGGGCACGCACGGGAGGAAGGGGTCGAAGCGGGCATCGGTCGGGAGGCGGGGTCCGCGCCGACCTTGCGGCATGCGGGATAAGCTGCTATTATGCTTGGTCTTTTTCCCGAGCTCCAGCACAAGGATTTCGATTCATGGCCAACAGTGCCCAAGCGCGCAAGCGCGCCCGTCAGGCTGCCGCGACCAACCAGCGCAACACCAGCCTGCGCTCGTCGCTGCGCACCGCCGTCAAGCGCGTCCGCAAGGCGATCGCCGCCGGCGACAAGGCCGTCGCGGCGAAAGAGTTCCAGGCGTCGCAGGCGGTCATCGACCGCATTGCCGACAAGAAGATCATTCACAAGAACACCGCATCGCGAACGAAGTCGCGGATGGCCCAGGCGATCAAAGCACTGGGCTGACCGGCTTCAACAAGGTGTCATTGCGAGAGCGCCCGTCGGGCGCTCTTTTTTTGTCCTGAATGATGCAGCCGGGCTATCCCGGCCGGCCATCCGCACGCGCGCGCCAATAGACGGGCGCGTACTTCATGCCCCACGGCACGAACGCCGCCGCCCACAGCAGCGCGACGGCGGCCAGCACGCCGGGCGCGGGCCACAACGCGGCGGCGACCCGAGCCACTGCCACGACCTGAAGCAGCAGGAACAGGCGCCACGTCAGCGCATCCGCCGCAAGCGGGCGGCCGGAATGACCGCAGGTGACGCGCGTCACCATCGCCATCAGCAGCGACGCCGCGAATCCGATCGTGAATGCATGCAGCGCCGCGAATGGAAGGCCGGACGCGCCCGCCAGCAACGCGAGCGAATGCGCGCCCGCGAGCAGGAATCCCAGGCCGTACCAGACGAAACCCACATGGAGCATCGCGAGCAGCCGGTTGGTGAGGCTTCGCGCGAATCCCCAGCGCACCGTGACCCAAAGCAGCAGCGCGGCGGCCGGCAGGTCGACGAGCCAGGTGAACGCGTCCGGTCCCGCCGGCAGCGAGCACGCCATGCAGGACCGGCGCGCCCAGCATCGCGAAGAGCAGCCACCAGGGTCGGAACGCAGTGACGAACGGGACCGCGCTTGCGGTGAAGAACGGGATCATCCGGTGGCACACGATCACGAATACGGGCAGCAGGAATCCCCACAGACCGACGTCTCGTATCCACGCGTAGGCGTCCGCGCCGAGGCACGCGAACGCCACGACGCAGCTCGCGCCGGCGCAAAGCGCGGCGAGCACGAGCCGCGCATGCACCTTGTCCGGCGCGCGGCTGCTGCGCACGAGCCGCAGGAATTCGACGAGTATCCAGATGAAACCGGTCGCGTAAAGCGCGGCGGCGATGCGGATGGCGACGGCTCCCGCGGGCAATCCCGCGAGCTGCAGCGGGAAGAGCGCGAGCACCGAAGCGATCGCCAGCATGCCGGGGCGAATCCACACGGAGGGAGGCGGCGCGGCGACGGCGAGCCAGCGCGGGCCCGCAGTGAACAGGAATCCGAACATGAAGAACGGGGCGAACCCGAACAGCATCAGGAATGCGTGCAGCGACGTGTCCGGGATCGAGCTGCCGGGCGCGGGAAGCGCCGGCCATGCGCGTGCCGCGAGCACGCATGCCCACCACACGGATGCCAGCAGCAACGCGACGACGCCGGAAAGAAAGAAGAACCGGTGCGGGGCGGCGAGCACGCGCCGCGTGTCCTCGCGCAGCCGCGCGATCAACGAAGGATCCATCGGTCAGGCCGCCGCCGGTCCCGGCCGCGCCGGGAAGACGCCGGTCATGAAATACGCGATGAGATCACGCACCGGGCGGATCTCGCTGCCGAAGGGAAGCGCCGACGCGCCGCGGAAGAACAGTCCCTTGCCGACGTCGCCGCGCAATCCGGCGGCGAGCTGCATGTCGATGCAGAACTGGCCGACCTTCGCGTTGCCGTCGCGCAGCCCGCACTGGACGAGGCAGTCCCACTTGAGCGTGCAGCGCGGCTTCTTGCGCGCCGCCGCCTGCAGCTTGGGCAGGTACTTCAGGTAGGTTTCGAGCCACGGCGTGCGCACCGCGCGCGCGGGGAGCCCGGCGACGCTCATGAACTCGACGATGTCTTCGGGCTTCGCGCCGGCCAGCACGCGCTTGAACTCGATGTCGGCGTCGCCTTCCTCGGTGACCGCGAATGCCGTGCCGATCTGCACGGCCGCGGCGCCCATCGCCAGCAGCTCGCGGATTCGCTCGTGCGTGTTGATGCCGCCGGCCGGAATGAGCGGGATCGCATCCGCCGGGATGCCTTCGGCGCGGAAGAACGCGAGCATGTCCGGCAGCACGCGCTCGAAATCGAAACGCGGATCGGCAAGGTCCTCGATCTTCGCGGCGCCGAGGTGGCCGCCGGCGTAGCGCGGATGCTCGATGACGATCGCGTCGGGCAGCCGTCCTTTGCGCGCCCATTTCTTGACCACGAGCTGGATGCCGCGCGCGTCGGACAGGATCGGAATCAGCGCGACGTCGGGATGATCGGCCGCGAGATCGGGAAGGTCGAGCGGCAACCCCGCGCCCATCACGATCGCGTCAACGCCGCTCGCGCAAGCCTGGCGCACGCTCAGCGCGTAGTCGCTGACGGCGCGCATGATGTTGACGGCGACGAGCCACGCCCGCCGGCGAGCTCCTTTGCCGCGCGGATTCGCGGTCGAGGGCCTCATGTTCGCGGCGTGACCGGCATTGTCCGCGCGCGCTTAGTCGCCATCAGATCCGGATGGTGGCGGCGCAGGTCGACACTGGCGATCGTGCCGACCGCGCCCTATCCCGCTACCGTGCCGGCGCGCCGATGCGCGGAGAACCCACGCCCATCCCGCCCTGGACGATCGGCAGCGCCCGCGCCCGCGAATCAAGAGCGGCGCAAAGGCTGCCGAGCGCCGTGCCGTGGACTCGGGTCGGTCGGCCGGCGATCATTCCATGGTCCCGGGTCCTTCCGGGGTTTCGAACGCTCGACACTACCGGCCCGCCGGCGTCGGCGCCTTGACCCGTGGCAAGCCGCCGCAGGTTGCGTGCTAAAATTCTTTCTTTTCTCGATCCGGCCGCCGTGGCTGCCCCTCTGCCGGTTCCTCCCGCCGCGCCGAAGCACTTCCTCCAGTTCAGCGATTTCTCGCTGGCCGAGTTCGACCACCTCTTCGCCCGCACGCGCTCGATCAAGGAGCGGTTCAAGCGCTACGAGCTCTACCAGCCGCTGCGCGACCGCACGCTCGCGATGGTCTTCGAGAAGGCGTCGACGCGCACGCGCGTCTCGTTCGAAGCGGGCATGAACCAGCTGGGCGGGATCGCGATCAACCTCAATCGCGGCGACACGCAGCTGTCCCGCGGCGAGCCGATCGAAGACGTCGCGCGCGTGATCTCGCGGATGGTCGACGTCGTGATGATCCGCACGTTCGAACAGACGATCATCGAGCGCTTCGCCGTGCATTCGCGCGTTCCCGTGATCAACGGCCTGACCAATGAGCACCATCCCTGCCAGATCCTCGCCGATATCTACACGTACATCGAGCATCGCGGCTCGATCGCCGGGAAAGACCGTTGCGTGGATCGGCGACTCCAACAACATGCTGACGAGCTGGCTGCAGGCTGCGGCGATCTGCGGATTCACGGTCCAATGTGTCTGCGCCGGCGGGCTATGAGCTCGACGCGAAGAAAGCCGGCGCCGCGGAGTCGGGCACCTTGAGGTGTTCGCCGATCCGATGGACGCATGCGGCGGCGCTGACCTCGTCACCACCGACGTCTGGACCAGCATGGGCTTCGAGGCCGAGAACGACGAGCGCAAGCGCGTCTTCGCCGACTGGCGCGTCGACGCCGTGATGATGGGGCGCGGCGAAATCCGACGCCTTGTTCATGCACTGCCTGCCCGTGCACCGCGGCGAGGAGG
>CAVUIG010000006.1:0-57562 GCA_963741355.1 uncultured beta proteobacterium
GGCTGTAGCCGGTCCCAAGGGTATGGCTGTTCGCCATTTAAAGTGGTACGTGAGCTGGGTTCAAAACGTCGTGAGACAGTTTGGTCCCTATCTGCCGTGGGCGCTGGAGATTTGACGGGGGCTGCTCCTAGTACGAGAGGACCGGAGTGGACGTACCGCTGGTGTACCGGTTGTGACGCCAGTCGCATCGCCGGGTAGCTATGTACGGAAGCGATAACCGCTGAAAGCATCTAAGCGGGAAACGTGCCTGAAGATGAGATCTCCCGGGGACTTGATCCCCCTGAAGGGTCGTGGCAGACCACCACGTTGATAGGCCGGGTGTGGAAGGGCAGTAATGCCTTGAGCTAACCGGTACTAATAGCCCGTGCGGCTTGACCCCATAACCGTGTGCACTGAGCACGGTGCGTCGCGCAACCACCAACCTCCTTTACTTCTTCCTGCCGGGTGCCCAGCACGCATCCGACGCTCAATGCCTGACGACCTTAGCCCGCCGGCACCACCCCTTCCCATCCCGAACAGGACCGTGAAACGGCAGCACGCCGATGATAGTGTGGATTACCCATGCGAAAGTAGGTCATCGTCAGGCACCCTATATGCACAACGCCCAGCCAACCCGGCTGGGCGTTTTGCTTTGCGGCGCCTGAACGCACAATGACGCAATCGCCGCAACCATGACGACGGAGGACGCCTTGCGCATGCTGCTTCTCAGCAATTCCCAAACCGAGGGCATGGGCTATCTCGAGCACGCCATCGGATTCATCCGCGAGTTCCTCGGGGAACCGTCGCGCGACGCGCTGTTCGTCCCCTACGCCGCGGTGACGAAGACTTATGACGATTACGTCGCGCAGGTTCAGGGCGCGTTTCGTCAACTTGGCATCGGCGTCAAGGGCCTGCACGCGGAAGCTGATCCGGCCGCCGCGGTGCGCAACGCTGCCGTCGTCGTCGTTGGCGGAGGCAACACATGGAAGCTCTTGCGCGAGGTCCGTACGCTGGGCTTGCTGCCGCTGATCCGTGATCGCGTGATCGCGGGCACCCCATACATCGGCTGGAGCGCCGGTTCGAATCTCGCCTGCCCGACCATCATGACGACCAACGACATGCCGATCTGCGACCCGGGAGGATTCGATGCGCTCGGCCTCGTCCCGTTCCAGATCAACCCGCACTACCTGCACGGCAACCCGCCGGGATTCAAGGGCGAAACGCGCGAGGAGCGAATCAGGGAATTCGGGGCACTGCAGCCGCGCATTCGGGTGACCGGGTTGCGCGAGGGAACCGGGTTGCGCATCGAAAACGCCAGCGCGCGCCTTGTCGGCAGCGGGCAGTGCCGTGTCTTCCGCAATGGCGAAGAGCCGCGCGAGTTCCGCGCCGGCGACGATCTGGATTTCCTTCTCGCCAAGGCGTAGACGACGCGCTGCGATTCAGCTCCGACGGCCGCACGGCGACGCCGGCTTGCGAAAATCGCCGCATGCGACTCCCGGCCGCATCAGCAGATTCCGATCACGCGGTTTCGCGCTCGTCGACCAGACCCCGGCTGGCAAGCATCGGCCCCACGACCGCATCGCGCCCGCGGAACGCACGGAACGCGGTTGCCGGCTCGAGTGTGCCGCCCGAGGAGTAGACATAGCGATGCAGCCGATCGGCGACCTCTCGATCGAACGGATTGCCCGCCTCGACGAAGGCTTCGTAGCCGTCGCAGTCGAGGACTTCGGCCCACATGTAGACGTAATAGCCCGCGGCGTAGGCATCGCCCTGGAACAGGTGGGCGAAGTGAGGCAGCCGGTGGCGCAGCACGATTTCGCGCGGCATGCCGATCCGCGCGAGCTCGGTGCGCTCGAACTCGCCGATGTCGACGCCATCGGCATCGGTCCGCGCATGGAGCGCCATGTCGACCAATGCCGACGCCGTGTATTCGACGGTCTCGAAGCCCTTGTTCCAGCGCTGTGCCTCCTTCAGCTTCGCGATGAGCTCGTCGGGAATACGCTCGCCGGTCACCTGATGCAGCGCGTGCCGCTTCAACACCTCCGGCTCGAACGCCCAGTGCTCGAAGATCTGCGACGGCAGCTCGACGAAATCGCGCAGGACCTGCGTTCCCGAAAGCCGGTCGTAGACCACCTGCGAAAGGAGCCCATGCAGCCCGTGGCCGAATTCGTGAAACAGCGTGCGAAGGTCGTCGGCGGACAGCAGCGTCGGCTCGCCGGGGGCGCCCTTGGCGAAGTTGTTGTTGTTGACGATGATCGGAAGCGTCTCTCCGTCGATGCGCGACTGGTAGCGATAGGCGCTCATCCACGCACCGCCGCGCTTGGTCGGGCGCGCAAAATTGTCCGACAGGAACACGCCGACGACGCGGTCGTCGCGGCCGCGCACTTCGAAGACGCGAACGTCGGGGTGATACGCGTGGAGATCGGGACGCTCGACGAAGCGGATGCCGAACAGGCGATTCGCGGTGTCGAATGCCGCGCCCAGCATGCGGTCGAGCGCGAAGTAGGGCTTGAGCTCGGCGCCATCGAAGCCGTAATGCGCCTTCCGAACCTTCTCTCCGTAGAACCGCCAGTCCCACGGCTCGATCGGGTGCGTTTCGCCATGCGCCAGCGCGGTCGCGCGGAGCGCATCGCACTCGGTCGCGGCGCGGGCCTTCGCCGGCTCCCAGACCTGTGCCAGCAGTTGCGCGACCGCGGCCGGCGTGCCCGCCATCCGATCGACCAGCGCGTAATCGGCGAAGTTGTGATAGCCATGCAGCCTCGCGAGCTCGTTGCGCAGCGCCAGTATCTCGCGCGCGACCGGCCGGTTGTCGTGCTCGCCGTCGTTCTCGCCGCGGCGGATCCACGCCTTGAATGCTTCCTCGCGCAGGTCGCGCCGCTCCGAGAACGTGAGAAACGGATCGATCAGCGAGCGTGACAGCGTGATCACCGCGCCGGTCTCGACGCCGCGCTGCCTGGCGGCTGCGCGCGCGGCGGCGCGCAGATCCTCGGGCAGACCCGCGAGGTCCCGCTCGTCCTTCAGCACCAACTGGTAGCTCGCTTCGTCCGCGAGCACGTTCTGGGCGAATCGCGTCGACAGGCTGGCGAGGCGCTCGACGATCGCGGCGCGCCGTGCCTTGGCCGGTTCGGATAGGCGCGCGCCGGCGCGCTCGAAATCGAAATGCACGCGCTCGAGCAGCCGCAGCTGCTCCGCGTCCAGACCGAGCTCGCTGCGACGCCGATGCAGCTCGTCGATCCGCGCGAACAGCGATGAATCGAGGTAAATCGCGCTGCGGTGGGCGGCAAGACGCGGCGACATTTCGCGCTCGACCGCCTGCAGAGCCGGAGACGTCTCGGAACTCGTGAGATTGAAGAACGTCTTTTCGATCCGGGAGAGCGCACGTCCGCTTCGGTCGAACGCGGCGAGCGTGTTCTCGAAGGAGGGGGGTTCCTTCGAAGCAGACAGCGCCGCGATTTCCGCGCGGTGCGTCGCCAGCGCCTCCTCAAATGCAGGAACGAAATGCTCGGGATGAATCGCTGCGAACGGAGGCAATCCGTAGGGCGCGGTCCATGGTTGAAGCAGGGGATTGTTCGGTGGAAGTCATGAGCTCAGCGGAAAGAATGAAGAGGTGGCGGTCGCGCCAAGGTCCGCGCGAATCCAAGACCGTCATCGTACCTCAATCCGGTGTCGCGGCGGCACCGCACGGTGGCGCAAACGCCTTGCGCGGCCAGGTTGGAGGCGGTGAATTTGTCGCCACAATTCCACGCCCGACGCATGGATTCATCTTCTGTGTCGCGAATTTTCCGGTCACGATCGGACGGATTCGAGTGCGTGGTGTTCCTACGAACCATTGCCGATCGGCCTACAAAGAAACGACAAAGGTGCCGATGGCAGAGCGCGGGCCTGCGCGGAAACTGGCGGTCGGGAGCCGCTGTTTGAAAACGCGGCCGCGAGCCTCGCCGGGCTCTCAGTCTCGAGGGCCAACCACTGCACGTCATAGTTATGGAGAATATGACATGAGAACATCGAAATTGCGTATGAGCGCAGTCGCAAGCGCGTTGGCTGTCGCGCTGGGCGGATGCTCGACGACGACCTGGAGTGACATGATGAGCCGCATGAATGGCGGCAACACGAGCACGAGCGGCACGACGCAAATGAGCAGCTCAGGTCATCATCGAGCGGCAGCAGCTACAGCTCGAGTGCAACGTCAAGCGCTCCCGCCAACACGGGCGCCAGCGGATCCGCCATGAGCAGCTCGAGCGGCGCGTCGACGACACCGGGCTCCGGTTCGGGCACGACCACCACCGCGAGCAGCGACACGATCGCCCAGAATTCGACACTGGGCGCGGAAATCGACACGAGCGCCGGAACGAGTGCGCGCAGAGCCTACGCGCCGAGGGTCCCGAGCCCCGAATCGAGCGCGACCACCACCACCTCCGACAGCGGCACCGTCGCACAGAACTCGGCGTCGGGCGCGGAGACGAACACGATCGCCGGATCGAGTGCGCGCAGAGGCTATGCGCAGAATCAGGCATTGAACGCCGCGTCGGCCTCGAACACGACCCCGCAGAGCCCGAGCTCGAACATGTCGGCGAACGCGGGGCAAAGCGGAACGATGGGCAACACGACCAAGTCGTCCGCCCGCGCGAACACGCATGACAAGAGCGTCGTGCGAGCCGTCCAGCAAGCGCTGAACGACAAGGGCTACAACGCCGGCAAGGTCGATGGCATCTGGGGACCGAAGACCCAGGGCGCGGTGACCAAGTTCCAGCAGTCGCAAGGCATCACGCCGACGCGTAGCCTCGACGACCAGACACTCGCCGCGTTGGGCGTCGGATCTGCATCCCCGACCCGCACGTCGATGCAGACTACGACGACCGGAAAGAGGCCCGAGTTGGCATCCGGTCAGACCAAGTCGAATTAGCGGCAGTGCCGCCTGAATACGCTCCGGTCGCGTGATGGCTTGCGCGACCGGGGCGGGGCGTGGTCCCGGGATTACTGCGATCGTCCCTTTGCGGATGATGCATTCGGTAACGCACCGGTGGTCCCACATTGTTGGACGCCCATCGCCCCGTCCGTCAGACCGGGACTACGGCAGGATCGAATTCCCCCCTATACGGCGTCACCGACGCAATGGGCAGCATTGAAGATGCCGACGATTTGGTGTCGCGGCATGGGGCGAGGTTACTGCCCGCAGCAATCGAGGAGATCCAGATGAAGCATACGAAGGCAATTCTCGCAGTCGCGCTTGCGGCCGGCATGTCGATGTCGACGGCGATGGCGCGCACAGACGTCGCGGTCGAGCTCAACTTCGGGCCGCCTCCGGTCGTCTATGAGGCCGTTCCCGCGCCGCGTGCCGGTTACATCTGGGCGCCTGGCTACTGGGACTACGACGGCCATCGGCACGTCTGGGCGAAGGGCCACTGGGAACGCGAGCGGCACGGCGAACACTGGTCCCGCGGCGAGTGGCGCGAGCACGACGGACGATGGCATCTGGAACGCGGCCACTGGGAACGCGGGTGATCGCTCGCAGTTGACGCGCCCCGCGGTTGACGGCGCGTTTGGTAGTTGGAATGTGGCGGGGCCGCAATGCGGCCCCGCTCGACGTTGCCGCCGACTACAAGTGGAGGATGCCCTTGTCGCGGAGGTAGGCCACGATCGCATCGGCCGCGGCCTCGGATGAGGTGATCGTCGTGTCGATGCGAATCTCCGCGGCTTCGGGAGCTTCGTACGGCGAGTCGATGCCGGTGAAATTCTTGAGCTCACCCCGGCGCGCCTTTCGATAGAGCCCCTTGGGGTCGCGGGCTTCGGCGACCGCCAGCGGCGTGTCCACGAAGATCTCGATGAACTCACCGTCCTTGAGGAGCGCGCGAGCCATCCGGCGCTCGCTCTTGAACGGAGATATGAACGCGGTGAGGACGATGAGTCCGGCATCGGCCATGAGCCGTGCGACTTCGGCGATCCGACGGATGTTCTCGACCCGGTCGGCGTCGGTGAAGCCGAGATCCTTGTTGAGCCCGTGGCGGACGTTGTCGCCGTCCAGCAGATAGGTGTGACGCCCGTCGGCGAACAGCTTGCGCTCGACGACGTTGGCGATGGCGGATTTGCCCGATCCGGACAGGCCGGTGAACCAGAGCACCGCAGGCTTCTGGCCCTTGAGCGACGCATGGGCCGCCTTGTCCACGTCCTGCGCCTGCAGGTGCACGTTCTGCGAGCGGCGCAGCGCGAAGCGCAGCATGCCCGCGCCCACGGTGTCGTTGGTGATCCGGTCGATGAGGATGAAGCCGCCCGTATCACGGTTTTCCTGATACGGATCGAAGGCAATCGGTCGGTCGAGCTCGAAATCGACGACGCCGATCTCGTTCAAGTCGAGTGACGATGCGGCGACGTGCTCCAGCGTATTGACGTTCACCTTGTACTTGAGCGGCATTACCGTTGCCGTGACGGTGCGGGTGCCGATCTTCATCAGGTAGTTGCGGCCGCGCAGCATCGGCTGGTCGCTCATCCAGACCAGCGTCGCCTGGAACTGGTCCGCGACCTGGGGAAGCGAATCCGTCGATGCGAGGATGTCGCCGCGCGAGACGTCGATCTCATCCGCGAGGACGAGTGTCACCGACTGGGCGGCCACCGCTTCGGGGAGATCTCCATCGGCGGTGACGATGCGGCGCACGGTCGTCTCGCGCGCGGAGGGCAGCACGCGAATCCGCTGTCCGGGGCGCACAACGCCGGCGGCAATGGTGCCGGCGAATCCCCGGAACTCCGCATCCGGGCGATTGACCCATTGGACCGGCAGGCGGAACGGCTGCTTCTGCATCCGCTGCTCGTCCACTTCCACGGACTCGAGATGCTGCATCAGCGTCGGGCCGCGATACCACGGCATGCGCGGGCTCGCGTCCACGACATTGTCGCCGTGCACCGCCGAGAGCGGAATCGCCGTGACCTCGGCAAGCCCGATGGTCCGCGCGAATTCGCGGTAATCGGCGGCGATCGCCTCGAAAGTCGCGCGGGCATATTCGACGAGATCCATCTTGTTGACCGCGAGGACGACCTGACGGATGCCGAGCAGCGCGATGATGTAGCTGTGGCGTCGCGTCTGCACCAGAATGCCCTTGCGGGCGTCGACGAGGATGATCGCGAGATCGGCGGTGGACGCGCCGGTCACCATGTTGCGCGTGTATTGCTCGTGACCGGGCGTATCGGCGACGATGAACTGGCGGCGGTCGGTGGAGAAGAATCGATAGGCGACGTCGATGGTGATCCCCTGCTCGCGCTCGGCGGAAAGTCCGTCGAGCAGCAGGGCGAAGTCGACGTCGTCGCCGCGTGTTCCTGCCTTGCGCGAGTCGGCCGCGAGCGCGGCGAGCTGATCCTCGAACAGCGCCTTCGACTCAAAAAGAAGACGTCCAATCAAGGTGCTCTTGCCGTCATCGACGCTGCCGCAGGTGAGGAAGCGGAGGAGGTCGCGGTCTTCCTGCGCCTTCAGGAATTTCGCGAGGATGTCGGTTCCGGCCGGATCGGAGCGGGCCATCAGAAGTAGCCCTCCTGTTTCTTCTTCTCCATCGACGCCGTGCCGTCATGGTCGATTACCCGGCCCTGGCGTTCCGAGGTCGTCGCGAGCAGAAGCTCCTCGATGATTGCCGCAACGGAATCGGCATCCGACTCGATCGCGCCGGTCAGCGGATAGCAGCCGAGCGTGCGAAAGCGCACGCGCTTCAGCACCGGCTGCTCGCCGGCGGCGAGCCGCATGCGCTCGTCGTCGACCATGATCCATGCGCCGTCACGCCTCACCACGGGCCGTTCCGCGGCAAAATAAAGGGGCACGACCGGGATGTTCTCGCGGTGGATGTATTGCCAGACGTCGAGCTCGGTCCAGTTCGACAGCGGGAATACCCGGATGCTCTCGCCCTTGTGCTTGCGCATGTTGTAGAGCCGCCAGAGCTCCGGGCGCTGGCGCTTCGGATCCCAGGCGTGCTGCGCGGTGCGAAACGAGAAGATGCGCTCCTTGGCGCGCGATTTCTCCTCGTCGCGTCGGCCCCCGCCGAAGGCCGCATCGAACCCGTACTGGTCGAGCGCCTGCCGCAGTCCCTGCGTCTTCCACAGGTCGGTATGGACCTGCGAGCCGTGCTCGAACGGATTGATGCCGAGCTTCTGCGCCTCCGGATTGCGGTGGACGATGAGGTCCATCCCCATTGCCTTCGCCATGCGCTCGCGCATCGCGTACATGTCGCGGAATTTCCACGTCGTGTCGACGTGCAGCAGCGGAAACGGCGGAGGAGCGGGATGAAACGCCTTTTTCGCGAGGCGCAGCATGCACGCGCTGTCCTTGCCCATCGAGTACAGCATGACCGGATGCGCGGCCTCGGCCACCACTTCGCGCATGATGTGGATGCTCTCGGCCTCCAGCCTCTCGAGATGGGTCAGTCGCTTCATCGTGGTCGTTCGGGAATGGCGGCCTTGCGTGCCGCGGCGCCGCTGCTCGCCGCATAGTCTACCTTGCGGGCCGCCGCGACGAGGCCAGGCGGCAGCCACCGCGCGGGGCGTCGGCGCTTCAACGTGGCTGGCCGTACGTCCGGAATTTCTCCAGCGTGATATCCATCTCTGCATCCGTCAGAAGCTCGGGCTCGCCGTGCTGCAGCAGCCGCCAGTACATCTCGGCGAGCGTCTCGACCTCGAGCGCCACGGCGAGGGCGGACTCGAGGGTCGCGCCGGTCCCGATCATGCCGTGGTGGGCGAGCAGGCATGCGCGCCGGTCCGCGAGCGCGGCGACCGCGAGATCGGAAAGCGCCTGGGTACCGAACGTCGCGTAGGGCGCGCAGCGGATGTCGCGCCCGCCGGCGATTGCCACCATGTAGTGGAAAGGCGGTATCGCGCGATTCATGCAGGCGAGCGTCGTCGCGTAGGGCGCGTGCGTATGGACGATCGCGCCGATCTCAGGACGCGAACGGTAGATGTCGCGGTGGAACCGCCATTCCGACGACGGCAGCCGATGGCCGTGCGCCTCGCCTTCCATCGTCATCGAGACGATATCCTCGGGAAGCATCTGCCCATACGGAAGGCCGGTTGGGGTGATGAGGTAGCCGTCGAAATCCGCAGCGACGAAGCGCGCGCTCACGTTGCCGGACGTTCCGCGGTTGATCCCGAGCACGTTCATCTCGCGGGCCGCCGCGATCACCGCTTCGCGCAATCGGAGCTCGGTCATCTCGCACGCTCCGGAAACATCGCGAGCAACGACTCTCGATTCGCCGCGGCGACGCCACGCTCGGTGACGAGTCCCGTGACGAGCCGCGCCGGGGTGACGTCGAACGAGTGATTCACCGCATGGGCGCCTTCGGGCGCGATCGCGACCGTAGCCGTCTGGCCGTAGGTGTCGCGCCCGGTGATGGCCAGGACTTCGTCGCTGCCGCGCGTCTCGATCGGGATCGCGGCGCCGGTTTCGAGCGACGAATCGAGCGTCGGTGACGGCAGCGCGACGTAGAACGGGATGCCATTGTCCGTTGCCGCGAGCGCCTTTTCGTACGTTCCGATCTTGTTGCACACGTCGCCGTTCGCGGCGACACGATCGGCGCCAACGATCACCATGTCGACTTCGCCGCGCTGCATCAGCGCGCCGCTCGCGACGTCCGCGAACAATGTGTACGGCAGCCCGCGCCGGTGCAGCTCCCACGCGGTCAGATTTGCGCCCTGCAGCCGTGGCCGGGTTTCGCTCACCCAGACGTGCAAAGGCAGGCCCTCGGCATGGGCAAGGAACAACGGCGCCGTTGCCGTCCCCCAGCCGCAGGTCGCGAGCGCGCCGGCGTTGCAATGCGTCATCACGCCGATCGGGCCGGAGCGGTGACGCGCGATCTCGCGCAGCAGCGAGAGCCCGTGCAATCCGATCGCGTGGTTGCGCGCAACGTCCTCTTCGGCGATGCCATCGGCTTCGCGCCACGCGGCGTCGGCGCGGCGCTCGGGCGGCAGCGGCGCCACCGCCGCGCGCACACGATCGAGCGCCCAGCGCAGGTTGACGGCCGTGGGGCGCGTCGCGTCGAGCGTCGCATGCGCCTGCGCGAGCGCTGCGTCCGACGCGTCCTGATCCAGCGCCAGCGCGAGCCCGTACGCGCCGACCGCTCCGATCAGCGGCGCGCCGCGGACCCACATCTTGCGGATCGCGCGCGCCGCCGCGCCCGACGTCGGCAATCCTGACCGTGATGACGGCATGCGGCAGCGCGCGCTGGTCGAGAGCTTCGATGAATCGCGTTCCCGGCGGATGGACGAGCGCCTTGTAGGGCGCGGGATCCTCGGTCGAGCCGGACTTCGGGCGATCGCGTTGCATGCGCAAATTCTAGCGCGAACGAGCCGCCCGGATCCGGCGAATCGCTCAGAAGTCCTTCAGCACCTGGACCAGGTTGTTGAAATCGTCGGTCCAGAGCCGGAGGCCCGGGCGCGGCTCGATCGTGGTCGCCGCGTCGGCGAGCCGCGGATCGGCGAGCAGCGCCGCGTTGTCGGAGAGCAGAATCCAGTCGCTGATGCTCGCGACGGAATTGCCCTCGGCGTCGTCGGCAATGCGCAGTTCGTGCAGTCCCTGGTTCTTCGCGAGCTCGTCGACGACGGGTGCGAGGTCGAGGAATCGGTTGGTGAGGTGAAAGGCGATGACGCCGCCGGGTTTCATGTGTCGTTGATACACGTCCAGCGCCTGTGCAGTGATGAGGTGGACCGGAATCGCGTCGCCGGAGAATGCGTCGATCACGAGGACGTCGAATTTCTGCGCCGGCTCGCGCTCGAGCGAGAGCCGGGCATCACCCAGCACGAGCTCGATGGTCGCGTCGCTGTCCTTGAGGAACGAGAAATCCCGCTGCGCGATCTCCAGCACGGCGGGGTTGATGTCGTAGAACCTGAACACGTCGCCCTTGGCACCGTACGCCGCGATCGTCCCGGTGCCGAGCCCGATCACCCCGACTCTCAGCGGCGCGAGCCGCGGGTTCAGCATTTCCAGGAGCCGGCCGATGCCGGACGTCTTGCTGTAATAGGTCGTTGGCGTGCGTCGCCAGCCCTTCTCGAGAAACTGCCGCCCGTGCATGATCGTCCCGTGCATCAGCGTGCGATGGTGGTTCTCGTTGCCGCGGTCGTATTCCAGGACGCGCACGACGCCATAGAAATTGCGCTTGGCGCCGATCGTCGCGTCATAGAACACGAGGATTACCGATGTGGCGCTCACGATCGTCCCGACAGTCGCCACGGCGCCAAGAATCCGCAGGGGAATACGATCGCGGCGGACCTGCCAGAGCAGCAGCAGCGCGCACAGCACAAGGCCGCCGGGGAGCTCGAAATAGGCGGGCAGCACGAGCGGCGCGACAATCCCGACCAGCACCGACCCGACGGCGCCGCCCAGCGAGAGCATCAGGTAGAACCGCGTGAGGTCGCGCGGCGCCGGCTTCAGACGGGCGAGCTCGCCGTGACAGAACATGCACGCGAGGAAGAGGCCTGCGCCGAAGACGCCGAGCTGCAGGCCGAGCCGATGCTCGAGCTTCTGATCGGCGAGCGTGTACGCCATCGCGCCGAGCGCCACGGCCGCCAGCACCCGCATGAGGCCGGGCCGGTACCAGCCCGCAGCATCGAAGCAGAGGATGAACGTCAGCAGGTAGATGGCGAGCGGCGCGATCCACAGCAGCGGCACCGACGCGATGTCCTGGGTGACGTGGTTGGTCACGGCGAGCAGCAGCAGCGATCCGGTTGCCGCCAGCGCGCCCCAGAGCAGCTGCCGCGCCGCGGAGGGAGGCGCGGTGGATGCGCTCGCGAGCGCGGTGCCACCGGGTTCGAGCGCACGGATGGTCGGCGCGGGATGCCGTCCGAGACTCTTCCAGCCCGCGGCAGCGCAGAGGCCGACAAAGAGCGCATAGCCCAGCGACCAGCCGATCGCCTGCATGCGCGTTGGCGACCACGGCTCGAGCAGGAAGGGGTAGCCCACGAGTGCCAGCATCGACGCGAGATTCGACAGCGCGAACAGCCGATAAGGGCTCGCCCCCGGCCGCGCGCGGGCGAACCACGCCTGTATCAGCGGGCTCGTCGTCGACAGGAGGAAATAGGGTGCGCCGATCGTCACGGCGAGGAGCCCAAGAATCAGCCAGGACGGATTCTCGGCGCCGGACGGCTTCCAGCCCGCAGACGGAATGATCGGCAGGACGGCGAGCGAGAGAAGCATCAGCACGACGTGAACGCGCACCTGCCCGCGCGGCCGGAACCGGCGCACCACGATGTCCGCATAAAGGTAGCCCGCGAGGAGCGTCGTCTGGAAGAACACGAGGCACGTGGTCCACACGGCGGCCGTGCCGCCGAACCAGGGAAGGATCTCCTTCGCGACGATCGGCTGGACCAGGAACAGCAGGAACGCGCTGACGAAGATGGTGACGGCGAATAGGAGCATGCGGTGGCCCGGAGGGAGTGCCCCGAAAGCGCACGCGCAGGTGCGGCAGCGGAACCGCCGCATTCTACCGGAGAGCCGCGGGGGATCCATGGCGCCCACCCGCGGGCCGCGTCGACCGCGCCGGGCATGGCCCTGGGTGACGACTGCGCCTGCGTATAATTGGCCGCGAAGGCGCGCCGGCGATTCCGCGTGCACGTCGCGGAGCGAACCGTACGATGCCTTCGTCGCCACCGATCCCGGACGCCCGAGGGCAGAGGAAGAATGGCCGCGCGCAGGAAACCCGATGATTTGCGCTCGCACCGCTGGTTCGGCGAGAGCACGGTGCGCGACTCCACCCACCATTCGCGTGCGGCGCAGATGGGATATTCGCGCGCCGATTACGACGGCAAGCCGATCATCGCGATCGTCAACACGTGGAGCGACATCAACATGTGCCACACGCATTTCCGGCAACGTGCCGAGGAAGTGAAACGTGGGGTGCTGCAAGCCGGGGGATTTCCGCTCGAGATGCCCGTAATCACCCTCGCCGAGGTGTTCCAGAAACCGACGACGATGCTCTATCGCAATCTGCTCGCGATGGAGACTGAAGAGCTGCTGCGCTCGTACCCCGTCGACGGCGCGGTGCTGATGGGCGGGTGCGACAAGACCACGCCGGCGCTGCTGATGGGCGCGCTCAGCATGAATATTCCCGCGATCTTCATGCCCGCGGGGCCGATGCTGCGCGGCGACTGGCGCGGGCAGCTCCTGGGCTCGGGCTCGGACGTCTGGAAATACTGGGCGGAGAAGCGCGCCGGCAATCTGACCGACGACCAGTGGCATGCGATCGAGGATGGCATCGCGCGCTCGCCGGGCCATTGCATGACGATGGGCACGGCGTCGACGATGACCTCGGCCGCCGAGGCGATGGGCTTCACGCTGCCCGGCGCCGTGTCGATCCCGGCCGCCGACTCGCGCCATGGGCGCATGGCGGCCGAAACCGGCCGCCGCATCGTCGACATGGTCTGGGAGGATTTGAAGCCTCGTGACTTCGTGACCGCGGCGGCCATCGACAACGCGATCACGACGATCCTCGCGATCGGCGGCTCGACCAACGCCGTCGTGCACATGGTCGCGCTCGCGCGCCGCGCCGGCGTCGCGCTTTCGATCGACCGCTTCGACACGCTCGCGCGGCGCACGCCGCTGGTCGCGAACATCCGGCCGGCCGGCAAGTATCTGATGGAGGACTTCTACTATGCCGGCGGGCTGCGTGCGCTGCTCGCCGAGATCGCGGACCTGCTCGACCTCGACGCGCGCACCGTCAACGGGAAGACGCTGCGCGACAACATCGCAGGCGCCGAAGTCTTCGCCGCCGACGTGATCCTGCCGCGCGACAAGGCGCTGGTGGCGCGCGACAGCCTCGCGGTGCTGCGCGGCAATCTCGCGCCGGACGGCGCGGTGATCAAGCCGGCCGCCGCCGAGGCGCACCTCCTGAAACACACCGGACCCGCGGTGGTGTTCGCCGACTACAACGACATGGCGGCGCGGATAGACGATCCGGGATTGGCCGTGACGAAGGATTCCGTGCTCGTGCTGCAGCACGCCGGGCCGCAGGGCGCGCCCGGAATGCCGGAGTGGGGCCAGCTGCCGATTCCGAAGAAGCTGCTCGCGCAGGGCGTGCGCGACATGGTGCGCATCTCCGACGCGCGGATGAGCGGGACGGCTTACGGCTGCTGCGTGCTGCACGTCGCGCCCGAATCGTTCGTCGGCGGACCCCTTGCGCTGGTGCAGGACGGCGACCTGATCGAGCTCGACGTCGCGGCGCGCAAGCTCCTGCTCAGGATCAGCGACGCCGAGCTGGCCCGCCGCCGTGCGGCGTGGAAGCGGCCGACGCCCAAGTTCGAGCGCGGCTTCGGCGCGCTTTATCAGCAGCACATCACGCAGGCCGACCAGGGCTGCGATTTCGACTTTCTCGAAGGCACCGCGCCGACGGCGGAACCGGAAATCCACTGAAGCCGTGCGAACCGTCCCCGCTCCCAAGCTCGTCACGCTCGTCGCCGCCATCATGGAAGGCGGCGGCTGCAACGCCGAGGAAGCGCGCACCGTCGCGCAACGCCTCGTCGACTCGAATCTCGTCGGTCACGATTCGCACGGCGTGCTGCGCGTCGCCAAGTATCTCGAGTGGGTTCGCGACGGCACGCTGAAGCCCAACACGGCGCCGTCGATCGTCTTCGACAACGACAGCATCGCCATCGTCGACGGCCATCGCGGCTTCGGCCAGGTCACGGGCGAATTCGCGACCCGGCTCGGGATCGCCAAGGCGGCGCAATCCGGCATCGCGATGGTGGGGCTGCGCAACTGCGGGCACCTCGGCCGGCTGGGCGACTGGGCCGAGATGGCGGCGGCCGCCGGGCAGGTTTCGCTGCACTTCCTCAACACGTCGGGCGCGCAGCGCGTCGCGCCATTCGGCGGATCCGACCGGCGCCTGTCGACCAATCCGATGGCGATCGGCGTGCCGCTTGCCGACGCGCCGCCCGCGATTCTCGACATCACGACGTCGACCGTCGCCGAAGGCAAGCTGATGGTCGCGCTCAACAAGGGCGATCAGGTGCCGGAAGGATGGATCGTCGACCGCAACGGCAAGCCGACGACGGACCCGAAGGATTTCTACGACGGCGGCGCGCTGCTGACGATCGGCGCACACAAGGGTTCGGGGCTGTCGATTCTCACGGATCTCCTGGCCGGTGCAGTCACGACCGGCCGCAGTTCCGATCCCGCCGACACGGTCCTGCGCAACAACATGCTGTCGATCTACATCGCGCCGGCGGTGTACGACCAGGAAGGCGGCGTGCTCGCCGAGGCGAAGCGCTTCGTCGAATGGGTCAAGGCGTCGCCGCCCGCGAAGCCAGGCGAGCCGGTGCTGGCGCCCGGCGAGATCGAGCGCAAGACGCGCGCGGCGCGGCTCGAGAACGGCGTGCCGCTCGACGACAAGACATGGGCCGATCTGATCGCCGCGGCGGCGTCGATCGGCATCGACAACGCGCGTGCGGCCGCAATGATGGCCTGAGCACGCCGATCCGGGGGGACGGAACAATGAGGAAGCTCGCCACGCTTGTCGCGGGCGTCGCACTGACGCTGCTGCCGGCGGTATGCGCCGCGCAGGCATGGCCGTCGAGGCCGATCAAGTGGATCGTGCCATTTGCGCCCGGCGGCACCACCGACATTCTCGCGCGCACGGTCGGCGACAAGTTGTCGATCGCGCTCGGCGTGCCGGTCGTCGTCGAGAACAAGCCCGGCGCGGGTGGCGGCGTCGGCGCGGAGATCGTGGCCAAGGCGGCGCCCGACGGCTACACGATCATGGGCGGCACCATCAGCACGCATGCGATCAACGCGTCGCTCTACAAGAGCCTTCCGTACGACCCGGTGAAGGATTTCGTGCCGATCACGCTGATCGCGCGCGTCCCGAACATGCTGGTCGTCAATCCGGACATCCCCGCGAAGGACGTGAAGGAGCTCATCGCGCTGCTCAAGGCGAATCCGGGCAAATACACGTTTGCCTCGAGCGGCAACGGAACGTCGCAGCACCTTTCGGGCGAGCTCTTCAAGTCGATGGCCGGTGTCGAGATGCAGCACATCCCGTACAAGGGCAGCCCGCCCGCGCTGCAGGACGTCGTGGGCGGCCAGGTGACGATGACCTTCGACAACATCACGACCGCATGGCCGCTCGCGAAGGCGGGCAAGCTTCGCCCGCTGGCCGTGACGACGGCGAAGCGCTCGGCGATCGCGCCCGACGTGCCCACGCTCGCCGAGTCGGGCCTGCCGGGATTCGAGGTCGGCTCGTGGCAGGGCGTCTTCGCACCCGCCGGAACGCCGGTGCCCATCGTCAAGCGCCTCAACACGGAGATCGTGAAGATCCTGCACATGCCCGAAGTCAGCGAAAGGCTCGCCGGGCTCGGCGCCGAGATCGTCGCCGACTCGCCCGAGGAATTCGCCGCGCTCGTGAAGGCGGAGGTCGTGAAGTGGTCCGACGTCGTCAGGAAATCCGGCGCGAAGGTCGACTGAGTGAGGCGGGCGAGCGAAGCGAGCCAAGGCCCGAAGGGCGCGTCGCCGAGCGATGGAGCGCGGCCGACGACTCGACGCTTCGCATTGCGGCATGCGTGCGGAGGCCGCGGACTGAGTGAGGCGGGCGAGCGAAGCGAGCCAAGGACCCGAAGGGCGCGTCGCCGAGCGATGGAGCGCGGCCCGGAGCGCAGCTCGACGCTCCGCGAGCGCGGCATGCGCGCCCGGAGGCACGCGGACTGAGTGAGGCGCGGCGAGCGCGAAGCGAGCCAAGGCCCGAAGGGCGCGTCGCCGAGCGATGGAGGTCGGCCGACGAGTCGGGCGTCGCATGGTGATGCGCGTGGGAGAGGCCGACGACTGATCCGATGAACGAGCGGGGCAACGCCGATTCGATGCTGTTTCCGCGATTCGACCGGCGCCGGCTGACCACGTCCGGCGCGGAGATATCGTTCGTCATCGGCGGCAACGGACCGCCAATCCTGCTGCTGCACGGTTATCCGCAGACGCACGCGATGTGGCACCGGATCGCGCCGCGCCTCGCCGAGCGATTCACCGTCGTCTGCACGTGACCTCCGCGGGTACGGCGATTCGGCGAAGCCCGCCGGAGGTGAGCGCAGCGTCAACTATTCGAAGCGTGCGATGGCAGCCGACCAGGTCGAACTGATGCGCGCGCAGGGCTTCGCGCACTTTCGTCTCGTGGGACACGATCGCGGCGCGCGCGTAGCGCACCGGCTTTGTCTCGATCACCCGGACGCCGTCGAACGCGTTGCATTGCTCGACATCTCGCCGACGCGCATCATGTACGAGCGAGCCGATACGGCGTTCGCGACCGCGTACTACCACTGGTTCTTCCTGATCCAGCCGTTCGACCTCCCGGAGCGACTGATCGGCGCCGACCCCGTTTACTACCTGCGGCGCAAACTCGCGGGGTGGGGCTCGGCCGGCCTGTCGATCTTCGACCCGCGCGCGCTCGCTGAATACGAACGTTGTTTCAGCGACCCCGCAACCGTGCACGCGACCTGCGAGGATTACCGCGCGGCGGCCGGCATCGACCTCGAGCACGATGCCGCCGATGCGACTGCGCGCATTGCCTGCCCGCTGCTCGTCCTCTGGGGAGAGAAGGGCGTCGTCAACCGCCTGTTCGATCCGATCGCCGACTGGCGCAGCGTCGCGACCGACGTGCGCGGCCGGTCGCTGCCGTCCGGCCACTATCTCGCCGAGGAAGCGCCGGAGGAGACGCTCGCCGAGCTCCAAGCCTTTTTCAAAGAGTAGCGTTGCGCCGGATCACAAGGCTTCGGCCCTTCGGAGGTGCGGAGCTCGGGGCGTTCCTGAACGCCTGAGTGCCCGGTGCGCCGGGCGCCGCGCCAGCGACTGACCCTCATAGGCGCCAGTGGCACGAGTATTGCTGAGCCTTAGCGTTCATATGGGCGTCGCGCAAACGTGCCCGTCGACCGCTCCGCGGCACAGGCACGCTCCGGAATGATCTGCCAAGCGCTTCCGCAGGGAGAAGGCGTCCCTAGTGGGGGAATGGTCGCGACTTGGTTTCGAGTATCAGGGAGCAGCAATCGATGAACCGGGCCAGGATCGCATCGCTGAATCTTCTCGCTGTCGGGCTTCTTATGCCGCTGTTGCGCATGCGGCGCTCACGGCGACGCCACTGACCTGGAACGTCATCGGCCTCGACAGCAACACCCCCACCGCCGGGCCCGAAATTCTTCCCCGTCGGGGCCCGCGTCTGCTCGTCCACGGCCGCCCCAAGCGTCACGGCGAACTGGGTCTGGGATTCGGCTAACCCCAACATCAACCTGCGCGTCGGCTCACCGAGCTCGATCAGCCTCGGCGCGCTTGCCGCCGGCGCGTGCGCCGACGCCTATTTCGAGGTCGAATTAACGCAGGACCGCGGCGGCCTTCGACACGACCCGCAGGTATCACATCGCGGCCACCGAAGGCGCGAACAACGCCTCCACACCGGTGCCGCGCGAGATCTACGTCGAGCACCTCATTTCGCAGAACCGCAACGCGATCACCGACATCAAACTCGAACGGCACGTCGATTCCGGTCGGCGGCACGATGAACCTCGTCGTCGGCAATACCTACACGATCGAGCTCGACGGCGGCACCGCCACGCAGGGCTACAACCAGTTCGAGTCGTTCATCAACTTCCCGAACACGATCTTCCGCATCATGTCGGTCAGCACGACGTACTCGGCCGACAACTCTCCTTATGTTCCCGGCCCCGCGCCGATCGCGAGCGACAAGATCTACGCCGACGCCTGCCTGTGGCAGAACGATCTCGCCAGCCCGAATTACCTCACCTGCGTCGGCGGCGATTACAAGGCCGGCGGCAGCGATGTCCGCACGACGTACACGGTGAAGATCATCAGCGGGGGCGGCACGTCGCAGACGCTCAACACGCTGCTCTATGATTACTCGGGCAGCAGCTTTCACTACAACGCCGACTTCTCGACCGGCGCCCGGATCGCCAACGTCATCGACCCGGCCAGCGCCGGCATCGCCAAGCGCTTCGTTCCCAACGCGACCAGCGTGAATGGTGTCTCCACGCTGACCATCACGCTGACCAATCCCAACGCGGGTGCGGTGACCGGCTACAACTTCACCGATCCGCTGCCGGCCAACATGACGGTTGCGAGCCCGCCGTCTGCGACCACCGCCGGATGCGGCACGCCGACGCTGACGGCGAGCGCCGGAGCGACGTCGATCTCGTTCACAAACGGAACCGTCGCGGCGAACGGTAGCTGCACGATTTCCGTCAATGTCACCGCATCGGTCGCGGCGACGTACACGAACACGACCAATCATCTGTTCGTCGATGCAACGGACACCGGGAAATCCGCCTCCGCCACACTCACGGTCTCGAATGCGCCGCCGCCACCCGCGTGCACGCCCGGGCTCGAGCTCGCGCGCTGGAACATGAACGGAACGACGGTGGGTGCCATCGCCACGGCCCCCCTATTCTTCTCGAAGAGTTCGCTCGTAACGAGCGCGCTCGCGAATTTCGCCCCCTCCGTGGGAGCGACGCAGTCGATCGTGGCCAGCGGGACTCCAGCAAATGCCTGGGGCGGAACGGGATGGCTGCAGTCCGGGGTACCGACGTCCGCCACGACGTCCTATTTCGAATTCACTCTCGATACCAGCAAGTTCACGGGCGTGGGGATCACGTTCGACGGCAATCCGATCGGAAACGGGGACTGGGGCAATCCCAACAACAACCAGGTGCACGTATGGTCGAGCGCGAACGGCGGAGCCTTCTCGCTGCTGGCGGGTTTTCCGCAGAACATGACCAAGAACGCCTGGACCACGAACGTCTCCGGAACGGCAGCGGCAACGGGCACCGGGACCACCACGTTCCGCATCAACATCAACGGGACGAACAAGGCCGCCGGAGTCTTCGCCGTCGACAACATCGTCTTCTCCGGCTGCGGTGTCCCCAATTTCCCGACGATGGCGAAGAGCTTTCTCGCCAATCCGGTTGCGGTCGGCGCGACGTCCACCCTGCAGTTCACCCTGACCAACCCGAATCCCGTCGCGCTGACGGGCGTGAAGTTCTCCGACAGCCTTCCGGCCGGCACGCAGGTGGCCGCGACGCCGGCGGCATCCACCACGTGCGGCGGCACGCCGTCCTGGGCGCCGGCTGGTGGCGCGACCACGCTCGACTTCGGCCAGACGACCGGCGCGACGATCCCCGCAAACGGCTCGTGCACCGTGAGCGTCAACGTGATCGCCACCACGGCGGGGCCGCATACCAACGTGAGCGGGTACATCTCGTCCACCGGGACCGGCACCAACACCGGCGCCGGCGGATCGGCGGTCGCGACGCTGACCGCGATTCTGCCTCCGGCCATTGCAAAGGTCTTCGTCACGAACCCGATTGTCGCGAACGGGAGGTCCCTGCTGACGTTCACGATCGCCAATCCGAATCCGAACGACACGCTGACGGGCGTCGCCTTCTCGGACACGTATCCGGCAGGACTCGTCAACGTCAGCCCGCTCTCGCCGCCGGTCGCCAACACGTGCGGCGGCGCCGTCACTGCCGTTGCCGGCGGCAACGGCATCGCGCTCTCGGGCGGAACGCTCGCCGCCGGCACGAGTTGCACGTTATCGGTGACGGTCACCGCGGCCGCTCCCGGCCCCTATGCGAACAACACCGGAGCGGTGTCGGCGACGACTGCCGGGCCGGGAAATACTGCGAGCGACACGTTGACGGTCACGCCGGCGAATCCGGCCGTGGGACTGCTGAAGCAGGTTGGGACCAGCGCGACGGGCCCGTGGTACACCTACCGCCCGGTCGCACCGGGAACGCCGCTCTGGTACAAGTTCACCACCGAGAACATCGGCGACGTCCACGCTTTCCCCGTTCAGCGTCACCGATCCCACGCTCGCCGGCACGGCCGCCGATCCGCTCGCGTGTGCATGGCAAACGACCAACGTGCCGACGACGCTTCCGGCCCTGCCGGTCGCCTCGCCGACGCTCGATCCGACCGCGACATGCATCGTGGGGCCAGTCACTGCGGCGAGCGGCGACCACATCAATACCGCGACGGCGCACGCCACGTTTGGTGGCACCGTGCACGATTCGCTGCCATCGTCGGCCGAATACCTCGGTGCGGTGCCGGGCTTCTCGCTGCTGAAGCAGATTGCCACCGCACCGATCGGTCCCTGGTCGTCGTCGGTCACGGTTGCGGCGGGAGCCGACGTTTATTACAAGTTCACGTTGGTTAACACCGGCGCGGTCACTCTCACGGGATTCAGCGTCACCGATCCCGATCCGTTCGTCAATACCGCGGCGTGCACGTCCACCAATTTGCTCCTCGCCGGCGACGTGACGATCTGCATCGTGGGGCCCGTTAGCGCTACCGGTGCAGGCGGATCGACGACGATCAACACGGCAACCGGCCACAGCCTCGACGGCGTCAATCCGGTTGACACGCTGCCATCGTCTGCGACTTATGCGATCGCGGGGCTCTCGGCGGACCTGGCGATCACCAAGACCGACGGCGTCACGACCGTCGTGCCTGGGGCCGGCGTGACCTACACGATCGTCGCATCGAACGCGGGCCCGAGCGCGGTCACCGGCGCAACGGTCGCCGACACGTTCCCGGCTGTGCTCACCGGCGCGACTGGACCTGCGCCGGTACGGGTGGTGGAACCTGCACGGCCTCGGGCTCCGGCAACATCAACGACACGGTCAACCTGCCGGTCGGCGCGACGGTCACCTACACCGTCACGGCGACGCTTTCGCCGCCGCGACCGGAACGCTCTCGAACACGGCGACCGTGACGGCGCCGGCGGCGTCACCGATCCGACGCCGGGCAACAACTCGGCGACCGACACCGACACCTGACGCCGCAGGCCGATCTGTCGATCACCAAGACCGACGGCGTGACGACCGGCGATGCCCGGCAGCTCGCGTGACCTACACGATCATCGCGTCGAACGCCGGCCCGAGCTCCGTGACGGGCGCGACGCGTGACCGACACCTTCCCGGCATCGCTCACCGGCATCAGCTGGACCTGCGCCGGCGCCGGCGGCGGCAACGTGCACGGCGTCAGGGTCCGGCAACATCGACGACACCGTCAACCTGCCGGCCGGCGGCATCGGTCACCTACACCGTGACCGCAACGTTATCGGCGACCGCAACCGGCACGCTGTCCAACACGGCGACCGTCACGGCGCCGGGCGGCGTCACCGATCCGACCCCGGGCAACAACATCGGCCACCGACACCGACACGCTGACGCCGCAGGCCGATCTGTCGATCACCAAGACCGACGGCGTCACGACAGTAGTCCCGGGATCCGGCGTGACCTACACGATCGTCGCCACAACGCCGGTCCGAGCTCCGCGACGGGCGCGACCGTCACCGACACCTTCCCGGCCTCGCTGACCGGCATCAGCTGGACCTGCGTCGGCGCGGGCGGCGGCACGTGCACGGCCTCCGGCGCGGGCAACATCAACGACGCGGTCAACCTGCCGGTCGGCGGCATCGGTCACCTACACCGTGACAGCCGCGCTGTCTCGCCGCAGCGACCGGCACGCTGTCGAACACCGCGACGGTCACGGCTCCGGCCGGCGTCACCGACCCGAACGCCGGGCAACAACTCGGCCACCGACACCGACACGCTCACGCCACAGGCCGACCTGTCGATCACCAAGACCGACGGCGTGACCACCGCGGTGCCCGGCACATCGGTGACCTACACGATCGTCGCCTCGAACGCCGGGCCGAGCGACGGCCACCGGCGCGACGGTGGCCGACACCTTCCCGGCCGCGCTGACCGGCGCGACTGGACCTGCGTCGGCGCCGGCGGCGGCACCTGCCCCGCGTCCGGCGCCGGCAACATCAACGACAGCGTCAACCTGCCGGTCGGCGGCACGGTGACCTACACCGTGACCGCTGCACGATCATCGCCGGCGGCGACCGGCACGCTCGTCCAACACCGCCACCGTCGCGGCGCCTGGCGGCGTCACCGATCCGACCCCGGGCAACAACTCGGCGACCGACACCGACACGCTGACGCCGCAGGCCGACCTGTCGATCACCAAGACCGACGGCGTGACGACCGCGATGCCCGGCAGCTCGGTGACCTACACGATCGTCGCCTCGAACGCCGGCCCGAGCGACGGTCACCGGCGCGACCGTCACCGACACCTTCCCGGCGGCGCTGACCGGCGCACCTGGACCTGCGTCGGCGCCGGCGGCGGCACCTGCACCGGCATCGGGCTCCGGCAACATCAACGACGCGCGTCAACCTGCCGGTCGGCGGCACGGTCGACCTACACCGTGACTGCGACGATCGTCGCCGGCGGCGACCGGCACGCTCGTCCAACACCGCGACCGTCACGCGCCCGGCGGCGTCACCGATCCGACGCCGGGCAACAACATCGGCGACCGACACCGACACGCTGACGCCGCAGGCCGACCTGGCGATCACCAAGACCGACGGCGTCGACGACGGCGATCGCCGGGCAGCTCGGTGACCTACACGATCGTCGCCGCGAACGCCGGGCCCGAGCGCCGCCACCGGCGCGACGGTCGCCGACACCTTCCCGGCCGCGCTCACCGGTGCGACCTGGACCTGCGTCGGCGCCGGCGGCGGCACCTGCACGGCGTCCGGCTCGGGCAACATCAACGACACGGTCAACCTGCCGGTCGGCGGCATCGGCGACCTACACGGTGACGCGCGACGCTCTCGCCGGCAGCGACCGGGCACGCTCATCAACACCGCCACGGTCACCGCGCCGGCGCGGCGTCACCGATCCGACATCCGGGCAACAACGCGGCGACCGACACCGACACGCTCGCGCCGCAGGCCGACCTGTCGATCACCAAGACCGACGGCGTCGACGACCGCGGTGCCCGGGCAGCCGCGTGACCTACACGATCGTCGCCACGAACGCCGGGCCGAGTCGACGCGACGGGAGCGACGGTGACCGACACGCTGCCGGCGGCGCTCTGACGGGCGCCACCTGGACCTGCGTCGGCGCCGGCGGCGGCACGTGCCCGGCATCCGGCTCGCGGCAACATCAACGCCACGGTCAACCTGCCGGTCGGCGGCGACGCGTGACCTACACGGTCACCGCGACCGTCTCTGCCGCGGCCACCGGCACGCTCGCCAACACCGCGACCGTGACGGCACCTGCGGGCGTCACCGATCCCACTCCCGGCAACAACTCGGCGACCGACACCGACACGCTGACGCCGCAGGCCGACCTCGTCGATCACCAAGACCGACGGCGTCACGACGGCGGTGCCCGGGGCCGGCGTGACCTACACGATCGTCGCATCGAACGCCGGCCGGGCGTCGCGACCGGGGCGACGGTGGCCGACACGCTCCCGGCCGCCCTGACGCGGCGCGACCTGGACCTGCGTCGGCGCGGGCGGCGGCACGTGCCCGGCGTCCGGCGCCGGCAACATCAACGCGACGGTCAATCTGCCGGTCGGCGCGACCGCGACGTTCACGCGTGACCGCGACGCTTTCTCGCCGCGGCGACGGGCACGCTCGTCGAACACGGCGACCGTGACCGCGCCGGCGGGAGTCACCGATCCCAATCCGGGCAACAACTCGGCGACGGACACCGACACGATCACCGCCGCAGGCGACACTCTGACGGTCGACCAAGACCGACGGCAGCGCGACGTACACGCCCGGCGGCAACGGCGACCTACACGATCGTCGTCGGAAACACCGGGGTGTCGAGTGCGTCCAGCGTCACCATCGCTGATCCCCTGCCGGCGGGGGTGACGCTGTCCGCGAATGCGACGTGCGTCGCGGCCGGCAGCGCCACGTGCGGCGCCGTTACGGGAACGACCGGTCAGGCGAGCTTCGGAACGACTGGCGCCACAATTGCCGCCGGCGCGGGGAATTCGCTGACGTTCACGGTACCCGTTGCATTCGCGGCGGGTATGACGGCAAACCCGATGGTGAATACGGTCACGGCGACCGATCCGTCATCGCCGCCCGCCACCGCGAATGACAGCGATGCGCTTGCCGGGTCCGCCGACCTGACGATCGTCAAGACGGGACCGGCGAAGGTGCTGCCGGGCGGTGCGATTCAATGGCTGCTCACGATCGGCAATCTCGGGCCGAGCGCGGCCGACGGCGCGACGTTCTCGGACACGCTTCCGGCTGGAGTCACGAGCGTCATCGCGAGCTGCGGTGGCGCGACGGGCGGCGCGGTTTGCGGGAGCGTGAATTTCGTAGCGGGTGTCGTCAGCGGCACCGTGACGACGCTTCCGATGGGCGGCAGTGTCGTGGTGACGATCCAGGCCCTGGCACCGGCATCGGGAGCGACATCGCTCCCGAATACCGCATCGGTCGCTCCGCCCGCGGGAACAATCGATCCGACCGCCGCGAACAACTCGAGCTCGGCCATCACGCAGATCAGAGCCGGCGTCGTGGTTACGCCGGTGCCGGTCGATGCGCGCTGGGCGCTCTTGCTGCTGACGTTAATGATCGGCGCGGCGGCGGGCCGACGATTTCGCGTATCCAAGCGGTGACGCAGCCGGTCAGGCCGAAAGGCCCGGCCGGCTTGCTATAATTGACGCTTGGCCAAGTAGCTCAGTTGGTAGAGCAGAGGACTGCAACATGCCGGCTCTTGCTGGCATGTTGAGGCGTAGGCTAACCGCCCGAAGGGCGTGTTAAGCGAGGCGAAAAGCCGAGCGGCCGGAGCCAAAATCCTTGTGGCCGGTACAATTCGGGCATTACCTTGGCCAAGTAGCTCAGTTGGTAGAGCAGAGGACTGCAACATGCCGGCGCTTGCTGGCATGTTGAGGCGTAGGCTAACCGCCCGAAGGGCGTGTTAAGCGAGGCGAAAAGCCGAGCGGCCGGAGCCAAAATCCTTGTGGCCGGTACAATTCGGGCAATACCTTGGCCAAGTAGCTCAGTTGGTAGAGCAGAGGACTGAAAATCCTTGTGTCGGTGGTTCAATTCCGCCCTTGGCCACCAAATTTCGCGGGACGCGAAGCGGACCGCAAAATTGGCCAAGGGATTGAATCCTGCCCTTGGCCACCAAACACTTAGCTCATTTCTGACCCAGAAATAAGCGAATCCGTGTGCAGTGTGATTGCACACGACCTCCGAGATCTCCATCTCAGAGAATCGATTCCCGCGGCATGTAGCGGTGCGCCTTGACCGCAGCCGATCTGTCCATCAGGCCGCGGAATACACCCGGCCGATGAGCGTGCCCGGACCGGATGTTCTAGTAGCCCATCTGCGTCGACGTGTCGTCCTGGTCTTCCACCCCGAGCTTGGCTTCAGGGGGCAGCTTCTTGATGATCTCTTCGATCATGCGAACGTGCTCGGCTTCTTCGCTACGCAACTCCTCGAATAGCGCCCTGACGTCCGGCTGGTTGACGTAGCGGAGGGCCAGGTCGTAAAACGCGAAGGCCTTCTTTTCGGAGGACAGCGCTACCAGGTACGCATCGAGCGGTGACATGTTCCGACGAGGCGCACCGAGGTCTGGGGCTTCCACATCAAAGATGTCGTCGAGATTGACCTTCGGGCGTTCGTCGCCGAACAGTGCGACCCGGCGCTCGGCGATCTGTTCACCGTGCTTGTTTTCATTGACGGCCATCGATTGGAATACCGACGCGGCGTCATCGTCATAATGGTTACCGAGTTGTTCGGCGAATTGCCTGTACCGCTTAGATGCTTCGACCTCAATCAGAGTGGCCAGATCGAGGGCATCCATCAGCGTGAGTTTGGAGTAATCGAGTCTTGTTGGCATATGACCCCCGGTTATCTGCGTCAAGCACTTATCACCGTATGATACCTAATCAGAGGACTGAAGATCCTTGTGTCGGTGGTTCAATTCCGCCCTTGGCCACCAAATACTTAGCTCATTTCTGACCAAGAAATAGGCGAATCCGTGTGCAATGGCATTGCACACGGAACCCGAACCAACGGCTTCGTTGTTCCGGCGCCCGTAGCTAACGCGCGCCGTTCGAACGACCCGAACGAAGCGTAAGGCACCTGCGGTCGTGTGCGGGCTCAATCCGCAACCACCGCGAGGTTGCCGCCGGCAGTCAACTCGCGGCCCCCCTGAGCTGAAGCTGTGCGCGCGCGCGTTTCCGCTATCGCCGTCCGGAGAACTGCTCCGACACAATGCTGCGCAACCACTGATTACCTGGCTCGCGATGGAATCTGGCGTGCCAAAATTGGTTGATCGCGATCTCCGGCAGCTTGGCCGGATGTGGAACATAGGTCAGACCAAAGGGTTCCGTGCATCGGGAGGCGAAGCGCTCGGGCACCGTGGCGATCATGTCGGTCTCTCGCAGAATGTGGCCGACGGCAACGAAGTGCGGTACACGCAGTCGGATGCGGCGGTGAACGCCGGAGTCGTCGAGCATCGCATCCACCCGGCTGTGCCCCGTACCGGCTGCGATGACGACGACATGGTCCGCATTGGAGAATTCCGCAAGCGTCATGTGGGGCTTGTCGAGCGGATGCCCCTTGCGAAACATGCAGACGTAGCGATGGCGGAACAGCCGTCGCTGAAAAAACCCAGCCTTGAGGTTGGGCAGCAACCCCAGTGCAAGGTCCACGCGCCCTGCCTCCATGTCCTCTTTCAGGGTGCCGGCGGCATTGCGCACGGTGCTCACGCAAACGTTCGGTGCGATGCGCGCCAGCAGATCCATCAGCGGCGGCAGAAAGTAGATCTCGCCAATGTCCGTCATCGCGAGCACGAACGTGCGCGAGCTGGTGGCCGGGGCGAACGATGTGCGCAGGTTGAGCGCGCTTTGCAGCGTTCCCAGCGCGTATGCGACCGGCTCGGCGAGGCTTGCGGCGAATGGTGTCGGCTCCATGCCCTTCGAGGTTCGAAGGAAGAGCTCATCGTCGAAGTGCCGGCGCAGGCGCCCCAATGCATTGCTCACCCCTGGCTGCGTGATGCCGAGCGATTGTGCGACGGCATTCACCCGGCGTTCCAGGATCAGCTGGTTGAACACCACCAGCAGGTTCAAATCAAGGTCGCGCAGTTCCATGGGCAAATATTCACGATGGTGATTTAACGTATTCCGACTATTTTATCGACGAATCAGGCTCCAGGTGCCATGATCGGCTTCCACGCGGCTCCCGGCTGACCAAACCATGAAGATCCGGATCCTCGGTGCGGGTCCCGCGGGCCTCTACTTTGCGGCGCTGATGAAGCGTCTCGACCCATCGCACGACATCGCGATCTTCGATCGCAACCCGCGCGACGCGACCTGGGGTTTCGGCGTGGTGTTTTCCGATCGGGCGCTCGAGTTCCTGAGAGCGGACGACGAGGCGCTGTACCAGTACCTGACGCCGCATCTGGAAAACTGGCCAAACATCACCATCGTCCACAACGACACGGCGATCCCGATCGCCGGCAACGGCTTCGCTTCCATCGGCCGGCTCGAGTTGCTGACACTGCTGTACGACTATGTCGAGCGGCTCGGCGTGAAGCTGCACTTCGACACCGAGATCACGACCCTCGCGCAGATGGGCGAAGCCGATCTCGTCGTCGGGGCGAACGGAGCATTTTCGTGGATCCGCAGCGAGAACGAGGACAGGTTCGGCACCACGACCGATTGGCGCCAGAACAAATTCATCTGGTACGGCAGCACCAAGGCCTTCGACAGCCTGACGCTAACGTTTCGCGAGACGGACCTCGGCGTGTTCTGCGCGCATCACTACCGTTACCATCCCGACCGCAGCACGTTCCTGGTCGAGGTCGAAGCCGCCACCTGGAAGCGCGCGGGCTTCGAGTCCATGAGCCCGGACGACACGATCCGCCACTGCGAGCGCGTCTTCGCGAAGGACTTGGATGGGCATCGGATAATCTCGAACAATTCGCAGTGGCGCAATTTCCCGGCGATCTGGAACGAACGCTGGAGCTTCGACAATGTCGTCCTGCTGGGCGACGCGCTGCGCACGGCGCACTTCTCGATCGGCTCGGGCACGCGCCTGGCGATGGAGGATTCCGTCGCATTGTTCAAGGCGTTCAGGGAAGTCGGGGCGAAGGACATCTCCGGCGCGCTGGCGTTGTTCCAGCAACAGCGCCTGCCGCCGATGCGGAAGATCTGGGAAGCGGCGAACGCGAGCCTGCGCTGGTACGAGGACATGGACCGTCTCGTGCGGACGCTCACACCAGTCGAGTTCGCCTACAGTTACATGACGCGTACGGGTCGCGTCGATCACGCTGAAGTCAGGCGCCGGGATCCGAAGCTGGCGGCGGCCTATGCGGCGTTGCACCCGGAAGTCCTTGCCTGAAGGAGGTCAATCGTGACCGACCAACTTGGCCGCCTCACGGACCTGCCGGCCGATTACCTGCAGGATCTGCGGGCTCAGAACACGCTGCCGCTGTGGCCGTCGCTGCGCGCGGTGCTGCCGTACGGCAGGCCGAGCCGGTCCACGCAACCGGTGCACTGGCGCTACCAGGACATCCGGCCGCAACTCCTTCGCGCCGGCGAGCTGACGCCTATCGAGAAGGCCGAGCGCCGCGTGCTGGTCCTGTGCAACCCGGGCCTGGGGCTCGAGAGCATGAGGGCCACCGCGACCATCTACGTCGGCCTGCAGCTGATCCTGCCTGGCGAGACGGCACCTAACCATCGCCACACGCCATCGGCGGTGCGCTTCGTCGTCGAGGGCGAGGGCGGGTTCACTGTGGTAGACGGCGAGAAGCTGCGGATGGGAAGGGGCGACCTGATTCTCACGCCGCCCGGCCTCTGGCACGAGCACGGCCACGAAGGACGAGGCCCGGTGATCTGGCTCGACGCGCTCGACCTGCCGCTTGTCTACGGCATCGAGGCGTCGTTCGCGATTGAAGGACCCCCGCAGTCGGTCGACAAGCCGATCGGCTGGGGCGGCGCGCGCTTCCGCAACGGTGGCGTGGTGCCGTACCGCTCGCTCGACTCGCCGCGGCAGCCGTACCCGATGCTGCGTTTCCCGTGGCGAGACGTGCAGCGCGCGCTGGGCGAGCTGGCGGCAGTGACCCCCCGCGACGAAGCCGTTCGGCTCGCTTACGTCAATCCGGAGACGGGGCGCGAATGCCTGGCGGCTCTGGGCTTTTCGGCGCTCCAGCTGCGTCCTGGCGAGGAGCTGCGGCTGCCCCGGTGCTCCGCGTCGGCCGTCCTGCACGTGGTCGAGGGCTCCGGCACGGCCGTTGTCGACGAGGCAACGCATCGCTTCGAAACCGCCGACACGCTCGCCGTGCCGACGCACGCCGACGTGCTGCTCGCCAACGCCTCGGGTGTAGCACCGGCCTATCTGTTTGTCGTGGACGATGCGCCGTTGCAGCGCAAGCTGGGAATCTACGAGGTGCTTTCATCTGCTGTACGCTGAGAGCACGGGAGGCGGGTGCCATGGAAGGCTTCGTCGGCTGGCCGGAGGACGTTGCAGCACGCTACCGCGCGAGCGGGCTGTGGGAAGGCGTGACCATCGGCGAGATGTTTGCGCGCAGCGCGCGCCGCTCACCGGATAAGCTCGCCCTGGTGCAAGGGGAGCAGCGGCTGACCTACGCTGAACTGCTCGCGCGCTCGAGGGACCGCGCCGCCCGCCTCGCCGGTCTTGGGCTGCGGTCCGAGGATCTCGTGCTGATGCAGTTGCCGAACACCATCGAGTTCGTCGTCAGCTACCTCGCGCTCAACATGATCGGAGTCATTCCGGTAATGGCTCTGCGCGCGCACCGCCATGCCGAGGTGCGCCACTTCCTGCGCGCTTCCGGCGCGACTGCCTACCTCATACCCGATGTCGTCGGGAGCTTCGACTTCCGGGCCATGGCGACGGAGATGCAGGCGGAGTACCCAGCACTGAAGCACGTGCTGGTGGCGGGCGATCCGGCCCCCGGCCAATTGGCGCTGGCCAGCCTGCCCGATGCGCCGGCTCCGGTGAATGGACCCCGGCCGGCCGACGTATCGACGATGCTTCTGTCCGGCGGTACCACGTCGCTGTCGAAGCTGATCCCGCGCACACACGACGATTACGTGCTCAACGCACGCCTGTGCGGCGCCGCGGGGGGCTTCACCGATCGCACGGTGTTCTTGGCGATCCTGCCGCTCGGGCATAACTACAACCTGGCGTCGCCGGGCATGCTGGCGACGTTCTACTACGGCGGCACCGTGGTGCTCGCCTCCGGAACGAGCGTCGACGAAGTCTTCTCGCTGGTGCAGCGGGAGCGGGTCACGGTGATCGCCGCGGTCGTGCCGTTGATCACGACGTGGCTCAACTCCGATGCTTTGTCGACCTACGACCTGTCGTCGCTTGAGGTCGTGCAGAACGGCGGCGCGCGACTAGCGCCGGAGTTGCGGCGCCGGCTCCGCCAGCAACTCGGCTGCACGCCGCAGGAAATCTACGGTACGGCCGAGGGTCTCATCAACATGACTCGCCTCGGCGATCCGGACGAGCTGCTGCTCGAGAGTTCGGGCGCCCCGGTATGCGACGAGGACGAGATCATGGTCATCGACGACGCCGGCGGCGAAGTGGCCGACGGCGAAGCGGGAGAGCTCGTCACCCGCGGCCCCTACACGATCCGCGGCTACTACAACGCGCCGGACAAGAACGCCGAGGCCTTCCTGCCCGGAGGCTGGTACCGGATGGGCGACGTCGTCCGGCGCCGCGGCCGTTACGTCTACACCGAGGGTCGGCGCAAGGACATGATCAACCGCGGCGGCGAAAAGATTTCCTGTGAAGAGATCGAGAACCTCATCCTCGGACATCCGAGCGTCAAGTCCGCGGTGCTGGTCGGCATGCCCGACCCCGTATTCGGCGAGAAGGCCTGTGCGTGCGTGGTCACGCTGCCCGGCGAGACGCTGGCCTTCGCCGACCTGATCGCGTTCCTGCGCGAAAGGCAGATCGCTTCGTTCAAGCTGCCAGAGCGGCTGGAATTGTTCCGCGAACTGCCGGTGAGCCCGGTCGGAAAGATTCTCAAGCGTCAATTGCGCGAAACGATTGTCGAGAGGCTCGCGCACGAGCGCGCGTCGTCCACCAAGGTTTGACCCAACAAGTTCTCGGACTCAAGAGGCCTCGCATGCAACCTGGAGTCGTTAAGCTGCCGCACCTGTTCCAGTCTGGTCGCTTCGGACGCTTTGAGATCAAGAATCGCATCAAATACGGCGCCTGCTGCGTGTCGAACTACAACACGCGCGACGGTTTCATCACGGAGCGTGAGATCGCGCGCATGCGCGTCATCGCCCGCACCGGCTGCGGAATCATCACCAACCAGGGTGCATATCCCGATCCGCTTGGCGAGGGCAAGGCCTATTTTCGGCAAGTTGCGATCTTCGACGACAAGTTCCTGCCACAGTTCGAGCGCATCGCCGCGGACATCAAGGCGGAGGGCGCCATGGCAATCCAGCAGATTCTGCACGCCGGACGCTACGGCGGGATCGACCTCGGCTACTGCATCCAGCCTTCCGACGTGCCGCAGACACTGCCGCACTTTCGCCCGCCCAAGGTGATGACCAAGGATGAGATCGGTGATTGCATTCGGCAGCACGCCGAGGCCGCGCAGCGGGCGATTCGTGCGGGCTTCGACGGCACCGAGGTGACGAGCTTCATGGGCTACCTGCTCGCGAACTTCAATTCGCGCTTCACCAACCAGCGTACCGATGAGTACGGCGGGTCGATCGAAAACCGCGGCCGGTTCATGCGCGAGCTGATCGACGGCATCAAGCAGGCGACCCCGGACAATCCGCTCGTCGTCCGCCTCAACGGCGCCGAGCTGATGGATCGATGGGGCGGCAATACCGAGGACGAGTGCTTCGAGTTGATGAAGCAGGCCGTCGACGTCGGCGTGGACATGATCAGCGTGACCGTCGGCTGGCAGGAGGCGCCCGAATCGTCGATCGGCCGCGACATCCCGCCGGGCTACTGGAATTACCTGTCCGCGCGCGCCAAGAAGATGTTCCCGAACACCCTGATCACGTTCGGCAACCGCCTTCCCGATCCGCGGATGGCCGACGAGTGCCTGCGCGACGGCGTCTTTGACTATTGGGAGGTCTGCCGGCCGCTTCTGGCCGATCCCGATCTCATTCACAAGGCGGCCGAGGACCGCCTCGACGAGGTCCGGCGTTGCATCGGTTCGCTCAACTGCCTTTCGCGGTTGTTCCGCGACCTACCGTATACGTGCACGATGAACCCGGCACTCGGTCACGAGGTCGAGCCGGAATATCAGGTGACGCCGGCTGCCGTGAAGAAGAAGGTGATGGTGATCGGCGCCGGGCCTGCCGGCATGGAGTGTGCGATTACCGCGGCGAAGCGCGGCCACGACGTGACCGTGTTCGACAAGGCGGACCGCATTGGCGGGAATCTCTATGCCTACGCGATCAACGATCTTGCGCGCCCCGACGACCTGCTGTCGGTCATCTCACACTACGAGGCGGTTTCCAAGAAACTCGGCATCGCAGTGCGGCTCAATACTGAAGTGCACGCGAAATTCATGCGCAGCGTGTTGCATCAGTACGACGTCTGCGTGATCGCCGCCGGCGCGACGCTCGACCGCAGCCGCTACGCACACATCAAGGGCGCCGAGCGAATGCTGGATGGGCTGGACGTGGCTCACGGCCGCTGCAAGACCGGTCGGCGCGTCGTCATCGTCGGCGGCGGAAAACTCGGGCTGACGCTCGCGGAATCGTTACGCAAGCACCAGGAGGCCGAGGTCACCGTGGTCGAGCCCGGCAAGAGGATCGCCGGCGACGTCAAGCCCTCGTTCAAGTGGCGACACGCGACGTGGGTCGAGGAATTGGGCATCACGTGCCTCACTTCGAGCTCGCTCATCGAAGTCACTGCCGACAGCGTCAAGGTGAGAAACGCGAAAGGCGAGGAGGCCTATATCGCGGCGGACACCGTCATCCAGGCCGACGGTGCCACACCGGCGCATCCGATGTTTCACGAATTCGAGTGGATGATCGACGAGCTGCATGGCGTCGGCGACGCGCTGATTCCGCGCGGACTTGAGCAGGCGATCCAAGAGGGCTTTCGTCTGGGAGTCCGCCTGTGATGCCGTTTATAGCGGAAGCCGCGTCGCAAGGCCGGTCGGCGCGTGACTGCGCTGTTGACCGGCTGCCGTCGCCGGAAGCCTGGCTTGCGGCCGCCCCGCACCACGCTGAGTTGTTCGCGCAACTCGATCGCGGCGTCCGCATTGCGCTGTTGGCCCGTGCTGCGCCGACGCAAATGCTCGTCTGGGAGGTTGGCAATTGCGGCGTCGACGCCCGGATCGAGCCGTTCGCAGACTACGCTACGAGCGGCGCCGATATCGTTCTGGCTGCTGATGACGAGTCGCTGATTGCGGTTCGCTCGGGGGACGCCGGGAAGTTGTTCGAGGTGCTTCGTGCCGGCGTACGCTCGGGCCACATCGTCTGCTACATGCTCAAGCGGCGCTGTGTGCTCGAGGAGCGTGGCCTCGAAGATCTGCTCGACGCGCTCGGCTTTGCGTTCATGGGGGCTTGTCGATGATCTTCAGGAATCCGGCAGGCGCTCCCGAACTCGCCTGCGATGAATGCGGTTGCCGCTGGTTCGACCGCATGACCAATGTTTGCTACGAATGCGGTGTGGCGGTCACAGCCGAGGCGCGGACCGAGTACATGCGGGAACTTGACGCGTTCACGGCGCTCCGTGCGCAGGCAACGGGTGCCGCGGATCCAAAGCATCCGTGACTATCCGCTCGTGTTCTAGGTCAGTATCGCGAAGTTGAGGAACCGCAGCGGTCGGACTTCCGGCAGTACCAGCCGCTTCCATGTCCCGGGATGAGTAGAGCCAATGCCATGACTCAACCGATGTATCTGTGGACTCCGCCGCCGGTCTATTCGCTGCCGGTGCGCGGCAAGAAGGAGCGCTTTCCCATAAACCGGCTGTTCTTCGTTGGGCGCAACTACCACGCGCATGCCGTGGAGATGGGCCGGCCGGTGGACAAGTCAGAATCGCAACTCTTTTACTTCACCAAGGCGGTAGCGTCGCTGGTCGAATCCGGCGCCACTGTGGCTTACCCACCCGGCACCAAGAATTACCAATACGAGATGGAGCTCGTAGTGGCGATCGGAGCGCCAGGATTTCGTGTCACGACAACGGATGCCCACAAACTAATCTACGGCTACGCCTGTGGATTGGACATGACGCGCCGTGACCTGCAGCTCGCGGCTCGCGAGCAGGGTCGGCCGTGGGATCTGGGCAAGGACGTCGAGCAGTCGTCGATCGCATCGGAGATCGTGCCGGCGGAAGGCAAGGTGCTGAACCAAGGGGTTCTCGCATTGACGGTCAACGGCCAGTCGCGCCAGAAATCGAACCTAAGCCAGCTGATCTGGAGCATTCCAGAGATCATCGCGAATCTGTCGGAGTTCTATCACCTGCAGCCGGGTGACTTAATCTATACCGGCACGCCGGAAGGTGTGGGCCCCGTCGTGGCTGGCGATCGCATCGAAGGTTGTGTGGAAGGGATCGGCAAGATCAGCCTCCTGGTCGGTCCGGCGGAATAGGCCGATCAAGCTCTGAAGATCCTTGTGTCGGTGGTTCAATTCCGCCCTTGGCCACCAAATTTCGCGGGACGCGAAGCGGACCGCAAAATCGGCCAAGGATTGAATCCTGCCCTTGGCCACCTCGATAGACGCCGCCGAGCCGCCGGCGCGATGCAGGGCGCGAAACAAATGAAACAAACGGGTTGTTCCTCCGAAATTCTCCTGCAGCACCCTCTCCGTAGACTTTCCTGCAGGGCCCCGCTTCGGCTGATCGGAGCCGCGAAGGCGCACCGGCCCCGGGCGGCTTCCGGGTTCCGCGCCCGCGCGCTTCGACCCCGATGCGGGCGCGCACAAGCCTTCAGCACTTCGAGCGTTCGATCGCGAACCTGGCTCCAGAACCGTGAGACATCCCTGCATCGCTCCATCGCCGCGAATCGTGCCTTCGGTGGCCGGAGACCTGCCCCAGCAGGATCTCGTTGCCGCCATTCCGCGGCTGCGGCGCTACGCGCGAGTGCTGACCGGCAACCCGACGCGCGCTGACGATCTCGTGCAGGACACGCTGATGCGAGCGTGGGACAAGCGGCGGCTCTGGCGCGCCGGGTCGGATCTTCGGGCGTGGCTGTTCACGATCATGCATAACCTCTACGTGAATCAACGTGCGCTCGCCCGGCGCGAGGCCGGAACGGTCTCGCTCGACGCCGAAGATGCAAGCGGTGCGGTCCTCCAGGTGGGCCAGAAAGGCAACCAGCAGGAACGCGTCGAGGTTTGGGAATTGGTGCATTTGATGGAACGCTTGCCTGTTGCGCAGCGCGAGGTTCTGGCGCTCGCTGCGCTGGAGGACATGCGTTACGAAGAGATCGCCGTCGCGCTCGCGATCCCGGTCGGCACCGTGATGTCGCGACTTTGCCGCGCCCGGGAAACGCTGAGACGCCTGGCGATGGAGCGGGTTGCGACGCATGAGGCGCCGCGAGGCCCGGGCGCTGCTCCGACCGCGACGGCGGATCGCCGTACGGCGGGGTGGCGCTGACGCGGGCGTGCTCAGGGCCGTAGCGCGGTCCGTGTCCTGCGCGGCCGTCGGCACCCTGTCACTTCGCGGGCACCTCAGGGTGACGGCGACGCCACACCGGACGCGTTCCGGTGCAATTCCTGCAGCGCCGCCAATGCTACGCGGATGGAGGCTGCAACTGCCGGGGACGCGACCATCGCGTCTTCATCGAATCCGGTGCCGAGGAGCGGAATGGCGATGGAGGCGGGCTCCACGACGACGGCGGCCATGGTCCGGAGGGTCTCGCGGAGCGCCGCATCGGCGTGATGCGCGCGCGGCGATGCGTTAAGCACGGCGACGGGCTTGTGTACGAACGGCTCGAACGCCACCAGCCAATCCAGCGCATTCTTGATCGTTCCGGTGACGCCATGGGCATATTCGGGGCTTGCGATGATCAGGGCGTCGGCGGCGGCCACGCGCCCGCGCAAATGCGCAACGGCATCGGGCGCGCGCACTTCATCGTCCGGATTGAACAGCGGCAGCCGGCCCAGGCCATCGAATACCGTGATCGACATCGTCGGCGGCGCGAGCCGTGCCGCGGCCCGCAGCAGCGCCGTGTTGATCGATCTCGAACGCAGGCTGCCAGACAAGGCGAGTATCTTCATCGCGCGGGACGACGCAGGTTGGATTGCGCGCCAAGGGGACGCGCCGTCGCTGAGCGCCCCATCGCCAATTTGCTACAACGGATGTCGCCGCGCAAGGTGCAGCCCGTCGATGCGGTGCGACCAGGTAATCGTGGCGGATGCGGGCGGCCTGCCTTGTGCGCACCTTTCAGCCGAAGATGGCCTCCGCAGTCTGGCGATGCAGGACCGTCTGCGTCCGGACAAACGTCGCAATGCGCTTTGCGACGACTCCTGCGTGTGTGATCGGTCCCATGTGACCGGCCGCGGGAATTATCTGATGCGCGGCGGCCGGCAATGCATGGCGCAGGAGCTCGACGATGCGCCGAATCGGGGCGATCATTTCGCGTCCCGCCAGGATGAGCACGGGAACCCGCAACGCGCGGTAATCGGCAAGGCGCGGTGCGTCATTCGCGAGCGCATCGAAATGCGCTGTCATGAGGCCAATGCGTTGCATGATTCCGGCCTGTTGCTTCTGCGAAAGTGCATGCCATGCGCCGCGACCGCCCCAGTATTCGACAAAGCGTGCGGCTGCACCGCCCCTGTCATTGGCACGCAGCAGCCGGCGCAGGTTTGCCGCGCCTTCGAGGATTTCCATCGCCGGGCGCTGCCGGCCGTGCCAGTCGAACAGCAACCGGAATTCGACCGGCTCGTAGACCGTGACGCTCGCCACGCTGCGCACGCCTTCGAGAGCAACGCGCAATGCGATCGATCCGCCATAGGAGTGTCCGACGAGGTGGACGTCGCCAGGCGCGGATTCAGCCATGCGCGCGACATGCGCGACATCGGCCGCGACGACCTCGTCGTCCGGTCCCTGCCACGACGGGCCGGCGCCGTGCCCGTGGAAATCCGGTGACCGAACCAGGAGGTCGGGTTCGAGTTGCGCGCGCAGTGCCGACCACTGTCCGCCCGAGCTTCCGCTCGCGTGCAGACAGACGATCGTCGACGGGACCGCAATGCCTCTTTGCTTCGACAGCATGTGATTCTGCCTCATGTCGCCGATCAGAAGTCGATGAACGGGGCAGAGCGGTGCGTCCAGCGACGGCGCAAATGGCGCGGCGGATAGCCGTCGGAATAGAGGACCGGTGCGTCGGGGCGCGCGGCGCTCGCGTCGCCGGATTCGGGATGTGGCCAAAGGGTTGTTGCAATTTCCCGAAAGGAGGCGAAGGCGCGCCCGACGACGACGGCCGCTGCCGACAGCATGGCGGTCAGCGACCGCGCAGCCGGAACGGCCAGGCGGATAGGCCGCTCGCCCCCGCCGGTCGCCAAAATCGTTTCGACCGCCTCAGGAGGCGCAACACCCTCCGGGATCTCTACTGACGACATGTGCCGATCTGAAGGTGTAGACAATGGCCGTGCCGCGCCGTGCGAGGGCGATGACGTCCCCCGAGCTCAGGACGTGATCCTCGAGGCTGTCTTCCTCGGTCATCCACAGCACGCCACTTGCCACGCGCAGTCGCGTTCCCGGGCCATTTCGAATGCAGAGCAGGTCCGCATGCTCGAGGTTGATCCGTGTGCCGGTTGGGAGCACCGCTCCCGTTGCGACCGCAGCGTCCGGTTGTGCCGAAAGCCTCGGCGCCAGTTCCCGCGTGCGAGCGGGAAGGGGCGGACTTGACGTCATCGTCGACATGGCACTTCTCCTTAGAATCGATCCTATGCAGCGGCCGAACCCGCCTGGCCGGGGTCAGCGTGCCCGCTTGATGACGACTTCGAGATACTCGCTCGGGAGCACCAGCGTGCCGTCGCCAGAACGGTTGCGGGATTCCAGGAGCGACAGGAGGTCGCGCGTAAAGGCCGCCTGTGACTCGGCATCGAGCGCGCCGAAGGCCTTGTTCATGGGGCCGTAGTAGGTACGAAACACTTCGATCCAGTGCTCCGGCGAGCGGTAACGGAAGATGAACTCGCGGCTGGCCGTGCGGATGTCCTGCGCCGCCGCGCCGAAGAGCTCCACGAGTCGTGCCTTCGTCCCCCACAGCGCCGGTGATCGCACGCCTGCCGCTGGCGGAATATATTTGCCGATCGTCTTGAACACCTGTCCGATGAAGCTGTCGGGTGTCCAGTTGGCGAGCGCGATCCGGCCGCCCGGCTTGCAGACGCGGGCGAGTTCCGCGGCGGCCTTCTCCTGGTCGGGCGTGAACATCACACCGAACGTCGAGAGCACCACGTCGAACGAGGCGTCGGAATACGGAAGGTTTTCGGCGTCCGCATGCTCGAAGCGCACCGACAGTCCCTCCGCATTTGCGCGCAGCCGCCCCCGCTCCAGCAAAGCGGGCACGTAGTCGGTGGAAGTCACGTCGCCCCAGCGTCGCGCCGCGGCGAGCGTCGCATTGCCGTTGCCGGCGGCGACGTCGAGCACGTGCTCGCCGGGACGAAGGTCGACGGCCTCGCACAGCGTCTCGCCGACGATCTGCAGCGTGGTGCCGATCACCGCATAGTCGCCGGTGGACCATGCCGCTCGCTGCCGCTCCTTCACGGCCGCAAGATCGACGGAAACGTTGGGGGATGCGTTCAGGGTAAGCATCGTGTCTATCCTTTTGTGGTTGGAACAAATGGCGGGGGACGCATCGACGGATCAGCCGAGTTGTCCTGCGCTGCGGCGGCTTCGATTCCATGCACCGGCCAGAAATTCGATTGCGCGCCCGTACGCGGTCGCGCCGAACTTTCGCGGATTCGTCGTCCGAACGGCGGGGCTCAGCTGGAGATGCGCTTCGGCGCTGCCATCGGTGCCCACGTGGATGTCCATGCCGATGTTCCGCGCGATGCGCCTGATCGCCGCGTTTCCTGAGTGAAAGTGCATGATGAAGCGCGGAGTGGGGCGGCGCCGGGCATGGGTCACGGCGCACTCGAACAGCGCCGTGCCGATACCGCGGCATCGATGCGCTTCGAGAACCGAGAGTCCGACCTCGGCCAGATCCCGCGCGAAGGCGAGGTGAGCCGCGCCGACGAGCATGCCCGTCTCGTCCTGGACGCCGAATGCTGCGTCGCCGGCGAGATCGATTCCGCCGACGTAGGCGGCGATCGTCTCCGGAGCGAGCGCCATGCCGAACCGAAGGCCGCGGTCGCCCGCGGACAACGCGAGAAAATGCGCGAGGAGCGCGCCGCGGGCGCGTTCATCCAGACGTCGAACGGCGATGGTGTTCATCGTGCCTCCGTGGCGAGCGGGTTGGAAGGCGAGGGGCGATTACGATTGCGCCGCGGCCGTGGTTCCAGGGCGAAGGGTGCGACACCGGCGCGTCGGGCACTTCTCCGGCGCCCGCTGACGCCCGGTCGGCGTGCTCGAGAACGGTTCGTCCGCGATGCCACGCGGCCGCGGTCAGCATGCCTCCGAGCAGGATCAGCATCGGTGCTGCAGGCCAGGCCTCGAGAAGCAGCAGCAGTCCGGCACCGGCCAGCGCTGCACCGATGAACCCGGTGAGGAGATACAGGCCGCACGCGACCCGAACGGTATCGAAGGTTCTATTCAATTCACGCATCGAAGTAGGCTCCGGCTGGATGGTTGATTCGATCCGACGCACCCCGCGCGACGCGTTCCACGTCAACAATGGTGATACCGATGTCCTTGAGCTCGCGCTCGCTCATCATTCCGAGATCGCGCCTCGCATCCGCCGCGATACGCCGCTTCTCGAGCCAGGCGTGAAGCTGCCGTGCAGCGATGCGCATGCGTCGGGAGACCTTGTCCAGCGCGCTTGCCGTCTGAAACAGCGCCGCTGCTGAGAGGTACTGAGTGTCGTTGATGACCATCGATGCAACCCTCTTGGGACGTCGATTTCGGTGCAGCAGGCGGCGGAAAGCTGCGTGTCGCTGCGGTTTCACTCGGGGCACGCGGATGTGGTACGCCGGGTGTGGCTCCAATGTGCCGGGAGTTGAGTGAAGTCTATTGCGGAGGTGCGGTGGGGGAACTTCAGCAAAAGGCCGCTTTTGTTTCATTTGTTTCACGCGGGCCCGGACCATGACGCTTCGCGCGCCATCGGATTTATCCTCTTGCCTCGGGCGCTGATCCGGCGCCTTTCACTGGACGGAGGAAGGATGGGGCCTCCACATCACGAGGCAATCGTTGTAGGATTTGCGTCCCCGCCAGCCGCGGGTGCAAGCGACTGCCCGCCGCGTGCGATCCACAGGAGCGGAACAGCGGCCGTGACTCCGAAAGCAACGATCCTGATCGTCGACGACGAGCCGGATGTCCGCGAGGTGCTGGAGGAATACTTCGCGGCACACGGCTATGTGGCGATCGGCGCCGAAAGCGCGAGCGCCGCGAAGGCGATCGTCGCGAAGCAGCCCGTCGATCTGGCGCTTGTCGACGTCAACATGCCCGGCGAGGACGGCCTCAGCCTCGCCCGGTATCTGCGCGAGCGCTACGCGAATGTCGCGATCGTAATGCTGACGTCGGCTTCGGCCGTGGTCGACCGGATCGTGGGGCTCGAGATGGGTGCGGACGACTATGTCCCCAAGCCCTTCGACCCGCGCGAGCTGGCGGCGCGAGTGAAGAGCGTGTTGCGCAGAACCTCGTCGGCCGGACGCGCCGACATCGGCGCCGAGCGTGTGCGCATCGGGCGCTGCGTGCTCGACCTCGCCGCGCACCGTCTCACGGACGAAACAGGGAATGAGGTGGCGATGTCGCCGCTGGAATTCGATCTGTTGAAGGCCCTCGCTGAGCACCCGAACCGGCCGCTCTCGCGCGAGCGCATCCTGAACCTCAACCAGCAGCGGGATTGGGATCCGTTCGACCGCAGCGTCGACCTCCGCGTCATGCGGCTGCGCAAGAAGATCGAGCCCGATCCGTTGCACCCGAGGTTCATCAGGACTGTTCGCAATGAGGGCTACATCTTCGTGCCGGACGGAACGTGACGCCGATGAAAACGAACCGGCTCGTGCGCGGGATCCTGTACGTCCTGGCATCCGGCGCGCTCCTCATCGCTCTCTCGGGCTGCATGCGCGAGCCCGTACCTGCGCTTCGCATCGGCACCAACGTCTGGATCGGGAGCGAGCCGCTCTACCTTGCGCGGGAGCTCGGGCGCTTCGACCCGGCCGCAGTCCAGCTGGTCGAGTATCCGTCGGCGAGCGAGGTGCTTCGCGCGTATCGCAATGAGACCATCGACGGCATGGTCATCAGCCTCGACGAGCTCTTCGGCCTCGCCGCGGACGGCTTCCAGCCGCGGGTCATCCTGGTGGTGGACGTATCGCACGGCGCCGACGTCGTCGTCGGTCGCCGCGGCATGCGGACGATGCGAGACCTCAAGGGGAAGTCGGTCGCCGTGGAAAGCAGCGCGCTGGGCGCCTTTGTGCTGAGCCGCGCGCTGGCGGTCAACGGGATGCAGGCGGACGACGTGAATGTCGTCCACCTCGAGTCGAACGAGCAACCCGGCGCCTTCGAGAAGGGGCGGGTCGACGGTGCGGTCACGTTTGACCCGTACCGCGCCCAGTTTCTCCGGGCGGGTGCTGCGACGTTGTTCGACAGCACACAGATCCCGGGTGAGATCGTCGATATCCTCGCGGTGCGCGCCAACGTCGTCGACCAACGCCCCAAGGCGATCCAGGCGCTCCTTGCCGGCTGGTTTGGCGCGATCGACTACATGGAGAGCGCTCCCGATGACGCAGCACGGCGCATGGGAATTCGCCAGCAAACTTCAGGCGCGCAATTTCTCGAAGCGCAACGGGGTCTGCACGTTCCGTCCCGTGACGAGAATCTCAGGATGCTGGGCGGAGCGACGCCGGAGCTGGCAGTCACCGGACGCCGGTTGATGGCCCTGATGGTCGACGCAAAGCTGCTGCGCACGGGCCTCGAAATCGAGGGCATGCTGGCGCCCGGGCCGCTGCGCGACCTGCCTCGATAAGCGCTGCCTAACTCGATTGATCATGCGCGTTCCCGCGTCCCTCAAGGTCACGGTCCCGCTCATCCTGCTGGGCTTCGTTGCGATTCTGAGCACGGTCAACCTGCTCTATCACGTGCCCCAGGCAGAGCGCGCCGCGGAGGAAGATAACCGCAAGCGGCTGGCGCAGGAGATGTCGCGCCTGCAGAGCACGCTCGAGTATCTGCTGCTGAAGGGCGATGCGGAGGCCGCTCAGCACGAGATCGCGGTGCTCGCGCACAACCACGATGTCGTTCTCGCCGCGTTGACGGATGAAAATCACGAAGTCATCGCCGCGACGCGACGCGCCTGGCTTGGCCGGAAGGTCTCCGACGTGCTGCCGCAATTCGATCTCGGTCAGGCTGCAGGGGCGATCCGCGAGCGCCGCGCCGACATGACCACCGACGTGAATGGAAACGAGCTCCTGGGCTACGCCGGCATCCTGATGGGCGGCGCGCCCGGCGAGCTGCGCCCGTCGCGCACCGGCAGCCTCTTTCTCGCCTACGATCTCGCGCGGTACAAGGCGGAGGCGCGCGCGCAGGTGCTTCAGCAGTCGCTCTATTGGGCGGGATGGGTGACCGCGCTCGCCCTCGCCATGTGGCTGGTATTCCATTTTCTGCTGACCCGGCGCACGGCGCGGCTGGTCGGCGCGGTCGAACGGCTCGCGGCGGGCGATCTCGCCGCCCGCGGGAACCTGAAGGGGACCGATGAGCTCGGCCGGCTGAGCCGTGCATTCGATGCGATGGCGCTGGCCATTTCCGCCGACATCACCGAACGAAAGCGCGCCGACGAGGCGCTCCGGGTGTCGGAGGCGAGCTACCGCGCGATATTCGATGCCGCCGAGGATGCGATCTTCGTGCACGACATCGACACGGGCGCGATCGTGGACGTCAATCGCAAGGCCTGCCTCACGTTCGGCTACACCCGCGAGGAGTTTCTTCACCTCGACGTCGGCGCGCTCGGCACGGGCGAGCGCCCATTCACGCATCAGGACGCCCTGGCGATCATCGCGCGTGCCGCCGGCGGTGAACAGCTCCGCATCGAATGGCACGGGCGGAGCAAGGATGGCACGCTGCGCTGGCACGAGGTATTCGTGCGCCGCGTGACCATCGGGGGGTGCGACCGCATTCTCGCGCTGGCGCGCGACATCACCGGGCGCAAGGAGGCCGAGGCGGCACTGCGGGCGAGCGAGGAGCAGTACCACTCCATGTTCAACGCGTCGATCGACGGATTGGCGCTGTGGAATGAAGCGGGCGAGATCGTCGACACCAACCCCGCACTCTGGCGGATGTACGGCTACAGCGACGACGAGTTCTCCGCGCTGCCCCGCGGCAGCTGGGCGGGACCATCGTATGCGCCGGAGTTCCTGCGCGCGGTCGCGTCCGGCGAACCACTTCACATCGAGGTGACGCAACGGCGCCGGGACGGCTCGGCGTCGGACGTCGAGGTGCACGGAATCCCGATGCAATACCAGGGCAAGCCGCACGTGCTGACGATTGCGCGTGACGTCACCGAGAAGAAACGCTCCGCGGAGGAGCTCGCGCGCCAGCGCGAATCCCTGCACCAGCGCGAAAAGCTCGCGGCGCTGGGCTCGCTGCTGGCCGGGGTCTCGCATGAGCTCAACAACCCGCTCTCCGTCGTCGTGGCGCGGGCGGTGATGCTCGAGGAGCAGGGAGACCCGGCGATCCGGGCCGCCGCGCACAAGATCCGCACGGCAGCCGACCGCTGCGCGCGCATCGTGCGAACGTTTCTCGCGATGGCGAGGCAGCAGCGTCCCGAACGGGGCCCGGTGGCGGTCAACGACGTCGTCGCGGCCGCGCTCGACATCACGAGCTATGCCATCCGCACGAGCGGCATCGAGTTGGCACTCGATCTCGCGCCCGGCATGCCGCGCATCAACGCCGATGCCGATCAGCTCCATCAGGTGTTGCTCAACCTGATCGTCAACGCGCAGCAATCGCTGCAGGACCAGCCCGCGCCGCGCCGGATCCGGGTGACCAGCTGCTTCGACGCCCTTTTCGATCTCGTCTGCATCACGGTGGCCGACAATGGGCCCGGCATTCCCGCACATTTGCGCGCGCGGATATTCGAGCCCTATTTCACGACCAAGCCCACCGGCGTCGGCACCGGCGTGGGATTGGCCGTGAGCCTTGGCATCGCCGAGGCCCATGGGGGCACGCTCGCGGTCGCCTGCCCGGACGAGGGGGGCGCGGTGTTTACCCTCACGCTGCCGATCGGCACGGTGGACGCAGCGCGCGCCGTTGCCGCACCGCCGGCGAAGGCGAATGCGGGCTTGTGCACGATCCTGATCGTCGACGACGAATCCGATATCCGCGATGCGCTGGCGGAGATCCTGCAGGGCGCGCAGCATCGCATCGTCACGGCGAGCTCGGGCCGCGAGGCATTGGAGCGGATGGAAGCGGAAGATTTCGATGCGATCCTCACGGACATCCGGATGCCAGACCTCGACGGTCGCGCGCTCTTCCAGGAAATCGAGCGCCGGTGGCCGCCGCAGGCTGCGCGGGTGGTGTTCGTAACCGGGGACACGCTCGCATCGGCGTTGCGCGAATTCGTCTCCACGAGCGGTCGCCCGGTGATCGAGAAGCCTTTCCTGCCGGGCGAAGTTCGGCGCATCGTTGCGGCGCTGGCCGCGGGCGAGCACACAGATCCCGGATTGACCGCGCCGGCTGCGTGGCGCCGCGCACATTTGCGGCGCGCCGGCCGGCCGCGCCTTGCGGCCACGCGCCCGCGCACGCCGAGGCGCATGAAACAAAGGAAACGAAAATCGGCGCCCGGCGAAATTCTCGTGCTACGCCCGCGCTCCTAGACTCCGATTCTGCCGCGCGCACCTCATTCTCGCGTGCGGAGTCGCCAACGGAGTCGAACATGAAACATTACCGATCGTCGTTACCGCGTGCCGCGCTGGGACTGATTGCGGTCGCGATGTCCGCCATCACATTGGGCGTGCTGGTCGTGCTGCCCGCGTGGGAGGAATCCGCGAGCTACGATTGGCAGGCATCGGTGCCCGCGCCGACAGCGCGTGCCGCTCAACAGATGGGCAGTGACGGCCGGCCCGGCCGTGCGAACGCGGCTTTCCCGACGCCGCACGCCTCCTGAGCCCTCGACATCCGCCGCTCAGGCGGCCGCGGCAGCGATGCGGCGCGGCGGCGTCAGCGCCGCTCGAGCGCCGGCGCGGCAATCTTCACCAGCGCCTGCTCGAGATTGCTCACCGTTCGCGCGACGTTGCCGAGCTTGTCGAGACCGAACAGGCCGATGCGAAAGCTCTGGAAATCGGCGGGCTCGTCGCATTGCAGCGGAACGCCGGCGGCGGCCTGCACGCCCAGCTCGAGGAATTTCCTGACGTTCTGGATGTCCTTGTCGTCGGTATAGCTCACGACGACGGACGGCGACTGGAAGCCCTCGGCCGCGACGCTCGCGAAGCCGTGGCGCGCCAGCAGCGCGCGAACCTTGGTGCCGAGCTCCATCTGCGCGGCGCGAGCCTTCTCGAATCCGAATCGCTCGGTCTCCTTCATCGTGTCGCGCAGCCTCGCGAGCGAATCCGTCGGCAGCGTCGCGTGATACGCATGGCCGCCCTTCTCGTAGGCTTCCATGATCGACAGCCACTTCTTGAGGTCGCACGCGAAGCTGGTGCTCGTGGTGGCATCGATCGCGCTGCGCGCACGCTGATTGAGCATCACCAGCGCGCTGCCGGGCGTGCTGCTCCAGCCTTTTTGCGGCGCGGTGATCAGCACGTCGACGCCGCAGGCTTCCATGTCGACCCACATCGCCCCCGAGGCGACGCAATCGAGGACGAACATCCCGCCGCCGGCGCGCACGGCGTCGCCGATGGCTCGCAGGTACGCGTCCGGGAGAACGATTCCCGACGCGGTCTCGACGTGCGGCGCGAAGACCATGTCCGGCTTCGACTGGCGGATCGCGGCGACCGCTTCGTCGACCGGGACGGGCGCGAACGGCGCGTTCTTCGCGGTGCCCGTCCGGCGCGCCTTCAGCACGGTCGATTCCGCGGGAATCGATCCGGCGTCGAAGATCTGCGTCCAGCGATAGCTGAACCAGCCGTTGCGCAGAACCAGGCACTTCCGGCCCGTGGCGAATTGCCGCGCCACCGCTTCCATCCCGTACGTGCCGCCGCCGGGGACGACGATGGCAGAATGCGCGTTGTAGACGTGCTTCAGGATGCCCGAGAGATCGCACATGACGCGCTGGAAGCGCTGCGACATGTGGTTGAGCGAGCGGTCGGTGAAGACCACCGAATATTCGAGAAGGCCGTCGGGATCGACGTCGGGTAGAAGGCCGGGCATGGTTTCCCCTGCGGGAGTGAGACGGGTCGCGCGAGCGGCAAGTCGCTGCGGAATATCGAGCTTAGCACGACTCGTGCATTGCGCCGAAGCGCACGGAGCGCCGCCCCGTTCCCTTTGCCGTCCGGAACACGTATAACGGCGCTTGCCTTGCGCCGGCAGGACGCCGCCGACCGAACATGAAATCGCCACCTGTGAACCTCGACCTCGGCGCGCGCGGCGCGGTGCGCTCGCTCGTCGCCTCGGAGATTCGCGAAGTCGCGAACGCCGGGATGGGCGATTCGGACATCCTCCCGTTCTGGTTCGGCGAGCCGGACGAAGTCACGCCGGCGTTCATCCGCGATGCCGCCGTCGCCGCGCTCGCGGCGGGCGAGACGTTCTACACGCTCAATTTCGGCATTCCCGAATTGCGCGACGCGCTCGCCGCGTACGTGTCGTCGCTGCATCGCGCGCAATCGACGGACCCGATCACCCGCGACACGATCGCCGTCACGGCGTCGGGCATGTCGGCGCTGATGCTGACGGTCGAAGCGCTGGTCGGTCCGGGCGATCGCGTCGCATGCGTGACGCCGCTCTGGCCGAATCTCACCGAGATCCCCAAGATTCTCGGCGCCGACGTCGCCCGCGTGCCGCTCACCTTCGGTTCCGGCGGATGGACGCTCGACCTCGATCGGCTGCTCGCGGCGCTGACGCCGGGCACGCGAGCCGTGATGATCAACTCGCCGAACAATCCCACCGGATGGACGCTGCGGCGCGACGAACAGACGGCGATCCTCGCGCACTGCCGCAAACACGGCATCTGGATCGTCGCCGACGACGTCTACGAACGGCTGCATTACGGCGAAGACGCGGACGTGGCGTCGGTCGCGCCGTCGTTTCTCGACATTTCCACGCGCGACGATCGTCTCGTCAGCACCAACAGCTTTTCCAAGGCGTGGCTCATGACGGGCTGGCGCCTGGGATGGATCGTCGCGCCGGACGAGCTCATGCCGGATCTCGGCAAGCTGATCGAATACAACACGTCGTGCTCGCCGGTATTCGTCCAGCGCGCGGGGGTTGTCGCGATCACGCAGGGTGAGCCGACGGTCGAGCGCACGCTGCGCCGATTTCGTCGAGCGCGCGACTTTCTCGCGGCAGAGCTCGGCCGAATCCCGGGCATCGAGGCGCCGCCGCCGGCCGGCGCGATGTACGCCTTTTTCCGAGTGGCCGGCGTCCACGACAGCCTGGAATTCTGCAAGCGGCTCGTCCGCGAAGCGAAGCTCGGACTGGCGCCGGGGAGCGCGTTCGGTCCGGAAGGCAACGGTTTCGTCAGGTGGTGCTTTGCCGCGAGCGAGGACCGTCTGGCCGAGGGCGTGGCGCGGCTCTCGCGATTTCTCGGCAAGGCCCGCTGACCGCCGTAATCGGCAAGGCCGAAGCACCGCGATCGCCGCGCGTGCAGCGCGCGCCACAGCGCGCGATCAGGATCCCGCCACAATTGGCCGGAGCCTTTCCCGAATGCCGTCACGACGGCGACACGAAGACCCGTCCCAATACAGGTTGCCGATGCGGCGTCCTGCCATGCCCCGCGTCCCGTCCACGAAGAAGAACCGTACACGATGGCTGGTGCGCGTACCCCATGAGGAAGGTCGATGAGATTCGCGAGAGTCGTGCGCGCGTTGCGCATCCTGGTTGCGTTCTGCGCGGCGTTGGCCGGGGCGGCTTCGGCGCAGACGGTGCAATTCTTTTCTCCGCAGGGCGAGGTCAAGGGCGTGCGCCAGGTGACCGCCCGCTTTGCGATGGCGATGGTGCCGTTCGGCGATCCGCGCGAGCTCGACCCGTTCGACGTCGACTGCGTGGAAAAGGGCAAGGGACGATGGGCGGACACGAAGAACTGGGTGTACGACTTCGACCGGGACCTGCCGGCGGGGGTTCGTTGCGCGTTCACGCTGAAGGCCGGTCTCACGGCGGTCGACGGCACGCCGCAGGAAGGCGGCGAGCGGTTCGCGTTCAGCACCGGCGGCCCCGCGATCCTGAGGAGCCTGCCCTGGGAAGGGGCCAGCATCGACGAGAACCAGGTGTTCATCCTCGGGCTCGACGCTCCCGCGAAGAAGGAAACCATCGTCGAGAACGCGTATTGCGTGGCCGCGGGCGTCAACGAGCGCATCGGCGTGCGCCTCATCTCGGGCGACGAGCGCAGGATCATTCTCGACAACCGCAAGTCGTTCGCGGCGAGCTACCTGCGCTTCCTGTTTCTCGACGGCGACGCCGGCCGCACGCGCTCGTTCACCTTCCGGCTGCCCGTCACCGGGAGCGACGACGAGAAGTTCCTGCGTCTGCGCGACGCGGACGATTCGCCGCTCGTGACGCTCGCCTGCGCCCGCACGCTGCCGCAGAACGTCGAGGCGAAGCTCGTCTGGGGCGCGGGCATCGAGTCGACGTCGGGCGTCGCGGCGAGCGCGAACCAGGTGCTGGCGTTCAAGGTGCGCCCCGCGTTTCGCGCCTCGTTCTCCTGCGACCGCGTCAACAAGGACGCGCAGTGCATTCCGATCCTGCCGCTGTCGCTGTCGTTCACGGCGCCCATCGCCCGCGCGGACGCGAACCGCATCCGGCTCGTCGACGCGGCGGGCAAAGTCTGGCCGGCCAGCGTGACCACGGCTCGGGGACGCGAGCAGCCGCCGACAGCGTGAGCTTCGGCCCCGGGTTGCCGGAGCGGCAGGCGTTCCGCGCTCGAATTGCCGGCCGGCCTCAAGGATGACGCGGGCCGGCCATTGAGCAATGCGTCGTCGTTCCCGCTCACGGTGCGCACCGACGAAAATCCGCCGCTCGCGAAGTTTCCTGCGGATTTCGGCATCCTCGAGCGCGTGCTGCCCGGAGGCGCGATGCCGCTTCTGCCCGTCACGCTGCGCAACGTCGAGCCGGTGGTCGGCGGCAACATCGCCACGCTTGCATCGCAGACGGCGCCCGTGCCCGCGCGGGTGGCGCGCGTCGCGCCCGGCGAGGAAATGAAGATCGTCGAATGGCGGCAACGCCTCGAGGAAGCCAATCGCATCGATGCGCAATACGATCAGACCACCGAGAAATGGATCGTCAGGTACGACGGCCACGCGAGCTCGATCTTCGCGGAGGACGACGTCCGCCGCACGTTGTCGGTGCCGAAGCCCAACGGGGGCAAGGCCTTCGAGGTCGTCGGCATTCCGCTCAAGGGCCCCGGCTTCTACGTTGTCGAGCTCGCGAGTCCGCGGCTCGGCGCCGCGCTCTTCGGCGCGCCCACGCCGTACCACGTGCGCACGTCGACGCTGGTCACGAACCTCAGCGTGCATTTCAAGCTGGGCCGCGAGTCCTCGCTCGTGTGGGTGACCTCGCTCGCCGACGGCAAGCCGGTCGGCAACGCAAGGGTCGATGTGCGCGATTGCGCGGGGTCCACGTACTGGCACGGCACCAGCGACGCATCTGGGATCGTCCGCGTCGAGCGCGCAGCTGCCGGCGAGGCGCGCGCTGCCCGAGTGCCGACGCTACGAGCGCGAGTACTTCGTCACGGCTCGCACCGGGGACGACATGGCGTTCGCGTTCTCCAACTGGGGCGAAGGCATCGCGCCGTGGCGCTTCAACGTGCCTACCTGGAATGCGGGCGGCGCCTATCTCGCCCATGCGGTGCTCGACCGATCGCTTTTCCGTGCGGGCGAGACTGCGTCGATGAAGATCTTCGTGAGAAAGCCCGTCGGAACGGGGTTTGCGCTGGTATCGCCGGACGCGTTGGCCAGCACGCTGACGATCCGGCACCAGGGCAGCGACAAGGAATACACGGTCCCGGTGAGGTGGGCTGGCGCCGCGTACGGGGAAGCGGCCTTTGCGATCCCGAAGGATGCCGAGCTCGGCACTTACACCATTTTCGTGCGGGACACGCTGGAGAGCGGCGTGAACGCGCGCCCGCGCTTCGCGGGAACGTTTCGCGTCGAGGCCTTTCGCGTGCCGCTGATGCGCGCTCGCCTGCAGGCCGTCGGAACACCGCTCGTCAACCCGGCGGACGTCGCGATCGATCTGCAGGTGTCGTACCTCTCCGGCGGCGGCGCCGGCGGCCTGCCGGTCAAGCTGCGCTCGCAGGTCGAAGCCAAGGTCGTCGCGTTCGCCGATTACGAGGGCTACGCGTTCGCCGCGGGCGACATCGCCGAAGGCAGTCTGGAACAGGGCGACTCGATGTTCCGACTGGGCAACAACGTGTTCGCGGATCCGGCGAATACGACGACGACGAGGTGGCCGAGGCCACGGGCGAGACGGTGAGGCCGCAACGCGTCAACGAACTGGGCCTCGCACTCGACGCATCCGGCGGCGCCCGCGCGACCGTCAAGGGCGTCGGCAGGAGCGACGTGCCGCGCGACCTCGTCGCCGAGCTCGAGTACCGCGACCCGAACGGCGAGACGCTGACCGCGGCGACCCGGGTCGCGCTGTGGCCCTCGCGTGTCGTGCTCGGCATCAAGCCCGACCACTGGGCGTCGTCGAAGGAACGGATCAAGTTCACCGTTCTCGCGGTCGATCCTGCGCGGCCAGCCCGGCAGCCAATGTTCGCGTCGCGGACCGACGCGTTCAAGCGCGAAACCTATTCGCATCGGCGCCGCCTGATCGGCGGGTTCTACGCCTATGACCACGGCAGCGAAACGCGGCGGGTCGGCGACCTTTGCGCCGGAACGACCGACGCGCACGGCATGCTGATCTGCGAAGTCGCGGCGCCCGCATCGGGAAATCTGATCCTGCGCGCCCGCGCGACGGACGGCGACGGGCGATGCGAGCGTCACCCATGCCGACGCCTGGGTCGCGACGCGGACGAGGACTGGTGGTTCGCCGCATCCGACAACGACCGCATCGACCTGCTGCCCGAGCAGAAGCGCTACGAGCCGGGCGACACGGCGCGGCTGCAGCTGCGCACGCCGTTCAAGGTCGCGACCGCGCTCGTCACCGTCGAGCGCGAGGGCGTGCTGGAGTCGTTCGTGCGCACGATCGACCGCAGCGACCCGATGATCGAGCTGCCGATCAAGGGCAGCTACGCGCCGAACGTCTTCGTCTCCGCATTGATCGTGCGCGGACGCATCGCCGACGTCGCGCCCACCGCGCTCGTCGATCTCGCGAAGCCGGCGTTCAAGATGGGCCTCGCCGAGATCCGCGTCGGCTGGTCCGCGCACGAGCTCGCGGTCAAGGTCGACGCCGGCGCAGTCGGCGTACAAGGTGCGCGACAAGGCGAGCGTGACGATCGCGGTGCGGCGTCCCGACGGCAGCGCGCCGCCCGCGGGCAGCGAGGTCGCGCTCGCGGCCGTGGACGAAGGCCTGCTCGAGCTCCTGCCGAACGAATCGTGGAAACTGCTGGACGCGATGATGACCCGGCGCGGCGAGCAAGTGGTGACGTCGACCGCGCAGATGCAGGTGATCGGCAAGCGGCACTTCGGCCGCAAGGCGATCGCCGCGGGCGGCGGCGGCGGGCGCCGATCGGCGCGCGAGCTGTTCGACACGCTGCTGCTGTGGCAAGGCGCGCGTGCCGCTCGACGCGACGGGCAACGCGGCCGTCGAGGTTCCGCTGAACGATTCGCTGACGAGTTTCCGGATCGTCGCGGTGGCCCGGCCGGCGCCGGCCTGTTCGGCACCGGCGAAGCGCGTCGATCCGCTCGACGCAGGACCTGATGCTGCTGTCCGGCCTGCCGCCGCTGGTGCGCGAGGGCGACCGCTTTCGCGCCGAGTTCACGGTGCGCAATGCGTCGGAGCGGCGGATGCGCGCGACGCTCGCCGCGAGCATCGCGCCGGACGGCAAGGGCGCGACGCGCGCGACGCTCGCCGGGCAGCAGTCGATCTGGCGCCGGGCGAAGCGAAGGAAATCGCTGGGAGGTCGCCGTGCCGGTGGGTGCCACGAAGCTGGAATGGCAGGTCGACGCGATCGAGGACGGCGCGCCGGCGGGCGCCGGCGCCCGTCGCACGGGACACACTCAAGATCGCGCAAGCGGTCGTGCCCGCGGTGCCCGAGCGAACGTATCAGGCAACGATCCTGCAGCTGGACGAGCCGGAGTCGATCGCCGTGCAGCGCCCGTCCGACGCGATCCCGGGACGCGGCGGCGTCAACGTGCAGATGCAGGCCAAACTGGCGGGCGACCTGCCGGGCGTCCGCGAGTACTTGTCCTGGTACCCGTACAGCTGCTTCGAGCAGCGCACGTCGATCGCGATCGGGCTGCGCGATCCGGCGCGCTGGGCGAGCCTGATGCGCGCGCTGCCGGACTACCTCGATCGCGACGGCATGGTGAAGTACTGGACGATCCTGCGCGACGGCGACGATTCGCTGACCGCCTACGTGCTGTCGTTTCGGGCGAAGCGGGCTGGGAGATTCCGGAAGATCTGCGCCGCAAGCTGGAGCAGCGCGCTGATCGGATTCGTCGAAGGCCGCGTCGTCCGCTATTCCGCGCTGCCGACCGCGGACCTCGCGATCCGCAAGGTCGCCGCGCTGGAAGCGCTGTCGCGCCGCAGGAACCCATCAACCCGGCTGGCTCGACAGCATCGCGATCGAGCCCAACCTGTGGCCGAATCGGCGGTGATCGACTGGTACCTGGTCCTGAAGCGGTCGCCGAATCTCGCGAAGCGCGACAGCGGATGAAGCACGTCGAAAGCATCCTGCGCTCGCGGCTCAATTTCCAGGGGACGACGATGGGGTTCTCGACCGAGAAGACCGACGCGCTGTGGTGGCTGATGGTCTCCGCGGACACAATGCCAACAGCTGCTGCTCGCGTTCCACGACATGCGGACGTGGCGGAGGACATGCCGCGCCTCGTGCGCGGACGCTCGGCCGCATGCAGCGCGGCCACTGGAACACGACGGTGGCGAACGCCTGGGGCGGGCTGGCCGTCGACAAATTCTCCGCGGCGTTCGAAAAGACGCGCTCACCGGCACGACGACCGCCGCGTGGGCGGAATCGCTTCGCCACGCGTGGCAGCCCGACGACGGCGCGAAGTCGTTCGGAAGAGCTTGCCGTGGCCGTCCGGACGTGCCGAGCGCGACGCTCATGCAGGACGGCCATGGCAAGCCGTGGATCACGCTGAGAGCATTGCCGCGATACCGCTCAAGGAGCCGCTGTCGAGCGGCTACCGGATGACGCGTGAAGTGACACCGATCCAGCAGAACGTGAAGGGCAATGGCCGCGCGGCGACGTCGCCCGCATCCACCTCGAAGTCGAGTCGCAGTCGGACATGAGCTGGGTCGTCGTCGACGATCCGATTTCCGCGGGCAGCGACGGCGCTGGGCCGCGGGATCGGCGGCGATTCGACGCTGGTCGTGCAGGGTGAGAAGCGGATAGGGTGGGTTGGGCCGGCGTTCGAGGAGCGGACGTTTGAGAGCTTCCGCGCCTATTATCGGTTCGTCCCCAAGGGCCGCTTCGTCGTCGAGTAGACAGTGCGACTCAACAACGCCGGTGATTCCACCTGCCGGCCACCCGTGTCGAAGCGATGTAGCGCCGGAGATGTTCGGCGAGCTGCCCAACGCGGACTGGAGGGTCGCGCAATGAGCCGGCCGATGCGATGGTACGCAGCGGTGATTGCGCTCACGCTCGGCGTGGCAACGCCCGTGGCGGCGACCGACGTCGAGCTGCCGTCGTTCGCCGACGTGAGGGCGTCTACGTCAGTTCGGAGGCGATGTTCCTCGACCGCCATGGAATGCCTTGTCGGAAGTCCGCGTCGATGCGAAAGTCCGCCGGCTCGACTGGGTCGCGCTGACCGGCATTTCGCCGGCGATGGCGGCGACGCTCGTCGGGGCCGAGGACAAGCGCTTCTACGAGCATCGCGGCGTCGACTGGTCAGGCCTCGCCGGCGCCGCGTGGGACAGCGTATGGCGCACGCTCGACGGCCGGCGCCCGCGCGGCGGATCGACGCTGACCATGCAACTCGCCGGAATGCTCGATCCGACGCTGGCGCCGCCCCGGCGGCAACGCGGACGCTCGGCTCAGAAATGGGACCAGGCGCAGGCCGCGCTCGCGCTCGAGCGCGCGTGGTCGAAGGCGAAGATTCTCGAGGCGTATCTCAATCTGGCATCGTATCGCGGCGAGCTCATCGGGCTCGCCGCCGCGGCGCAAGGGCTCTTCGGCAAGACGCCTGCGGATCGACGCGCGCAGGCTGCGATCCTGGTGGCGCTCTTGCGCAACCCGAACGCGCCCGCGGCGACGGTCGCACAGCGTGCGTGCGCTGTCGCGACGCTTGCGAACCTCGCCGTCGCGTGTGCCGACGTCCTCGCATCGGCGACGGCGGCGTTGGCGGGCGCCTACCGCATCGCGCCGCGGTGGAACGACGCTTCGCACGTCGCGGCGCGGCTGCTCAAGAGACCGGGCGAGAAGCTCACCACCACGCTCGACGGCGATCTGCAACGCTACGCGGTGGCGGAGTTGGGTGAGCGGCTAGCCGAGCTTTCCGGACGCAACGTGGGCGACGGCGCGCTGATCGTGCTCGACAATGCGTCCGGTGACGTGCTGGCCTACGTCGGCAGCCCGGGCGCTCTCGTCGGCGCCGCAGGTCGACGGGGTGACGGCGCTCGGGCAGCCGGCTCGACACTGAAGCCGTTCCTTACGCGCTGGCGCTCGACGCGGGCGTGCTGACCGCGGCATCGTCGTCGACGACAGCCCGGTCGCGATCGCGACCGAGCGCGGCATGTACGTTCCGCAGAACTACGACCGCGAGTTCAAGGGCCTCGTCAGCGTGCGCACGGCGCTCGCGAGCTCGCTCAACGTGCCGGCCGTGCGCACGCTCGAGCTCGTCGGCGTCGACCGCTTCCATGGCACGCTGAGGACTGGCTTCGACACGCTCGTCCGTGACGACAGCTTCTACGGTGCTGCGCTCGCGCTGGGCGACGCCGACGTGACGCTGCTCTCGCTCACCAACGCGTACCGCACGCTCGCCAACGGCGGCGTGACCGGTCCGACGCGGTTCGCCGCGGCGCCGAATGCTGCGAAGACCGGCGCACCGCGCCGCGTCTATGGCCGGGCCGCGAGCTTCATCATCTCCGACATCCTCGCAGACCGCGGAGCGCGGGCGCTGTCGTTCGGGCTCGAGAATCCTCGGCGACGCGCGCGTGGAGCGCGGCGAAGACGGCACCAGCAAGGACATGCGCGACAACTGGTGCATCGGCTACACGTCGCGCTACACCGTCGGCGTGTGGGTCGGCAATTTTTCGGGCGCGCCGATGCAAGACGTTTCCGGCGTCACGGGCGCGGCGCCGATCTGGCGCGACGTCGTGCAATGGTTGCACGCGGCGGACGCGTCGGTGCCAGCGGCGGCGCCCGCCGGCGTCGCGCGGCGCACGGTCGCGTTCCTGCCGGCCGTCGAGAGCGCGCGCGACGAATGGTTCGTGCGCGGCACGGAGATGGAAGTCGTCCGTAGCGGGCAGGACCCGGAGAATTGTTCGTCGGGTGAACTCGCCGGCGCCACGCCGCGGATCCGCTATCCCGCCGCCGGCGCCGTCATCGCGCTCGACCCGGACATTCCTGATGCCGCGCAGCGCGTCGTGTTCGAGGCCGCGCCCGCGATCGAAGGCCTGCGCTGGCGGCTGGACAGTGGGGCGGTGGAAAAAAGCCGGCGCGGACGCGCCGATTGGGCGCCGGCGTCCGGGCGGCACACGCTCGCGCTCGAGGACGCGATGGGCAAGGCGCTTTCCAGCGTCGCATTCGAGGTGCGCGGAAACAGCTGCCGGACAAAGTCGTGCCTCCGGTCCCCGCGAGGAGCCGGCGCCGACGGTTTCGACCGACCGCGACTGATGCTTCGCCGTTCGCCGCTTCGGTGATCGAGGCGGTGAGCAGATCCCGCGAAGCTCATCAGCGTTGCCAGGCAACGACCGGTCGGAGCCGGCGGCGCGAGGCTTCGCCGCTCGGCGAGAGCGGCGTCACGCTGTATCCTTTCGAACGGCCGCCACCCGGCCATCCCCGCGAAGACGCGATGCTCTGGTCCGACCTCGTTCAACTCTCCGGCGCGATTCTCGTTGTCGTCGGCGCGGTCCTGCCCGTGGTCAATCCGCCGGGCGATGCCCCGATTTTATTGCGGCTCACCGCCGGCTGCGACGAGCCGACCCGGCGCGCGCTGGCGCGGCACATTGCGGTGTACTCGTTCGCGCTGCTGCTGGGGTCGATGCTGCTGGGCTCGTTCGTGCTGCGGCTGTTCGGGCTGTCGGTTCCCGTCATACAGGTGGCCGGCGGCGCCGTGGTCTGCGCGCTCGGCTGGAAGCTTCTCAATGACGACTCGAAGCCGGCCGAGGCCGCCGCGGATCCCGGCCAGCGCGTCCGTGGCCGCGCTGGCCAAGGCGTTCTATCCGTTGACGATGCCGCTGACGGTCGACCCAGGCGTGATGTCGGTGGCCGTCACGATCGGTGCCAACCATGCGCACACGCTCGATCACCTGCTGGTCCAGCTGCTCGCCGCCATCATCGGCGCGT
>CAVUIG010000007.1:0-85471 GCA_963741355.1 uncultured beta proteobacterium
CACGACGCCTTCCCACACTTTCACGTATCCACAGGTGCAGATCGGCGGCTGGCCGAAGAGATAGAGCGGGATCGCTTGTATCGCAATGATGCCGCCGACGGCCACGGCCGCTTTTTTGCATATTCGAACCATATCAAGTGACACAGAAATTTCGGAACTGTGCGGGCCAGCGTCGGCAGGCATGGCTCGATGAAGCCTTCGGGGCGGCGAGCGGGAGAATTGGTGGAGCGCCAGGAACGAGTGCCCTAACGAATAGGCTCTACTTGGAAAAGGCCTTGGGCGGCCATAGCAGCCTCGTATCGACCTGGCAGGTTAGCCCTATTCCACGCCAAAATCGTTGGCAGCCACTCGTCGGTGATCGTGTATCGAAGGCCTTCCCCGGTCTTGCGCGCTCGTATCTCGATAACTGCCGTCAAGCCGGCTGGCGCCTTCGCTTGCGCAATCTGCAATGTTCCTTGTCCGGGGGTCGCTTGGGTAGCAATCATCACGCCGTCGGCAATGCATGGGCATGGCGGTTTGTCACCCGCGAAGTAGGTGACCGATACACCACGAGGTTCGACCTTTAGGCGTTCAAGGGCATCTAGGCCGACACGGATACCGACCGGAATAAAAGCGCCAAAAGCACCGTGTACGCTTGCCCCAAGCCTAATCCAGTCTACTGGCTTCAAGGTGGGCGCGGGCGCGCTCTCGACCAGTTTCATGACATTTTCGGCAAGCGCTGCGGGCGGAAGGAGCGCGATCCCAAAAAGGACCGTGAATATGATGCTATGTCGCCTCATGATCGCTCCTCAGACAACAGCGCCAACTTGGCAAACGGCGCATGCGGCGAGCACCATTTCGCTCATTATGGCACCAAATCGAGCTTGAAAAAATCGCAAACAATAAATCGTCGTTCACCAACCAAGGCGCGCCGGCGTCCCGCGGCTAGTGAGACAGAAGCACCCAACCCGGTGGTCGGCGCAGAATGCTCGCGGTCGCCAGGCCAAGGACGAACTCCCTCATTCTCGAATGCCCATCGGCGCCCATGACCAGGAGCTCAACATTGCGCAGGCCAAGGTGCTCCGCAAATACGGCTTCGATCGCTCGCCCGCCGGATTTCAGTTCTTCCAGATTGGCTCCTATCCCATGCGTTTCAAGATGCTTCAACAGCATCACGCCCGACGCGGACTTATCAATTACTTTATCATCCACGACGGTGAAAACCTGCACCGTTTTCGCGCGTTGAAGGAACGGCATTGCGTCTGCGACCGCCCTCGCGGCGGGACGACTGCAATCCCAAGCAATGGCGACATTCGTCAGCAATGCGGCAAGCTCGCGTTTGGGTTCATCGGGAAAGATCAGCACTGGCCTGCCGGATTCAAAAATGAGCTCTTCGGCGACGCTCCGCCGGCCATCGTCCTCTGCACTCAGCGTGAAAAAGGGTCAGATCGCCCACTCTCGACCTGGCGACGAGGCGGCGTGCAAGCTCGGCCGGCATGCAGCGTTCAGTATGGTGTTCATGGGCGATGCCACGTTGAATGGCAATAAATCAAAAGCGCTCAACAGGTTCCGGGCATTGGTCGCGCATTTCTGGCGTTCGGCTGCCAGGATCCCACCGATATTCAGAGCATCGGCATAAAGACCGATTGGCGAGCGTATATCCAGTTCGAATGTGACGGCCAACAATTTGGCTCCCAGCCCAGCGGCCAATCCGACAGCATTTTCGATCGCGCCTGATCCGGTCGGCGTGGGATAGCTGGTCAGCGGAAGCAACAAGTCCTTGATTGCCATAAAACCCCCTCGGTCTCATCATTCAAACGACAGCATCAAGACTAACCTCGTCTTCGATTACAAGTCTTTTCGTCATCAAAGGAGGGTCGCGATCGGCGCCAGGAAGCGGAGTGCCGGCGCGAGCAAACGGCGGACATTTGTGAGCGTGGTTTCGCCAAACACACGTTGGTGTTTTCATCTGCGGCATGCCGCCGCGCTATACGGCCGCCACCTAGGCTCCAGGAGAAGGGAAAATAGATGGTTGATATACCTCAAATTGACCGGGATTTTCGTCGGCTTTTGAATTCACGCAGGGCTATGACCGAAAAGACGAAGATGCCCGATCGGCTTTTTCACCATCACCGGCTTGCCGAGCTTGGCGATGTTGCGCCGGTATTCGAACGCCTGCGCCCGCATCCAGTTGCCGACGAGGTCGTCCTTGACGACGACGAGGCCGGTGTAATCGCGCCACTCCTTCGGATAGCCGATCTTGGGCGTGAACTTGGCGAGCTTCGCCTGTGCCTGCGCCTTGGTCTCGCGGCTCATCCAGTCGAGCTCGTCGATGCTCTGCCGGTACGCGACGAGCAGATTGGCGACGAGCGCGTCCATGCGCGCCTTGTTCTCCGCCGGGAAATGCCGCGTGACGTAGAGCTTGCCCAGCCCTTCGCCGATCGACGTGTCGACGAACTCCACCGCGCGCTTCCAGCGGGGCCGGTTCTCCGGAATGCCGCGCAGCACGGTGTCCTGGAAGGCGAACCGCTCGTCGACGTAGGCCTTCGCCAGATAGGGCGAGGCTTCGTTCAGCACCTTCCACTTGAAATACGCCTTCCACACCGGCAGCGGCGTGTCGGCCAGCAGCTTGGCGAAGCCGGTCATGTAGCTGGGCTGCGCGACGATCACGTAGCCGATGCGGGAGTCGACTCCCGCGTCGGTGAGCCAGCGCTTCCAGTCGACGCCGGGCGCGAGTGTTGCGAGTTGCGCGATCTCGACCTTGTTGTAGGTCTTGACCGGATCGCGATTCTCGACGCGCGTCCATTGCACCCTGGCCAATTCGGTTTCGAGCGCGACGATCTTCTGCGCGGCATCGTCCGCATCGCGCTCGCCTGCCATGCCGAGCATCTTCGCGACGTGCGTGACGTACTGCGCGCGCACGTCCTTGAACTTGTCGTCGAGGTAGTAGTCGCGATCGGGCAGGCCCAGCCCGCTCTGGCGCAGGTCGACGACGTACTTGGTGGAATCGCGGTTGTCCTGATGGATGAACGGAAAGAACGGCGCGTCGACGCGAAGGCCGTTCAACGCCGCGATCATCGCGGCGACATCGCCCTTGTCCTTCAGCGAATCGATGCGCGCGAACAGCGGGGCGATCGGCTTCGTGCCGAGCTCCTCGAGCTTCGCCTCGTTCATGAAGCTGTTGTAGAGATCGCGGATCTTCTGCGTTTCGGACCCGGGGGCGGCGTCCGGCGATTTCGAGGCTTCCTCGACGATCGTCCTGAGCTGCACTTCGGTATCGTCCCGGAGCTTGTCGAACGAGCCATAGCGGCCCTTGTCGGCCGGCATCTCGAAGGTGTCGAGCCACTTGCCGTTGACGGCGCGATAGAAGTCGTCCTGCGGCCGGATGCTCGTATCGACGTAGCGGAGATCGATGCCGGAGCCAGGCGACGGGCCGGGTTTGGCTGGTCCCGCGGGATCGGCGGCGATCGCGCCTCCGGCGATGAGGGCGAGGCCGATCGCGGCAGGCAGGATTCGGGTCATGGGAATTCCTATAGACGGGGACACGACTGTGACCGGAAATGGTACCAGTCGTGCCCAACCGGATCGGATTGCGCTGCACCGCCGCGACCGCTTCGGCCTTGGGTCGGATCCTCGCTGTCCGCCTTGGGCATGGAATGCCATGTCGTGCACATGATGTTGATTGTTTGCCCTCTCGTCCCAGCCCGGAGCCCGCTCATCGTCGCGCCTATCACCCTTCCGCGAAATGGGGAATAATCACGGGCTCCATGGGGAACGGGCCAACTCGCGCAAACGGTGCACCGACTCGGTTGTTGCGGTGCCGCATCTGCGCGGGTCTCGTTGCGCTGGTCGTCGGCATCGGTGCGTCGATGGCGGCCCCACCGCTCCTTGCCGCCGACCCTGCAAAGGTTGCGCATCTGTCGCTGCCGAGTGATCCGCCGGGATTCGATCCCGCCGGCCCGACCGACGCCTATTCGGCGGTGATCCTCGAGGAGGTCTTCGATCGGCTCCTCACCTACGACTACCTCGCGCGGCCCGCGAAGCTCGTGCCGCAGGCCGCCGACGCCATGCCGGAAGTCACGAACGCCGGCAAGACCTACACCGTGCGCATCCGCAAGGGCATCTACTTTTCCCCCGATGCCGCGTTCAAGGGCAAGCCGCGCGAGCTGATCGCGCAGGATTTCGCCTATTCGGTCATGCGCCTGCTCGACCCCGCGGTGCGCTCGCCGTCCGCCTACCTCGTGCGCGGCAAGATCGTCGGCCTCGACGCCGCCGTGGCGCGCGCGAAGACGACGGGCAAGTTCGACTACAGCGCGAAGATCCCGGGGCTCGAGGTCGTCGACCGCTACACGCTGCGCTTTCAGCTGGTCCGCACCGACTACGCATTCGAATACGTGCTCGCCCAGCCCATCCTCGGCGCCGTCGCGCGCGAGGTCGTCGAAGCGTACGGTGAGGACATCGGCGCCCACCCGGTGGGGTCCGGAGCTTACCTTCTGAAGGAATGGGTGCCGGGGACGCGCATCGTCCTCGAAGCCAATCCCGATTACCGCGGCTTCGTGTGGAATTTCACGCCTGGCGACGACATGCGCGATCGCGAGCTCGCCGCGACGATGCGGGGCAAGAAGATGCCGCGGATCGGACGTGCGGAGATTTCCATCGTCGAAGACGAGGAAGTGGACTGGACCGCCTTTCGGGCGAACCAGCTCGATACCACTCAGATTCCCAAGCGCTTCGTGCAGGGCTCGCCGGAAGGGGACCAGGTCCGGCGCGAATTGCGCGACCGCGGCATCGCCGCCTATCGCTCGTACAGTCCGAGCATCCGTTACTCGTCGTTCAATTTTCGCGATCCGGTGATCGGCGGCTTCGGGGCCGAGAAAATCGCGCTGCGCCGTGCGATCGCGATGGCCTACGATTCCGACGAGGAGATCCGGGTCGTGCGAAAGGGCAGCGCGTTCAAGCCGGAAATGCCGATACCGCCGGAGATCTCGGGCTACGACCGCTCCTATCGCAGCGCGATCCAGTACGACCCGGCCGGCGCCAACCGCCTGCTCGACAGCCACGGCTACGCGCGCGGCGCCGACGGCTATCGCACGCTGCCCAACGGCAAGCCGCTGACGGTGACGATCAACACCGGCAGCGATTCGACGGCGCGCGAGACCGAACAGATGTGGAGGAAGGCGCTCGACCGGATCGGCATCCGGGTCCGCTTCGAGCTCGTGCGCTCGAGCGAGCTCGCGACCATGTCGAATGCCTGTCGGCTCCAGATGTATGCATCGGGCTGGGCCGCCGACTTTCCGGACGGCGACAACTTCATGCAACTGTTCTACGGCTCGAACATCGGCGAAACGAACGTTCCCTGCTACCGCTCCGCGACCTACGATCGGATGTACGAGCGCAGCCTCGTGATGCCCGATTCGGCGGAGCGCAACGCGCTCTTCGTCGAGATGTCGCGCAAGCTCGAGGCCGACGCCGTGTTCGTGTTGCAGACGACGCCGGTGCGGGTGACGCTCGTCCAGCCGTGGCTGCTCGGGCACAAGACGCATCCGGTGCTGCTGAGCACGCTTTCCTACCTCGACATCGACGCGTCGAAGCGGCCGCGCTGAAGGCGGGCCGGGAACCTTCCGCCCCTGCCGATCCGGCACGAGGCGGACCGCGCGCAGCGGTTCCTGCGATAATCTCCCTTCGCCGACCCTTACAGGCTTTCCCATGTTCCGATCCGCCGTCATCGCGTGCCTATTCCTCGCCGCACCCGCGTTCGCCGCCGACGCGGTCCCGACGGCGTCCGGCGTCTTCAAGAGCCAGGCCATCACGCTCGAAGCGAATGGCGCCGTCGCGTTCCGCGGCAAGTCCCTTTTCGACGACAGCCGCGCGCTGATCGTGGCGGTCTCCAACGTCAATCTTCGTGCCGCCGCGATCTCCGAGTACGTCGATCGCAAGCGCCTCATCACGGAGCGCGTGATGGACGACCAGACCGGCGTCGTCTTCTTCGAGTTCCGGCTGGACGGCACCTACCGCGGCTTCAGCTACTACTTCCAGCAGGGCAACGGCTGCGGCTTCTGCACCGGCGAGGCCGTCTCGACGGTGAAGATCGTCGACGGCAAGCTGTCCGGCAAACTGACGGACAAGGAGAAGGACCGCTCGTTCGAGCTCACGCTCGCCGCGCCGATCCTGTCCGACGATCATGGCGCGGCGCTGCCGGCCGACGGCGGCGCGCCGGGCAAGGCGTACATGCAGTACCACGCCGCACTCGGGAAAGGCGATCGCGCGGCGTTGCGGCCGCTCTTGTCGAACGAGCAGCAGAAGTTTCTCGACGAAAACCAGAAGAACGGCAAGCTCGACGCCATGCTGCGCGCGATGGCCGAAGGACATCCGGGCAAATCCGTGCAGATCACGGGCGGCTTCTCGTCCGGCGACAAGGCGGTGCTGCTGATCGCGGGCGAAGGCTCGATGACAAAGTTGACGGGCGAGGTGCTGATGGTCAAGGAAGGCGGCACCTGGCGGGTCGACGACGAGATCACCGCGCGCGACTGACCGCGACGATCCGCGCGTCCGGCACAACCAAGCGAGATTTGAGATTGCGCAACGCAAGATTCCTCACGGCCGTGATGACGGCCACCAGCGTCACGATGGCAAGCGGCGCGCTGGCCGCGACGGGCAACTGCAAGCTCGCGAAGTTCGCGGAGTGGCCGGCGCACCTCGAGAACGGCCAGCTGATCGTCGACGGGACCATCAACGGCAGGAAAGTGGGCATCATGCTCGACACCGGCACCGAGCGCAGCCTCATCCTTCGCCGCGCGGTGACGCGTTTGGGATTGCCCACGCAGGCGCTTCCGGGCGTGAAGATCGTCGGCGTCGGCGGCGCGACGGACGTCGAAGCCGCGCAGATCGACGAGTTCAAGATCGGTGACGCGACGCGCAAGGACTGGTGGGTCATCATCATGGGCGAGGTCGAGTTCGGCCGCGATGCCGATTTCATCCTGGGCGAGGATTTCTTCCGTGCCGTCGACGTCGAATTCGACCTCGCGCACAACGCGGTGCGGCTGTTCAGGCCGAAGGATTGCGAAGCCGCCTCGCTCGCGTATTGGGCACCGAACGGAGCCGGCCAGGTGGACATGGCCAGGATGTCCGATGCCCATCCGCAGATCCTGTTCACCGTGCAGCTCAACGGCCTCGCCATGCAGGCGGTGCTCGATTCCGGCGCGGCCACGTCGGTGGTCAACATGACCGATGCCGCGCGGGTGGGCGTCACGCCCAAGTCGCCCGGCGTCATCGCCATCTCGAGCGGGCGGACGTCCGGCAAGGACACGATCGACAGCTGGGTCGGGCCGTTCTCGAGCTTCACCATCGGCGACGAACGAATCAAGGACACGACGATCCGCTTCGCCGACCTCTGGAAGGACACCCGGTCGCGGATTCCGGCGGCCGCGCGGGAAATCCGGCCGAAGTGAATCCCGCGATGCTGCTCGGCACCGATTTCCTCCGCTCGCACCGCGTTCTGGTCGCGCACAGCCAGCGCAAGATCTATTTCACGTACGCCGGCGGCCCGGTGTTCTCGATCGACGACCCGATTGAATTGCCGCCGGAACCTGCGAAGGCGCCGGCCAAGGACGCCGGCGCGAAAGGAAAAGCGAGCAGCACCAGCAAGTGAGTCGATGCCGTTCATCGCCGCCGCGCAGCCGCGTGCGTGTTCGCATTGGAGCGCGCGGATTCGGTCGCCGGCGACGCATCGAGATTCGCACGATGCCCGACCGAGGAGCTCATCGATGAGACGGGTGCGCATTCCAGTTGCGGCTATTGCGGCGACTGCAGCTGGCGCTCGCCTGCGGCTGTGCAATCGCCGCGCCCAGCAAATGCAAGCTCGGAAAGGTGGCGGAGTGGCCCGTGCGGTACGAGGGTGGCCAGGTGATCGTCGACGGCGCCATCAACGGCGAGAGGATCGACATCATGCTGGACACCGGTGCGGGCGTATAGCATGGTCCTGCACTCGGCGGCCGCTCGGCTCGGCCTGGTCCTGCGGCCGTTCGGCGGCGTTCGCCTGTTCGGGATCGGCGGTGAGACCAACGTCAACGCCGCTCGCATTGATGAGTTCAGAATCGGCGACACCGTGCGCAAGGACTGGCTGGTGGTCGTCTCGGGCGAGGGACGATTCCCGTGACGGAATCGCCTTCATCCTCGGCGAGGATTTCTTAGCAAGGTTGACGTCGAATTCGACCTTGCCCACGACGCGGTGCGCTTGTTCGTTGCCAAGGATTGCGACGACGTGCCACTGGCGTATTGGGCCACGAGTGGAGTCAGCGAGGTCGACCTCGAGAAATCATCCGATACCTGCGAACAGGATTCTTCTGACGGTGAAGGTCAATGGCCAGCCGGTGCAGGCGCAACTGGATTCCGGCGCCGGCACCACGGTGTTGAACAAGGTCGACGCCGCGCGGCTTGGCGTCACTCCGGACACGCCCGGCGTCGTCGCCGTGGGCATTGGCGGCGGAATGGGTCCGAAGGCGATGCAGTTGTGGAACGGTCCCTTCGCGAGCTTTACGATCGGAAATGAAACGATCCGCGACACAACGATCCGCTTCGCCGATCTGTGGAAGCAGATGACGCACACGACCGGCAGCCGCGCCAAGCAGCTGTTGGACGTAATGCCTGGAATGCTGCTCGGGTCGGATTTTCTGCGCTCGCATCGCGTACTGATCTCGCACAGCCAGCACAAGATGTATTTCACTTATGCCGGCGGGCCGGTATTCGCGATCGACGACCCCATTGATTCTTCGCCCGAGCCGGCGAAGGCATCGGACAAGGACGCCGCCAAGGCCAAGGCGAAGTAGCGGCCGTTTCGATCGCGACGCGATCAAGGAGCGTGGTCGCGCAATTCGGCCCATTCGTCCTGCGGATCGCACCTGCAATTTGAGTGTCGCGGCATTCGGGTCTCACCATACCACTTCGCCAAAGGGAGATTCCGGAATGAAACGGTTGGACACTGGGGCGGTCTGGGCGCGAATACCGTGCCGTATTGGCGCGGTCCGTTCGCGAGCTTCGCCATCGGTAACGAGGCCATCAAGGACACCACGATCGAATTCGCCGAATTGTGGAAGGACGCCAACACGAGCCGGACCCATGTGCCGACCAAGCTGTTCGTTCCTGGAATGCTTCTTGGGCCGATTTCTTCCACTCGCACAGGATCCTGGTCTCGCATGCCAGCACAAGATGATTTCACGTATGTCGGCGGGCCGGTGTTTTCGTTCGAGCGGCGGGCGCGCGCGGCGCAGGAAGTGCCGGCGGACGGCGCCGGCGCGCCGGCGAATGATGCAAAGTAGACGCGGCATGCATTCGCGTACGACTCTCGCCTCATGATTTTCCGCGCGCTGATCTTCGGCAGCGCGGCGCTGCTCGCCGTGTCCTGGTGGATGCGCGACAGCCTGCCGCCGCCCGACAAGCTCGACGCGGCGGTGTTCGAGGATCCCGACCAGAGGGCGACCGACCGCGCGCCGTTCAAGACCACCACCGGCGGCATCGAATACACGATCCGGCCGGTCTTCGCCTACGATCTCAACGGGCTCGTCGTCAGCAAGCACAACGCCGACACCTGGTGGGACTGGGTGCACAAGGCGTGGAAGGACTCGCTCAACGTCACCGATCTATGCGTGGTGTGGGGCGGCAACGCGCGCCGCGGCGCATACCGCGACATCAGCTTTTCGAGCGGAGAGTTCGTCTGCTACTGGCAGACGTCGTCGAGCGAATCCTGGGACGCCTTCGACCAGTACGCGGTGTCCAACAACCACCTGCTCACCGACGACCCGGCGATCGCCAAGGTGCTGAAGAGCACGCGCGTCGGCGACCAGATCCACTTCCGCGGCTATCTCGCCGAGTATTCGCACCACCAGGGATTCGCGTTCTTTCGCGGCACCAGCACCACGCGCAGGGACACCGGCAACGGCGCGTGCGAGACCGTGTACGCGACGGAGGCCGAGATCATCCGGCCCGGCAATCGCGGCTGGCGCATCGCCTACTGGGTCGCGCGTGGACGCTCGTCGCGAGCATCCTGGTGTGGCTCTACCTCGCGTTCTTCGGCAAGGAGGACTAGGCACCGATTCGCATCCGGGAGCATCCGCGTGCTCGTTCGGGGAATGGTCCGCGCCATCAAGGTGTTGACTGACCGGCCCAAGGGGATTGCAATTCCACCCTCGGCCGCTCATCAACCACCGGAGCATTCCATGAAGAAGTTGCTCGCACTTGCCGCCATTCTCTCCGTCGCGCCGATCGTCCATGCCGCCGACATCGAGGCCGGCAAGGCGAAGGTCGCCATGGTTTGCGCCGCATGCCACGGCGTCAACGGCGTGAGCGTCAGCGACGCGATTCCCAACCTCGCGGCGCAGCGGTCCGGCTACATCGAGGCGCAGCTGACGGCGCTCAAGGACGGCACGCGCAAGAACGCGATCATGAATGCGATCGCGTCGCAGCTCAGTGCCGACGACATCGCCAACGTCGCGGCGTATTTCGCGTCGCTGCCGGGCGCCGGGACGGGCGCGAAGTCCGCCTTCCTGCCGAACGTCGCCGCGACCCACGTGACGTTCCCGGAGGGCGACAAGAGCACCTTCACGAAATATCACACGATCAATTTTCCGGCGACCAAGCAGGTGCGCTATTACTATGCGAACAAGGCCGCGATGCAGGCCGCCAAGGAAGGCAAGCCACTGCCCGACGGTTCGTTGCTATTCCTCGAGGTCTACGCGGCGACGCTCGACGCCGACAAGAAGCCGGTGATGGGCGCCGACGGATTCTATGCGCCGGACAAGCTCCTTTACTACGGCGTGATGGCGCGGGAGCGGGCTGGGGCAAGGACATCCCCGAGATGCTGCGCAACGGCGACTGGAACTACGCCGTGTTCACGCCCGACAAGCAGCCGCGCGCCGGCGTCAACCAGGCCGAGTGCCTCGCCTGTCACAAGCCGCTCGACAAGGTGAGCTACACATTCACGCTGAAGCAGCTTGCCAAAGCGAAATAGCCGGAGCACCCGCGGGGCCGGATTCACCTACGCGGCGGAGGCGTCGAGGAAGAGCTGTTTTCGTTGCCGGCGCTGATCGCGGATAATCGCGCCCAATGAAGGTCGCCGTCGTCTCCGCGTACTACAAGGAATCGTCCCAGGTCCTGCAGCGCTGCATCGACAGCGTCGCCGGACAGACGCATCGCTGCACGCATTTTCTGGTCTCGGATGGTCATCCGCAGGCCATCGTCGACGTTCAGCCGGTGCGTCACGTGAAGCTCGGCGCGTCGCATGGCGATTACGGCGACACGCCGCCGCGCGCCATCGGATCGATGCTCGCGATTCGCGAGGGCTTCGACGCGATCGCCTATCTCGACGCGGACAATTTCTTCCTCAGGGATCACATCAAGGTGATGGTCGACGCGCTCGCCGCCGCGGACGGCGAGTTCGACGTCGTGACCTCGCGCCGGTTCCTGATGCGCCCCGACGAAACCCACTGCCCTCCAGACAGTCGTATCGGTCGCACACCGACACCAACTGCTACCTGATCCTGCGCGGCGCGTTTTCGCTGACGCCGATCTGGGCGCCGATGCCGCGAGCCTTCAGCATGATCGGAGACCGCGTGTTTTGGCGCGCCATCGTGGCGCGCGGCTGCCGGATCGCCCATGTCGCCCGCGAGTCGGTGGGGTATTGCAGCCTGTGGAGGATTCACTACGAGCGGGCGGGCAAGACGCCGCCCGAGGGCGCGAGGACGTCACGGCGGAGATCAGGGAGGCCGGGCGATGGTGGGCGGCGCTTCCCGGGCCCGACAAGACCCTCGTCAACCGCACGCTCGAGTTCGACGCGGCGGCGCTGTTCGGGTTGACGTTCATGGGCGTTACGTCGCGTCCTTGGCACGCCGGACGGTGCCCGATCCCGCCACCGTCCGGTTCACCTGCGGGTTGCCGCGGTACCGGTGTCGCCCGAGCCGGCGATCGTCGCGTTCAGCGATTCCTTCGCCCACACGTGCGTCGGCCGAGCCCTGCACGCTGTTCGTGACGCGCCGGGACTGGAGCTGGGCGCGACAATTCGCCCGAGCCGGCGAGTGTGAATTCGAGTGCATCGGCGCGCCCGGCTGCCATGCGCTGCCGCTGCCGGCGATCGAGCCTGAAGCGTGTCGGCGTCCAGCGCGTCCAGCGCGATTTCGCCCGAGCCGCCGATCGCGGCCCTCAGGTTGCCGGACTTGAGGCGGTCGGCATGGATCTGCCCCGAACCGCCCAGGCGGATGCCGTCGATGCGCTTCGGGTTGACGACGATGGCGAGCTTCTTGTACCTCAACTGGAGCTTCGTGTTCTCGTTCCAGCGGATCTTCAGCGTGCCCTTGTCGACGACGGTCGACCAGCGGGACGATGTTGTCGTCGCCCGTGATCGTCAGGCCCTCGCTGTCGCCCTGGCGAATTCGACCCTGGCATCGATGCCGAGCGACACGTGTGAAAGCCGGCGACGGTCCGGGTCTCGGTCTGGCCACGCCCGACCCGTGATCTTTCGCCGCCCCAGGGCCAGGCATGGGCGTGGCCGTGCGGCAGGACGGAGCAGGGCGGCGAGGACGAGCGCCCCGAGGAGGCGATCGGGGAGAGGATGCGGGCGGCGATCATGGCGGGCTCCAGGCGGCGACCAAAGGCGGTATCCCCTTGGATGCGGCCGGAGGCGGGACTGGATTCGCGACGTCCCGCTCAGTGGCGGATCGCAGCACGGCACGGGCGGCTGGGCAACGCCAGCTCTGCCCGGCCGCCCGCTGGGAGAAGTCGCCGAGCTTCTAGAACGTCTGCGTCGGGGCGCAGCGATCCTGTGTGGCCATGCTGGCGGCGCCATCGGGTGCCGCGATTGATCGCGACATTCCGGAAGCCCCGATGTCGCGATCCGGTTGCTCGGTGGCGTGCTGTGCCGCCGGCATGGCGGCCACGCTGAGGTGAAGCGGTTCTGCCGTCACCAGCAGCGCAGCGATGCCGACCAGAAAGATTGCCGAGATGACCGTCGCACCGGCCGTGAAATGCGATTCCTTCGTGAGACGTTTCCTTCCTGTTCATCGTAGCCTCCTGAAAACCTCGGGACCGGTCCCGCATCTTGTCGACGCGATGTTTCGCGCCGCCGATGAATCCAAGTCTAGGGGTTCGGGAGTCGTGACGAATTGGAACGTTCGGCACCTCATTTGCGTAACATTCACGTCGTTGGGCGATTGCCACCCTGGCGAGCTCCGCCAAGGAACCTTTCTGACGACGAGCGGAGCAGCGCCGAGCGCAGCGATGCCACGCCGCTGCCGTCGAAGGCTGACCAGGGGATTCAGGCGCGATCAGGGGCCGAGTCGCCCCTTCGCCGCTTGCCGCTGTACGCGGCTATCGCCGGCGCGGGCCGACGGGGCCGCGAACCGGCTGCGGCGTGACGAAGTGGTGTCCGCCGCGATTGGGAAAGCCGCGTCGGAAGTTAGGCGCGCGAAGCACGATGACGCTCGCCGGATAGACGCCTGGATACCACCCTAGCGCGCAGGACGACCACAAGGGGTCGCATCCGTATGCGGGCTGAGATGCGCCATCGTCGGCGTATTGCATGGGCGCAGGCGCCGGAGTGGAAATGTATTGCACGATCGGCGGCGACGGAACGTATTGATATTGGACAGGCACCGCTGCCTGGCGCCGGGCCTGTTCAACATCGTCCTGCAACTGGCGCACGCGCTCCGCCAGGGCCTGCACTTCGGCATCGCGCAGCGTGTCGTTGCGTACCTCGGGCTTGATCGGGCTCGACTTGATGACGCTGGTCACGTGCGCGTCAGGAGGCGGGTCGAGATTGCTGATGTTGGTCCTGCCGGACGCGTCGATCCACGTGTAGATATCCGCCCGCGCGGATTGCAGGCCCGTCAATCCCGAACAGGACGATGACAAACGTCGATCGAAGTGATCCCTGCCAGCATGTTCATTCCCCGCTTGCCAACTCTGTCCTTGTCAGTTCGAGCCGAGGTTCAATCTTCCCCTTTTTTCCGGGCAGCCGCACACCGCCCCGGAGGTCCTTCGCGGTTGGACTGTTTGCGCGGCCCTGCGTTCAAGGGCAGGGCGCGGTGATCGCGGCAACGGTAATGTTGCCGCCATAGCCGAATGTCGACATTCGATCTCCGCGTCGGCGTCGAAAAACGCCGGCGCCTACTTCCTGCGTTTTTTTCGATTTTCGCGACGGTTGCTTTTCGGGAGAGGACGTCGTGGTTCTGATGTTTCCCATTACTGTCGTGGGGTCATCGTAGGCGCGCATATCCGAACGCGCGGAGGGGTCGGGATCCTTGAATTTGGGGTGCCGAGTCGCCACCGATTGCGCTTCGCAGGAGACGCCGCGTTGCCCTATTCCGCTTTGCAAAGCGATGCACGGTGTGCAGCAGATATATGAGAACCGCGAGCAGCGGCAAGCCGTAGGTCAACTCCATGGCTCGAGATTCTGCCGCACAAAAGGCGAGGGAATTCTTAACTTGAAGCAAAGAAATCCTACCCCTCCGGGTCCCAGGCGTTCGCCGACGGGCTGACGGTCGCCGACAAAGGGTTCACGAATGCCAATCTGACCAAGGCACTTCCGGCGCCGTGACGGGTCGATGTCGGATGGGCGGAGCCGGACGGGCGGTCGGGCTTCGGGGCGATGCACGCCTCTATTCGAGCGTGAACGCGGTGCTGCCCTAACGCAGCAGCCACGCGGCGACGTCGCCGCGATTGCGCTTCAGGCAGGCCTGCGCCGGCGGATCGTGGATCTGGCAGCAGATCGCGGTGTTGACCGCGACCGGAACCCAGCCCGCCTTTGCGGCGGTCCTGGCGGAACCCAGCATGCTGGCGCGATCCCAGGTCTTGCCCAACGCTTCCTGAGGCGCCGCGGCCGGCAATCCCTGCAGTCCCGCGTGGCTCATCGCATCGAGGCCGCAGGTCGCGCCTTCGTTGAATCCATGATCCCGCGCGCACCAGTCGAGGCTGGCGTCGACGTCGCAGGCTTGTGCGCCGGCGTTATGGCTGCCGAGCAGCAGGGCTGCGAGTGCCAGGCCGGTTGCGCCGAGCGTCCTCATCGGTTGCGCTAGCAGACGTCCGGGGATTCGCGTCCCGCCTCCACGCACCGCGCACGATCGGCGAAGACCGGGCGCAAGCGCAGATTCACATGCCCCACTGCAGTCCGGTGAAGCTCGGCCACGATTCCCAGATGACGCCCGACGTGGCTTTGTCGTATTTCGTCATCGCGGTGTCCTGCTTCTGGATCTGCGCTTCCATGCGGGCCGGACGCATTGCCCGTTCCGCGGAGCTTGAGGTACGCCTGATACTCCTTTTCGGTGCCGACATAGATCTGATTCCTGGGGAGGTCCGGGATAGACAAACCAGTTCTTTCCGGTCTGCGTCACCATCGTGACCTGGCCCTGGGGAAGTGTGGGCAGATGCTGCAACTGCGTGGCGGTGCTGGCCTGAACCGTCTTGAAGCCGGCGGCCGAGAGCAGGCCCTCGGTCTGCTGTGAGGAGGGCGGCGCGTCGGCGCAGCTCGCGACGAGGGCGAGCAACGCGACCACGGCGAAAATACTCATGAATTTCTCTGATGTTTTCATCGCGATTTCGATTCGGCTGTGAGTTTGATCGGACGAGCGGCGGCGATCAGCCAGGCCAATCGCGACGATATCATCGCATAACGCGTCACGCCGCAGGACGCTCCTCGATCAGCAACGCAAGCTTCGCAAGATGCTGCAGGTATTGCTCGAGCAACGCTGCGGGCGGTTCGTCGCGCGAGGCCCCGAACGACGGGCCGAGCGCCGCCTGCAGCGCCGCGCGGTCGCGAGTGCCATCCAGCAGCAGGACGAGCTGCCGCGCGACGGGATCGTCCAGGTCGATGTTCTCGTGCCAGAGATTGGTGACCCGATTTCCGGCGGCGAGCTGCAGCGGGACGACGCGACCCACGTACGGGCGCTCTCCCGGCGTGTACGCAATCGGCGGCACGAACAGGTGAAGCTCGATTGCCGCCGCGCCGTAGGCGCCGACGAGCATCTCGGCAAGGCGTAGCGGGACGTCGCCGCCGACCGGCCCGCCGGAGCGCGCGCGAAACGTCCGCCCCAGGTCGGGCGGTGAGAGGATGCGGCCACGCTTCGGCGATTTCGCGCAGCAACGCGCGAGCGTCTTCGAGATCGGCATCGGCGGGCGCCAACGCAGCGTCGGCGCCGACGGAATCCGGTGCAGGAGCAGGAAAGACCAGGCCTTTCGGCGAATGAACTTCGGCGCGATACCGAGAGCTCGGAAAGGCGCGCTGGGAGCACTCGGTCGTCGAGCGTCTGGTCGGCGTGGCATAGAAGCGTCTGCCGGAATCGACGGGCGCGAACGAAATCGAGGTATTGCTCGCGGCTCAACCGGTCCATGCGTGCAAGGATCGCGCGCATGGCGGGCGCGATGTCCGCATCCGCCATCATCGAGAACTCTGCCTCGCCCAGGAACTGAAGCCCATGCTTGCCGGCCTCCGCCATGAATTCATGGAACCAGACCGGATCGTTGACGGCTGACAGGTCGTCGTGAAACAGCGCGCCGTCCGCTCGGGCCGCGAGCTCGCCGAATTCATGCCGTAGTGCGACATTGGCCGGCTGCTCGCGATTGGCGGGGTCGTTGAGCATCGTGACCAGCGCGCGCGCCTCCGCGAGGCGCCGGGCGGGATCGGCGATCTCTTCGACGTGGAAGCGGAGGATCTCCCAAGCCATCCGGCGCACGTAGCATCCCGGATAGGCGTTGTAGCTCACGAATGCCACACCACGGGGCGCGAGCCGCGCGCGATCAGCGCGAGCATGCCGTCGCGCACGTTCGCCGGCACCCACGAGTAGACGCCATGCGCGATGACGTAGTCGAATTCGCCGAGCACCGCGGGGAGTGCCCGCATGTCGGCGTGAACGACGTCAGGTTGGAAAGACCGAGCGCCGCCGCGATTCGGCGTCCGGCCGCGATCGGGCAGCCACCGCGAGGTCGCAGCCCACGAATTCCGATCCTGGGAGCGACGCGGCCATCGGAATGAGGTTGTCCCCGTTGCCGCAGCCGAGCTCGAGCACCCGGCATCGCGTGACCGGGGCGGGTGCCAGTCCCATCAACGTCGCGATGGTCGCCAGCCGGTCCGGATGGGTGGCGACGTTCGCATGCGTCGCATAGGGGACGTCGTCGTAGACCGTCGCTGCTGCGGACGAGGGCGCGGTTTCGCGTTGGCCAAGGGGTCGGACCAGTCGAGGTTCGCATCTTTGTGGCGGATGCCGCACCGCAACGCGCACGCGCCTCTTGTCGGGCGCCCCGGAAAATCTACGTGCCGCATCTTGCCATCGCCGCCGGCCCGCTGGCAGAATCCGCGGACGGCGCGCCACGGCTGCTCCGCGCCGCGCATCCGGGTGTGCCGCAGACGCGGCGCCTGATCGAAACCGTATGGCTGCCGGAGGTGTGCTCATGTCCCAGATCGGCAAGGCGAAACCGTCGACTCACCTGATCACGCGACCGCTGCTTGCCGGCGCGGTCGCCCTGTCCGTGCTGCCGGCGGTCGACGCGCAGGCCGCAATCTTCCTGCAGATCACCGGCATTCAGGGCGAGTCGCAGGACTCGAAGTTCAAGGACGCGATCGTCGTCGACTCGTTCTCGGACGGTTTTACCAACGCGGTGATATCCATCGTGGGCGGCCCGAGAGTCGGCCGTGCGTCCTGCGGTCCGGTCCAGATCACCAAGCATCTCGATACTTCGAGCCTCCCGCTGATCGAGGCGGTGATGGCGGGCAAGGTGTTCGACAAGGCCGTATTCTCGTTCACCGCGCCGGCGGGAGACGTGTCGCCGCAGCCTTACTACATCGTCACGCTGCAGAACGTTTCGCTGTCGGCCTTCACCCAGGATTCAGGGGGTGACCGGCCCAGCGAATCCCTTGAATTCAACTTTACTGCGATACAAATGAAGTATTTCCCGCAATTGCCCACCGGCAAGCCCGGCAATCCGGTGACCGCCACCGTCGACTGCGCGAGGACCGGCGGCAGATAATTTCCGCCCGCAGCTCTCCGAGCGCGCCGGCGAATACCAGACCCGTCGCTGCGCTGCCGCGCGACGGCGGCGCGCCGCGTCAGAGCGATCCGGGCGCCTTGTAGACCCAGCCGTTGACCGTGAGGCGGCTGTCCTTGAACTGCCGCGACGGCACGCTCACCGGGCGCACCTCGTGCATGATGCGCGCCCAGAACAGGACCAGCGTGTTGTGCTCGGGCTGCACCGCCTGAAAGGTCTCGCCCATCGCAAGCTTGTTGTTGCGCAGGACGTCGTCGAAGAGATAGAGCTCGCCGCCGGTGAACGCCTTGGGTGGGCTGTTGAAATAGTAGACGTACGTGAGGTAGCGCCGGTGCAGGTGCGCATAGTCGGCGTCGGTGTGCACGCCGTAGAACGCGCCGTCGTTGCTTGCGGTGATCTGTGATTCGATCTCCGCGGTCTGGATCGGCGGGAGACGCAGCGCGGTCAGCACCGCGGGCAGCATCGTGCGCACCTTCTCCACCACCGGCCGCACGAGGTCCGCGGGAGGTTTGAATACCAGCGATTTGCGGACGTCCTCGGGATTGGTGACATTGATCGCCACCGACGATTGGAATTGCGGCTCAACCCATCACGTTCGCGATCAGGTCGGCGATTTCGCGCTCGTTGAGGACGTTTTCGAGCCGGACGAACGGATGGCGGATCGTGAACAGCAGCGGGGAAGTCTCGGCTGGCATGGGGAAAAGGCTCCGGTGGCCCGATATTTTATATGCCGCGCCCCGCTTTCGCCGGACCGCGGCGGAAATCCGGATCAGGGATTGCGCGCGATGACGAACCATGTGCTCGACGGCGCCCAGACGCCGTCGTCCCTCGCATAGGGTCGCAGCGTCTCGCGCAGCGCCGCGATGACCTGGGGCTTGCGCCTCTCGCCTTCCTCGCCGGCGAGCCGCATGATCTCGCCCGCCGGTCCGAGCGCCATCGCGAACTCGATCGCCTCGTCGAGGTCCCTGCCGATGCAGATGTCGGCATCGAAGCGCTCGAAGGCGATGCGGTCTAGCCCGCGCCGCGCAGCATCGAGCTCACCATGTCCGGACCGGACATCGAGAACGGCCCCGGGCCGCAATGCACCTGGTCGGTGTCCTCGTGCGAGACGACGGGAACGAGCTCGCGCACCTTCTGCTCCGCGTCGTGAAGCCATGGATTCTCTTCGCGCCTGCGCCACACGATCATCGTGAACGCGCCGCCGGGCTTAAGTGCCTTGCGCACGTTGCGCAGCGCGGCGCCCGGCATCATGAAGAACATCGTTCCGAAACGCGAGAATGCGAAATCGTAGGGCCCGCGCAGGGGATCGGTCTGAACGTCGGCGACGAAAAACGACGCGTTTTCGATGCCGGCGCTGCGGGCTTCGCTCGCGGCCGCGCTGACGAAATTCTCCGCGCAGTCCACTCCGACCGCCTCGCCGCCGGGCCCGACGTGCCGCGCAATGATCCGCGTGCTGTCGCCGAAGCCGCATCCGACGTCGAGGACGCGCGCGCCTTCTGGAGGCCGGTGCCGCGCGAGCGCTTCGTTGCTGTGCGGCGCAAGGCCGTCGATCAGCAGGTGCTTGAAGCGAAAGAACTTGTCGAACAGGACCGTGTTCCATGCCTCGATGACGATGTCGTTCTCTCCCGCCATGCACGGCTCCTTCCTCGTTGTCCGCCGGCTGATTCGCCACTCGGCGGCCCGGACCATTGGGCGAAATGTACAAGAACCGTTGGCCCCGTGTCGCCGGTCCTGGGCGCAATGCAGCCGCACTGGGATGCCGATGGAGCACGTTCGGCGAGGAGATCGCGGCGGACTGACCGAATGGCCGCCTCCGCGGGCCTCACCGACGGTCAGGCGCCCGATGTGCGCGCCCGGGGCCGGCTCTGCTACATTGCGCCTTCATGACCGCAGGAACCCGCCGGCGCGGCCTTTCGGCGCGCGACCTGAAGACGATCCTCGGGGTGACGAGCGCGCTGGCGGCGCCGTTCGACCTGATGACGATGCTGGGGGAGGTGGTCGCCGCGTCGAAGCGGTGCTCCATGCCGATCGCGCATCGGTCTGGCTGCACGATCCCGCCGCCGACGAGCTGGTGCTCGAGGTTGCACCGGGATCAAGCCCATACGGATCCGCTCCGGAATGGGCATCGCCGGCGCGTGCGCGCGCGACCGCCGCCTCATCAACGTCCCCGATTGCTACGCGGATCCGCGGTTCGATTCGCCGCGTGGACAAGGACTCCGGATACGTGACGCGCTGCATGCTCGCGCTGCCGCTGATCGATCACAAGGACGTCCTCGTCGGCGTGATGCAGGTGCTGAACAAGGCGAACGGCGTCTTCGACGGCGACGATGAGGTGCTCGCCACCGCGCTGGCGGCGCAGTGCGCGGTCGCGCTGCAGCGGGTGCGCATGACGGGCGCGCTGATCGAAGGCGAGCGGATGCGGCAGGCGCTCGAGATGGCGCGCGAAGTGCAGATGAGCACGCTGCCGTCATCCATGCCGCGAATCCCCGGTTACGATGTCTGCGGGACCTCGACACCGCCGAGCTCACCGGCGGCGACACGTTCGACCTCGCCGAGATCGAGCAGGGTCTGCTGATCGTCCTCGGCGATGCGACCGGCCACGGGATCGCCCCGGCGCTGTCGGTGACGCAAATGCAGGCGATGCTGCGGATCGCATTCCGCCTCGGCGCCGATCTCGAATCGACGTTCCTGCAGGTCAACAACCGGCTCGTCGAGACGCTGCCCGCGGACCGCTTCATCACGGCCTTCATCGGCCTGCTGGATCCCTCGACGCACCGACTGCGGTCCACAGCGGGGCAGGGGCCGATCTTCCACTACCGCGCCGCCTCCCGCGCGTGCCAGCGGCACAAGCCGACGAGCTTCCCGCTGGGTGCGATGCCGGTGTCGCATTTGCGCCCTGCCGTCAGCCTGGAAATGGGCCCCGGAGACATCCTCGTTCTGCTTTCCGACGGCTTCTACGAGTATGGTGACGCATCCGGCGCCCAGTTCGGGGAGGAGCGGGTGCAGGCGCTCGTGGCGGACCACTGCGAACGGCCGATGGCCGAGCTGCTGGACATCCTGGTGCGGGCGGTCGGGACGTTCGCCGGAGGCGCGCCCCAGGAGGACGACATGACCGCCGTGCTGGTGAGGCGCGAGGTGCGGCCGTGACCGTGGCTCGCGCGTTCGCGCGGAGCTTCGACGCGCTGCCCTCGATCGTCGCGTTCACGGCCGAGTCCTCGCCACGGAGGGAATCGACATGGCACCTCAGCCAGTCGTCGATTTCGCGCTGGAGGAACTGTTCACCAACATGGTCAAATACAGCCCCGGCAGCGCTTCCGACGTGCGGATCGAGGTGACCCGCATCGATGGCGGCGTCGAGGTCAGCCTGACCGACTACGACGTGGATGCGTTCGACGTGACCCAGGCACCCGATGTCGATGTCACGCTTCCCCTCGAAGCGCGGCGGCCGGGCGGATTGGGACTGCACCTCATTCGTCGGCTACTGGATTCGATCGATTACGAGTATGAGAAGGAAAGCCGGCAGAGCCGGATAACGTTTCGCAAGACGCACGAGGCGCGGGATCGCCAAGGCGCTGCCGATACAGGGAGAGCATGATGTTCGCGATTGAACCGGGACCGGGGGGCGTGGTCGTCGCGCGGGGGCGCCTCGACGCCGCCCAGGCGCCGGCGGCCCAGGCGTTCCTCGACACCGTCGAGGGCACGGTGACGCTCGACTGCCGGGGGCTCGAATACATTTCGAGCGCTGGCTTGGGCGTTCTCCTCAAGACGCAGAAGCGGCTGGTCGCGGCGGGCGGAAAGGTCAGGCTCGCGGGCGTCAACCGCCACGTGCAGGATATCTTCATCTACTCGGGGTTCGACCAGCTCTTCGAAATCGAGCCGGCGCCTTAGGCCCGGCTCGCAGAAATCGCCACCAACCTTCCCCGCGGCCAGGTGTAACTGTGGACGACGACGTCGACAAAGCTCTTGTGGAGCGCTTCCGGAAGGGCGACCGGGAGGCCTTCACGGAGCTGGTGATCCGGTACCAGAGACCGATCTACAACGCCGCGTTCTGGGTGTTGCGCCGGGCCGAGGATGCAAGCGACGTGACGCAGATCGTTTTCCTGAGAGTTGCGGAGAGGCTGGACGACTACGATGCGCACTACAAGTTCTTCAGCTGGATCTACCGCATCGCGGTCAACGAATCGCTCAACATGTTGCGTCGCAGCAAACATGACGAGCAGCTCGACGACGACGCGGATTTCGCGAGCGCCGAGCGGGACAATCCAGAGCAACGGGCGGATGCCGCCCAAGTATCGGCACGATTGCGGGATGCGCTCATGCGTCTCTCGACCGGCGACCGCATGGTGATCACGCTCCGCCACTTCTCCGATTGCAGCTACGAGGAAATCGGCCAGATTCTCGACGTCGACGAAAAAACCGTGAAATCGCGCCTATACGAGGCGCGGCAGCGCCTCCGCGAATTGCTGAAGGACCTTCGGCCGGTATGAAATGAAACACCCGGAGGGCTTCCCGAGCCCTCACGAGCTTCCCTCGAAAGGGTTGTGGGCTCCAGCCATATCCAACCTCCCGGATCGATCGGAGGGGAAGGACGACTCGGACCAACTTTTATGGTCGGCGGGTGTAATTGGGGCGGATAGGAAGCGCAGCGCCTCCGCGAATTGCTGAAAGACCTTCGGTCGAGATGACATGACACACTTAGAACTCACCAGCTTGATGCACGCCGTCCTTGACGGCGAGGCGACGCCGGACGAGATCCGGGAGCTCGAGCGCCTCGTTGCCGGAGATGCTGCGGCGCGCTCGGAATTCGACGCCTTGCGGCGGCTGTTCGACGGCCTCGCGAGCGTTCCTCAGGGGTATCCTCCGGAAGGGCTCGTGGCCGCCGTCATGGCCCGCCTTCCGGCGCGATCCGCCAACGCCGACGACTCCGACCAACTATTGGCGTTGGCCGGTGTAATTGGCACAGCTTCCAAGGAAGCCCGGGGTTTCGACCCGGGAAAATCGGCAACGGTCCAGCGAGTTTCCCATACAGGGCCATTTTTCAGGGGTGCGAACATGGGTGAGCAGAAAAGCGGTTCCTTCGGCAAGCGCAAGATCTGGATCGGCGCCGGTATCGCGGTAGCGGCGGCAGCCGTCGCGGTGTCGACAGGCCTGTTCCCGCCCGAAGGCAAGGATGCCGCGGGCACGATCGCTCCGGCGCAGCGGTACCGCGCTGAGCAGCCCACGGCTGGCGACATCAAGCTCGGCGTTCAGGCCGGTGGTCAGTCTGGAGGCGGCTCGGCCGACCAAGACTGGCTTGGCGGCGCAGGACGGACGTGCCGCTTCGGATGGGCGTGCCGCTTCGGATGGCGTGCCGCTTCGGATGGACGTGCCCCTTCGGACGGGCGTGCCGCTTCGGATGGGCGTCCGCTTCGGATGGACGTGCAGCCTCGGACGGCGTGCGCGCGCTTCGGATGGACGTGCCGCCTCGGACGGACGCGCGCCTCGGAGGACGGGCGCCTCGGACGGACGCGCTCGCCTCGACGGACGCGCCGCCTCGGACGGACGCGCCGCCTCGGACGGACGCGCCGCCTCGGACGGACGCGCCGCCTCGGATGGACGCGCAGCCTCGGAACGGACGCGCTGCTTCGGACGGGCGTGCCGCCTCGAGACGGACGCGCCGCCTCGGACGGACGCGCCGCCGGGACGGACGCGCCGCCTCGGACGGGCGCGCCGCCTCGGATGGACGCGCAGCTTCGGACGGACGTGCGGCCGCGGACGGACGCGCAGCTTCGGACGGACGTGCAGCGTCGGATGGGCGTGCAGCGCAGAGCGGTCGCGCGGCCCAAGACGGCCAAAGCCACTGACAAACCACGTAACCAAGAAACACGTGACCGCCGGCCCAGCGCCGGCGGTTTGCTTTTGGGCGTCGAACCCGTATGCTCGCCGGTCGTTACGCCTGGGCGAGGGGGATAACGTGCGCGGCCGCATCCTGGGCCTGCTGCTGGCGTTGTTGCCGGCCGTCGCGCGCTGCCGATGAGAGTCCTGTCCACATATCGTGGGTCCAAGGCAGGGACCTCCAGCTCTATTACTACGATTACCTGAGCTACCTCGAGCCGCACGCGGTGCGCACGTTCACCAATTCGCTCGCGTGGCAGCGTCGCATGTTCGGATGGGCGCCGTCGGAGCCGACGATTGTCCTGCTGCAGGACTTCACCGACTACGGCAATGCCCATACCTATGCGGCGCCGCGCAACATGCTGATCTTCGATATCGCGCCGCTGTCCCTGGCCTTCGAGACGTATCCCGCCAGCGAGCGCATGTATTCGCTGATGAACCATGAGCTGATCCACGTGGTGCAAAGCGACATTGCCTCTGAGCAGGACCGGAGTTGGCGACGATTCTTTCTCGGCACCGTCCCCGCCCAGTCGCAGAACCCCGAGTCGATCGTCTACAGCTATCTCACGACTCCACGGTTCACGACCCCGCGCTGGTGGGCTGAGGGCGGCGCGGTCTTCTTCGAGACATGGATGGGCGGCGGACTGGGTCGTGCCCAGGGTGGCTACGACGAGATGGTGTTTCGGGCGATGGTCAAGGACGACGCCCATTTCTACGACCCGCTGGGTCTGCAGTCTCGAGGCGTCTTCGTCGATTTCCAGACGGGAAAGAACGCCTACCTCTACGGCACGCGTTTCATCGTATCTCGCGTACGTCTATTCCCCCGAGAAGGTCATCGCCTGGTACAGGCGCGACGAGGGAAGCGAACGCTACTACTCGGATGAATTCAAGCGCCTGTTTGGCCTTTCGCTCGACCAGGCCTGGCAGGACTGGATCAAATTCGAGCACGAGTTCCAGAGGAAGAACCTCGCAGAGGTCCGAAAATTTCCGATCACGCCGCACAGGAATCTGTCCGGAGCGGCCGATCGGGTTCGGTATCGCGCACCTACTACGACGAGGCAACGGGGATCCTGTACGGCGGCTTTCGCTACCCGGGCGTCGTCGAGTACGTCGGCGCGGTGAACACGCGCGACGGCAGTGTCCGACGGCTCGCCGACATCAAGCGAGCCATGTCTTATAAGGTCACCTCGCTGGCCTGGGATCCGGGCAGCGGCACCCTTTTCTATACGAACAACAACAAGGATTTCTTCTCGCTCCGCGACCTCATGGCCGTGGACGTGCGCACCGGCGAGGAGCGAACGCTGATCAAGCACGGGCGCATCGGCGAGATCGTCTTCAACCCGGTCGACAAGTCGCTGATGGGCGTGCGCCATGCCGACGGGATCGCGACGCTGGTTCGCGTCCCGGCTCCCTACGACGGCTATGACGAGGTCTACACGTTCCCTTACGGCGTCGTCCCCTACGACCTCGACATTTCGCCGGACGGGCGCCTGTTGTCGGCCTCGGTGGCGGAGGTCAACGGCGACCAGTTCCTTCGGGTGTGGGAGCTGGAGAAGGTCCTGGACGGCGATCTCAAGCCGCTTTCCGAATTCCGATTCGGGCAATCGGTCCCCGAAAGCTTTGTTTTTCCAAGGATGGACGCTACCTGTACGGCAGCAGCTATTACACGGGGGTGTCCAACATCTTCCGGTACGAAGTCGCGACGGGTGCGGTCGAGGCGGTCTCCAACGCGGAAATCGGATTCTTCCGGCCGGTGCCGCTCGCCGACGGTCGGCTCGTCATCCTGAACTACACGGCGCGACGGTTTTGCTCCCGCGATCATCGATCCGCATCCCATCGACGATGTGAGCGCGATCACGTTCCTGGGTACCGAGATCGCCGAGAAGTACCCCGTCGTCAAGACGTGGCAGGTGCCGCCTCCGAGCACTGTCGACGACGAGAAGCTGGTCACGCAGCAGGGGCCCGTACGTTCCGCTGACGAGCTTGCGGCTCGACAACGCCTATCCCGTCGTGCAGGGCTACAAGAACTCGGCGGGAATCGGATATCACTTCAACTTCGCGGACCCGCTCAATTTCGCAAGCCTGGGCATCACCGCCGCTTACACGCCGAGCACAAACTGCCGAGCGACGAGCGCGGCCACATCGACATCGCCGGCCGCTACCTTTCCTGGAAGGCCGCCGCTGTCGTGGAACCGGTCGGACTTCTACGACCTGTTCGGCCCCACCAAGCGTAGCCGCAAGGGCTATGCGGCGAAGCTCGGCTACGACTGGCTCCTGATCTACGACGAGCCGCGGAAGCTGGATCTCATCTTCGATTTCGCCTACTACGACCAGATCGACACGCTGCCGAATGCGCAGAACATCGAGACCAATTTCACGCGGCTGGTGACCGGTAGAGTCGGGCTTGAATACACTGACGTCAAGCGCTCGATCGGCGCGGTCGACGACGAGAAGGGGATCGCGTGGAAGCTCGTCTACCAGGGCAATCGCGTGAACGGCCAGGTGACCCCGCAGGTCCTCGGCACGCTTGACCTACGGCATGGCGCTGCCATTTCCCAACTCGTCGTTGTGGTCGCGGACCGCGGCCGGCGTCGCCAACGGCGATCTACAACCAGACGGTCGCGAATTTCTACTTCGGCGGATTCGGCAACAACTATGTCGACGACGGGCCGATCAAGCGCTATCGCGAGTATTACTCGATGCCCGGATTCGGGCTCAAGGAGATCAGCGCGCTCAAGTTCGTAAAGGAGACTGGTCGAATGGGACGTGCCGCCCGTCGTGTTCGAATCGGCGGGCACGCCGAGTCTGTACCTGAACTGGCTGCGCCCGTCGGTCTTCGCGACGGGACTGTGGACGGAGCCGACGAACTCCACGCTGCGCAAGAATACACGAGCGTGGGCGCCCAGGCCGACCTGCGCTTCAGTGTCCTGCACTGGTATGACATGACACTGTCGGTCGGGTACGCCGTCGGCTACCAGGGGACACAGCGCGCTGGCACCGAATGGATGGTCTCGCTCAAGATCATGTAGGCATGGAGCCTGGGACAAAGGCGTACCGCCCGACTCTTATGTCGCCTGACATCCTCCTGCACATCGCGGTGGGCACTGCGCCGGTCGTGTGCTTCCTCGCGACGCTGCTCTACCTCGACAGCTACAAGCTCGTGTCGATGCGCTCGGTCGTCGCGGTCGTCGCGTGCGGCGTCGGCGTCGCGGCGCATCGTACTTCGTCAACGCGTGGCTGCTCGGCATCACCGGATTGGATGTCCGTCTACACGCGCTACGCGGGACCCCTCGTCGAGGAATTCGGAAAGGCGCTCGTCATCGTCGTGCTGATGCGCACCCATCGGATCGGCTTCCTGGTCGACGCGGCGATCTTCGGCTTCGCGGTGGGAACGGGCTTCGCGATCGTCGAGAACGTCTACTATCAGCATCTCATCCCGGACGCCGGTCTCGGAACCTGGATCGTGCGCGGATTCGGCACCGCGATCATGCACGGCGGCGCCACGGCAATCTTCGCGATGATGGGGCTCGCGATGCTCGAGCAGAAGCGCGCCCGATGGCTGATCGCGCTGCTGCCGGGCTATGTGATCGCGGTGGCGCTGCACTCGGCGTTCAATCACATGTTCGTGTCGCCGAGGCTCTCGACGCTGGCCGTCCTCGTCGTGCTGCCGCCGCTGCTGTTCTGGGTGTTCCAGCGCAGCGACCGCGCCGTCGCGAACTGGCTCGGCGAGGGCTTCGACGCGGATGCGCAGATGCTGGAATCGATCAACTCGGGGCACTTTGCCGATTCGCCGGCCGGCCAGTATCTCGCCTCGCTGAAGCAGCGGTTCCACGGCCCGATCGTCGCGGACCTCCTTTGCTACCTGCAGGCTCTACACGGAGCTCGCGCTCCGCGCCAAGGGCATCCTGATGATGCGGGAGAACGGATTCGACGTCGCGATCGACGACGAGACGCGCGCGAAGTTCGCCGAGCTGCGCTACCTCAAGGAGAGCATGGGCAGGACGGGCATGCTGGCGATCCACCCGCTGCTGCACATGAGCCAGAAGGACCTGTGGCAGCTCTACATGCTGGGCAGCAAGTGAAGCCGCGGCTGCCGCGGCGCGCCCGCTATTGGCAGAGCGTGCCGCCGCTCGGGGCGAACGGGAACCGCGTGATCGCCCGGTCTCGCTCACCACCGGCAGGCCCCCGGCGCCACTCATGCCGATGGTGAACATCGCATCGTTGCCGTCGGCGAAGGAGAGTGTCGCCGTTCCCACCGGAAGCGCGGCGAGTTTCGTCGCGTCGTAGGCATCGAATCGGGGCCCCGAAGTCCGCACGAGCGTCCCGTTGTAAATGCTGCTCGTTGCGGCCTTTCGCGCGAGCGCCGACAGCCAAAGCGGGGACCCGTCGACGTCATAGGTGTACCACGTCGCGAAGATTGCGTCGCCCTGATGCGCGAGCGCGACGCCCCGGCCCGGTTCATCCGTTGGGCGCCCACCAGAGATCCTGGTAGTTGGTCGTGGCCGCGAAGTTCGGGGTCGCGGCACTGTACGTGCAGCTGACCTGCGGACCGGTCGCGAGATCGAAGCGCGTGATCGCCTTCGTCTGCGAGACGCCGTTCACCGAGTAGGCGAAGCTCCCGCTGATTCGGTCCGTGAACGTCAGTGTGCCGCCGCCGACCTGGGTAGCGAAACCCGAACCGCCGACGCTTTCGAAGGGCGGCCCTTGGTCGACGTAGATGTTGCCGGTATAGGCATTGCCCGTGGGTGTCGTGCGGCCGGCGAGCATCGAAAGCCACAGCGCCTTTCCATTCGTGCCGTACGTAAACCAGGTGGCGAAAATCTGGTCACCCTGGTGCGCGAAGTCGATCCCCCAGCCCGACTCGGTCCCGCCGGCCTCCCACCACAGACCCTGGACGTTCAGCGCCGGCGGCGTCGTCGCGTCATATGAGACAGGAATCGATTTCACCGATTCCCGGCTTCCCCAGATCGGGTCATCGACCGTAATCGCCGTCATGGCAATCACGTGCAGGCCGACCGAAAGGCCCGCGAGATCGAACTTGCAGATGTTGCCGCTCGTCGTGGCGACGACAGGCGAGGTTACCGCCGGGTCGGTATCAATGTAGACGCCGCACTGCACGACTCCCGCCACCACCGGATCCGAAACCACGAAGGGCGTGGCGGTTGCCCAGTGCGGCAGTGCTGCGACGAGTATGGTGACAAGCAGTCTCATCGGGCTTTGGCAGATTGCCTATCGGCATAGTGTGCCTCCGGTCGCCGCAAATGGAAACCGCGTGATCCCCTTGCTCTGGTTCGCGAGCGGCAACCCGCCCGCACCGCTGGTGCTGTAGGCGAACGTCGCATTGTTTCCGTCGGCAAAGGTCAGGGTTGCCGTTCCCACCTGCGCCGCAACCACCTTCGTCGTGTCGTATGCGTCGAATCGCGGGCCCGCGGTCCGGTAGAGCGGCCCCGTGTACGCGCTGGTCGAGCCAACCCGTCCCGCCAGCGCCGAGAGCCACAATGGCGATCCGTCGACGTCGTAGGTAAACCACGTGGCGAAGATGCTGTCGCCCTGGTGTGCGAGGTTCACACCCCAGCCGGATTCGGCGCCACTCGGAACCCACCAGAGATCCTGGTAGTTGGTCGCGGCAGCGAAATTGGGCGTCGCGGAACTGTACGTGCAGCTCACCTGCGGGCCGGTCGCGAGATCGAAGCGTGCGAGCGCCTTCACCTGCGAGACCCCGTTCACCATGTACGCGAAGCTCCCGCTGTTGCGGTCCGTGAACGTGAGGGTGCCGGTTCCGACCATTGTCGGCACGGCGGATCCGACGATAATTGTTGAACGGCGGCCCGCGATCGACATAGATATCGCCCGCATAGTCATTGCTCGTGGGTGTCGTGCGGCCGGCGAGCATCGACAGCCACCACGCTTTTCCGCTGGTGTCGTAGGTATACCAGGTGGCGAAGATCTGATCGCCCTGGTGCGCGAAATTCGATCCCCCATCCCGATTCGGTCCCGCCCTTCGCCCACCACAAGCCGGCGAAGTTGTCCGGCGCCGATCCGTTGAATGGAATGAGCACGACGTCGTCGTTGCCGCCCGCGACGCTGGTCATCTGGGCGAGCCGCGCGCGCGCAGCGAGATCGCCGCGAACCTCGGCGTCGAGGTAGGTCACCGACCAGGTGAAGATGTCGGTGGCCGACGCTACGTCGAATCCGTGCTTGACGCCTGAAAGCGCGACCAGCTCCCGTGGACCGCCGAGCCTTTGCATACCCAGAGCAGTCATCTCGATCGGCGCCGTCGTGTCGGCGGTACCGCCGATCCCCAGGAACGAGAGGTTCACGCCGTCGAGACCGTGCTGGTCGCGCCCGAACGCAGGAAAGATCGGCTGCCCGAAATACGGCACATAGCCGACCGCCGCCTTCAACCGCGTGTCGGTCTCGATGTGCGTCCAGGAAAGCCCGACCGAAGTCGTAAGGCCCGCGCCCGCCATCAGCATCACCGACTCGCCGCCCATGCTGGCGCCGAACCGCCGATCTGCGCGGCGTCGATCCGATCGCGCCATTGCGGCTGCGCGAGGACGAGGTCGAGCGATGTCGTCAGCGCCAGCGGGCGAAGCGCCTGCATCGCCAGGAAGTTCTGCAGATGACTCAGAAGGTAGATGACGTCGCTGACGCTGTCGAGCTTCAGGTCGGAGAACGTGGCGTCGGTATGGAACGGCGCCACAACGACGTAGCCGAAGCTCGCGAAGACCGCCAGCGCGTAGATGTAGTCGTTCGACATCGGGCTGCCGCCGTAGCCGTGCGAAAAGAGCAGCACCGGGTAGCGCGTCGTCGCGTCCGGCCAGATCGGCGCTTCCGCGCCGCGCTGCATGTGGGGCACGATCCGGCCGGTGGGCAGCGCGTAATCCAGCCGCGGATTGCCGGGGTTCGTCGGATGGCAGATCACCACGACGTAGGGGAGGGCGTGCCCGGCGAACGAGCCATAGATGCTCGAATCGCCCGGAGCATTCACCGTGACGGTGGCGGTGTCCGCCGGGTCGACCAGGAGATCGGACGGTTTGCGCGGCGAGCCGTCGGCGCGGGCTACGCCTTCCCAGTAGAGCTGGACATCCTCACCCGGCGCAAGGCGCGTGAAATCCTGCTCCACGTTGCTGCACTCGACCGTATACGGGCCAGGCAGCGGCAGCGGTGGCACCGCGACCGCGGCGGCGCCGCTGGCGGCAACAGCCGTCAGGAGGGCGAGCGTGACTTGCATTTTTTTCAACGAGCGTTTCATCGTGATTTCTTATTGAGCGTGCACAGGGGAGCCGTCGGCAGTGGATGCATGCCGCTGACTGGGGATCGGTGATTGTGGCGAAACAGGGCAGCGAGCGAGGGGATCGACACGTCCGAGCATTTCGGCGCAGCGCGATTCTGCCCGCGACCCTCAGCCTCATGCATGCGGCCCGGAATGTCCGTACGGTGTCACACACAGCTGCCTCCGTCTTCCCCGGTCGTCGCAAGAATTGCATGATCGCAGCACGATCACCTCGTCATTGCGAAATTTGAGCCGAAGGATCGGGGTTGGTTCCCGACGCCGGCAACCGGACGCGGATGCGCGCCGATCAGGTCGCGATGAATTGTGCGAGCGCCGGGTCCTCGCGCAGCCGTGCGAGATCCGCGGCCGACGGCAGCTCCGGCCGGTCGCGTTCGGCGTCGACCATGCACAGGAAGCCGAGCGGCTCGTCGGGCGCCGCGCGGAACTGATGCCACGTCGATGCCGGGACGTGCACGAGGTCGTGCGGAGCGACGTCGAACACGCGATTCCCGACGAGGGCCCGGCCGCGGCCGCGCTCGATCACCATCGCATGCGCGTGCACGTGCCGCTCGAGCGTCGTATGGCCGCCCGGGCCGATCTCGAAGTAGCGAAGCTGGCAGCGCAGCGCGGGGTCGTCGAAGAGAATCTGACGCGTGACGTCGCGAAAGGGCGCCGTGCCGGGGCGCTTGTATTCGAGCAGGTCGACGTCGCGCCAGCGCAGCGTTCCGGACTGCGGTCGATGTACGTCAGCGGGCATCCGTTGCTCCTTGCCTGGGGCCAATCACGACATCGCGACGCGGCGCGCGCCGTTCGCATGCGCGCCGGCCGCGTGCGTCGCCGCGACGAATGCGCGAGTTCGCTCGGGCAGGCGTTCACCGGCGGCGAGCAGCGAGCCGCCGATCAGCAGCATCACGTCGCTCCCGTAGAAGCGCACGACTTCGTCGACTCGATCGACCGACAGTCCGCCTGCCGGAACCGGCAAGGTTGGCGGGTAGCCACCCCAGTCGCTGCGGTTGTTGCCGGCGATGCCGGCGCACTGGTCGCGCGAGTAGGCGAACCGTCCGCCGAAATTCGGAAAGATCACCGCATCGGCGCCGAGCCACCGGAAGATCCGGCCGAGCAGCAGCGGCGGATCGACGCGCGCGGCGCCGCCGTACGCGGGATGCGCGAGCACCGGGACATCGCAGTCGACGGCGACGAATTCGGCGAACGCCGGCATGCCGATCAGCGCCGGGGCCAGCAGGACCGCGCCGGCGCCTTCGTCCCTCGCGATTCGCGCCTGCCTGGCGAGCGCGCGCGGCGACCCGACGAGACTCGGCGCGTAGATGCAATGGGCCCCGGTCTCGCGCCGCGCGCGCTCGATCGCGCGCTGGCACGCAGCGACGCGCTCCGCGAATGGCGCGTACCCCTGGTCGGCGAGCCCATGGTCGTCCTTGACGACGTCAATGCCGCTCGCGGCGAGCGTGTGGCAGAGCTTGGCGAGCGCCGCCGTGGGCAAGCCCTGCGGCTTCAGCGCCGCGCACGTCAGCGGACGCGCCTTGACGCCGAGCCGCTCCCGGATCCCGGCCACGCCGAACCGGGGACCGGCAAAGCGCGCGAGGAAGTCGGGCGGAAACTCGACGTCGACGAGCTCGACATGCGCGTGCAGCGAGCTGTTGCCGAAGAGCATGTTGAGCGTCTGCGCGACGTCGCAGCCCGTGGTCGCGACGGCCAGCTGCAGCACGACCGTGTGGAGCCCGTCCGTCGCGGAATCGACCCGCGCGACGCGACCCATGATGTGCTCGGCGACGAACGGGTCCGTCACGATCTCGGCGGCGACCTCGACGCTCTGCTCGAGCGCGAGCGCGCGCGCGATGCCGTCGAGCTCCGCTCGTGGCGCGGAGATGCGGTAGGTGGCGTTGATCCAGGACATGGTGGTTCGCGCGTCGTCGCGCGCATGATACCGCGCGTGCCGCCGCCTCGGCGCCGGCAGGCAGTTTGATTTCGAACATGGCGGCGCTACCATTGGCCGCCGCATCGAGCATCCGCCCGCTGCTGCCGGAAAAGGACTTTCGAATGGACAAGAAGGAACTTGCCGCGGGACGGGGCGGTGCGCCGATCGATCGCGGCATGCTGACGGGCCTCATCGGCTTCCATCTGCGTCTCGCGCAGATCGCCGTGTTCCGTGACTTCGCCGCGGCGACCGGCGAGCTCGACATCACGCCGGGGCTCTTCGCCGTCCTCGTGCTGATCGAATCCAATCCCGGGCTGAAGCAGACCGAGCTGGCGCGGGCGGTCGGCCTCGACCGTTCTTCGATCGTCGCCGTCATCGACAACCTCGAGCGGCGCCTGCTCGTCCTGCGCCGCGCGGTCGCGACCGACCGGCGCTCGAACGCGCTGCGGCTCACCCCGGCGGGGACGGCGCTCCTGCGCAAGCTGAAACGCCTCGTGACGGCGCACGAGACACGGCTCGCCGCGAACCTCGCCGCGGGCGAGCGGGTCGCGCTGGTGGCGATGCTGGACCGCATCTTTCCTGCGCTTCGCTGACCCCGATTCGTCGGGCCCGGCGAGGCCCTGTTTGCGGGTTAATTGTTTGACATCAAACAATTGGGCTGCTATCGTGCCAGCATGGTGGCCGGCGGCCGCGCGCGCGGACCGTGCGGGTCGCCACCGGGCGCCCGCCCGGCAGCCATGGGAGACGCGACATGGACGGCACGGCAGATCCGAAAATCCAGACGCAGCGCAACGTGCACATGATGCTGCGCGTCAACGGCGAGGACGTCGAAGTCTCGTTCGCGCCGTACAAGACGCTGCTCGAGGTGCTGCGCGAGGACCTCGATCTCACCGGCACCAAGCATGGCTGCGAGCTGGGCGAATGCGGCGCCTGCGCGGTGCTGGTCGATCACGAGCCGGTGCTCTCGTGCCTCGTGCTGGCGGTCGAGTGCGAAGGCGCGCGATCGAGACCGTCGAAGGCCTCGCCCGCGGCGCGGAGCTGCATCCGCTGCAGGCGGCGTTCGCCGACCTGGGCGGCGCGCAGTGCGGCTACTGCACGCCGGGGATCCTGATGACGGCGAAAGCGCTGCTCGATCGCGAGCCCGATCCGTCGCGCGAGCGCATCAAGGAGGCCGTCTCGGGCAACCTTTGCCGCTGCACCGGCTACCAGCAGATCTGCGAATCCATCGAATCCGCGGCCCGCGAAATGCGCGGCGAGACGGCGGCGGGCCTCGCGGACGGGAGCAAGGCGTGAGCGCGCGCGAGCGCTTCGACGTGATCGGCAAGCCGCGCCGGCGCGTCGACGGGCGCTCGAAGGTCACCGGCCAGACGCGCTTCGCCGACGACATCGTGCTGCCGCGGATGCTTCACGCGAAGCTGCTGCGCTCGCCGCACCCGCACGCGCGGATCATTGCGATCGACGCGTCGCGCGCGGCGGCGGCGCCGGGCGTGCATCTCGTGCTGACCGGCAAGGAGTTCCCGGTCACGTTCGGCATCCTGCCCGTTTCGCTGGACGAATATCCGCTCGCGCCCGAGCGCGTCCGCTATGTCGGCGACCCGGTTGCGGCGGTCGTCGCGAAGGACGAGCAGACGGCCACCGAGGCGCTCGACCTGATCGACGTCGAGTACGAGATCCTGCCGACGATCGCGACGCCGGAAGAGGCGCTCGCCCGGCCGGACGTGCGCATCCACGACTACAGCGAGCACGGCAACATCCACCGCAACCAGGCCTTCGAGTTCGGCGACGTCGACGCCGCGCTGAAGGCCTCCGATCACGTGTTCGAGGATCTCTTCTTCTTCGAGGGCAACACGCACCTGCCGATCGAGCAGCACGCCGCGGTGGGCGCCGTCGACGGCGAAGGCAAGCTCACGCTGTGGTCGTCCACCCAGGTGCCGCACTACGTGCACCGGCAGCTGGCGCGCGTGCTGGGCGTGCCGGACGCCCATATCCGCGTCATCGCCTGCCCGAACGGCGGCGGCTTCGGCGGCAAGACCGACATCTGCAACCACGAGGCGGTCGTGCTGAAGGCGGCGCTGATGCTGGGGCGCCCGGTGAAGATCTGCCTCACCCGCGAAGAGGTGTTCTACCTGCACCGCGGCCGCCATCCGGTGCTGATGAAATTCCGCACCGGCGTCACCAAGGACGGCACGATCACCGGGATGCACCTGCAGACGCTGCTCGACGGCGGCGGCTACGGATCGTACGGCGCGGCGAGCACGTTCTACACGGGCGCGCTGCAGACGGTGACCTACGAGATTCCGCGCTACAAGTTCGAGGCGTGCCGCGTGTTCACCAACAAGCCGGCCTGCGGCCCCAAGCGCGGCCACGGCACGCCGCAGCCGCGCTTCGGCCAGGAGATCCAGCTCGACAAGATCGCCGCGAAGCTCGGCATCGATCCGGCCGAGCTGCGGCTTGAAGATCGTCGCCAAGCCGAACACGCTGACGGCGAACTGGATGCGCATCGGCACGATCGGGCTCGCCGAATGCATCCGGCAGGTCGTCGCGCGGTCGGACTGGACGAACAAGCACGGCAAGCTGCCGGCGGGACGCGGGGTCGGCATTGCCTGCGGCGCGTACATGTGCGGCGCCGGGCTTCCGATCTACTGGAACAAGATGCCGCATTCGGGCGTGCAGCTGCTGCTCGACCGCAGCGGACAGGTGACGGTGTTCTGCGGCGCGACCGAGATCGGCCAGGGCTCGGACGACGTGCTCGCCGGAATCGTCGCCGAAGTCCTCGGCATCGATCCCTACGATGTGCGCTGCGTGACCGGCGACACCGGCCTCACGCCGATCGACCTCGGCTCGTATTCGAGCCGCGTCACCGTGATGATGGGCAACGCCGCGATCGAGGCCGGCGAACGTGTGAAGGCGCAGCTCGCCGCGGCGGTCGCGGCGGAGCTCGACTCGATTCCCGACCGGATCGTGTTCTCGCAGGGACGCGCGTTCGTCGCCGGCGAGCCGGGGAAGAGCCTCTCGTTTCGCGAAGCGGTCGTCGCCGCCGAAGTCAAGTTCGGCACGCTCGGCGCGGTCGGCTCGTATTCGCCGCCGAAGCCGCCGGCACGCTACAAGGGCGGCGGCGTCGGTCCGTCGCCCGCGTACTCCTACACGGCGTGCGTCGTCGAAGTCGACGTCGACGCCGCGACCGGCTGGATCCACGTTCCCGAAGATCTGGATCGCGCACGACATCGGCCGCGCGCTGAATCCCGTGCTGGCCCGCGGCCAGGTCGAGGGCAGCGTGTACATGGGCCTCGGCGAGGCGCTGATGGAGGAGCAGGTGTTCCGCCGTCTGCCGCCCAAGCTCTCGGATGCGCTCGTCCACAAGATGCCGTCGATGCTCGAATACAAGAGCCCGACCTCGCTCGACATGCCGGAGATCGACACGATTCTCGTCGAGGATCCCGATCCGAACTGCCCGTTCGGCGCGAAGGAGGTCGGCCAGGGGCCGCTGCTGCCCGTGATGCCCGCGCTCGCGAACGCGATCTGGGACGCGGTCGGCGTGCGCATCGACGAATTGCCGATCACGCCGGAAAAGGTGCTGCGTGCGCTGGCGCTGAAGGCCGACGGAAAGAATCCGCGCGTCGGGCCCGAGTCGTTTCCCGACGTGCCTTATCCGGACCCGATGATCGTGCCGCCGCCGTGGGAAGGCGGCGACGGCAACGCCGTCGAAGCGCCCGCGCGACGTACGAGCCGGCCGAAGGAGCCGGCCACGCCATGATGCGCCTGCCGTGGTTCCGGCATGAGGCGCCGCGTTCGGTCGCCGACGCCGCGCGCATCCTGAATGGCGAAGGTGCCGGCGCGATGCTGATCGCCGGCGGCACCGACCTGCTGCCGAACATGAAGCGGCGCCAGCAGGTTCCCCGCGTGCTCGTCTCGTTGCGCCGCATCGAATCGCTGCGCGCGTCGGCCAACGGCAGCGGCCTCACGCTCGGCGGCGGGATGACGCTGTCGCGAGTGATCGACAACCGTTCTGTTCGCGAGAACTATCGCGGCCTGTGGCAGGCCGCGTCGCAGGTCGCCACCGTGCATCTGCGCAACATGGGCACGCTGGGCGGCAATCTCTGCCTCGATACGCGCTGCAGCTATTACGATCAGAACTACGAGTGGCGCAAGGCGATCGACTTCTGCATGAAGAAGGATGGCACGATCTGCTGGGTGGCGACGGCCAGCAAGCGCTGCGTCGCGGTATCATCCACCGACTGCGCGCCGGCGCTGCTCGCGCTGGGCGCGACGGTTCGCCTCGTGTCGACCGCCGGAGAACGCGACGTCGCGCTCGCCGAGTTCTATCGTAATGACGGAATGGAATACATGGTTCGCAAGCCCGACGAAATCCTGACGGCGGTGGCGCTGCCCGACGCCGCGGGATGGAAGAGCACGTACTGGAAGCTGCGCCGGCGCGGCGCGTTCGATTTCCCGGTGCTGGGAGTCGCCGCGGCGGTCAAGGCCGACGCCGGAGGCGTGATCGAGGACGCGCGCATCGCGCTGGGTGCCGTCTCGTCGCAGCCGTTTCTCTCCAAGGCGGGCGAATATCTCGTCGGCAAGCGGCTCACCGATGACACCATCGCCGAAGCCGGCAGGATGGCGGCGTCGCGCGCCAAGCCGATGGACAACACCGACTACGACGTCTATTGGCGCAAGGAAGTCGTCGGCGAGTTCGTGGGGTACGCGCTGCGCGAGATTCGCGGCGACGACATGCGCGCGACGCGATCGAAGACCGCGCGGCTGGCGCTGTAAGCGGCGACGTGGACACGCTCGTTGAAGCCGCCGCCGGCGACGCGGAAGCCCGGCTCTCGCCGGGTTTCGGCATCGCCTTCGCCGACCTCTACCGGCGGGATGGCCAGGGCGCGGTCGACCGCGCGTTCCTGCAATTCCTCGGTGCGACGGATGCCGCGCTGTGCGAGCGCCTGCTCGCGGCGCGCGCCGGTGCGGACGCGGTCTCCGCGAAGGACGAATCGGCGCTGATCCTCGACGTCGCGCCGCATCTCGAGCGGTTCATCGCGGAGCTCTTCGGCATCGTGGATGAAGTGGCGACGCTGTCGCACCGCCACGACGAGCTGGCGCCGCTCCATGAGATCAAGCGCAAGTTCGTCCAGCGCCGGGCGGCGACGCGCATTTCACCCGAGGATGCGCAGGCGTTCGACGGCAGCGCGCTCGAGCGCGAGCTGCGCCGCCATTTCGGCGGACGCTTCGACGAGCTCACGTTCGCGACGCACGTCGCGCGCTGGCTCGCCGACGAGGCCGCGCACACGGCTGAGCTCGATCTCGCGTTGCGTTATGCGGCCTGGGCATTGCACACCGAGGCCGGCCGCGAGCACGTTCGTGCCGGCGTGCTGTTCAAGGGGCCGCAGAAGCAGGATCCGCTGCACCTCGTGCCGCATGCCGAACCGATCTCCATCCAGGGCGCGCAGGCGTTTCGCGTCGACACGTCGCGGCTGCGCCGGCGCGAGGGCTTTGCGCTCACGGACAAGGGCACCAACCTCGTCGGCGCGCTCGACCAGGCAAACTACTGCATCTGGTGCCACACGCAGGCCAAGGATTCGTGCTCGAAGGGGCTGCGCGAAAAGCCGTCGCCTGACGCGCCTGCGGCGGTCACCTTCAAGAAGAGCGCGTTCGGCGTCACGCTCGCGGGCTGTCCGCTCGAAGAAAAGATCTCGGAATTCCAGAAGCTGAAGGCGCAAGGGCATGCGATCGGCGCGCTCGCGGTCATCTGCGTCGACAATCCGATGGTCGCCGCCACCGGCCACCGCATCTGCAACGATTGCATGAAGTCGTGCATCTACCAGAAGCAGGAGCCTGTCGACATTCCGCAGGTCGAGACGCGCACCTTGAAGGACGTTCTCGCGCTTCCCTGGGGCTTCGAGATCTACAGCCTGCTCACGCGCTGGAACCCCCTCAACCTGCGGCGCCCGTTCCCGCGCGCACCCACCGGCTATCGCGTGCTGTGCGTCGGCATGGGGCCCGCCGGATTCAGCCTCGCGCATCATCTGATGAACGACGGCCACACGGTCGTCGGCATCGACGGACTGAAGATCGAGCCGCTGCCGGCGGAGCTCTCCGGCGTGCGCGCGGACGGCGGGCGCGAGCCGTTCCAGCCGATCCGCGACGCGATGAGCCTCTATGAAGAGCTCGACGAGCGGGTGATGGCGGGCTTCGGCGGCGTCGCCGAATACGGGATCACCGTGCGCTGGGACAAGAACTTCCTCAAGCTGATCCGGCTTCTGCTCGAGCGCCGCGAGCAGTTTGCCATGTACGGCGGCGTGCGCTTCGGCGGCACGCTCACGCTGGACGACGCGTTCCGCCCGGAGACTGCCGGCGGGTACGGCTTCGATCACGTCGCACTTTGCATGGGCGCCGGCAAGCCGACGACGCTCGACATCCCGAATGGACTCGCTCGCGGCGTTCGCACCGCGTCCGATTTCCTGATGGCGCTGCAACTGACCGGCGCCGCTCAGCGCGACTCGATCGCGAACATGCAGCTGCGCCTGCCCGTCGTCGTCATCGGCGGCGGGCTGACGGCGATCGACACGGCGACCGAGGCGCTCGCCTACTACGTCGTCCAGGTCGAGAAGTTCCTCGACCGGTACAAGACGCTTGCCGCCGAGATCGGCGAGGACGCCATTCGCGCCGCATGGGACGACGAGGAGCGCGAGATCGCCGAGGAATACCTGTCGCATGCGCGCGCGATCCGCAGCGAGCGGCGCGAGGCGGCGCGCACGGGGCGCGCGGCGCGCATCACCGAACTGCTGCAGCACTGGGGCGGAGCGACGATCGCGTACCGGCGCCGCCTGATCGACAGTCCGTCGTACACGCTGAACCACGAGGAAGTCGCGAAGGCGCTCGAAGAGGGCGTCGTGTTCGCCGAAGGGCTCCTGCCGCGCGCCGTCGACACCGACGAGTATGGCGCGGCGCGCGCCGTCAAGTTTGCGCGCGCGCCGGCCGACAGCGAGGGCGGCGTCGAGCCCGTCGAGGTCGTGCTGTCGGCGCGCACGGTATTCGTGGCCGCGGGCACGCATCCCAACACCGTGCTCGCGCGCGAGGACGCCGAGCACTTCCCGCTGGACGGCCGATACTTCCGCGCCTGCGACGACGAGGGCGAAACGGTCAAGCCCGCGTATGCGCTGGCGAAACCTCCGCAATCCGACGTGCTCGTCACGCGCTCGGCGGACGGCCGCTTCGTCTCTTACTTCGGCGACCTTCACCCGTCGTACTTCGGCAACGTCGTGAAGGCGCTGGGATCGACCAAGCAGGGGCACCCGGTGGTGACACGGGTGCTCGCGCAGCGCGCGCCTTCGAGCGCGTGCGACGACGCGACGTTCTTCGCGCGCCTGGACGGCGAGCTGCGCGCCACGGTGCACGAGGTGGTCCGCCTCACTCCGACGATCGTCGAGCTGATCGTGAAGGCGCCCGCCGCGGCACGCGCATTCCGGCCGGGACAGTTCTACCGGCTGCAGAATTTTGCCGCGCTGGCGCCGGTCGTGGCCGACACGCGGATGCATCTCGAGGGCCTGGCGCTCACCGGCGCGTGGGTCGATCGCGAGCGCGGCCTCGTGTCGACGATCGTGCTGGAGATGGGCGGGTCGTCCAACCTTTGCGCGATGCTTCGGCCGGGCGAGCCGGTCGTCCTGATGGGCCCCACGGGCACCGCGACGCACATCGCGCGCGACGAGACCGCGGTGCTGGTGGGCGGCGGCCTCGGCAACGCGGTGCTGTTCTCGATCGGGCAGGCGCTGCGCGCGGCGGGATCGCGCGTCCTCTACTTCGCCGGCTACAAGAAGCAGGTCGACCGCTACAAGGTCTCCGAGATCGAGGCGGCCGCGGATGTCATCGTCTGGTGCTGCGACGAGGAGCCGGGGTTCACGCCGCAACGACCGCAGGATCACGCGTTCGTCGGCAACATCGTGCAGGCGATGGAAGCCTACGCATCCGGCCGCCTGGGCGTGCAGCAGATCCCGCTTCGCGAGGGAAGCCGGATCATCGCGATCGGCTCCGACCGGATGATGGCGGCGGTCGCGCGGGCACGCCATGGCGTGCTGGCGCCTCACATCGCGCCTCGCCACGAGGCGATCGGATCCATCAATTCGCCGATGCAGTGCATGATGAAGGAGATCTGTGCGCAGTGCCTGCAGCCGCATCGCGATCCCGCGACGGGCAAGGTGACATACGTGTTCTCCTGCTTCAACCAGGACCAGCCACTCGACAGCGTCGATTTCCACGCGCTGTCCGACCGGCTGCGCCAGAATTCGCTGCAGGAAAAGCTGACGGCGCAATGGATCCGGCACTGCCTGCCCGAGCTTCGCGCGAGCCATCCGCTCGTGTAGCCACGACGAGCCCGTGATGAACGCGGCCGAACGGCTTCTGTGCGAGGGCGCCGACCGCGCCGTGGCGCTGGAGTGCGGCGACGGGCGCATCGACTACGGCACGCTGCGCGAGTCGGTGCGGCGCGCCGGCGGCGCGTGGCAATCGCTTGGAGTGGATGCCGGCGCGCGAGTGGTGATCCTCGCGCGCGACAGCATCGACTGGGTCGTCGCGTATCTCGGCGTCATCTGGGCGGGCGGTGTCGCGGTTGGCGTCAATCCGCGGCTTCCGCCGGCCGATCTCGCGCCCATCCTCGCCGACAGCGAAGTGCGATTCGTCTGGTGCGACGAGGACGAAGCGGCCGGCGTCTGCGCGCTGGCAGCATCGCTTGCCGCACCGCCCGTCGTCGTCGCGAACGGGGGCCACGATGGCGTGGACTGGCCGTCGGCGTTACGCGCGGCGGCTCCCATCGAACCCTGCGAGCGACGCGACGACGATCCGGCGTTGTGGATCGGCACGTCGGGAACGACCGGCGTGCCCAAGGGCGTCGTGCATCCGCAGCGGGTGGCGTCCGAGCCGGAGAGCTTCGCCCGCGAGGTGCTCTCGGCGGGACCGGCCGACCGGTTCTATTCGAGCTCGAAGCTCTTCTTCGCCTATGCGCTCGCCAATAGCCTGTTCGCGGGCCTGCAGACTCGGCGCCACCGTGATCCTCGATCGCGAGCGGGCATCCCCCGAGCGCGTTCTGGCGATGGTCGAGCGGCACCGGCCCACGCTCGTGTTCACCGTGCCGACGCTCTACAACCGAATGCTGCTCGACCGCGTCGCACCCAGGCTTTCCGGGCGCGGCATTCGGCAGTTCATTTCGGCCGGCGAGGCGCTGCCGGCCAGTGTCCGCGACGGGTGGAGACGCGCCACCGGCATGGCGCCGATTTCGGGCTACGGCACGTCCGAAACGCTGTGCCTCGTGCTCTACGGCGACGATGACACGGGATTGCTTCGGCCCACGCCGCGAACGTCATTGCGATTCGCTGCCGCCGACGCCGCGCTGCCGCAGCGAATCTGGATCCGGAATCCGACGCTGGCGCTCGGATATTGGCGGCGTCCGGAGGCCGAAGCCGACGGGTTTCGCGACGGCTGGTTCTCGCCGGGCGACGTCTTCATCCGGCGCGGCGACGGCGACGGTTCGCTGGAATTCGCCGGCCGAAGCGACGATCTGCTCAAGGTGTCGGGCCAGTGGGTCAGCACGCTCTGGATCGAGCATGCGCTGGCCGAGGCCTGCGGCGATTCGATCGAGCAGGTGGCGGCCGTCGGGGCCGCAACCGACGACGGTCTCGTCTCGATCGCGGTCCTCGCCGTGGCGGCCGCCGGGCGCGAGGCCGACGCGCGCCGGCGCCTCGCCGCAGGCATCGATGGGCTCCCCAAATATCGGAGGCCGACCTGGGTGCACTGGGTGCCGGCCCTTCCGCAGACGGCGACCGGGAAGCTCCAGCGAAGCAGACTGCGCGATACCCACTTGCAGGCATTGGCGCACAAGAGCGCACAATGACCCTCCCTGAGAGAGTCGAGCCGTCGGGCTTCGACCTCGGCCGGGCGCCGCGATCGCGGCGATATTTGGCCCATGTCAAACCGGACGCCCGTGAGAATCGTAGGATGGCAGGCTGGGGCAGGGCGGCCATTCCGCCTGCCATAACAAATAATCCACCGCGGAGGAAACGATGATCACGCAAACCGTGGAATCGATCGTGAAGGGCAAGAAGATTCAGGATGTCGTTCGCATCCCGGCATCGGCGACCGTTTCAGAGGCGGTCGCGGCGATGTCCAAACGCGAAATGGGATCGGTCCTGATCGGCAACCCCGGCGGCGCGATCGAGGGCATCTTCACCGAGCGCGACGTGATGCGGCGCGTCGTCGGCGAGGGACGCGATCCAAAATCGACCAAGGTGTCGGCGGTGATGAGCCCGAACGTGCGGCATGTCCAGGCGACGGCAACGGTCGAAGAGGCGCTTCGTCTCATGGTCGTGCACGGCTACCGACACCTGCTGGTCGATCGCGAAGGCACCATCGAAGGCCTCATCTCGATTCGCGATCTGATGTGCGCATTGGTGCTGCCCGACGCGCCGATCGCAGCCGAGGGCCGCGTCGGCGTGATCCGCGCGCGCGCCGAGGAAACCATCCACGATCTCGAGGGCATGAAGCCCAAGAGCTAGCCCTTCGTCGTGACGCGACAGTGCACTCGCGGTGCCGTCGCGGGAGACCGGGTCCAAGTCGGGTGTCGTCCTCGCCAATCCGCGCGACATTGCCCGCCGACAAACCGCGCTGCGCGCAGCGGGATGACCTGAGCGGCACGCGCATGCAGTAGAATCGTCGATTGCCGTCGCGGCGGCCCGCGAAGGCGCCGCATTTGCCGTCGACTCGCCGATCTCCACTATGCGAATTTTCAATTTCAGCGCCGGACCTGCGGTGCTCCCTGAAGACGTCCTGCGCACCGCGGCGGCCGAGATGCTCGACTGGCACGGCAGCGGAATGTCGGTGATGGAGATGAGCCATCGCGGCAAGGAATTCATCTCGATCCACGAGAAGGCGCTTGCGGATCTGCGCGAGCTGCTGGCGATCCCGTCCGGGTACAAGGTGCTGTTCCTGCAAGGCGGGGCGATCGCCGAGAACGCCGTCGTGCCGATGAACCTGCTGGGCGCCAGGACCTCGGCCGATTACGTCAATACCGGCGAGTGGTCGAAGAAGTCGATCAAGGAGGCGAAGAAATATTGCACGGTCAATGTCGCCGCCAGCGCCGAGGATCGCGGCTTCAGCTACGTGCCGGCGCAGGAAGCGTGGAAGACGAGCAGGGACGCCGCGTACGTGCACGTGTGCACCAACGAGACCATCGGCGGCGTCGAATACCACTGGACGCCGGACACCGGCGACGTGCCGCTGGTCGCGGACATGTCGTCGCACATCCTGTCCCGCGCCGTCGATGTCGCAAAATTCGGTGTGATCTATGCCGGCGCCCAGAAGAACATGGGTCCGGCGGGGCTTACCGTGGTCATCGTTCGCGAGGATCTCCTCGACCGCGCGCTGCCGATCACGCCGTCGGTGTTTCACTGGAAGGAGCAGGCGGAAAGCGATTCGATGCTGAACACGCCCGCCACGTACGCCATCTACATCGCCGGACTCGTCTTCGAGTGGCTGAAGGCGCGGGGTGGCGTGGCCGCGATCGAGCGCGCGAATCTCGACAAGGCCGCGCTCATCTACGATTACCTCGATGCCAGCGAGTTCTACCGCAATCCCGTGCGGCGCGAGGATCGGTCGCGTATGAACGTCCCGTTCAAGCTTCGCGACGAGTCGCTCGACGAGGCATTCCTCAAGGGCGCGAGGGAGCGCGGCATGGTCCAGCTCAAGGGCCACCGCTCGGTCGGCGGAATGCGCGCGTCGATCTACAACGCCATGCCGCTCGAAGGCGTCAGGACGCTCGTCGACTACATGCGCGAATTCGAAAAGCGCAACGGTTGACCGCGTTCATGGCCAAGTATCAGATTCTCGCGCTCAATCACATCTCGAGCCACGGGCTGCATCGCTTTCCCGCCGCGCGCTACACCGTCGGCAAGGCGATCGCGGCGCCGGATGCCATCCTCGTCCGCTCGCACGACATGCACGAGATGGACATTCCCGCGAGCGTGCGGGCGATCGGCCGGGCAGGAGCGGGCACCAACAATATTCCGGTGGCGCGAATGTCGCAGCGTGGCGTTCCCGTATTCAACGCGCCGGGCGCCAACGCCAACGCGGTCAAGGAGCTCGTCCTCGCGGCGCTGCTGATGGCGGCACGCAACATCGTGCCGGCGCTGCAGTACGTCGGCGGCCTTGACGCCACCGCGCAAGACCTCGCGAAGCGCGTCGAGGACGGCAAGAAGCAGTTCGCCGGCGTCGAGCTGCCCAACCGTACGCTCGGAATCGTCGGTCTCGGCGCGATCGGGAGCCTCGTCGCCGACACTGCCCTCAAGCTTGGGATGAAGGTGATCGGATTCGACCCGGAAATCACCGTCGACGCCGCATGGCGCCTCCCGTCGAGCGTGCGCAAGGCGCAGACCATCGAGGAGCTCCTGAAGCAGGCCGATTTCGTCACGCTGCACGTTCCGCTGTCGGACCGGACGCGGCACCTCATCGACGCGAAGCGCCTCGCCGGAATGAAATCGGGCGCGGCGCTGCTCAATTTCGCCCGCGACGCGATCGTCGACGAGGATGCCGTCGTCGCCGCGCTGCGCGCCGGCACGCTCAAGCAGTTCCTGTGCGATTTCCCCAGCCCTGTGCTGATTGGCGTGCCCAATGTGGCGGCATTGCCCCACCTCGGCGCGTCGACCGAGGAAGCGGAGGAGAATTGCGCCGTCATGGTGGTCGATCAGGTGCGCGAGTACCTGGAGAACGGGACGATCGCCAATGCCGTCAATTTTCCGAACGTCGAAATGCCGAGGGAATCGCCCTTCCGGGTGGCGATCGCCAACGCCAACGTGCCGAACATGCTGGGCCAGATCTCGACCGCGATGGCGCACGCGGGGCTCAACATCCACAACATGGTGAACAAGTCGCGTGGCGAGATGGCCTATACGCTGGTCGACGCCGACAGCGCGATCGACGCCGGAATCATCCAGGCGATCGCGGCGATCGACGGCGTGCTGTCGGTGCGGGCGATTCCTCTGCAGGACGGCGGCTAGCAAACGGGAATTGGCGAGGCACCGGCGCGCGGAATCGCGTTGCGTCGTGCCAATGCGTCCCTTATAGTCGCCGGCGCGGCCGCGGGACCGTCACCGGCCGTCCCGGCCCAACACCGAATGCGAATCTTCCTCACGCTGCTGTCGCGCACGCCGCTGCCGGTCCTGTACGTCTGGGGATGGCTGATGTACGTGGCCGGATTCCACGTGGCGCGCTGGCGCCGCGACCAGGTCGACCGCGATGTCGCGATTTCCTTCGCCGACCGCACGCCGGCCGAGCGCGCCGCGATCGTGCGAGGGTCCTATCGCCACGCCGCGGACATGCTGGTGGAAATGATCTGGGGATTCACGGCGTCGGCGGACGCCCTGCTGGCGCGCGTGACCTTCGAGAATCCGGAAATCGTCCGGCAATACGCCGATGCGAAGCGATCAGTGGTTCTGCTCGCGCCGCATTACGGCAACTGGGAATGGCTGTTTCTCGCCGGCGGCGCCCGCTTCGGCATTCCGATCGACACGGTATACCAGCCGCATCGGCTCGCTTCGGTGGAAGAATTCCTGCAGGAGGCGCGCGAACGGTTCGGCGGCAAGGCGATCCCGCGCGCGGATTTCATCTTCGAGATGATGCGCCGCGCCGACACCCCGCACGCGTATTCGCTCATTGCCGATCAGACGCCACGTCCGGAGGAGCGCAAGCACTGGACGCAATTCCTGGGTCGCGACACGGCGTTCTACATGGGTGCCGACCATATCGCGCGCTTTCTCGATGCCGCCGTCCTGTACGTGGCCATGCGGCGCGTGTCGCGCGGGCGATACTCGGTGCGTCTCGAGGTGCTCGCCGAGCCGCCGTACGAAATCCGGCGCGGCGAGGACATCATGGAGCGATTCGCGCGGCGCGCCGAGCAGGCGGTGCGAGAGTCGCCCGCGGAATTTCTCTGGATTCAGAAGCGCTGGAAATACCCAAGACCGGCCGGCGAATGAATCCGCGGCTTGAGCGTCACTTGACGGGCGAGCCGAGCTAGCTCCGCGTCGCAGAGGGCTCGGCCGCAAGCGGGAGCGACTGCGTCTTTACACCGATCGGCACGCACGCCGAGAGCGTCAGGATCAGCACCAGCAGGACGATTGTGCGCATTGCGCCACCTTCATCGGTTCGACGACACTGGCCGCGCGCGCCGCGCAGGCCTTCAGAGGAAGGCCATAGGGCGCACCAGGCCGGGAGCGCACCGATTATCGCGCTCCGGTCCGTGCGACGGGAAATTTTCGCGTGGCGAGGGGATCAGGCGCCGTCGCTCCGCCGCCAGAGCGCGAGCGTGACGAGGTAGGGGGCGGGTGCAGCCACGGAATGGAGGGACCACGCGGCGGGCGTGTAGGGCGGCGGCCCGTCGAGCAGCCGGGGCGGGGCGATGTCGACGTGCAAGCGCGCGAACGGCGCGATCAGTCCGTCGCCGGTCGCCTTGCTCATCGCCTCCTTGCAGGTCCAGTATTTGAGGAAGCGCGCGCGCCGTTCGTCATCGGCAAGTCCTTCGAAGGTGGTCCGCTCGCCGGGCGCGAGAAACTTCCGGGCGAGGCGATCGGCGCCAACGGCGCGGTCGCTGCGCTCGACGTCGATGCCGATGCGCTTGCCGTAGGCGACGCCGATGACCGCAGCGCCGCCCGTATGCGATACGTTGAAATCAGGCGCGAGGGCGGAGTTTGCGAGCTGGGGCCGACCGCGCGCGCCGCGCTGAATTTCGACCCGTGCCGGCGGCACGTCGAGCACGCGGCCGAGCACCACGCGAAGCGCGCCGCGGCCGGCGATCCAGCGCCTGCGCAACATCTCGTTGCCGAAACGTGCAGCGCGCGCGTGCTCGGCCGGCGCCAGCAATGCCTCCATCCGCAGTACGTTGGGGTCGCCGACGTCGAGCTCGCACCACCAGAGCGTCACGTTCTCCGCCACCGGCGCCATCTCGCGCACGGGCACGCTGCGTGTGAAATCGTCCGGGTTCACGGAGCGTTCGGTGCTTTGATCAGGGATTTCTTCGGTCATCCGGCAATGCGCCTTCTCTTTCAATCGAATGCCTGATCGCTCGTCCAGCGCTGCGACATTCTGTCCTGCTTTGGGCTCGTTGCGGGGCGCCGCGTACCTGTCCGCGGGGTCCCGGCGGGGTTGCTTTGTTGCAGTGCGGCGACTATAATTCCACCTCTTCGCTGCCATGCGGCCCGGCGCACGTTGGCCGGGCTTTCCGTTAGCAGCCTGTTCCTTAAAAATTTGCAACCGATAGGTGTGGGTGCTTGGATGTCATGGCGCTCTGGGGTGGTGTCACGCGAGTGATGCTGTTTTGGGGTGAAGAGACATATAGGTGCTCACACGACGCAAAGACGCTCTCGTTTCGCAAGGGATGGGGGCGCAAGTCTTGTCTTGTTCTCTGCGAAAGGGGATGGGATGGGGCCAACGTCGATTGAGTGACTTTGATAGAGATCGAACTTTTTTCAAGTGAAGAGTTTGATCCTGGCTCAGATTGAACGCTGGCGGCATGCTTTACACATGCAAGTCGAGCGGCAGCGCGGGGGCAACCCTGGCGGCGAGCGGCGAACGGGTGAGTAATGCATCGGAACGTGTCCCGTAGTGGGGGATAACGCCGGGAAACCGGCGCTAATACCGCATATGCTCTGACGGAGGAAAGTGGGGGACCTGCAAGGGCCTCACGCTATGGGAGCGGCCGATGTCCGATTAGCTAGTTGGTGAGGTAAAGGCTTACCAAGGCGACGATCGGTAGCTGGTCTGAGAGGATGATCAGCCACACTGGGACTGAGACACGGCCCAGACTCCTACGGGAGGCAGCAGTGGGGAATTTTGGACAATGGGGGCAACCCTGATCCAGCCATGCCGCGTGAGTGAAGAAGGCCTTCGGGTTGTAAAGCTCTTTTGTCCGGGAAGAAAAGGCTCACTTTAATACGGTGGGTTCTTGACGGTACTGGAAGAATAAGCACCGGCTAACTACGTGCCAGCAGCCGCGGTAATACGTAGGGTGCGAGCGTTAATCGGAATTACTGGGCGTAAAGCGTGCGCAGGCGGTTCGTTAAGTCAGATGTGAAAGCCCCGGGCTTAACCTGGGAACGGCATTTGAGACTGGCGAGCTGGAGTCTGGCAGAGGGGGGTGGAATTCCACGTGTAGCAGTGAAATGCGTAGAGATGTGGAGGAACACCGATGGCGAAGGCAGCCCCCTGGGCTGAGACTGACGCTCAGGCACGAAAGCGTGGGGAGCAAACAGGATTAGATACCCTGGTAGTCCACGCCCTAAACGATGATCACTGGGTGTTCGGGAAGCGATTCCTGGGTACCGTAGCTAACGCGTGAAGTGATCCGCCTGGGGAGTACGGCCGCAAGGTTAAAACTCAAAGGAATTGACGGGGACCCGCACAAGCGGTGGATGATGTGGATTAATTCGATGCAACGCGAACAACCTTACCTACCCTTGACATGTCCGGAACCCTGCTGAGAGGTGGGGGTGCCCGAAAGGGAATCGGAACACAGGTGCTGCATGGCTGTCGTCAGCTCGTGTCGTGAGATGTTGGGTTAAGTCCCGCAACGAGCGCAACCCTTGTCCCTAGTTGCTACGCAAGGGCACTCTAGGGAGACTGCCGGTGACAAACCGGAGGAAGGTGGGGATGACGTCAAGTCCTCATGGCCCTTATGGGTAGGGCTTCACACGTCATACAATGGGCGGTACAGAGGGTTGCCAACCCGCGAGGGGGAGCCAATCCCAGAAAGCCGTTCGTAGTCCGGATTGCAGTCTGCAACTCGACTGCATGAAGTCGGAATCGCTAGTAATCGCGGATCAGCATGTCGCGGTGAATACGTTCCCGGGTCTTGTACACACCGCCCGTCACACCATGGGAGCGGGATGTACCAGAAGCAGCTAGCCTAACCGCAAGGGGGGCGGTTGCCACGGTGCGTTTCGTGACTGGGGTGAAGTCGTAACAAGGTAGCCGTATCGGAAGGTGCGGCTGGATCACCTCCTTTCTCGGAAACCGGAGTCAGGTCAGAAGACGAGGTCGGCAACGATCGAGTCGACTGCCTGCACTCCCACTGTGATGTCTAAGTGCCCACAACCTATCGGCTGCAGCAACAAGGCAGCGTCGGCGTGCCAGGACACCGGGCCTGTAGCTCAGTTGGTTAGAGCACCGTCTTGATAAGGCGGGGGTCGATGGTTCGAATCCATCCAGACCCACCAAAGTACAAGTTGGGCCGGAGCAGGGCATCGCGCCTGGCGAGAAGCGAGCAGAGCGAGGCGCGAGGGGCCGACGTGTAGACCGAAGCTACACGAGGCCGCGAGCAACGAGCCATGCGAAGCTTATCGAAAGGCGAAGGGGCTGTAGCTCAGTTGGGAGAGCACCTGCTTTGCAAGCAGGGGGTCGTCGGTTCGATCCCGTCCAGCTCCACCAAATCCTGGGCAGAGGTGAAGCGGAGAATGCAGAAGCAAGCGTTGGCGTTTGCTTCTGGTTTCTTGAGCCAGTGATATCGGTTGTTCTTTAACAATTGGGAAGAAGTAAAGGTCTTGCTCGGAAGGGCAGGCGTGGGCGCGAGCCTTGGTCTGGCTGGACGAGTGAGATTGGGTTGGATTGTATTGACCCTGTTCATGCTGTGAGTTCGGTGTGGATGGGGAGCGCGAACGCCCGTGATGTTGAGTGAAGGTCAGTGCTCAGTGTTATGGGGTCAAGCGACTAAGTGCATGTGGTGGATGCCTTGGCGATCACAGGCGATGAAGGACGTGGCAGCCTGCGAAAAGCTGCGGGGAGCTGGCAAACGAGCGATGATCCGCAGATGTCCGAATGGGGAAACCCGGCCCGCAAGGGTCACTCCCTGCTGAATACATAGGCAGGGTAGAGCGAACCCGGTGAACTGAAACATCTCAGTAGCCGGAGGAACAGAAATCAACCGAGATTCCCAGAGTAGTGGCGAGCGAAATGGGAGTAGCCGTCGCGATTTAGCAGTGGTCTCAGGAGAATGGTCTGGAAAGGCCGGCCGCAGTGGGTGATAGCCCCGTAACCGAAGAGACGATTGTGGAACCAGGCGCGAGAGAAGTAGGGCGGGACACGTGAAATCCTGTCTGAAGATGGGGGGACCATCCTCCAAGGCTAAATACTCGTGATCGACCGATAGTGAACCAGTACCGTGAGGGAAAGGCGAAAAGAACCCCGGGAGGGGAGTGAAATAGATCCTGAAACCGCATGCATACAAACAGTCGGAGCCCTAGCTTCAATGGCCTTCGGTTCTTGGAGCGCGTCAGCGCGTCAAGCGATGATCAGCAAAAGACGGCAATACGGCGCGAGTGGGCGGGTTTCCGATGCTGATGCTGACACTGCTACTGAACGCGGAGATCGAAGCAGAGGCCATTGAAGCTAGGGTGACGGCGTACCTTTTGTATAATGGGTCAGCGACTTACGTGGTGTGGCGAGCTTAACCGAATAGGGGAGGCGCAGCGAAAGCGAGTCCGAACAGGGCGATTCAGTCACATAGCGTAGACCCGAAACCGGATGATCTACCCATGGCCAGGCTGAAGGTGGGGTAACACTCACTGGAGGGCCGAACCCACTCCCGTTGAAAAGGTAGGGGATGAGCTGTGGGTAGGGGTGAAAGGCTAATCAAATCCGGAAATAGCTGGTTCTCTCCGAAAACTATTTAGGTAGTGCCTCAGGTATCACCGACGGGGGTAGAGCACTGTAATGGTGGCGGGGGTCATTGTGACTTACCGTGCCATAGCAAACTCCGAATACCGTTGAGTGCGAGCCTGGGAGACAGACATCGGGTGCTAACGTCCGGTGTCGAGAGGGAAACAACCCAGACCGCCAGCTAAGGTCCCCAAGACACGGTTAAGTGGGAAACGAGGTGGGAAGGCACAGACAGCCAGGATGTTGGCTTAGAAGCAGCCATCATTTAAAGAAAGCGTAATAGCTCACTGGTCGAGTCGTCCTGCGCGGAAGATGTAACGGGGCTCAAACCGTGCACCGAAGCTGTGGATTCAGGGTCAGCTATCAGCTTCAGCGATCAGCAACAGTAACAGAATGGCCCGATGCGGTTCGATGGAGCTTGAGGTGTTTCAGCGCGCGTATGCGATTGTCGCTGGAAGTGCATCGGGCGAGTCTGACGTTTCCGCAAAGTCGAGCAATATGCGCTTGCCGATCAGATGCGGCGTGCGAGCAAATCGATCTGCGTGAATCTGGCAGAAGGCTTTGCCAAGCGAGTTACTCGCAAGCGGAGTTCAAGCGCTTCTGTCAGATGGCGCTGGGTTCAGCCGACGAGATGCGAGTCTGGTTGCGCTATTGCTGGACTTGGGCTACATCGATGAGGCGAGCTGGCAGCGTTGGCGCGATGAATACGAAGCGATCGCCAAGATGCTGCAAGGCTCGTGAGTGCGAAGTGGCCAGGTGTTGCTGATCGCTGACATCTGAAATCTGACTGCTGAGATGGTAGGAGAGCGTTCCGTAGGGCTGTGAAGGTGAGTCGAGAGGCTTGCTGGAGCCATCGGAAGTGCGAATGCTGACATGAGTAGCGATAAAGCGGGTGAAAGGCCCGCTCGCCGAAAGCCCAAGGTTTCCTGCGCCACGTTCATCGGCGCAGGGTGAGTCGGCCCCTAAGGTGAGGACGAGAGTCGTAGCCGATGGGAAGCAGGTCAATATTCCTGCACCGATTCGAGATGCGATGGGGGGACGGAGAAGGTTACCGCGGCCGGGTGTTGGAAGTCCCGGTTTAAGCGTGTAGGCGTGGCCCTTAGGCAAATCCGGGGGTCTTAGCCGAGGCGTGATGACGAGGGTGGGCTTGCCTGCCTGAAGTGCGCGATACCCTGCTTCCAGGAAAAGCCTCTAAGCTTCAGTCTCGAATTGACCGTACCGCAAACCGACACAGGTGGGCAGGATGAATATTCTAAGGCGCTTGAGAGAACTCAGGAGAAGGAACTCGGCAAATTAGCACCGTAACTTCGGGATAAGGTGCGCCCCTGGTAGGTGAAGGCGTACAGCTGGAGCCGAGAGGGGCCGCAGAGAAATGGTGGCTGCGACTGTTTAACAAAAACACAGCACTCTGCAAAGACGAAAGTCGACGTATAGGGTGTGACGCCTGCCCGGTGCCGGAAGGTTAAATGATGGGGTGCGAGCTCTTGATCGAAGCCCCGGTAAACGGCGGCCGTAACTATAACGGTCCTAAGGTAGCGAAATTCCTTGTCGGGTAAGTTCCGACCTGCACGAATGGCGTAACGATGGCCACACTGTCTCCTCCTGAGACTCAGCGAAGTTGAAGTGTTTGTGAAGATGCAATCTACCCGCGGCTAGACGGAAAGACCCCGTGCACCTTTACTGTAGCTTTGCATTGGACTGTGATGGGACTTGTGTAGGATAGCTGGGAGCCGTTGAAGCGCTGTCGCTAGATGGCGTGGAGGCAACGTTGAAATACCAGCCTGGTGTCATTGCGGTTCTAACCTGGGTCCATGAACTGGATCGGGGACCGTGCATGGTAGGCAGTTTGACTGGGGCGGTCTCCTCCCAAAGAGTAACGGAGGAGCTCGAAGGTTTCCTAGGTACGGTCGGACATCGTACTGATAGTGCAATGGCACAAGGAAGCTTGACTGCGAGCCTGACAAGGCGAGCAGGTGCGAAAGCAGGACATAGTGATCCGGTGGTTCTGTATGGAAGGGCCATCGCTCAACGGATAAAAGGTACGCCGGGGATAACAGGCTGATACCGCCCAAGAGTTCATATCGACGGCGGTGTTTGGCACCTCGATGTCGGCTCATCACATCCTGGGGCTGTAGCCGGTCCCAAGGGTATGGCTGTTCGCCATTTAAAGTGGTACGTGAGCTGGGTTCAAAACGTCGTGAGACAGTTTGGTCCCTATCTGCCGTGGGCGCTGGAGATTTGACGGGGGCTGCTCCTAGTACGAGAGGACCGGAGTGGACGTACCGCTGGTGTACCGGTTGTGACGCCAGTCGCATCGCCGGGTAGCTATGTACGGAAGCGATAACCGCTGAAAGCATCTAAGCGGGAAACGTGCCTGAAGATGAGATCTCCCGGGGACTTGATCCCCCTGAAGGGTCGTGGCAGACCACCACGTTGATAGGCCGGGTGTGGAAGGGCAGTAATGCCTTGAGCTAACCGGTACTAATTGCCCGTGCGGCTTGACCCCATAACCGTGGGCACTGACCACGGTGCGTCGCGCAACCAACCAACCTCCTTTACTTCTTCCTGCCGGGTGCCCACACCAGCGCACCCGACGCTCAATGCCTGACGACCTTAGCCCGCCGGAACCACCCCTTCCCATCCCGAACAGGACCGTGAAACGGCAGCACGCCGATGATAGTGTGGATTACCCATGCGAAAGTAGGTCATCGTCAGGCACCCTACACACACAACGCCCAGCCACCCGGCTGGGCGTTGTGCTTTGCGGCTGCAGAAGCCTTGGCAGCTTGGCGAGGTCCCAAAAGAAACGGGCGCCGAATCGGGGTCCATTTCCCCATTCGCCGGTCGTTCCGCAGCGATGATGCTTGATCGATCAGCGGCGATCAAATGACAATCCGGGTCTCAATTTCACCATGCTTCGACTTCGACCAGGCGCGAGTATGACGCGAGCGCCCCGGTGATATTGATTCGGATGCGATCGGTCGTGATGGCAGTGAAATTGACGGTGCGCATCACCAGGTTGTTGCCGGCGACCGTGCCGAGCGTGACCCACGACGAGCCGTTCCAAGCCTGCACGTTGAAATCGGTGACGCCGTATTTCGTGAACGTGGTGGACGCAGTCGGCAGTACCGGGCTCTGGTAGTTGTCCTGCAGCGTGACCACGACGACGTGGTCGATCGTCTTCTGGCCGTTGAAGACGATCTGCACCCAGTCGGGGAAGGTGCCTGCAGTGACGTCGTTCCAGCCGCCGCCGCTGCCCCAGCCGGCGCCCGTGCGATCCCCGTTGATGATCGCACTCACCGGGAAGCTGGAACTGTAGGTGCTCGAAGCCGAGGCCACCCCGCCGCTGGTAGCCAGTGCGACGTTGTTGCCGCCGTTTACGGTCTGCGTCAGCGCGGGACTGGTCGACCCGCTGTTGTTGGCGTCGCCGCTATAGGTGGCGACGATGCTGTGGCTGCCCGCGGTGAGCGCCGCCGTGGCGCAGGTCGCCTTGCCGGCGCTGACGGCCTGCGCCGTGCAACCGGCGATGGCACTGCCGTTGTCGGTAAAGCCGACGGTGCCGGTCGGCGTGCTGCCGGTGATCGTCGCGGTAAACGTGACGCTCGATCCGACTGCCGACGGGTTGGCCGAGCGGCAAGCGTCGTTGTGGTCGGCGGCGGACCGGAGCCTCCGGTCATAGGCTTCGACTTCGACCAGGCGCGAGTATGACGCGAGCGCGCCGGTGATATTGATGCGGATGCGATCGGTCGTGATGGCGGTGAAATTGACGGTGCGCATCACCAGGTTGTTGCCGGCGACCGTGCCGAGCGTGACCCACGACGAGCCGTTCCAGGCCTGCACGTTGAAATCGGTGACGCCGTAGTTCGTGAACGTGGTGGACGCAGTCGGCAGTACCGGGCTCTGGTAGTTGTCCTGCAGCGTGACCACGACGACGTGGTCGATCGTCTTCTGTCCGTTGAAGACGATCTGCACCCAGTCGGGGAAGGTGCCTGCAGTGACGTCGTTCCAGCCGCCGCCGCTGCCCCAGCCGGCGCCCGTGCGATCCCCGTTGTTGATCGCACTCACCGGGAAGCTGGAACTGTAGGTGCTCGAAGCCGAGGCCACCCCGCCGTTGGCAGCCAGTGCGACGTTGATACTCGCGCCGCCGCCGTTTACGGTCTGCGTCAGCGCGGCGACTCGTCGAACCGTTGTTGTTGGCGTCGCCGCCGTAGGTTGCGACGATGCTGTGGCTGCCGGCGGTGAGCGCTGCCGTGGCGCAGGTCGCCTTGCCGGCGCTGACGGCCTGCGCCGTGCAACCGGCAATGGACGCTGCCGTTGTTGGTGAAGCCGACGGTGCCGGTCGGCGCACTGCCGGTGACGGTCGCCGTGAACGTGACGCTCACACCGAACGTCGACGGATTGAGCGAGCTCGCGAGCGTCGTGCTGCTCGTCGCCTTGTTGACGGTCTGCGTCAGCGTTGGGCTCGCCGATCCGGTATTGTTCGCGTCGCCGCCGTAGGTGGCGACAATGCTGTGGCTGCCGGAGGTGAGCGCCGACGTCGCGCAGGTCGCCTTGGCGGAGCTGACCGCCTGCGCTGTACACCCGGAAATCGAGGCGCCGTTGTTCGTGAAGCTGACCGTCCCTGTCGGCGCATTGCCGGTGATCGTGGCGGTGAACGTGACGCTTGCGCCGAACGTCGACGGATTGAGCGAGCTGGCGAGCGCCGTGCTGCTCGCCAACGCGCTTACGGTCTGCGTGAGCGTCGGGCTGGTCGACCCGTTGTTGTTGGCGTCGCCGCTGTACGTGGCTACGATGCTGTGGCTTCCGGCGGTGAGCGCAGACGTGGCGCACGTCGCCTTGCCGGCGCTGACGGCCTGCGCGGTGCAACCGGCGACGGCGCTGCCGTTGTTTGTGAAGCCGACGGTGCCGGTCGGCGCGCTGCCGGTGACGGTCGCCGTGAACGTGACGCTCGCGCCGACGCCCGACGGATTGAGCGAGCTCGCGAGCGTCGTGCTGCTCGCAGCCTTGTTGACGGTCTGCGTCAGCGTGGCGCTCGTCGAACCGTTGTTGTTGGTGTCGCCGCCGTAGGTTGCGACGATGCTGTGGCTGCCGACGGTGAGTGCGGACGTGGCGCACGTCGCCTTGCCGGCGCTGACGGCCTGCGCCGTGCAACCGGCGATGGCGCTGCCGTTGTTGGTGAACCCGACGGTGCCGCTCGGCGCACTGCCGGTGACGGTTGCCGTGAGCGTGACGCTCACACCGAACGTCGACGGATTGAGCGAGCTCGCGAGCGTCGTGCTGCTCGTCGCCTTGTTGACGGTCTGCGTCAGCGTTGGGCTCGCCGATCCGGTATTGTTCGGCGTCGCCGCCGTAGGTGGCGACAATGCTGTGGCTGCCGGCGGTGAGCGCCGACGTCGCGCAGGTCGCCTTGGCGGAGCTGACCGCCTGCGCTGTGCACCCGGAAATCGAGACGCCGTTGTTCGTGAAGCCGACCGTCCCGGTCGGCGCGTTGCCGGTGATGGTCGCGGTGAACGTGACACTTGCGCCGAACGTCGACGGATTCGCTGAGCTCGCGATCGCTGTCGTGGTCGACGTGCCGCCTCCGCGAGTGACCTGCACCGTCATCGTCCCGGACGCACCGGGCGAAGCGGAGAGCACGCTTATCGTGACGCCGTACTTGGGCGTCTACGTACGCCATCCCGGGAAGCAGCGCGGCGTTGGTAAAGGGGGACGCCGATGCCGGCGTCATGTCGAGAATTTCGGTGTCATCCGAGCCGGAAGAGACCTCGAACGGGCTTGCGATGCGAACGTGCAAGCCGCTGTTCGCCGCCGATATGAAGCTGTCGAACAGGCCGACCGGTTGGCGGTATTCGATCCAGTACGTCCGGTTGCTCGCGGCGGTGGGGATCTTGACGGCGTAGGTCGACACCCCAGCCGACTCGATCGGACCAAGTATGTAGGTTGCCGTTCCAGACGTGTGCGTCTTGATAGCTGTCGCGGCAATCCACGGGCCGGAGGGAGCGTCGATCAGCGTCTTTTGCAGAGCGTCGAAATGCCCCGCGCTCTGATTGCCCATCACGACGAACGGGTCGCCGTATTCCGATGCGCTGCATCCTGTCGCCGGAAACGGAAGCGTCGCGCTCCCGCAGTTGAGGCTTCCCGCGTGCAGCAGTCCGAAATTATGACCGAGTTCGTGCGCATACACGGAAAGCTGGTTGTAGCCGTTGCTCCACGCTTCGCCGAAGCTGACGTATGCCAATCCCGCCCAGCCGCAGGCGGACTCACGGGGAAAGACGTAGAAACGATTCTGATACGTCCCCGTGTAACCTGCCGCCGTCGCAGCCGTATCGGCCCGGTTGCCGATGGTCGTGTAGTCGCAGCCTGCCGGCGTGGCAACTCCTGTCTGCAGCCAAGGTGTCACCGTTACGTTGAGCTGCTCCTTGTTGTACGACACTTCGTTGTAGTAGCTGGCGACGCTGTTGGCGTTCGTGCGCACCACCGCGTCGACCTGCGCCTGCGTGAAGGGGTCCGTCACCGGCGAATCGGAAAACTTGACGAGGATGACGAGCAGGTTGTTTGTGGTTAGCGCCAGCGGACCCGCGCTCGTCATGGTCGAGGGTTTCGGCGCCGGCGGGGCGATGATCGTGATGGAGGTGGCGTCAAGCGACACGGCGTCCGCGGTCACGCTTCCCGTCGCAATGACCTGCATGCCGTTCCTGAGCGTGTCGGGCATCAGGTCCAGCACGAGCGGTGTTGCGCGCCCGCCGTCCACCGGACGAACGACATAACCGAATTTGCCGTGTCCTCCGGCGAAGTCGTCCGAATGGGCAAGCGTGAGGGTCCCCTGCACCTGCGATGGAGCGGCAGCCACCTGCATTGGCTGCGGCGCCGCAAGGGGCTCGAACTGGCTTACGGCTAACTTGCCCCCCGTTTTGGAGCCGGTAACCTGGGCTCGGGCGCCGATTTGGAGCGATGCGGTCGGGGTGCCGATCAGCTCGACAGCGGTGCCATCGTCGAGGCGCAGCGTCTGGTATGTCGTTGTTTTCCCGGTCGTCCGGTCTTCTACGATCAATTGCCTGACGGTACCCGTCAGTACGGCTCGGTGGGAACCGCCGTCGCCGTGCCCGAACCGCCGCCGGAGTGGCGACATGATGGGCAAATGCGGGCTGCGCGAATGCTAACGCAGCGATTGCGATGAACCGGAGGCAGCGGGTCAACATGTGGAAAGCTCCAATTCGTGCCGCCCCTGGTGGGAGCGCGGCGGGGGTATTTTATGCCAACAGCATGCACTTGCTATGCCAGCGGCATGGATATTCGCGTGCCGCAGGCGGCCCCCATAGCAACATTGTCCAAACCATTGCATATAATCTATTATTTATCATATGGTTAGAGATCATGGCCGGCGCCGCCTTCCACGCCGTCCCCGACAGACGGGCGTTGCCGCGGATGACTGGCTTTGACGTCGGTGTTCCACCGGAACGCGCCCAGGCAGGAAGTCACGGGCCGCCTGCCGTTTTCCGGCAGTCGCGAGTTACGGGAAACCGAAAACGGAGGCGCCGCGTGCACGTGGCAGGACGACGTGCGCGGTCAGCGGCGAAGCGTCAGCGCCGCTTGCCGCCCATCAGCGAGCCCAGCACGCCGCGGACAATTTCACGCCCGACGGTCGAGCCGACCGTTCGCGCCGCGCTCTTGGCCATCGCCTCGACCATGCTGTCCTTGCGCCCGCTTCCGCTCATGAGGCCTCCGAGCGAACCCTTGAGCGAGTCGAAGAAACCGCCGCCGGAGGGTGTCGCATTGCCGCCGCGCCGTGGACGTTTCCGCGCGGCCCTTGAGCTTTTCGTACGCCGATTCACGATCTACCGTCTTCTCGTAGACGCCCGCGACGGCCGACGCCGCGATGACGGCCTTGCGCTCGTCCGCCGTCACGGGACCGATCCTTGTCCCCGGCGCGAGGACGAAGGCGCGTTGCACGACGCTCGGCCGGCCCTTCTCGTCGAGGAATGAAATCAGGGCCTCGCCGACGCCGAGCTCGGTGATCGCCTTCTGCACGTCGAGATCGGGATTGGCACGCAACGTATCGGCCGCGGCCTTGACGGCCTTCTGGTCGCGCGGCGTGAACGCGCGCAGCGCGTGCTGCACGCGGTTGCCGAGCTGGCCCAGCACCGTTTCGGGAATGTCCAGCGGATTCTGCGTCACGAAATAGACGCCCACGCCTTTCGAGCGGATCAGCCGCACGACCTGCTCGATCCGGTTCAGCAGGTTCTTCGGAGCGTCGGTGAACAGGAGGTGCGCCTCGTCGAAGAAGAACACGAGCTTCGGCTTGTCGGGATCGCCGACTTCCGGCAGCCGCTCATAGAGCTCGGCGAGCAGCCACAGCAGCATCGTCGAGTACAGCTTGGGCGCCGACATCAGCTTGTCGGCGGCAAGGATGTTGACGACGCCCCTTGCGCCGGAACCGGTCTGGAGGAGGTCGTCGATGTTGAGCATCGGCTCGCCGATGAATTTTTCGGCGCCCTGTTGCTCGAGGGCGAGCAGTCCGCGCTGAATCGCGCCGATCGAAGCGGCGGAAACGTTGCCGTAGTTCGTCTGGAACTGCTGCGCATTGTCGCCGACGTATTGCAGCGCCGCGCGCAGATCCTTGAGGTCGAGCAGCAGCAGACCATTGTCGTCGGCGACCTTGAACACGAGCGTCAGCACGCCCTCCTGCGTCTCGTTGAGGTCGAGGACGCGCGCGAGCAGCAGCGGGCCCATATCGGAGACGGTCGCCCGCACCGGGTGACCCTGCTCGCCGAAGACGTCCCAGAACACGACGGGGCACGCGGCGAATGCCGGGGTGTCGGCGCCGATCTGCTTCAGGCGCTCCTCGAGCTTCGGCGACGCAACACCCGCCTGCGACATGCCGGCGAGGTCTCCCTTGACGTCCGCCAGGAAGACCGGGACGCCGATCTCGGAGAACCGCTCGGTCATGACCTGCAGCGTCACGGTCTTTCCCGTCCCCGTCGCGCCGGTGATGAGCCCGTGCCGGTTGGCGAGCGCGGGCAGGAGGTCGAGCTCGCCGCTCGCGTTCCGGGCGATGGGGAGGGGGTGCGTCATGGCGAAAGCTCCGGGCGTGGTCCTTGGAGGATATTACCGTGCCGCCGCGCCACGGGCGGGGCCGGGGACGCTCGCCACCGCCGTGCCCGGCCGCGGATTTTCCGCGCGCCGGGGCGGTGGAATTCGGGTGGACGGGCGGGTCGCGCGAGCATCCCGGCCGGGCCCTTTCGGAGGGGTCGGCACCTTCAAATCGGCCGGGATTTATGCTAGAATGTTCAGTGGATTGGAGAAGAAATGGGCTGGGCACAGCCCATTTTTTTTTGCCGAACCACTTTCGTCAGATGATGAACCTTGCCGAACTGCTGGAACGCACGCTCCCCCCGATGGGGTACGAGCTCGTCGACTGGGAAATGAGCCCAGGGGGACGGCTTGTCCGGATCTTCATCGACAAGCCCGCCGGCGCGGGGACGAAACTGAGCGTCGAGGATTGCGCGCGGGTCAGCAACCAGCTGACGCGGCTCTTCGCGGTCGAGAACATCGATTTCGACCGCCTCGAGGTTTCGTCGCCCGGGCTCGACCGGCCGCTCAAGAAGGCCGCGGATTTCGCGCGGTTCGAAGGCGCCGAGGCCGAGCTCAAGCTTGCGACGCCGATCGACAATGCGAAGAAGCTGAAGGGCGTCCTGCGCGGCTGCGCCGACGGCGCGGTCAGCGTGGAAACCGCCAAAGGTTTGATCACGGTGCCGCTCGCGGAGATCCACCGCGCACGGCTGGTGCCGAAGATCCAGTGGAGATGATCGAATGAACAAGGACCTGCTGCTCCTGGTCGATGCGCTCGCGCGCGAGAAGAACGTGCCGAAGGACATCGTGTTCACGGCGCTCGAGTCGGCGCTCGCGTCGGCGACGAAGAAGCGCTTCCGACGCAGGAAATCGATGCGCGCGTATCGATTGACCGCGAGACCGGCGACTACGAGTCGTTCCGGCGCTGGACGGTCGTGCCTGACGAGGAGCACGAGGAGCCGGCGTACCAGCTCGCGATCACCGACGCCGCCGAGCGCGACCCCGACCTCAAGCTCGGCGACGTGATCGAGGAGCCGCTCGAGCCGATCGAGTTCGGCCGCATCGGCGCGCAGGCGGCGAAGCAGGTGATCCTGCAGAAGATCCGCGACGCCGAGCGCGAGCAGATCCTCAACGACTTCCTCGAGCGCGAAGACAACCTGCTCACCGGCACCGTCAAGCGCATCGAGCGCGGCAACGCGATCGTCGAGTCGGGCCGCATCGAGGGCGTGATTCCGCGCGACCAGCTGATCCCCAAGGAGATGCTGCGCGTCGGCGACCGCATCCGCGCGTACGTGACCAAGGTCGATCGCACGGCGAAGGGCCCCCAGCTCATCCTGTCGCGGATCGCGCCCGAGTTCCTGATGCGCCTGTTCGAGCTCGAGGTGCCCGAGATCGAGGAGGGGCTGATCGAGATCAAGGCGGCGGCGCGCGACCCGGGAATCCGCGCGAAGATCGCCGTGAAGTCGAACGACCCGCGGCTCGATCCGCAGGGCACGTGCATCGGCATGCGCGGATCGCGCGTCACCGCGGTGACCAACGAGCTCGCCGGCGAGCGCGTCGACATCATTCTCTTTTCCGAGGACCCGGCGAAGTTCGTCATCAATGCGCTGGCGCCCGCGGAAATCTCGTCGATCGTGGTCGACGAGGAGAAGCACAGCATGGACGTCGTCGTCGACGAGGAGAACCTCGCGATCGCGATCGGACGGCTGGGGCAGAACGTCCGCCTCGCCTCCGAGCTCACCGGGTGGGAGTTGAACCTGATGAGCGTCGAGGAATCGCAGCAGAAGCACGAGGCCGAAGGCACGCGGCTGCGCGAGCTCTTCATGGCGAAGCTCGACGTCGACGAGGAAGTCGCCGACATCCTGATCGGCGAGGGCTTCACCTCGCTCGAGGAAGTCGCCTACGTCCCGATCAACGAGATGCTGGAAATCGAGTCGTTCGACGAGGACACCGTCAACGAGCTGCGCAGCCGCGCGCGCAACGCGCTCCTCACCGAGGCGATCGTGCGCGAGGAGTCGGTGGAGAACGTCGAGGAAGCCTTGCTGAGCCTCGAGGGCATGGACACGGAAGTCGCGTCGAAGCTCGCGGCGAACGGCATCACGACGCGCGACGCGCTGGCCGATCTCGCGGGCGACGAGCTGGTCGAGCTGACGGGGATGCCTGCCGAGCGGGCGCAGGAACTCATCATGAAGGCGCGCGCGCATTGGTTCGACGAAGCCCCGGCCGAAGCGCCGGCCGACGCCAAGGCGCTCGCACCGGCCGCGGGATCGCACCACTGACGCAAAAAGCGAGCGGCCCCTGGGGACGCGGGAGACGCGCATGGCACATACAACCATCGAACAATTCGCATCCGAGCTGAAGATGCCCGCGGTCGCGCTGCTGGAGCAGCTCGGCAAGGCCGGCGTCGCCGGCAAGAAGGAAGGCGACAAGCTCTCCGAGATCGACAAGACAAAGCTGCTCGAGTACCTGCAGAAGCAGCACGGCGCCGCAGGCGAGCCGAAAAAGAAGATCACGCTGACGCGCAAGCAGACGACGGAGATCAAGGCCGCCGGCTCGACCGGCAAGGCGCGCACGATCCAGGTCGAGGTGCGCAAGAAGCGCGTGTTCATGAAGCGCGACGAATCCGAGGCGGTCGCCGCCCCGGTCGAGGAAGCACCGGCGGCTCCGGCAGCCCCGCTGATCACCGACGCGGAGCTCGCCTCGCGCGCCGCCGAGGAAAAGAAGGCGCAGGAACTCATCGCGCGCCAGCAGCAGGAAATCCAGCAGAAGCAGCAGCAGGAGAAGAAGCGCAAGACAAAGAAGGAAAAGGAAGCGGAGGAGGCCGCCGCCAAGGCAGCGGCGGAAGCGGCCGCCGCAGAAGCAGCGAAAGCGGCCGAGGCGGCAAAGGCGGCGCAAGCCGGCGTCCCCGCCCCTGCGGCGAAGGCCGCCGCCGAGGGAACGCTGCATCGACCCGCGGCGAAGCCCGGCGAGAAGCCGCGCGCGGTCAAGAAGAGCGGCACCGCATTCCAGGAAGAAGCGGCGCGCCGCCGTGCGCTCAAGCTGCGCGGCGACGTCACCGGCGGCACCGCGACGGGCGGATGGCGGCAACCCAAGACGACGCGCGGCCGGCATGACGAGGAGGGCGGCGAGGGCGCGACGATGGCGCAGCAGGCGGGCCCGATCGTCCGCGACGTCACCGTGCCGGAGACGATCTCGGTGGCCGATCTCGCGCACAAGATGTCGGTGAAGGCCGCCGAGGTCATCAAGGTGCTGATGAAGATGGGCTCGATGGTCACGATCAATCAGGTGCTCGACCAGGAAACCGCGATGATCGTGGTCGAGGAAATGGGCCACAAGGCGAAGCCCGCCAAGCTGGACGAGCCCGACGCGATGCTGGCGGACGCCGAGGCCGCGAACGTCGTGGCCGAGCCGCGCGCGCCGGTGGTGACGGTGATGGGCCACGTCGATCACGGCAAGACGTCGCTGCTCGACACGATCCGCCGCGCCCGGGTGGCGAGCGGCGAGGCCGGCGGGATCACGCAGCACATCGGCGCGTACCACGTGCAGACGAGCAAGGGAGTGATCACGTTCCTCGACACGCCGGGTCACGAGGCGTTCACCGCGATGCGCGCGCGCGGCGCGAAGGTCACCGACCTCGTCGTGCTGGTGGTCGCGGCCGACGACGGCGTGATGCCGCAGACGAAGGAGGCGATCGCGCACGCGAAGGCGGGCAACGTCCCGCTGGTCGTCGCGATCAACAAGATCGACAAGCCCGAGGCGAACGCGGAGCGGGTCAAGCAGGAGCTGGTCGCCGAAAGCGTCATTCCCGAGGAATATGGCGGCGAGACGCAGTTCATCCCCGTATCGGCGAAGACCGGCGAGGGCATCGACCGGCTGCTGGACGCGATCCTGCTGCAGGCCGAGGTGCTGGAGCTGAAGGCGCCGAAGGATGCGCCGGCGAAAGGCATCGTGATCGAGTCGCGCCTCGACAAGGGCAAGGGCCCCGTCGCGACGGTGCTCGTGCAGTCCGGAACGTTGAAGCGCGGAGACATCATCCTCGCCGGCGCGGTGTTCGGCCGCGTGCGCGCGATGACCGACGAGAACGGCAAGGCGGTCACGGCCGCCGGCCCGGCGATTCCGGTGGAGATCCAGGGCCTGTCCGACGTGCCGCTCGCCGGCGAAGAGGTGATGGTGCTGGGCGACGAGCGCAAGGCGCGCGAGATCGCGCTGTTCCGCCAGGGAAAGTTCCGCGACGTGAAGCTCGCGAAGCAGCAGGCCGCGAAGCTCGAGAACATGTTCGATCAGATGGCCGAGGACGAGAAGAAGTCGCTCGCGCTCATCGTCAAGGCCGACGTGCAGGGCAGCTACGAAGCGCTCGCCCAGGCACTGACCAAGCTCTCGGGCGACGAGGTCAAGGTCAACATCGTCCACGCGGGTGTCGGCGGAATCACCGAATCCGACATCAACCTCGCGCTCGCGTCGAAGGCCGTGGTGATCGGGTTCAACGTGCGCGCCGACGTCGCCGCGCGCAAGCTCGCCGAGCACAGCGGCATCGACATCCGCTACTACAACATCATTTACGAAGCGGTCGACGAAGTGAAGGCTGCGCTGTCGGGCATGCTCGCGCCCGAGCGCAAGGAGAGCCAGATCGGCCTGGTCGAGGTGCGCGAGGTCTACAAGATCTCCAAGGTCGGCACCGTGGCCGGCTGCTACGTCCAGGACGGGGTCGTGAAGCGCGGCGCGAAGGTGCGCGTGCTGCGCGACAACGTCGTGATGCACGACGGCGAGCTCGATTCGCTGAAGCGCTTCAAGGACGATGTGCGCGAGGTCAAGTCCGGCTTCGAATGCGGCCTGTCGGTGCGAGGGTACAACGACATCAACAAGGGCGATCTCCTCGAGGTATACGAAATCGTCGAGGTATCCCGGACTTTGTGGAGTGGCGCCGGCCGCAGCGCTGCTGCGCGTCCCGCCTTCTTCGTTGCGCGCTCGACCGATGCTCGCTGTACCCGTTCGTACTGTCTCGCATCGGTCTCGCGCGCTGCCTCGGATACGGGGCTGCTCGCGACGCGTTTCGGTCTCGGCGGTGACGCGGCGAGGTGACGCGGCGATGCTGCAGAAGCTGTTCGCCGCGCACCGCGAACGATCCTTGCAGCATGCGTCTGACGCCGCTGGACGATCGGGAAGAGTTTGGAGTTGTCACTCATGAAAAAGACGAGTCAGCGAGCAAGGCGGGTGGGCGACGAGATCCAGCGCGAGCTCGCCGAAATCCTGCGCGACGAGGTCAAGGACCCGCGCGTCGGGCGCGTGACGATCACGTCGGTCGAGGTGACGTCGGACCTGTCGCATGCGAAGGTGTTCGTCACCCACCTCGCGGGGCGCGAGCATGCGGCGGAGGCCGTCACCGCGCTGCAGCACACGGCCGGATTCCTGCGTTCCGCGCTCTCGCACCGGCTCTCGCTCTATTCGGTGCCGCAGCTCCACTTCGCCTATGACGACTCGATCGAAGCGGGAATGCGGATGTCGCAGCTGATCGACGAGGCCGTCTCGGCCGATCGCAAGCAGTCATCGTAACGAGCTGCTTCTTCGCATGCGCGGGGAACGCTTCTTCGCACTGGCCTCCAGCGTGTCCGCCCGCCTCTTGAATCCTTCGCCGCACACGATTGCCGTGGTGCGCCCCGCACGGACGCCGCGCCGCCGTGTCGACGGCGTGCTCGTGCTCGACAAGCCATCGGGCCTGTCGTCCAACGCCGCATTGCAGCGCGCGCGCCGCGCGTTTGCGGCCGAGAAGGCGGGACATACCGGGACGCTCGACCCGATGGCCTCGGGGCTGCTGCCGGTCTGCTTCGGCGACGCGACCAAGTTCGCGCAGGCGTTGCTGGACTCGGACAAGGAATACGTCGCGACCGTGCGGTTCGGCATCGCGACGACGACCGGCGACGCGGAGGGCACGGAAACCGAGCGCGGGCGCGACGATTTCACGCGCGGCGAGCTCGAGCGGGCACTGCCCGCGTTCGCCGGTACGATCGCGCAGGTCCCGCCGCGCCACGCTGCGCTCAAGTATCGACGGCCGCAATTACTACGAATACGCGCGCGAAGGCATCGAGATTCCGCGCGCGTCGCGCAGCGTCGACGTCCACGCGATCGAGCTCCTCGACTGGGCACCGCCGGACGCGGTGCTGCGCGTCGCCTGCAGCAAGGGCACCTATGTCCGCGTGCTGGCCGAGGACATCGGCCGCGCACTCGGCAGCTGCGCGCATCTTGTCGCGTTACGACGCGTCGCCACCGGGCCGTTCGCGCTGGCGGCGGCCGTGACGCTCGATGCGCTGGAAACGATGACGCCCGAGGCGCGCGATGCGCGTCTTCTGCCCCCTGATTCGCTGGTCGCGGCAATGCCGAGGCAGGATGTTTCCGACGACGTGGCGCGCTCGCTTCGGCAGGGACGGCGCGCGGAGGCTGCCGATCCGGACGCGCACGGGAGGTTTCGCTGCTACGGACCGAATTCCGAGTTCCTGGGGATTGTCGAATGCTCTGCGGGCGCGCTGCGGGCCGTGCGGCTGCTGCGAACCGATGCCGCCGCCTGATCCGGCGTAGTCGATGGTTTAGCGCTTGAATCCTAAGCGTTTTTCAGGCTATAATTAACGTCTTTGCCAAGCGCAACGACAGCAACCCAACTCAGCCAGATTATTGAAGCGAACGAGGACGACGGCAAATGTCAGTAAACGTGCAGGAAAAGGCGAAAGTCATCGCCACGTATCAGCGGGCGACCGGCGACACCGGATCCCCGGAAGTGCAGATCGCGCTGCTCACCGCGCGCATCAACGGCCTCAACGATCACTTCAAGGCCAACGTCAAGGATCACCACTCGCGGCGCGGCCTGCTGCGGATGGTATCGCGCCGCCGCAAGCTGCTCGACTATCTCAAGTCGCGCAATGCGGACAGCTACCGCACTCTCATCGACAAGCTCGGCCTGCGCAAGTAGGCGCGGCGAGAGCAGCCGAACTGAAATGCATGGGCGTATTCAACGGCGCGTCGGCAAGCATTCGCTGCGCCGCCAGTTCGCCAACGGGGATCCCCGGCGTTCGCCGCCGATCCGATGATTTCACCGCCAATGGCCGCGCCGATCGAGCGCGGCCATTTGCATTCAACGCATTGAGGACACCGTGAACCCAACCAAGAAATCGATACCCTACGGGCGCAATACCCTGACGCTCGAGACCGGCGAAGTCGCGCGCCAGGCCGGCGGCGCCGTGATGGTCAGCCTCGACGACACCGTGGTGCTCGTCACCGCTGTCGCGCGCACGACCGCAAAGGCGGGTCAGGATTTCTTCCCGCTGACCGTCGACTACCAGGAAAAGACGTTCGCCGCGGGCAAGATCCCCGGCGGATTCTTCAAGCGCGAAGGGCGCCCGTCGGAAAAGGAAACGCTGACCTGCCGCCTGATCGACCGGCCGATCCGGCCGCTGTTCCCGGACGGCTTCTACAACGAGGTGCAGATCATCGCGACGGTGCTGTCGGTGGACCCTGAAATCGATCCGGACATCCCGGCGATGATCGGCGCGTCGGCCGCGCTGATGCTCGCGGGCGTCCCGTTCAGCGGGCCGATCGGGGCGGCGCGGGTGGGCTATGTCGACGGCCAATACGTGCTCAATCCGACCAAGACCGAGCTCACGACGTCGTCGCTCAACCTGGTCGTCGCCGGCACGGAAGCCGCCGTGCTGATGGTCGAGTCGGAAGCGAACGAGCTTCCCGAAGAGGTGATGCTGGGCGCCGTCGTGTACGGCCACCAGCAGCAGCAGGCCGCGATCAACGCGATCCACGAGCTGACCGAAGCCGCGGGCAAGCCGCTGTGGGACTGGAAGCCCGCCGCGAAGGACGAGGCGATGATCGCCAAGGTCACCGCGGTCGCCGACGGCGCGCTGCACGAGGCCTATCAGCTGCGCTCGAAGCAGGCGCGGCAGCAGCGCCTGAAGGACATCTATGCGCAGGTCGCCGCCGAATGCATCCCGGCCGACGCGGCGCCGGGGTATGCGAACCAGGTCAACAATTTCGTGTTCGAGCTCGAGTCCAAGATCGTCCGCAACCAGATCCTGTCGGGCGAGCCGCGCATCGACGGCCGCGACACGCGCACGGTGCGGCCGATCACCATCCGCACGGGTGTCCTGCCGCGCACGCACGGCTCGGCGCTGTTCACGCGCGGCGAGACGCAGGCGATCGTCGTCGCCACGCTCGGCACCGCGCGCGACGAGCAGATCGTCGACGCTCTGATGGGCGAGTACCGCGACCGCTTCATGCTCCACTACAACATGCCGCCGTATGCGACCGGCGAGACGGGCCGCGTCGGCTCGCCGAAGCGGCGCGAAATCGGCCACGGCCGGCTCGCCAAGCGCGCGCTGCTCGCGGTGCTGCCGACCGCAGAGGAGTTCGCCTACTCGATGCGCGTGGTCTCCGAGATCACGGAGTCCAACGGCAGCTCGTCGATGGCGTCGGTGTGCGGCGGCAGCCTCGCGCTGATGGACGCCGGCGTGCCGACCAAGGCACACGTCGCCGGCATCGCGATGGGGCTCATCAAGGAAGGCAACCGGTTCGCCGTGCTGACCGACATCCTCGGCGACGAGGATCATCTCGGCGACATGGATTTCAAGGTGGCCGGCACCGACCGCGGCGTGACCGCGCTGCAGATGGACATCAAGATCCAGGGCATCACCAAGGAAATCATGGCGGTCGCGCTGTCGCAGGCGCGCGAAGGGCGGATGCACATCCTGCACCTCATGCAGCAGGCGCTGCCGCACGCGCGCACCGAGGTCTCGCAGCACGCGCCGCGGATGATGACGTTCAAGATCAATCCGGAGAAGATCAGGGACGTCATCGGCAAGGGCGGCGCGGTGATCCGCGCGCTGACCGAGGAGACCGGCACGACGATCGACATCCAGGACGACGGCACGATCACGATCGCGTCGGTCAACGCCGACGCGTGCAACGTTGCGCGCAAGCGCATCGAGGACATCACCGCCGAGGTCGAGGTCGGCCGTGTCTACGAGGGCACGGTGCTGCGCCTGCTCGATTTCGGCGCGATCGTCCAGGTGCTTCCCGGCAAGGACGGCCTCCTGCACATCTCGCAGATCGCCAAGGAGCGCGTCAACCAGGTCTCCGATTACGTGAAGGAAGGCCAGGTCGTCCGCGTCAAGGTGCTCGAAGCCGACGACAAGGGCCGCCTGCGCCTGTCGATGAAAGCGGCGGCCGAGGATGCCGCCGCGCCGCCAGCGCCGGCGCCCGCGGCGCCGACCGAGCCGACGCCCGCACAGTAGCGGTCACGGCCATGGGACGACATAGGGGCGCTTCGGCGCCCCTTTTTTGCAGCAGGGAGCGCGCTTCGGCGCACGGCCGATTGTGTGCGCCTGTCGCACAGCTTGAGGCGGCGCGGACTATCCAAGTGAACATTGTGGCCGTACCCTCGAACGTCGGCGCGTTCGAATTTTCCTGCGCCAGTCGTCGGGCATGTCTTCTCGCCGGCCCGATCTGCAAAGCCTGACATTGGAGACCTTGTGAAGACTCGGACAATACTTGTAACTGCGCTTCTGACGGGAGCCGTGGCGTGGATGCCGGCCGCGACCGGCCAGGATATTCAGGAGCGGACGATCCGCTTCGGGTATCTCAACAACGCCGACCATCCGGTTGGCATGGGCGTCACGAAGTTCGCGGAGATCGTCGCGGCGAAGAGCGGCGGCAAGATGCAGGTGAAGGGGTTTCCGGCGAACCAGCTCGGCACCGAGCAGCAGCAGACGTCCGCGCTGCAGGGCGGCGTGCAGGAGATGCAGGCCCCGGCGACGACCTCGCTGGTCGGGATCGTCAAGGACTACGGCGTCATCGATTTCCCGTTCACCGTCAGCAACAACGCGCAGGCGTTCGCGTTTGTCGACGGTCCGCTGGGAAAGGCGCTGCTGGAAAAGCTTCCTGAAAAGGGACTGATCGGGCTCACCTACTGGGATCTCGGCTTTCGCAACGTCACGAACAGCAAGCGGCCGATCAACCGGCCGGAGGACCTCGAGGGCCTCAAGCTGCGCGTGATCCCGAATCCGGTGTTTCTCGACACGTTCAAGGCGTTCAAGGCCAATCCCGTGCCGATGAGCTTCAGCGAGCTCTACACGGCGCTGGAAACCAAGACCGTGGACGGCCAGGAAAACCCGTACTCGGTCATCCTGTCCAACAAGTTCTACGAGGTGCAGAAGTACGTCAGCGGCACCAATCACGTCTACGGCGCCAACATCATCCTCGTCAGCCGGAAGTTCTGGGACAAGCTCTCGCCGGCCGAGCAGAAGATCCTGCACGACGCGGCACTGGAGGCGCGGGATTATCAGCGCCAGGTGAGCCGCGCGGCGGCCGACAAGGCGGTCGGCGAGCTGACCGCGAAAGGCATGCAGTTCAACGAGGTCGCGCCCGCCGAACAGGAGCGCATGCGCCAGATTGCCCGGCCCGTCACCGAAAAGGCGCTCGCGACCTACGATCCGGCAATCCAGAAGCTCTACGTGTCGGAAGTGGAGAGAGTGCAGAAGATCAAGTAGGATCGCAGCCTCATCCCCGCGACCGCAGCATGGTCGGCCGCCCTGGACATGCGGACGGGGCAATGGAAGAGCGGGGCGCTTCGGCGCCCTTTTTTTTGCCGGCGGATTCGGTGCAACAATGCACTTTCGAGCGAAGGAGAGATCGATGACGGCGAATTCGAACGTGCAGGCGCCACGCGCACCGAGCGCGACACGTTCGGACCGATCGAGGTCCCGGCCGACCGGCTGTGGGGCGCGCAGACGCAGCGCTCGCTCGAGCACTTCCGGATCTCGGGCGAGAAGATGCCGGACGCGCTGATTCGCGCGCTGCTGCTCGTCAAGCGCGCCGCGGCGCGCGTCAACGTCGAGCTGGGCGCGCTGCCGGCCAACACCGCCGATGCGATCGTCGCGGCGGCGGACGAGGCGCTCGCCGGGCGGCATGCCGGCGAATTTCCGCTCGCCGTGTGGCAGACGGGCTCCGGCACGCAGACCAACATGAACGTCAACGAGGTGCTCGCCAATCGCGCGTCGGAGATCCTCGGCGGACCGCGCGGCGAAGGGCGACTCGTGCATCCGAACGACGACGTCAATCGCGGGCAATCGTCGAACGACGTGTTCCCGACGGCGATGAACGTCGCGGCCGCCGTGGCCGTCAACCGCGAAGCCTGCTGCCGGCGCTGGCCGCGCTTGCGGCGACGCTCGACGCAAAAGGCGAAGGCGTTCGCCGGCATCGTCAAGATCGGCCGCACGCATCTGCAGGATGCGACGCCGCTGACGCTCGGCCAGGAGTTCTCGGGCTACGCCGCGCAGCTCGCTCACGCGCAAGGCGCACATCGAGGCGGCGCTGCCGCACGTGTTCGAGCTGGCGCAGGGCGGCACCGCGGTCGGCACGGGACTCAATGCGCATCCGGAATTCGGCGCGCGGGTCGCGGCCGAGATCGCCGCGGCCACGGGACTGCCGTTCGTCAGCGCGCCGAACAAGTTCGAGGCGATGGCGCGCCGCCGACGCGCTGGTCAATCTGCATGGCGCGCTCAAGACACTTGGCGCTGCGCTGTTCAAGATCGCCAACGACGTGCGCTGGCTCGCGAGCGGTCCGCGCTCCGGTCTGGGCGAGATCACGATTCCCGAGAACGAGCCAGGCAGCTCGATCATGCCCGGCAAGGTCAATCCGACGCAGTGCGAGGCGCTGACCATGCTCTGCGCGCAGGTGATCGGCAACGACGTCGCCGTCAACATCGGCGGCGCACTCGGGCAATTTCGAGCTCAACGTCTTCCGGCCGCTCATCATCCACAACGTGCTGCAAAGCATCCGGCTGCTCGCCGACGGGATGCGCGAGCTTCGACGAGCACTGCGCGCGCGGCATCGAGCCCGAACCGGGCGCGGATCGACGAAGCTGCTCGAGCAGCTCGCTGATGCTGGTTACCGCGCTCGATCCGCACATCGGCTACGACAAGGCCGCGGCGATCGCCAAGAAGGCGCACCACGAGGGCACGACGCTCAAGGACGGCGGCGCTGGCGCTCGGCCACGTCACCGAGGCCGAATTCGACGACTGGGTGCGGCCGGAAAAGATGGTCGGCCCGCGATAGGGGCCAGTGCGCCGGTCAGCGTGGCGAGCGGGCTCGCCGAGCATCGCGTCACCGGTGACCGTCACCGTCACGTCGATCGTCCCGGCTCGAGCGGGACCGGCGCCGCTGCCCATGCCATCGACGCCTGCGCGCGCATCATCGGGAACGGCCGCGCGAGTCGCCGGTCTGCACGGTCACGTGACCGGGGTGCCAGCTGCGCGAAACCAAGTCCCTGCGCCGCCGCTGCGCGCGCTCCTGCCACGCCTGATCGCCTCGCTGCGTAAGCGATTCCTCGGCGTCGCCGGCGCGCCTCTGTCGCTGAGCGAGAACGTCATGCCGCTGAAAGAGCAGGCCATCTCTCGTCCTGCAGCTTGCGACAGAGCGTTGCCATCGCGGCGAAATCGGCGCGTCGAGCGTCAGGGTCTGCGCGACGCGCCAGCGCGCCGGCTTGCCTTTCTCGGTGATCTGCTGCGTCGAATAGCCCGACGTCGTCGGCTTGACTCCCGGGAACGCCTTGATGCGTGCCAGCGCTTTCGCCATCGCCGTGTTGACTGCGCTCGCGGCCGCCGCGGGATCCGCGTTGTCGGCTTCGGCGCGCAGCCACGCCTGGAGGCGGTCGGTCGGAACGCTCGCCGAGGCCTGGCCCGTCACGGTGACGGTCGGCGGCATCGGCGGGCCGTACGCCTGCGACGGATCGGCGCTGGCGACGCCGGCCGCGAATGCAAGGGATGACCGCGACGAGCGTCGCGGCTGCCGATGGAGGAACGGGGATCCGGATCATGAGGCTCTCCGATTGTCGCGAAGCGCGCTGCGGCAGCTGCAGGATCGCATCGCGGTTGGTCCAGGAAAAACATTTCTGCGCCGCCTCCCGCCACGGCAGCCAGGCGTGGCGCAGATGCTCTCGTGGCTCGAGCCTGACCGGCACGCGGCATCCGGCAGCTTCGAGCGCCGAACACAGTGCTCGGTGTTGTGCGTCGTGCCCGGGCGGATAGCGATGCGCCCACTTCGCGTAGATCTCGAAATCGCGCGTCGACAGTGCCAGTCGTCTACGCCGCCGTAGGCGTCGGCATCGATGCCGGTTTCCTCGGCGAGCTCGCGCGTGGCGGTTTCCCGCAGCGATTCGCCGGGTTCCTGGCTTCCCGTCACCGATTGCCAATGTTCCGGATAATCGGCCCGCTCGAGCAGCAGCACAAGCAGGTCGTGCGTGTAGACGACGATCAGCGCGGAAACGGGAATCTTGTACGGCAATCGGACTCAAGTGCGTCCAGCTCCACGAACACCCAGAACGGCTTGTGCACGCTCGCGCCAGTAGTCGGATGCCTCGGCGAGGATGTCCTCGAACGTGGTCCAGTCGACCGTGTGCGCCTTGCGATAGCCGCCCGCGTGCGTGAGCGCGATCACGCAGCCGTGCTTGCCGAGCCACTCGCCGTCCTCGACCGAATCGGCGAGCGCGTCCCAGTTGTTGCCGAAATGCTCGGGCAGGCGCAGCCCCTTGGCGACCGCTGCGAGCAGCTCTGCCTTGCTGTCGACCGTCTTGAGATCGGCGCCGACGAAACGCAGCTTGGCCGCGGCTGCCGCCGTCGCGAGCGGCTGCGTGTCGCCGGTCCACGCGTGGACGCCGCTGATCTCGAGGTCGTGCAGGTCCGGGATCTTCATTCGGTGATACTCCGGAACGAGCGGTAGTGGTCGTCGGTGTAGTAGCAGGCATCCGGCGCACGTGCCGGCCCGCCGCATATGATGCGCCGTGCGCCGCGGCTCTTCGTACCGGGCGTGCGCACCGTGTACTCATGATAATAGCCGTGCGGCTTGGCGGGAAGGAGCCCCTCGCGGTTGCCGAAAGCGATGCCGTCGCGGTCGTAGTGAAACGGTCCCCCGTTGTGGATCAGCGCGAGGACGTCCTGCGCCTCCGCCGGGAGGGCGCTCAGCGTGACCTCCGGGATCGCGTCGGGATTCGACCGCGCGGCCGAGGCGAATGGCGCCAGCGCAGCCACGAGCGCGAGCGCGGCAACTGCGGCGAACCTACGCATGGGGAGTGCCGTCTGCATTTTTCGCCGAGTCTACGTCAACTCAGGCCAGCTTGGCGGCGTCCGACGGGCGAACCTTGATGTGCAGGTCGCGCAACTGCGCTTCGGTCGCCGGGCTCGGCGCGCCCACCAGCAGGTCCTGCCCGCGCTGGGTCTTGGGAAAGGCGATCACGTCGCGAATCTGCTCGACGCCGGCCATCATCGCGACCATCCGGTCGAACCCGAACGCGATGCCGCCGTGCGGCGGCGCGCCGTACGACAGCGCGTCCAGCAGGAAGCCGAACTTGCGCCGCTGGTCCTCGGGGCTGATCCTGAGCGCCGCGAACACCTTCGCCTGGACCTCCTGCTTGTGGATCCGCACCGACCCGCCGCCGATTTCCCAGCCGTTCAGCACGACGTCGTAGGCCTTCGCCAGCGTCGCGCCCGGGTCGCGTCGAGAAGAGCTCCTCGTGGCCGTCCTTCGGCGCGGTGAACGGGTGGTGCCGCGCCGCCCAGGTCTTGTTGTCCTCGTCGTACTCGAACATCGGGAAATCGACGACCCACAACGGCTTCCAGCCCGGCTGCGCGAGGCCGCGCTCGTGGCCGACCTTGGCGCGCAGCGCTCCCAGGGCGTCGTTGACGACCTTGGCGCGGTCGGCCCCGAAGAAAATGAGGTCGCCTGTCTGGGCCTCGGTGCGCTCGAGGATGGCCTTCAGCACATCGGGCGAGAGAAACTTGACCACCGGCGACTGCAGGCCTTCCTCGTTCGCCTTGCCGGCGTCGTTCACCTTGATGTAGGCGAGGCCGCCGGCGCCGTAGATCTTCACGAACGTCGTGTAGTCGTCGATCTCCTTGCGTGTCAGCGTGGCTCCGCCCGGAACGTTGAGCGCCGCGACGCGGCCGTTCGGGAGGTCGGCGGCGGCGCGGAACAGCTTGAAGTCGACCTGTCTTCATGAGATCGGTGAGCTCGGTCAGCTTGAGCGGCACGCGAAGGTCGGGCTTGTCGGAGCCGTAGTCGCGCATCGCGTCGCCGAAGGTCATGATCGGAAACGGGTTGGGCAGCTCGACGTCCAGAACGTCCTTGAACATCGTGTGGACGAGGCCTTCCATCAGCTCGCGGATCTCGAGCTCCGACAGGAACGACGTCTCGACGTCGATCTGCGTGAACTCGGGCTGGCGGTCGGCGCGCAGGTCCTCGTCGCGGAAGCACTTGACGATCTGGTAGTAGCGGTCGAAGCCCGCCATCATCAGCATCTGCTTGAAGAGCTGCGGCGATTGCGGCAGCGCGTAGAACTGGCCGTGGTGGATGCGGGAAGGCACGAGGAACTCGCGCGCGCCTTCGGGCGTCGACTTGTAGAGCGTCGGCGTCTCGATGTCGACGAAGCCGTTCGCGTCGAGATAGCGGCGCGCCGACATCGCGGCGCGATGGCGGAGCCTCAGGTTGCGCTGCATCGGCAGCCGGCGCAGGTCGAGCACGCGGTGCTCGAGCCGCACGGTTTCCGAGAGGTTCTCGTCGTCGAGCTGGAACGGCGGCGTGACCGCAGGATTCAGGATCTCGGCGCTCGTGCGCGAGCACTTCGATTTCGCCGGAGGCGAGGTTGGCATTGGCCGTGCCCTCCGGGACGCGGGCCGCACGAGCCCGGTCACCGCGACGACGAACTCGTTGCGCAGCGTTTCCGCCATCGCGAAGATCGCGGCGCGGTCAGGATCGAAGACGACCTGGCACGAGGCCCTCGCGATCGCGCAGGTCGACGAAGATCACGCCGCCGTGGTCGCGGCGGCGGTGAACCCAGCCCATCAGCGTGACGGTCTGACCAAGGTGGCGGCGGTCGACCTGTCCGCAGTAATCGGTGCGCTTCAAGGAAATCTCCGGCTATTTGGAATTGGAATCGGGTTCGATGGCGGGCGGCCGCGAACGCGTCGGCGCGGGCCGCATGCGGCGCGCCTTGCGCGTTGCGCGGCGTTCAATTTCGCGGATGCGCGACGAGGGCGCCCGGCGCGGGTGCGGCGATCTCCGGCATGTCCGGCGAAGGCCGGCGATGCGGCGAGACGACGCCCATCGAGATGATGTACTTCAGCGCCTCGTCGACGGACATCTCGAGCTCGCGCACGGACGCCCGCGGCACCATCACGAAGTACCCGCCCGTCGGATTGGGCGTCGTCGGCACGTAGACGCTCACATATTCGCCGGTCAGGTGATCGTTGACCGCGTCGGCCGGCGTTCCGGTGAGAAATCCGATGGTCCAGCAGCCGGTCCGCGGAAACTCGACGAGCAGCGCCTTGCGGAATGCCGTGCCCTGGTCCGAGAGCACGGTATCGCTGACCTGCTTCACCGACAGGTAGATCGATTTGACGAACGGGATCCGGCCGATCGCGTTTTCCCAGATATGAATGAGCCGCGCGCCGAAGAAGTTCGCGGCGAAGACGCCGGTCAGCAGGAGGATCGCGAACGACAGCAGCGCGCCCAGGCCCGGGATGTGGAATCCGAGCACCGCATCGGGCCGCCACGTGGGCGGCACGAGCAGCAGCGACTGGTCGAGCATCCCCACGAGCGCGTTCAGCACCCAGATCGTGATGCCGAGCGGCACCCATACGAGCAGCCCGGCGATCAGGTAGCGCCTCATCGATTCGGCGCCGCGTCAGGCCGCGTCGGACTTGGCCGGTGTCGCGACCGGGCTCGCCGGCGGCGCCGCCGGCGCCGCGTCGGCCTTCGCATCCGCGGGCTTGGCGTCCGCCGCTTTCGCGTCGGTGCCGGGCTTGGCCGCGGGCTTCGACCCGCTCTTGAAGTCGGTCGCGTACCAGCCGCTTCCCTTCAACTGGAAGCCCGAGGCGGACATGAGCTTCACCAGCGCGTCGCAATGGCACGACGGGCAGTTCAGCAGCGGGGCCTCCGAGAGCTTCTGGATCGATTCGAGCTCGTGCCCGCAGGATGCGCAACGGTATTCGTAGATCGGCATCGCTAACCTCGTATCGGCAGCCGGGATCGGCGCGAAAGCGCTTGATTCAAAAAGAAATATTATACCGCAAACCGCGCGTTTTCCGAAATCGCGCCATTTCCGGCGCGCGCGCCCCGGCGACTCCACTCAGATGGGACCGGCCGCGGCAATTTCAAAATCGCGGAACGATGCGGCCGTACGGTATGCTTGCGAACGTCACGACAAGAAGAATCGATGCGCTATGGAACATTACTGGACCTGGTGGATCGTGGCCGCCGTGCTGATCGGCGCAGAGCTCCTCACCGGCACGTTCTATCTCCTTGCGATCGGCATCGCGGTCGGCCTGGGCGGCGTGGCGGCCTTTCTGGGCGCGAGCGGTCCGGTGCAGTTCGCGGTCGCGGGCGTGCTGGGCGTCGTCCTCACGATCCTGGCCCATCGCTGGAGGCTCGCCCGCGCCACGCCGCCGCAGCAGCCCGGGCTCGACATCGGGCAGGCGGTCGTGGTCCGGCAAACCAATCCCGACGGCACGCTGCGCGTCGCCTACCGCGGCTCCGAGTGGGACGCCGAGCTCGCGACGCCCGGCGCCGTGCGCGCGGAAACGATGTACATCGTCGCCACGCGCGCGAACGTGCTCGTGCTGTCCGACCAGAAGCCCGGGGCATGAGCGCCGCGTGCCTCCGTCGTCGCGTGCACCATCAGTGAATTTCGCAACGACTGAGACGCGTCGATGATCGCCGCGCAACTGGAGGCTCTCACCATGTGGATCGGCTCGTCAGTGTTCACCGTCGCGCTGTTCGTCGTCGCGATCATCATCATCGGCAAGGCGATCCGGGTCGTGCCGCAGCAGCACGCGCTCGTCATCGAGCGGCTCGGGCGCTTCTATGCGGTGCTGGCGCCCGGCCTCAATTTCGTGATTCCGTTCGTCGACCGCGTCGCGTACAAGCACGACCTGCGCGAAATCCCGTTCGACGTGCCGAGCCAGATCTGCATCACCAAGGACAACACGCAGCTGCAGGTCGACGGCATTCTCTACTTCCAGGTGACCGACCCGAAGCTCGCATCCTACGGCTCCTCCAACTTCCAGGTCGCGATCACGCAGCTCGCGCAGACGACGCTGCGCAGCGTGATCGGCCGGATGGAGCTCGACCGCACGTTCGAGGAGCGCGACCACATCAACGGGCTCGTCGTCGCGGCGCTCGACCAGGCGGCGGGGAACTGGGGCGTCAAGGTGCTGCGCTACGAGATCAAGGACCTGACGCCGCCGAAGGAGATCCTGCACGCGATGCAGGCGCAGATCACCGCCGAGCGCGAGAAGCGCGCCGTCATCGCGACCTCCGAGGGCAAGCAGCAGGAGCAGATCAATCTCGCCGAACGGCGCGCGCGCCGCGGCGATCGCCAAGTCCGAAGGCGAGAAGCAGGCGGAGATCAACCAGGCGCAGGGCCACGCGGCGGCGATTCTCGCCATCGCCGAGGCGAATGCGCGGGCCATCCTCCAGGTCGCCGAAGCGACCAATGCGCAGGGCGGAATCAACGCGGTGAACCTCAAGGTCGCGGAGCTCTACATCGCGGCATTCTCCAATCTCGCGAAGACGGGCAACACGCTGATCGTGCCGTCGAACCTCGCGGACGTCGCGACGCTGGTCACCTCGATGACCACGATGTTCAAGACGCAGGCCAAATAGAGGGACAAGGCGATGCAGCTGAAGGGCAGCACATTCATCGTTACCGGCGGCGCGTCGGGGCTGGGCGAGGCGACGGCGCGGATGGTCGTCGCCGGCGGCGGCAATGCGGTCCTCGCCGATCTCAAGGAAGCCGAAGGGAACGCGCTCGCGAAGGAGCTCGGCGCGAAGGTGAAATTCGTCCGGACCGACGTCACCGACGAGGCGAGCGCGCAGGCCGCGGTCGCGGCCGCGCTGGAGGCATTCGGCGCGATCCACGGCCTGGTCAACTGCGCGGGCATCGTCTACGGCGAGAAGGTCGTCGGCAAGGACGGACCGGCGACCCTCGCCGGATTCGTCCGCGTGATCAACATCAATCTCATCGGCACGTTCAACGTGACGCGCCTCGCCGCCGCGGCGATGACCAAGAACGCGCCGAACGAGGAGGGCGAGCGCGGCGTGATCGTCAACACCGCGTCGGTCGCCGCGTTCGACGGGCAGATCGGTCAGGCGGCCTACAGCGCGTCGAAGGCGGGCGTGGCCGGGATGACGCTGCCGATGGCGCGCGATCTTTCACGCAGCGGCATTCGCGTGATGACGATCGCGCCCGGCCTCTTCGAGACGCCGATGGTCGGGCAGATTCCGCCGGAGATCGCCGAATCGCTCGGCAAGATGGTGCCGTTTCCGCCGCGCCTCGGCCGACCGTCCGAGTTCGCGTCGCTGGTCGCCGAGATCGTGCGCAACGTGATGCTGAACGGCGAGGTGATCCGCCTCGACGGCGCGATCCGGATGGCGCCGAAGTAATTTCCGCTTCGTTCGGCGAGTTGAAGCGTCGTTCCGGCGCGGGCCGCAACGGGACTTGGCGTTGGCAGCGTTGGCGCGTTGACGGGCTCAGCAACAGTGTCGCGGCCAATCCCCGGCCCTCTGACTCAGGTCAAGGCCCGCAATCCTGGGGCGCCGGCCCCGCGCGCGAAAGATTGATTGTGCCGGACGCTCCCGCGTTGCTATTGATGGTGCCCGATTGCCCTGCGTTGGAGCCCGCGGTGAAATTGAATGTCACTGTGCGGTATTGCAGTCGGAGAAGGTCGCCGTTGCCGTGCCGACCACCTGAGTGCTGACGGTGAAAGCGGGGTCGGAGTCGACTTCTCCTATTCCGGCTACTGGAGATCCGGATACACCTGCACGAAGAACCCCTGTCCGCTCGTCCGCGGGTCGAACCACCAGCCCGTGAGTCCAACTTGGTGGAGATCGATTCCAACACCCTGCGCCGCCGGCAAGATGCCTTGTCCGCTCATTGCGAGCCGGTACCCGGTGCCGGTGAGGACGTGCTGGTTAAGGTCGGCCGCGAGCGCGGTCCCGGCGAGCGTTCCAACTCTCGTGCGGAAGGAGGAGTCCGCGATTGATTCACGGACAGGTCACCCCCGCCGGTTGCGTCAGGCGCGTGAGGTTCATACTCCCCGTGCCATATCCGAGCACCGAGTTGAAATCCACCCTACCGTGGTTGCAGTCGGTGAAGGTGAACGTGAGCGCGCCCCAAGGGTTGGGCACGACCTGGTGAGGATCGAAATTTGGAATCCAGCGCCCGCCGGAGGGCTGAACGACATCCGTGATGACCGCCGTGATACCGCTGTAGGTGCCCACGCCGACGATCGAAGCTTGCTGGGTGCCGGCCGGGTTGAACGCGAACCATCCGGCCAACAGACGATTATTCTGCAAGATCTCTATGAAGAAGCCCTGGCCAGTTTGCGCCGGGATCGAACCAGGAGCCGGTGAATCCGGGTCCGATAGCCACGGGCGAAGCGGAAGGCTCATACAGCTCCGCGCTGTTGAGCGCAACAAAGTCTTCGGGTGTTACGCCACCCGCGAGGAGCACTCGACCGTCGCAGCAATGGCTGCGCGACCGTCGTCCGCGTTCAGGCTGCAGGTGCTGTCCACGTTCCGGTGTCCGAGTCATACAACTCGGCAGAACTGGGCAACTCTGCCGAGCTCCTCCCGCAACCAGTACCTTGCCATTGGGCAGCAGTGTCGCCGTGTGGCAGCAGTCGCCGCGTTACAGTGAGATGTCGGTATCCATGAAGTTCTGTGTGGCCGGATCATACAGTTTCGCGGCCGCACGAGTAGATGCCAACGCCCCGTTATGAGGACCTTGCCGTCGGGCAATAGTGTGGCGGTATGCCAGCCTAGGACAAGGGCGGTCCCGACTCCCTTCCAGGAGTCAGAAACCGCGTCATACACCTCTGCTCTGCTCGGTTCGGGTGCAGTTTCCCAAGCGGGGCCTGGGTCAGATCTTCCGCCGGCAACCAAGACGCTGCCGGTTGGGAGCAGCGTCGCGGTGCTGTCATAGTGGTCAGAGGTCGGCGTTGCGGCGGGGAGCCAAATAAGGGTTGCGGGTCGTCAGATACGCGTTGAAGTTCCCGCCAGCCCTGTTATCGTAGACATTGAAGACCTTGCCGTTTTCAACCAGCGTATACGTGTATACGGGTCCGGGGCCAGGGGGGAACGGTGTGGGACTCCACGTCCGGTGACCGTAGCCGTACAATCGGAAAACAGGATGTCGTCGAAGCGGTGCCCAACTTCCAGGACTGCCGATTCCCAGGAGCGATCGCCGTGTGATGATAGACCCCGAGCTAAGCGATGCCGGTGACGCTCCACGTCCCGGTGGCGAGGTCATACAGCTCCGCGCTGTTGAGGGGTCTTGTGAGGCCATCGCCGAAGCCGCCCACTACCAGGACCTGGCCGCTGGGCAGTAATGTTGCCGGGTGAGAGCCACGTGCCGGTGAGAGCCCGTGCTGGTTAAGGTCGGAAGCGCCGTCAGCGCCTCTGTGCCCAGCGAGAAAGGGAACGTCTTGACCAGAGCCTGGTGCATGAATACGGCCATCGACGCGATCAGAGTCAGTATCAGACCGGTGTGAAGTCGAGAGGCAAATAATGTGGCAGCCTTGGCGCTTGCGTACGCGTTTGATGAGCGGCCTTTGTGGAAGAGGTGAATCTGAAACGGGCGCGGTAACATACTGGCAACTTTTTTCGGCATGTCCGTGCTCCTTGCGTTCGACACGGCCAAAGGGCGGCGGGCGAGTGAGGCAGGCATCGCGATCGCCAGCGTCAAACGGCGGATCAGGCTGCCGAGCGCCTTGACCTTCGTCGCGGATGCATTGCGTTTCATCGTCATCTCTCGCGGGCTGAACGCGGGACACGTCAACAGGTGTCTTAATCCCAACAGTCTAGGGGTGCGCCAGACCGCACTAAGGCAAGCTTCCCCGACGCGCCAACGCTGCTTCCGCCCGTAAAGTTGAAACTCAACTCCAAGGAGCATTCATTGAAGAAACTCAAAGCAGCGCTACCCACCGGCACCACTGTCGGGACAGGCTCGCCTTGGTCGAACAAACCCCCGGTGCTCTCGTAGAGTTGCACGGGGATCGGGCTTAAAGCGGCGAAATAATGCGGCAACTCTGCGACTCCGGTGTACCAGCGCTGTCCGGCGGGTCCGGCATCCGCGCCGTTCGGCGCATAGGTCATCCAGGCGAAGAAGATCACGTTGGAAGACCAGTTGACCTCCATTGCGAGACCTTGGCCCGACGTTGCGTCATCAGCCAGTTCGCGGAGAGTCCGTGCCATAAGCCTGGAAGATCGCGAGGAACCGGGGCCGTTGCCGAGCAGGTCTCGTTCTGCATCAAACGGATCAAGGCTATGGTCGACGCGCGACCCATGAGGTTGTACGTCAACTCACCGCTGGTACACGAGTCGAAGCTCAACGTCGCGGTTCCGATCGGCTGCGCGGTCGTAATCGGCGGGGCATTGAAGTTGCCGCCCGTGTTCTGATAGATCGTCAGCGCCACCTGAGTCTGTCCGCTCACCACCGTTCCGCTGAGCGAGTACCAGCGCTGGTGTTCGGCTCCGCCAGCGACAACGTCGTAAGTGAGCCAGCTGGCCTGCACGATGCCCTTTCCGGGTGCCAGGAGATCCGGATACACCTGCACGAAGAACCCCTGCCCGCTCGTCCGCGGGTCGTACCACCAGCCCGTGAGTCCATATTGGTTGAGATCGATTCCTGCACCGAGTGCCGCCGGCAAGATGCCCTGTCCGCTCATTGCGGGCGGGTACCCGGTGCCGGTGAGGCCGTGCTGATTCAGATCGACGGCTAGCGCGGTCCCGGCGAGTGACGCAGGGAGGATCACGATCGCCAGCGTCAAACCACGGATCAGGGAGCCGAGGGCCTTGACCTTCGTCGCGAATGCGCTTGAGTTCCATCGTCGTCTCTCCCTGGGCCTAAAGAGCGTGGTAGGGGCGGGTCGCACCGAAGCACCGTCACCCGGATCGGCGTCTTCCAGATCCGCTGACACGGCCAGGTTGGCTGGACTCGGCGCACCGCAGCGGGTGCCTTAATAGTCCCAACAGCCCGCTCCGCCGGATCCCCAGTCGATAAGGAAATCGTTCCCGACGCGCCAATACTGCTTCCGCCCGTAAAGTTGAAACTCAACTCCAGGTCGCAGTTATTCAGGAAACTCAAAGTAGCGCTGCCCACCGGCACCGTTGTCGGGACAGGCTCACCTTGGTCGAACAAACCCCCGGTGCTCTCGTAGAGTTGCACGGGGATCGTAGTCCAAATTGCCCGGTAACACTTTCCTACTCCGGTGTACCAGCGCTGTCCGGCGGGTCCGGCATCCGCGCCGTTCGGCGCATACGTCATCCAGGCAAAGAAGATCACGCTCGGAAATGGGGTTGACCTCCACTGTGAGACCTTGGCCCGACGTTGCAGCGTCATAATAGTCCCCGGAAAGCCAGAAAGCGTCGAGGTCGTTGGGCGGGGGCGTGGCCGAGCAGGTCAAGTTCTGCAACAAACGGGTCAAGGCGATGGTCGACGCGCGACCCATGAGGTTGTACGTCAACTCACCGCTGGTACACGAGTCGAAGCTCAACGTCGCGGTTCCGATCGGCTGCGCGGTCGTGATCGGCGGGGCATTGAAGTTGCCGCCAGTGTTCTGATAGATCGTCAGCGCCACCTGAGTCTGTCCGCTCGCCACCGTTCCGCTGAGCGTGTACCAGCGCTGGTGTTCGGCTCCGCCAACGACATCGTCGTAAGTGAGCCAGCTGGCCTGCACGATGCCCTTTCCGGGTGCCAGGAGATCCGGATACACCTGCACGAAGAATCCCTGCCCGCTAGTCCGCGGGTCGTACCACCAGCCCGTGAGTCCATCTTGGTGGAGATCGATTCCTGCACCCTGCGCCGTCGGCAAGTTGTCCTGTCCGCTCATTGCGGGCTGGTACCCGGTGCCGGTGAGACCGTGCTGATTCAGATCGACGGCTGGCGCGGTCCCGGCGAGTGACACAGGGACGATCACGATCGCCAGCGTCAAACTGCGGATCAGGCAGCCGAGGGCCTTGACCTTCGTCGCGAATGCATTGAGTTCCATCGCCATATCTCCCTGGCTAGACGTGGGACACGTCAACGGGTGCCTTAATCCCAACAGCCGGCTCCGCCTGGGGGCGCGCCAGGCCACCCCGACGCAATCTTCCCCTGATGTTCCAACGCTGCTTCCGCCCGTAAACTTGAAACTCAACTCCAGGTAGCAGTCATTAATGAAATTCAAAGTGGCGCTGCCCACCGGCACCGTTGTCGGGACAGGCTCACCTTGGTCGAACAAACCTCCTGTAATTTTAAAGAGTTGCACTTTTTCGTCCTCTGTAAGTTTCCGACTCCGGTGTACCAGCGCTGTCCGGCGGGTCCTTCATCGGCGCCGTTCGGTGCATAAGTCATCCATGCGAAGAAGATCACGTTCGAAATCCAGTTGACCTCCATTGCGAGACCTTGGCCCGACGTTGCGTCTATCGAGCCAGTTCCCGGAGAGTCCGCTTTCAGGATAGCGGGGAACTGGGGCCGTCGCCGCCGAGCAGAACACGTTCGGCATCAAACGGGTCAACGCTATGGTCGACGTGCGACCCATGAGGTTGTACGTCA
>CAVUIG010000008.1:0-115838 GCA_963741355.1 uncultured beta proteobacterium
AAAACGACAATGCCCGAAACGCGAGTAAAATCGCGCCGATGGAAAGTTCACCGGTGATTCAGCCACAAGTTGCTGATTCGTAAGGAGCCAGCCATGCCGATACGCATCGCGCTTCTCGCGCTCGCGCTCGCCACGCTCGCGGCGTGCACGAGCAACGGCCTCGTGGTCGAGACAGTCAACAACTACGGCGGCAAACCGGATCTCCCGAACTCGCACGCCGACGGCGACGGCTTCATCGCCGCGCTGACGCCGGCCGACGGCAACGGCGAATGGGTTGTCCTCGCCCGGTGGAAGGACGCCGACGTGTACGACACGGACTTTCTCGACAACAACACCTGGGACCAGAGCAACTTCGACCAGCCGGGCACGGCGATCTCGTTCTTCTCGGGTCACGGGCTCGTGGTGCCGTACGGCGAGAAGCCGCCGCACCGCTGCAGTCACTCGAGCGAGTGCACGTCGCCGCCGCTGGGTAACGGCGCGCGCGGTGTCTGCAAGGCGGCGGGCCTGCCGGGTCACGCGCAGGGCGACACCTCGCAATGCGGCTACGACAACGAACGGTCGCTCGTCGTTAACGGCTCTCAGAACAAGTTCGGCAACCTGGCTAACTACAGCGGCGGCCGCGCCAAGTGGGGAGAGAGTACGACTGCGGGCGGTTGGGCCGGCGCGGGCACGGACGGCGGCACGAATCTGGTCGTGCTCGACTCGAGCTGGGGCGTGCTGGCGTCCTTCTGGTACGAACAAACGAACCGCGCGATGGCGGGCGTGCACGTTCTCGCGACGACGCTGCCGATCACGGGCGACTACCTCAACGACCCGGGTCGCGGCGCTGCATTCGGCAAGCGGTGGGCGCAGGACGGCGGTAGTTCGGTCTCGCAATCGTGGCTCGTGGCGATGAACTCGTTGCCGAACGGCGGCTTCGACGTGAGCGGCTGCCACTTCGTCATCGCCTACGACAACGACTCGGCGCGCGCGCTCAAACACCTCGACGAGGACTGGAGCGAGATCAAGAACGACGGCTGGGATGCGAAGGGCAAGGACATCTACTGGGCGCGCTGGCTGTGCAACTTCGCTTCGAATATCACCGACGACACCATCTTCGAGCTCAAGTAAATGAACACTGATAACCTCGTTCTCGTTCGGAGCCTCCTGGCCGTCGCCGCGCTCGCCCTGGGCGGCTGCGCCACGCAGGTAAAAATCCCTGAGCCGCCGCCGTCCGGCGTCATCGCGGCGCCCGAAGGCGGCGCGTCCGGCTATCAACACGGCGCGGATCGTTCGCGCTTCTCGGTCGGCGCGGGCAGCTCTCGCGCGACCGAACACGGGTATTTCAAGCTCACGGGTGCGGAAGGCACGCTCGCGCTCGATCAGGTCAACGGCAGCGTCTACGGCGTGCCGAAGGCGGCTTCAAGCGCGCAGAAGTTGCCGCCGTTGGGCAAGACGCCGGCGGAGCACGACGCATTCGTGCTCGACTATTTCCGCAAGAGCGGCGTTCCCGCGGACCAGATCGGCGCGGTACAGAGCCGCATGCTGGTCGAGGTCACGGGCCGCAGCGACGAGAAGGAGCGCGCGGTGCCACACGTCGCGGGCTACTACTCGGTGCTGCAGCGGGTCGTCGACGGCATTCCGGTGGCGGATTCGTTCGCGTGGGCGCGCGCAAACGCCGAGGGCAAGATCGTGGAAGAGGGCGTGTACTGGCCGGCGCTCTCGCGCGAGACGCTCGCGCAGGCACGGCAGCTGCGCGCCGCGTGGAGCGACGAGAAACGCCGGCAAGCGCTCGCGGAGCGCATTCACGGCCAGGATCCGCGCGCGCACGTCGCGATCCGGCACTCGTCAGCGAGCAGTCACGATCCGTTCGAGGCGATCGCGTGCGTGGACGTGTACGTGAACGTCGCGTCGCCGGGCGCCGAGTCGCAGGCCAACTCCTCGGTGGCGCAGTCGAACGTGGCCTATATCCGCCACTTCGACATCGGCGGAGCGGAGCTACACCTGCCGCAGGAGCGGTTTCGCCTCACGGAGAATTTCCCGGCACGCAAGACAGCGCCGGCAACGGCTGCGGAGTCGGCTCGATGAGGCGGGATCGGGCTGGCCGAAATCAGAAGTCCGGTGGGACGTTGAAGGACGCTCTTGGCGGAGAGGGCGGGATTCGACCCCGCGGAAGGCTATTAACCTTCGCACGCTTTCCAGGCGTGTGACTAAACCGCTCATCCACCCGTCCGTTTTACTGCATCTTGCGCACGCACGCTTTTGCCCGCCTCGGCTCTCGCCTAAACATCGTCTGCGTTGAGCCTTCGCCGCAAGAAGCTCGCTGGCGCTCGTGTCTTGTCAAGCGTGTACCTTACACCGCTCGGCCAACTGGCGGTCGCGACCCGCCTCCCACGAAGGGCGGGATCGGCGAGCTATCCGAGCAGCCCCGTCGCCCACCGCGCGAACGCCAGCCAGCCATCAGTGCCCGATATCCAGAGCTGCAGCGGCTCCAGGGCGATGATCAGCAGTCCGCCCCCAGCGTCACGGGATGCAGCGGGCCGCGCGTGCGGAAATCCCAGATGACGAGCGGAACGATGAGCAGGTCCGTCAGGCCGAAAATCGCCGGCGGGCCATATTCGCCGACAAAGGGGAAGCGCGCGAACGCCGCGCCCAGGATGACAATGGTGGCGAGCAGCATGCACCGCTTGTGCGCCTGCGCATCGCGCCGCTTTGCGATCGCAATCCCGGCAAACAGCGCGAACTCGGCGATGGCGAACAGCGGAATCGCGAGAAAGGGCAGCGGCGGAACCGGGACGTCGATGAATCCGGTCGGGCGCCGCGCGGCGATCAAAGCCGCGAGCGTTCCCAGCACGACCATCAGGACCGCCAGCCCGGCGCCATAAGCGCCGAGCTTGCGATGCACGTCCTTGCGCCCGCCCGCGACCAGCGACACCTGCGCGATCAGCAGCGCGATCCACGCGGTGAACGCCACGCCGTGAACGTAGAAGAACGTCTCGGCCGGTCGGTGCCACTCCGGGAACAGCGGCGACAGGAAGAAGCTTCGCGCGAAGCCGATGAAGACGATGACGAGGATCGCCAGCGCCATCCCCACGAAGAATCGGTTTTCGCCCGCAAGACGGGCGCCCGCAGGCATCGCGGGCATCGGTGTTGCCATGGTTGTCTCCCCTCGCCTGTGGCCGGTCTGGCGCCGGCAGTGGCCGCGATATTACCCCTTCGTCGCGCGCGCAGGCGACATGCATGGCGGGGATGATGCGTCAAACGGGAGGTCTTGCCGCATCATCCCCTTCCCGCTGCCTTGGGACAGCGGGGAAACGAACAACGAGGTCAGGCGCCGACGGCTAATGCGCGGCGACCGACTCCCGCGACAGCTCGAGGATGCTCTTGAATCCGCCCCAGAACATGCGCTTGCCGTCGAACGGCAGCGTCTTGGGATCCATCAGCTCCTTCGCCCGCGGATCTTCCATCACCTTGGCATTGATGCGGTCGCGCTCTTCGCGCGAGCGGTAGGTGATCCACGAAAACACGACGGTCTCGTCGTCCTTGAGCTGCACGGCCTGCGGAAACGACGTGATCTTGCCGGGCTTCACGTCGTCGGCCACGCATTCCTCATATTCGAGGGCGCCATATTCCATCCAGATCTTGCCGAACTTCTCCGCGGTGCGACGATACGCGTCGAGATTGCGGGTCGGCACCGGTACAACAAATCCATCTACGTAGTGCGACATTAGCGTCTCCTTCGTTTACTCCTGCCGTGGACTAGTTTGGATTTTTCCGTTCCCGGCGGAGTTCCGATTTCCGGCGGTCATTCGCAGCACTTTTTTGCGTGCTCGCGGCGTGCAAGTGGAACGCAATATGCAGTGGCGGGCCGGTCCCGCGACGGATGCGCTCCGGGTGCCGACCCGGCCCTCATCCGTCCGGTCGATATCGCGTGCGCCGCTGGTGGAAGCGCCGATGGGCCGGCGCCGGCGGACGCCGGACTGCCCTGCCGGGCGGCGAGGAGCTCTCGGCCGTATGGCCAATGGCGCCGCTGTCGCTTGATCTGCCTAAATCGTGATGTGACGCGGAGCAGGCCGCTTGGGTGAATATTCACTTAACTTTATATTCTGTTTGAGTTATGATCTGGCCGGTCGAGTACACGGACGAATTCGGTGCATGGTGGGACGGGCTGAATGCCGCCGAGCAGGAATCGGTCGCGGCGTCGGTCGGACTGCTGGAACGGCTCGGCCCGGACCTGCCGTTTCCGTACAGCTCCGGAATCGTCGGGTCGCGACACGGACGAATGCGCGAGTTGCGCGTGCAGCACCGCGGAAAGCCGCTTCGGGTGCTGTATGCGTTCGATCCACGGCGCACTGCGCTCCTGCTTGTCGGCGGCGGCAAGTCCGGCAAGGGCCGCTGGTACGACGAGTTCGTCGCGCGTGCTGACCGGACTCTACGACGATCACATTGCGTCACTGCAGAGGAAGGATTAGTGAGATGGCCAAGCTCTTCGAGGATCTCCGCCGCAAGATGCCTGCTGCGCGACAGCAACGTGCGCGGGCGCGGACAAATGCCATGATGTCCGCGATTGCGCTTCCCGAACTGCGGCGACGCGTCGGAATGACACAAGAGCGACTGGCGAAGTCCCTCGATGTTCGTCAGGCAGCTATCTCGAAGCTCGAACACCGCGATGACGTGTTGCTTTCGACACTGACATCCTATGTGGAAGCGCTGGGTGGCACGCTGGAGGTCGTCGCACGATTCGGCGATCGAACGATTCGGATCGATTCGGGGAGTGTCCGGGCGAACGCGTCAAGAGCAAGAAACCGGAGCTGACTGCGCGAGCTGTGATCGGAAAGGAGAGGGACCATTCATGACCGCAAAGACTAAGGTTCCGAAATTCAGGTCGGAGGCGCAGGAACGTGCTTTTGGAGGCGCAGAAAGCGCCAATCTGGTCGATTGGTCCAAGGCCAAGCGCGTGCGCCTGCCCAGCCTCAAGCCTTCGACCCAGAGCATCTCGCTGCGGCTGCCCCTGCACACGCTCGAGAGGCTCAAGGCGGCCGCCAACGCGCGCGACGTTCCCTATCAATCGCTGATCAAGGTCTGGCTCGAGGAGAAGCTCTCGGCGTGACGGACGTGGCGTCAGGCGATCCCGCCCACCCACTCTGCCAGCGCATCCATCATTTCCGCCCGAACTTCCGGATCCTTGCGTCCCGTTCGCGCCGGCACGTGGAACGAATGGTCGGCGTCGTCGAACAGCTTCAGCGTGGCGCGCGCGCCGAGCTTGCCGACGAGTGCTTCAGCAGGCCCAGCTCCGCGAACTCGTCGCGCGTTCCCTGCAGGAACAGCATCGGAATCTTGACGTCGAAGAGGTGCGCCGCCCGCTCGTCGGACGGCTGCCCCGGTGCATGCAGCGGGAAGCCGAGGAAGATCAGGCCGCGCACGCCGGGCAGGGGTGATACGGCCTGCGCTTGCGAGGTCATGCGGCCGCCGAAGGACTTGCCGCCCGCGAACAGCGGAAGCTTCGGCACGAGGCGCGCGGCTTCGGCCACGGCGGCGCGCACCGTTGCCTGCGCAACCTTGGGGCTGTCCGGGCGCCTCGAGCCGCGCTCCATGTACGGAAACTGATAGCGAAGCGTCGCGATGCCGCGCTCGCGCGAGATCGCTCGCGACGCTCGCCATGAACGGGTGCGTCATCCCCGCGCCGGCTCCGTGCGCGACGACGTAGCAGGCGCGGGCGTCTGCAGGCGCCTCCAGCAGGCCGGAGACGTGCTGCGCTCATCGACGGCGATGGTCACCGGTTTCGGATTCGCGCTCATCGCCCGAGGATACCCTTTGTGTGCGTTGCGTTCACGGCGCGGCCGAGCTAGGGCTTCAGTACCTGTTCCCGCCCGTCCCCGTTGCTGAACTTCATCGAAGTATTGGGGCCTTCAGCGAGAACCTGCACATACGTCGGGTTCGATTCGCCGCCGAGAACCAGTCCTGCGCCACGCTCCGAGGCAGCGAGCTTGACGTTGGGCCGGCCCTGCGAACTTATCAGCCGCAGCAGCACCGTCTCCGGGTATCCCGTCGTCCCATCCGGCATCTTGACTGCGGGATCTGCGGGCAGGACCGTGATGCTTGCTCGAACGCGTCCGCTGTCGTCGACGATCTGGAGCGCGCGACCGCGAAGGACCGGCGCCACGCCGTCCGCCGTGACCGCTCGCGACTGACCCACGGAGAGCGCCAGCAACAGGACATTGAAGACGGTGATGACGACGAGAAACGACCGGCTCTTCATGACATTCCTCCAGTGGAGACACGTCTTCCTTCGCGCTCATCGCTGCAACGGCCATCCGTTCATTTGTGCCGCAGCCAGTGGTCGAGGCTCCACGGCCCGCCCCCTGCCGCGGCCATGTAGAGGAAGACGAAGCAGTAGAGCGCCGCCAGCTCGCCGCGGTTGACGATCGGCCAGAAACCGGCGGGCGCATGGGCGAGGAAATACGCGAACGCCATCAGGCCCGGACAGCACGAAGGCGACCGGTCGCGTGAAAAGGCCCAGCATCAGCAGGAAACCGCCGACGAGCTCGAGCACGCCGGCGATGCCGCTCTCCGACAACAGCACCGTCGGATTGGGCCGCGGCTCCGGAAACGACAGCCATTTTTCGGTGCCGTGCAACATGAACATGAAGCGCCGCGACGATGCGCAGGACGCTGAGCAGTCGAGCGGTCCAGGGGGCGAGGACGTTGATCATGCCGATGGCTCCTTGCAATGAGCGTCTATTGGAATTGCCGAGACGTGGCTGGGCAGGCGTGGGGCGCATCCATGGCACGTTCCGATCGACGTCATGGTGACGCGAGCTTCATCAGCGCCGCCGCATACTCCGGCGCCGTCGGCTCGTGCATGAAGTAGACGTAGATCTGTTGCCACAACGTGGCTTCGAGCTTGCGCGCCCACTGCTTCAGGTCGTCATCCGAATACGCTTCGAGGCGCAATCGGACGTAGCCCCACGGCGCGGTCTCGACCAGCAGCGGCGGCGCGTTGTCCTCGCGCTCCGACAGGCAGAGCGCCGCCCCGGCGCCTTTGAGAGCATCGTAGACGTCGTCGTCGAACCAGGTGTCGTTGCGAAATTCGAACGCGGCGTGGTGGCCGGCGGGCAAGAGGCCGAGGAATGCGGTGAGTCGCGGCAGGTCCTTCTTCATGTTCGGCGGAAGCTGGAACAGCACCGGGCCACGCTTATCGCCGAGCGCTTCCAGGTTATTGTAGAGATAGACCAACGGCTCGGTCGCCGATTCCGCCTTGAGCCGCGCCATGTGGGTGATCCGCTGCGACGCCTTGATCGAGAAGCGGAAGTCCGCGGGTGTGGTCGCGGCCCAGTGCTCGAGCACCGAGGTCTTGGGCATCCGATAGAACGTGTTGTTGATCTCGACCGTCGGCAGCCGCTCGGAATACCACGCGAGCATCTCCTCCGGCTTGATCGTCTCCGGATAGAAGGTGCCCTTCCATTCCTTGTACGAATAGCCGCTTGCGCCGGCCAGAAGTGTAGAAGTTGCCATCGGTCACGCCCTCCTTTGCGCGCTCTTCTTATTCCCTTGCCTTCGACAGGGGCCCCGGATTGCGGTTCGCATCGCTAGAATCCGCGCATGGCGAAAAAAGTCCTCAGCGAATACGCCGCCAAGCGGACGTTCACGGCCACCCCCGAGCCGCCCCCGGCCGTGCCGGCGGCGGGGAGCGGGCCGCTGCTCTTCGTCGTCCAGCTGCATTCGGCCACGCGGCTGCACTACGACTTCCGGCTCGAATGCGGCGGGGTGCTCATCTCCTGGGCCGTTCCCAAGGGCCCGTCGCTCGATCGTAACGAAAAGCGGCTCGCCGTGCATGTGGAGGATCACCCGTACGACTACGCGTCGTTCGAGGGCGTCATTCCGGCCGGGCAGTACGGCGCGGGCGAGGTGATCGTCTGGGACTGCGGCGTGTATTCGCCCGACGAAGGCGGTGCGACCTGGTTCCACGATCGCGCGCGCGCCGAGCAGGAGGTCCGCGACGGGATGGAGAAGGGCAAGCTCAGCGTCCTGCTGCGCGGCGAGAAGCTCAAGGGCTCGTTCGCGCTCGTGCGCACCAAGGAAAAGAACCAGTGGCTGATGATCAAGCACAAGGACCGGTTCGCGGTAACGACCGATGTCACCGCGCAGAATCGCTCGGTGCTCTCCGGCAAGACGGTCGAGGAGATCAAGTTTCTGCCGGCGCGGCGCATGCCCGCGGCGCAGCTCGCTCCGACGGGAAAGATCGAGGCGATGCCGACCAAGCTCGCGCCGATGCTGGCGGAATCGGGCGACGCGCCGTTCCACAAAGAGGACTGGATGTGGGAGCCGAAGCTCGACGGCTACCGGGTGCTGGCCTTCATCGACGGAGACACGGTCAAGCTGCGCTCGCGCAACGGGCTCGAGCTGGCCGACAAGTTTCCGCGCGTCGTCGCGGAGCTGGGAAAGCAGGCCGCGGGAAGCATGATCCTCGACGGCGAGCTCGTGGCGTTCGACGCAACCGGGAGACCGTCCTTCGGCGCGCTGCAGGATCGTGCGCAGCTGAAGACGGAGCGCGAGATCGCGGCCGCCGATCTCAACACGCCGGTGGCTTTCTTCTGTTTCGATCTGCTGCATTTCGCCGGGATCGATCTGCGCAAGTCGCCCTATGCGGACCGGCGGCGCTATCTCGCGCAGTGCCTGCTGCCGTCTGCGCTGGTGCAGCTCGTGCACGCGGTGGACGATGGCATCGCCTTGAGCGCGGCCGCGCTCGCCAGCGGCTTCGAAGGGGTGGTCGGCAAGCGCAAGGCGAGTCGATACGAATCCGGCCGCCGCTCGACGTCGTGGCTGAAGGTCAAGCCCACGTCGAGCGCGGATTTCGTCGTCGGCGGTTACACCAAAGGGCAGGGCTCGCGCGCGCCGCTCGGCGCATTGCTGGTCGGTTACTGGGGTGATGGAGAACTGAGCGACAAGCTGCACTACGCCTCGCACGTCGGGTCGGGCTTCGACGAGCGCGCGCTGAAGCAGGTCAAGGCGCGCCTGGAACCGCTGCAACGCAAGACCAATCCGTTCGCGGAAAAGCCGGAGCTCAATGCGCCGACGACGTGGGTCGAGCCCGAAGTCGTCGCCGAAGTGAGCTTCCAGAGCTGGACCGACGATGATCACCTGCGCGCACCGGTTTTCCTGAGGCTGCGCGACGACATCGATCCGAAGGCGGTGCGGCGCGTCGCGGCCGGCCCGCAGACCGATGCTGCGGCGGGCGGTCCGATCGACGACATCGTCGCGCAGCTTGGCCGCGAAGAAGGCCGCGTTGACACTGGCGGTGGGAACGCACCGGATCAAGCTCACGAACCTCGATCGCGTGTACTGGCCGGCGGACCCGGCGCGCGAGCTGCCGGCGTACACCAAGCGCGACCTTCTCACCTACCTGGCGCAGGTCTCGCCGTACATGCTGCCGCATCTCGCCGATCGCCCGCTGACGATGATCCGGATGCCCGACGGCATCCGCGGCCAGCGGTTCTTCCAGAAGCACTGGGAGCAGGAGCGCCCGGCGTTCGTCGAATCGATCACCGTGTTCTCCGCGCACAAGGACGAGCAGCACGACTACCTGTTGTGCAACAACCTCCCGACGCTGCTATGGCTCGCGCAATCGGGGACGCTCGAATATCACGTCTGGCATTCGCGCGCGCGGCCCGGTCCGGACGCGGCGTCGAAGGGCACCGACTACGCGAGCTCGCTCGAATCGCTCGAAGCCTCGGTGCTGAACTATCCCGACTACGTGCTGTTCGACCTCGACCCGTACATCTATTCCGGCAAGGAGGCGAAGGGTGCCGAGCCCGAGCTCAACACGATCGCCTTCGAGAAAGGCAAGGAAGTGGCGTTCTGGCTGCGCGAGCTCCTGCAGGGCATGTCGCTCGAGCCCATCGTCAAGACGTCGGGCAAGACGGGTCTGCACGTGTTCGTTCCGATCAAGCGCACGATCGACTTCGACGCGGCGCGGCACGTGTCGGAGCTCGTCGGCCGGCACCTGATGCGCCTGCATCCGAAGGACATCACGCAGGAGTGGAGCATTCCCAAGCGGACCGGCAAGATCTTCATGGACTACAACATGAACGTCCGCGGCAAGACGCTCAACGTCGCCTATTCGCCGCGCGGCGAGCCCGGCGCGCCGGTGTCGATGCCGCTGACGTGGGAGGAGTTGGCGGGCGCGCACCCGCTGGATTTCACGATCGCGAACGCGCCGGAGCGGCTCGCCCGGACGGGCGACCGCTGGAAGGATGCGTTGCAAAAGAAGCACAGCCTGGAGGCGGCATTGGCGAAAACTACCGGGTGACCTATTGCAAATTGCGGAAAACATTGACATATTTCCCAGTTCGCACGCACACGCCGCACACGCGGGAGGCATCATGGCTGCACGATCGATAGCGAGTTTGACCGTCTCGTTCGGGCTGGTGGCGATCCCGGTGAAGCTCTATTCGGCCACCGAGGCGACCAAGGCGGTGTCCTTCAACATGCTGCACAAGACCTGCGGCTCGCGCCTGAAGCAGCAGTACATCTGCATCAAGGAAGAAGTGCCGGTTCCGCGCGAGGACATCGTCAAGGGCTACGAATTCGCGAAGGACCAGTACGTGATCTTCACGCCGGAGGAGCTGAAGGCGATGGAGGAAGCGGGCACGCACATGGCCGAGATCACCGAGTTCGTGCCGCTCGAAGCGGTCGATCCCGTGTACTTCGACAAGGCGTACTACCTCGCACCCGACAAGGGCGGCGCCAAGCCCTACGCGCTGCTGGCGAGCGCGCTGCGCGAGTCGAAGCGCTGTGCGCTCGGCCGCTGGGCCGCGCGCGGCAAGCAGTACATCGTGATGATCCGCCCGGTCGAGGACGGCCTCGTCATGCAGCAGCTCCTCTACGCCGGCGAAGTGCGGACGATGAAGGACCTCGAGATCCCGAAGACCGACGTGAAGCCGGCGGAGTTGAAGCTCGCGCAGCAGCTGATCGAGCAGCAGACCTCCGACCTGTTCGATCCTTCGCAATACACCGACGACGTCGCCGCGCGCGTCAAGGCCGCGGTGGAGAAGAAGGTCGAGGGCCAGGAGATCACGCTGGCCGAGGCGCCCGAAGGCGGCGGCGCGCAGGTGATCGATCTCATGGAAGCGCTTCGCGCGAGCCTCGAGAAGAAGGGGGCCGCGCGCGCCGCGTCTGCCAAGCCTGCGGCTGAGCCCGCGCCGGCAGCGGCAACCAAGAAGCCGGCCAAGCGGGCCCAGCAGGCTCCGCCCGCGGCACCGGTCGCGCGCAAGGCGGCCAAGAAATAACGCCCGGCAAGTCCGGCATCGCGGTGGAGCATCCCTACGGCGTCCGCGACGTCGAGCGATTGCTGCGCCTGTCGCGCGGCACGATCCGATCGCTGATTGCCGCCGGCTTCGTTGCGCCGGCGCGCGGACCGCGCGGCGCGTGGCAGTTCTCCTTCCAGGACCTGATCCTGCTGCGCACCGCGCAGGCGCTGGCGGACGCGCAGGTGCCCAAGCGGCGAATCACGCGATCGCTGCGCGAGCTGCGCCGTCATCTGCCCGATGCGATGCCGCTGTCCGGACTTTCCATCGGCGCCGTAGCGGATCGCGTCGTCGTACGCGAAGGCGGCAGCCGCTGGCAGGCGGAATCCGGTCAATATCTGCTCGCGTTCGACGGCGATCCCGCCGAAGGCGCGATGAGCGTGATCGAGCGCACCGAAGAGGCCGAGGCGGCGAACGACGCGCAGGCGTGGTTCGATCGCGGCGTCGCGCTGGAGCGGGCGGATCTCGATGGCGCGCTGCAGGCCTACGAGCAGGCCATCCGCGCCGATGCCGCATTCCTCGACGCGCATGTCAATCTCGGACGGCTGCTGCACGAAGCGAAGCGCTACGCGAAAGCCGTGCAGGCGTACCGCGACGCGCTCGGCGCCTGCGGCAGCGATCCCCTGTTGCTCTACAACCTCGGGGTCCTTTTCGAGGACATGGGTCGCGCGCCGGACGCGGTGCTCGCCTACGAGGCGGCGCTCGCCGGTGATCCCGACTTCGCCGATGGTCACTACAACCTGGCGCTGCTCTACGAGAGACTCGCCAAGCCGAAGGACGCGATCCGGCACATGGCACGGTATCGGATGCTCACCGGGCACCGCGCGAAGTAGGAATTTGACGTCTGCCGGCGGCGGGATCAGTGCCCTTGCGAAGGCACATCAGTTGAATGCGGTCGGCCTCCTCAAGTCCACGCCCTTGCTCGCCCGATCGACGAGATCCCGACATACCTCTCTGGCCTTCACGTCGGATCGCGCCTGCCTTTGCACGACGAGGGCTGCGCCGCATCGCGCATTCACATCCCCGGGATTCAACGCCAGTGCGCTGTCGAATGCGAGCTTCGCTTCCGAAAGGTGATCCAATCGCGTATTGAGGATTCCGGCCTGGACGAAGCTGTAACCATCCTTGCTGTTCCAGCGCGTCGCCTCTTCGAAGGCGAGGAGCGCCTCGATAGGGGAATCCATATCCACGCTGAGTTGCCCGAGGTTTCTCCAGAAGAGCGCGTTTTTCGGGGCGAGCTCCACCGCCTTTCTGGCTGCGGCGTGTGCGTCATCGAGTTGGCGCGTATTGACGTAGGCCATGCTGAGCTCGTTCCATGCCGCTGCGTTTTCGGGCTCCTTTGCTGTCCAGGCCGATGCCTGGAGCACGACATCATTCCAGTTGGCGGCGTCCTTCGATCCCTGAACAGTCGTCCTGAAATCCTGTCCCGCGCCCGGACTCGCTGCTTTCATCGCCGCATCATTGCTCCTCGTCATCGACTTGCCGCTGCCCGCCGTTGGGCCGGGCTGAGCTCCGCCGGGCGAGCGCGACGCAACGATCGGCTCGACCGCCGGCCGGGATGCAATGACCAGCGTGACGGCAATGACCAGGGAAATGAGCATCCCCAGGATGGTGATCGGTGAGCGAAGCCAGGCTTTGGCCTTGGTGTCGCGGCCCGCGTTCCGGCGGGTGTTATCCGAGGCCGCGTGGCGAGAGGCGGAAGCGGCGGACGGAGCGGACGTTGACGCGCGCGCCTGGCTCGCGGCCCTTCTGCTTGTCTGGCTTGATCCCACGTCGGAGCGCCGTCGCGCGTGCTCGCAAGTAGTTCGGCAGGGCCGACGATTCGTCGCCTCGGGCCTCGACGAAAGCCCGCGCCCAGAGAGGCTGGTCGATTCGGCCTTCTTCGAACTCCTTCTTCGCGATGGCAATGTAATCGACCGTGCTCGTCGTCTCGGATGCCAGCTCGAACGTGCGGGCAACGAACGCCGCGTTGGCCGCATGGGTCGACGGCCCGGGCGTCGGTAACGAGTCCTGAACGAGCTCCAGCTTTATCCGGCCTTCAGATGGGAATTTGTTCAGTGCTTGCCGGCGACCGGCCTGCACGGCCGGTGTTGCGACACGCTCCAGGAGCGCTTCGATCTCGGCTGCTCTGTCGACGCCGGATTTGTCGTGCGGCAGCGCGATCGATACGGGATTCCGACGCGCGCTCGGGATGTCCGTTGAACCACGGTGACGTTTCACGTCAAGGACCTCCGTAAGAGGTCGCCGGAAGTGACGTGAATGCAATTGACGTCAGAGATACGTGCCGTCTTCTGTGACGGCGGTATCCCGACGGCAACCCCGCTACCCCGCGCGCAAGCGCTGGGCCGGAGGCTTTGCGTCACTGCCTTGCGACAGTTTTGCCAAACAAACCAGACACTTCGTGGCCACCGGCCTGGCCGCGGTCCCTCTGGGCGTCTATCGACGGAAAATGTGATCCTGGAGGGACCCTGTTGTCAAGAAGGGCAAACCAGGGCGGCATGCAGGGGTGGCATGACGTGTCGGGTTGAGCTGGTTCTGACGCTGGCAAGCCGTTAGAAGCCTTTGATTGATAACGCGCCGGATAAGTACACGTTTCCCTTATGAGCGCCGGGCGCCAAGAAACGCCGCCGACCCCATCCCAGAACGCGTTCGGGCCGCTCAGCGTGTTGTGATCGGTCCCCGGCACGACGACCCACGTCTTCGGTCCCGCCCACGCATCGTAGAGCGCCTGTGATCTCTCGACCGGAATGATCGAATCGTGCTGGGCGACGATGGCGAGCAGCGGCGCGTGCACGTTGCGCGCGTCCGCGGCCGAATCGAAACGATGCCGCAGCAACAAGGAGACGGGCAAAAGCGGGTAGTGGGTGCGTCCCACCGCGACCAGGCTGTCGTACGGGGACGCGAGGATGACGCCGGCGACGGGCCGCGCCGCGGCGAGCTTCACCGCGACGCCGGTGCCGAGGCTGCGGCCGAAGGCGACGATCCGCCGGGCGTCGACGTCGGATCGCGCGGCGATCGTGTCGTAGATCGCCAGCGCGTCGGCGACGAGCGCCGACTCGCTCGGCGCTCCCTCGCTCGTGCCGTAGCCGCGATAGTTGATCGCGACGATCGTCCAGTCGCGTGGCCAGCGCGAATCGGCAAGCGTTCCCGACACCTCTTCCGCATTGCCGCCGAAATACATGACCGCCGGCGCCGGCGTGGGGCTCGCGACGCGGATCCATCCGCGCAGCTTCGTGCCGTCGGCGGCGACGATCTCGAGCGGTTTCGCATCCGCAGGCAGATGCGCGGTCGAGTTGACCGGCTGCGGAAAGAAGATCAGCCGGTCCTGCGTGAGCCACACGAAGGCGCATCCGCCGAGCAGGGCGGCGGCCACGATAACGATCCAGAGCATCAGCGAGCGCCTGGCGGAAGACGCGGGCGGCGTCATGGCGGCGATTATGGCAGGGGACAGGTGGTAAGCCTTCTTCTGATTGGATGGACCGATCGATCAGCCCGGATTTGCCCGTCGGCCGGCCGGCCGATTGCGCTGGCACCTTCAGCTTCGTCAGAGCGTCGAGGCCACGAGAACGCATGACGAGACCGAACGTTTCGGCAACGTCTCTTCTCAGGCCACGGTCCTTATTCGGTCGATTTTTGCGACCTGCCGCTTGAGCGCGCGTTGTGCGTGCCAGAGGTCGTAGTTCACCTGGAGATGAAGCCAGGTTGCCGGGACACCTCCAAGAGCGGCGGCGAGGCGAATGGCCATTTCCGCGCTTATAGCGGCCCTTCCGTTGAGCACGCGCGACAGGGCGACACGCGTGACACCCAGGCGCCTCGCGAACTCGGTAACGGTGATGCCCGTGTTGGCAAAGACGCCGTCTCGAAGGATTTCGCCCGGGTGAGGAGGGTTTTGCATGCGCGTCATGTCGGCTTCGTCAGTGATAGTCGAGATAGTCAACAGCAACGACGTCCGCGTCTGCAAACGCAAACGTGAGCCGCCGGCTCTTGTCGACCCATACTGCCCAATGGCCTTCGAGATCCCCCCGCAACCGATGGAGGCGCCATCCGGGCAAGTTCATGTCGGCGGGACTGTTCGCGGCATCGAGCAGGCTGAGCTGCAGACGCAAGCGTTTTGCGTGAATCGCCTCGATGCCGGCCTTGCTCCCGCTCCTGAAGAACAATTCCAATCCCTTGTGTCGAAATGAGCGGATCATACCGCAATATGTATAGCGTAGCTATACGTGCGGGCAATAGGCCGAATGGTCGATCCTCAACGCCTGGCCCGGATTTCGGTTGGCGGGAGCCATGCCTGCCTCACCGCTTCGCCCGAGGACTCCCCGGCACGCGTGAATATTCGCGTGGCGCCGGACCGCCAAACGGTTGTAACTTTGCCGCCATACGCTCGAATCCGTGCACGGCGGTCATCGGTGCACGGGGCGAATCCGGACGAAGGAGATCGCGATGGCGAAAACCGAAGTGCGTGCCTATTGCAGTCCCACCTGCGTGCTGCTGGCGTTCAACTGGGAGGACGGCACCAAGCATCCGGACTTCCTGGGCTTCGCGATCCAGCGCGATCCCGGCTACGGCAAGGACGGCAAGCCGCAGTTCCTGTTCAACAAGATCGATTTCGTCCCGCTGACGAAGGCGTCGAAGCCCAAGGGAAGCGACAAGGCGCCGATCCAGAAATTCAACTGGTGGGACGGCGGGCTCAAGACCGCCGACCGCGGCAGGAAGTTCACGTACACGGTCACGCCGGTCCTCGGCACCGGCGCCAAGGATCTCAAGCTGCAGAAGGCCTCCGCCGGCTCGGTCAAGGTCACGATTCCTCCGATCGAGGACCACGGCATCGCGACGTACTTCAACCGCGCGGTGGTGAGCGCGCAGAGCTTCACCGCGCTCAAGAACGGCGGCGCGTCCCTCGAAAAGCAGATGGACTGGCTCGCCAACGGGCTCGACGGGTCGGTGAAGGACGTGCTGACCGGCGCCGACGCGTTCCAGTGCGCGATCTATCATCTGACCGATCAGCGCTGGGTGCTGCCGGCGTTCAAGCAGTTCAAGGGGAGCGCGTCGATCGTCTATTTCGACCGGACCAATGCGAACCCCAAGCGCGCCGACCACGCGTCGCAGGGAGGCCTCAAGTTTCTCGGCAAGAAAGCCAAGCTCACGACGCACAAGCGCACGAAGATCAGCGCGCTGATGCACGACAAATTCATCATCCCGAGCAAGGGCGGCAAGGAGCGCGGCGTGCTGATGGGCTCCACCAATTTCACGCCGGAGGCGTTCACCGTCCAGGCCAACCTGCTGCACATCTTCGCGTCGCCGCAAATGGCGCGCGCGTACGCGGCGCGCCACGCCCTGCTGGCACCCGACCCCGACATGAAGGCGACGACCAAGCACACCGGCTGGACGAAGATCACCGACGTTCCCGATTCGAAGGTGCGGCTCATCTTCTGCCCCGAGCCCGGCAAGCAGCGGGTGTTCCTCGACACGGTCGTCGACGCCGTCAAGCACGCGAAGTCTTCGGTGCTGTTCTGCATGTTCACCGCGACCGATCCCGCGCTGCTGCCCGCGATCTTCGCCGCCGGCGACAGCGGCAAGCTGATCTACGGGATGATCAACTCGATTCCCGATCCGGACGCGAAGCCGGCCAAGCCCAAGAAAGGCAAGGCGAAGGGACCCACGCCCGCGCACCAGGTGGCGGTGACGCTGTACAACCGGTCGCGCCACGAGCGCGACACGCTCTCCTACGATTACTTCGATCCGGCCACGGCGCCGGCGGGCTTCCTGCCCGAGTTCCGCACGATCAACGTGAGCAAGTTCAGCGGCGGCAAGGGTCCGCCGGTGGCGGTGCACATCCATCACAAGTTCATCGTGATCGACGGCGACACGCCGAACCCGACGATCTACACCGGCTCGGCGAACTTCAGCAGCAATTCGGAGAACCGGAACGACGAGAACGTCCTGGAGATCAAGGGCAACACGCGGCTCGCGCAAGCCTACGTCGCCGAATTCATGCGGATCTACGGCCACTACCGGGCGCGCGCGCTGTGGGCGCAGGACCATCCGCATCCGAAGGGCAAGGTCACGTCGAAGAAGACCGCGGGACCGAAGCACGACCCGATCATCATCAAGACGATGCGCGACGCCTGGGCGAAGAGTGCCTACACCAAGGGCACCGCGGCGTTCCGGGCGCGGACGCGGTTGCTGTAGCGCGACGCTGCGCGCGGGGCGCGTCCGGACGACGGCGCCTCGAATGTGCACCGTCGATTGGAGGATGGCCGCGTAAGGCGGCCATTCTCTTTCTCGTCCGGGGCCGGCGCCGGACCGTGAGCTGCGCGCGCGAATCGGGCAGGCTTTTTCGCCCGAGGCCATCATTTCCGCGTTTTCCCGCGGATGGCGGTTGACACGCGTTTTCAATCGCTCCTACGATAGCCGTTCCTCGTCGTCCCCGCCTCCCTCCGGATCCCATGTCATCGCAGCCCACGCTCGCGCTCGCCCGCTTCGTCATCGGCTCACGGATCGAGGACGTCCCGCCTTCCATCGTGCATGAAGCGAAGCGCGCCGTGCTGAACTGGGTCGGCTGCGCCGTCGGCGCGTCGCGGCACGAGACGGTGAACCGTGCGCTGGCGGCGCTCGCCCCGTTCGTCGGCCCCGCGCAGGCGAGCGTGCTCGGCCGGCACGAGCGGGTCGACATCCTGCATGCGGCGCTCTTCAACGGCATGACGTCGCACACGTTCGATTTCGACGACACGCACCTCAAGACCGTGATCCATCCGGCGGGGCCGGTCGCTTCCGCAATCCTTGCGCTGGCGGAATACATGCCCGTCACCGGCGCCGAGTTCCTGCACGCGTTCGTGCTGGGTGTGGAGGTCGAGTGCCGGATCGGCAATGCCGTGTATCCCAGCCATTACGACATCGGCTGGCACATCACGGGGACGGCCGGCGTGTTCGGCGCCGCGGCGGCGGCCGGCAAGCTGCTGGGGCTGTCCGAGCCGCGCCTGGTGTGGGCGCTCGGCATCGCGGCGACGCAGGCGGCGGGATTGCGCGAGATGTTCGGGTCGATGTGCAAGCCGCTGCATCCCGGCATGGCGGCGAAGAACGGCCTGTACGCGGCGCTGCTGGCCCAGCAGGACTTCACCAGCACGAACGTCGGCATCGAGGGCAAGCGCGGGTTCGCGAACGTGCTCGCCACGGAGCGAGATTACGAGGCGATCACCGGGCGCCTCGGCGAGACCTGGGAGCTCGCCGAGAACACGTACAAGCCGTTCGCGTGCGGCATCGTCATCCATCCGACGATCGACGGCTGCATCCAGCTGCGCAACGAGCATCGTCTGCAGCCGGAGGACATCGAGCGCATCGATGTCGCCGTGCATCCGCTGGTGCTGGAGCTGACCGGCAAGAAGACGCCGGCGGTCGGCCTCGAGGGCAAGTTCAGCGTCTATCACTGCGCGTCGGTCGCGGTCATCGACGGCGTCGTCGGCGAGGCGCAGTTCTCCGACGAGCGCGTCGTCGATCCGCGCGTCACGGCGCTGCGCGACCGCGTGCGCGCCGCCGTCGATCCGGCCATGCACGAGGATGCCGCCGACGTGCGCATCACGCTGCGCGATGGAAGAGTGTCTGTCCCGGCGCGTCGAGCACGCGATCGGCAGCCTCGCCCGGCCGATGAGCGACGCCGACCTCGAGGCGAAATTCCGCGGCCTGTGCGCGCCGGTGCTGGCGACGGCGAGCATGGATGCGCTGATCCGTGAAATCTGGCACCTCGATTCGATGGCCTCGGCAGGCGCGCTCGCGCGCATGACGGTGCCGGCCGGCACGCCCGGATCCGCTCGACCCGGCGGCGCCCGCGATCGTGCCGCCACAACGGAGAAGACAGGATGAAGATCCCCTCGCTGCTGACGCTGTCCGCGCTCGCGCTGCTGTGCGCCGTCTTCGACGCTGCCGCGCAAACGCCCATCGTCGTCAAGTTCAGCCACGTCGTCGCGCGCGACACGCCGAAAGGCATGGCGGCGGAACGGTTCAAGCAGCTTGCCGAGGAACGCACCCTCGGCCGCGTCAAGGTCGAGGTGTATCCGAACAGCGCGCTGTTCAAGGACGGCGAGGAGATGGAGGCGCTGCAGCTGGGATCGGTGCAGATGCTGGCGCCGTCGATGTCGAAATTCGGCCCGATGGGCCTGCCGCAGTTCGAGCTCTTCGATCTGCCGTACATCTTCCCCAACCGCGACATCCTGCGGCGCGTGACCCAGGGGGAAGTCGGACGCGATCTCTTCAAGTCGCTCGAGCCCAAGGGCATCGTCGGCCTCGCCTACTGGGACAACGGCTTCAAGATGATGAGCGCCAACCGGCCGCTGCACATGCCGGCGGACTACAAGGGCCTCAAGATGCGCATCAAGTCGTCGAAGGTGATCGACGCGCAGATGCGGGCGCTCGGCGTGCAGCCGCAGGTGATGGCGTTCTCCGAGGTCTACCAGGCGCTGCAGACCGGCGTGGTCGACGGCTCGGAGAATTCGCTGCCCAATTTCTACACGCAGAAATTCTTCGAGGTGCAGAAGTTCCTCGCGCTGACCGCGCACGGCTACGACGGCTACGCGGTGATCGTCAACAAGAAGTTCTGGGATGCGCTGCCCGCCGATGTGCGGACGACGCTCGAAAAGGCGATGCAGGAGGCGACCGATTATCAGTTCGAGCTCTCGCTCAAGGAAAACCAGGACGACATCGCCAAGATCAAGGCGAGCGGGCGCTGCGAGGTCTACGAGCCGACCGACGCCGAAAAGGCCGCGCTGCGCAAGGTGCTGGTGCCCGTGCAGAAGGAGATGGAGTCGCGCATCGGCAAGACCTGGCTCGACGCCGTCTACAAGGAAGCGGCCGCCGCCGGGTACAAATATTGAATGCGGTTGAGCTCGATCGGCGGGATCGCGGCGAAGCACGCATGAACGCGCGCATCCCGATCCGCCCTCGCATCGCCGGCGTCGGGTGAACGTGATGCGCATCGTCATCTCCGACGACTATCAGGACGCGATCCGGCATCTGGACTGCTTTGCACGGCTCGCGGGCTTCGACGTCGAGATCCACAACGACACGGTGACCGGCGTCGACGCGCTGGCGCGGCGCTTCGCGAATGCCGACGCGATCGTGCTGATCCGCGCGCGGACGGCGATCACCGCGGAGCTCATCGATCGCCTGCCGAAGCTCCGGTTCATCAGCCAGACCGGTCACGCCGCCGGCCACGTCGACCTCGCCGCGTGCAAGCGCCGCGGCATTCCGGTGTCCGCCGCGGGCAGCTCGACGGTCGCGACCGCCGAGCTCACGTGGACGCTGATCATGGACGCGATGCGCAACGTGTCGCTCGAGGCGCGGCGGCTGCGCGAGGGTCGCTGGCAGACCACGCTCGGACGCGCGCTCCACGGGCGCACGCTGGGCATTCTCGGCTACGGATCGATCGGGAGAGCCGTTGCGCGCTTCGGCGATGCCTTCGGAATGCGCGTCGTCGCGGGCGGCGGCCGTGAGGGCTCGCGCACGCGTGCGACCGCGGACGGCCGCGACTACGTCGCCGACCGCGCCGCCTTCTTCGCGGGCTGCGACGTGCTGAGCGTGCATCTGCGGCTCTCGCCCGACACCGCGGGATCGATCGGGGACGCGGATTTTGCGGCCATGAAGCCCGACGCGCTGTTCGTCAACACCAGCCGCGCCGAGGTCGTCGCGACCGGCGCGCTCGAACGCGCGTTGCGCGCCGGCCGGCCCGGCAAGGCGGCGGTCGACGTGTACGAGGACGAGCCGGTCCTGAACGGCGCGCATCCGCTGCTGGCCCTCGACAACGCGCTCTGCACACCGCATCTCGGCTACGTCGAGAAGGACACCTACGAGAACTACTTCGGCATCGCCTTCGACCACGTGCGGGCCTTCGCGGACGGCCATCCGATCAACGTGCTCAATCCGTAGCCCGCGCGGCCTGCTGTAGACTGGGCTCGATATCCCCCCGCGAATCGACGAACCGATGGTCAACGAGAAGATCGCCGTACGCATCACCGAAAGCGGCAAGACGCTGGACGTCGTCGTGCTCAACAAGCGCGCCGAACGGATCGAGGTCGTGCTGGGCGAAGGCGTGCACAGCGTGCGCTGCGAGCTGCTGCCGACGCGCAACCGCCTCGCCTACGCGGGCAGCGCGATGGGGCGCGAGATCGTCTACGAGCGCAGCTGCGCCGACGTGAAGGCCGACATCGAGCGCGCCAATCCCGTGTATCGCGATTCCGGCAGGCGCTGACGGCAAGGTCAGACACGGCTCTCCTGCAGGCTGGGGCAATGCCCGGCGCCGGAAAGTCGTGTCCGCCCGCGGTTTCCCTTACTTCTTCTTTGCGGCCTTCTTCGCAGTCTTTCTCGCGGCGGGCTTGCGGGCGGTCGTCTTCGCCGCCCGCTTCACCGTCTTCTTGACGGTCTTCCTCACCGCGGGCCTGCGCGCAGATTTTTTTGAGGCTTTCTTGGCGGTCCTCTTTCCCGTGGTTTGCGTTCCCGTCGGACGGAGGTTCGAGACCTGCCGCACCGCCCGTTTCGCCGCTCGCTCCACCGCGGCGACCGCTCCGCGCACCGAGCGCTTGACGGACTTGACGGCGCCTTTCGCAGCTTTGCGCACCTTCTTTTCCATGGGGCCCTGCGCCGCTTCCTTCTCGGCTTTCGACTTGTGGCGCAAGTCGGCGGCGTGCGCGCGCTGGTAGGTCTGGATGTCCTTGAACTTGCCGCTGCTGTCGCGAACGGCGTAGAGCTTGGTACCGGATCTGCTTCTCATGGTTGTGCGACGTATCGCCATGGCTGCTCCTGTCTGGAATGCGGGGTGTCGGCGCGGATCCGCTCCGAACAACCTCCATTATTCACAACACGGCTCGCCCTGTCATCACCGCGAACCGGAGCATCGCTTGCCTCCGCGCGAATCGGCTTACCGCTTCGTGACGGAGGTGCGCCCGCGTCGCGGTTTGACGGCGGCACGGCTGCGCACGCCGCCGAGAAAGAGGTCGACGGTGTCACGCGCCCAGCGCTCCCGTTCGGCGCGTGTCATCGGCGGACCGAGGCCGAGCGCGCGCCGTTGCGGAATGCTCAGCACCATCTGCAGGAACTGCTCCGCGGCGAATCGCGGATCGGCGACCGCCAGCGCGCCCGCGCGGGTCTCGCGTGCGAGCAGATCGGCGATGAGCGCGATCGCTTCGCCGGTTGCGCCCTCGGCGGCGACCGCCGCGGCGAGCTTCGGGAAGCGCGTGGATTCGCCGACGATGAGACGATGCAGCGCGAGCGCCTGCGGCATCAGTGCCGCGTGCAGGATGATGCCGGCGAGCCCGAGCAGGATCGCGCGCACGTCCGCTCCCGCGAGCAACGGCATCGTGGCGGGCGGCGGCCGCAGTCCCTCGATGATCCGGTGGAGGACGGCGCCGAACAGCGCCGCCTTGTCGTCGAAGCGGTGATAGAAGGTCCGCTTCGAGATGCGCGCGCGCGCGGCCACCGCGTCGATGCTGGTGGCGCCGTAGCCGTGCGCGAAGAAGAGTTCGGTGGCCGCGTCGAGGATGCGATCGCGAAGCTGCGCGGCTTCCTCGCGCGACGGGCGGCCGCCGCGAGGACGAATCCCCGCGGTCGGTGCCTTGCCGGATGTGCGTGCCGACTTGCGCCTGGTCGCGGGAGGCACGTCAGATGGCGACGCGCCCGGCGCGCGGCTCAGTGGTTCGGGGCGTAGTACTGATTACTCGCGGCGTTCGGCGGTCCGTAGGCGGCTGGATGCGGCGCGTACGAGTTCGACACGTACCGGGCGCCGCCCTGGCCATAAGCGCCCGGCGGGGCGTAATTGCCTTGCGGCGGCGCATATCCGTTGCGCTGCGGCGGCGGTGCGGTGGGCGCCTGATTGTAGTAGCCCTGATTCGGCGCATTGTTCGCATTCGGAGATCCGTACGCGGGTTGACCGTAGGATTGGGAATAACCGCGCGGATAGTAACCGGGATTCGGCTGCGTAGCCGTTGTAGCCGCGATACCCACCGTAGTACGCCGCGCGCGGCGCGTAATACGGAGCGGGCGGCGCGTAGTAGGCCGAGGCCGCTGGCGGCCCGTAGTACGGAGCCGCGGGCGCCGGGTAATACGCTTGCGGCGCCGCGTACGCGGGCGGCGCGTAGCCTGGTGCCGGCGCATAGCCGTCGCCGCCATAGCCGACGGGCGGAACATTGCCTGGTGCGGGAGGGTAATAACCCGGCGCGTTCGCGGCGGCGCCGATGATGGCCAGCGGCAGCGTCACGATCGCGGCTGCGGTGCCAACCACCGCGGCGGCGAGTCCGAACAGCGGATAGAACGGATTGACGTAACCGTAATGCCCGCCTCCATGCCCGTAGTATCCGCCTCCGCCATATCGGTAATGGCCGCCACCGTAGTGGCCGCCGCCATTCGCGAGCGCGGATGAAACAGGCGCGGCGGCAAGAACCAATGCCAGCGCGCCGACGGCTGCCGTCTTGAACCTGGTCATCGTTCGGACTCCCTGTGGGGCCAGCGCGGACACCGCGCACTCGGCGGAATCCACCGTAGCATCGAAGGGAACGCAACGCAACCGTACCGTTTCAGGGGTCAACGGGCCGGATTCATCGTCGCTGCCCGATGGAAATCCGCGATCGTCACTCTCATCAGACGGACATGGGCCGATTGGGCCGCGCCCTTTCAGACTGCGGTCGGCGCCTGATTGAAACGCATTGTTACATTTGCGTCGAGACCGGCGGATCGCGATAGGGCCGGGTCTCGCAACATCGTGCCCGGCCCCACGCCGTGATCTTCAGGAGAATACCCAGGCACCGAATGCAGCGGAGACTTGCAGGTGTCGTGGCGTGACGCTCGTCACGGGACTCATTGAACTTTGACGCGCATCACCTTCTTGTCGTACTCAGCCTCGGTCTGCATCGTGATTTCCTTGCCGTCGGGCGCGTAGACGCGGCCGCCGCCGCGGCGGCATTCGTTGCGCGCGTACTGGCATGGCCCCATCTCGGGATGCTTGGCGCACAGCGGATAGACGTTCGCGGCGAATTCGATCGGCGCCACATTGCGGATGCCGCCCGCTTCGGTCACGCACACATAGAGCTTGTCCGGCGGAACGACGATCGGCGCCTGCGCGAGGCGCCGGGGAGGCACCCGACGTTGCAGGCGCCGCCGGTGGCGCATCCGCCGCAACGGGCCGCACGATCGCGGCCGCGGCAAGCGTCAGCAAAACCCAACGTGCTTGAACATTCGGGCGCGGCCTCCGGAAACGGGCGATACGGCAATCTTCTCGGCGGGGGCACTGCGCCCGTCGCGCGGGGTAGCCCCGCAATCGGAGCCCCGACACCGCCTATTTTACGGCGGCGGCAACGCCCTGGTCAGACTGGAGTTGGTGATGCCCTTGTCCGCCACCGTCAGCGTGCCGTTGGCGTTCACGTCCTTCAGGAAGTTCGCCGCCGTCACCAGCTGCGCCAGTTGCGCATTCACGAGACCCAGGTCGGCCACCGTCACCACCCGATTCTGGTTCACGTCCCCAGCGAGAAAGCCGACCCGCACACTCCCGGTGCCGCCCGTGCCGCCATCGGACGAGGAAACGTTGGTAAGCGATATCGTCACGTACTGTTCATCGGTCACGCCGGTGAGACCGACGATGACGCTATTGCCGCTGAATGGTCGGCGCGGCGGCCATCGCGGTGCCCCCGGTGATCGTCGCGGTTGCGCCGGTGAGCGGCTTGTCAAACGTCAGCACGATCGCTTGCGCCGGACCCTGCCGCGGCTCGGTAGTAGGGTTGGTCGTCACTGCCGACAGCGGAAGGTCGAACGTGCCGGCGGCACCATGCACTCTGCGCGACACGGCGCTCTGGAAGATCGGCGTGGTTGCCGCGTTGTATTCGTACGCGCCGATGTCGCAGCGTACTCCCGCCACTCGCGGCGCGCCGCGCTGGTCGGTAGTGAGCGTGCCGGTGTTGTCAACACAACCGGAAACCGGATCTCCGCCATCGATGGCATTGCTGCCAGTCAGGAGCGCGTGCGTCAATGTCGGGCCGCCGTTGTTCTGCAAGGGGCCAAGCGTGTTGAGCGCGTTGAGGGTCGTCCAGCTCCCACCGGCACCATTGACGACCGTGCAGCCCGCTATCACCGACCAGAACAGGTTTCGGCCAAATGAGTTCAGCGTACCGGTGCAGTCATCATAGACCGGAGCGCCCTGCACATTGTTTCCTGCCACCAGCGTGTTGCGGAGGTTGAATGTCGCACCATTAGCATCGTTGTTGAACACGCCTCCCGCCGAGCCACCGCCCGGGTCTGCATCCGCATCGGCGCCGTTGAACACGATGCTCGTGTTGTACACGTTAGCAACGTTTTGATGGTTGTAGATGCCGCCGCCATTGTTGTTGGCGTTGTTCTGGCTGATCGTGCTATTGATCAGCGCCAGGTTGCCAGTGTTGAGAATGCCACCGCCGTCAGTGGCAGCATTGTTGCCGAAAATCGTGCTGCGATTCACGGTGAGGGTCCCGAAGGCGTTGTAGATTCCGCCTCCGAATCTGCCCGCGTTGTTCTGGCTAACTGTGCTGTCAAGCACAAGCATGGGGCCGATATCGTTTCGGATTCCGGCGCCGTCGAGGTCTGCAATGTTCTGACTGATCGTGCTATTTGTGACAGTCAAGATTGCCATCATTCAGGATGCCGCCCCCGCTGCCGGTGCAGTGATTGCCCGTTATAGCGGCGTTGCTCACAGTCAGCGAACCTTCGTTCCAGATTCCACAGCCGAAAGGATTGACTCCAGAGCGGAACCCATTGCGAATGGTCACGCCGGAAAGCGTAGTCGTACGATTGGAATGAACGTGAAAAACACGGTCGAGCTGGTTGGCGTCGATATTGGTTGTGCTGGCGCCGGCGCCGGCGATCGTGATAGTGGGACTGCCGCTGGCCGGCGTCGTCAGATTCAGGTCGCCGTTGGTTTCGTCGTCCGCGCCCGTCGCCGGTATGGTCAGCGTGTAGGTGCCTGCCTGCAGGATGATCGTTGCGCCGAGGCCGCTGGTTCGGTTCGCCTGCATCACCGCGGCGCGCAGGGTACACGTGCCGGCGGCCGTGTGACAGGTTCCGGGGATCGTCAGGTCATCCGGCTGGTCGAGGGTACTGTTGACGTTAAACGTAACCGCGAGCGCCTGAGGTACTGCAAGTATTGCCAGGAGGGCAACTCCCACAAGCGCTTTCGGATCGAAGACATCTTTCAACATTCGCTTCTCCAGTTTCTCCCGCAGGCTTGCTGGGTGGCCCTTGGCAGGATCACGGCGCTGGCAACGCCCTGGTCAGATTGGAGTTGGTGATGCCAATGTCCGCCACCATCGGCGCCCGCCGTGGTCGGCATTCATGGCACGACAGCACCAGCGGGGTCCGTATGCGGAAGGCAGGATCTGTGGCCCGCTGCGTCCTTCTCATTCGACGAGGGGGCCCCGATCCATGGCATGATAGTCGCGTCCGGGGCGACGCGGGCAACTCCTTACGGTCCCGTCACTCCCAGCACCGCCTTGGCGATCCGTTCCACCGCGGCCTGCGTACCGTCGACGTGAACGACCCCGTCGAGCTGCGCGGCGCCTTCCATGCCGATGACGAGCTTGCGGAACTGGCGGCCGAGCGCGACCTCGGACAGCGTCCCGTAGCTGGTCCCGATGGCGACGAGGCAGAACGACGCCCGCGCGATCAGCGCATTGCGCGCTTCGCCGATGCCGGTCGCGAGCACGATGCCGACGAACGAATTGGCGAGTGACGGATCCGCGTCGGGCAGGAGGCCGATCGACGTGCCGCCGACGCGCGCGACGCCTTCGCACACCGCCTGCATCACGCCGCCGCGGCCGCCGCACAGGACGACGAACCCGCAGTCGGCGAGTCGCTCGCCCAGCCGCGCCGCCGCCTGCAGCTGCGCGGGTGTCGCGTCGCGCGGGCCGATCACGCCAATGGGCTCGCGCAGCGGATTGGGGCTGTCGCGCTGCAGCCACGTCACCGCGCCGACCAGGTCCAGCGCTTCGCCATTGGCGCGCGCCGCACCCGACGTGTCGGGAAGCCACGTGCGCGTCAGCGCGTCGAAACGCAGGCCGCGCGAATCGAAGAGCTCGCACGCGGCGCGGTGCAGATTGAAGGTGTCGTTCATGACGTGAGCCGATCCATTCTGTGCACCGGATGGGCGGCAACCATGAGCACAACATGGATGCTACCACCGGCATATGGGCGCCGATGGCGCGTGGAGGGGACCGGGCGCGGCCGTCCGCGCCCAATTCTCGTTTCTTCGGCACGCCGGGCGTAGAATCCCGCGCTCCTCCACCTTCCCTGGGCACCGCCATGCGTTTCCTTGCGATTTCGATCCTTGCAGCTGCCATGCTCGCGGCGCCGGCCCGCGCCGAAACCATCGCCGACCGCTGGAACCTCGCCGAGATCTATCCGTCGGTCGCGGCATGGAATGCGGACGCCGCCAAGCTCGAGGGCCAGTTCAAGGACTTCGCGGGCTGCAAGGGCCATCTGGGCGACGGCGCCGCACGCTTCAAGCAGTGCCTCGACCTGCAGGCCGACATGACGAAGCGGTATTACCGGATGGCGGCGTTCTCCAGCGAGCAGGTTCCGAGGACACGGGCAATCCGGCGTACCTCGAGCTGCGATCAGAAGGCAGACGTGCTCGGCAACAACCTCGGCGAGGCGACCTCGTTCGTCGATCCCGAGATCCTGCATCTCGGCAAGGACCGGGTCGCGCAGTTCCTCGAAGAGGACCCGGCGCTCGCGATCTACCGGTTCCCGCTCGAGCAGACGCTGCGCCTCGCGCCGCACACGCTGAGCGACGAGGGCGAGGCGCTGGTCGCCAAATTCGGGCTCATGGACAACGCCGGCGAGTCGGCCTACAAGATCCTCACCAATGCCGACATCCCGTGGCCGAAGGTGAAGCTCGCCAGCGGCGAGGAGATCACGCTCGACGAGTCGGCGTACACGAAGTACCGCGAGCTGCCGAACCGCGACGACCGCAAGAAGGTGATGGACGCCTTCTTCGGCACGTTCAAGACCTACGAGCGCACGATCGGCGTCAACGCTGTACTCGCAGCTCAAGCAGAATGCCGTCTACGCGAAGGTGCGCAACTATCCGGATTCGATCACGCGCGCGCTCGACCGCAACAACATTCCGGTCGAGGTCTTCGACACGCTGATCCGCGAGACCAACGCGAAGCTGCCGACGCTGCACCGGTATTTCCGCCTGCGCGCGAAGATGCTGGGCGTCCCGCAGATCCACTACTACGACATCTATCCGCCGCTGGTGCACAGCGACATCAAGCTGCCGTTCGACGCCGGCCGCAAGCTCGTGCTGGAGGCGGTGGCGCCGCTCGGCAGCGACTACGTCGCCGCGATGACCTACGGGCTTCGACCACCGCTGGATGGACACCTATCCGCGCCCGAAGAAGCAGTCGGGCGCGCACATGGACGGCTACGCGTACGACGTGCATCCGTACGTGCTGATGAACTACAACGACGACTACGAGTCGGTGACGACGGTCGCGCACGAGTGGGGCCACGCGATGCACTCGTACCTCGCCAACAAGGCGCAGCCGTTCGTGACGTCGAACTACGCCATCTTCATCGCCGAGATCGCGTCGACGTTCAACGAGGAGCTGCTGCTGCAGCGCGTGCTGAAGACGGCGAAGAGCGACAACGAGCGGCTGCTACTACCTCGGCTACGCGCTGGAGCAGCTGCGCGGCACGTTCTACCGCCAGGCGATGTTCGCCGAGTTCGAGCGCAACATCCACGCGCGGGTCGACAAGGGCGAGCCGCTGACCGGCGACGCGTTGACCAAGACCTACTGCGAGATCCTGAAGCGCTATCACGGCGCCAAGGAAGGCGTGGTCGACATCGACGACGCCTACTGCGTCGAATGGGCATACATCCCGCATTTCTACAACGGCTTCTACGTCTACCAGTACGCGACGTCGATCGCGGCGAGCGCGCTCTTCGCGCAGCAGGTCGGGCAGGAAGCGAGCCCGGCGCGCTCAAGCGCTACCTCGATCTGCTGAAGGCGGGCGGCTCGGGCTATCCGTACGAGCTGGTGAAGGCGGCGGGTGTCGATCTCGCGACGCCGGCGCCGTACCAGGCGCTCGCCGCGCGGATGAACTCGATCATGGACGAGATCGAGGCGATCCTCGCCAAGCAGAAGAAATGAGCGTCCCGGATGAAGTTCTCGTCCGCCAGTGTGGACGTAGAATTTCACCTTCGGTGCCACTCGCTCAGGGGATGACTCCATGCGCTTGCGCTACCTTTCGCTGTTTGCCGCCGTCGTCGTCGCCGCGCCGGTCCATGCCGAAACCGAGGCCGACCGCTGGAATCTCGGCGAGATCTATCCGTCGGTCGCGGCCTGGAATGCCGACGCCGGCAAGCTCGAGGCGCAGTTCAAGGAATTCGCCGGCTGCAAGGGCCATCTGGGCGACAGCGCCGCGCGCTTCCGGCAGTGCCTCGACCTGCAGGCCGACATGACGAAGCGCTATTACCGGATGGCGGCCTTTTCGAGCGAGCAGGTGTCCGAGGACACGGGCAATCCGGCCTACCTCGAGCTCGACCAGAAGGCGGACATTCTCGGCAACAAGCTCGGCGAGGCGAGCGTCGTTCGTCGATCCCGAGATCCTGAAGATCGGCAAGGACCGCGTGGCGCGTTCCTCCGCGAGGATCCGCAGCTCGTCGATCTACCGCTTTCCCCTCGAGCAGACGCTGCGCCTCGCGCCGCACACGCTCAACGACGAGGGCGAGGCGCTGATCGCGAAGTTCGGCCTGATGGACAACGCCGGCGGAGCGGCTACACGATCCTCACCAATGCCGACATCCCGTACCCGAAGGTCAAGCTCTCCACCGGCGAGGAAGTCACGCTCGACGCCTCGATGTTCGACCGATATCGCCAGTCGACCGAACCGCGACGATCGCAGGACCGTGACGGACGCCTATACATCGACGTTCAAGACCTACGAGCGCACGCTCGGCGTCGACGCTCTATTCGCAGCTGAAGCAGGATGCGGTCTACGCGAAGGTGCGCAAGTACCCGGACTCGATCACGCGCGCGCTCGACCGCAACAACGTTCCGGTCGAGGTCTTCGACACGCTGATCCGCGAGACCAACGCCAACCTGCCGACGCTGCACCGGTATTTCCGCCTGCGGGCGAGGATGCTGGGCCTGCCGAAGCTCGAGCTCTACGACATCTATCCGCCGCTGGTGGCGGCGACATCAAGCTGCCCTACGAGGTCGGCCGCAAGCTCATGCTGGAGGCGGTGGCGCCGCTCGGCAAGGAATACGTCGCGGCGCATGACCTTCGGTCTCGACCACCGCTGGATGGACACCTATCCGCGCCCGAAGAAGCAGTCCGGCGCGCACATGGACGGTTATGCGTACGACGTGCATCCCTACGTGCTGATGAACTACAACGACGACTACCGATTCGGTTTCGACGATGACGCACGAGTGGGGCCACGCGATGCACTCGTACCTCGCCAACAAGGCGCAGCCGTTCGTCACGTCGAACTACCCGACGTTCATCGCCGAGATCGCGTCGACGTTCAACGAGGAGCTGCTGCTGCAGCAGGTGCTGAAGGCCGCGAAGACCGACGAACGAGCGTCTCTACTACCTCGGGCTATCGCCCTCGAGCAGATGCGCGGCACATTCTTTCTCCAGTCGATGTTCGCGGAATTCGAGCGCAGCATTCACGCGCGGGTCGACAACGGCGAGCCGCTGACCGGCGACGCGTTCACCAAGACCTATTGCGACATCATGCAGGCGCTATTATGGCGCCAAGGAAGGCGTGGTCGACGTCAGACGATTCGTACTGCGTGCACTGGGAATACGTCCCGCATTTCTACAACGGCTTCTACGTCTACCAGTACGCGACGTCGATCGCGGCGAGCGCACTCTTCGCGCAGCAGGTCGGGCGGAAGGAGCCCGGCGCGCTGGAGCGCTACCTCGATCTCCTCAAGGCCGGCGGCTCGGGGTATCCGTACGAGCTCGTGAAGAAGGCGGGAGTCGATCTCGCCACGCCGGCGCCGTACCAGGCGCTCGCCGCGCGAATGAATTCGATCATGGACGAGATCGAGGCGATCCTCGCGCGGCAGAAGAAGTGAGCGCCGGTTTGCGCGAGGCGGGCATGGCAGGGCTGAGCATCGGGACGACGGATAGTCGCGGCCCGCGCCGTTTCTCGCTCGAATCGGGCGGCGCCCGACGAATGGCGGGCCGGCCGATGAACCGCGAACAGGCGCGCCGGTCTTACCGGAGTCAGGAAGCCGCAGGGAGATCGCCATGGAAAAGCAGGTCTACAAGCCATTGCCGATGACGACGATGCGCGCCGGCACGATCTGCCAGCCGCCGTCCGCCTATGTATCGCAGCCCGTCCGCGCCGACACGCCGGCGGTCGAGGTGATGACCGACCTGCGCCGCGTGCAGGCGGCGACGATCCGCCCGGACGCGACGCTCGCGCAGGCGAATCAGGCGATGATCGCGAGCGGCGTGCGGCTCCTGCTCGTCGTGGGATTGCACGGCGTGATCGAGGGTCTCATCACCGCGCGCGACCTCATGGGCGAGCGTTCGATCAACCTGCTGCACGAGCGCGGGGGCAGGCACAAGTCGCTCACCGTCGCCGACGTGATGACGCCGCGCAGCGCGATCGACGTGCTCGAGATCTCGACCGTTGCGCGCGCCGAGGTCGGCGACATCGTCGCGACGCTGAAGGACGTGGGCCGCCAGCACGCGCTGGTGGTCGATCGCGATCCGCTGACGCACGAGGAGACGCTGCGCGGCATCTTCTCGGCCACGCAGATCGGGCGTCAGCTCGGCGTGCCGATCCTCATCTTCGAGGTGGCGCACACGTTCGCGGAGATCGAGTCCGAGCTCGCGAAGTAGGCGCGGCGGGGCGGCGGACTCCGCCGAATCACTTCTTCCGCATCAGGAACGTGAAGGTGTTGTCCGCTTCGGCGGACGAGATCAGCACGTGACCGGTCTGGTTGGCGAACGCCTGCATGTCCTTGACCGAGCCGGGATCGGTCGCGACGATCTTCAGCACCTGCCCCGACGCGAGCTCGTTGAGCGACTTCTTGGTCTTCAGGATCGGCAGCGGGCACGAGAGCCCGCGCGCGTCGAGTTCCTTGTCGAATTCCATGGCGATGTCTCCTTGCCGGCGCTGCGATTCGCGCCGTTGACCGTCATTGTCGCAAATTTGCGCGCGGCCGTGCGCTCGGGGAAACGACGTCCGGCCCGCGCCGCGATTTCGGCGCGTCTCCCGCCCTTTCCGGCCGCGGTCGTCAGAACGCGTATTGCAGCGTCGCGCCGAGTGCCGGCCCGGTCTTGTAGTTGTCGCTGTAGCGTCCGCTGCCGTCGGAGTTGTCGACCGACAGCTTGCCGCCGGTGGTGATTGCGCCGTAGAGGTCGAGCCGGAAATCCTTCGAGAACTTGCGCGAGATGCGCAGGAAGAGCGGAATGAAGCTGTTCTCGCCGATGCCGTCCGGCGTCGACGCGTCCTGTGCGAGGCGGAAGCGATAGCTGCGGTACGAAAGCCCTTCCGCGAATTCCCATTGATCGTCGGGCGAGTACACGACCTCGAGGCCCGCACCGCCGACCGGGCCCGCCGCGAATGGATTGTTGACCCGCCACTTGTCGTTGATCTTCCAGTTGACGATCAGGAACGGCAGCGCCTGGGTCTTGTCGATGCGCCGGAACACGCTGACGCCCAGGCCGACGACGAGATCGGGCGAGAAGACCTTCGACGCCGAGGCGACCGCGCCGTAGGTCAGCGCGTCGCTCGTGTTGGCGCCGTTCTCGTAGGCCCACTGCACGATCGGCGTCACGTTGAAGAACCATTCCTTCGAGTACGCGTAGTTGAATGCGACGCCGATGCTGGGCGCGTTGAGGCTCTTCCACGGCGCGATTCCGCCGAACGCCGTCGGCGAATCGAAATTCCACGATTGGTATTCGTAGCCGAGCTGGAGTCCCACGGAAAGCTGCGGCGTGAGCTCGCGCGCGAGCTTCGCGCTCGCGATGCCGCCGGCCCAGTTGAACCGCCCGCCGCTGTCGAGATCGGTGTTGAACTGTCCGTAGCCCGTGATCGACGCCGATCCGGTGACGCCGCCCGAGGCTGAGTCCTCCGCCCGGACAGGCGAAGAGGCGACGGCCAGGACAACGGCACCGGCGAGAAGAGCGAAGCGGGCACGACGGCGCTGCTGCATGCAAGGACTCCGTGGCGGGAAAGGCGGGTGAGGGGAGGCCGCGCCGTCGGGACGACGGGTGAGGCGGACAACGGCGCGGCGATTCTACCGCACGCGATGTCGTTCCTTGCCCTGCGCAAGGCAATCCCGGAAATGCGAAGAAGTCGCGGTCATTCCGCTGGCATGAAGCGCGTGCCGGTGCCGGAAAACCGCGACTGCTGCCCGGATCGCAACGGCTGCGAACCGCCCGGCGGTACTTCTCCCGGGCGAATCGGTGGTGGGTCCGCCGCAGTTTGTACTCGGGAATGTGGGGCGTGGCGGCCTCCGTCGAACGATCGTACGGTTTTGTCGAAAGAAGCACTTTGATCCTCCTAACTTACTTTCGATTTATCCGGTAAGTAATTGATTTGTAATTAATATGAAATTTAGGCAACAGTTCGGCTAAGTCCTTGTTCGAAAAACGAAAAAGGGTTGACCGCCGCGCATTTGTTCCCCTATAGTCGCAAAAGGTGGGAAAAAGTGGGTTTAGGTGGGGCATTTTGGTCTCGGCGTTGGAAAAGGCCCGGTCCAGGTTAATGAGCACTCACCAACATCACGGGCAGGGAGGAGTGCCGGCGTGGCAAGAGCGGATGCAGCGAAGAGCGAGGCAGGCGGGGACCCCGCGGTGTTTCGCGGCGTCACGCACCTGGCGCTCGACGCCAAGGGCCGGCTCGCCGTACCCGCGCGGCATCGCGATGCGCTGCCCGCGCTGGTCCTGACCGCCGACCCGTCGCGCTGCCTGCTCGTCTATCCGCGCGCCGCGTGGGAGCCGATCCAGGCGCGCCTCATGGCGCTCTCGTCGTTCGATCCGCAGATACGCGCGCTGCAGCGCCTCCTCGTCGGCCACGCCGACGACGTCGAGATGGACGGCGCCGGCCGCATTCTCGTGCCGCCGGCATTGCGCCAGTACGCGGGACTCGACCACCACGTCGTATTGGTCGGGCAGGGCAACAAGTTCGAGCTGTGGGACGAGGCGCGCTGGCAGGACGCGACGGCGCGCGCGCCCGCGTTCCCGGCCGGAGCGCTGCCGCCCGAGCTGGACGGCTTCTCGCTCTGATGGCCGATGGCAAACACGTCCCCGTACTTCTCGAAGAGGCCGTGGCGGCGCTGGCGGTCCGGCCCGGCGGGATCTACGTCGACGCGACCTTCGGCCGCGGCGGACACGCGCGGAGAATCCTCGCCGGGATGCGCGGCAGCGGACGCCTCGTCGCGCTCGACCGCGATCCCGACGCCGAGCGCGCCGCGCTCGCCATCGACGACCCGTGCTTCACGTTCCGCCGCGCCTGGTTCTCGGAGCTTCCCGAGACGCTCGCGGAGCTCGGCATCGCGCGCATCGACGGCGCGCTGCTCGACCTCGGCATCTCTTCGCCGCAGATCGACGACGCGGAGCGCGGCTTTTCGCTGCGCGCCGACGGACCGCTCGACATGCGGATGGATCCCACGCGCGGCGAATCCGCTGCGGCGTTCCTCGCGCGTGCCGAAGCGCGCGAACTGACGGAGGTCATACGCGACTATGGTGAAGAACGGTTTGCTCAATCGATTGCAAGAGCGATTGTTGCGGCTCGCGCGAACGCACCCGTCGACCGGACGCGGCAGCTGGCCGAGATCGTGGCCAAAGCCGTCGGCGCGCGCACGCGGGGTGATTGGCGTCAGGATCCGGCCACGCGCACGTTCCAGGCTCTTAGGATTTTCGTCAATCGGGAACTCGAGGAGCTCACGCTGACCTTGCCGCGCATCGTGCCGCTGCTCGCCTCCGGAGCCCGCCTCGCGGTGATCAGCTTCCACTCGCTGGAAGACCGCATCGTGAAGCGCTTCATGGCGTCGTCCGCGCAGCCGTGGGGCGGCGACCCGGCGCTCGCGCGCCTCGCGATCGCCGAGCGCGAGCTGCCCGGCACGCCGCTTGCGCGCGTCGGTCGCGCCATCCGCGCGTCCGACGACGAGGTGCGGCGCAATCCGCGCGCGCGGAGCGCGACGCTGCGCGTCGCCGAGCGCACGACGCACCCGTTTTCCGCCGGCTGACATCGCCATGGTCCGCGTCAACCTCCTGCTGCTCGCCGTCCTGATCGGCTGCGCGCTGTCGCTCGTCACGTCGCGGCACCAGGAGCGCAAGCTCTTCGTCGACCTGGAGCACGAGCGGGCACGCGCGCACGCGTTCGACACCGAATTCGGCCAGCTGCAGCTCGAGCAGTCGACCTGGGCGATGCCGGCGCGGGTCGAGAAGATCGCGCGGAGCGAGCTCAAGATGCGCCTTCCGGAACACGGGCGCATCGCCCTCGTTCCCGCGGGAGAGCCGCGATGAGGGCCGCGGCGCTGCAGCGCGGCCGGGCGGCGCTCCCGGCGCTGCCGCGGTTTCGCGCGCCGATCGTCTACGCGATCCTGGCGCTGGGGCTCGCCGCGCTCGTCGGGCGCTCGCTGTGGCTGCAGCGCGTCGACAACCAGTTCCTGCAGGACCAGGGCAGCGCGCGCTACAGCCGCGAGATCGAGCTGCCGGCGCATCGCGGCCGCATCGTCGACCGGTTCGGCGAGCCGCTCGCGATCTCGACGCCGGTGAAATCGCTTTGGGCATTCCCGGCGCATTTCGACGCGACGCCGGCGGCGCTCGCCGAGCTCGCCCGCGCGCTCGGCACGACGCCCGACGCGATCACCAAGCGGGTCGACGCGGCGGACGACTTCGTCTACCTGGCGAAGCAATTGCCGCCGGAGATCGCCGACCGCGCGATGGCGCTCGGCATCAAGGGGCTGCACGACCAGAACGAATATCGCCGCTACTACCCGGCGGGCGAGACGATGAGCCACATCCTGGGCTTCACCGGCGATCACGACGTCGGCCAGGAAGGCATCGAGCTCGCGCAGCAGGACTGGCTCGGCGGGAAGCCCGGCAGCCGCCGCGTCATCGTCAACCGGCGCGGCGACGCCGTCGAGGACGTCGAGGCGATCCGCGCGCCGCAGGCGGGCCGCGATCTCGCGCTGTCGATCGACACCCGCCTCCAGTACCTCGCGTTCCGCGAGCTCAAGGCCGCGGTCGAGGCGAACAAGGCGAAGGCCGGCGGGCTCGTGATCCTCGACATCGCGAGCGGCGAGATCCTGGCGCTCGCGAACTGGCCGACGTACAACCCGAACGCGCGCAACAAGGTCGCACGGGACAAGATGCGCAACCGCGCGTTGACCGATGTGTTCGAGCCGGGGTCGACGCTGAAGCCCTTCACCATCGCGGCCGCGCTCGAATCCGGCAAGGTCAACCCGGACACGGTGATCCAGACCGCGCCGGGAACGCTGACGATCGGCTCGGCGACGATCCACGACGCGCACAAGAGCGGCGCACTCACGGTCGAGCAGGTGATCCAGAAATCGTCGAACGTCGGCGCCGCGAAGATCGCGCTGTCGCTGCCGCCGGAGACGATGTGGGAGATGTTCTCCAATTCGGGGTTCGGAACGCCGCCGAAGACGGGCTTTCCCGGCGAGGTCGCCGGCCGGCTGCGACCGGCGAAATCGTGGCGCCCGATCGAGCAGGCGACGATGGCCTACGGACACGGCATCTCGGTCAACCTGGTCCAGCTCGCCCGCGCGTACACGATCTTCGCGACCGGCGGCGAACTGAAGCCCGTGACGCTGTTCAAAACGAGCGGTGCGGTCGCCGGACGTCCGGTGCTGCGGCCGGAGATCGCGACGGAAGTGCGCCGGATGCTCGAGATGGCGGTGAGTCCGGGAGGCACCGCGCCGAAGGCGCAGATGCCGGGCTACCGCGTCGCCGGGAAGACCGGCACCGCGCACAAGCTCGACGGACGCGGCTACACGGACAAGTACGTCTCGTCGTTCGTCGGCTTCGCGCCCGCATCCGCGCCGCGGCTCGTCGTCGCGGTGATGCTCGATGAGCCCGGCACCGGCGTCTACTACGGCGGCGATGTCGCCGCGCCCGTGTTCTCGACGGTGACCGGCGCGGCGCTGCGCATGCTGGGCGTGCCGTTCGACGCGCCGACCGATGCGATCGTGCTGCCGCCTCCCGGCAGTGTCGCCGAGGAGGAAACCTGATGGCCGCGGTCACGATGAACGACGGGCTCGGCGTCGACGTTCCGGCGCTGCTCTCGCGCCTCAACGCGCGTCCGCGCCGCATCACCGCCGACAGCCGCCAGGTGGAGCCGGGCGACGCGTTCGCCGCGTTTCCGGGCGTCCATTCCGACGGCCGCCAGTTCATCGCCGATGCGATCGCGCGCGGCGCGGGCTCGGTGCTGTGGGAGGCGGCGGGCTTCCCGTGGAACGAGCGAATGGACGATCGCCAACCAGCCGGTGCCCAATCTGCAGATGAAGCTCGGCGTGATCGCCGACTTCATCTACGGCAGCCCGACGCAGGCGATGTGGGTCATCGGCGTCACCGGCACCAACGGCAAGACGTCGTGCTCGCACTGGATCGCCGAATCGCTCGACCGTTGCGGCCAGCGGAGCGCTGTCGTCGGCACGCTGGGCAACGGCCTCGTCGGCGCGTACGAGCCCACGCTGCACACCACGCCCGACGCGGCGCGGCTGCACGAGCTCCTCGCGAAGTACAAGGCCGCGGGCGCGCTCACGGTCGCGATGGAAGTCTCGTCGCACGGGCTCGAGCAGGGGCGCGTCAACGGCGTCGGATTCGACATCGCGCTCTTCACCAATCTCACGCGCGATCACCTCGACTATCACGGCACCATGGCGGCCTACGGCGCGGCCAAGGCCAAGCTCTTCCACTGGCGCGGGCTGCACGCGCGCGTCATCAACGTCGACGACACGTTCGGCCAGAGCCTCGCCGACGACGCCCGGACGCACGGCCGCAAGGTGCTGACCTACGGGCTCGCCAACGCCGACATCGCCGCGACGGCGATCTCCAACACCGCGCGCGGCATCGAGCTGTCGGTCGCGACGCCGTGGGGACGCGGCGACGTCGCGACCACGGTGTTCGGGACGTTCAACGCTTCGAACCTGCTCGCCTGTCTCGCCGTCCTGCTGGTGAGCGAAGTGGGGCTCGCCGACGCGCTCGAGGCGCTTTCGCACGTCAAGGCGCCGCCGGGACGGATGCAGCAGCTGGGCGGCGGCGAGCTGCCGCTCGTGATCGTCGACTACGCCCACACGCCCGATGCGCTCGAAAAGGTGCTGACGTCGCTGCGGCCGGGCGTGCCCAAGGGCGCCGATCTCATCTGCGTGTTCGGCTGCGGCGGCGACCGCGATCCCGGCAAGCGCCCGGAGATGGGACACGTCGCGGGCGAGCTCGCCGACCGCGTCATCGTGACCACCGACAACCCGCGCGGCGAGGATCCGTCGGCCATCGCCAGCGGCATCGTGCGCGGCGTGCGCGAGACGGCGAATCGCCGCTGGACCGTCGACCTCGACCGCGCCACCGCGATCGGCGGCGCGATTTCCGGCGCGAAGCAGGGCGACGTCGTGCTGATCGCAGGCAAGGGCCACGAGGACTACCAGGAAGTGGCCGGCGTGCGCACGCACTTCTCCGACGTCGAGACCGCGCTCGCCGCGCTTGACGCGCCGGGGCAACGCATGATGGATACGGCCAGCGCAGCGCGCGCCGTCTCCGGGCGCATCGTCGGCGATTCGGTTCGCTTCGCGCGCGTCACCACCGACACCCGCGCGCTGCAGGCGGGCGATCTCTTCGTCGCACTGCGCGGCGAGCGCTTCGACGGCCACGATTTCGTCGCGACGGCGTTCGAGCGCGGCGCCACCGCCGCGCTGGTCGCCGCCGACCGCGCCGACGACCTCACAGGCAACCTCATCGTCGCCCCTGATCCGCAGGCCGCGCTGGGCGCGCTGGCCGCGCACTGGCGGCGGCAGTTCACGATTCCGGTCATCGTCATCGTCGGCAGCAACGGCAAGACGACGGTGAAGGAAATGCTCGCGGCCATCCTGCGCGCGCATTTCGGCGACGCCGCCGTGCTCGCGACACAGGGCAATCTCAACAACGCGATCGGCCTGCCGATGACGCTGCTGCGGCTGCGCGCCGCGCATCGCGTCGCGGCGATCGAGCTCGGCATGAATCATCGCGGCGAGACGGCCGTGCTGGCGGCGATCGCGCAGCCGACCGTCGCGCTCGTCAACAATGCGCAGCGCGAGCATCAGGAATTCATGAGCACGGTGGCGGAGGTCGCCGCCGAGCATGCGGACCTCGTGCGCGCGCTGCCGGAACACGGGATCGCCGTGCTCAACGCCGACGACGCGCATGTCGACGCGTGGCGCGACGCCGCGGGCGAGAGAAAGGCAGTGAGCGTCATCGAGTTCGGCGTGGAGCGGCCGGCCGCCGTGCGCGGGCGCTACGCGCCGGGCGCCGACGGCATCGGCCTCGAGATCTCGACGGCGGGCGGCGACATCAACGTCTCGCTTGCCGTGCGCGGGCGGCACAACGCGGCCAACGCGCTGGCCGCGGCGACGGCCGCGCTCGCCGTCGGCGTTTCGCTCGCCGCCGTCGCGCAGGGATTGCAGGCGTTCCGTCCGGTCGCCGGGCGGCTCGCGGCGCTGCGCGCAGCGAACGGCGCCTCGATCATCGACGACACGTACAACGCCAACCCGGATTCGGTGCGCGCCGCCATCGACGTGCTGGCGGCGGCGCCGGCGCCGCGCTGGCTGGTGCTGGGCGACATGGGCGAGGTCGGCGAGGGCGGGCCGAAATACCACCGCGAGGTCGGCGCGTACGCGCGCTCGGCGCGCATCGAGCGGGTGCTGACGGCGGGCACGCTCGCTGCCGAGGCCGCGGCGGCCTTCGGCGAGGGCGGCGCGCACTTCGACTCGGTCGAGGCGCTTGCGCGCGACGTCGCACGCACCGCGCCGGCCAACGCGACGCTGCTCATCAAGGGCTCGCGATTCATGCGGATGGAGCGCGTCGTCAACGCGCTCGCCGGCGATACGACCCCCCCGATGCATGCTTCGCATGCCTCCCCCCAGGGGCGCGCCTCGGGACGGCCCGTCGGACGGCGATACGCCCCCCCGAAGCATGCTTCGCATGCCTCCCCCCAGGGGGCCGCCGTCCTCGGGGCGGCCCGTCGGACGGCGAGCGAAGGAGCGCACTGATGCTGCTCTGGATGGCCGATCTCCTCGCGAAGGACGTGCGCACCTTCAACGTGTTCGGCTATATCACGCTGCGCGCCGTGCTGGCCTGCATGACGGCGCTCTTCATCTCCTTCATCGTCGGCCCGCGGATGATCGGCTGGCTGTCGCGGATGAAGATCGGCCAGTCGGTGCGCGACGACGGCCCGCAGACGCACCTCGTCAAGGCCGGGACGCCGACGATGGGCGGCGCGCTGATCCTCGTCTCCATCGCGGTGACGACGCTGCTGTGGGGCGATCTCGCCAACCGCTTCGTCTGGGTCGTGCTGCTGGTCACGCTGGGCTTCGGCGCGATCGGCTGGGTCGACGACTATCGCAAGGTCGTCCACCGCAATCCGAAAGGGCTGTCGGCGCGCGACAAGATCCTGTGGCAGTCGCTGATCGGGCTCATCGCCGCGTTCTATCTGGCGTTCGCGGTGTCGTCGCCGGTAGATGTCCCCGCGCAGCGGCTGCTGGTCGAATGGATTCAGAGCGGCTTCAACGTGGCGGTGTCGCCGAAGACCGACCTCATCGTCCCGTTCTTCAAGTCGGTGTCGTATCCGCTCGGCATCTGGGGCTTCGTCGCGTTGAGCTATTGCGTGATCGTCGGCACCAGCAACGCGGTGAACCTCACCGATGGCCTCGACGGCCTCGCCATCATGCCGACCGTGATGATCGGCTCGGCGCTCGGCATCTTCGCCTACGTGAGCGGCAACGCGATCTTCGCGCGATACCTGCAGTTTCCGCTGATTCCGGGTGCCGGCGAGCTCGCCGTGATCTGCGGCGCGCTCGCCGGCGCGGGGCTCGGGATTCCTGTGGTTCAACGCGTATCCCGCGGAAGTGTTCATGGGCGACGTCGGCGCGCTCTCGCTCGGCGCGGCGCTCGGGACGATGGCCGTCATCGTCCGGCAGGAGATCCTGCTCTTCATCATGGGCGGCGTGTTCGTCGTCGAGACGCTCTCGGTGGTCGTCCAGGTGGCGTCGTTCAAGCTGACCGGCAAGCGCGTGTTCCGGATGGCGCCGATCCATCATCACTACGAGCTCAAGGGCTGGAAGGAAAACCAGGTCGTCGTTCGCTTCTGGATCATCACGATGCTGCTGGTCCTGTTCGGACTTTCCACGCTGAAGTTGAGATGAGCTACGAAGGACGCAACGCCGTCGTCGTCGGGCTCGGGCTCACCGGGTTCTCGCTGACGCGTTACCTCGTGCGCCAGGGCGCGTCGGTGCGCGTCGCCGACACGCGGGCGGCGCCGCCGTTCGCGCCGCGGCTCTCGACGCTGCTGCCGCAGATTCCGCTCGCGACCGGCGAATTCACCGACGCGACCTTCGCCGGCGCGGACCTCATCGCGATCAGCCCGGGCGTGCCCGTCGCGTCGGCGGCCATCGCGAACGCGGTCGCGCGCGGCGCCGAGATCGTCGGCGACATCGAGCTTTTCGCGCGCGCGCTTCCGCCCGGGCAGAAGGTTATCGCGGTCACCGGCTCGAACGGCAAGACGACGGTCACCGCGCTCACCAGCGCGCTGTGCCGTTCCGCCGGGCTGTCGACGATCGTCGCCGGCAACATCGGCGTGGCGGTGCTGGAAGCGCTGCCCGACGACGGCCGCTGGCCGGACATCTTCGTCCTCGAGCTCTCCAGCTTCCAGCTCGAGACGACGAGCTCGCTCGCGCCCGTCGCCGCGACCGTGCTCAACGTCACCGAGAACCACCTCGACCGATATGCCGGGATCGACGCCTACGCCGCCGCCAAGGCGCGCATCTTCGCCAACGGCGGCGTGCAGGTGCTGAACCGCGACGATCCGCGCTCGCTCGCAATGCGCGTGCCGGGCCGGCTGGTGCAGACCTTCGGCGCCGGCGTGCCGGAAGCCGAGAGCGCGTGGGGGCTCGTCGACCGCGGCGCGGGCGAGGTCTGGCTCGCGCGCGGCGGCGCGCTGCTGCTGCCCGTGGCAGAGCTGCAGCTCGTCGGGCGCCACAACGCGCAGAACGCGCTCGCCGCGCTGGCGCTGGTGTCGGTGGTGGCGCCGATCAAGCGCGACGTGCTCTCCGAGCTCGCCGAGTTCGAAGGACTGCCGCACCGGATGCAGCGGATCGTCGAATCGCGCGGCGTGCTCTTCATCAACGATTCGAAGGGCACCACGGTTGCGGCGACGCAGGCCGCGCTCGACGGCCTCGCGCAGCCCGTCGTGCTGATCGCGGGCGGCGATGGCAAGGGACAGAATTTCGCGCCGCTCAAGGCATCCGTCGACCGTCATTGCAAGGCGGTGCTGCTGATCGGACGCGACGCCGGGATCATCGGCGACGCGCTCGCGGGCACGCAGGCGCCGGTCGAGCACGCGGGGACACTCGACGTCGCGATCGAGCGCGCGGTGGCGATCGCCCGGCCCGGCGACGCGGTGATGCTCTCACCGGCCTGCGCGAGCCTCGACCAGTTCCAGAGCTACGTCGAGCGCGGGAACCGGTTCGTCGAGCGCGTGCGCGCGTTCGCCGAGGAGTCGGCGCATGCGTAATCACGGCGCCGCGTCGGCATTGCAGCCCGCGGGCGCGCTGCAGGCGATCCGCGCGCTTGGCGCGCTGCCTTCGAATCCGCGCGCAATGCCGCTCTACGATGCGTCGCTCGCATGGACGGCGGGGCTCTTGCTCGCGATCGGCCTCGTGATGGTCTATTCGGCGTCGATCGCGATGGCCGAGGCGTCGCCTTACACCGGCGCCCGCGCGTGGTACTTCCTCGCGCGGCACGCGGCGTTCGTCGGCATCGGTCTCGTGGCGGCGGTGCTCGCGTTCCAGGTGCCGCTCAAGGTGCTGCAGAAGCTCGCGCCGCTGGTGTTCGTCGTCTGCGCCGTCATGCTGATCCTGGTGCTCGTTCCCGGCATCGGCAAGTCGGTCAACGGCAGCCGGCGCTGGCTGTCGCTCTTCGTCATCAACCTGCAGCCGTCCGAATTCACGAAGCTCGCCGTCGTGCTGTACGCGGCGAGCTATTCGGTGCGCAAGGCCGCGTTCCTGCACGCGCAGCAGCCGATGCGGCAGACGCTCGTCAAGGGATTCCTGCCGCTGTTCGGCGTCATGGTCGCAACCGGCGGACTCCTGCTGCTCGAGCCCGATTTCGGCGCGTTTGTCGTGATCGTCGCCATCGCCTTCGGGATCCTCTTCCTCGGTGGGCTCGACTGGAGGCTCTTCCTCGGCCTGCTGCTGCTGCTGCCGATGGGTCTGTCCGCGATTCTGGTCGCGGCGCCGTACCGGCTGCAGCGGCTCACCGCGTTCCTCGATCCCTGGTCCGATCCGTTCGGCAAGGGCTACCAGCTGTCGCACGCGCTGATCGCGTTCGGCCGCGGCGAATGGTTCGGCGTCGGCTTGGGGTCCAGCGTCGAAAAACTCCTGTACCTGCCCGAGGCGCACACGGACTTCCTGCTGGCCGTCATCGCGGAAGAGCTCGGATTCGTCGGCGTCGCGATCGTCATCGGACTCTTCGTGTGGCTGCTCGTGCGCGCCTACGCGATCAGCCGCCAGGCGGCGCGCCTCGAGCGGCCGTTCTCGGCGCTGGTCGCGCAAGGCATCGGTGTGTGGATCGGCGTGCAGACGTTCATCAACATCGGCGTGAACATGGGCGTGCTGCCGACGAAGGGGCTCACGCTGCCGCTGCTGTCGTTCGGCGGATCGGGGATCGTCACCAATGCCGTGGCAATTGCGATTCTGCTGCGCGTCGATTACGAGAACAGACGGCTCCTCAGGGGCTTCGCGGAATGACCGGGACGGTGATGATCACGACCGGCGGAACGGGCGGGCATGTCTTTCCGGGCCTTGCGGTCGCGGAAAAGCTCGTCGCGCGCGGCGCGCGCGTGTTCTGGCTCGGGACGCGTGATGGCATCGAGGCGCGGCTCGTCCCGCAGCACGGCGTCGACTTCGAGGGCATCGCGTTCGGCGGCGTGCGCGGCAAGGGATTGGCGAAGCTCGTCCTCGGGCCGTTCTCGCTGCTGAGCGCGTGCTGGCAAAGCCGCGCGGTCATTCGCCGGCGCGCGCCCGATGTCGTGCTCGGCTTTGGCGGATTTCGCGTCGTTTCCCGGCGCGCTGATGGGGGTCGCCGCGGGCAAGCCGCTCGCGCTGCATGAATCGAATGCGGTGGCGGGTCTTGCCAACCGCGTGCTCGCGTATGGCGCCGACCGGATCCTGCTGGGATTCCCCGGCGCGATGCACGGACGCCACGCGGCGAAGGCCGAATGGGTCGGCAATCCGCTGCGCGACGCGATCGACCGCCTGCCGGCACCCGAGATTCGCTTCGCCGGCCGCAGCGGACCGCTGCAGCTCCTGGTCGTCGGCGGCAGCCTCGGCGCGGCCGCGTTGAATGCGGCCGTGCCGGCTGCGCTCGCGCTGATTCCCGCGGAGGAGCGCCCGCAGGTCGTGCATCAGGCGGGCGAGAAGCACATCGACGCGCTGCGCGCCGCCTATCGCAGCGCCGGCGTCAGCGCCGAATGCGTCGCGTTCATCGACGACATGGCCGCGCGCTACGCGGGCGCCGACGTCGTCCTGTCGCGCGGCGGCGCGATCACCGTCGCCGAGCTTGCTGCCGCGGGTGTCGGCTCGATCATCGTGCCGCTGCCCGGCGCGATCGCGGACGAGCAGACCGCCAATGCGAATGTCCTCGTCGCCGCGAAGGCTTCCCTCCTGCTTCCGCAGGCGGAGCTGACGCCTCAATCCCTGGCAACGCGCCTGCGATCGCTGTCACGCGCGCAACTGCTCGCGATGGCCGTCGCCGCGCGCGGGGCTGCGCGCACGGGTGCCGCCGACCGCGTCGCCGACATCTGCATCGCGCTCGAGGAGCGCGGGCGATGAAGCACAAAGTGAAGCGGATCCATTTCGTCGGCATCGGCGGCGCCGGGATGAGCGGCATCGCCGAGGTGCTCGCGACGCAGGGATATTCCGTTTCCGGATCGGATCTTGCCGAGAGCGCCGTGACCCGCAGACTCGCGGGCCTCGGCATCACGATCGCGATCGGACATGCCGCCGCCAACGTCGCCGGCGCCGACGTCGTCGTCGTGTCGACCGCCGTCGCGCCCGACAATCCCGAGGTCGCCGCGGCGCGCGCACGTCACGTGCCGGTCGTCCCGCGCGCGCTGATGCTGGCCGAGCTGATGCGCCTGAAGACCGCGATCGCGGTGGCCGGCAGCCACGGCAAGACGACGACGACGAGTCTCATCGCGTCGGTGCTGGCCGAAGGCGGGCTCGACCCCACGTTCGTGATCGGCGGCCGGCTGCTCTCCGCGGGCGCCAACGCGCGGCTCGGCCGCGGCGATTTCCTCGTCGCCGAGGCCGACGAATCCGACGCGTCGTTCCTCTACCTGTCGCCTGCGCTCGCGGTGATCACCAACATCGACGCCGATCACATGGAGAGCTACGACCACGACTTCGAGAAGCTGAAGCGCGCGTTCGTCGACTTCGCGCAGCGGCTGCCTTTCTACGGCGTCGCCGTGCTGTGCTTCGACGACGCCAACGTTCGCGACATCGCGCCAGCGATCACCAAGGCCATCGTCACCTACGGCCTCGACGAGGGCGCGCAGCTTCGCGCGACCGACGTCGTGAACGTCGCCGGGCGGATGCGCTTCGTCGCCCACGCCGCCGCCGTGCCCGATCTCGCGGTCGAGCTCAACCTTCCGGGTGTGCACAACGTGCGCAACGCGCTCGCCGCGATCGCGATCGGCCGCGAGTTGGGCGTCGACGATGCGGCGATCGCGCGCGCTCTCGCCGAATTCCGCGGCGTGGGCCGCCGCTTCCAGCGCTATGGCGAGGTGAAGCTCGCCGCGGGAGGCAGCTACACGCTGATCGACGACTACGGTCACCACCCCGTGGAAATGGCCGCGACCGTCGACGCGGTGCGCGGCAGCTTTCCCGGCCGGCGCGTGGTGCTCGCGTTCCAGCCGCACCGGTTCACGCGCACGCGCGATCTGTTCGAGGACTTCGTCAAGGTGCTCTCGAGCGTCGACGCGCTCGTCCTCACCGAGGTCTACCCCGCGGGCGAGGCGCCCATCGTGGCCGCCGACGGACGGGCGCTGGTGCGCGGCGTGCGCATCGCCGGTGGCGTGGAACCGGTGTTCGTCGAGGCCGTCACCGACGTGCCGGCGGCGCTGCGCGCGCTCGTGCGCGATGGCGACGTCGTGATCACGATGGGCGCGGGATCGATCGGGCAGGCGCCGGCGATGCTGACGGTGGCGGAATGATGATGGCCGAACCGCGCGCGTTCACGGGACTGCGCGGAACGCTCGCGCGCGACGCGTCGCTGGCGCGCTACACGACGTGGCGCTGCGGCGGACGCGCTGATCAGGTTTATTTTCCCGCCGATCGCGACGACCTCGGTGCTTTCGTCGGCCAGCTCGACTCGCGCGAGCCGCTCAGTGTGATCGGGCTCGGCAGCAATCTGCTGGTGCGCGACGGCGGAGTGCGCGGCACCGTCATCGTACTGCACGCGGCGCTCAACGCGCTGGCGCTCACGAATGGCCGAATCTACGCGGAAGCGGGCGTGGCGAGCCCCAAGGTCGCGCGCTTTGCCGCGATGCACGGCAGGGCCGAAGCCGAATTCCTCGCGGGTATTCCCGGCACCGTCGGCGGCGCGCTCGCGATGAACGCCGGCTGCTACGGTGGCGAGACCTGGCGCTACGTGCGCGAAGTCGAGGTGCTGACACGCGCCGGTGCGTTCGAGCGGCGCCTGCCGGATGCCTACGCCATCGGATATCGATCGGTACGCCGAGCCGATGGCGCTGCGCCCGACGGCGTGTTCACCGCCGCGTGGCTCGAGTTTCCGGAAGGCGAGTCGGCCGCAGCGCGCGCGCGCATCACCGAGTTCCTGAAGCGGCGAATCGCGACGCAGCCGCTCGACCTGCCCAACGCCGGCAGCGTCTTTCGCAATCCGGAGGGCGATCACGCGGCGCGGCTCATCGAAAGTTGTGGCCTCAAGGGTTACACGGTGGGCGGCGCGCACGTCTCGGAGAAGCACGCCAATTTCATCGTCAATCCCGGTGGCCGCGCGAGCGCCGCCGACATCGAGGCGGTCATCGCGCACGTGCGCGCGACCGTGCAGCAGCGGACGGGCATCCTGCTCGAGCCGGAAGTCCGCGTGATCGGCGAACGGCCATGAATGAGTTCGGAAAAGTCGCAGTACTGATGGGCGGCCCGTCGGCGGAGCGTGAAGTGTCGCTGATGTCCGGCAACGGCGTGCTCGCCGCGCTGCGCGAGAAGGGTGTCGACGCGCACGCGTTCGATCCCGCCGAGCGCGACCTGTGGGAGCTGAAGCGCGACGGCTTCGCGCGCGTGTTCATCGCGCTGCATGGCCGCTTCGGCGAGGACGGCACGGTTCAGGGCGCGCTCGAGACGCTGAAGATTCCGTACACCGGCAGCGGCGTGATGGCCTCGGCGCTGGCGATGGACAAGTGGCGCACCAAGCTCGTCTGGCAGGCCTCGGGGATTCCGACGCCGCGCTATCGGATGGTGACCGCGAAGACCGACTGGATGCAGGTGGTCGCCGAGCTCGGGCTGCCGCTCATCGTGAAGCCGGTGCGGGAAGGCTCGACGATCGGGCTGACCAAGGTCGCCGGCGTCGACCACGGCGAGCTCGCGCAGGCCTACGTCGAAGCGGCGAAGCACGACGACCTCGTGCTGGTCGAGGAATTCGTCGTCGGCACCGAGCTGACCGCGTCGATCGTCAACGGCGTGGCGCTGCCGCTCATCCGGATCGAGGCGCCGCAGGGCAACTACGACTACCACGCGAAGTACTTCTCCAACGAGACCAAGTATTTCTGCCCCTGCGGCCTGCCGGACGCGAAGGAAAAGGAGCTGCGCGCGGCCTCGCTTGCCGCGTTCGACATCATCGGTTGCAGCGGCTGGGGCCGGCTCGACCTGATCCTGCGCGCCGACGGAACGTACCAGTTCCTCGAAGTGAACACCTCGCCGGGAATGACCGGCCATTCGCTGGTGCCGATGGCCGCGAAGGCCGCCGGCATCGGCTTTCCCGAGCTGTGCGTCGAAATCCTGCGGAGCGCGCATGTGGGATGACGCGAAACAGCTGAACGCCGTCGCCGTCGGCCTCGCGCTGATCGCGATCGCCCTGCTGACGTGGGGCGCGTTGGCGTGGATCGCCCGGCAGCCGATCTTCGCGCTGCGCGAGGTCGTCGTCACGACACCGCTCACGCGGGCAAATCCCGCGCACGTCGAGGCGGTGATCCGCGACGAGCTCGCGGGAACGCTGCTGACGCTGGACCTCGCGCGGTCCCGCGCGGCGCTCGCGCGCGTGCCGTGGGTGCGCTCGGTGGCGCTGCGCCGCCAGGCGCCGGCGCGACTCGAGATCGCGATCGAGGAGCACGTGCCGATCGCGCGCTGGAACGACACCGGCCTCGTCAACGCGCAGGGCGAAGTGTTCGTCGCCGATTACGACGGCGAGCTGCCGCAGTTCGACGCACCCGAAGGTCGCTCGGCGGACGTGGCGGCGCGTTTTCGCGAATGGAGCGACGCGCTTGCGCCGCTCGCGCTCGCCGTGCAGCACGTCTCGCTGTCGGCGCGCGGCGGATGGCATCTGCGCGTCACGGGAGGCGGGACGCCGCTCGCGATCGAGCTCGGGCGCGACGAGCCTTCCGAGCGTCTCGCGCGCTTCGTGGCGGCCTACCGAACAACGGTCGGCGCGCTGGCGCGGGCGGGAACGCGCGTCGACCGGGTCGACCTGCGCTACCGGAATGGTTTTGCGGCGCGGGTGCCGGGACTTCCCGAGCTTCCGGCGCGCAAGACGGGGTGAGCGACGCGATGACGGATGCGAGCCATGCAATGCGGCAACGGAAAGTGAGCGGATGGTGAAAGACGCGAAGAACGTGATCGTGGGCCTCGACATCGGGACGTCGAAGATCGTCGCGATCGTCGCCGAGGTCACGCCCGACGACGGCCTCAACATCATCGGGCTCGGCACGCAGCCCTCGCGCGGCCTGCGCCGCGGCGTCGTCGTCAACATCGAGGCGACGATGGCGTCGATCCAGCGCGTGCTGGAGGAAGCCGAGCTGATGGCCGACTGCCGCATCACCGAGGTGTACACGGGTGTGGCCGGCAGCCACATCAGGAGCCTCAACTCGAGCGGGATGGTCGCGATCAAGGAGAAGGAGGTCACGCAGGCGGACATCGACCGCGTCGTCGAGACGGCGAAGGCGATCGCGATCCCGAACGACCAGCAGATCCTGCACATCATCCCGCAGGAATTCATCATCGACGGGCAGGAGGACGTGCGCGAGCCGCTCGGCATGAGCGGCGTGCGGCTCGAGGTGAAGGTGCACATCGTCACCGGCGCGGTGTCCGCGGTCGAGAACATCGTGAAGTGCGTGCGTCGCTGCGGCCTCGAGGTGAAGGACGTGATCCTGCAGCCGCTCGCCTCCGCGATCGCCGTGCTGAACGACGACGAGAAGGAGCTGGGCGTGTGCCTCATCGACATCGGCGGCGGCACCACCGACCTCGCGGTGTTCGCGAACGGCGCGATCCGGCACACGTCGGTGATCCCCATCGCCGGCGACCAGGTCACCAACGACATCGCGATGACGCTGCGCACGCCGACCAAGGAAGCCGAGGAGCTGAAGCTGCGGCACGGCTGCGCGCTGCGCCAGTTCGCCGGCGCCAACGACATCATCGAAGTGCCCGGCGTCGGCGACCGGCCGCCGCGCACGCTGTCGCGGCAGACGCTGGCCGAAGTGATCGAGCCGCGCATCGAGGAGCTCTACACGCTGGTGCAGGCGGAGCTGCGCCGCTCGGGATTCGAGGAGCTCCTGTCTTCCGGAATCGTGCTGACCGGCGGCACCGCGCTGCTCGGCGGCATGACCGAGCTCGGCGAGGAGGTCTTTCACCTTCCGGTGCGCATCGGCATCCCCGCCTACGGGGGCGGGCTCGCCGACGTCGTGCGCAGCCCGCGCTACGCGACCGCGGTGGGGCTCCTCATCGAGGGCCGCAATCAATATTTGCGCGATCGCGACTCGCGCGCCCAGTCGACCGGGCTGGGCGGAGTCGCCACGCGCATGAAGCAATGGTTCAAGGCGAATTTCTAGGGACAAGCGATGAAAAGCGACGAGCGAGCGACTGTATCGGCATCGAAACGACCACGTAATTGACATTCGACATCTGAAATCGGCATCCGAATCACGACAGGAGAAAGGAACTCATCATGTTCGAAATCATCGACCAAACCCCGCAGGAAGGGGCAATCATCAAGGTCATCGGCGTCGGCGGCTGCGGCGGCAACGCAGTGGAGCACATGATCGGCCGCGGTCTGTCGGGCGTGGAGTTCATCTCCGCGAACACCGACGCGCAGGCGCTGCGCCGTTCCACGGCACGCGTGCAGTTGCAGCTCGGCAGCTCGCTCACGCGCGGCCTCGGCGCGGGGGCGAAACCCGAGATCGGGCGCGACGCGGCCAACGAGGATCGCGACCGCATCGCCGAGCTGATCGACGGCGCCGACATGCTCTTCATCACGGCCGGCATGGGCGGCGGCACGGGAACGGGGGCGGCGCCGGTGATCGCGGACATCGCGAAGAGCCTCAACATCCTGACGGTCGCGGTCGTCACGCGGCCGTTCGGATTCGAAGGCAAGCGGCAGAAGGTCGCGCAGATGGGGATCGACGAGCTCGGCAAGCGGGTCGACTCGCTGATCATCATCCCCAACGACAAGCTGATGGAGGTGCTGGGCGAGGACGTTTCGGTGCTCGACGCCTACGCGGCCGCCAACGACGTCCTGCACGGCGCGGTGTCGGGGATCGCCGAGGTGATCAACAATCCGGGACTCGTCAACGTCGACTTCGCGGACGTGCGCACCGTCATGGGTGAAGTCGGGATGGCGATGATGGGATCGGCGACCCATGCCGGCATCGATCGCGCGCGGCTCGCCGCCGAGGCGGCGGTGCGGAGCCCGCTGCTCGAGGACGTGAACCTCCTCGGCGCGCGCGGCGTGCTGGTCAACATCACCGCGTCCGCCGCGCTGCGGATGAAGGAGTATCACGAGGTGATGAACACCATCAAGGAATTCACCGCGGAGGACGCGATGGTGATCGTCGGCACGGTGATCGACGACGCGATGGACGACCGGCTGCGCGTGACGATGGTCGCGACGGGGCTCGGCGGGGCGAACGCGAAGCAGCAGCGCGCGCCGAACATCGCGCTGGTCGAGAGCGCCGTCGCGCTCCAGCGCACGGGGACCGATAACGTTGCAATGACCGGCGGGGCGCCGAACTACGACGATCTCGACCAGCCTGCGGTCGTGCGGCGCGGCCGTACGCCGGCGGCACGTACGGCTCCGGCGATCGACGCGGCGGAGATCCCGGCATTCCTGCGCAAGCAGGCGGACTGAGGCGGGGGATTGTCGCGGTCGCCCGAGCGTGCTGCAATGCGGGAGCGGCGCTGCCGTGGCCAGCGGCGCTGTGGTAGTATTGATACTTAAGCCCTTGAGGCGACACGGAAAAGAACCGCGGTGCACAGGATGCTGAAGCAGCGGACGCTCAAATCGGCGAGCAAGACGACGGGCGTGGGTGTGCACACCGGCGCGCGCGTCGATATCGTCCTGCGTCCGGCTCTTCCCGACACCGGAATCGTGTTCCATCGCGTCGATCTGGCGCAGCCCGTCTCGATCCCGGCCGATGCGTTTCATGTCGGCGACACTCGGCTCTCGACCTCGCTCAGGCAGGACGGCGCGTCGATCTCGACCGTCGAGCACGTGCTGTCCGCGTGCGCCGGCCTTGGCATCGACAACATGCACATCGACGTCGCCGGACCGGAGCTGCCGATCATGGACGGCAGCGCGGCGCCGTTCGTCTTCCTGCTGCAGTCGGCGGGGATCGTCGAGCAGGACGCGCGCAAGAAGTACATGCGCATCCTCGAGACGGTCGAGGTGCGCGACGGCGACAAGTGGGCGCGGCTCGAGCCGTTCGACGGCTTCAAGCTCGATTTCACGATCGACTTCCCGCATCCGATGTTCGGCTCCGAGAATCGCCAGGTCGTCATCGATTTCGCCGAGCACTCGTACGTCAAGGAAGTCGCGCGGGCGCGCACGTTCGGCTTCATGCAGGACGTCGAGGCGATGCGATCCGCCGGCCTGGGGCTCGGCGGCAGCCTGCAGAATGCGGTCGTGCTGGATGATTTCCGCGTGCTGAACAGCGAGGGGCTTCGCTACGACAACGAGTTCGTCAAGCACAAGGTGCTGGACGCGATCGGCGACCTCTACCTGCTGGGCCATCCGCTGATCGGCCTCTACACGACGTACAAGACCGGCCACGCGCTCAACAACATGCTGACGCGCGCGGTGATGGCGCGCCGCGAAGCCTACGAGCTCGTGACGTTCGACACGCCGGGTGAAGTTCCCTCGGCGTTCAAGGACTGGCAGTTCGTGACGGCGTGACTCGTCTGGTCACGGCGCCGGTGCCTTCGCTCGGCCATCGCAGCACGCATGACCCCGCGACGCAACGCGCTGAGCGGCCCGACCTCGTGCTCGCGCGGCTCCTGCTCATCATCCCGCTGGTCGCGATCGCCATCGCCGCCATCCTCTATTTCTCCACGCGCGATCGCCGTTACCTCAAGTTCATCCGGGAGACCGTCCGATTCACGATCATCGTCGCCATCGTCGTGTTCCTCTATTTCGCGGCGCGGCGATTGGGCATGCACATCGGCTGAATTCGGCGGATATAAGCGAGCGGTAGGGATCGTCCTGATCGCCTGCAAAGATCGCGGAGTCGAATGGGAGGTCATTGCGCAACGCCAGGATCGTCGAGGTCCGGACGTATTTCATCGCCGACATGGACCTCCAGCAAGCTGCTTTCCCCCACAGTGAGCGCGGATACCTGCGAACGATTCCGAGCGGCAACAGTCTGGAAAGTCTGGTCACAAGAGTTGACGCCGTTCAATGGGATAGTTTAGAGTTTTCGTTCCCGCCATAGTCTGCAACGTCGCTCAACGAAGGAGGCCAACGATGAAGTCGGTTCTGTTGTCGGTTGCGATCTGCCGGGTTGGTGGCGGCAGGAGCGGCAAATGCGCAGGACGGCGCGGCGCTCGCGCAGAAGAGTGGTTGCCTGAACTGCCACGCGGTGGACACGAAGAAGGTCGGCCCGCCGCTCAAGGAGGCGGCGGCCAAGCTCAAAGGCAAGTCGAATGCCGAGGCCGTGGCGGCGATCAAGGGATCGAAGGCGCATGCGCAACTCAAGGCTTCGGACGAAGACCTGACCTCGATCAACACGTGGATGCAGTCGGGGTTCGCGCGCGCCGGAATGTAGCGGCAGCAACGCGGCGCAACAGGCGGCGCGGCTGGCGGCCGTATTCTGGCGCGGTCAGCAAAGCGCAACGCCGGTGACCTCGCGAATGACGGAGCGGGCGGTCCGAAAGGGCCGCCCGTTTTCATTGGGTCGATCGCCGACGGCGGACGGCGTGATGACCCGATTCCTTGTGCCGACCCGGCCGCGAACGCATCGGCACCGCTCAATGTGGAGCGCCGGGACCCCATTGATGCGAAGTTCCACGCGAATACTTGCGCTGCGTCAAGGATGTGCCGTGGTTACGCTACGCGTTACACCGTAAAATCGGGGCCATCAGATCAGCGTCGCGCCGGCGTCCGCGGGTGCCGGGCGCGTGCCTCTGCGGTGCCGCCGATTCGGAAGTCACGCCTCCGATTGACCAACTCGGCTGTACGCACGGGCGCATCGACACGTAGCCGAAGATTCAATGACTGACGGGAGAAGCAAATGAGGAAACTGCTTGTGGGCATCGCGTTACTAGCCTTCGCGGGGATCGCAATCGCCGCGGATTCACCGGCGCCTGCGCAGCCGCAGATCGCGACATTGAGCGGCAAGGTCCTCGAAGTGAAGGACGTCGACAGCTACACGTACATGCGCCTCCAGACGAAGGACGGCGAACTGTGGGCCGCGGTGAACAAGACGCCGGTGAAGGTGGGTGCGGACATCACGATCTACGATCCGGCGATGATGGTGAATTTCGAGAGCAAGGCGCTGAAGAAGACGTTCGACCGGATCGTCTTCGGCTCGATTCCGGTGCCGGTCGCCAATGCCACGCCCGCGGCGGCTGCTCCCGCCGGCTCGACCGACATGGCGGCGATGCACGCCGGCATGGCAAAGAGCGCGGGCGCCGGCGCGGAAGTCAAGAGCATCAAGGTTGCGAAGGCCAAAGGGCCGGATGCGCGCACCGTCGCCGAAGTCACGACGCAGGGCGCCGCCCTCAAAGGCAAGACCGTCGTCGTTCATGGCCAGGTCGTGAAGTTCACGCCCGAAGTAATGGGCAAGAACTGGGTTCATCTGCGCGATGGATCGGGCTCCGCCACGGATGGCAGCAACGACGTTCTGGTCACGACCAAGGACGAAACCAAGATCGGTGACATCGTGCTGGCCAAGGGCATCGTGCAGACCGACAAGAACTTCGGCTCGGGTTATGCGTACAAGGTCCTGATCGACGAGGCGAAGCTTTCGAAGTAGTCGCGGGACGCATCGCGACATTCGATTGCCGGGGCAATCGGACAAGGGATATGATGCCGGGTCGCTGCGCGACTCGGCATCGCTATTTTCGCCAGCGCCAATCGACGCGACGACGCTGCGCCACGTAACGCTGCGCCCGTCGAAGGGCCGGCTCCGCAGTCGACGAGCTCGAGTTCCTGAACACATTCGGAGTCAACGATGAAAGACATCCATCGCAAGACCGGCTGGCTTGCCGCGTCGCTGCTCTTCCTGATCGCAGCCGCGCTCCCAGCGCTGGCGCAGGCGCCGGATCCGCTGCCATCGTGGAATGACGGTGCCGCGAAGCGGGCGATCGTCGAGTTCGTGAAAGCGACCACTACCCAGGGCACTCCGGACTTCGTGCAGCCGGCTGATCGTATCGCCACGTTCGACCAGGACGGGACGCTGTGGGTCGAGCATCCGATGTATTCGCAGCTCATGTACTGCCTCGAGCGCGTACCGGCGGTCGTCAAGGCGAAGCCGGAGCTCGCCAAGGTCGAGCCGTTCAAGACCGTCTTGTCAGGAAACCGCGAGGCGATCGCCAAGCTCCCGATGAAGGATCTGGAGAAGATCCTCGCCGCGACGCTGACCGGCATGTCGGTCGAGGAATTCCAGGACCAGGTGAAGCAGTGGCTCGCCGTGGCCAGGGACCCGCGCTGGAAGAAGCCGTATACCGAGCTCACGTATCTACCGATGCAGGAAGTGCTGAAGTACCTGCGCGCCAACGGCTACAAGACGTACATCGTCACCGGTGGCGGGCAGGACTTCGTGCGCGTGTATGCGGAAGCGACCTACGGCATTCCGCCCGAGCAGGTCGTCGGCAGCGCCGGGGCGACCAAGTTCGGTTACGACAAGGACGGCCGGCCGTTCCTGACCAAGGAGCCGAAGCTCCTGCTCAACGACGACAAGGCTGGCAAGCCCGAGGGCATCCACCTGATGATCGGAAGGCGGCCCTATGCGGCATTCGGCAACACGGCCGGCGACCAGCAGATGCTCGAGTACACGCAAGCCGGCGACGGCAGGCGACTGGAGATGCTGGTATTGCATGACGACGCGCAGCGCGAGTATGCGTACGGGCCGGCGGCCGGGCTTCCGGCTTCCAAGATCGGGACGTTCAGCCAGCAGTTGTACGACATCGCGAAGGCGCGCGGCTGGACCGTCATCAGCATGAAGAACGACTGGAAGAAGATATTTTCATTCGAACCGTGAGCGACAGTCCGAGTCCAAGCTCGGCCTGATACCCCGATGCGATAACCTCCGGCCCGGCGCCGGGACCGAGAGTGGAGCGATTCATGGCAATGAGAAATAACGAATTGGGTTGGGTCGCCGCGGTGTCCGCCGCTGCGCTGATCGCCGCGTTGCCGGCCCATGCGGAATTGAGCGCCGAGGAGCTGGCGAAGATCGCGCAGAATCCGGTCGGCAACATGATCAGCGTCCCGTTCCAGAACAACACCAACCTCAATTTCGGCCCGGAGAAGGGGAACCAGAACATCCTCAACATCCAGCCGGTGATCCCGATCGAGGTCGACAAGGACTGGAACATCATCACGCGCACGATCATCCCGCTGATCTGGATGCCGTCGCTCGGGCCGGACACCCCGGCGAAGAGCGGCATCGGCGACATCCAGCTGTCGGCATTCCTGTCGCCGGCGAATCCGGGTGAATGGATCTGGGGTCTCGGCGCAATCACGCAGATTCCGACCAACAGCAGCGAGGAGCTCGGCAACAAGAACTGGGGACTCGGCCCGACCGCCGTGGTGCTGCACATCAAGCACGGCGATCCATGGGTCTACGGCGTGCTGGTGAACAACATCTGGTCGCTGACCAGCAGTGAGCAGGGCGGCGCGTACAACAACGGCCTCATCCAGCCGTTCCTCAATTACAACTTCTCGGATGGGGCGTACTTGACCAGCGCGCCGATCCTGACCGTCGACTGGAAGGCGGACAGCAGTCAGCGCTGGACAGTGCCCATCGGCGGCGGCGTCGGCAAAATCTTCCACATTGGCAAGCTGCCGGTGAATACCCAGTTATCGGCGTATTACAACGTGGTGAGACCGGACGACGGCGCCAATTGGCAGATCCGCGCGCAGGTCCAGCTGATGTTCCCGAAGTAACGCGCAAGTCCCCGTTGCCGCTCCTTGCGAGTGATCGCCGCCGGCGAGCGATGTACTTGGCACGTTCAATGCTGTGGTTACCCTCCCGGGTCGCCCGTGGCGCCCGGACCACGAGCGTTCATAGCGGAGGTGAGCCATGTATTGGATGCTATTGCCGCCAAGTGCCAACGCCGGACGGCACATTGAAGGTCGATCATTGCCGCTGGGCGGCCATCTGATGGCGGTCCTTCGCGCGGGATGGGGCGCAGTCATGCACCTGGTCGCGCCCCACGGTCGGTAGGTCGAATCGTTGGCCAACGAACCTGTTCAGCCGGCCCGGCGCACGAACTTGGCCAGGGCCGCCTTGAGGGGCCCTTCGGGAAGGTCCCGGGAAAGCTTGATAAGGGGTTGAATTGCCGCCCTATCTATCTGATTTGCCTTGGATTTCACCGGATGGTCGGGGTCGATCCGAACTTGCACGCGGACCCGTATTACGCTAAATTGACGCGCCTCGCGCCTGAATTCGGCGAGAAGGTCCGGGATTCGCTGCTTCACGGCGGCGGCGATGGCACCGGCATCCGCGGCGACGACGAGTTCGGTGCCCGTCGCCTCGACGACACGGACGCGCTGGGCGAGCGACCGCGGCAAGTGCCGGGTCAGGAGTCCGGTGAGCACCGCCTCCTGACGGCGGCGCGCTTCCCAGGCGGCGAGCGTCGCGTCGGCGGCGACAACGGTTTTAATGGGCTGCGGCGAACGCGGCATGAATGTGCGGGTCGGCCGGGGATCATGCCGGCGGGCCTTTGGGAGGAAGCCAATTGAACATCATTCTGCTGTCGAGCGCCACGACGCGTGCCCGCGTGCTCACGCTCGACTGGCGGCACGGGATGCTGGGCGCGTTCGGGCTGATGGCCATGGTGATCGGCTGCGCGCTGATCTTCAATTTCATCACGCTGAAATACGCGGCGACGTCGCAGAATCCTTTCCTTCAGGCGCTCCTTCTCGCCGACCAGCGCCAGGAAGCCGTCAAGACGCAGGAAATCGTCCAGAGCCATCTCAACACGATGGCGATCCGTCTCGGCGAGCTGCAGGCGCGCGTGTTGCGGCTGGACGGTCTGGGCGAGCATCTCGCCAAGGCCGCCGGCTTGAAGCCCCAGGAATTGCCATCGCTCAAGACCGACGAGACGACCCCGGGGGTGGGTGGCGCCGAATCCACGACGATGCCATCGCGCAAGATCTCGGTGGAGGAATTCTCCGGGCTCCTCGTCAAGCTCACGCAGCAGGTGGACCAGCGCTCCGACCAGCTCAGCGTCCTCGAAGCGCTGCTGGTCCAGAACTCGGCGAACCTCAAATTCATGCCGACGCTGGCCCCGATCATCAACGGCTGGTTCTCGTCGAACTTCGGCTACCGCATCGACCCCTTCACCGGATTGCAATCTTTCCACGAAGGGATCGACTTCCCGGCGAACCGGGGAGCGGACGTCGTGGCCGCCGCCAGCGGCAAGGTCATCGCGGCGGGATGGCACCCGCAGTATGGTAAAATCGTCGAGATCGATCACGGTAACGGACTGGTGTCCGTTTATGCACATGCGTCGCAGGTCTTCGTGAACGAAGGAGACCTCGTGATGCGTGGCCAGCGCATCGCGCTGGTGGGGTCGACCGGCCGCTCGACCGGCCCGCACCTGCACTTCGAGGTCCGGCTGAATGGAGTGCCGCAGAATCCCGCGCGTTTCATCCGCTCGTCGAGCTGAACGGAGCACATGGGCCCGCGCCGCCTGCAAGCGGGCGCGAAACAGGGGTGAGGCGGTCCTCACCCCTTGTTTTTTACGCCCGCGCCCGAAACTCGGAATTTCATGATCTCCAACATCCTCACGCGCATCTTCGGCAGCCGCAACGAGCGGCTCCTCAAGGAATACGGCCACCAGGTCCGGAAGATCAACGCGCTCGAGCCGACCATCTCGGCCCTTTCCGACGAGGCATTGCGCGCCAAGACTGCCGAATTCAAGGAACGCATCGCGGGCGGCGCGACGCTGGACGACGTGCTGCCCGAGGCGTTCGCCGTGGTCCGCGAAGCCGGCAAGCGGGCGCTGTCGATGCGGCATTTCGACGTGCAGCTGCTGGGCGGCATCGCGCTCCACAACGGCAAGATCGCGGAAATGCGCACCGGCGAGGGCAAGACGCTCGTCGCGACGCTGCCGATCTACCTCAATGCGCTGGCCGGCAAGGGCGTCCACCTCGTCACCATCAACGACTACCTCGCGCAACGCGACGCCGACTGGATGGGCCGGATCTACACGTTCCTGGGCCTCACCGTCGGAGTCAATCTCTCGCAGATGGAGCACGACGCGAAGCAGGTGGCCTACGCGGCGGACATCACGTACGGGACCAACAACGAGTTCGGCTTCGACTACCTGCGCGACAACATGGTCTACGAGGCATCGCAGCGCGTGCAGCGCGGCTTGAGCTACGCGATTGTCGACGAGGTCGACTCGATCCTGATCGACGAGGCGCGCACGCCGCTCATCATCTCCGGGCAGGCCGACGACAACGTCGACCTCTATTACCGGCTGAACGAGCTCGCGCCGAAGCTCACGCGCCAGGAAGACGAGAAGGGCCCCGGCGACTACTTCGTCGACGAGAAGGGAAGGCAGGTGCTCTTGTCCGAGGAAGGTCATGAGCACGCCGAGCAGATTCTCACAGCGGCCGGGCTCCTCGCGCCGAACTCGAGCCTGTACGACGCCCACAACATCGCGCTGGTGCATCACATGTATGCGGCGCTGCGCGCGCACGCGCTCTTCCAGCGCGACCAGCATTACGTGGTGCAGGACGGCGAGATCGTCATCGTCGACGAGTTCACCGGCCGACTGATGTCGGGACGGCGCTGGTCCGAAGGCCTGCACCAGGCGGTCGAGGCGAAGGAAGGCGTGCCCATCCAGCGCGAGAACCAGACGCTCGCGTCGATCACGTTCCAGAACTATTTCCGCATGTATTCGAAGCTCGCCGGCATGACGGGCACCGCCGACACCGAGGCGTTCGAGTTCCAACAGATCTACCACCTCGAGACGATGGTCATTCCCACGCACATGCCGATGGTGCGCAAGGACGAGAACGACCAGGTGTTCCGGACGTTCGACGAGAAGGTCAAGGCGATCGTCACCGACGTCAAGGAATGCCACGAGCGCGGCCAGCCGGTGCTGGTCGGCACGACCTCGATCGAGAGCTCCGAGCTCCTGTCGAAGCACTTCGACAAGGAGAAGCTGCCGCATCAGGTGCTGAACGCCAAGCAGCACGCGCGCGAGGCCGAGATCGTCGCGCAGGCGGGGCGGCCGAAGATGGTCACCATCGCGACCAATATGGCGGGCCGCGGCACGGACATCGTGCTGGGCGGCAGCCTCGAGCCCACGATCCTGAAGATTCGCGACGATCCGGCCCTGTCGCCGGACGAGAAGGAACGCGAGATCGGCAAGCTGCGCGCCGAATGGCAATTCCGCCACGATGCCGTCGTCGCCGCGGGCGGGCTGCACATCGTCGGCACCGAGCGGCACGAATCACGCCGGATAGACAACCAGCTGCGCGGCCGCGCGGGACGTCAGGGCGATCCGGGGTCGTCGCGCTTCTACATGTCGCTCGAGGATCCGCTGCTGCGCATCTTCGGTGGCGAGCGGCTTGGGATGATCATGCAGAAGCTGAAGATGCCCGATGGCGAGCCGATCGAGCATCCGATCGTCGACCGCTCGATCGCGAAGGCGCAGACGCGCGTCGAGTCGCGCAACTTCGACATGCGCAAGCAGCTGCTCGAATATGACGACGTCGCCAACGACCAGCGCCGTCACATCTACGAAGAGCGCAACGACCTCATCGAGAGCACCGACGTCTCCGAGACGATCTCCAACTGGATCGGCGGACAGATGGAGAAGACGGTTCGCACCTACGTGCCGGCGGAATCCGTCGAGGAGCAGTGGGACGCCCCCGGCCTCGAGAACGCGCTCAAGTCCGAGTACCAGGCTTACGCGCCGGTCAGTGAGTGGATGAAGACCGAGCCGGAGCTCGACGACAAGGCGGTCCGCGACCGGCTCGTCGAGAATGCGCTCGCGCAGTACAAGAGCAAGGAGGCACAAGTCGGCCCCGAGCTCATGCGCCAGTTCGAGCGCAGCCTCGTGTTGCAGACGCTCGACCAGCATTGGCGCGACCATCTCGCCAATCTCGATCACCTGCGCCAGGGGATCCACCTGCGTGGATACGCGCAGAAGAATCCGAAGCAGGAATACAAGCGCGAATCGTTCGAGCTCTTCGCCGACATGCTCGATGCCATCAAGCAGGACGTGACCAAGGTCGTGCTGACGGTCCAGGTGCGCTCGGCGGAGGACGTCAAGGCGGTCGAGGAAGCACCCGCGGTGCACAACGTCCAGTATCAGCACGCGGAAGTCGGCGACGCACTGGCGGGCGCCGCGGGCCGGGCGACGACGGGGACGTCGCGGCTGCCGTCGCGGCACCGCCGGTGGCGGCGCCTGCGCCGTACGTCCGTGGTGGCGAAAAGGTCGGCCGCAACGATCCTTGTCCGTGCGGATCGGGGAAGAAATTCAAGCAGTGTCACGGCCGGTTGGCCTGACGTAAAGCTACTGCGCGGTAAAGCTGCTGCGCGGACCGTCTGCTTCGTTGTGTCCTCGCTCGGCCCTCGCTGTACTTCCATGTACTATCTCGGGCCTCGCTGCGGGCCGCCTCGCATACGGCCCGCTCGCGACGCTTTCCCCTTCAGGCGAGATCCGGATACCGCGCACTCCAATCCGCTGCTCCGCTGCACCGTCGCGCAGTCCGCGCCTATCGACGGCACTGCATTCGGTCCGTGCGATAGAATCGGCGTGACGCGACGAATCGGCCCCGCTCATGCCCGTCCGCTACACGCCGCCACGCCCTGAGGATCTCCTGCCGGTCGCAGGCATGACGCTCGGCACGGCTGCAGCAAAGATCAAGAACTGGCAACGCGACGACGTCGTGCTGGTGCTGTTCGAGCCCGGAACCGTCGCGGCGGGCGTGTTCACGCAGAACCGATTCTGCGCGGCGCCGGTCACGGTCTGCCGGCGCCACCTCGCCGGCGACGGCCGCGTCCGCGCGCTCGTGATCAACGCCGGCAACGCGAATGCCGGCACTGGCGCGACCGGAGTCGCAGATGCCGAGACGACCTGCGCCGCGATCGCGAGCCTGCTGGGCTGCCCGATCCAGGAAGTGCTGCCGTTCTCGACCGGCGTCATCATGGAGCCGCTGCCGACCGAGAAGATCGTCGCCGCGCTGCCGCAGGCAAAATCGACGCAGGCCCCCGACCACTGGTTCGCCGCGGTCTCCGCGATGATGACGACCGATACGGTGCCCAAAGGCGCGTCGCGGCGTGTCGACATCGACGGCGTGCCGGTGACGGTCACGGGAATCGCCAAAGGCTCGGGGATGATCCATCCGAATATGGCGACGATGCTGGCCTTCGTCGCCACCGACGCCCCGGTGACGCGCGCGATCCTGGCCGGGCTGACGCCGTCGATCGCCGATGCATCCTTCAACTGCGCGACAGTCGACGGCGACACGTCGACCAACGACAGCTTCGTCATCGTTGCGACGGGGCGCGCCGGAATCGCTCCCATCCAGCGCATCGACGATCCGCGACTCGCCTCCCTTCGCGCGGCGCTCACCGAGGTCGCGATCGAGCTCGCGCAGGCGATCGTGCGCGACGGCGAGGGCGCGACCAAGTTCATGACCATCACCGTCGAAGGCGGCCGCGATGCTGCCGAATGCCGCAAGGTCGCGCTCGCGATCGCGCATTCTCCGCTCGTCAAGACCGCTTTCTTCGCGTCCGATCCGAACCTCGGGCGCATCGTCTGCGCGATCGGCAACGCCGGCGCTCCCGACCTTGATCCTTCCGGCGTGTCGTTCTGGCTCGACGACGTGCAGGTCGTGCACGCGGGCGGCCGCGCGAAATCGTACCGCGAGGAGGACGGCCAGCGCGTCATGAAGCAGGAGGAAATCACGGTGCGCGTCGCGCTGGGCCGCGGCGACGCGCGGGCGCATGTGTGGACCTGCGACTTCTCGCACGACTATGTCAGCATCAACGCGGACTACCGCAGCTGATCGGCGGGCGCGAGGCCGCCGCGCGGCCCGTTCGCTGCGTTGTTGCCTTGCGCCGCGTTCGTTGTACTAATATGCGGTCACCTCGCGCCTTGCTCCGGGCCGTCCTGCGTCCGGGCCAATTCGCGACGCTATTCGCTTCGCCGATGCCAAAAGTGAAATCAGAATTCGAGGAGATGCTCGCGCGATTCGAGTCGATTCTCGAGCGCGTCGAGGCGATGCTGCCGCCGCCGCCGCCGCCGGTGGACTGGCACGCCACCGCCTTTCGCTGGCGCAAGCGGGGAGGGCGGGGGTTCCTGCAGGCGATCGCGCATCCGCATGCGATCCGCCTCGACGAGCTCGTCGCCATCGACCCGCAGAAGCACGCCATCGACGCCAACACGCGGCAGTTCGTCGCCGGGCTGCCCGCCAACAACGTCCTGCTGACGGGCTCTCGCGGCACCGGCAAGTCCTCACTCGTGAAGGCGATGCTGGTCAAGTATGCCGGCCGCGGCCTGCGGCTCATCGAAGTCGACAAGTCCGATCTCATCGATTTGCCCGACATCGCGGCGCTGGTCGAGGGCCGCCGCGAGCGGTTTATCGTCTTCTGCGACGACCTCACGTTCGACGCCGGCGAGCCCGGCTACAAGGCGCTCAAGGTCATGCTCGACGGCACGATCGCCGTGGCCTCGGCGAACATGCTGATCTACGCCACATCAAATCGCCGCCATCTGATCCCCGAGTTCATGAGCGAGAACCTCGAGACGAAGCACCTCGGCGAGGAAGTTCACCCGGGAGAGTCGGTCGAGGAAAAGATCTCGCTGTCGGAGCGCTTCGGGCTCTGGATCTCGTTCTACCCGTTCCGCCAGGAAGACTATCTGGACGCCGTCGCGAGCTGGCTCGACGTCTTCGGCGTTCCGGTGTCGAAGAGCAAGCGGGACGACGAAGCGCGCACGCGCGATGCGCTGCAGTTCGCGCTGCAGCGCGGGTCGCGAAGCGGCCGCGTCGCGTGGCAGTTCGCGCGCGGCTACGCCGGCGCCGCCGCGCTGGCGCAGCGGTCGAAGGCGAAGTGACCGCGGGCATCGTCCGCGTCGCCGCGGCGGTCATCCTGCGGCCCGGCGGCGACGTGCTGCTGGCGCAGCGCCCACGAGGCAAGGCCTACGAAGGCTACTGGGAATTCCCGGGCGGCAAACTCGAGCCCGGCGAATCGCCGCGCGCCGCGCTCGATCGCGAGCTCCGCGAGGAGCTCGGCATCACCGTCGTGCGCGCGTCGCCCTGGCTCGTCCAGCGCTACGTCTATCCCCACGCCCACGTCGAGCTGCATTTCTTTCGCGTGTTCGAATGGCGCGGCGACCCGCACGGCCACGACAACCAGGCGTTTGCGTGGCAGACGCCGGGGCGCTTCGACGTGGAGCCGCTGCTTCCGGCCAATACGTTCGTGCTGCGCGCGCTGCGCCTGCCGCCGGTCTACGGCATCACGATGGCGAGCGACATGGGGGAGGAGGCCTTACTTGCGCGCGCGAAGGCGGCTCTGGAGCGCGGTCTCACGCTCGTGCAGTTTCGCGAAAAGGACTGGGACCTCGCGCGCCAGCGCACGCTCTGCACGACGCTCGTCGCGCTCGCCGATGCGCATGGCGCGAGGGTGCTCCTCAACGGCAGCGCCGAAAATGCGCGCGCATGGGGATGCGCGGGCGTGCACTGGACGTCGGCGGCGCTCGCCGCCGCGACCGAGCGGCCGCGCGACCTCGTCTGCGCGGCGTCGTGCCACACGCGCGAGGATCTTGCGCATGCGGGCCGGCTGGCACTCGATTTCGCGGTGCTGGGACCGGTGCTTCCGACGCCGACGCACCCCGACGCCCGGCCGCTCGGCTGGGATGGCTTCGCGGCGATCGCGACCGAGACGACACTGCCGGTCTACGCGCTCGGCGGGCTCGTGCGTGCCGACCTCGAGGTCGCGATCACGCATGGCGCGCACGGTGTCGCGCTCCGGCGCGGCGCGTGGAGCTAAACGCTAGCTCGACGGCGTATCGTCGCGTGTGTTATCCGGGAGCTCGCCGGATTCGCCCTCCGAATCCGGCGACGTCGACAGCGGTATGCGGTAGGACTCCGACGCCCACGCGCCGAGATCGATCGTGCGGCATCGCTGCGAGCAGAACGGCCGCCAGCGCGATTCCGGCGTCCATTCGACCGGAGCGGCGCAGATCGGGCAGTTGACGACGCGGGGCGCGGGCATCGGGGGATCGGCAGTTCAGACGGCCGCTATCGTGCCGGAATTTTCCGGGAGCGGCCACCCCGGCAATTTCCGGCCGCGCGCGGCGGCCGCGACCGCTTCGCCGAAGAATCGGCCGAGTTCGGCGATCGCCGCGTCATTGTCGTACAGCACGTCGTGGCGCCGCTTGATGTCCTGCTGTCGCTGGGTTCGCCACGCCTTGTCCTGCGCGAGGCGCAATGCGAGATTCACGTACCGGTCCGGGCTGTCGGCGATGAGCTCGGGGAGTCCCATCTTCCGGTAGTGCGCCGCGGTCTGCCGTCCGCGCGCGAACTCGCCGTCCCAGGTCACGATCGGAATGCCGAGCGCGAGCGCCTCGTAGCTCGTCGTGCCGCCGCTGAAATGCGGCGTGTCGAGCACCGCGTCCGCGGTAGCGAGAAATCCGAGGAATGCGTCGAGCCTGAGAAACGGCAGAACGGCCACACGCGCGGCGACGTCCGGCATCGACTGATTGAAGCGCTGCAGCAACAGGCGATTCCAATGGTCGTTCTTCTCGCCGTTGAAGAGCACGAGAAGGCCCTGTGGGTCGCGCCGCAGCAGCGATGCCACGATCGCGTCGAAGTCGGGATGGAACTTGATCGGATTCTGCGCGCATACGTACAGCCGCGCATTTGCCGGCAGCCCGAAATCCTCCCGTCGTGGCGAAGCACCCGCGGTCGCAGGCTTGCGGATCACGCTCGGCAGGTCGGCGAGCCGCACGAGCGTTTCGGAATAATGCTGCCGTGCGCCGCGCGGCTCCAGTGTTGCGGAGGAAACGAAGTAGTCGACGTTGGGAATGCCCGTCGTCACCGGGTGCCCCAGCGTCACGCACTGCACCGGCGCGAGCCGGCTGAACGCGAGAAAGTATGTGCACGGCTCCATCCCGATGTCGGGGTAGAACAGAACGTCGAGCCTCGCCTGCGCCAGGCGCTCGCGCATCTCGGCAAGATCATCGTCGGGAAGCATCGTCGTGCCCGAGGCCGTCGTGTTGCCGGGCCCGAAGCCGAAGCGGTGCACCTCGAACCGGCTCGCGTCGAGCCGGTCTCCGATCGCGCCGAAATGCTTGCCGATCGGATGGTCGGGGCGCAGGTAGCGTGACACGATGCCGACCCTGATTCTGTCCGACGGGCCGGGATAACCCGCGCAATGCGGCGCGATCCCGCCGAGCTCCGGGCTCGCGCCGAGATAGAAATTGGCGAGGTGCGTGCGCAACTCGCGGTCGTTGCGACCGTGATAGGCCGTGTAGAAGATCGTGCTGCTCGCGTAGCGCAGCGGGTCGGGGAGCGCGATCCCGCGGGCGGTGAGCGTCGTCAGCGCTGTCGCGACGCGATAGCGCGATTCGTCCATCTCGGCGACCGACATCGGGATCACCGGCATCACGAGCGCGCCGAGAACCTCCACGCCCGGATTCGGGACGCGATCCTGCGATTCCAAATAGGCTCGGACGGCGTCCTCGCTGCGCCCGAGGTCCTGCAGCACGTTGCCGAGCCTGACCAGCGCCTGCGCGGCATCTTCCTTGCGACCCTGCGAGTCCTGTACAAGCGCAAGGTTGTTGAGAGCGCCGGAGTGAAGCGGGTTCGAGGTCGCCGCCTGCCGGTAGCATTCCTCGGCCTCTGCGAGCCTTTGCTGTTGCCGGAGCGCGTTGCCGAGGTTGAACGAGGCGTCGGCAAATCCTGGATCGATTTGCAGCGCGCTGCGAAACGCCGCTTCCGCGTCGGGCAAACGCGAGACCATCGTGAGGGCGTTGCCGAGATTGCTCCATGCCACGGCATTGCGGTCGTTTGCGCGCACCGACCGCTGCAGGAGCTCGGCCGCGGATTCCCATTGCCCCGCGCCGTACTGGATGAGGCCGAGGTAGTGGAGCGCGTCCGCGTTCGCGGGCTCGCGCGCGAGGATCGCGCGGTAGCGGGTTTCGGCTTCGGCGTGCTGGCCGGCCTGATGCAGGCGCACGGCCTCCTGCAAGGCGTCAGTCATGAATGGGGGAAGTCGGAACAGAGATTGCAGAACATTCGCGGTGGCTCAGTCATTGATATTCTATTATTATCAATGAGCTAATTGATTCGATCGGGAAACGCATGAGGGCAGCAGAACCCGGCAACGCCCATTCTAGCGCCCCACGGCGCGCGGATATTTCTGGTTAGGCATCAATTCATGTGGATGCCGCGTTCTTCGGCCTAGCGAAAATATCCATATGGCACCCGTCATAGACGATGCCCTCGTACGTCGCCTCGTGACGGCGCAATTTCCCCAATGGAAAGGTCTCCCAGTCCGGTCGGTCGAGACCGCCGGGTGGGACAACAGAACCTTTCACTTGGGCGACCACATGATCGTCCGCTTGCCGCAGGCAGCGGCCTACGCGGCACAGGTTGAAAAAGAACATCGGTGGCTTCCACAACTCGCGCCCCAGCTCCCTCTTAAGATTCCAACGCCTCTGGCGATCGGAAGGCCAGCTGATGGCTATCCTTGGGAGTGGTCTGTCTACCGATGGATCGAGGGAGAAACCGCCGCTCCGGGGCGCATAGGCGATCTGAAAGACTTTGCGACTGGACTCGCCGATTTTCTCATCGCTCTACAACGTATCGACACGACGGATGGCCCGCGCCCCGGTCCTCACAATTTCTATCGCGGTGGCTCACTCACGACCTATGACGCCGAAGCCAGGCAAGCAATCGCCGTTCTCAAAGGCAAGCTCGATACCGAAGCGGCCACCGAGGTTTGGGACATGGCGCTCAAAACCACCTGGGACTGTCCGCCCGTTTGGCTCCACGGCGACGTCAGCGCTGGAAACCTCCTGATACACGAGGGCCGCTTGAGCGCTATCATCGATTTCGGAATGGTGGGGTTGGCGACCCCGCGTGCGATCTGTCCGTCGCGTGGACACTGTTCGAAGGTGAAAGCCGCAGAGTATTTCGTGCAATGCTTCCGCTCGACCCCGGTACATGGGCTCGCGGCCGCGCGTGGACTTTATGGAAAGCGTTGATCGTCGCAGCTGGTCTGACGGAAACGAATGCAGTTGAAGCTGCGCGACCTTGGAGCATCATTGATGAAGTGCTTAGCATTGATGCCTAACCCGTCGCTCAACGCGGACGTCCCGCATGCGGGGCTTCGCCCGCGCAGCGGGCCGCCGGTTAGCCTGATCAATTCCGTGGTGTGGACATTGATCTCGCATATGCCGCTTATCGGCGTCGGCTGGCTTCTCGCGGCTGGGGTCTGTGTTTTTCTACAAAAATGGTCACTCCCGTGGTAACGAGGGCGTCCAATTCGCTCTTGTCAAGAACAAAGCCCATTACCCCAAAAGCCTTGAGGCCAAGCGTCGCAGCATGTTTGCGGATTTGCGATATGCGGCCTAACCCGGCGTTCAAGCGGACCCAGCCCGGCGCGGCTTCGCCGTCGCCAGCTGGCACGCTTAGCTCAGTCCGTTAGGCGGCACAATCGAGAGGTATTTCATGGATTGGTTTCCGCTCATCTTCCTGGCCATCGCGGTCGCAGTAGTCGGGCCACTCCTATTTCGCACATTCAAGTACAAAAGCTTTTCCGCCGCGATGCTTGGAGCACCAATTCGAAACACCGTGGGAGAGATCGAGCTCAATCGGTCTGGTCTATCGAGCTCCGTGTTGAAGGTTCACGCATTGGGCTCAGCGACCGGGTCCGACCGGTCAGTGGGGCTTCAACTGGTCTCGAAGGCGGCACTTGGAGCGAGTACGATGCCCATTAAGCTTTCCATCCAACAAGCGCAGGAGCTCTCGATGCTTCTACAGAACGCAACGAAGGCGTAAGTGCCGACCTAACCCGGCGCTCAACCAGACGCCCCGCAAGCGGTCGCCGGTTACCTTAGCCGTTAGGCCCTGGAAGTACAGAGGTGAGAGCACGATGAACAACGAACAGGTGGCACCTGAGACGAAAGGTGTTACGGTGAAGTTACTTGCAACGGTTGACCTTGGCCCTGAGATCGAGGGCATGACAGGGCGCCAACTTCGAATGCGTATGGTGACCATCGAGCCTGGAGGCGTCTTCGGCCCGATTCACGACCATATAGACAGACCAGGCACCGTCTACATACTGCAAGGAACGGTCACTGACCATCGAAATGGAGTCGCTACGGACTATGGGCCGGGAGTGGGCTGGCCCGAGGATAGGAACACCACACACTGGCTTGAGAACAGAGGAACGATTCCGGCGGTGGAGATCTCGGTCGATATAGTCAGGCAAGAGTAAGCTCAGGCCCGACATCTAATACGGTCGGGCCCAACACCTCGTTCAAGCGGGCCCAGCTCGGGGCGGCTTCGCCATCGCCGTCTCACCTGACGGGACAGTGATGGTCGGACTATCAGACTATCGCATTCCGACTGGGGTATTGGACATGCCGCCCAACCCTGCGCTACGTCGCGAAGCTGCGCCACTAAACAGCGGCCTAACCAGGCGCTTCGCCGGACCCGCCGATAGGTGGTTTCTTTCTCGCGTGCGCCGGTGGCGGCCGGCCGGTGACCTTATCCGTTAGCCATCACACGATGCGTCCAGTTCCTGCGCCAGTCCTGCCAAGGCACATGTGGGTGCTTGTAGTCTTGTATTTCATCGCCAGCCTTGCGCACTTCACTCACAACGCCGAATACATTGCGTTCTATCCGGGCATGCCCGCTTGGCTCACTTCGGAGACGGTCTATCTTGCCTGGCTCGGTGTCACGAGCGTCGGTCTCGTCGCGTTGGCGCTGTTCAGGTTCGGTCTTCCCTGCCCCGCTGCCCTGCTGCTGGGCATCTATGGCGCCTTTGGCCTCGATGGTCTGGCGCACTACACGCTGGGTTTGTGTTCCGAGCACACCGTCTTGGCCAATATCACCATCTGGTCGGAGGCAACTACCGGCCTTCTCTTGTTGCTTGTCTCGTTACTGACTTTCGGCCGTCGCCTCGCTCCCGCGATTCAGGGCCGCGACGGCTAATCCGGCGGTCAACACCGACGCCCTGCACGAGGGCTGCGCCATTTGGTGGTCGCCGGCGATGTCACGGAGATCTCGAACGGCACTTGCGCGTTGGTGGCACGTGGTGTTTGAATTTGCGGGTCACCAGGGTTTTGCGCGGCTGCGACAGCGCAATGCGTCTCGTGTGACAGGCGTTTCATCGAAAGGAGGCTGCTATGACCGCCCGATTGCTTCGTTCCATATTTGGCATCATTGCCGTTGGCCTCGCCATCACGGCCATGCACCCCGCACGCGCGAGCAACTCTCCATCATCGTTCGGTGTCGAGTTCTCCGACTGCGTTGAGAGCATTGGTGTTGGGCTTGCGCCGACTCCCAACGTCGTTGCGCTCACGCCGCCTGGCTTCATTCCGGTCGGTCTGGGCACGCCCGTTTCGCCGATCGTCGTGCGCACGGCGGATTGCGCGGGTATCGCGGTTGACGACCACAAGCCTAAACCAGGCTCCGTCGTTCAGATCGGCGCCGTGATCGTTCCGCCAGAGATCGGCGTCGGCGATATCAACAACTACACGTTCTGGTATTACACGACGGATGAGAGGCTCGCGCGTCGATTGCGGGATCTTGGGGTATCCGCCCAGCACGTCGAGACGATCGGTTACGTCCTCGAGCCGGAGCACTCTGGAATCCCAAACGACCTTGCGGTCACCGTTCGGAGGCCGGGTGAGCCTCGCTTTACGCTCGAAGGATCCGTCGTTCCTTCCGATATTCCAACGGGCGCGTTCGATGCGATTTGGTGGCAGAAGACGTCCGTCGGCAATATCCGAATGGACACTAACGTGCCGGTGATTGCTATCAGTTCGGCCGCCCTGATTCTCGAGACTGACGTGGCCAACGCGTTGGGCCGGCTCATTGGCAGTGGCACCCTTGAGTTCCCGATCGTCCAGCAGTTCAACACGTTTTCGGACGCGCACATGGACGTGCGTGCCACGCCGTGACAGTTTCTAACCAGCGTTGTAACGGCAGCCAATGGTACTGGTATAGCCCATCTCACGTGTGGCCTGCCCGTGGCTCCAGGCGGACGTCCCGTGTGCGCGGCTTCGCCCGCGGCGGGCCGCCGTTTGGCTGGTTTCGTTAAGCCGCATTGCAAAGGCGAACCCCCTTGGCGACGATTCGCTATCTGGTAACGGATGTGGACGCTGCGATCACGTTCTATTCGGCACTTGGATTTGTACTCGCTGATCGATGGGGTCCACCATTCGCTGTGATGAAACTTGGTGACCTCACCCTTTGGGTCAGTGGTCCTGGAACATCGGCAGCGAAAGCGCTGCCGGATGGTTCGCAACCGCATCCCGGAGGCTGGAATCGATTCGTCGTCGAGGTCTCCGATATCGAGGAGGCGATCACCGCCTTGACCGCCAAAGGCGGGCGCTTCCGCTCCGATCCGATCCAAGGCCCGGGCGGTCGCCAAGTCGTCTGCGAAGATCCATCGGGAAACCCAATAGAGCTATTCGAGGCGCGGAGATAGATGCGGCCTAACCCGGCGTTCAACGGGACGCTTCGCCTGTGGCACTTTGTGTCCGCAGTCGGGCCACCGGGTGATTTGGTCCGTAGGCAGCACCGTTGATAGATGGCCGACTGAACTTCAATTCAAGAAAGGAAATGATCATGTCCACAGGCACCATCCGACTTCACCGCGTGATCCGTGCGAAACCGGAGCGCGTCTATCGGGCGTTCCTGGATGCTGCCGCGATGGCCAAGTGGCTTCCGCCATACGGTTTTACTTGCACGGTGCACCACTTGGATGCCCAAGTTAGCGGCACCTACAAAATGTCGTTCACGAACTTCACGACAGGCCAGGGGCACTCCTTTGGCGGCGAGTATCGTGAACTGGTGCCGTTCGAAAGGATTGTCTATACGGACAGGTTCGACGATCCTAACCTGCCCGGGGAAATGCGGACGACAGTGACCATGAAACAAGTGTCGTGCGGAACCGAGCTCAACATCGTGCAGGAAGGTCTGCCTGAGGCCATTCCGCTCGAGATGTGTTATCTCGGCTGGCAAGACTCGCTCGCACAGCTTGCAACGCTCGTTGAGCCCGAGATCCCGGGGGACGGGATGACCTGATCCGCGGCCGGCGTCGGCCGATGCAAATCGATCAGAGATTGCAGAACATCAGCTCGAATTCGACGTCGCGATCGCACACCGTGCCGCGCTCGGCGCCGGCGACACAGATGAACCGGATGTTGAGCGCGTATTTGTTCGCGCTGATCTCGGGCACGCAGGGCAGGTCGCGGGCGACCGCGATGCGCAGAAGCTGCGCGACCTTCGAAGTGGTCAGCATCAGCTGGAACACGCCGTGATACGCGACCTGCTGGCTCGCGCGGCCGTTGTCGCGCAGCAGCCGCAGGATGATCGTGAGCCCGTCGTGTATCGGCAGGAATGGCGCGATCCACGCCTTGAGATCGGCCTGCCGCTCGCCCGGATCGGAATTGAGCCAGTAGTGGTATGAGGGCAAGTCGAACTCGCACACGCCTCCGGGGATCGCGGCGCGCTGCTTGATCGCCATCAGCCACTCGTTCTCGCGCAGGTGTGCGCCGACCTTGCCCGTCTGCGCCAGCATCGCGCCGGTGACGCGATCGATGTCGGCCAGCAGCGGATCGAGGACGTTGGTGTCGATCGCGGGATTGCCGCGGAGGCTCCCCAGCAGCTGCTTCTGCCGCTCGAGCTCCTGCAGGATGTCGGTCTTGAGATCGGCGCGCGCGGCGACGTCGGTGACCTCGAACATCGCGGTGAGCGCGGCGTGGTGGTCGGCGGCGTCGCTGCGCGTCGAGAAGTAGATCGCTCGGGAATAAAGATCCTCGAGCCGCATCATCGTGCGGATGCGCTCATTGAGCGGATGTTCGTAGCGGATCAGGTCCTGCGGCACGATCGCCTCGTCAAAGCGGGATTCTGCCCGAAGTCGGCGTGCCCTTGCTGCGGGCCTCGGCCGAATCGACCGGCGGCGATCCGGCGAGCGTCCGATAAAGACGGTCGAGCTCGGCGACCCGGGGTCCGATCGACGACGCCGGCCCCGAATTGTCGAGCACGTCGTCGGCGCGAACCAGGCGATCGGCGCGAGAGATCTGCGTCGCCATGATCGCGCGCACGCCCGCGGCGTCGATTCCACTGCGTGCCATGGTGCGCTCGACCTGCACGGTTTCGGGACAGTCCACGACGAGAATGCGCTGCACGATACCCCGCAGCCCGCCGCTGCGCTCGAACAGCAGCGGCACGACCAGGATGCCGTACGGGCTCGTCCACCGCGCCACGGACTGCGCGGCGGCGTCGCGGATCAGCGGATGCATGATCCCCTCGAGCTTGTCGCGCAGCGCCGGATCGGCGAAGACGCTGTCGGCGCAACCGGTCGCGATCGAGACTGCCGTCCTCACGAAAATATCCGCTCCCGAATGCCGCCAGGATGGCGTCATGCCCCGCTTCCCCTGGCGCCGACAGCGCGTGGGCGAGGCGATCGGCGTCCGTGACGTCGACGCCCAGTCGCGCGAAGGCTTCGGCGACCGTCGACTTGCCGCTGCCGATGCCGCCGGTGAGGCCGACCGCGAACTTCACGGCAGATAGACCCGCATGATCGGCGCGCCCCAGAAGAGCGCGACGGCGCCCGCTGCCGCGAGATACGGCCCGAACGCCAGCGGGACGTTGTGGTCGCGACCCTTGAGCGCGACGAGGCCGAGGCCCACGACCGCGCCCGCGAGCGAAGACAGGAGGACGATGAGCGGAAGCATCTCCCAGCCGAGCCACGCGCCCAGCGCGCCCAGCAGCTTGAAATCGCCGTAGCCCATGCCCTCCTTGCCGCGAATCAGCTTGAACAGCCAGTACACGACCCACAGCGAAAGGTAGCCGGCGATCGCGCCGATGACGGCGCTCGCGAGCGGAGCGAATACGCCCCAGAGGTTGAATGCGAGCCCGGCCCAGAGGAGCGGGAGCGTGATGTCGTCGGGCAGGAGCTGGGTGTCGACGTCGATCATCGTGAGCGCGAGCAGCGACCAGAGCAGGATCGCGGCGCCGATGCCCTTCGGCGTGAGGCCGAAGCGATAGACCGACCAGGCGGCGAAGAGCCCGCCGAGGATCTCCACGACGGGATAGCGCACGGAAATCGCGAGCGCGACACGCCTTGCACTTGCCGCGCAGGGCGATCCAGGACACGACGGGAATGTTCTCGGCCGCGGAAATGGGGTGCCCGCACGATGGACAGGCCGAGCGCGGCACGACGAGGTTGTACGGGGGCGCCTCGGGAACGGTCTCGCCGTTGCAGCTCGGCGCACTGCAGCGTCCAGCCGCGGTCCAGCATCTTCGGCAGGCGGTGGATGACGACGTTGAGAAAGCTGCCGACGCAGAGGCCGACGAGCAGCGCGGCGACGACCAGGAAAGGCGTGTCGACGATCATCTGAAGGCGACCTGCAGCTTCGGTGAAGGCTCATGCGCGAAGCGCGTGACGCCGGAGCCAAAGCTGCCGACGCAGAGTCGCCACGAGGACCCGGCGACGCAGCGCTGCGAAGCCGATCGTGGCGACGACCAGGAAAGGCATGTCGACCATCACTGCGCGCCCATCCGGCGGCCGCCGATGACGGCGGCCGGACCCGGAGCGATGCGGCGGATCGGGCCGGCCCTCATCGTCAGGCCGGTCGCGATCAGACGACCTGGCCGAGCTTGAAGATCGGCAGGTACATGGCGACGACGAGGCCGCCGATGACGACGCCGAGGAAGACGATGATGATCGGCTCGAGCAGGCTCGACAGCGCGGCGACCGCGTCGTCGACTTCGCGCTCGTAGAAGTCGGCGATCTTGCCCAGCATGTTGTCGAGCGAGCCCGATTCCTCGCCGATCTGCGCCATCTGCAGCACCATCGACGGGAAGCAGCTTGGTGTTGGTCATCGCGTTGGTAAGGCTCGTACCGGTGCTGACCTCGGTCTGGATGCGCTGCGTCGCGGCGGCGTAGACGGCGTTGCCCGCGGCGCCGGCGACGGCGTCGAGCGACTCGACCAGCGGCACGCCCGCGGCGAACATCGTCTGCAGCGTCCGCGTCCAGCGCGCGATCGTCGCCTTTTCGAGGATCTGCGCCGATGATCGGAATCTTGAGCGAGATGCCGGTCGAGCGCCAGGCGGAACGCCGCCGAGCGCCGGTGCAGCGAGAAGAACGCCGACGACCGCGCCGACGATGATCGCCGAAGCCCAGCCACCACCAGCTGACGACGAAATCCGACATCGCCATCACGATCAGCGTCGGCGCGGGCAGGTCGGCGCCGAAGCTCGAGAACACCTGCTTGAACGCCGGGATCACCCAGACCATGATGACCCAGACGACGAGGATGGCGACGACGATCACGGAAATCGGATAGAACAGCGCCGACTTGATCTTGCTCTTGATCGCGAGGATCTTTTCCTTGTACGTCGCGAGCCGGTCGAGGATGCGCGTCCAGCATGCCGGACGGTTTCGCCGGCGCCGACGAGGTTGCAGTAGAGGTTGTCGAACTGCGCCGGGTGCTCGCGGAACGCCTGCGACAGGCTGGAGCCGGCTTCGACGCGGCTCTTGAGGTCCATCACGAGGCGCGAGAAGCGCGCGTTGGCTGTGGCCGCGGGCGACGATCTCGAACGACTGCAGCAGCGGCACGCCCGGCGCGCAGCATCGTCGCGAGCTGGCGCGTGAAGAACGTGATGTCCTTCTCGGTGACCCTCTTGCCGCCGCGGAAGGTCAGCCGCTTGATCTTCTGGACGCGGATGCCCTGGCGGCGCAGGTTGGTCGTGACGACCGTCTGCGACGCGGCCTTGGATTCGCCGCGGACCTGGCGGTTGTTGCGGTCGACGCCTTCCCAGACGAACGTGTATTCCTTGACGTCCCTGCGGCGGGCTGCAGCGGCGCGTTGCGGTGGCAGTGGCCATGGTGCGGATTCCCTGTCTGGTGAGATTCGTTGCGGTTACTCGTTGGTGATGGCTTCGATTTCCTCGAGCGAGGTGACGCCCAGCTTCACCTTGATGAGGCCCGGATTGGCGCAGGTCGCGCACGCCTTCCTTCTGCGCCTGGTCGGCGATGTCGAGCGCGTTGCCGTTGCGCATGATGAGCTGCCGCATCTCGTCGGAGATCGGCATGACCTGGTAGATGCCGACGCGGCCCTTGTAGCCCGTGCCCTTGCACTTGTCGCAGCCGACCGGGCCGTACGGCTGCCAGGTGCCGTCGATGTCCTCCTCGGAGAAGCCGGCGCGGCAGCAGCGCCTCCGGCGGGATGTCCTTCGGCTGCTTGCAGTTGGCGCACAGCCGGCGGCCGAGGCGCTGCGCCGTGATCAGGATCACCGACGACGCGACGTTGAACGGCGCGACGCCCATGTTGAGCAGCCGCGTCAGCGTCGTCGGCGCGTCGTTGGTGTGCAGCGTCGACAGCACGAGGTGGCCGGTCTGCGCCGCCTTGATCGCGATGTCGGCGGTCTCGAGGTCGCGGATTTCGCCGACCATGATGATGTCCGGGTCCTGGCGCAGGAACGATCGCAGCGCGGCGGCGAACGTGAGGCCCGCCTTCTCGTTGACGTTGACCTGGTTGACGCCCGGCAGCTGGATTTCGGCGGGATCCTCGGCGGTCGAGATGTTGACGCCGGGCTGGTTCAGGATGTTGAGGCAGGTGTAGAGCGAGACGGTCTTGCCGACTGCCGGTCGGGCCGGTGACGAGGATCATCCCGTACGGCCGCCCGATCGCGCACATCAGCTGTTCCTGCTGGTCCGGGTCGTAGCCGAGCGCCTCGATGCCGAGCTTCACGCCCGACGAGTCGAGAATCCGCATCACGATCTTCTCGCCGAAGAGCGTCGGCAGCGTGCTGACGCGGAAGTCGATCGCCTTGGTCTTCGACAGCACGAGCTTCATCCGGCCGTCCTGCGGCACGCGCTTCTCGGAGATGTCGAGCTTCGAGATCACCTTGATGCGCGACGCGATCTTGTCCTTGATCACGAGCGGCGGCTGCGCGACCTCCGACAGGATGCCGTCGAGCCGGTAGCGGATGCGGTAAGTACTTCTCGTAGGGCTCGAAGTGGATGTCGGAGACGCCGGCGTTGATCGCGTCGATCAGGATCTTCTGGATGTACTTGACGACCGGCGCGTCCTCGACCTCGGCGGTTTCCTCGTCCGTCAGCGCGGTCGGCGCCGCCTTCCTGGAGATCGATCTCCAGGTCCTCCATCGGCCTCGGCGTCGCTCAGCGTCGCGCCCTTCGCCTCGACGAGCTTGGCGATCGCCTGCGCGAGCTTGTCGTCCTCGACCACGACGGGCTCGACGACGAGGTTCGTCTTGAAGCGGACTTCCTCGAGCGCCTGCAGGTTGGCGGGGTCCGAGGTCGCGACGTAGAGCCGGTTGCCGCGCTTGTGCAGCGGCAGCACCCGCCGGGATTTGCGCCATCTTGAGGTCGACGAGGTCCTTGTGGATCTGGTCGAGGTCGAACGCCCCGAGGTCCATCAGCGGCACGCCGAACGCGCGGGACGCCGAACGCGGCGAGCTGCGTCGCGGACATGCGCTTGCCCTGGAGCAGCTGCTCGACGAACGTGATGTTGCGCCTGCTGCGCCTGCGTCTGCAGCGCCTCGGCCTCGTATCTCCGTCATCAGCCCGTGCTGCGCCAGGGCGCGCGCGAGCCCGCTCAGATTGCGTGTGGCGGCGGCTTGGGTGGCCATGGCGAGGTTGTCAGATCGTGGCGCGTTATGGCCGGAAAATACGGGCATTCCGGCGAATCAAGCAATTTACGTACCTTTGGCCCCTGCGGATGCGGCGTCCGCGATTATTCCAACCGCATAATACTTAGCCAACCGATGATGCCTGTCCGCCCTGGCTTTGTAAAGGCGAGGCCGGGGGATTCCCCACCGGGCGGCAGCAAACGTACGACTTTTACCGCACGATCCTGCGTCTGGACGATTTCGAGCAACTGGCCGGCGACCGCCACGCGGGTGCCGGCATCCGGGATTTCTCCCAGTTGCTCGACGATCAGGCCGTTCAGCGTTTTCGGCCCGTCCAGCGGGAACCGGGTGCCCAGCTTGCGGTTGAGCGTGCGCAGGTGCGCCATGCCTTCGACGATCACGCTGCCGTCGGCCGCGCGGCGCCACGCCTGCGCCGCCATCCGGCGCCTGCGTCGTGAAGTCGCCGACGATCTCCTCGACGATGTCCTCGATCGTCACGAGACCCTCGAGCTCGCCGTACTCGTCGACGACGAGGCCCAGCCGCTCCCCGTCGGTCTGGAATTGCTGGAGCTGCACCAGCAGCGGCGTGCCGGCCGGGACGAAGTACGCGGGCCGCAGGATCGACCGGATCGCCTCGGCGTCGATCGGCCCGCTCTGCTGCAGCCGGACGACCTGCTTCAGGTGGACGATGCCGACGACGTTGTCGAGCTCGCCCTCGAAGGCCGGCAGCCGCGTGTGGTAGGACGTCGCGAGCTGCTCCTCCATCAGCGAGGGCTTCGCGTCGAGGTCGAGCGCGTGGATCTGGTTGCGCGGCGTCATGACGTCGTTGACGCTGATCCCGCCGAGGTCGAGGAGGTTCGCCAGCATCAGCCGGTGCTTGCCGCGAAAGTAGTGCCCCTCGAGCACCAGCGAGCGCACTTCCTCCTGCGTCAGCGTCGTTCCCGACGACGCCGCGACGGGAATGCGCAGCAGGCGAAGCAGCCCCTGCACGAACAGGTTGACGAACCAGACGATCGGGTTCGCGACCTTCAGCATCGGCGCGAGCGCGAAGCTCACGACCGGCGCGATGCGGTCGGCATGCGCCGCGCCGACGACTTTCGGCGCGATCTCCGAGAAGATGAGCAGCGCGAGCGTGATGGCGACCGTGCCCAGCGCGAGTGCGAGCTCGCCCTCGCCGAACAGGCGCTTGGTGATCACCGCCGTGAGCGTTGCCGCGGCGGCGGCGACCAGCGTGTTGCCGAGCAGGATCACGCCGAGCAGCCGCTCGACCTCGGCGAGGAGCCCGAGGGCGAGGCGCGCGCCGCGCGCGCCCTTGTGCGCCCGGTGCTTCAGGCGATGGCGGTTGGCCGCCATCATCGCCGTCTCCGCGATCGAGAAGAACGCGGAGCAGGCGAGCAGCATGACGAGCGTCAGGACGAGCGCGCCGAGCGGGATGTCGTCCATCGGGGTCAGCAGTCAGGCTGCGGGTGGCGGCGCGTCGTGCATTGCATCGATGCCGAGTGCCGCCGCACGTTCCGGGTCACCTGCCAAGCAGGACTTCGAGCACGAACTTGTAGCCGATGTAGGCGAGGAACAGGAACACGGTCCCGGTGAGGATCCAGCGCACCGCGACGCGACCGCGCCAGCCATAGCGGGCGCGGCCCCACAGCAGCGCGCCGAACGTGACCCACGCGAGGACCGAGAACACGACCTTGTGCGTGAACGTGACCGGCTTGCCGAAGATCTGCTCGGAAAAGAACATGCCGCTGACGAGCGTGAGCGTCAGCAGCACGAATCCGGTGACGATCATCCGGAACAGCACGCGCTCGAGCGTCAGCAGCGGCGGCATCGCGCCGGCAGCGGTTTCGGGAAGGCGGCGGTGCAGCCGCTTCTCGAGGCCCAGCATCACCAGCGCCTGCACCGCGGCGATCGTGAACAGCGCGTAGGCGATCGACGCGACGACGATGTGCGCGATCGCGATCGGGTCGCCCGAATACGAGAAGCGGTGCGGATTGACCCACAGCGCCGGCAGGAGCGACGCCACCGCGGCGATCGGCAGCACGACGGCGCCGACGACCGGCAGCGTGCGCAGGAGCCCGGTCGACCAGGCCAGCACGACGACGAGCCACGCGAGGACCGACGGCGTGTTGGCGAGGCTCAGAGTCGAGCTGCCCCGGTGAAATGATGTCGCGCAGCGCGAGCCACGCATGCAGCACGACCGCGGCGAGCAGCAATCCGTTCACCGGCAGGCGCACCGCGCGGGCGGGAGCGTCCTGCCGCGGCGGAGCATCCGGCCACAGGGCCCAGGTGGAGGCCACGTACAGGGCCGCGACCGCGAGGTGGAGTAAAATCATCAGGTTCTGGGAGCCTGCCGGGCTTGGTTTCGTGAGGCCGACGCCGGCTTTCGACGCGTCCAGTTTACATCAGCGCATCGCGCCTCCCGCCGCTCGCGCGCCCAACGCCAACCACCTCCTCATTCCGATGTTCGATCACCTGACCCAGCGGCTGTCGCGCGTCATGAAGGGCCTGCGCGGCGAGGCGAGGCTCACCGAGGCCAACATCCAGGAGGCGCTGCGCGAAGTGCGGCTCGCCCTGCTCGAAGCCGACGTCGCGCTGCCCGTCGTCAAGGAATTCATCGCCAGCGTCAGGACGGCCGCGCAGGGCGAGGAGGTCATCGGATCGCTGACGCCGGGGCAGGCGCTGATCGGCGTCGTCCAGCGCGAGCTGACGGCGGTGATGGGCGCGGCGGCGGTGCCGCTCGATTTCGCGACGCAGCCCCCCGCGGTGATCCTGCTCGCCGGCCTGCAGGGCGCCGGCAAGACGACGACCGCCGCGAAGCTCGCGCGGCTGCTGCGCGAGCAGAAGAAGAAGGTGCTCGTCGTCAGCACCGACGTCTACCGGCCTGCGGCGATCCTGCAGCTGCAGACGCTCGCCGGCCAGGTCGGCGTCGACTTCCATCCGTCGGCGGTCGGCGAGGCGCCGGTCGCGATCGCGGCGGGCGCGCTCGATTACGCGCGCCGGCATTATCACGACGTGCTCATCGTCGACACGGCCGGCCGTCTCGCGATCGACGCGCCGATGATGCAGGAGATCGCCGCTGCTCCATGCGGCGATGAAGCCGATCGAGACGCTGTTCATCGTCGACGCGATGCAGGGGCAGGATGCGGTCAACACGGCGCGCGCGTTCCGCGAGGCGCTGCCGCTCACCGGCGTCATCCTGACGAAGCTCGACGGCGACGCGCGCGGCGGCGCCGCGCTGTCGGTTCGCAACGTCACCGGCGTGCCGATCAAGTTCGTCGGCGTGTCCGAGAAGATCGACGGGCTCGAGACCTTCCATCCCGAGCGGATGGCGTCGCGCATCCTCGGCATGGGCGATGTGCTGTCGCTGATCGAGAAGGCGCACAAGAGCGTCGACCATGAAGAGGCGACCAAGCTCGCGCAGAAGGTCAAGTCCGGCAAGGGCTTCACGCTGGACGACTTCAAGTCGCAGGTCCTCCAGATGCGCAAGATGGGCGGGATCGCCGGGATGATGGAATCGCTTCCCGCGGAGCTCGCCCGCGCCGCGCAGGGCAGCGCGCCCAACGAGAAGAAGCTCGCGCGGATCGAGGGCATCATCAATTCGATGACGCCCGCGGAGCGCGCGAAGCCCGAAATCCTCAAGGCGTCGCGCAAGCGGCGCATCGCGGGCGGGGCCGGCGTCTCGGTGCAGGAGGTGAACCAGCTCCTCGCCCAGTTCGAGCAGACGCAGAAGATGATGAAGATGGTCGCGAAGGGCGGAATGCAGAAGCTCATGCGCGGCATGAAGGGCGTGCTGCCCGGAATGCGCTAGGTCTGGAGGTGCCTCCCGGCGGCTTGCGCGGGAGAGGCGATCGCCGCCGCCCGGAGCCAGGCGCCCCGCCCCGGCCGCCTTGCCTCACCAGGGCTTTTTGCCATATAATTCAAAACTTTTCTTCGTCCACCTGGACCTGCGAGCAAACGCCATGGTCGTGATCAGACTTGCCCGAGGCGGCGCCAAGAAGCGCCCCTTCTTCAACATCGTCGTTGCCGATTCGCGCAACCGGCGCGACGGGCGCTTCATCGAGCGCGTCGGCTTCTACAACCCGATCGCCCGCGAAGGCCAGGAAGCGCTGCGCATCGCGCACGACCGGGTCACGTTCTGGAAGGACCGCGGCGCCATTCTTTCCGATACGGTCGCCGGGCTCGTGAAGAAGTCCGCTCGGCCGGTTGCGGCCCCGGTGGCGGCCGCGACCGCGGCGCCGGCGGCACCGGCCGCCTGACCCAGCCTCCGGACCGAGCATGTCGCCGGCGGCAGGCGTCCCCGGCAATCTGGTCGTGATGGGGCAGATCCTGGTGCCATACGGCGTCCAGGGGTGGGTCAAGGTAAGGCCTGACACCGAACGACCCGATGCCTTGCTCGGCTACCCGGCATGGTGGGTCAAGCCGGCGCGGGTCGGGCAATGGCGCGAAATGACGCAGATCGCGGGACGCGTGCACGCCGGCACGCTGGTGGTTCGCCTGCAAGGCGTCGATACGCGGGAAGCGGCACTGGGATTGAGGCTGGCCGACGTCGCGGTGCCGCGCGAGGCACTTCCGGCGGCCAGGGCAAGTGAGATTTATTGCGTCGATCTCGTCGGATTGAGCGTTGCCAATCGCGAGGGCGTTGCGCTGGGTGAAATCGTCGGCGTCGTCGATCACGGCGCGCACCCGCTGCTGCAGGTCGCGCGGGCCGACGGAGGGGCGCATCGGCTGATCCCGTACGTTGCGTCGATCGTCGACCGCGTCGATCTCGCGGCGCGCAGGATCGACGTCGACTGGGGCGAGGAATGGTGACGGCGTCGCCGGGCAGGGGTCAGGATTGCGCGGGTGACAGGACGCGGCAATGCGGTTCGATGTCGTAACGCTGTTTCCGGAGCTGGTCGTGCACGCCGCGGGATTCGGCGTCACGGGCAGGGCGCTGGAGCGGGGACTGTGGCAGCTCGGCACGTGGAATCCGCGCGATTTCACGCAGGACAACCACCGCACGGTCGACGATCGCCCGTACGGCGGAGGACCGGGGATGGTGATGCTGCCCGAGCCGCTCGAAAAGGCGCTCGGCGCGGCGCGTGAGGCGCAGCGGGCGCGCGGGTACGCCGCGACGCGGACGATCCACCTCACGCCGGCGGGAGTTCCGCTGTCGCACGCGCGCGTCGCGGCGCTCGCGGCGGCGGGGGATTCGACCGGATACGTGCTGCTGGCGGGACGCTACGAAGGACTGGACGAGCGCTTCGTCGCGCGCGAAGTCGACGAGGAGATCGCGATCGGCGATTTCGTCGTCTCGGGCGGCGAGCTGCCGGCGCTGATGCTGATCGACGCGGTCGTGCGGCAGCGGCCCGGCGTGCTGAACGATGCCGAATCGGCGGCGCAGGATTCCTTCGTCGCCGGGCTGCTCGATTGCCCGCATTACACGCGGCCCGAGCAGTATGGCGGCGAGCGGGTGCCCGACGTCCTGCTGTCGGGGCATCATGCGGATATCCGCCGCTGGCGATGGAAGCAGGCGCTGGGAAGGACATGGGAACGGCGCCCCGATCTCCTGCGGGAGCGGGCGCTGACCGGGGAAGAGCAGGCGCTGCTCGCGGAATACCAGCGCGAGCGGCGGGAGCAGGAGCAGCAGCAGTGAAGCACGCCGGCCGGCGGCAACGCCGGCACGGCAAAACCAGAAATCGCACGCATCAGGGGGCGCCCTGCTCTCGCGCGCTAGGCCAAGGGCCATCGGACCGAAATGGAGAACGCAGCATGAACATCATCGAAAAGCTGGAACAGGAAGAAATCGCGCGCCTCGGCAAGACGATTCCCGAATTCGCGCCGGGCGACACCGTGATCGTCAACGTGAGCGTCGTCGAAGGCGAGCGCAAGCGCGTGCAGGCGTACGAGGGCGTGGTCATCGCGAAGCGCAACCGCGGCCTCAACTCGTCGTTCGTCGTGCGCAAGATCTCGAGCGGAGAGGGCGTCGAGCGCACGTTCCAGCTGTACTCGCCGCTGCTCGCGAGCATCGAGGTGAAACGCAAGGGCCAGGTGCGCCGCGCGAAGCTCTATTACCTGCGCGACCGCTCGGGCAAGTCGGCGCGGATCCGCGAGAAGCTCGCGCACCAGCACAAGGGCAAATCCGGCGAAAAGGCGGCCGAAAAGGGCGCCGACAAGACGGACGAGTAATCCCGTCCGGCGCTTGCGTCCCGAACAAGGGCAGCCCGCGGGCTGCCCTTTCTTCATCCTGTGGCGGCGCGCGGGGCTTGTCGTACAAAATAGCTGCAATGCAGCACCGGGCCTGTTTTTTGCTTTGAAAGTCTTGCTTCGGGGGGCGTTTTCCCCGAATATTTCCAAGCGGAGCCGGTTCTTCCGGTTAACATCGGTCCGATGAAAGCAACGCTCTACGAGGCGTTAGGCATTCCCCCGGCTGCCTCGGACGAGGAAGTCCGGGCCGCGTTGCGCCGCCTGATCCGGAAATATTACGCGAAGACGCGTGACGGGCAAGGCAACGTCGAAGAGGCGCTGCGGTTCATCAATCATGCCAGCCGCATATTGGGCGACCATGATCGGCGCGTGCGCTACGACGAAGAGCTCGCGGTCTCGACCGGGACGACGGAACAGCGCATCGCGCATGTCGTGACCAACGCCGTCGCCGCCGACGGCGAGCAGACCGACGTGCATCCCCCCGAGGCCGAGCTCGATGCCGACGAGATTCTCGAGACCGGCCTCGACACCGCCGACGTCCGCGTCGAGCGCAATCTGCATCATCCCGGACTCACCGAGCGCGTTGCGTCGTTCGGCCGCTCGCGGCTCGCGACGTTCCTCGTCTGCGCGATGTTCGGCGCGTTCATCGCCGCGGCCATCGCGTTCGTGACGCCGGCCGACACCGTGCTCGTCGCGAAGCAGGTGCTCGTGTGGCTCACGCTCACGCTGCTCGCGCTGACGCTGGTCTACGGCATCGTCCACGGCATTGCCTGGGTCCGGCGGCGCGGCGGCGCACTGGGAGGGTCGCTCATTCCGCAGACGGACCTCGCGATCCTCAACTGGCGCCGCGAGAAGAGCGTGTTCCTGGGCACCAACCAGCCGCAGGAAGATGCGAGCTGGATCTTCCAGCTGCGCATGGCCGAGCTCGAACGGGCGAAGGCCGGGCGCACCAGCGAGCCGCGGCCATGGAGCCGCCTCGGCGCGCGGCTGTTCGACTACGCCATCTGGGGGCTGGTGCTCGCGCTGCTGCTCTCGGAGCTTCGCGCGATCGGCGCGGTGCCCGATGCAATCGTTGCCTGGCTCGGGCATCCGCTGCTGGCGCCGTTGATCATCACCGGGACGTGGGTCCCGATCGAGGCACTGCTGATCGCGTCGGTGCAGACGACACCGGGCAAGTGGCTGTTCGGCTGCTACCTGCAGTTCTCCATATCGGACGCTTATGCGCCGCGCGACATGCGCTCGCAGGTCGAGCGCGCGCTGAAACGCTCGTTCCGCGTCTGGTGGGAAGGTGTGGGCTGCGGCTTCGCGCTGCTGGCGCCGATCCTCATCGCCGTCGCCTACGAGAAGCTCGCGCAGGACCAGGAGACCGACTGGGATTTCGCGCAGGACTGCCTCGTCACGCATGGCCCTCCGGGCGTCCTCAACGCGATCACGGGGGTGTGCGGGCTCGCGGCGATGCTATGGCTCTACGGCGTCGCGTGGCACCAGCCGATGGCCGATTCGATCGCGTGGGCTCGGACTTCAATCACCGAGGTGCTGCCGTCGGCGCGGTCGCTGCTGCCCGCCGGATTGACCACCGGCAACGTCATCACGGCGGTAAGCGGCGGAATCTCGACGGCGACGGCGCCCGCGGCGTCGATCGCGACGAGCTCGAATTCGCAATCCGCGGATCCGGTGGATCCGACGATCGCATCGCAGTTCGCTGACCGCCGCGCGCGAATCGCGCTCCTGAAGGTCGAGGGCCCGCGGATGCTGCAGGCGGGCAACTGGCGGCGCGCGGCCGAGCTGTGCCGCGCCTGGACCGACATCGATCTCGGCAACGCCGACGCGTGGCGCTGCCTCGGCACGGCGCTGCAGGCGCAGGGCTAACACCAGGACGCGATCAACGCGTTCCGCAAGGCGAAGCAGTTCGATCCCAACGACCGCTCGCTCGACGCGGCGATCGACCGCTCGCAGCGCGGCATCGTGGCGGACTTCCTCAACCGCTACCGCAAGTAAAACCCGTTCCCAAAAGGGCTGCGCGCCCCGATTGCTTTGTAGCTCCGGCCGCCGCTTCGCGGCTTAACGTTCGCTGCGCTCACGTTAGCCTGCACCGAAGCGTTCGCTTTCGTGTCCTCGCTCGCCCTTCGCTGTAATCCCAGTACTGTGGCTCCGGCCGCTCGGCTTTGCCTCGCTTAACTTCTCGCGTGGCTCGAAGTTAGCCTCCACCGCAACAAACCTCTTCGAGGTGTGTTGTGGCTCCGGCCACTCGGCTTCGCCTCGCTTAACTTCTCGCGCGGCTCGAAGTTAGCCTTCGCCGCAACAAGCCGCTGACGCGGCGTGTTGCTCGGGGCTCGCTGCGGGCCCTTAGTTGGCAAATGAGGCACTCGGGGCTGCTCGCGGACTTCTTTGGGAACGGGGTGGGCTTCGAACGATGTGGTAAGGACCAGCGCTTCGGTCAGTCACGCAGTTTTTTCAGCAGCGCCGTGGTCGAGCGGTCAAAGGCGAACGGGATCGCGACGAAGCGTCCTCCGCGCGCGATCACTTCGGCGGCGCCTGCGGTCCCCTCGGCGGTATAGTCGCCGCCTTTCACGAGAACATCCGGCGCACAGGCGACGATCAGGTCGCGCGGCGTATCCGCGTCGAATGGCACGACGAGGTCGACGCAGCCGAGCGCCGCGAGCACGGCCGCGCGGTCGTCCAGCGGATTGACCGGGCGATCCGCGCCCTTGCCGAGCCGCCTGACCGAGGCGTCGGTGTTCACTGCGACGACGAGCGAGGCGCCCAGCGCCCGCGCCTGGTCGAGATACGTGACATGGCCGCGGTGCAGGATGTCGAAGACGCCGTTGGTGAACACGAGCGGGCGCGGCAGCGCCGCGATTCGCGCGAGCGCGTCCGCGGCCGAGGCAATCTTGGCGGCAAAGCGCGGAGCGGCCTTCGGGTCCGGCGTCGCCATGGCCGGATCAGGTGGTGTACTCGAACACCTTGACGACGCGGGCGACGCCCGACGTCGACGCCGCGATCTGCCCCGCGGTCCTGCCTTCGTCGGCGGTGACGAGGCCCATGAGATAGACGACGGCGCGCTCGGTGACGACCTTCACGTGCTTCGCCAGCGCCGGGCTCGACTCGGCCAGCCGCGATTTGACGCTGCCCGTGAGATAAGTATCGTTGGTGCGCGACTTCATGTCGGAGACATCGCCGATGGTCATCTCGTTCTGCACCATGCGCACGCGCTCCTGGCCTTTCACGAACGCGGTGATCTCATCCTGCACCGTCGTCGACGGCGCCTCGCCGGTGAGGAGCACGATGCCGTTGTAGCAGGTCGCATTGAGATGCACGCCCCCACCCCAGCGCTTGTCGGACTCGGCGGCGGCGATCTTGAGCTCGATCGTCTCGTCGTCGAGCTGCGCCCCGGTGGTGCGGCGGTCGGTGGCGACCATCACGCCTGCGCCCACCCCGGCGGCGACGACGACCGGCGCGCAGCCTGTCAGCCCGGATCCGGCACCGGCGGCGAGAAGCCCCGCGCGCGATCGCGGCGGCCGCCGGCGCCCGGCGACTCATTCTTCCTCTCCGAGCAGCGCGTTGTCGACCGCGTCGCACAGGCAGTGGATCATCAGCAGGTGGACTTCCTGGATGCGCGCGGTGCGGTCGTGCGGAACGCACAGATGGACGTCGCGGTCGCCGAGGAGGCCCGCGATGCGACCGCCGCCTCGGCCGGTCAGCGCGATCACGCGCATGTCGCGGTCGTGCGCGGATTCGATCGCCGCGATGACGTTAGCGGAATTGCCGGACGTCGACAGCGCGAGCAGGACGTCGCCGGCGATGCCGAGCGCCCGCACCTGCTTCGCGAACACCTGCTCGAACGCATAGTCGTTGGCCACCGCGGTCAGGATCGACGTATCGGTGACCAGCGAAATGGCGGGGAGCTCCGGACGCTCGCGCTCGAACCGGCCCACCATCTCGGCCGCGAAATGCTGCGCATCGGCGGCCGAGCCGCCGTTGCCGCAGGCCAGGATCTTGCCGTCCTCGAGCAGGCATTCGGTGAGTGCGATCGCGGCGCGGGCGATGGCGGGCGCCAGTGCGTCGACCGAATCGCGCTTGAGTTGCGCGCTGTCGGCGAAGTGCTGCTTGATCTTGGGGATGTGATCCATGGGTGGCGGCGCAAAAAGAAGCCCGCGGATTGTAGCAAGATTCGAACGCGGTCCGCCGCGCAGGCATGCGCCTTTCGGCGTCCTTTCAGTCGACGATGTTCCGCAGCCACTCGATCCGGGCGGGATCGAGGGCGTCGAGCAGCACGGCGTCGAAGCGGCAGGCCGGCGTGCGCGGGAGCCCGGCGAGATAATGGCCGGCGGCCGCGGTCAGCTTCGCGCGCTTGGCCGGCGTGATGCTCGCGGCCGCGCCGCCGAACCGCACGCTCGTGCGCAATCGCACTTCGACGAACACGAGCGTCTCGCCGTCGCGCGCGATGAGGTCGAGCTCGCCGCAGCGGCGGCGCCAGTTGCGCTCCATGATGACGAGCCCGCGCGCCGCGAGGAACTCGGCCGCCAGCTGTTCGGCGCGCGCGCCGTCGCTCGGGCGCGGCCCCGGCATGGTCAGCGACCTTCGGCGGGCTCGATGTCGCCGCCGTTGAAGCGCAGCACGCGCCCTTCGCGCGCGAACACGCGCGAGTCGTCGAGTGTCAGGTGTCCGGTGGCGCCGTCGAATTCGAGCCGGTCGATCCGGCCGTCGGCGAGCGCCTGCGCGACGCGAAAGGCGTCGATTCCGAGCGCATAGAGGCGATCGAGCGCGGCATTGGGCAACGCGGGGCGCTTGAGCCTCGCGAACGTGGCGGCATCGGGGTCCGCGAGCCAGGGGATCTCGACGAAGCACACGCCGTCGAGGTCGCGCACGATCTGCGGCGGCTGGCGGTCGTTGACCTGGCTGCTGGCGCACGTCGCGACGGTCCCGAGGTACGGGCGCGCGAGCGCCGCATCCGACGCGTCGGTCGCGAGCAGCGCGGCGTCGGGCGGCGTCTTCGCCGTTCGCTGCTTCAGGCGCACGAGCGTCTCGGGAGAGCGGTCGAAGTGAAAGGCGGCGGGTGCTGCGCCGCCGTCCTCGAGCCATTGGTCGACGAACGCTGCGGCGAAGCGCTTCTGCAGCGGCGAGTCGCTCGTGATGATGGCGACGCTCTTCGCTTCGTTGCGCCGAAGGTGGCGCGCGAGCTGGCGGCCGTCGCTTTCGATCGACAGCGTCAGTGCGTACATTCCGTGGGGCAGCGGCGCGCCGTCTTCGAACTGGTTCAGCGCGACGACCCACGGCAACGCGATGTCCGCCGCGGCGACCGCCTTGAGATCGTCGCGGACCAGCGGCCCGACGATCACCGTGGCGCCCGCGTCGCGCGCCTTGGTCATCGCGACGACCACGTCGCCATCGCCGTGCGAGATGACGAGGGGCTTGACCCTGGCGCGCTCGGCCGCGGCTTCGAATCCGGCCCTCACGGCGTCGGCGGCGCGTCCATAGGTCGACGATGCGAGCGGAAGCACCAGCGCGATTTCATGCGAGACGGGCGGCGCCGGCGTCCCGGTGTCGCCTTCGCTGCTTGCTGCGGGCGTCTGCGCGGCGGAGAATGCCGGCAACCCGAGCGCCAGCGCGAGCGCGACCACACGCACGCGGCGGCCTGCGTTTTCGAGCGGACCCGATGGGCGGGATTGGCGGCGGGCGATCATGCAGGCACTCTGGAGCGCACGTGCACCGGACGGAAGCTCTCGAACCGGCGGAATCCACCGGGGACGCATCGCGATTCCTGGCCGCGCCCGGAACATTATATGTGGTCGCGACCCCGCTCGGTAACCTGCGCGACCTCACGCTGCGCGCGCTCGACATCCTGAAGAGCGCGGACGTGATCGCCGCGGAGGACACGCGCGTGACCGCCGTGCTGCTGCGCCATTTCGGGATTGCGACACGGCCGCTGTCGCTGCACGCGCATAACGAGGCGAAGCGCGCGTCCGAGATCGTCGCGGTCCTGCGCTCGGGCCGCAGCGTGGCGCTCGTGAGCGACGCCGGGACGCCGGCCGTGAGCGATCCGGGCGCGGCGCTGGTGGGTGCGGTGCGCGCAGCGGGATTCGCGATCGTTCCGATTCCCGGCGCCAATGCGGCGGTCGCCGCGGTCTCCGCCGCGGGCCTTGGCGCCGAGCGGTTCGCTTTTCTCGGATTCCTTCCGCCTTCGGCGAAGCGCCGGCGCGAGTTGGTGCAGGAAGCCGGCGCGCTGTCGATGGCGCTCGTCGTCTACGAAGCGCCGCATCGCGTGCAGGAAACGGTCGCCGAGCTCGCGCGGTGGCTGGACGGCGCGCGCACCATCGTCATCGCCCGCGAGCTCACCAAGAAATTCGAATCGATCGCGGCGATGCCGCTCGCCGACGCGTCGGACTGGCTCGCCGCGGACCCCGACCGGCTGCGCGGCGAATTCGTGCTGATCGTCGACGCGCGTGCTGCGGCGGATCGCCCGGAGACCGCGGCCCTGACGCCGGAGATCGAGCGCTGGATGACGCTTCTCGCGCACGAATTGCCGCCGGCGCGCCTCGCGCGGATCGCCGCGGCGGCCACGGGAATCGCCCGCGATACGCTCTATGCCAAGGCGCAGTTGCTGAAGGCGCTCCCCGAGGACAAGCGATAATCCCCTTTTCCGGGGGTGGGTAGCGGAACCCGGGTTGATTTCGGTCAAGACCCCCTGTTACGTCCCCGGTAACATGTTGCCGCAGGACGCCGATTTACCCGAGTCTTCCAGCGACCCCATGACAACGACGCTCGCCGCCGCCGATCTCGTCCTCGACACCGCCCTGGTCCGGAAATACGACCTCTTCGGGCCGCGCTACACGTCGTACCCGACCGCCGACCGCTTCCACGAGGCGTTCACCGCCGAGCACTACGTCAACGCGCTGCACACGCGCAACCACCGGCACGCGGCGCACGCGCAGCCGCTGTCGCTGTACGTGCACGTCCCGTTCTGCAACACGATCTGCTACTACTGCGCCTGCAACAAGGTCATCACCAAGGACCACGGCCGCAGCGCGAAGTACATCAAGTACGTCGGCCGCGAGATCGACATCGTCGGCGGCATGATCGAGGGCGCGCCGCGGGTCGAGCAGCTGCACCTCGGCGGCGGGACGCCGACCTTCCTCGCGCGCGACGAGATGTCGACGCTGATCGGCATGCTGCGGGGCGCGTTCAACGTCGTGCCGGACGCCGAGGTCTCGATCGAGGTCGATCCGCGCAAGGTCGACGCCGACACCATCGCGTTCCTCGGATCGCTCGGCTTCAACCGGATCTCCGTCGGCATCCAGGATTTCGACCCGGACGTGCAGAAGGCGGTCAACCGGATCCAGTCCGAGGAGGAGACGATGACCGTCATCGACGCCGCGCGCGCGAACGGCTTCGTCTCGGTCAACGCCGACCTCATCTACGGATTGCCGAAGCAGAGCGTCGAGGGCTTCCGGACGACGCTCGACAAGGTGATCGCGGCTTCGCCCGACCGCATCGCGCTCTACAGCTACGCGCACGTGCCGCACCTGTTCAAGCCGCAGCGGCGCATCGAGCTCTCCGAATTGCCGATCGCCGAGGTGAAGCTCGGGATCCTCTCGCTCGCCATCGAGAAGCTCGGCGCGGCCGGTTACACCTACATCGGGATGGACCATTTCGCGAAGCCGACCGACGAGCTCGCCGTCGCGCAGCGCGAGCGCAAGCTGCACCGCAATTTCCAGGGCTACTCGACGAAGCCGGACTGCGACATGCTCGCGTTCGGCATCTCGGCGATCGGCAAGGTCGGCGCTGCCTACACGGCGAACGTGAAGACGCTCGACGAATACTACGACCGCCTCGACGCGCAGGCGCTGCCGGTCATGCGCGGCGTCGAGCTCGACGCCGACGACCTCCTGCGCCGCGACGTGATCCAGAAGCTCATGTGCGATTTCGACCTCGACTTCGCGGCGATCGACGCGCGGTACGGGATCCGCTTCACCGAATATTTCGCGCCGGACCTGGCCGCGCTGGCGCCGCTGGCCGCCGACGGCCTCGCCGAAATCACGCCCGCGGGAATCAAGGTGACCCCGCAGGGGCGCCTGCTGGTACGCACGGTGGCGATGCAGTTCGACAAGTACCTGCGCGAGGCGCGCGAGCGCGCCCAGTACTCGCGCGTCATCTGACCGGCCGACCCTGTCGCGCGGCGAGGACCGCCGCGGGCCGGAGGAGCGTCAGCTCTTGTGCTCGATCTGGCGCACCTTCGCGCCGCGCTGCGCGAGCGCGATCTCGAGCGCCGTCTCGAGGCGGATCACGCGCTCGGTCAGGCTCTCGATCTTGGCCTGCTGAGCCTTCACCGACGCCGCCATCCGCTCCACCTTGTCGTTCATCTTGATGACGGTGGTCAGTGCATCCCACATCTTCTCGGCGACGCCCATCATGCCGCCTTGCGCTTGCCTTCCATGCGGGCGATCCGCCGGTTCGACGCCTCGACGAAGGCGAGCGCGTCGTCGATCGCGGCCGCGGCCTGCGCGGTCGTCCTGACCATCTGATCGATCATCGGCAGCAGCAGCCGCTCGTCCTCGTCCGGACGGAAGGACGCCGCCGCGCGGCGCAGGAACTCGCCCATCGAGAGACCCGCGGCCTTGGCCATCCGCGCGATGTCGCTCTTCTCGCGCGGAGTCACCAGTACCGGGATGCGTTCGGTCGCCGTCGCCATTGCGCCTCCTTCATCATGGACATGTGCTGCACATGCACATCATAGCGCCGGACCGGGCCGGCTGCAAGCGCCGCGGCGAGCCCGCCGTGGCTACTTGAGCTCGAGGACGGTCTCGCCGGACACCGGATCGGTCAGGCCAAGCCCGCCGCCCAGGTCCTCCAGCGTGTCGCGAAACGAGTCGAGCAGCGCGCCCATCTTGGGGCGCGCCGCGACGATGCTGTCGAAGCGGTCCCACTCGCCGATGATGCAGTACGTGTGCTCGCCGGTCTTGATGAGCGAGCCACGCTTGAAGCCCGCGAAATCCGCCCGGGCGTTCCGGTGCGCCTCGATGAAGTCCTGGTCCCGTCCGGGCTTGACGCGAAATCGCACGACGTTGAATGCACTCATGGTCGTCCGTCCATTCGTTGGTGGCGCGCAGGTGCTCCCGAGGCAAAACGGTTTTGCGGAGCGTGGCGCCGGGGGATCGTTTATACCCCCGCTCGATGTTCAGGGTAAAGAGCCGGTCCGGTTCGCGGTGTGGCCGGGTGCTGCGAGATCGACGCCGCGACGATCCGCCATCTCGCGGCCGATCGCGGCCAGCGCTGCCGGGTCGAGCGTTCGCCGGGCAAGCGGAATCAGCAGGCCGTCCTCGCGCGAGATGTGCGCCGCATAGGCGGCGGTGACCTCGGCGACGTCCGCCGCGGACAGCACGGCGCCGGCGCCGGCCGCAATTCCGGAGAGCGGAAGTCGCAGGCGGCTCCAGCCGTCGGCGAGCGCGGCATGCTCGCCGTGCAGCGTCTCGAGAAGGCCGTCGATGCCCGGCGGACGCAATGCGAGAAGCCGCGGGAAGAGGCTCTGCTCCTCGTCGGCGTGGTGGTTGGGCGCCGCATTGTCGAAGTACTTGAGGATCGCCCGGGCGGCGGCGCGCGCGTCGTCGTCGCTGCCATGCTCCGGAAGATGGGCCTGCAGCCGCGCGAGGGTCGCGAGCTGCCCCTCGATGCGGCGGTGGCACGCGGAGATCATGCCGAGCGGGTCGTCGAAGCTCGGCGCAGGCGCGGCGGAGGGAAGTCCGGAATTCATCTGGGCATTCTGCATTGGGGTTTCCGATCGATCGCGGAACGCGTCAGCGGCGGAGGCATGTTCCGGGGAGGTTGCGCGCAGCGAGTCAACGCGATCGGGCGGGGCTCACGACGCCCGCGGCGCGCGCCGAATGGTCGGCGAGGCTCAGAATACGGCGATACAGGCTCTCGGCCTCGTCCTTCGGCCGGATGCCCTCGAGCGGGTTGTCGTTGGCCTGGAACGCCGCGTTCACGCGGTCCCAGTCCTCCGCGGTGAGATGCGATGCCGCGAGCGGCAGCAGCCGGTCTTCCTCCCGTTGCATGTGGCGCCAGTGGAAATCCGAATATTCGTCGACGGCCGTCGCGAACGGCGCGAACGCGAGGGAATCGCCATTGCTGAATCGCGCGAACATCGTTCGCAGCGCTTCGATGAGACTCGCGCCGAGTGCGTGCTCGGCATCGAGCACGTCGACCAGCGCCTGCGCCTCGGGGCAGCGTGCGACGACCGCGGGAAACAGCGTGCCGCTCTCCTTCGGATGGTGCAGGCGCTCCGGAAACTGCTCGACGTAGCGCAGGAGGGCGTCGAGCAGGCGCATGTCCGGCGCGCTGCCCTCGCCGATCCGGCGAATCGCGGCCTGCAGTCCGTAGAGCACCGACGCAATTGCGAGATGCTCGTCCCGGATGATTCGGATCGCGGCGGTCATGGGAGGGGCGCTCGGGCGGGCCGTCGCGTCAGTAAGTCTCGACGTGGTAGCGGCCCGTCGCGCGCAGCGTGGGCAGCACGGCGTCCCAGTCGGCGCCGGCGTTCCTGCAGGCGTCGCGGAACGCCTTATCCACGCCGTCCTCCATGCCCTTGAGCCCGCAGATGTAGACATAGCTGTTGTCATCGGCGAGGAGGCGCGCGACGTCCGCGCCGCGCTCGCGGATCTTGTCCTGCACGTAGGTCTTCGGCTGGCCGGCGACGCGCGAGAACGCGAAATTGATGTCGATGAACTCCTTCGGCAGCTTCTGCAGCGGACCGAAATAGGGCAGCTCGACCTCGGAGCGCGCGCCGAAGAACAGCATCAGCTCGCCGCCTTCCTTGAGCGCGATGCGCCGGCGCCGCCGCTCGGTCATCGCGCGCATCGGCGCGGACCCGGTGCCGGTGCAGACCATCAGGATGCTCGACCCCGGATGATTCGGCATCAGGAAGGACGTGCCATAGGGTCCGACGACCCTCACCTCCTGGCCCTTCGCGAGATCGCACAGGAAATTCGACGCGACGCCGCGGACCGGATTGCCGTCGTGGTCCTCGGTGACGCGCTTCACCGTCAGCGACAGATTGTTGTATTTCGGGCGCTCGCCCTCGCGCGGGCTCGCGACGGAGTAGAGGCGCACGTGATGCGGCCGGCCGTTCGCATCGACGCCCGGTGGGAGGATGCCGATCGTCTGGCCCTCGAGCACGGGGAACGCGGTGCCGCCGAAATCGAGGACGATGTGGCGGATGTCGCAGCTCGCGCCCTCGCTCGTCAGCGGATGATTGCCGGTGACCGTCGCGATCGCGGGCCGCTCGGGCGGGTAGACATTGACGTAGGGATGCGCGGCCGACCACGGCGGCGGCGCGTCGCCGCCCTGTCCCGCGGACGCGACCGACGTGATCCGCGCGACATCGGTCGGCATGGCGTCGCCGGCGCCCGTTTCCAGCGCGACCTGCGCGGGCAGGACGTCCCAGAGGAGCTGCTCGGCGATCGTGTAGGGCTTCGCCTTGTCGACCTGGCGCCAGTTGTCGATCGCGCCGGTCGGGCACGGCGAGATGCACTCGTTGCAGTAGTTGCACTTCGCCGCGTCGACGACGTAGTTGCGCGAGTCGTGCGTCACCGCGTCGACCGGGCAGGACTCCTCGCACGTGTTGCAGCGAATGCAGATCTCGGGGTCGATGAGATGCTGGCGCAGCACCTCGACCGTCGATCCGGTTCCGCTCATTGCATTTTCCTTCGCACGGGCATCAGTTGAAGCGGACGTACTCGAATTCCACCGGCTGGTTGTTGATGCCGCGCGCGGGCGGCGCGATCCAGTTGGCGAACTTGCCGGGTTCCGCGACGCGACCCATCAGCGAAGCGACGAACGCGCGGTCCGTTTCCGACGGCAGCCACTGCAGGTGGCGGTGCGTCCAGTCGGCCTCGGACACGACGTGCCCTTCGGGATCGACGCGCACCGCCGAAAGCGGCCCGATGCGGCGATTGAACGCCTTGTGCGGCGCCTTGAGCCTGATGCCGATGCCGGACTTCTCGATGATCTTGTTCCAGCGCTCGATGCCGGCGAGGGCATCCCTCACGTAGTCGTCGCGCAGCTTCTCGTTGAGCGCGTTGAGCGCCGGAGCCTGAACGGCGGCGAGCTGGCCGTCGCGCACTTCGAGCACCGGATAGGTCGCGCCCGTCAACTGGTGGTCGTCGTCGATCTTGGTCTCGTCGAAGCGGCCCTTGAGGCCGGTCGAATAGAACGTCGCCGCATTGGACGACACGTCGGCGCCGAAGAGGTCCATCGTCACGCTGAAGTGGAAATTGAGGTAGCGCTGGATCGTCGGCAGGTCGATGAGGCCCATCGCGCGAAGCTTGGCCGGATCGTCGACCTTGTCCCGCGCCATCGCCTCGCAGGTGCGCTGGATGATGCGGCCCACGCCCGACTCGCCGACGAACATGTGATGCGCTTCCTCGGTCAGCATGAACCGCGTCGTGCGCGCGAGCGGGTCGAAGCCGGACTCGGCGAGCGAGCAGAGCTGGTACTTGCCGTCGCGGTCCGTGAAATAGGTGAACATGAAGAACGCGAGCCAGTCCGGCGTCTTCTCGTTGAACGCGCCCAGGATCCGCGGATTGTCGGCGTCGCCCGAGCGGCGCTCGAGCAGCGCCTCGGCTTCCTCGCGGCCGTCGCGGCCGAAGTACGCGTGCAGCAGGTACACCATCGCCCACAGGTGGCGGCCTTCCTCGACGTTGACCTGGAAGAGATTGCGCAGGTCGTAGAGCGACGGGCAGGTGAGGCCGAGATGGCGCTGCTGCTCGACCGACGCGGGCTCGGTGTCGCCCTGCGTCACGATCAGCCGGCGCAGATTCGAGCGGTACTCGCCCGGCACTTCCTGCCACGCGGGCTCGCCCTTGTGCGCGCCGAAGTTCACCTTGCGGTCGGCTTCGGCGGGCGTGAGGAAGATGCCCCAGCGGTAGTCGGGCATCTTCACGTGGTCGAAATGCGCCCAGCCCTTGGGCTCGACGCTGATCGCGGTGCGCAGGTACACGTCGGTCGACGTCGTGCCTTCCGGCCCCATGTCGGCCCACCAGTTCAGGAACTCGGGCTGCCAGTGCTCGAGCGCGCGCTGCAGCGTCTTGTTGCTCGCGAGGTCCACGTTGTTCGGGATTTTCTCGCTGTAGTCGATGCTCATGAAAGCTCCAGAGGGTGGTCGTGAGGGCGAACGGAGGTGTGAACTTCAGACCCTGTTCCAATCAAAGCGGGCTTTGTTGCCCGGTGCCGAAAATCTTGAGCGCGCCGGATTCTCCGGTCGCGTTCGGCCGGATGAAGATCCAGTTCTGCCACGCCGAGAGCCGGCCGAACACGCGCGTCTCCATCGTTTCACCGGGACCGAAGCGCAGGTTCGCTTCCAGTCCCGTCAGCGCGTCCGGCGACAGGCTCGCGCGCTCCTCGAGGGCGAGGCGCACCTCGTCGGCCCAGTCGAGGTCATCCGGCGCCGCGGTGACGAGACCGAGTTCCAGCGCGTCGGCGGCGGCGAGCGGTCGGCCGAGGGCGGCCTTTGCCGCGGCGATCGGCTCGGCCTCCCCGTAGAAGCGCGCGACGATCCGCGCCTGTCCGTTCACCATCGGGTACGCGCCGAAATTCATCGGCGACAGCGTGAGCCGCGGCGCGGTGGCAGCGTCGTCCGCCTGCGCCAGCATGTAACTGCGATCGGCGGCCAGCGCCAGCTCGAGCAGCGTTCCGGCGAAGCACGAGCCGGGCTCGACGAGCGCATAGAGCGTGCGCGACGTGACGTCGAGCCGCGCCAGCGTGCGGCGGAGCATCCCGATCGTCTCGCGGACGAACCAGTCGGCCTGGTGCCGCTCGAGCGACGCGTCGGCGGCGAGGACGTGCGCCGCGTCGCCCGCCGCCTTCAGGACCCACGTGCCGATCTCGAGCTCGTTGGTGCGCAGGAGCAGGATCGCGTCGTCCAGCTCGCGCGCCATCGCGAGCGGCCACCACGCGGCGCCGGCGGACTTGATCGCGGCGAGATCGTCCGGCGGGGCAGATCTTCGGCGCCGACACCGTGATCGTCGCGCTGCGCGCCTTGCGGTCGATGGCGACGTCGACGTGCGTGTAATGGATGCCCGCGGCGTCGATCGTGCGCGCGAGCGGCGTCAGCGTCACGCCTTTTTCGCCGGCGGGCCGGTCGCGACTGCGCGGCCAGCGCCTGCGCGCGGCTTTTCACTTTTTCCGCGAACTGCTGCGGCTTCGCGTGATCGTCGATGAGGCGCCACTCCTTGGCGCGCTGCGCGCGCACACCCTCGACCAGCGTGCAGAAGATGTCGGCGTGGTCGCGGCGCACGCGGCGCTTGTCGGTGACGCGCGTGAGGCCGCCGGTGCCGGGCAGCACGCCGAGGAGCGGCACTTCCGGCAGGCTCACCGCGGACGAGCGGTCGTCGATCAGCAGGATTTCGTCGCAGGCGAGCGCCAGCTCGTAGCCGCCGCCGGCCGTCGTGCCGTTGCACGCGGCGATGAACTTGAGGCCGGAGTGCCGGCTCGAATCCTCGATGCCGTTCCGGGTCTCGTTGGTGAACTTGCAGAAGTTGACCTTCCACGCGTGCGAGGAGAGGCCCAGCATGAAGATGTTGGCGCCCGAGCAGAAGATGCGCTCGCGGCCGCTCGTGACGACGACGCTTCTCACCTCGGGATGCTCGAAGCGGATCCGCTGCAGCGCGTCGTGCAGTTCGATGTCGACGCCGAGATCGTAGGAATTGAGCTTGAGCTTGTACCCCGGCCGGAGGCCGCGATCCTCGTTGATGTTGAGCACGAGGGTGGCGACGGGCCCGTCGAACGCCAGCGTCCAGTGCGCGTAGCGGTCCGGATGCGTGTCGTACGTGACGGGACCCGGCGATGCCGCTTCCGCGGCGGGAGTCAGGATCGCGGCCGCTTCGGCCATGGGAATCTCCTCGGTGCTCGTGGGTTGCGTCAGGCGGCGAGCGCGTGGCGCAGCTTGGCAAGGCTTTGCGCGGGCGGCTCGCCCGACGTGTCGATCGTCGCGTCGGACTTGCGGTAGAGCGGCGCGCGCGCCTCGAGAATGCGGGTCAGGTCTTCCATCGCCTCGGCGTTGCCCTGCATGGGACGAAGATCTCCCTGCGCGACGACGCGCGACATGTGCTCGTCGGGCGACGCCTTGATCCAGACGGTGTAGCAACTGAGCAGCAGCAGGTTGTAGGTCTCGGGCTCGGACACGACGCCGCCGCCGACCGACATCACCATCTCGCGGTGCGTCTCGATCATCCGCTCGAGGCAGCGGCGCTCGATGCGCCGGTAGCCGGCCTGGCCATAGAGCAGGAATACCTCGGACAGGCTGATGCCGGCCTCGCGCTCGATCTCGCGGTCGAGCTCGATGAACGGGCAATGGAGCTCGGCCGCGAGCGCCTCGCCGAGCGTCGTCTTGCCGGCGCCGCGCAGTCCCACCAGCGCGACGCGCTTGCGTCGCAGCGCCTCGTCGTGGCCGAAGTCGCGCATCAGGCGGAACACGACGTCCTCGAGGCGATGCTCCGGCAGGCGCTCGAGAAAGCGGCGGATGAGCCGATGCTCGACCGAGCTCTCGCGATGGTCGAGCAGCTCGGTGAGCGGCATGCCGAGCGCGCGCGCGACGCTGCGCAGAAGGAGAACCGACGCGTTGCCCTCGCCGGCTTCGAGCTGCGCCAGATAGCGCTCGGACACGCCGGACTGCTGGGACAGGATCTTCCGCGCGAGGCCGCGCCGTTCGCGCGCCTCCCGCACCTGCCGGCCCATCTCGGCCAGGAATTCGGCGTCGGCGCGGCTTTCCGTGGGACTTTCGGCGGTGCTCGTTGCTGGGTCGACGGCGGAGGACATGGATCGCTCGGATTCCAAAGGCGCAATCGCGGTGTCAGGAAATATAGTGCATGATCTCTCAGCGTGTCAAGCACTTTAGATCGCTCCGGTTTTGGGCCCGCCCGGACGCGTTGGCACTCGGGAAAGGGGAGCCCGGCGGGCGTCTAGCCGCGCGTGCTGGCAATGCCAACGACATGCTTTATTGTGCTTGACCGCCGGATTGACATGACATAAAGTGCATGGCCAAGCATGTTCGGCGCGTCAGTACCATGCCGGACAACGCATCGCCCACGCTGACTCGCATCGCCAAGATGACCCAGGAACAATTCACGGCCCTGATGACGACGATCACCGGCCGCATCGCGGGACGCCCGCTCGATGCCGCGCTCGAAGCTGATCTCAACGCAAGCTTCCCCGCGGGCGGCGAGGTGTTCCGCGCGATTCAGGACGCCTGCGAGGCCGGCATCAAGGCGGGGTGGATGTGCGGTCGCGAGCACGCCGGCATCAAATACGGGCGCGTCGTGAAGCCGGGTCCCGCGACCGACGGATACTCGGTGGACGTCGTCGAAATGGACGAGATCGCCGGCGGGCATCACCGCCATCCGAACGGCGAGATCGATCTCATCATGCCGGTCGGGGGCGCGGCACGGTTCGACGGCCGCGGCGCAGGTTGGCTAGTATATGAGCCGGGTACCGCGCACGTGCCGACCGTCGCCGGCGGCAAGGCGCTGGTGCTCTACCTGTTGCCGCAAGGCGCGATCGAATTCACCAAGGCGTGACCGGCCGCATGTGACCGCGGAACCGTTGCGCAGCACGCCGCGCGCGGGCGCCGGGCCGAAGAAAGGGAGAACGATGCCGTCGTTGAGCAGTGCCGACCATCGCATGGTGCCGCCGCACGTCGACGTGCCGCGCGATTACAACGCGGCGCACGACCTCATCGAGCGCAATCTCGCGGCGGGCCGCGCCGGCAAGGTCGCCTTCATCGACGATCGGGGAAGCTACACCTACGGCGAGCTCGCGGAACGCGTGAACCGCTGCGCCAACGCGCTGACGGGCCTGGGACTCGCGCGCGAGGAGCGCGTGCTCCTCTGTCTGCTCGACACCATCGATTTCCCGTCGGCGTTTCTCGGCGCGATCAAGGCCGGCATCGTCCCGGTGGCGGGGAACACGCTGCTCACGACGAAGGATTACGAGTACATGCTGCGCGACAGCCGCGCGGGCACGCTGCTCGTGTCGGCGGCGCTCTATCCGGCCTTCGCCCCGCTCATCGGCAAGCTGCCCGACCTTCGACACGTCGTCGTCGCCGACGCGACCGACGAGCACGCGAAGGCCGGACATCACTCGCTCGCCGGCATTGATGAAGCGCGCGGGCACGAGCTTCGCCGCGGCGGAGACGACGTGCGACGACATGTGCTTCTGGCTCTATTCGTCGGGGTCCACCGGCGCGCCCAAGGGCACGGTGCACGTCCAGTCGAGCCTCATCGAGACGGCGGAGCTCTATGCCAAGCCGATCCTGGGACTGCGCGAGGACGACGTCGTCTTCTCGGCGGCGAAGCTGTTCTTCGCCTACGGGCTCGGCAACGGCCTCACGTTTCCGCTGGCGGTGGGTGCGACGGCGATCCTGATGGCCGAGCGTCCGACGCCGGCCGCCGTGTTCGCGCGGCTGCGCAAGCACCAGCCCACGATCTTCTACGGCGTGCCGACGCTGTTCGCCGCGCTGCTCGCGAGCCCGGATCTTCCGAAGCGCGGCGAATTGAAGATGCGGCGCTGCACGTCCGCCGGCGAGGCGCTGCCCGCCGACATCGGCCGGCGCTGGACCGAGCATTTCGGCGTCGAGATCCTCGACGGCCTGGGCTCGACCGAAATGCTGCACATCTTCCTGTCCAACCGTCCCGGCGAAGTGCGCTACGGGACGAGCGGGAAGCCCGTTCCCGGCTACGAGCTTCGCATCGTCGGCGACAACGGCGCGCCGGTCGCGCCAGGTGAAGTGGGAGAGCTGCAGATCGCCGGCCCGACCGCGGCGATGTGCTACTGGAACAACCGCGAGAAGAGCCGCAGCACGTTCCAGGGGCCCTGGACCCGCAGCGGCGACAAGTACTCGATCGACGCGGACGGCAACTATGTCTATTCGGGCCGCAGCGACGACATGCTCAAGGTCTCCGGCATCTACGTGTCGCCGATCGAGGTCGAGGCGGCGCTGATCACGCACCCGGCGGTGCTCGAGGCGGCGGTGATCGGCAAGGAGGACGACGAGCACCTGACGAAGCCCGTCGCCTATGTCGTGCTGAAAGCGGGGCGGGAGCCCTCGGACGCGCTGGCCGAGGAGCTTCGCCAGCACGTGAAGACGCAGCTCGCGCCGTACAAGTATCCGCGCTGGATCGAATTCATCGACGAGCTTCCGAAGACGGCGACGGGTAAGATCCAGCGGTTCAAGCTTCGCGCAAAGGCGGCCTGAGGGCGATCCTCCCGCAGCCTAAGCGCGCAAGGTTCCGATAACGAGAAACGCCTTGAGGAGGAAGTGATGAAACAGCCAGGTAGATCCATGCGCTTCGGCGCGCTCGCGGCGACGGCGATCCTCGCCGCCGGCCTCGTCGCCACCGCCGGCCACGCGCAGGCGCAACAGAAGGTCAAGATCGGACTGATGCTGCCGTACACGGGCACCTACGCCGCGCTCGGCAACGCGATCACCAACGGGTTCAAGCTGGCGATCGAGGAAAACGGCGGCAAGCTGGCCGGCCGCGAGATCGAGTACTTCGTCGTCGACGACGAGTCGGATCCCGCGAAGGCCCCGGACAACGCCAACAAGCTCATCAAGCGCGACAACGTCGACGTGATGGTCGGCACCGTGCATTCCGGCGTCGCGCTCGCGATGTCGAAGGTCGCGCGCGACAACAACACGCTCCTGATCATCCCCAACGCCGGCGCCGACGACATCACCGGTCCCTTGTGCGCGGCCAACGTGTTCCGCACGTCGTTCTCGAATTCGCAGCCGGGTGTGGCGATGGGCAAGGTGATGGCCGAGCAGAAGAAGAAGACCGCGGTCACGATCACGTGGAAATACGCGGCGGGCGAGGAATCGATCGGCGGCTTCAAGGAGGCGTTCGAGGCCGGCGGCGGCAAGGTCGTGAAGGAGCTCTATCTTCCGTTCCCGCAGGTCGAGTTCCAGGCGCTCCTGACCGAGATCGCGAGCCTCAAGCCCGACGTCGTCTACGCGTTCTTCGCAGGCGGCGGAGCGGTCAAGTTCGTCAAGGACTATGCGGCAGCCGGACTCAACAAGACGATCCCGCTGGTCGGTCCCGGCTTCCTCACCGACGGCACGCTGGAAGCGCAGGGTGAGTCCGCCCAGGGGCTGCTGACGACGCTGCACTACGGCGACGGCCTCAACCTTCCGAAGAACAATGCGTTCCGCGCGGCGTACATGAAGGCGTACAAGACCGAGCCCGACGTCTATGCGGTCGGCGGCTACGACGCGGCGCAGCTCCTGATCGTCGGCATGAACGCGGTGAAGGGCGACCTGTCGAAGCGCGCCGAGATCGTCAAGGCGATGGAATCGGCCAAGATCGACAGCCCGCGCGGCCCGCTCGCGCTGTCGAAGTCGCACAATCCGGTCCAGGACATCTACCTGCGCAAGGTCGAGGGCAAGGAAAACAAGGTCGTCAGCGTCGCGGTCAAGGGCCTGACCGACCCGCCGCGCGGCTGCAAGCTCGTAACGCGTCCGTAGTAGACTCACGCGCGGGCAGGCATTCGCCTGCCCGCGCGTTCCATTTTGGGGACCTCGCCGGCGGCGTGCGATGGACTTCTACTCGTTCCTGATCCAGCTCCTGAACGGCGTCCAGTACGGGCTGCTGCTCTTTCTCGTCGCCAGCGGGCTGACGCTGATCTTCGGCATCATGGGCATCATCAACCTCGCCCACGGCAGCTTCTACATGATCGGCGCCTACATGGCGTTCTCGCTGTCGACGCTGTCGGGAAGCCTTTTCGTCGCGATCGTGCTGGGCGTCGTGCTGTCGGTGGCGCTCGGCGTGTTCCTCGAATGGGCGCTGTTCAGCCACCTCTACAAGCGCGACCACCTGGAGCAGGTGCTGCTGACGTACGGGCTCATCCTCGTGTTCGAGGAGCTGCGCAGCCTCATCGTCGGCAACGACGTCCACGGCGTCACCGTGCCGGCGATCTTCAACTGGTCGATCCCGCTGACCGAAACGCTCTCGTATCCCGTCTACCGGCTGTTCATGTCGGCCGTGTGCATCGTGCTCGCCGTGCTGCTCTGGCTGCTGATCGCGAAGACGAGGCTCGGCATGATGATCCGCGCGGGTGCGTCGAACCGCGAGATGGTGCAGTCGCTGGGGCTCAACATCAACCTCGTCTACCGGCTGGTGTTCGCGCTCGGCGTCGCCCTCGCGGCGTTCGCCGGAATGATCGCCGCGCCGGTGTCGTCGGTCTACCCGGGGATGGGCACGAGTGTCCTCATCATCTGCTTCGTCGTCGTCGTCATCGGCGGCATCGGCTCGGTATGGGGCGCGCTCGTCGCCGCGCTGCTGATCGGGCTCGCCGACACCTTCGGCAAGGTGCTGATCCCGGAAGCGGCCGGCGTGACCGTTTACCTGCTGATGGCGGCGATCCTGCTCTGGCGACCCGAAGGATTGTTCCGCCGTGGCATCTAGCGACGGCCGGCCGGTTGCCGCGGTGCGCGGCTGGCCGACGGAGACCTCGGCTTGAGCCGCCGGCGCATCGCGCTCGTCGCCGCGCTGGCGCTGCTCGCGCTGTTTCCGCTCGCGGGCACGACGTTCTACACCGAGCTCGTCACGAAGGTGATGATCCTCGCGATCTTCGCGCTGTCGCTCGACCTGCTGGTCGGCTACACGGGGCTCGTGTCGTTCGGGCACGCCGCGTACTACGGCGTCGGCGCGTACGTGCTCGGGCTGATGGCGCCCAAGTACGAGGCGGCGAGCCTGTGGCTGACGCTTCCCGCCGCCGTGGCGATCGCCGGCGCCGCCGCGCTCGCCGTCGGCGCGTTCGTCGTGCGCGTCAAGGGCATCTACTTCATCATGGTGACGCTCGCGTTCGCGCAGATGTTCTACTTCGTGTTCCACGACACGACCTTCGGCCGCGGCTCGGACGGCATCAGCATGAATTTCAAGCCGTCCGCGGCGATCGGCTCCTTCGTGCCGTTCGACTTCGCCAATGCGGCGCACGTCTACTATTTCGTGCTGGTGCTGCTCGTCATGGTCTTCGTCTTCCTGCGATTGCTGCTGCGCTCGACGTTCGGCCGCGCGCTGCAGGGCATCAAGAGCAACGAGCACCGGATGCGCTCGCTCGGCTTTCCCGTGTATCTCTACAAGCTCGCGAGCTTCGCGGTCGCCGGTGCGCTGGCGGGACTCGCCGGCTATCTCTCGGCGCTGCAATTCGGGTTCGTCAATCCGGAGCTCCTGTCGTGGCACCAGTCCGGCAACGTGCTGCTGATGCTGATCCTGGGCGGGCAGGGCAGCCTTTACGGCGCCGTGGTCGGCGCGTTCGCGTTCGTCGCGATGGAGGAGATCTACTCGTCGGTCACCACGCACTGGCAGCTTCTCCTCGGCGGCACGATCATCCTGCTGGTGATCTTCCTGCCCGGCGGCCTCGCGAGCGTCGCGAAGCGCTTCCAGCGCACGTTGATCGGAAGGCCCGACGATGAGTGACGCCCTCGTCGCGACGCAGGGGCTCACGCGCCGCTTCGGCGGGTTGACGGCCGTCAACGATGTCGCCATCGCGCTTCATCGCGAGCAACTGCACGCGGTGCTGGGGCCGAACGGCGCGGGCAAGACGACGCTGATCAACCTCCTGTCCGGCGAGCTCAAGGCGTCGTCCGGAAAGATCCGCTACAAGGGCGGCGACATCACGCGGCTCGCGCCCGACCGGCGCTCGCGCCTGGGCATCGGCCGCAGCTACCAGAAGACCAACATCTTTCCCGCGTTCAGCGCATTCGAGAACTGCCGCCTCGCCGCGCAGTCGCGCGCGCCCCGCGTGCTCGCGATCGTCTCGAACGCGCTCTCGCACGCGCCGGTGTGCGAAGCGGCGCGCCGCGCGCTCGATGCCGCGGGCCTCGCCTCGCGCGCCGACGTGATCGCGGCGGCGCTCTCGCACGGCGAGCAGCGCCAGCTCGAGATCGCGATGGTGCTCGCGACCGCGCCCGACGTCCTGCTGCTCGACGAGCCGCTGGCCGGCATGGGCGCGGAGGAAGCGCAGCGCATGATCGAACTCTTGAAGAAGCTCAAGACCGATCACGCGATTCTCCTGGTCGAGCACGACATGGACGCCGTGTTCGCCGTCGCCGACACGATCACGGTGATGGTCAACGGCCAGGTGCTGGAAAGCGGCCCGCCCGCGCAGATCCGTGCCAGCGTGGCCGTGCGCAACGCCTATCTCGGCGACGAGGCGCTGCCATGACGCTGCCGCCTCGGAAGCGAGCGGGCGAAGAGGCCCGAAGGGCCGCCCCAGAGGCGCTCCATTGCTCCCCCTTCGGGGGGCAATGCAGCGCAGCGGCGACAGCCGCAAGCGTGGGGGCACACTAATGGCGAATCGATCCTCGAGTCGCGCGAGCTCCACGCGTACTACGGCGCGAGCCACATCCTGCACGGGATCGACTTCCGCATCGACCGCGGCGAGACGGTCGGGCTGATGGGCCGCAACGGCATGGGGAAGAGCACGCTGATCCGCAGCATGCTGGGCATCGTCAAGCCGCGTCATGGCGAGGTGTTCGTCTGCGGCACGCCGATGACGGGCGCGCAGCCATTCCTCGTCGCGCGCGCCGGAATTGCCTATGTGCCGGAAGGCCGCGGCATCTTCCCGAACCTGACGGTCCGCGAGAATCTCGTGATGGCGGCGCGCGCCGGGGCGGACGGGCGCCGCGACTGGACGTTCGAGCGCGTGATGCAGACGTTTCCCCGCCTCGCCGAGCGGCTCGACCACGGCGGGTGGCAGCTCTCCGGCGGCGAGCAGCAGATGCTGACGATCGGCCGCGCGCTGATGACCAATCCCGATCTCCTGATCCTCGACGAGGCGACCGAGGGCCTCGCGCCGCAGATCGCGAAGGAGATCTGGCGCATCGTCGACGAGATCCGCGCGCACGGCATCGCGGCGCTGATCGTCGACAAGAACTACAAGGCGGTCACCGCGATCGCCAGCCGCAACGTGATCCTCGTCAAGGGGCGCGTGGTGTTCGAGGGCCCGAGCGCCGAATTGCTCGCGCAGCCGGAGCTCCTGCATCGTCATCTCGGGGTCTAGCGTGGCGTTCACCGAGGCCGCGGGGCATCGCCTCGAGTTCGAGCGGATCGACGTCGGCCAGACCGGCCGCCCGACGCTCGTCCTGCTGCACGAAGGTCTGGGATCCGTGGCCATGTGGCGCGAATTCCCGGGACGCCTCGCGCACGCGACCGGCTGCAACGCGGTCGTGTATTCGCGCTACGGCTACGGCCAATCGGATCCGCTGCGCGGCGATCGCGACGTCCGCTACATGCACGACGAGGCGCTGGTCGCGCTGCCGCAGATCCTCGACGCGCTTTCCATCGAGCGACCGATTCTCGTCGGGCACAGCGACGGCGGCTCGATCGCGCTCATCCATGCGGGCGCCGGCAAGCGTGCGCTGACCGGCGTCGTCACGCTCGCGGCTCATGTGCTGGTCGAGGACATTTCGGTCGCGAGCATCGCCGCCGCGAAGACGGCGTACGAGACCACCGATCTTCGCGCGAAGCTCGCGCGCTACCACGCCGACGTCGACTCGGCCTTCTGGGGCTGGAACCGGATCTGGCTCCATCCGGATTTTCGCGCATGGAACATCGAGGAGTTCCTGCCGCGCATCACGTGTCCCGTGCTGGCGATCCAGGGCGAGGACGACGAATACGGCACGATGGAGCAGATGCGGCGGATCGGCGCGCGGGTGCCCGATGCCGAGCTGCTCGAGCTCGAGGACTGCCGCCACTCGCCGCACCGGGACCAGGCGGACGCCGTGCTCGAGGCGATCACCCGGTTCGTCGACCGGATCTCCGCCTGATCGTCCGATCGATCGACGCCACATCGCCGGCGTGTCGCATCGAATTGCGACGATCGCCTGAACTGTTGTAGATTCCCTCGGTCAACGCAAACACCCCTCCTGAAAATCAGTGGCCACGGCCACGATTGCGAAGTGCGATGAAATCCATGAGCAAGCGACACGCTATTGGTCTCCGGCGGGCATCGACGAGGGGCCTTCGCGGCTGGTTGCTGCTGGTCGCGCTGATATTTTGCGGCGGCGCGTCCGCGCAGGTCTCGCCGAACTATCAGGGGCTGTGGTGGGCGGCGCCAGCAGGCGTCGAATCGGGATGGGGAATCAATTTCGCGCACCAGGGCGACCAGGTCTTCGCCACCTGGTACACGTACGACACGAGCGGGAAGACGTGGTGGCTGTCGATGCTCGCGGCGCGCACGAACGGGGGAAATGTCTACGCGGGCAAGATCAATGTCGACCACGGCCCGCCGTTCAACAACTTCGTCGGCGCGGGCGTGCCGACCGAGGTCGGCAGCGGAACGCTGACGTTTGTCGACGCGAGCAATGGGAGCTTCTCGTACACGGTGAACGGCGTCATGCAGACCAAGGCGATCACGCGATTCGACCTCGGAGACGGGCCCCAGCCCGCGTGCATCTACAGCACGGCGACGCCGAATCTCGCCGCCGCGACCAATTACCAGGATCTCTGGTGGGTGGCCGACGGCGCGGAATCCGGATGGGGCATCAACTTCGCGCAGCAAGGCGATCGCGTCTACGCAACCTGGTATACGTACGACCTCGACGGCACGCCGCTGTGGCTTACGGTGCTGGCCTCGCGGCAGGGCACGAGCAACGTCTACACCGGGACACTCTTCAGGTCGTCGGGACCGCGATTCGACCAATACGATCCGACGCAATTCCAGACCCAGCCCGTCGGCCCGGCCACGTTCACGTTCACCGACGGAAACCACGCGACGTTCGAGTACTCGGTGATGTACGCGCCGTTGCCGGGGCCGGTGCACCAGACGAAGCAGATCACGCGCTTCCCGTTCGCGGCAACCGGGGGAACGATCTGCCAGACGATTCCCGATCCTCAGTTGCGCGTGTCGGCACCGACGCCTTTCGCGCCCGGATGCGAAGGGACGCCGGTCAACGGCACGCTGTACGCGAATGCCGAAGTCGAGCCCTACGTCGCTGCCAACCCGGTCAATCCGTCGAATCTGATCGGCGTCTGGCAGCAGGACCGCTGGTCGAACGGCGGCTCGAAGGGGCTCCTGACCGGGGCGTCATTCGACGGCGGCCGCACGTGGACGCGCTCGATGGCCGCGTTCTCGCGCTGCACCGGCGGCAATGCCGCCAACGGCGCCGACTTCGAGCGCGCGTCCGACCCGTGGGTCGCGATCGGAGGCGACGGCGTCGCGTACCAGATCGCGATCGGTTTCAACGGCGCCACTTTGGCCGCCGGCTCCTCGGGCGCGGTGCTCGCGAGCCGGTCAGTGGACGGCGGACGCACGTGGAGCGCGCCGGTCGCGCTGATCCGCGACGGCGCTGCCAACTTCAACGACAAGGAATCGATCGCCGCCGATCCGTTCGTCGCGGGCAACGCCTACGCGGTGTGGGATCGGCTCGAGGTGTCGGGTCACGGGCCGACGTACTTCACTCGCACGACCAACGGCGGCGTGACGTGGGAGCTCGCCCGCGCGATCTTCGATCCGGGCGGCACCAACCAGACGATCAACAACCAGACCGTCGTGCTGACCGACGGCACGCTCGTCACGTTCTTCACGCGCCTCGACAATTTCGGCAGCGCCGCCGCGAGCGCGACGCTCGTGGTGATCCGCTCGACCGACAAGGGTGTCACGTGGTCGGCACCCATCACCGTCTCCGGCGTGCAGGCCATCGGCGCGCGCGACCCCGAGACCGGCACGCCGGTGCGCGACGGCGAGAACCTCGGCGCGATCGCCGCGGGACCGGGCGGCACACTCGTCGCGGTCTGGCAGGATTCGCGCTTCTCCGGCGGCGTGCGCGACGGCATCGCGCTGTCGCGCTCGATTCGACGGCGGCCTCACCTGGTCGGCGCCGGTGCAGGTGAATCGCGATCCGACCGTCGCCGCGTTCGAGCCCGCGGTGACGATTCGCAGCGACGGCACGATCGGCGTCACCTATTTCGATTTCCGCAGCAACACGGCGGACGTGGCGACGCTGTATACCGACTACTGGCTCGCACGCTCGAGCGATGGCGTCACATGGCGCGAGAGCCGCGTCGCCGGACCGTTCGACCTCGCCAACGCGCCGAATGCGGGCGGCCTGTTCCTCGGCGATTATCAGGCGCTCACCAGCATCGGCACGGAATTCGTGCCGTTCTACGCTGCGGCCAACACCGGCGACACGACCAACCGGACCGACATCCTCGCGTCGCTCGTGACCTCGGCCGGCGCCGCGGCGAAGGCCGCCGCCGAGCGTTCGCGCACCGAGGCGGTGCAGACCGACGAGACGTACCGCGCGGAAACAGCGCCGCCGCTGCCGGCCACGCCGGAGCTCGCGCGCCGCCTCACCGAGAGCGTCGTGCGCACGATGACGCGGCGCGTGCCGGGATGGCTGCCGCCGGGATTGTCGCGACTGCCGCAGGACTGACGGAGCGCTTACGGCCGCCCGTGGCCGCCAGCAGCGATCAAGATCGCGATGACGGTTGCGCACGTCGATCTGCCGCGCTCGTCAATCGTGTTGACACGCGGGTCCCTGCAATTGAGAATGCGCCCTCGCTGCGATGACTTCGAGGGAGCAACAAAATGGGTGAGGTAGACGCAATACGGCCGTCGTTGATGCGCAAGCGGGTCGGCACGGGGATCGTCGCGGCAATGTTCGTGCTGCTCTCGCGTCGATGCCGCGGCTCAACAGGTCACCGGCACGCTGGGTTCGCCCGGCGCAACGACGACCATCAGCGGCAAGCAGCTCCCGCCGCCCGATCCCAAGTTCGGCGGCGTGATCAAGGATGACGCCCTGCAATCGAAGCCGTGGTGGGCGCCGCGCGTCGTGCCGCCGAAGGGCGCGCCGAACGTGCTGCTGATCATCACCGACGACGCCGGCTTCGGCGTGCCGAGCACCTTCGGCGGCGTCATCCCGACGCCCACGATGGACCGCATCGCGAAAGAGGGCCTGCGCTACAACCGCGTCTTCTCCACCGCGCTGTGCTCGCCCACGCGCGCCGCGCTGATCACCGGGCGCAATCACCATTCGGTGGGCTTCGGCGTCATCTCCGAGCAGTCCACGGGCTTTCCCGGCTACAACAGCATCATCGGCAAGGACAAGGCGACGATCGGCCGCATCCTGCTCGACAACGGCTATTCCACGTCGTGGTTCGGCAAGGACCACAACACGCCGGCGTTCGCGGCCAGTCAGGTCGGCCCGTTCGACCAGTGGCCGACCGGCATGGGCTTCGAGTACTTCTACGGCTTCGTCGGCGGCGACGCGAACCAGTGGGAGCCGAACCTCTTCCGCAACACCACCCAGATCTACCCGTTCCTGGGCAAGCCGGGCTGGAACCTCGTCACGGGCATGGCGGACGAGGCCATCGACTGGATGACGCGGATTCATCAGACCGATCCCGGCAAGCCGATCTTCATCAAGTACGCGCCCGGCGCCACGCACGCGCCGCACCATCCGACCAAGGAGTGGGTGGACAAGATCAGCGCGATGCACCTCTTCGACGACGGCTACAACAAGCTGCGCGAGCGGATCTTCGAGAACCAGAAGCGGCTCGGCGTGATCCCCAAGGATTCGAAGCTGGCGCCCTGGCCCAACGACATGCTGAAGCCGTGGGACCAGTTGAGCGCGGAGGAGAAGAAGCTGTTCATCAGGCAGGTCGATGTCTTCGCCGCCTACGCCGCCTACAGCGACCACGAGATCGGCCGCGTGATCCAGGCGTTCGAGGACCTGGGCAAGCTCGACAACACGCTCGTCATCTACATCAACGGCGACAACGGCACCAGCGCCGAGGGCGGGCCGCTCGGCACGCCCAACGAGGTCGCGTTCTTCAACGGCATCTCGGAAATGCCCGTCGACGTGCAGATGAAGTTCTACGACGTGTGGGGCACCGAGCAGACGTACAACCACATGTCGGCCGGCTGGTCGTGGGCGTTCGACACGCCGTTCGACTGGTTCAAGCAGAACGCGTCGAGGCTCGGCGGCATCAACCAGAACATGGTGGTGTCGTGGCCGGCGCGCATCAAGGACAAGGGGGGCTTGCGCGAGCAGTTCGTCCACGTCATCGATGTCGTGCCGACGATCCTCGAGGCCGCCGGCATCCATGCCCCGGATCAGGTCGATGGCATCAAGCAGGCGCCGATCGAGGGCACGAGCTTCGCCTACACCTTCGACGCGAAGAACGCCAAGGTGCCGTCGCGGCACACGACGCAGTACTTCGAGATGATGGGCCAGTGGGCCATCTATCAAGACGGCTGGATGCTGAGCACGAAGGTGAATCGTGCGCCGTGGCAGGCGTTCGGGCCGGCGAACCCGGATCCGCTGAACAACCAGGTGTTCCAGCTCTACAACCTCAACAAGGACTTCAGCCAGGTCGACGACATCGCGGCCCAGAACCCGCAGAAGGTGAAGGAGATGCGGCAGATGTTCATCGCGGAAGCGAAGAAGTATCAGGTCTTCCCGATGGACGCGTCGGTGGGGGCGCGCATCGTCGCGCCACGGCCGAACATCACCGCCGGGCGCACCGAGTTCGTCTACACGCGGCCGATGATCGGGCTGCCGCAGGGCGACTCGCCGTTCCTGCTCGATTCCTCGTACACGATCAGCGCCGACATCGAGGTGCCGCAGGGCGGCGCCGAGGGAATGATCCTGACCTCGGGCGGGCGCTTCGGCGGCTACGGCTTCTACATTCTGAAGGGCAAGCCGGTGTTCCTGTGGAACATGGTCGACCTCGAGCGCATCAAGTGGGACGCGCCCGACGCGCTGGCGCCGGGACGGCACACGCTTGAATTCGACTTCAAGTACGAGGGCATCGGCGCCGGGACGCTCGCGTTCAACAGCTTCAGCGGCCTCGGCCGGCCCGGCACCGGCACGCTGAAGGTGGACGGCAAGGAAGTCGCGACCAAGCGGATGGAGAAGACGCTGCCGATGATCCTGCAGTGGGACGAGAGCTTCGACATCGGCTCGGACACGCTCACCGGCGTGAACGACGCCGACTACCTGCCGCCGTTCCCGCTGACCGCCAAGCTCAACAAGCTGACGATCAAGATCGACCGGCCGCAGTTGTCGCCCGCGGACGTCAAGAAGCTCGAGGCGGCGATGCGGAACAACAAGACGAGGGGCTCGCCGCCGCAATGTTCGCGCTGCTCGGCGTCTGCCACGGCGCAGCAGGTCACCGGCACGCTGGGCTCGCCCGGCGCCACCACGACCATCAGCGGCAAGCAGCTCCCGCCGCCCGACCCGAAGTTCGGCGGCGTGATCAAGGACGACGCCCTGCAGTCGAAGCCCTGGTGGGCGCCGCGCGTCGTGCCGCCGAAGGGCGCGCCGAACGTGCTGCTCGATCATCACCGACGACGCCGGCTTCGGCGTGCCGAGCACCTTCGGCGGCGTGATCCCGACGCCGACGATGGACCGCATCGCGAAGGAGGGCCTGCGCTACAACCGCGTCTTCTCCACCGCGCTGTGCTCGCCCACGCGCGCCGCGCTGATCACCGGGCGCAACCACCATTCGGCCGGCTTCGGCGTGATCTCCGAGCAGTCGACCGGCTTTCCCGGCTACAACAGCATCATCGGCAAGGACAAGGCGACGATCGGGCGCATCCTGCTCGACAACGGCTATTCCACGTCGTGGTTCGGCAAGGACCACAACACGCCGGCGTTCGCGGCGAGCCAGGTCGGGCCGTTCGACCAGTGGCCGACCGGCATGGGCTTCGAGTACTTCTACGGCTTCGTCGGCGGCGACGCGAACCAGTGGGAGCCGAACCTCTTCCGCAACACGACGCAGATCTATCCGTTCCTGGGCAAGCCGCCCGGCACTGGAACCTCGTCACCGGCGATGGCCGACGACGCCATCGACTGGATGACGCGGATCCACCAGACCGATCCCGGCAAGCCGATCTTCATCAAGTACGCGCCCGGCGCCACGCACGCGCCGCACCACCCGACCAAGGAGTGGGTGGACAAGATCAGCGCGATGCACCTGTTCGACGACGGCTACGAGAAGCTGCGCGAGCGCATCTTCGAGAACCAGAAGCGGCTCGGCGTGATCCCCAAGGATGCCAAGCTGGCGCCCTGGCCCAAGGACATGCTGAAGCCGTGGGACCAGCTGAGCGCGGAGGAGAAGAAGCTCTTCATCCGGCAGGTCGAGGTCTTCGCCGCCTACGCCGCCTACAACGACCACGAGATCGGCCGCGTGATCCAGGCCTTCGAGGACCTGGGCAAGCTCGACAACACGCTGGTCATCTACATCAACGGCGACAACGGCACCAGCGCCGAGGGCGGGCCGCTCGGCACGCCCAACGAGGTGGCGTTCTTCAACGGCGTCACGGAAATGCCGGTCGACGTGCAGATGAAGTTCTACGACGTCTGGGGCACCGAGCAGACCTACAACCACATGTCGGCCGGCTGGTCGTGGGCGTTCGACACGCCGTTCGACTGGTTCAAGCAGAACGCCTCGCAGGCTCGGCGGCATCAACCAGAACATGGTGGTGTCGTGGCCGGCGCGCATCAAGGACAAGGGCGGCCTGCGCGAGCAGTTCGTCCACGTGATCGACGTCGTGCCGACGATCCTCGAGGCCGCCGGCATCCGCGCGCCCGAGATGGTCGACGGCATCAAGCAGGCGCCGATCGAGGGCACGAGCTTCGCCTACACGTTCGACGCGGCGAACGCCAAGGCGCCGTCGCGCCACAAGACGCAGTACTTCGAGATGATGGGCCAGTGGGCGCTGTACCACGACGGCTGGTTCCTGAGCACCAAGGTCAATCGCGCGCCGTGGCAGGCGTTCGGTCCGGCCAACCCGGATCCGCTGAACAACCAGGTGCTTCCAGCTCTACGACCTGAACAAGGACTTCAGCCAGACCGACGACATCGCGGCGAAGTACCCGCAGAAGGTCAAGGAGATGCGGCAGATGTTCGTCGCCGAGGCGAAGAAGTACCAGGTCTTCCCGCTGGACGCGTCGGTGGCGGCGCGCATCGTCGCGCCGCGCCCGAACATCACCGCCGGGCGCACCGAGTTCGTCTACACGCGGCCGATGACCGGCCTGCCGCAGGGCGACTCGCCGTTGCTGCTGGACACCTCGTACACGATCACCGCCGACATCGAGGTGCCGCAGGGCGGCGCCGAGGGCATGATCCTGACCTCGGGCGGGCGCTTCGCCGGCTACGGCTTCTACCTGCTGAAGGGCAAGCCGGTGTTCCTGTGGAACCTGGTCGACCTCGAGCGCATCAAGTGGGAAGGCGCCCGAGGCGCTGCCGCCGGGCCGGCACACGGTCGAGTTCGACTTCAAGTACGAGGGCATCGGCGCCGGCACGCTCGCGTTCAACAACTTCAGCGGCCTCGGCCAGCCCGGCACCGGCACGCTCAAGGTGGACGGCAAGGAGGTCGCGACCGAAGCGGATGGAGAAGACGCTGCCGATGATCCTGCAATGGGACGAGAGCTTCGACATCGGCTCCGACACGCTGACCGGCGTGAACGACGCCGACTACAAGCCGCCGTTCCCGCTGACCGCCAAGCTCAACAAGCTGACGATCAAGGTCGACCGCCCGCAGCTGTCGCCCGCGGACATCAAGAAGCTGCAGGCGGCGATGCGGAACAACAAG
>CAVUIG010000009.1:0-160112 GCA_963741355.1 uncultured beta proteobacterium
CGGGATCCGACGGATCGTGAAGCGCGGGGCCGTTACGTCGTAGGCATCGACCTCGGAACCACGAATTCGGCGGCCGCGCTCGTCGACATGCAGCAAATGCCGCGGCAGCTTCACGCTTGAAATTCCTCAGGTTGTCGCGCCGTTTCAGATCGAAGGTCTCGAGACGCTTCCCTCGTTTCATTACCAGACCACGCCGACGGAAGCCGAAACCGGCATAGTGCGGCTGCCCTGGAGCGATTCACATCCCAGTTATGCGGTCGGCGAGTTACCTACGTGAGGAAGGAATCACCAAGCCCGGCCGGTTGATCGCTTCGGCGAAGTCGTGGCTTTCTCATTCGGGCGTGGATCGCACGGCCGAACTGTTGCCGTGGCAGGCGGTGCGGATGTCGAACGGCTCTCGCCGGTCGAGGCGTCGTCGCGCTATTCGCCCACGTGCGAGCCGCCTGGACCAGCAGTTTCCGGAGTATCCGCTGGCCGAGCAAGAAGTCGTGCTGTCTCTGCCGGCCTCGTTCGACGAAGTGGCCCGGGAGCTGACCGTGAAGGCCCCGGAGGGCCGGTTGCCGCGTGATGTTGATCGAAGAGCCGCAGGCAGCGTTTTATGCGTGGATCGATCTGCATGCGATGACTGGAGAGCAATTCGCCGGGTCAAAAGATACTGGTGTGCGACATTGGCGGCGGCACTTCCGACTTCACGCTGATCCGCGTGCGGCCCAGCGCAGCGACCGGCGACGTGCAGTTTCATCGGATCGCCGTGGGCGAGCACCTGATTCTGGGGGGCGATAATCTTGATCTGGCCCTGCCCAGCATACTCGAGCAGCAATTCGCGGGGGGCGACAAGCTCGCCGCGCGGCAGTGGGACACGCTGGTGCGAACCTCTCGCCGCGTCAAAGAAACGCTGCTGAGTTCCGCTGCCCCCGAGTCGCTCACGGTCAACCTGTCTGCAGCCGGGTCGAAGGTGATCGGCGGCGGGTTGCAAGTGGAAGTCGCGCGCACCGAAGTGCAGCAGCTGCTGGTCGAAGGTTTCTTGCCGCGAGTCGCCCTCACGGACAAGCCGGCGCGCAGGCAGTCGGGTTTTCAAGATTTTGGCCTGCCCTATGCCGCAGACCCGGCGATGACGCGCTATCTCGCGGCATTCCTGGTGGCCCATCGATTCACGGGCCACGACTCGCCGAATCACGAGTGGCAAGCCATGCAAAAGCCCAACCCGGCCCGGCCGGACGTCGTGCTTTTTAACGGTGGTTTCTTTGCGTCGCCCGTGCTTCGAGCGCGATTGCTGGCGGTGCTTACCTCCTGGTTTTCCACTGCGGACGAGCCCTGGATGCCGCTCGTGCTCGACAACCCGCGGCTCGATTTGGCGGTGGCCCACGGGGCCGCTTACTACGGCATGGTGCGCCGCGGCGAAGGAGTGCGCATCGCCGCGACGCTGGCGCGAAGTTATTACATTGCCGTTGCCGGCGACACGCCCCGAGCAGTTTGTTTGGCGCCCGGTAACGCCGCCGCCGGCCAGGACTACGAGATTCACGATCGCTCGTTTTCGCTGACCTTGGCCGAGCCCGTTGAGTTTCCGCTGTATGTTTCCAGCACCCGGCTTGTCGATCCGCCCGGCGCTGTGGTGGATGTTGACCTGGAAGAACTGACGCCGCTGCCGCCCATTCGCACGGTTTTGCAGGCCGGCCACAAACGACAACCGCAAACGGTTCGCGTTCGGCTGCACGCGCATCTCTCGGAGATCGGCACGTTGGAACTTTCCTGCCGTGAAGTCGACGGCAGTCGCAGGTGGCGGTTGCAGTTCGATGTCCGGTCGACGACGCAAACCGATGTCGCCGCGCACCAGTCGAATGCCGAGCGCGAGGGATTTGTTGACGAGGCCCAGATCGCTGCGTGCCGAGAGTTGATCGAGCGGGTATTCGGGCCGGCATCCGATGAGCAGCCCGGCAAATTGATGAAGGGGTTGGCCGAAATTCTCGGAATGGCCCGCCATCGCTGGCCAACGTCCGTGCTACGGCGGATGTGGGAAATGCTGATGGAGGTTGAAACCGGTCGCCGAAAATCGCCGGCTCACGAAGCACGTTGGTTGAATCTGCTCGGCTTCGCGCTGCGGCCGGGTTACGGCTTCGCAGTCGATGACTGGCGGGTTGCCCAAACGTCGCGCACGGTAAATGGGAAAATCGTGTTCCCAGCCTCGCAAAGCGAAGCACTCGTGTTGTGGCGACGCATTGTGGGCGGCATGAGCCGCGGGCAACAACTGGCCCTCGCCGAGCTAAGCCTGCCGGCGGTTCGCGCACTGCGCCGGCGCTTCGGCGGCGGCAAGCCAACGGCCGCTGCGCCCCCCTTGGACCCGGCGCAATCAGCCGAAGTATGGCGACTATTGGGCTCACTCGAGCTGCTGCCGGTCGCGATCAAAATCGAACTGGGCGATACGCTGGTAGAATTGCTCCCGAAACGAAAGCTAGCGAAGTGGCGCTCGACGATGTTTTGGACGTTGGGCCGCCTCGGACAAAGAGTTCCGCTGTACGGACCGCTGAACACGTTGGTTCCGTCAGCGCATGCCGCACGCTGGCTGCAGGCGACGATGCAACTTGCGGACGGCGACTCCGTCGCGCCGCTGGCCGTGATGCTACTGGCACGCCGCACGAACGATCGCCATCGCGACATTGATCCCCCGCTGCGCGAGCAAGTTGCAGAGTGGCTACGCGACACGGGAGCAGCCCCCCACTTACAGGAGCTTGTTCGCGTTGGCGGAACGCTCGATGCAGAAGAACGCGGGGAGGTGTTCGGCGAGTCGCTACCCAGCGGACTGCGTATCGCGTAGCGAGGCAGATCGAGTCACTTCAACTTCAGCCCTCGATTTCGCCTGCGGCGACGTGACCCAGGCCGACCATCCCGTGCCGCCCTTCTCCCGCGACGCAGCATCCACCACCCCTCCCCTAGCATCTAGCATCGCATCCCGTCTCCAAACGAAGGCGAGCGCTATCGTAAATGCTGGCGACCCAGCCAACTTGCATGGTTAAACAACCGAACGGCCCTCACGGCGCTGGTCCGCGTTGGTAATCGTGTTTTGTTACAATCGGTCTGAGACTATACCGGTTTCAAGTGCACATCAAACTGGCAACCCAAGGAGAAAATGCCCATGCTCACTCGCCGAGAATTGGTTTCAATAGCCGCAGTCGCCCTGACAACGTTCGCTGCCGTGACATCGGCGCAGTCGCCCGCCAAGCCAGTCGTGAAAATTTCCGTTTTTGAGCTTGATAGAATTGAAGACAAACCCGCGAAGTACGGATCGAAGCGACAATTATTCGATGGCCGCACTGCCACGCTGGACATGCTTGAATGCCACGTCACCACGGTCAATCCCGGCGAGGCCACGCATCCGCCGGTTCCGCAGGCTGAAGATGAGCTAGTGATCGTAAAAGACGGGACCGTCGAAGCGCAGGTCAATGGTCAGCCGCAACGAATCGGCGCTGGATCGGTTTTGTTCGTGGCTGGCGGTGACCTGCACGGCGTCAAGAACATTGGCGAAAAGCCTGCAACCTACTACGTTATCAGATGGTCCGCCTACGGCACTTCGAAGAAGAATGCGGAATAGGCGATCGCGGCGGATCTCAATTTCCACCGACGACTGCTATAATTCGCTTGTTCAAATGGTCAACGAAGCAATCCATTGTCGACATCTTCGTTAAACGCAAATCCCACTTCGAGGCTCACCATGAAAAACCTTAAGGGGATCGTAATCGCTGGATTAACATGTCAATGCTTAATCGGCAGCAGTCTGCAGGGAGCTGATGTCGTCGCAGCTCAGGTAAGCGAAGCCCAAACCGATGAGATCAAGGCAGCCGCTCCTGTGATACCCGACGCTCGCTTTAATCTCTCGGATTATGGCGGCGTAGGCGACTACCAGACCATGAACACTGAGGCCTTCAAAAATGCCGTGGCTGCCATCGCCAAAGCGGGCGGCGGTCATCTCGTAGTACCGGCCGGAATGTACAAAACTCTGCCGTTCACGTTGACCAGCCACATGGATTTGCATTTGGATCCAGGCACAATCGTCAAGGCTCCAGATAGCTTTGAAGAATATGGTATTCCCGATCCGAACCTGCCGGTGTCATCGCCGACGGGTCCCGCCAATGGCGGATTGGGTGGCCGTGGGCGAGTCGCCCCATTGATTTCATGTCTTCGTGGTACGACCGACCTGGCAATTACCGGATCAGGTACGATCGACGGATCGGGCGCGATGTTCTGGATTTGGTCGGACAAGGCCGCGCGTCGGTATCCCGCTGGTCGTCGAGTTGTGGGACGCCCCGTATTAGTCTCTCTCAATGGCGTCCAGCGATTACACGTGGACGGTGTGACGCTTACCAATTCGCCCATGTTCCACTTGGTCCCCCGCGGCCAGGACATATTGATCGAAAATGTCCGCATCGTCGCTCCCAGTGACGCACCCAACACCGACGCCATCGATCCGGGGGGCGAGCGAATCGTCATCCGCAATTGTGAAATCGACACCGGCGACGACAATATTGCCCTGCAAAGCGGTTCCCACGATGTGCTCATTGAAAACCTGACGTGCCTGCACGGCCACGGCATCTCCATCGGCAGTCCAACCCGCGATGGTTTACACCACATCATCGTCCGCCACTGCACGTTCAATGGCACCGATAACGGCCTGCGCATTAAGTCGTATCGCGGCAACGGCGGTGAGGTCACCGACATTCGGTATTCCGACATCGTCATGAAGAATGTTCGCAGCCCGTTCGATATTAATATGCTTTATAACGGCAATGCCGGTCTTAAAACTGATGTCGGTCCACGCGAAGCGACCGCGGGGCAAACGACGAACATTCCCAATTTCCATAACATTCACTTCAGCAATATCAGCGTCACGCGTTCATCAATCGCAGGCAGAATTCTCGGGCTGCCTGAGCAAATCGCCAACAACATCAGCTACGCTGTTTCCGCGAATTCCGCTCTCTTTTTACAGGCATCCGCGCGATCTGTTTCTCGATGTCGAAATGCTCGCTCGCGCCAAAGGCACTGGCCTTCTGCGTTCGCTGATAGCTCGAGTTCCGGGCGCAAAGATCGTTGGCTCGTCGTATTACAGCCGGGAATTCGACGAATATGGGGACAAGCGCTCGGGTTTCGGCGCCGCGCCCGTGCTGGGCGGCCGCGGACGACTCGACTTCGACAAGCCGACAATAGACCGCGCGAATTCGGTGCTGCGGGAATTTGCGCGCCGCGTGGAGGATCGCAAGGCGAAATTCCGAATCGCTCCCCCGGCGATAGCAGCTTCGTGGTACTTCGAGGAGCGCAGCGCAATCGAGCGGCTGGCCGGCGGCTTGGACCCGAATTCCCTTCTTGGCGAACCCGATGACTACGTCTACGACGATTCGCTTTTTCAGGACACCGTATATCATCTCGGCCCCGTCGGCCGACGGCTCAGAACCGAAAAGCTATCCCGGGCAATCCGGGATGCGGGTCTGTTTCCGCAATGATTCCGTCCGGACGCTTCTCACGAGGACCCGTGTGCGAACCTTAGTGAATCAGCTGTTTTCTCTTGGACGCGGACTGCGCCTCGCGATGCGGCAACTCGCCTGCGCCGCCCACTCATCGTGGAACACCCGTGCGGACCAGACCGCCGACGGCATTGGCCGTGCCGCAACCGAACTTCGCAGTGCTGACCTGCCATGAGTCTGGGACGCATTGCGATCATTCACGACTGGCTGGAAAGTTGGCGCGGCGGCGAGAACGTGCTGGCGGAAATCGTGCGCCTGCAACCGCAGGCGGACCTTTTCGCGCTCGTCGATTTCCTCCCCGACACACTGCGCCCGAGGTTGTTCGGAAAGCGAGCGACCACGAGTTTTCTGCAGCACCTGCCGGGGGCCCGGCGGCATTTCCGGGCGTTCGCGCCGCTGTTTCCGAAGGCGATCGAGTCGCTCGACGTCTCGGCCTTCGACACGATCATTTCGAGTTCGCATGCGGTGGCCAAAGGCGTGCGGACGCGACCCGGGCAGATGCACGTGTGCTACTGCCACACGCCCATGCGTTATGCCTGGGACCTCCGCGAGCAGTACCTCGCGGTCACCGGGCTTGCTGGGGGATTGCGCGGGAATGCTCGCGCGGCGTGCGCTCGATCGCCTGCGCGACTGGGACCTCGCGTCCAGCGTACGCGTCACGCACTTCATCGCCAACTCCGAGTACATCCGCGCACGCATCTTGCGTTGCTACGGGCGCACGGCACCGTGATCTATCCTCCGGTCGATACACTCTTTTACACGCCGGGCCCGAACCCGCCTGACACCAAGTCCAGAAAGTATTTCTTCGCCGCATCGCATTGGGTGCCATACAAGCGCATGGACCTGATCGTTGAGGCATTCCGGGCATTGCCCAGCATCGACTCGTCGTCGCCGGAGAAGGGCCGGAAGCGGCGCGCGTGCGGGCCGCGGCCGGTACCAACGTCGAATTCGTCGGCCGAACTGACGCGGAGAAGCTGCGCGATCTCCTGCGCGAGACGCGTGCCTTCGTCTTCGCCGCGGAGGAGGATTTCGGGATCATGCCCGTGGAGTCGCAAGCGTGCGGAACCCCGGTGATGGCTTACGGGCGCGGCGGCGCGCTCGAAACGGTCCGGCCGCCGTCGGCCGACGCGCCGACGGGACTGCTGTTCCCCGAACAATCTGCGGCCGCCATCGCGGCAGCCATCGTCGCGTTCGATGCGATCGCCGGCACGTTCACGGCCGCTGCCTGCCGCGCGAACGCCGAGCAATTTGCCAGTGCGCGCTTCCGCGCGGAGTTCGCACGTTTCATGACCGAGACGGAACGCGGACGCGCCCTGGCGGATAATGCATACATGAACCGGTCGTTGCTGAAGCCGTTTGCGCCGCAGTTCGCGTTGACACTCCGCGCGGGCGATCCCGTGGTCGCGCTGGGCGTAGGCCTCGTCGTGTACGTCGCCTACCTCAACGAGTTTCCCATGCCGGAGCATTACGTGCTGTTCCTCGTCGCCGCCTTTGTCGCGATCATGGCGATTTTTCCATTCTTTCGCCTCTACGAGCCGCGCCGCGGCGCAAGCATCGCCGACGAGCTGCGCCGCCTGCTGCTCGCATGGGTCACCCTCGGTTTGCTCGTCGGCATCACCATTTTCGCGACCAAGTCCGGCAATGCGTATTCCCGGGTTTGGGTTTCCGCCTGGCTCGTCGGCAGCTTCATCGCGACCTCGGCGATGCGCGTGCTCCTCCGGCTGGCCTTGCAGGCGCTGCGCAAGCGCGGTCACAACCTTCGCCATATCACGGTCGTCGGCGCCGGCGTGCTGGGGCGCCAGATCGCGGAGCGGCTACGGCGCTCCGCGTGGGTCGGGCTCAATGTCGTCGGCTACTACGACGACGACCCGGAAAAGGTCGGCACAACGATTGACGGTCGCCCGGTGCAGGGCCCCATCGATCGCCTGTTCACCAAAGACGCCTGGACGGGCATCGATCAGGTGTGGATCGCATTGCCGCTCCGGGCGGAGGCCCGGATACGCATGCTCCTGACGGCGCTGCGAGATTCACCGGTGGAAGTACGGTTCGTTCCCGATATCTACAGCTTCCACCTGCTCAATCACTCGTTTACCGAAATCGCCGGATTGCCGGTGATTTCGCTGACCGAGACGCCGATGGTCGGTGCCAATCGGCTCCTCAAGTGGATGGAGGATCGCGTGCTCGGTGCGCTGACGCTGCTGCTGGTGGCGCCCGCGATGATTCTCATCGCCCCCGGTGTCAAGCTGACCTCGAGCGGCCCGGCGCTCTACCGCCAGGAGCGCATGACTTGGAACGGGCAGTGCTTCCAGATTCTCAAGTTCCGCACGATGCCGGTCGACGCCGAAGCGCTGGGTCCCGTCTGGCCGCAGGAGGGCGCGCGCCGGGCGACCCGATTCGGCGCCTTTCTGCGGCGGTTCAGCCTCGATGAGCTGCCGCAGCTCTTCAACGTGCTCAAGGGCGAGATGTCGCTGGTCGGACCGCGCCCGGAGCGACCGGAGCTCGTCGCACGCTTCCGCCAGGAAATCGCCGGCTACATGCAGAAGCACCTGGTGAAAGCCGGCATCACAGGTTGGGCGCAAGTAAACGATCTGCGGGGTGACAGCGATCTCATCCGGCGCATCGAGTACGATCTGTATTATATTGACCACTGGTCGCTCTGGTTCGATCTTCGCATCCTGGCGTTGACGCTTTGGAACATCCTCACGAGCCGGCACGCCAGCTGAGTACAGCGGCGGCCGCATCGGCGCCCGCTGACCCTGCCCCCTCCGATCCGCGCGCGCCTCTGCGCTGGTTGCTCGCGCTGCTCGCGCTCTCGATCGCAGTTTGCTTCGTCGGCTACTCGGCCATCGCGACGCCGGGCCGCTGGTTTCCAGGCGTCGATATCCTGCGGTGGAAGCCAAGCAAAATGGTGGTCCCGCTCGGGGGCGCGATCCGCGAGGGCGGCCGGCTCATCATCGACCCGTCTCGCTCGGTGGAGACCGCCGTCGTTTCCGTCGAGACCGTTTCCGTGCCAGCGATTACCCGGTCATCGCCTGGATCGCCTCGGGCATTCCGGACAACGCGCAGGTCAGGCTGCTGTGGCGCAGCGATAACGCATCAGGAGTGACGAACGTGCTGCCGATCCCCGTCGCCTACAACCACCTGCTGCCGGCGTCACTCGCGCAGGAGAAAGGCTGGACCGGCAACATCACCGGCCTCGCGCTGGCGATCAAGGGCCCGCTCGAGACGCCTGTCGTTATCGAAGAGGTGAGCGCGAATCCGATGGGCCTCCCCGACGTCCTGCGCGCCCGGGCTGAGGACTGGCTCAGTTTCGAGCCGTGGAGCGCCTCTTCGATCAACACGCTTTCCGGCGGCGCCGACGTTCAGGACCTGCCGCTCCCCGCGCTCCTGTTCGGGTCAGCGGTTCTCGCCTTCGCGCTGTGGGTCGCGTTGGCGTACCGCCGTGGTTGGCTCGCATCGCTCCCGGCCGCGCTCGGCACCGCATTTCTCGCCGTGTGGCTCGTGTCGGACGCCCGCTGGACCGACAATCTCGTGCGTCAAGCTGGCGCGACGGTGGCGCAATTCGGAGGCAAGGATGCTCAAACGCGGCACCCTGATACCGAAGACGGCCGCCTGTTCGCGTTCATAGAACACGCCCGTGCCAAATTGCCGGCAACGCCGGTACGCGTCTTCGTCGCGTCCGACACCTATTATGCGCGGGCCCGCGCCGCGTATCACCTCTATCCCTACAACGTCTACTACGTCCCGGAAACGAACGCCATCCCGGATCCGGCTTCGCTGCACGCTGGCGACTACATGATGGTGTACATGCGTCACGGGATCCAGTTCGATGCGGCAGCCGGCCGGTTACATTGGGACGGTCTTCCCCCCGTTCGGGCCGAGCTCCTGTTGCTCGAGCGCGGCGGCGCCCTGTTCCGGCTGCTCTGACATGGACGTGCTACGGGTCGTCGCCGCCCTTGGCCTGCCGTGGATGTTCGGCATCGCGTTGCTCTTGCTCGTGCGCGAGAAGGGCAGCGACACCATTGCGCCGGGCGAGCCCGCATGGACGCTTGGCGTCGGCTACGCGCTCGGCGCATTTCTGCTGACGCTGTGGATGCGGCTGCTGTCGTTGATCCACGTGCCGTTCGGCGCGGCGGTGGTCGGTATGCCGCTCCTGGCCGTCACCGTCGTCGCAGTCGTACCGGTATGGCGCTCGCTGCGTCGGCAGTCAAGCGCCAGACGTCGGCGCTGCGATTCGCTCCGCGCTGTCCGCTCCGGTCACCGCCGATGCGCTGCGGGTGCTTTGGTGGACGCTGATCGTCTGGATGATCCTGCGTTTTGTGCTGCTCGGCATCGAGGTTGCCTTGCACCCGCTCTACCCGGAGGACGCCTGGACCCATTGGGCGACCAAGGCGCGGGTGTGGTACGAGTTTCGCCGCATGGTGCCGTTCGGTGCGCCGGAGGCCTGGTTCGCCGCAGACGGTGCGATGTATTTCGACACCGCGCCGAAATATCCTCCAACCATGCCGCTATTGCAGGTGTGGTCGTGCCTGGTGCTCGGGCAGTGGAACGATGCGCTCATGAACTGGCCCTGGTGGGCCCTGTTCGTCTCGCTAGTCTGCGCAATCTATGGCGGCCTGCGGCGCCTGGAAATCGGTCCGGTCTACGCGCTGGCTGGCGCGTTTTTCTGTGCCACGCTTCCGCTCGCCGACACGCATGTCGCGCTCGCCGGCTACGCCGATTTGCCGCTCGCGGTGTTCTACACGATGGCCGCGCTCGCGTTCCTGCACTGGACACGATCTCGGGCGTGGACTGATGGGTCGCTCGCAGTCCTGCTAGCGGTTGCCTGTACGCAAATCAAGAATCCCGGTCTGCCGTGGGCGCTGACGCTGCTCCCCGGAGTCATTGTGACCCTCCTGCCTCGCCGCGGAATTTACGTCACGGGCGTTCTTTTCGGCATCGCGCTCCTCGCGCTCGTCGTTCTCGCCCGGACGGACACGACAGTGATGAACTACCACCTGCACCTCGATTTCGACGTGGCGTGGGATGCGCTGGCGCGAAGCTACCTTTTGCTCGGCAACTGGCATCTGCTCTGGTACGCGGCCATCGCGAGTGCTCTGCTAGCTTGGCGGCAGATCCTTGCACCCCGGCTACTGGCGCTCACCATGGTCGTCGCTTCGGGTGTGCTGTTCCTCATCATCGTGTTCGGCTTCAGCACCGCGCGCCTGTGGGTTACCGACCAGACGACCGTCAACCGGGCGACTCTGCATTTCGCGCCGCTGATACTCGTCTTCGTCGTGATGGCCTATGACGCGTTCACGAAGGGCTGGTCCACGCTTGCTGCGGACCGCGCTTCTCCCTCTGCGGCGCCGACGGTCGTTGCCGCCAATGCGCCACTCCGTCACGCGTCGTTGCGGTGCGCGGGATCGCGCGATGTGTCGAGCAGAACCGCCTGACCCGGGTTTCGAGCCAGGGTGACGGAACCGTCTGACATGACGGAGCGCCGACCTTCAGCGGCAACGACGTGATCGTGCCGCTCACCGGCGTCGCCAACGCGCAATACGTCACGATCGCGCTCACCAATGTCACGTCGGTCGACGGTGGCACGGGCGGGAGCAGCAGCGTTCGCGTCGGCTTCCCCTTGGCGACGTGAACGCGACCGTACCGTGACGGTGGCCGATGTTGGCCTCGTCAACGCGGTGTTGGCGCAGTTGGTGGATGCGTCGAATTTCCTGAAAGACGTCAACGTGAGCGGGACGCTCAGCGTCGCCGACAAGGCGATCGCCAACGCGTCAACCTGACCAAGGCGTTGCCTACGCCATAGCTTCGCGTTACCGGGCCCGGGCGTGAGGTAGTTCGAACTGGGTCCGCCCCCCACGTGGACCATGGCCCATGACCCGGGGGCTTTGGGTTCCCATCGAGGGCACCTATGCACATGCCCGCGACCGTGCACCCAGCGCGGCTTTCATATATCCCTCTAGGCTTGATCTGACTTTGCCGCGTGGCTGCTGGCGTACGGTTCGCAAGTGCAGCGAGCGAGTGACGCGGCGCGCTGGGCCGGGTTTTCGAGCCGATGCCGACCGAGGCGCCCGATTATTTCTTGCCGAGCAAGCCGCAAGCCCAAACGACCCGAGCGAATTCCGGCGAATTGATGGCGCGGTCATGACGTCCAAGGGCAAGTCCAGGCGGTAGGGCTGGTGGCGATTGGCGATGATCAGCTGCGCTCGGTTGTAATTGTCTGCCCGGAGTGCCATGCGGTCGGGCCTGTTGCAAGAGCATGCGATCCGCCCTGAACACTTTTCGGTGCACAGATGTCCGCCCTCTCGTTAGCTTTGTTCGTTAGGCGGCACGAGCATCGTGCGTTTGTCGCCGCGCGCCAGCAGTGCTATTAATTGGGGGCGGCGAGGGTCCAACACGCCGTGGTCCCAACGTGCCTCGCGAGCATATCCTGCGTCCCGACCTAAGGAGAGTGAGCTATGGCACCAGCACTCGCAGCGGAATTTCTCGGTACTTTCTGGCTTGTTCTCGGCGGTTGCGGAAGTGCGGTACTTGCCGCAACGTTTCCCGAGTCAGGTATAGGTTTCACCGGCGTCTCGCTGGCATTCGGCCTCACCGTGCTGACCGGAGCCTACGCACTCGGACCGCTTTCGGGCGGTCACTTCAATCCGGCGGTATCGGTCGGCCTTTGGGCTGGCGGGCGCTTTCCCGCCTCGCGGGTGCTGCCCTATACCATCTCGCAGGTGTTGGGTGCGGTCGTCGCCGCCGGCGTGCTCTACCTGATCGCGAGCGGAAAGGCTGGCTTCGATCTGCAAGCCGGCTTCGCCTCGAACGGCTACGGCGAACACTCGCCCGGAAAGTACGGCCTCGGTTCCGCGCTTGTCTGCGAAGTGGTGATGACATTCATGTTTATCCTTGTCATCCTCGGTGCGACGCACGGCCGGGCACCGGGCGACTTCGCGGGGCTCACGATCGGCCTGTGTCTCACGCTCATTCACCTGGTCAGCATCCCGGTGACGAACACGTCGGTGAACCCGGCGCGGAGCACCGGGCCGGCACTCTTCGTAGGCGGCTGGGCGCTCCAGCAGCTGTGGCTCTTCTGGGCGGCACCGCTCGTCGGTGCCGCGCTCGCGGGTTGGCTCTCGCGCGCGGCGTCTCGTGGGAAGATTCGACTGCCGCTCATCGGGGGTTGAATCGGCTCCCCGAAGTAATCGCGATGCCGCCTGACAGCTCGTTCAACCGGACCCGTCGCCGGCGGGCGTTGAGCTTCCCGCTTGGCGTTGGTGGCTATACCGGCGCCGGTGGCGGCGTCGGGCCGGTTAACTCCGTACGTTAGGGCGCTTGCGACATATCGTCATAGGAGAACAATCGTGAGATCCATGCGTGTATTCGCGCCTGCCGTCATCGCGCTGATGTTTCTGGGAATTGTCCTGCAATCAACCGACGCGATAGGTCAAAAGACACTCAACGAGCAACTCGCCGGCGCCTGGACCTACGTCTCGGTCGATACTGTCCGCCCGGATGGCAGCCGAACGCCAATGTACGGTCCGAATCCGCAGGGCCTAGTGATTTTTGATGGCCATGGCCACTATGCGCTAGTCAACTCGCGAGCCGACCTGCCGAAGTACGGGTCCAACGATCGCATGAAAGGCACGGCGGAAGAATATCGAGATGTCGTGCAGGGTTCGATTGCCCACTTTGGCACGTACATGGTCAACGAGGCAGACAAGACGATCACGTTTCACATTGACATAAGCACGTTCCCGAACTGGAATGGCGTGGAGCAGCGCCGACCATTCGTTCTCTCGGGTGACGATCTGAAGTGGACAACCCCTGCTGCATCGGGGGGCGGGTCAGGTGAAATTGTGTTGAAACGCGCCAAGTAATTTCCAGTACGGATATGTCCAAATAGCGGCCTAACCCGTCGCTCGACGCGGACGCCCCGCGTGCGGGGCTTCGCCCGCGCAGCGGGGCCGCCGGTTAGCTTGGTGCGTTGGGCCTCTCGCCCGCGACCTCCAGAACGCGATGCAAGATATCCTGATCCGTGAGGTCGATGCGGCGTCCTCTGCGGAAATCGAGCTGGTCGCACTAAGAATGCGTGACACGTTGATCGAAGTCGAAGGAGAGGAGCGAGGTTCGAACCTGTACAGCCATGGCTGGCTTGTCAATCGGGTTCGCTGGCACTTGGATTCTCGGAACACAAAGGCAAAGGTGTTCGTAGCCATTGGGCCGAATCAAGAAATGCTGGGGCATTGCATCGTTCGAATCGAAGGTACCAAAAGCAATCCGTGCGGGGTGGTTTCCACCACGTATGTCGTCCCAAGTGCTCGTAGGTTAGGACTCGCCCAGCGGTTCCTGCACACCGCTGAGAGTTGGTTTAATGAGTCAGGCACCCACGCCTCGTCGACTTGGACCTCATCAACAAACGCGCCACTCATTGCGCTCTACGTTCACAATGGTTACTCGATCGTCGACTCGGGACCAAATGACCTGACGGGCACCCCTATGGTCAAACTTGGAAAGCGGCTGCGTAGCCCCAAAGAGGCCTAACCCCGTGCAGTTGAATCTCGTATCCCTCTTTCGCTTCCCACGGCCCGGGTCGCATCATTTGATGGCCACTTCTATGCTGCTGAACTGACCTCACCGATTCAAATTGAAGGTCAAGCTCTTTCGACGGTACGCATTTCAAGCGCGTCATTGCGTGTTCTTCGTTTCGTCGGCTTCGCGTCGCGGCATTCTCGCCGTGAGCGGTGAGCTTCCCAGTGGTCAGGATTCATTGCATGCATCACGCGTGCATAACTCGGGAGGTAGCGGTGGCTAACACTTCGTTCAAGCAGCGCGGCTTCGCCGTTGCCGGCTGGGCCACTTAACTCAGTTCGTTAGGCCCTGTAAGGACAGAGAGGAGAGCACGATGAGCAACGAACAGGTGGCACCTGAGACGAAAGGTGTTACGGTGAAGTTACTTGCAACGGTTGACCTTGGCCCTGAGATCGAGGGCATGGCAGGGCGCCAACTTCGAATGCGTATGGTGACCATCGAGCCTGGAGGCGTCTTCGGCCCGATTCACGACCATAAAGACAGACCAGGCACCGTCTATATACTGCAAGGAACGATCACTGACCATCGAAATGGAGTCGCTACGGACTATGGACCGGGAGTGGGCTGGCCCGAGGATAGGAACACCACACACTGGCTTGAGAACAGAGGAACGATTCCGGCGGTGGAGATCTCGGTCGATATAGTCAGGCAAGAGTAAGCTCAGGCCCGACATCTAACACGGTCGGGCCTAACACGCGGCTCAACCGGACGCCCTTCAGTCGGCTTCGCCTCCTTTCGCGCGCCGGTTAGCCACAACGTTAGGCCTCACGAAACACGAGCACCAGCGTACTTCACCGCCAATGAACCCAGACTTCTTTCGCGACCTTGAAGTTTGCCGCACTCGCGCCATCGTCGAGCGCGACCTGGAAGCAATCGAGCGCCTGCATGCGCCAGAATACCAACTGATTACCCCGTCCGGACGGACCTACAGTCGAACGCGATACCTTGAAATGATCAAGGCCGAGCCGTTCTATGCCGCTTGGGAGCACGGGCCGATAGAAGTGAGAGCGTCTGCCGAAATGGCTGTTGTCAGGTACCAAGCCAAGATCACTTTGTCGTCTGGACGAATAGTGGAGTGCTGGCACACTGATACCTATGAACTCAGAGCATCGGCTTGGCTGGCGGTTTGGTCTCAAGCCACTGAGTTGCCGAAAGCGTCAGCCACCGCAAGGCACCGTGTGAGGCCTAACCACGTCAAGCTGACGCCCTACGGCACCCGGCGCCTACGGTCGCAGCTTAGCTCGAACATTGGGCGGCAAGAGCGCGTGTCGAGCGCTGAGAGGGAGACATGCTGAGAGGCGGATGTCTGTGTGGCGGGATCCGATACGAGATCGTTGGCCCTGTCGGAGAAGCTCTGTACTGTCATTGCTCAATGTGCCGCAAGTCTCACGGTACAGCTTTCCGGGCAAGACTTTCGGTTCCAAAGTCGTCCTTTCGCTTTGTTCAAGGCGAGGACTTGTTGACGAGTTACCGCTCGTCCGAGGACACGATAAAGAGGTTCTGCCGGATATGCGGTTCACCGATTGTGAACTCCTGGGACCCTGAGCCAGATAGCTATGGACTGGCCATGGGCTCGCTGGATGATGACCCAGGGGTAAGGCCCTTGTGCCACGAATTCGTAGGCTCAAAGGCGCCGTGGTACGAGATCACGGACAGCTTGCCGCAGTATCAGGAGTTTCCGGAGTCCTGACTCTTGGCATCAGCCATAGCAATGTGGCCATACATCATCAAAATAGCGGTTACAGCGCTTGTTATGGTTGCGGTCGCGGAAATTGCGAAGCGCAGCACAGTGTGGGCCGCCTTGTTGGCGTCGCTCCCGCTGACATCACTTCTCGCGTTCATTTGGTTATATCTCGATACTCGCGACACCGAGCGGGTGGCTACACTTGCGCAAAGCGTCCTGTGGCTCGTTGTCCCGTCGCTGGTGTTGTTCCTGTGTCTTGCCACCTATGCTTCGTGCAGGGTGGGGTTTCTTGGGTCAGTCTATTGCTGTCGTGTGCGGCCACGGCTGCTGCATATCTTGCCATGGCTTGGGCTATTTCAAGGGTGGGTGCGCATGGTTAACGGATGGGCGCGTAACCACCGTCACTCAACGCGGGCGTCCCGCATGCGTGCTGCTCGCGCGCGGCGGGCTGCCGCGTGCAGTTCTGAAGTGTTACATGACGCATCCTCCACTGTCTTGCAGCCAAATCTGCAACTTCTAGGATGAGACCATGAAAAAGTCGGGCGCGACACAAGACCAGCCGGCATCGGAGCTCATCTCGGAAAAAATCGCCGGACTCGGGGACTGGCGCGGGAAAACCCTCGGCAGAATGCGCAAGCTCATCAAGGAAGCAGATCCGGACGTGGTCGAGGAGTGGAAGTGGATGGGCACTCCGATTTGGTCGCACGACGGCATCATCTGCACTGGCGAATCCTACAAGAGTGTCGTGAAGCTTACGTTCGCCAAGGGCGCGTCGCTGAAGGATCCGGCCCGTCTCTTCAACTCGAGTCTCGACGGAAACGTACGCCGCGCGATCGACATCCACGAAGGAGAAGAAGTTGACGGGTCCGCTTTCAAGGCGCTCGTTCGCCAAGCGGCCGCCCTCAACAGTTCTGGCAAGTCGAAACCTTCGAAGAAAGCAAAGTCCTGAGGGATTCCGCCCTTGAAGGGGCCCGACATCAGGCCCGCAAAACTGCACAGCGGCATCACTTGACCGTTGGCGGCTATTGGGAATCAGAAGCGGCCTGGCGGCGCGTTGAAGCGCCATTGATCGACATCGACGAAGTGATAGACCAATTTGCGTCGATTCACGGCCTTCCGGTAACTATGGTGTGCTGTTAGGCCGCGCGGTCGAAAGTTTGTACTACACAAAATAAAGTCATGTCACCGGGAAACGGAGCCTGCGGCGGAGGTCGCAAATGCGCGTCCGCTGACTTCCATGCCCGGGGGCCGCCGTCCGAGAAACCCGCCCGGCATCGGCAGCGTCGCCGCTGTCGGACCGGCGGCAGGCGCGGCGCACGGGCCCTCCCGGGACCGGTGATAAGCTTCCACATCGCCCATCGGGCCGGCGACCGCGACTGTGAGCGCGCCGGCGAAACATGATTCAGAAACTCGTCTTCGGCATCGCCATCCTTCTCCTGGTGGCGGTTGCATTCTGGTCGAGCGACCGGATAACGCTTCAGGGGGAACGCACGATCTTCACCGTCAACTGCGACCAGGGAACCTGGCAGGGCAGCCATTGCAGCGGCAAGCTCGTGGCGGGCGCGCAGTACGCATTCAGGGCGAGCCACAGCCGGCACGAAGTGGTCTACTGGGTTCGCGGATCCGAATCGCCGTCAGGCAAGTTCACCGATTGCACGGTCAAGGATCGCGACAACTGGACGTGCAACGTGCAGCTCGACCAGGCGCCCGCGCTGACCTTCGAGATGATCAAGGGCAAGCCGACGCGCGGGTCGGCGGGTCTCGCGCTGCCGTTCCACTGCATTTCGAAGTGGAAGTGGTGGCTGCTCCACATGGGCATTCCCGCCTTCAAGGACGCCAACGAATGAGCGTCGCGTGTTCCGGCGGCGTCGCGGGCGGCGCACATCAGTCGTGACACGCATTCCCCGCGGCCGCGGTTGCGCGACCGGTCGGCGACGCCATGGGGCGCGTAAGACAAGCCGAGCCCATGGCCAGGACATCCACCACCAGCGTGACGGTGCAATGGGGCGACTGCGATCCCGCGGCGATCGTCTTCTACCCGAAGTATTTCTACTGGTTCGACTCCGCGACGCACGCGCTGTTCGATCGCCTGCTCGCACCGAAGCTGGAGCTTCTGCAGCGCTTCGGCATCATCGGATTTCCGCTCGCCGAAGCCTCGGCAAAATTCCTGCGCCCGTCCCGCGTGGGACAGGCGATCGAGATCGAGAGCGAGATCGTGTCCTGCACGGAAAGGCGGTTCACCGTCGCGCATCGCTGCACGCGCGACGGCGATCTGCTGCTCGAAGGCCAGGAAGTGCGCTTCGCGGGCCGCGTCGACCCTGACGATCCTCAGCGTCTGCGCGCGATTGCGCTGCCGCCGGAGCTCGTCACCGCGTTCGGCCTGACGGGCGCGAGCGCCGCGTAGCCACGGGCCGGTCCCACCGACTTCTTCCGGGTTGCGCTGCCGTGTGCCGGTTGACGGCGCCTTGAAAGCGGGGCCGCGCGGCGCCATCTGCTGTCGCATGCCCCTCGCCCCGATTCCTGCGACACCGGTGGCACTCGACGGACCGGGCGCGTCGTTCGCGGGCGCCTCTCCGGAAATGGCCGATCGTCCTCTGCACGACGCGTACTCGCGCGCGGTGACCGGCGCCGTCGCGCGCGTCGCGCCGGCGGTCGCGCACGTGCAGGTCAGCAAGCGGCGGGGCAGCCGCGCGCAACGGCATGGATCGGGATCGGGCTTCCTCATCACGCCAGACGGATTCATGCTGACCAACAGCCACGTTGCCGGGGACGCCGAGGCGATCGAGGTGACGCTGGCCGACGGACGCAACGCGGCCGCGGAGATCGTCGGCGACGATCCGGATTCCGACCTCGCGCTGCTCAAGGTCGCCGCGCCGGATCTCGCGTGGTGCCGGCTCGGCGATTCGACGCGTGTCGAGGTCGGCCAGATCGCCATCGCCATCGGCAGCCCTTACGGGTTTCAGCATTCGGTCACCGCCGGCATCGTCAGCGCGCTCGGCCGCTCGATGCGCGCGGCGACGGGCCGCCTGCTCGACAACGTGCTGCAGACCGACGCGGCGCTCAATCCCGGCAACTCGGGCGGACCGCTGGTCGACGCCCGCGGCGAGGTCATCGGCGTCAACACGGCGGTGATCCTGCCGGCGCAGGGCATCTGCTTCGCGATTGCAGCGTCGACGGCGGAGCGCGTCGCGGTCGCACTGATTCGCGATGGACGCGTGCGGCGCGCGTGGCTCGGCGTCGGCGGGCAAACCATGCCGCTGCCGCGCCGGATCGTCAGGCATTTTGCGCTGCCGCGCGATTCCGCGGTTCGCGTGGATTCCGTCGAGAGCGGCTCTCCGGCCGCGCAGGCAGGGCTCGCACGCGGCGATGTCGTCATCGCGATCGACGCGGCGCCGGTCGACGAGCATCGACGATCTGCAGCGCGCGCTTTCCGGCGAGGCGATCGGCCGCGTCGTCACGCTCGACGTCGTCCGCCGCGAGCGCCGCTTCGACGTCGAGGCCGTGCCGCAGGAGCGCGCCGGACCGGCGCGGCGCGGCGCCCGCTAAGGGCCTCTGAACAAGTCCCACGCGGTTGCGCTGCAGCGCCAAATGCGGATGCATGCGCGACGCGCGACGAAGGTCGTAGACACGACGATGGGAGCGCGGCAAGGCGCCGCATTTGGCAGCAGCCCGAAGGGACGGGCTTTTCGGTCTGCTTTGTCGCGAGGCTCGAAGGGGGCCGGCCATTAGCTTCGCCTCGCTTGCGCATCCCATCCCGAAAATTCCCCGTCGCAACCGCGCGGACTTGTTCAGAGGCTCCTAGGCGCAGCACGCGCGCCGCCCCGGCCGCCTTTCCACGGAGCGCGATCTGTGGAAGAATGGGGTCAACCAACTTTTCGGGGTGACCGCGATGCTGGATCGCGACGGTTATCGCCCGAACGTAGCCATCGTTATCGTCAACGCGAAGAACCAGGTCTTCTGGGGCAAAAGGATCCGAGAGCACTCGTGGCAATTTCCGCAGGGTGGCATCAACCCTGGTGAGACGCCGGAACAGGCGATGTTCCGGGAGTTGAACGAGGAAGTCGGATTGGCACCGGAACACGTCAGGGTACTTGGCCGTACGCGCGATTGGTTGCGTTACGAGGTACCGCAGCACTGGATCAGACGGGAGTGGCGCGGCAGCTACCGCGGGCAGAAGCAGATCTGGTATCTGCTGCGCCTCGTCGGGCGCGACAGCGACGTCAAGCTCCGTGCGAACGAGCGTCCGGAATTCGACGCGTGGCGCTGGCACGATTACTGGGTGCCGCTCGAGACGGTGATCGAATTCAAGCGCGAGGTCTACCGCCGCGCGCTGACCGAGCTCGAGCGCTATCTCCACATGCGCCCGCAGACGCGCCGGCAGCGGCTGTTCGGCATGGCGCGCCAGACGGTGCCGGAGTCCTACTCCGATCCCACCTCGCAGCAAAACGACTGAGCCGCAGGCGGCGCCGGATACACGGCGCCGCCGTCGCTTGGGGCTGCGGCGCGCACGGCGGGCTCGCGCCCGCCGCGCGCAATTCCTTACTGCATCAGGTTCCGATGTCCGCACATCGCCCCGAGGGCGAACATCGGCATCAGAACCATGCCGATCAGCGCGCCGAGCACGATCACGCAGACGATCACGACGATGGTAAAGCCGACGGCCTTTTCCTGCGTGCATTTCTTCAGCACGGGCGCGCCGAGGTAGAACGTATACAGCGCGTAGATCGCCGCCAGAAGCGCGATCAGGCCGCCCACATAGGGAAGCAGCCTGAAGATTCCGGCGATCCAGGAGGCGGTCGACGCGTACGCGACCAGCTTGAACGACTGAACGAAATTCTTCGCGCCGCCGAACGTCGGGGAGAGCATGTCGACGATCCATGCGATCACAAAGAGCGAGATGAGCGACGTCACATACATGACGACCGCGGCCATGATCCCGAAGGTCATGAAGCGGATCGCAATCGCAATCGGTCCGATCGCCGCCAGGATGAGCACGTAACTGGTCAGGATCGACTGCACGCTGGCTTGCTCGGCCTCGATCTTCGGCCATTCGGTCTGTCGGCGTGAGCAGGATGTTCTTGACGCGATCAACCAGTGCCATGGAATGTTCCCCCCTCGGTCGTCGATTGTGGACGCGCCGTGCGGCGTCATGCGCTGCGGGCGCGTGTGGCCTCTGCCCGGGTTGAGTGTAGAACAACCCTCGCGGAGTGTCGAACCGGAATAAGCCTGCGCCACAACATGGTTCTGCTTGGCTAGCCAACAGCACGGATATGTGGCTTCGGCCGCTCCCGCTCGCTTAACTGCTCGCAAGTTAGCTCGCCGAACATGTTCTGCCTGCAGCATCGCCGGATATTGTGGCTCCGGCCGCTCGCCTGACGGCTCGCTTAACTTCCTGCTGCGCAGGAAGTTAGCCTACGCCGCAACATGGTTCTGCTTGGCTTAGCCAAGCAGAACCATGTTGTCACGATGAATGAGCTCGGTCTCGTCGATGTAGCCCAGGATCGACTCGATCTCGCTCGACGGGCGGCGCAGGATACGGGCGGTCTCCTGGGCGGTGTAGTTGACGAGCCCGCGCGCGATCTCGCGGCCGTCGACGTCGACGCAGCCAACCACCGCTCCACGCTCGAAGGCGCCGTCGACGGCGGTCACGCCGATCGGCAGAAGGCTCTTGCCGTCGCGCAGGATCGCGCGCACCGCGCCCGCGTCGAGCGTCAGCCGTCCGGCGAGCATCACGTGATCGGCGAGCCACTGCTTGCGCGCGGCGAGCGACACCGGCTCCGCGATCAGCGATGTCCCGATGTCCTCGCCGGCCGCGAGCCGCGTCAGCACGTCGGGCTCCCGGCCGCTGGCGATCACGGTGGACGCGCCCGAGCGCGCGGCGCGCTTCGCCGCGAGAACCTTCGTCAGCATTCCGCCGCGACCGACGGCGCCGGCGGCCTTTCCCGCCATCGCTTCGAGGCGATCGTCACCGGCGCGCGCACTCGTCACCAGCGTGGCCGCCGGGTCACGGCGCGGGTCGGCGGTGTAGAGCCCCTGCTGATCGGTGAGCAGCACGAGCACGTCGGCCTCGATGAGGTTCGTCACCAGCGCGCCCAGCGTGTCGTTGTCGCCGAAGCGGATCTCGTCGGTGGTCACCGTGTCGTTCTCGTTGATGATCGGAATGACGTCGAGATCGAGCAGCGTGCGAAGCGTCGAGCGCGCGTTGAGGTAGCGGCGGCGATCGGCGAGATCGTCGTGCGTCAGCAGGATCTGCGCGGTGTGCAGCGAGTATTCGGCGAACGCGGCCTCGTAGGCCTGGATCAGCCCCATCTGTCCGACGGCCGCCGCCGCCTGCAGCTCGTGCATCGCGGAGGGCCGCGCGGTCCAGCCGAGCCGCGAAATGCCCTCGGCGATCGCGCCCGACGAGACCAGCACGGTCTTGCGGCCCATCCGCTTGAGGCCCGCGATCTGCGCCGCCCAGCGCGCGAGCGCCGCATGGTCCAGTCCACGGCCGTCGTTGGTGACGAGGCTCGAGCCGACCTTGACGACGAGCCGCGTGGCGGTGGCGACGGGGGTGCTCATGGCTTGCGCGCGCCGGGGGATCAGGTCCCGGTCTTGGGTGCGGCGAGCGCCTCGTCCCCGGCGGCGTTGCGCCGCGCGCGCACGGCGTGCGCCGGATGGGCGTCGAGCCAGTCCTGAATCATGAACGTGAGCTCGCGGCAGCCGCTGCCGTTGATCGCGGCAACAGCCGCGACGGGACCTTTCCAGCGCAGCGACTTCACGAACGCGGCGACCATCTCCTCGCGCGCGCCCTCGGGAACGAGGTCGAGCTTGTTGAGGACGAGCCAGCGCGGCTTCTTGTAGAGCGCCGGATCGTAGCGCTTGAGCTCGCGCACGATCGCCTTCGCGTCGTGAACGGGGTCCGCGCCGGGGTCGAGCGGCACGATGTCGACGATGTGCAGCAGCAGGCGCGTGCGCTGCAGATGGCGCAGGAACCGGTGCCCGAGGCCCGCGCCGTCGGCGGCGCCTTCGATGAGCCCGGGAATGTCGGCGATGACGAAGCTGCGGCTCGTGTCGGTGCGCACCACGCCAAGATTCGGCGCGAGCGTGGTGAACGGATAGTCGGCGACCTTCGGGCGCGCGGCGGACACGGCGCGGATGAACGTGCTCTTGCCGGCGTTGGGCATGCCGAGAAGGCCGACGTCGGCCAGCACCTTGAGCTCGAGGCGCAGCTTGCGCTGCTCGCCCGCTTCGCCCTTGGTGAACTGGCGAGGCGCGCGGTTGGTGCTCGTCTTGAAGTGCAGGTTGCCGAGGCCGCCGCTGCCGCCGCGCGCGACCAGCGCCCGGGCGCCATCCGTCGTGAGATCGGCGACGAGCTCGCCGGACTCGGCGTCGGTGATCACCGTCCCGACCGGCATGCGCAGGACGATGTCTTCTGCGCCCCTGCCGTATTTGTCGGCGCCGTGTCCGTTCTCGCCGCTGCGCGCGCGATGGATCCGCGCGTACCGGTAGTCGATCAGCGTGTTGATGTTGCGATCGGCGATGGCGTAGATGCTGCCGCCCTTGCCGCCGTCGCCGCCATCCGGTCCGCCGCGCGGCACGTATTTCTCGCGCCGGAACGACGCGGAGCCGTTGCCGCCGTCGCCGGCGATGACCTCGATCTTCGCTTCGTCGAAGAATTTCATCGCGCGTCCCTGCGATAGAGCACGAAGCGTTCGGTATCGTCGCCGCGCCGGGCGCCGCTCCAGACCGTCGTCCAGCCCTCCGGAACCAGCATCTCGCCGTCCATCCGGCCGTACTGAACGAGCAGCATGTCGCACGCATTGGCGGGCGAAACCTCCTCGCGCGTCGTCACGAGTCCGGCGAAATACTGGAACAGCGCGCGCTGCGGCTCGCCGAGATTCCGGCTGGCGACGCAGCCTTCCGTCGGCAGCTTCGCGGCGAGCGCGTGCGCGACCGTGCGGTAGCTGCGCCGCGAGTCGAGATAGGGGAGCCAGATCGTCGAGTAGAGCGCCCAGATGAGCGTCATTCCGGCGGCCCAGTTGAGCACGGCGCGCCGATTCGACCGACGCGCGGGGCGCACCAGCGCGAGCCAGAGCAAAGTGAGGAAGGCCGACACCCCGATGGCGAGGATACTGAACGCGGGCCGGTATCCGGCTTCGGTGTCGCGGAAGAGCTGCGCGACCGGGACCGGCATCCCGGCGAAGTACGACCAGAACCACGCCAGCCACACGAGCGCGGCGCCGAGCCCGAAGGTGAGGATGCCGAACCAGTCGAGCGCGCCGGAGAATTCACGCTTCAACGTGTCGATCTCGAGCGAGCCCAGCAAGACGAGCGGCACCAGCAACGGCATCAGGTAGACGACGCGCGGATCGGCCATGATCGCGATGGCGCCGGCGATGACGACGGCGAGCGTCGCGGGCAGCTCCACCGCGGGCGTGTTGAGTCCGCCGTTGAAGCCGCGCCCTCGCGTCCAAAGCGTCCACGCGGCAAGAGGCAGCGCGGGCCAGGCGAACCACAGCAGGTTCTTGAGGAGCACGCCGGGATCCGCCGCGCCGCGCGCGGCGAGCGGGCCGATCCAGTCGGTCCAGGACTGCGCCGCCCACCACGTCGCGAGGTCGGCCGGCGAGCGCATCGCGAGCGCGATCGGCCACGAGGCGGCCAGCGGCAACGCCACGGCGAGCGCGATCGCGACGACGGTCGCGTAATCGCGCGTCCTGAAGCTTCTCGAACGCGCCGGCAGGACGAGCGCCGTCAACACGAGCCAGAGTGGGCCCATGAAGCCTCGCGACAGGAACGCGACGGCGATGCCCAGCCCGAGCATCGCGCCGCCGGCGACGCTGCGGCGCAGTCCGAGCGCGAATCCGTACTGGCCGAGCGCGACGCCCAGCATGAGCCCGAGCTCGGGCGCGAGCTGGTGCGCGCGATCCCACAGACCGACCGAGCCCACGAACAGCAGCAGCGGCATCCAGCGGAACGCGCGTCCGAAGAGCTCGCGTGCAGTGGCCGCCAGGACGACCAGCGTCAGCGCGAGCAGGAGTCCGGCGGCGAGGCGGGCGGCGTCGTGCGGGGCGAGGACGCCGGAAAACAGGTTGGCCGTCGCGGCCGCAAGCCCGTATACGAGCGGGGGCCGGTCGATGAACGGCTCGCCGGTGAGATTGGGCGTGACGAGATCGCCGCCCTGCATCATTTCGTAGACGATGCCGAACGCCGTCGCGTCCTCCGTCTTCCAGGGGTCGTGGCCGACGAGACCGAGCACGACCCAGGCACCGCACAGGACGACGAGGCCGAACTGCTTCAGCGCGCGATACTTGCCGGACGGGCTCAACTCAGCGCTGTCCGGCGAAGCTTCGGCGACTAGGATGCGTTGAGCCATCGGAAGGTGGAAGGGTCAGTCGAAAGGCCGTTCTTGGAAAGAAAAAGGCAGCCGAAGCTGCCTTTCTCGTCCGGGGCGCCGAGCAGGGCTTGCCACGGCATTTTCGCGCGAAAACGGGCCGGCGTCAGGCTTTTGCGGCCGGCGCCTTGGGGGCGGCCTTCGCGGCGGCGGTCTTCGGCGCGTAGCGCTGGCGGAACTTGTCGATGCGGCCGGCGGTGTCGACGACCTTCTGCTTGCCGGTGTAGAACGGATGGCAGACGGAGCAGACTTCGACGTGCAGCGGCTTCACGACCGTGGAACGCGTCGTGAAAACATTGCCGCAGCTGCAGGTGACCTGGATCTCGCCGTAGGCGGGATGAATGCCTTCTTTCATGCTTTCCTCACTGGCAAAGTCCGCAATGTGCGCCCCGGAGAGCCGTTCGGCCGACACGGGGTCGGCGCGAAGATGCGGGACGGCAGGACCAAAACGTAAAATTATCCCTGTTTTCATGCTGCAGCGCAAGGTGGGGGCTGAAACGTCGGATTGCAAGCGCCGGCCGGAACCCTCTTGAGAACAGCGGGTTAGACGCGGCTATCATGGTGGACCGAAGAGAACACAGGCGACGCCGCCTGTGAATCGGCCCATGGAGTCGAAGAAGAGGACGCGGATTGCGAGCGATCCGGGCGTACGCGCGAGCCTCTGAGGCTAACCCCGGCGCATCGAGTCGAAGAAATAGGACGCCGGAGGGAGGAGCAGGGGCCCCGCGCGCAGCGCGGGGATGCGACCCCGGAGGCGGAGAAAACCGATTTCAAACGCGATGCGTGGCTGATACGCGCGAGACTCCGAGGCTAACCCCGGCGCATCGAGTCGAAGAAATCGGCGTTGTTCTTCGTCTGCTTGACCTTGTCGAGCAGGAATTCCATCGCCTCGAGCTCGTCCATCGGATAGAGCAGCTTGCGCAGCACCCACACCTTCTGCAGGATTTCGGGCTTCGAGCAGCAGCTCTTCCTTGCGCGTGCCCGAGCGGTTTACGTTGATCGCCGGGTAGATCCGTTTTTCGGACATCCGCCGGTCGAGGTGGATCTCCATGTTGCCGGTGCCCTTGAATTCCTCGTAGATCACGTCGTCCATCCGCGAGCCCGTGTCGATCAGCGCGGTGGCGATGATCGTCAGCGACCCGCCTTCCTCGATGTTGCGCGCGGCGCCGAAGAACCGCTTGGGACGCTGCAGCGCGTTCGCGTCGACGCCGCCGGTCAGCACCTTGCCGGACGCGGGCACGACGGTGTTGTAGGCGCGGGCAAGACGCGTGATCGAGTCGAGCAGGATCACGACATCCTTCTTGTGCTCGACGAGACGCTTCGCCTTCTCGATCACCATCTCGGCGACCTGGACGTGGCGCGTCGCCGGCTCGTCGAACGTCGAGGACACGACTTCGCCGCGCACCGAGCGCTGCATCTCGGTCACTTCCTCGGGCCGCTCGTCGATCAGCAGCACGATCAGCATGACCTCCGGATAGTTGGCCGCGATCGAGTGGGCGACGTGCTGCAGCATCACCGTCTTGCCCGATTTCGGCGACGACACCAGCAGGCCGCGCTGTCCCTTGCCGATCGGCGCGACGATGTCGATGATCCGCCCGGTGATGTTCTCCTCGGCCTTGATGTCGCGCTCGAGCGTCAGTGCCTCGTCGGGGAAGAGCGGCGTCAGGTTCTCGAAGAGGATCTTGTTCTTCGCGTTCTCCGGCGGCTCGCCGTTGACCTTGTCGACCTTGACCAGCGCGAAGTAGCGCTCGCCGTCCTTCGGCGTCCGGATCTCGCCCTCGATGGTGTCGCCGGTGTGCAGGTTGAAGCGGCGGATCTGCGACGGCGAGATGTAGATATCGTCGGTGCCGGCGAGGTAGCTCGTGTCGGGGGAGCGCAGGAAGCCGAAGCCGTCCGGCAGGACCTCGAGGACGCCTTCACCGAAGATGCTTTCGCCCTTCTTCGCCTGGCCTTTCAGCATGGCGAAGATGAGATCGTGCTTGCGCATCCGGTTGGCGCCCTCGATCTCCAGTGTGTTGGCGATGTCGAGGAGCTCGCTGACGTGCTTGGCCTTGAGTTCGGATAGATGCATGGTTCGCGATGGAGCGGGGTGTGACGGGCGGGATGTGGCCGGGGCGACGAAAGTGCGCCGAGGCAGTTGAAGCAGGGAAGGTGGCGCTGGGAAGTTGCCCGGTTCGACCGGGCCGCGCCGTGGGTGCTGCCGCGGCGTCGCCCCGGATCCTTCCGGGGTGCGCCGCCTTATCGATTCAGAGTATCGGGTTCAGAGGTTACTGTCAACAAAGGCCGTCAGCTGCGATTTCGACAGCGCGCCGACCTTTTGCGCGTGGGCCTTGCCGCCCTTGAACAGGATCAGCGTCGGGATGCCGCGAATGCCGAACTGGCTGGTCGTTCCGGGATTGGCGTCGATGTCGAGCTTCGCGACGGTCAGCTTGCCGGCGTAATCGCGGGCGACGTCTTCCAGCACCGGCGCGATCATCTTGCAGGGGCCGCACCATTCGGCCCAGTAGTCGACCAGCACCGGCGTCGCCGACTGGAGGACTTCCTTCTCGAAGGTGGCGTCCGAAACGTGTTTGATATGTTGGCTCATGAAATCCTCGTGGGATGCGCTGTTTCTGGGGTGCGGTGGCGCCCCGAGGGGGCGATTGCCTTTGCATCACCGTGCCGAAGAAAATACGTTAGCCCAAGCGACCGTTGCGCGCAAGCGCGGCCGGTCTCGGCAAGGGGCAATCTGGGGCCGATTTTGCTAGAATCAACCTTTTCCGCGCCGGATCAAGAGCATGACCTACGTCGTCACCGAGAGCTGCATCCGCTGCAAGTACACCGACTGCGTCGACGTCTGCCCGGTCGACTGTTTCCGCGAGGGGCCGAACTTCCTGGTGATCGACCCGGACGAGTGCATCGACTGCACGCTTTGCGTCGCCGAATGCCCCGTCGAGGCCATCTTCGCGGAGGACGACGTGCCGGCCGACCAGCAGCAATTCAAGGCGCTCAACGCCGAGCTCGCGAAGGTGTGGAAGCCGATCATCGAGCGCAAGCCCGCCCCCGACGATGCCGACGCGTGGAAGGACACGCGCGACAAGCTCAAGTACCTCGAGAAATGAGCGTCCGCGTTCGCCGCAATTGACCCTCGCGGACGAAACCCCTAGAATCGCGCAGTTTTTTCAGGGCCACTGGCGTCGCGCGAGCTCGCGCGATTGTTTCCGCCACCTGAAACCCCGGCCCCCGCCATGTCACGAAAATGAATCCAGCGAAACTTCACGTGCTCGTCGTCGTTGCCGCGTCCTGCCTGGCGGCGCCGGCGGGCGCGCTCGCGCAGCAGGCCGCGCCGGCGGGCAATCCGGTGGAAGGCGCCCAGAAAGTGCAGATGTGCCAGGGATGCCACGGCATTCCGGGATGGCGCACCGCGTTTCCCGAGGTCTACAGCGTCCCCAAGATCGCGGGGCAGCACGAGGCCTACCTCGACAAGGCGCTCCACGAATACAAGAATGGCGAGCGCTCGCATCCGTCGATGCGCGCGATCGCCGCGTCGCTATCGGACAAGGACATCGCCAATCTCGCCGCGTACTACGCGCAGAGCGGCCTGGGCGCCACGGTGCAATGATGAATGCCCGGATCCTGATTTCGACGATTGCGATGGCGGCCGCTTTCGCGACGACGTCGGCCAGTGCGGCCGACATCGCCGCGGGCGCGGCAAAGGCCAAGGAAGTCTGCGCCGCATGCCATGGCCAGGACGGCAACAGCGCGAACGCGGAGTACCCGCGCCTCGCCGGCCAGCACCGCGACTATCTCGCCAAGGTGCTGCGCGACTATAAATCGGGCGCGCGCAAGAATCCGATCATGGGCGGGATGACCACGGCGCTCACCAAGGAAGAGATCGACAACGTCGCGGCGTATTACAGCAGCCTGCCACCCGTCGTGACCGCGCGGTACTGAACGACACGCACGTTGAAATGGAGGGTGCCCGCGGGCGCCCTTTTTTTCGGGCACCAATTCGCGCAGCCACTGACGCTGGCCGCTCAATCACTTGGCGGGCGAAGGCAGCGCGGCGGACTCGCGGAACCATTCGAGTGCTGCGCGCATCGGTCGGGGCTCGACCTCGTGCGCGCCCGTAAAATACTCCACGCGAACGTTCCTGAATCCCGCGCGCCTGAGGTCCGAGGCAACGGCCTGGTGATCGGCCGGCGAGGACACGTCGTCCAGGGTGCCGGTCTGGAGGAATACCGGTGTGCGCTTGAAGGCGGCGTTCAGCACGTCGAATTGCCTCGCGGCGTCGACCAGCGTCTCCTGGTTGATGCCGGCGAGATAGATCCCGATGACGGTGCGGCCCTGGCCCGCAAACGCTGCGGCCAGCCACCCCGAGTATTTGGCGCCGCCGGAAAACCCGGCGAAGGCAAGCGGTGCCCTGGAGCTTTCCGGCCAATGTCGCGCGAGGACGGCGAGCGCCGCCGTGTTGAGCGCGAGGCGCATCGGAACATCGTCCTGCTCGACCGCAACATTCTCCGCCGGGTCGGCGGCGACGAGCGTCCATCCGGCGGCAAGAGCCGTATCGGCATACGCGCGGAGCAGGCGGCGGCTTGACTCGCCGGAGGTCGCGCTGATGACGATGACCGGACTGCCGTGCGCCCGATCGATGTTGTTGGGTATGGCGATCGTGACAAGCGCGTGAGTGACGGGCGAGAGTTGGCCTCGTCCCGCCATTTTGCGGAGCTCGGTCGGCAATTCGACCTTGAACTCGCTCAGGTTTTCGGCAGCAACCTCCGGTGCCGCAAGCGCGGCAGACGCGAGCATCGACGCCAGCACCGCCATTGCCCGCACCGACAGGGCGATCCATCTGCGGTCAATCGCGTGACGCCCGCGGACGCGATGGTCGGCTCGCAACCGAGTCCCGTCGCTGCACATGGCGCTAGCGCCGCTGCTCGAGGCACGCGAGGTAGATCGAAGCATCGGGCGCCGTGCGATTGCGCTGCGCCTGCCAGATCATCTCGCCCAGGCATTCGGTGAGCGCGTGCAGCGCGGCGTGCTCGTCGCCGCGCGCGGCGCGCAGACGCTCGAAATGCGCGCGCACACCCGGCGGCTGGTCGACCGCGATCTGCTCGGCGACGGCGAGGTGCAGCGACAGGTGCAGGAACGGATTGACCGCGCCCGCCTCCGGCGGAAAGTCCTGGTCCAGATGGCGCTCGGGATCGTCGAGGACAGCGTGGTATTCGGGGTGCAGCGCGATCAGGCCCGCGGCGATTGTCTCGAGCTCCGAAAGGGGAGATGCGGAGCGAAATTTCGCCCAGCTGTCGATAAGAAAGCGACGCGCCTCGTCGCGCGAAGGATTGAACATCGCCGCGTCAGAGATTCTTCCTGCGGTATTCGCACAGGTCGAGAATCGGGCATTCGCCGCATTTCGGCGAGCGCGCGACGCAGATGTAGCGACCGTGCAGGATCAGCCAGTGATGCGCGTGCTGGCGAAACTCCTCCGGCACGAACTTGAGGAGCTTCTGCTCGACTTCCTCGGGCGATTTTCCCGGGGCGAGGCCCGTGCGATTGGCGACGCGGAAGATGTGCGTGTCGACCGCAATTGTCGGCTGTCCGAATGCGACGTTGAGGACGACGTTGGCGGTCTTGCGGCCGACGCCCGGCAGTCTTTCGAGCGCGGCGCGGTCGGCGGGAACACGGCCGCCGTGTTCCGCCAGCAGGATCTGCGACAGTCCGACGATGTTCTTCGCCTTGTTGCGAAAAGCCCGATCGACTGCACGTAGGGGATGAGGCCGTCGACGCCGAGCGCGACGATTGCCGCGGGCGTGTTGGCGACGGGGAAGAGCTTTTCGGTCGCCTTGTTGACGCCCTTGTCGGTCGCCTGCGCCGAGAGCACGACCGCCACCAGCAGTTCGAATGGAGACTGGTGCGCGAGCTCGGAGGCCGGGTTCGGGTTGGCCGCGCGAAACCGCTCGAAGATCGCCCGCCGCTTCGCGGGATTCATGGCTGGGCCGGCTTCGCGGCAGCGACCCCGCCGAGCGCCGCGAGGCGGGCCAGGCGAGCGGGCTCGGATTCGCGCATTCCCTCGTCGGCGTTGAGCGCCGTCCACGCCTTCGCGGCCCACGGCTTCGCCGCCGCCGCGTCGCCGCGCGCGAGCGCGATCTCGGCCAGCTCCTCGTACACGTAGCCATCCTGCTCGCCCAGCTTGTCGTATTCCGCCAGCAAGTCGCGCTGCGTCTTTTCGGCGGCGTCGAGCTCGCCCAGCGAGCGCTGCGCCCGCGCGATCATCCATTTCGCGATGCGAACGGGACCCGGCTCGCCTCGCGCGACGTATGCCGGCAGCGCCTTGCGGTAGTAGGCGAGCGCTTCCGCGTAATTTCCGCGCTCCTGATACGTGTAGCCGATGTTGTTGTAGAGCGGCCCGAGCCATCGCTTCGAGCGCGCGTCGTCCGCCTTTTCGGCCATCGCGAGCGCCTTCATGTTCCAGTCGAGCCGCTCGCCGGCCGGCGCGGCGATGCCCAGCATGTGCGCCGCGTCGATCGCGTAGAACGAGTCGCCGGCGCAATCCGCGAGCGAGAGCGCCTCGGCGAACAGCGGCACGGCACGCTCCGGCGCGCCGCCCGAATTGAAAGCCCGGCCGCGCTCGAGGAGATAGCGTACCCGCAGGTGCGCGGGCATGCCGTCGAGCTTCTTCTCGACCGCATCAAGCGTCGCGTGCGCGTCCGCGAACTTTCGCTGCAGGCCTTGCGCGCGTGCGACCTGCGTCGCCGCCTCGAGCGAGCGTGGGTCGTCCTGCGGCCATTGCGCGAGCTCGGCGCGGAAGCGCTGCTCGGAGATCGCCGGCTTTTCGTAGATCCACTGGCTGTCGAGCGTCGCGGAAAAATTCGGGTTGTCGGCGGCGTTGGCGGGCATGGGAAGGGCTGCAAGCGTGATCACGAGGGCCAGCGTTCGCGCCGGTCCGCGGGCGAACGGCTTCATCGGCGTGGAGTGTTGGCGGCATCGCGCCGGGTTCGCGCGCGGGAGAGCGCGGCGTCGACCGCGGCTTTCCTGCGAATGCGTGCGGCGTCGACCACCGGTTCGACGTGTGCGGACTCACCTTGCGGCGGTGCGTCGCGCTGCTTCGCCGTGCGCGCCGGCCGCACTTGCGTCGACCGATACCGTTCACGCGCCGCGATCGCATCCGCCGGGCTCCAGGCTGCGGCCCGCCGGGACCATCACGATGCAGTCGACCGGGCAGGGCGCGATGCAGAGCTCGCAGCCCGTGCAGAGCGACGGAAGCACCGCATGCATGCGTTTCGCGGCGCCGATGATCGCGTCGACGGGGCAGGCGTCGATGCAGAGCGTGCAGCCGATGCACCAGGCTTCGTCGATTCGGGCGACGGCAAGCGGCGCAGTCGCGCCGCACGACGGATCGAGCGCGACCACGGCGCGGCCGGTCAGCGCGGCGAGCGCGCCGATAACGGCGTCGCCGCCCGGAGGACACCGGTTGATCGCCTCGCCGCGCGCGACTGCTTCGGCATAGGGACGGCAGGCGTCGTACCCGCACCGCCGGCATTGCTGCTGCGGCAGGGCGGCGTCGATCCGGTCGGCAAGCGCGGGCGCTGGGCGTGCGGGCATGGCGATTCATTGTAGCGTCTCGACGCTGCGATGCCGATCCGTTTGCTAGACTTCGAGTCGGCGCCCGCCCCACGCCGCCTCGATCTCATCTCCAGCCGTCCCTTGTCCGCTCCGGCGCCCTTGCGAGAAAACGACGACGTGCTCGCCGCAGCACTCGGGCGCGGCGCCGTCGCGCGGGTCTCGTTCGCGGTGCTGCGCGCCATTCGGCTGGAAGGTCGTAATCGCGCAGCCGGTGCCGATGAAATGCGTCGTCGTGTTCTATCCGCATACGTCCAACTGGGAATTCCCGATCGGCATCCTCGCCAAATGGGCGTCGGGCATCCCATTCGCTACGTCGGGAAGGATGCGCTGTTCCGGTGGCCGTTCGGCGGACTGTTCCGGCGCTGGGGCGGGATTCCGGTCGATCGGCGGCACAGCACCGGCTTCATCGGCCAGATGCGTGACGAATTCGAGCGTCACGAAGACTTTCGGCTCGTCTTCGCGCCCGAAGGGAACGCGAAGTCGGACCGAGCACTGGAGATCGGGGTTCTATTATCTGGCGCGCGCCGCCCGGGTGCCGGTGGGACTGGGCTTCATCGACTATCCCACGCGCCGGATCGGCGTCGGCGCCTTCGTGGACCTCACCGGCGACCCCGTCGCGGACATGCGCACGATTGCGGCGTTCTACGCGGACAAGCACGGCTACCGCCCGGAAAAGCAGGGGCCCGTCGCGCTGCGGGACGAGCCGGCGCCGACTCCCTGACCCGTCCGATGTAATCCGCCGCGCCACGCGCCTCGCGCGCGATTGCGGGCGTGCCGCCGACCGACGAGAATGGGAGCCGGTTCATTCGACGGAATCGCCATCGCGATGGAGTCCGCCCCGACCCCGGCTGTCGCCGGCGGCCACGCCCACTCCGGGCACGCCCACGCCGACCCACGCAGCGCGTCGGCGGCGACGGCGCGCGCGCTGTGGACGGCGCTCGTCCTCACCGGGAGCTTCGCCGTCGTCGAGGCGGTGGGCGGGATGCTCGCCGGATCGCTCGCGCTCATTTCCGATGCCGGGCACATGGTCACCGACGCCGCGTCGTTCGTCGTCGCGCTCTTCGCCGCCGCGCTGGCGCAGCGGCCGCCGTCGCGGCGCGCGACCTACGGATACGCCCGCGCGGAAGTGCTCGCCGCATTCGTCAATGCGATGGCGATGCTGGCGCTGGTCGTCTGGATCGCCGTCGAGGCCGTGCAAAGGCTGTTGGCACCCGCGCCCGTGGCGGGTCCGACGGTGATGATCGTCGCGGCGGGCGGGATGGCCATCAACATCGTCGTCGCCGTCATGCTGTCGCGCACCAGCGGCAACATCAACGCGCGCGGGGCGCTGGTCCACGTGTTCGGCGACCTCCTCGGTTCGGTGGCGGCGCTCGTCGCCGGCGCCGTGATCTTCTGGACGGGCTGGACGCCGATCGATCCGATACTGTCGATCGTCGTCGCGCTGCTCATCCTGCGCTCGACCCTGGAGCTGCTTCGCCAGTCGACCGGCGTCCTGATGGAGAGCGTGCCGGCGCACCTTTCCTACGAAGCGATCGGTGACCGGCTCGCCGCCTTGCCGGGCGTGCAGAGCGTCCACGACCTGCATGTTTGGTTCATGAGCGCGGACCGCGTCGCGCTGTCCGCGCACGTGCTGCTCGCCGACGGGCTCGCCTGGCCGGCGACGCTTGCCGCGGCGAAGCGAATGCTCGCGGGCGAATTCGGCATCCGTCACGTGACGCTGCAGCCGACGTGGCCGCTGCCGCCGCCGAACGGTCGCGTCATTCCCGTCGCCCCGGTCGAGCCGCACGGCCCTCGTTGACGCGAGGACAGCGCGTGGCGCCGTCGCGGCGCCCAGGAACTTGTTCAGAGGTTCCCTAGAGCCAGCGGATCTTCTTGAACCAGGCGTAGAGGCCGGCATCGATGCCGAGCATCAGCACCAGTGAATAGTAGTAGCCGTGAGCCCACTCGAGCTCGGGCATCGTCTTGAAGTTCATTCCGTAGACGCCGGCGATCAGCGTCGGCACCGCGATGATGGCCGCCCAGGCGGCCAGCTTCTTCGTGACCTCGGTCTCGTTGAGGCTGATCATCCCGAGGTTGACCTGGATCGCGGTCGCCATCATTTCGCGGATGCCCTCGATCGACTCGTGGATCCGGTGCAGGTGGTCGTAGACGTCGCGAAAATACTCCTGCATGCCCGCGCAGATCTGGGGCACGCGTCCTCCGTAGAGCTTGCCCGTCGCCTCCATCATCGGATCGACCGCGTGCTTCAGCGTGATCAGCTTCTGCTTCAGTGCGTAGAGCGCTTCGATGTTCGAGCGCGCCGAATTGCGAACGAAGATCTGCTCCTCGATGCCCTCGAGCTCGCTCTCCAGCGCATCGAGCACCGGAAAATACCGGTCGACGACCGTGTCCATGAGCGCGTAGAGAACGTAGGCCGATCCGTGCCGCAGGAGATCCGGTTCGCGCTCCGTGCGCGCGCGAACTTCGGCAAAGCCCTTGGTCGTGTGCAGGCGCACGGAAAGGATGTAGTTGGGGCCGCAGAAGATCGCGACTTCGCCGATGCGGATCTCGCGCATCATCTCCGGTCGGGATATTCGACCGTGTGCAGCACCGCGAACAGCGAGTCCTCGTACTCCTCGATCTTCGGGCGCTGATGCCCTTTCTTGGCGTCCTCGACGGCAAGCGGATGCAGGCCGAATTCCTCCGCCATGAGGTCGAGCTCCTCCGAAGTCGGCTCGAACAGCGCGACCCAGACGAAGCAGTCGTCCTGGTGCACGTATTCGCTGATGTCCTCGACCGGGATGTCGGCGAGTTTTCGCCCATTCTTGTAGACGACGCAGTTGATGAGCATGGGGCGAATCCTCGCGATGGATGGCCCGATGATAGCCGCCGCGATTTTGCAAAGCCACGACCGCGTGCTCGGGCAGGGGCGTCACGAGCGAACGCGGCGCGCGGTGCATCGCGCCGGAGGGCGTCGACGACGCCCGCCATTAAATGACCAATGGTCAGTTATGCCGGCAGCGCCGCGACCGGGTAACATCTGCCGCCTCGACGCCTCGCACGCGGCCCCGTCCCGCGGCTCCCCCGGCATGATCATCCAGTCGCTGCTCGACACCGACCTCTACAAGTTCACGATGATGCAGGTCGTGCTGCATCATTTCCCGGGGGCACAGGTCGAGTACCGCTTCAAGTGCCGCACGCCCGAGGTGGACCTCACGCCGTTCATCGGCGAGATCCGGGACGAGATCCGCGCGCTGACGACGCTCCGCTTCCAGCCGGAGGAGCTCGACTACCTGCGCAGCTGGCGCTTCTTCAAGAGCGATTACGTCGACCTGCTCGGGCTTTTCGCCCTCGACGAGCGGTTCATCCGCGTCGAGCGGCTGCAAGGGTCGGAGCGCGAGATCGACATCACGATCAAGGGGCCGTGGCTGCACACGATCCTCTTCGAGGTGCCGGTGCTGTCGATCGTCAGCGAGGTTTTCTTCCGCAACACGCAGCCGCAAACCGACCTCGGCGAGGGGCGCCGCCGCCTCGCCGCGAAGATCGGTCTCATCAACGGCGTCCCTGCGCCCGAATTCAGGATCGCCGACTACGGCACGCGGCGGCGCTTTTCGCGCACCTGGCACGACGAGGTCGTGCGCACGCTGCGCGACGGGATCGGCGAGAAGTTCGTCGGCACCAGCAATGTCGGGCTCGCGCTGCGCCACGGCCTGACGCCGCTCGGCACGATGGCGCACGAGTATCTCCAGGCGTGCCAGGCGGTCGGCCCCCGGCTGCGCGATTCGCAGGTCTTCGCATTCAACACCTGGGCGCGCGAATACCGCGGCGACCTCGGCATCGCGCTGTCCGACGTCTGCGGGATGGATGCCTTCCTCCGCGATTTCGACCTCTTCTTCTGCAAGCTGTTCGACGGCGTGCGGCACGACTCGGGCGATCCCTTCGACTGGGGCGAGAAGCTGATCTCGCACTACCAGAAGATGCGCATCGACCCGCACACGAAGGCGATGGTGTTCTCGGACCAGCTCAACGTGCCGCTCGCGATCCAGCTGTTCCGGCATTTCGCGGGCCGGATGCAGACCGCGTTCGGCATCGGGACCAATCTCACCAACGATGTCGGCTTCGAGCCGTTGTCGATCGTGATCAAGATGACCCGCTGCAACGGGCAGCCGGTGGCGAAGATCAGCGACGAGCCGGGCAAGTCGATGGACTACGATCCGTCGTACGTCGCCTACCTGCGCGAGGTGTTCCAGGTGCCCGAAACCGCGGCGCCGGCGGCGTAGGGGCCGGGGCTTGCACGACCGGGAAATCGCGTGCATCGTTGCGCCCAAATGCCCCGACGCCATGAAGCCCGCATGAACGTTCTTTCCCGATCCGGTCCGCTCCAGCGCACGGCCTCCCGGCTCGCGCACGCGCTCTCGCTCCTGTGGCTCACTTCCAGCGCGCCGGCACCCTTTGTCGCGACGGGCGTGGTCGCAGCACCGTTTGCGGACGGCGGCGAGGCGGTGGCGGACGTTGCCGTTTCGGCGAAGCCGATGTCCGATGAACACGATGCGTGAATGGGCGCGCGCCGGGACGTCGTCGAGATGATGGCGCGGGGGCGCCCGCGCTGCGCATGCGTCCGTCCCTGAGACCGGGCGCCGAGCGATCCGTCACGGCGTGAGCCGCTCGAGCTCGCGCCGGTAGGCGGCGAGAGCCTCGTCGTCGAAGCACGCGAAGACGATTTCGCGGATCCCGGCCCCGTCCCCTCCCGAACGCGCGGCGCGCACGGCAATCGCCGTCGCCGCATCGAGTGGATACCCGAACGCGCCGCAGCTGATCGCCGGAAACGCGATGGTCGCGAGTCCGTGCGCGCCGGCGAGCGCAAGAGCCCGGGCGTAGCACGAGGCAAGCAGTTCCGGCTCGCCATGCGACCCGCCGCGCCAGACCGGCCCCACCGCGTGAATCACGTACCGTGCCGGCAACCGGTAGCCACGCGTGAGCTTCGCGTCGCCGGTGGCGCAGCCGCGCGAGCGTCCGGCATTCGGCCAGGAGCTCCGGTCCGGCCGCGCGGTGAATCGCGCCGTCCACGCCGCCGCCGCCCAGCAACGACGTGTTGGCAGCGTTGACGATCGCGTCGACGGATAGCGTCGTGATGTCGGCGAGACGCGCGACGAGCGTTGCCGGCATCGGGAATCGTCCGGTGACGTCGTTCAGCCCGCGACGGGCGCCTTGCTGCGCTTCTTCTTTTTCACTCCCGCGGGCGGCGCCGGCGGGGTCGGGGGCACGAGGGACGCCTGATAGGCCTTGATCGCGGCCGGAATCGATGCGTCGAGCTCGTCGAAACGCGCCGGCCACGTCGGATTCAGCGCCAGGAATCCCGGCGGCACCGCGCCGCCCGCGCGAGCGACCTTGCGCCAGGCCTCCGACGCGACGTGGGGATCGATCCCGGCGCGGAGCAGAAGGTCGAGCGAGATGCTGTCGGCCACGCGCTCGGCGTCGACGGTGTGCGGCTCGTTGTGCACCAATTGCGCCAGGATGTCGGCGAGATTCAGGACGGTGCGATTGGGGTCGGCGGCGATGCCGTCCGGCTTTCGCGCGAGCCGCAGCGCCGCCTCGCCGGAGTCGTGCCCGGCGATCGCATGCGCGATCGCATGCGCGAGCACGACGGCAAGCTCGTCGTCGGTGAGTCGCATGCGGTCGACCAGCGCCGTGCTCGCGATGATCTTGCCGCCGGGCAGGCAATAGGCGACGGGCAGCGCCTCGTTCTCGATGGTGATCGCGAACGCCCACGTCAGGTTTGGATTGACGCGGTTCGCCTGCAGGATGATCCGCTGCGCAGCGCGCTGGATGCGCCGAGCCGTGGGCGAGCGCTCGTCGATCGAATTCGCAGCGCGCGCGCGCTGCACGTCGCGGCCATAGACGACGGTGCCCGCGCGCAGCATCGTCGCGTCGTCGACCTTCGGCAGCGCCGGTGCCGCGGCGGCTTTCGCCGGCTCGGGTGTCGCCATCGGGATCGGCGGTCGGGGGCGCCGGGTCGGCGCCGCGCGCGCCGGCGGCCCACGCGAGCAGGGCGACCAGTGCGATGCGGACAAGGTGCAGCGGAAACGGGATGCCCAATTTCATCGGATGCGGATGCGGCGGGAAGAGAGAGGAATGCACGTCGAGGCAAGGCGACGGCGCCATCACGGCATGCAGTCGAGGCTACCGTCATTCGACGGACCCGTAAAGGGTGCCCTCAGTTGCCCCCGCCACCGGGACATCGACCGCAGGGCTGGTGTAAAGTTGCGCGATGGCGACTCCAATTCCGGCCGCGCCCGCCGCCGCCGGCCCCAAGCCCAAGGCGCAGATCGCGCAGGACCGCCGTCTGCGGCTCGAGGACGTCCTCAAGCTGATGGTCGCCGACGGGCTCGTGCCGGCGAACGAGGCCGACAAGGTTGCGCGCGCGCGGGACGGCCGCGGCGAGCATCCGCTCGAATTCATCGCGTCGAAGCGCTGGAAGGCCGCAAGTCCCCCGCACACGCTGCTCACGCTCGACTGGATCGTCGAGTGGCTGGCCGGCAAGCTCGGCGTGCCCTATCTCCACATCGACCCGCTGAAGATCGATCTCACGGCGGTGACGCAGACGATGTCGAACGCCTACGCCGAGCGCTTCCGCATCCTCCCGGTGGAAGTCAACCGCTCGACGCTCACCGTCGCGACCGCCGAGCCGTTCGTCCGGTCGTGGGCCGACGAGCTCGAGCCGATCCTGAAGCTCGAGGTGAAGCTCGTCTTCGCGAACCCGGTCGACATCCGGCGCTACCTCGGCGAGTTCTACAACCTCGCGCGCTCGATGAAGAAGGCGCAGGAGACCTCGAAGGGACAGCTGTCGCTCGCCAGCAATTTCGAGCAGCTGGTCGAGCTCGGCCAGCGCGGCAATCTCGACGCCAACGACAGTCACGTCGTCCACATCGTCGACTGGCTGTGGCAATACGCGTTCGAGCAGCGCGCCTCCGACATCCACGTCGAGCCGCGCCGCGACGTGGGGCAGATCCGCTTTCGCATCGACGGCGTCCTGCACTCGGTCTACGCGATCCCGATCCCGGTCCTGATCGCGGTGACGTCGCGGATCAAGCTCCTGGCGCGGATGGAGATCGTCGAGAAGCGCCGCCCGCAGGACGGGCGCATCAAGACGGTGATGCCCGACGGCATCGAGGTCGAGCTGCGGATCTCGACGATGCCGACGGCGTTCGGCGAGAAGGTCGTGATGCGCATCTTCACGCCGGAAGTGCTGGTGCGCGATTTCACCGAGCTCGGCTTCACCAGCGACGACCGCGAGCGCTGGGAAAAGATGATCAAGGAGCCCAACGGCATCATCCTCGTCACCGGGCCGACCGGTTCCGGCAAGACGACGACGCTCTATTCGTCGCTGAAGCAGCTCGCCACGCCCGAAGTCAACGTCTGCACGATCGAGGACCCGATCGAGATGATCGAGCCCACCTTCAACCAGATGCAGGTGCAGCCGATCATCGGCGTCGATTTCGCGCACGGCGTGCGCACGCTGATGCGGCAGGATCCCGACATCATCATGGTCGGCGAAATCCGCGATCGCGACACCGCCGACATGGCGGTGCAGGCGGCGCTGACCGGCCACCTCGTGCTCTCGACGCTGCATACCAACGACGCGCCCACCGCCGTGACGCGGATGGTGGACCTCGGCATGCCGTCCTACCTCGTCAGCTCGACGATGCTGGGCGTCATGGCGCAGCGGCTGGTGCGAACGCTTTGCCCGCATTGCAAGAAGCCCGGCGACCCGCCGGAGGACGACGTCTGGCAGGCGATGACTTCGCCGTGGCGGGCCGAGAAGCCGGCGCAGGTGATGGTTCCGGTCGGATGCCTCGAGTGCCGGATGACCGGATACCTCGGCCGCATCGGCCTCTACGAGATCATGCTGATGACGCCGGGGCTGCGCCGGCTTGTCACCACCAATCCCGACGACGCGCGGCTGCGCGATCAGGCGTTCAAGGACGGCATGAAGCCGTTGCGCGTGTCCGGCGCGATGAAGATCGCCGCGGGCATCACGACGACCGAAGAGGTCGTCAAAGTCGCCCCGCTCGGCTAGGGAACCTCTGAACAAGTCCCGCACGGCTGCGACGGGGAATTTTCGGGATGGGATGCTCGCGATAGCGAGGCGAAGCTAATGGCCGGCCCCCTTAGCGAGCCTCGCGCTCAGTTACAAAGCAGACCGCCCGAAAAGCCCCGTCCCTTCGGGCTGCTGCCAAATGCGGCGCCTGCTTTGCCGCGCTCCTCGGCATCGTAGTGTGGACTACGACCTTCGTCGCGCGTCGCGCATGCATCCGCATTTGGCGCTGCAGCGCAACCGCGTGGGACTTGTTCAGAGGTTCCTTGGCGTGCGCCGCGGATGCAGGCGGCTCGGTCCGCGCCCCGTTCGCGTCCCGGCCGGATCGCGGCGACGCAGATGACGGGGTTGCCCAAGACGCTTGGCGAGGAGTTTTCCGCCTATCTGATCGTCAGCCTGCTGGCGCTGGGCCTCGACGTGCTGATCCTCTATCTTCTCGCGGGCGTGCTCGCGCTGGACAAGCCGCTCTCGGCGGCAGTCGCGTACCTCGCGGGCCTCTTCCTCCACTACCGGCTCGCGATATCGCGGGTGTTCGCCTATCGGCGCTACGCGCACCAGCAGGGGCGCGAGCTCGCCGGTTACGTGCTCACCGGATTCATCGGCGTCGCGTCGAGCTATCTCATCGTGCTCGCGGGGACCCGGCTGCAGATCGGGCTCGCGATGTCGAAGGCGATCGCCGTCGTCGTCGCGTTCGGACTTACCTATGTCGCGCGGCGCTGGCTTCTGTTCTCGCGCGACGCGAAGACCCGCGTGCCGCCGCCGCAATGACGCAGACCGTGCTCATCATCGGCGCCGGTCCTGCGGGCCTCACGGCCGCGCTCGAGCTCCTGCGCCGGTCGGGCGAGTTCACGCCGGTCGTCGTCGAGACGCTCGATCAGGTCGGCGGGCTCGCCCGCACGGTCCGCCATCACGGCAACCGGATGGACATCGGCGGGCACCGGTTCTTCTCGAAGGTGGACTGGGTCATGGACTGGTGGCGCGAGATCCTTCCGGTGCCCGCCGAGATGGGCACGTTCGTCCCCGTGCGCGATCCGTCGGCGAATCTCGACGCCGCGGATGCGCTCGCCGAACGCGCGCCCGAGAAGTCGATGCTGCTGCGCCCGCGCCTGTCGCGCATCTATTACCTGCGCCGCTTCTTCGACTATCCGATCAGCCTCAGCGTGCGCACGCTGCGCAATCTCGGGCCGATGCGGATCGTCAAGACGGGCGTGAGCTACCTCCGGGCGTCGCTGTTTCCGATCCGGCCCGAAAAGAACCTCGAGGATTTCTTCATCAACCGGTTCGGGCGGCAGCTCTACCTCACGTTCTTCAAGGATTACACCGAGAAGGTGTGGGGCGTGCAGTGCGACCGGATCAGCCCCGAATGGGGCGCGCAGCGGATCAAGGGACTCTCGATCACGCGGGCGATCGCGCACGCGCTTCGCAAGATGGCGAAGGGCGTCTCCGGCGACGTGGGCCAGAAAGGCGTCGAGACGAGCCTGATCGAGAAATTCCTGTATCCGAAGCTCGGGCCCGGGCAGATGTGGGAGACGGTCGCCGACACCGTCACATCGATGGGGGGCCGCGTGCTGCTCTCGACGAAGCTGGTCCGCCTGACGCGATCCGGCGAGCGCATCACCGGTGCCGTCTGCGAGGACACCGTCACCGGCGAGCGCCGCGAGTTCGCGTGCGATGCGGTGATCTCCAGCATGGCGCTCAAGGACTTCGCGCTCGCCCTCGACCCGCCGCCGCCCGACGACGTGCTCGAAATCGCGACGGGACTCGCCTATCGCGACTTCATCACCGTCGGCGTCCTGCTGGCGCGCCTCCTGCCCAACGCGCATGTGCGGCGCGGCTTTTCCAACAACATGTTCCCGGACACCTGGATCTACGTGCAGGAGAGCGACGTCAAGGTCGGCCGCCTTCAGATCTTCAACAACTGGAGCCCGGCGATGGTCGCCGACCGCGCGAAGATCTGGATCGGCATGGAATATTTCTGCAACGAAGGCGACGATCTGTGGCGCCGCTCCGAGGCCGAGCTCGCATCGCTCGCGGTCGAGGAGCTCGCGCGGCTCGATCTCGCCGCCGCCGCCGACGTCCTCGACGTCAGGGTGCTCAAGGTGGAGAAGGCGTATCCCGCGTATTTCGGCGCGTACGATCGCTTCGACGCGCTGCGCGCCTGGCTCGACGGCATCGCGAATCTGTACCCCGTCGGACGCAACGGCATGCACCGCTACAACAACCAGGACCACTCGATGGTGAGCGCCAGGCTCGCGGTCGATTGCATCCTCGATCCGTCGCTCGCGAAGACCGCGATCTGGGCGGTCAACGTCGAGCAGGAATACCACGAGGAAACGAAGGCGCGCACCGCGGAGTGACGCGGAGCATGCGAGGCCGCACATCCGCTCAGAACGGCGGCAGGCACCCCGCGGCGTCGAAGTTGCGCTGCGCGGCGGCGCGCCACGCATCGACATTGCCGGCCAGCGCGGGTGCGGCAGGCGTCAGCGGGACGAATGCCGCCGCTGACGCGTTCCAGCAATAGAGGCCGAGAAAGCCCGCAGCGTCGAATTGCCGCGACGGTTTGAGTGCCGCGACACCGCCGCCTCGCAGATAGTCGGGCCACACGCCGAACCCGGAGCTCGTCATCCCGGCCATGCGGTCGAGATAGCCGATGCGCTGCGTCGGCCGCATCACGATGCCGCCCTGCGCGTTCCGCGCGAAGGGCGCGATCCCGTAATGATCGGGCAGATAGAGCGCGGCATACTGATCGTCGCCGATCGCGCCGGCCATGCGCGGGACGCCGGCAACGATGGCGCTCATCTCCCGCGCGGCGTCGTGCCATGCCTCCAGGCTGCGCCACTGGCCGACCAGCATGAGCAGCATGAAGGCGATGCCGAGCGGCAGTGGCCATCCGGTCCACGCGAGCAGCAGGCCGATGGCCAGCGAGAAATACATCCAGCCGACATAAAGATTGCGCGCACCTTCGCCATTCTCCGGGGCGATGGAAAACGAAAGGGCGGGCGCGATGGCGTAGGCGAGCGCGGCGATCAGCACCGCGATCGCAAGAAGGCTGGATGCGGACGGCGCGTCATGACGCGCCCGCCACCACAACGCCAGGCACAGCGCGAGCAAAGCGGCGGCGGCGACGCTCCAGAGGATGTCCGCGGAGCCCAGCGTCCCGTGAACGATGAACCGCACCGTGGCGACTCGCGTCGCGAATTCCGCGAGGCTCGCGGGAAACGTCGAATCCGGATAGACCTTCCACAGCGAGCCGAACAGCATCGCGCGCAAGCCGAGATAGGCGCCGAACACGAGCCACGTGGACCACGTCTCGCGCAGCGCGAAGCGCAGGCGGCCGTGGAGGCCGTTCTCGGCGGAAACGCCGCGCCGGGGAGCCCGCCGCGAAGCAGAGAAAGGTCGCGACCGCGGGCAGCGGCATCGCGCTTTCCTTCGAAAGCAGCGCGCAGGCGAGCCACACGAGGCGCAGCCGGCGTTGCCACGGCGGCACGGGGCGGGCGCCGAAGGGCAGCGTCGACAGGTACAGCAGGCTGAAGAGGCACGCGAGGAGGTCGAAGCGTCCGACCGGCCAGAACGACACCTCGCCGGCGAACGGAAACGCGGCGAGCACGCCCGCGGCGACCAAGCCGGCCGCGGTCGCGTTCGGTGCCCTCGCCGCGAGCCAGCGCGCCGCGACGACGAAGGCGAGCGCGGCGTTGACGCCGTGCAGGATCAGATTGGTGACGTGCCATCCGGTCGCGTTCGCGCCGTAGGCAATCCAGTCGAGGGCGTAAGTCGCGAAGGCCAGCGGACGATAGGCGTAGTTGCCGCTGCCGAGCGGCAGCCAGAACCGTGAGAGCGTCCACGACCACAGCGTGCCGCGCTCCGACGCATCGTGGACCCAGCCGAGGTGCGCATAATCGTCGCTGAGGAACGCGCCGCCGATCCCGCGCAGATGGGCGACCAGCACGACGGCGAGCGCTGCGGCGAGCAGCAGAAGGAAGGCCCGACGCAGGCCCGAGGAAGCTTGCGGCAATCGGCGACATCGGGGCGGGTGGGTTCGGCACGCGAATCGCGATCCGGTCACTGCCGCTGAATCAGCGGGCCCGCGAGCCTTGATTCAGGGGGTCGTGTTGCCCGCGCCGCGAGCGGGTTGCGCCCCCGGCTTCATCCGGCGTACCCCAGCACCGCGAAGAAATGACAGCCGGTGCCGGCCACGACGAAGCCATGCCACACGGTGTGGGCGTAGCGCACGCGCGAATCCAGCATGAAGAACACGACGCCGGCGGTGTAGGCGAGACCGCCCGCCGCGAGCAGCGCGATGCCCGGGAGGGCGACGTGCTCGAACAGCGGCACGGCGGCGATCACGACGAGCCAGCCCATCGCGAGGTAGAGCCCGGTCGACAGCCACGGATGCGACAGCCGGTCGACGGCCTTCAGCGTGACGCCGAGCGCCGCGAACGACCAGACGAGCCCGAACAGCGTCCAGCCCCACGGGCCGCCGAGCGCGCCCAGCGCGAACGGCGTGTAGCTGCCCGCGATGAATATGTAGATCGCGCCGTGGTCGAGCCTGAGGAAGACGCGCTTGGCGCGTCCCGCAGGAAGCGCGTGGTAGAGCGTCGACGTGAGGTAGAGCAGGACCATCGTCGCCGCGAACACGATGGCGCCGACGAGCGCGCCCGTGCTGAAGTGACGCGCGGCGCCGATCAGGAAAGGCATCGCCGCGATCGCGGCGAGCAACGCCACGCCATGGGTCACGCTGTTGGCGATTTCCTCGCCGAGGGTCTGCGGACGTTCGATCACGCGCATATTGTCGCATGTTCGCATGCAGCGGAACTTGCGTGGCCGTCCGCGGGCCGAACGCATGGCGCCGGAGATGGGCGCGCCTCGTACAATCGGAATATCACACAGATGATGGATCACACGATGACAGCCCAAGGCACGCCCCTGCGTTACGGCACCGCGGCGCAAATCCTGCACTGGGCGACCGCCATCCTGGTCGTGATCGCGTTCGTGTACGGCCCGGGCGGATCGGAGCAGCGGGTCTACTCGGCCGCGAAGGACTTCGACCGGCAATTGCACGAGACGCTCGGCCTGTGCGTATTCGTGCTGACGCTGGTCCGTCTCGGGTGGCGCGCGTTCGACGCGGCGCCGGAGGATCCGCCGATGCCGCGATGGATGCAGCAGGCGGCGATGGTCGTGCGGTGGGTGCTTTTCGTGCTGCTGCTCGCGGTTCCCATGACGGCCATCACGGGCGCCTGGCTCGAAGGGCATCCGCTCACGTTGCTCTCCGGCATCCGCATCGGGCCGCTGCTGCCGGAGGCACACGCCGTCGGCAGCGTGATCGCGTCGATCCACACGTGGCTCGGGGACACGATTCTGTGGGTCGCCGGCGTGCACGCCGCGGCCGCGCTGGTCCACCATTTCGTGCTGCGCGATCGCGTGCTGCGCTCCATGCTGCCCGGCTGAGGTCCTCTCGATTCGCAGGTCGCGCCATTGCGCCGGCGAGTGGCTCCCGTCTCACCGACGACGCTGTGCCGCCACGCCATGCGCAGGCTGGCGGCCTTGGGTTCCGCGGCAAGGACTCCGTCAACCGCGAGATCAGGCGGCGGACAGGCTACGCGCCCGGGACCGCGCGCTCGATCCGGGGATCCGGAATGAACCACATGATCGCCACGAGCACGTAGAGGCCGACGGAAATCCATGGGTTGACCAACGTCAGCGCGATGGCGGCGGCGTAGATCACGACCGACGCGATGCCCTTGAAATCCAGTCCCATCGCGCGCGCCAGCGGTGAATCCTTGCCGTGATGCGAGATCAGCGCGCGCTCGAGGATGTAATACGCGACGCCCGCCATCAGCAGCACGACGCCGTAGAGCGCCACGGGCAGCGCGGCGAAGTGATTCTCGTTGACCCACCCGGTGACGAACGGAATCAGCGACAGCCAGAACAGCAGGTGCAGGTTGGCCCACAGCACGCGGCCGTTGACGTGCTGCACGGCATGCATCATGTGGTGGTGGTTGTTCCAGTAGATGCCGACGTAGACGAAGCTGATCACGTAGCTGAGGAACACGGGCACGAGCGGCCCCAGCGCCGAGAAATCGGTGCCGTGCGGAACCTTGAGCTCCAGCACCATGATGGTGATGATCACCGCGATCACGCCGTCGCTGAATGCCTCGAGCCGTCCCTTGCCCATGCCGATCCTCCGTCGATGTTCACTCTGGCGCGCGAAAAGGCGGCGAGGGTCCCCATGCCGCTCGTCGCAGCCCGTCGCAAGGGATGCGACATTGCACGACGCGCCTGCCGATTCCCCGCTCAATTATGCGCGCGGCGTTTCTGCTCCCGGCGCGCGCCGTTCGCCCTGCCGGCGGCGGCCGCCCTCACTCTTGCCTCGACCGCCTGGCATTCGGGTCCGCTGAACCGCGCGGCGAGCGCGTCCAGGAACACGCGCGTGCGTGCCGGCATCAGCCGTCGACCGGGGAACACCGCCCATGCGCTGACCGGCGGCAGCCGCCAGTCGGGCAGCACGTGAACGAGTTCCCGGCGCTCGAGGTACGGCAGCGCGAAGTGATCGTTGACGATGGTGATGCCTGCGCCGCCGATCGCCATCCGCATCAGCAGCTCGGGCGAATTCGCGGTCACTCGGCCCGGCGGAATGCCTTCCCATCGTTCGTCGCCGCGCGTGAGGACCCACGGCATCGGGTCGCCCGTGCGCGCGAGCACGCGCAGCGCGTCGTGCTCCATCAGCGCTTCCGGCTCGGGCGGCATTCCGCGCCGCGCGAGGTAGGCGGGCGCGGCGAACAGGCTGCCGGTGAACACCGCCATGCGCCGGGCGGCGAGCGACGCGTCGTCGCGCAGGTCGCCCATGCGAATCGCCACGTCGAAGTTCTCGCCGACGAGATCGACGAAGCGCGCCGAGAGGTCGACTTCCAGCGTGATCGCCTTGTGCTTGAGCGCGAATTCGGCGAGCAGCGGCGCCAGAACGACGTTGGCGAGGTCGCTCGGCATCGACACGCGCAGCCGGCCGCTCGGCTCCTGCTGCCGGTTCTGCGCGATGGATTCCGCGGCGGCGACGTCCTCGACGACGTGGCGCGCGTGCTCCAGCACCGCGACGCCGAACTCGGTGACGGTGAGCTTGCGCGTCGTGCGCAGCAGCAAGCGTTCGCCCAATTGCGTTTCCAGCGCGGCCACGCGGCGCGAGACCGTCGATTTGGGCACGCCCAGCCGGTCGGCGGCCCGGGAAAAGCTGCCTTCGTCGACGACGCGCGCGAAGAGGAGAAGGTCGTTCGGTTCGAGGTTCATGACGTCTGCTTTCCGTTCTGCGGATCCACGCTGGCTATCCACTATTGTTGCTCAGGCGGGATAATGATATCCATTTTAGTGGCTTCCGGTCCATCCCTGCAACAAATATAGTGTCGGTCATCCACCCACGAGACCGAAGGAGCGAACCATGAACATCCTGCAGATCAATTCCAGCCCGCGGCAGGACGCGTCGCAATCGACGCGACTCGCGAACCGGGTCGTGCTTCGCCTGCGCGACACCGATCCCGAGGCAACCGTCACGGTCCGCGACCTTGGCCGCGTCCCGCATCCGGAGCTCGACGAAGCGGCGCTCGGCGCGCTGTTCACTCCGGCGGATCAGCGCACGACGGAACAGGCGGCACGGGTTGCGCAGGACGACGCCTTGATCGCGGAGATCCAGGCCGCAGATATCGTCGTGCTGGGCGTGCCGATGTACAACTTCGGCGTTTCCGCGCAACTGAAGAACTGGATCGACGCCATCTCGCGTGCCGGCGTGACCTTCCGCTATTCGGAGAAGGGTCCCGAGGGCCTGCTCAAGGGCAAGAAGGCGTTCGTGGCGCTGACGCGCGGCGGCAAGTACCGGAACACGCCGGCCGATACGCAGGTGCCTTACCTCAAGACCGTGCTCACGTTCCTCGGAATCACCGACATCCGCTTCGTGTACGCCGAAGGACTGGCGATGGGCGCGGATGCCGCGGAGCAGGGAATCGCTTCCGCGCACGAGCAGATCGAGGAAGCGGTGGCCGCGTGACACGGCACGGCGGTAATCGAACGAGCCCGGAATGTCGAACGCAGAAAGCTGATGCAACCGGAGAATGCCATGACGACGAAGACACTTTCCAATCGCAATAGCGCGTCGGTCGCGCGGCCGCGCGCGGTCGAGCGGGTCATCGCGGGGCAGCCGACGTCGGATGGCGCCGGCGTGAAGCTCACGCGCGTGCTGACCCAGCCGCTGCAGCGCCGGCTCGATCCGTTCCTCATGCTCGACGCATTCGGCACCGACGATCCGCAGGACTACCTCGCCGGATTTCCGGACCATCCGCATCGCGGCTTCGAGACCGTGACGTACATGATCGCCGGTCGCATGCGGCATCGCGACAGCGCGGGTCACGAGGGCCTGCTGTCCAACGGCGGCGTCCAATGGATGACGGCCGGGCGCGGCGTCGTCCATTCCGAGCTGCCGGAGCAGGAGGACGGCCGGATGGAAGGCTTTCAGCTTTGGCTGAACCTGCCCGCGAAGGACAAGCTTCGTGCTCCGTGGTATCGCGACATCCAGTCGGCGGAAATCCCGGAGTTCGTCACCGACGACGGCGTGAAAGTGCGCGTCATCGCCGGCCGGAGCCATGGAGTCGACGGCGCCATGCAGCGGGACGTCACCGAGCCGCTGTATCTCGACCTCGAGATTCCGGCGGGAGGACGCTTCGCGCAGGTGCTGCCGCCGGCGCACAACGCGTTCGTCTACGTCTATCGCGGTGGCGTGCAGATCGAAGGCACGCAGGTACCGGCGCAGCGGATGGCGATTCTCGCGAACGACGCGGGGAGCGACGGCGTCGTGCTGACGGCGCCCGCGGCCACCCGCGCGCTGCTGATCGCGGGGAGGCCGTTGCGCGAGCCGATCGCCCAGTACGGGCCGTTCGTGATGAATACGAACGACGAGATCTTCGAGGCGGTTCGGGATTACCAGGCGGGCAAGTTCGGGGCGTAGTGCTTCGGGCAGGAAGCGCCGCCGCGAGGCGGCGGCGACGGGAAGGCACGGCGAGCGGTTCGCCGTGCCTTTTTTTGTTCTGTAAGCGCGCGGATGACAAGGGCTTCGGACGGTGCCGGGCATACGACGACAAAACGCCGACGTAGCGTGCAGCTTGGAATGCCCGCGGAGTGAGGCTTGGGCGTCCGGAAATCGGTCGCGCCTCGCCCGTGATACCGATTGGAGGCGCACATGAACGCACATCCCGCAAGACTCGTCTTTCGCGCTGGCGCTGCTGGCGGCCGCAGGCTGCGTCACCGTTCCCGAGAATGATGCGGTTCTCGTGGATGCGCGCGTGGCGGTGAGCGCGGCACGCAGCAACCCGCAGGTCGTGACTTACGCGCCGATCGAGCTCGATCAGGCGGTCATGACGCTGCGCGACGCCGATTCGCTCGCGGCGCGCGGCGGCAGCATCGACGACGTCCATCGCCTCGCCTTGTTGGCGAACCAGCGGGCGGTCATCGCGCAGGAAACGGCCCGCACGAGGAGCGCGGAAGCCGCGCTGGCGGCGCAGCGCACTGCACAGGTGGCGCAGATGCAGGCCGATCTCAGCCGCCAGCAGGCCGAGGCGGCGCAGCTCCAGGCAGCTCAATGCGCAGCGTCAGGCGGAGGAGGCACAGCGCCAGGCGGCGGCGTCGCAGCTGCATGCGCAGTCGTTGCAGTTGAGTACTCCGGTGGTGGTGGCACCGCCACAACTGATCGACATTCCGGCGTTGCCGACGTCGCGTGGTTTCGTCGTGACGGTCGACGACGGGATGTTCGAGCCGCGCAGTGCGCAACTGCTGCCCAGCGGCAGCTACACGCTTCAGAAGGTCGCGGCGTTTCTCGTCGCGCATCCGGAGCGCGGGGTGGCGGTCGAAAGCTTTTCCGACACGTCCGACGGCTATCGCGACCGGGATCTGTCGGAACGGCGCGCGGCGGTCGTGCAATCGACACTGATCAACCTGGGCGTCGACTCCAGGCGCATGGTGGTCCGCGCGTACGGCCCCGCCTATCCGATCGCGAGCAATTCCACGGCGTCTGGCCGGCAATTGAACCGGCGCGTGGAAATCGTCGTCTCCGATCGCCCCGGCGTCGTGGTGCCGCGCGGGTGATCGGTCACGATGACGTGACGCAACTCCCGGGGCTCGGCCGTGCCGCGCCGGCGCTGGACATCTCTGGCCGTCTGACCTGCCGAAGGAGGCCATCATGAGCCGACCGAATCACTGGGCATTTCGCTCCACACTTTCAACCGCAATCGGCGCTGGTGCTCATGTCGGCGGCCGGGCGCCGCGGCGCAAGGCTGCCCGAGCAACTTCTTCGACATTCTCGAGAGCAAGAACGAGTTGACCGCCGCGAAGCAGGACATCGGCAACGGATGCAAGGGTCGGGACGTCACGGTCCGCGGAATACTGCTCGACGTCGCCAAACGCGGCGACGTCTTCGAGCTGCACGTGGCGAGCGCGGACAGCGGCAACAGGATCACCATCATCATGCGCGACCCGCCGGGGGCCGACATGTCGCAACTGCGCAAGGGTTCGCCCGTGACGATCAACGCCAAGCTGCGCGACTTCGCGGGCCTTCAGAGCGAATACATCACGCTGGACGACGGCAACTGCGCCGACTGCAGGGGCTAGGCGCCTATCCGCTCGTTGCGCCACGCTCGCAGATCGTCTTCAGCCTCGCGAGCGCCTTGGGATAGGTCTCGAGTGATCATTTGAGTCGGCCCCGGGAGGTCAGGCGTCCAGCACGAGCTGTGTCTGCGTGACGACCGCGCAGAGCTTTCCCTCCGCCGACTTGACGGCGGTCTGCCACACCATCGTTGTTCGCCCCCGATGAAGCGCCACGCACTCGCCGACGACCGTCGAGTTCACCTTCGCGGCGCCAATGAATTTAGTGCTCGAGTCCGTCGTCGTCGTGCGCTTGCCTTCAGGCATGTTCAACACGGTGCCGATGGCGCCGAGCGTATCGGCGAAGGCCATGCAGGCTCCGCCGTGCAGCACACTTCCCGTCGTGCAAAGGTCGGGACGCACCGTGAGCTCGGCAACCACCCGTTCTGGCGCCAACTCGATGATGCGTACGCCCATCAGCCCGGGAAACAGGGAATCCAGGATATGTTGAAGTGACTCGACTGATGGCATTGAAGACTCCTGGGACGTCACAATACTCGCGGGCGATTCGGTGACTCGATTCGGATCCGCAGATCCGCAGGGAGCCGTCGAGATCAGTTGGACGCCGTCCGGGTGACCTCGGTTACCTTGCCGTCATCATGGCTTGCGGTCCGCGGGGTGATGGACACCGTCGAGGGTCGGAACCGGTCCAAGGTCGTAGGGATTGACACCTTCGAGGCATCCCACGTTGTATCCGTATTCGTCCGGTTTGGATCGGCGCTGATGATGCGTATAGATCCCGCAATGAGAGCAGAAGTAATGCTTGGCTGTCCTCGTATTGAACTCGTACACGCTCAAGGCCTCCGCGCCCTGCAGGATGCTCAGGCCGGAGAGAGGAACCGACGCGACGATCGCTCCCTTGCGCCGGCAGATCGAGCAGTCGCACCGGCGCGGATTGACTATTCCATCGGGAAGATCCAGCTCGAGAACGACCTTGCCGCAATGGCATGAGAGCCGATGCCTGGGCTTGATGTCGGTGCCACCGACGTTCTTGATCATGAGCTTCTCCAGGAGGCGCAGCGTCACGCCGCATGCTTGGGCCCGACTGAACACCGGGTTGGGCGTCAGTGCCCCGGCTCTCTGGCGGCCGCCCATGCTGCGCGGCCAAGTTCCGCGACGTGCGCGATATCTTCGGCGGTATGAAATTCAAGTTCGAGCCATTCGGAGGGGGAATCGCGGAAGTGCGCCTTCGGATCGGAGCGAAGGCCAGCCTGAACTGCACGAGGCAACCGAAGATCGAGCAATTCATCGCTATGCAGATGAGCGAATTCACGGCCTTCAACAGACCACGCTGCATTGCGATGACTGCCGAAACGGGATGGCGATTGCTCGGCGCCAGGCAACGCCGACAACGCTTGACGCAGCTGCTCGACCGGGCTCATGCGTCCAGGGTCACCTGAACCTGCCCGGGCTGCGAACGGCTAGGAAGCCTTGGGTGATGGGGCGGGCCGGCCATGAAGGCGTTATCCGAATTCGGCCCCTGCGATTGGATAGCTGGAGCGGACTCACCGTGTAATCGCGTCAGAAGCGCATGATCGATGAGCTTGCGTCGAGCAGGGCAGGTACCCCTCGTCTTTCGCCATGCGCAGAAGCCTGGCGCTTCTGCCCCACGCCTTTTTCGTCCGATCGCGCAACGGCTGCTTTGCCAGCGCTACGGCAGCGAGGACGGCCACGACGAGCATTCCAGCGCAAGCAATGAGCGCGGTGCCGGCGACGTCCGGTTCGTACACGCGCTGTGCGATGAACATCGAACCCAAGCCGGCGGTGATGACCGCCGGATAGACGAAGTCGCGGTAGCGGAGCGCGACGAATCCGCCCGACGCCGTGGCGATCGCGAGAAATGCACTTGCCACGTCGTGCGTCGCCACGACGGACCCTGTTAGCACTCCACTGGCATTCAACCACTGCGTCACGGCAACCAGCAACGCGATGGTCATCGCGCCTAAGTAGAGGCTGAAGGGGACGCGCAGCCAACGGGAATACTTGCCGGGGGAGACCGACGCAACTCGCACGAACATGACGCCGCCCAACGCGACGCTGGCGGCAATCAATGTGACGGACAGGCCGATTGCTTCGTGCCGGAATGCGACGACCCAACTCGCGGCCAGAACGCTGGTCAGCGCGAGCGGGATGACCAGCTTGTCATAGACCCGTTTGCGGTGTCTGCGGGGCCACAGGGCCGCGAAAAAGAAAAGCATGAATGCGACGAGGATGGCCACGCATATCGCCTTGGCGAATCCGGCCGGCACTAAAGTATTGCCGTACTCGGTTACCAACTCGGTAATCGTCGCAGACGTGCTGAGTGTGCTGTAGACGGCGATGAACCCCATGCTCGCCTCAACGACGATAAGTGCTGTCCAGCGCAGAAACGTCGAGGATGAGGGAGTACCCGAATTGAATGCCATCGCGATCCCACTGTGGCCTACAATGCGTAGTATGCTACCCCCGAATGGAGCGCGAACGCCAGAACAAAAAGAGGGGCCGGGATTGGTGCGAATAGGACCAGGAGCGGGCGTTGGGCATTTTCACCATGAAAATGCCCGCAGACTGGAACCTGTGGGCCCTGCTGGTCCTTGGCGGTGGGGTGACATTCACATTGCGGGGCGACGTGGAACTTTCCTCTCAAAGCTACCCCAAGACTGACCCCACAAAATCCTGGCGACCCCTCAGCCATCAGTCTACTTGCGTAAACACGGTGCGCTGCCCAACGGGTGAGCGCGGCGAGCGCTTCCGCTTTGATTTTCAGTAGGTTTCCTGGTACGCACTTCCCAATAGCAGACGTTGTAACCGGCCCTTACTTCGCCGCTAGGTCGATTGAGGAGAATCGGCTCCGGCTTTCAGGGTGCCACTCGCTTATTCCGCTCTCCAGCTTTACCTCGATTGTGATGCCACCGCATGCTCTTCCGTCGGCAAATTGGCTCTTCAGCGGACCTGATTTGATGCTGAGAGCGCCATCCTTGTACGTGCCTTTGAAAGGTGTGTTGTCGGATACGCAGTTACCTGCGGGGCTTCTGTAGTTAGATAGGACTCCTTTGACGTTTTCGCCGTCACTAGTCATCTCGGATAGCTCCACGGGAATCACCATAAGCTTTTTATTGGCGGGGCTATGCCAATCGTATTGCCCTGTAAGTTTCGCTGGGAGAGGCGCGGACGTTTGCGCGAGCAACGGGTTGACAACCACCATGCCCACCAAGGAAATCAAATGCGCGATGTACATCATATTGATTCTCCCGTTTTGTTTGGCACATCTTGCAATCTGAACGGTTCCTAAAGTCGACGGTCGCAGACGTCACCGCCGCCAAGGGCTTGTTGCCGGATCGCCATCAATGGCTACACGGTATTGCCGAGGAAGGGTTAATGCGAAATATTCTCGCGCTGCTTGGCGGATGGGGTGGGATTCGAACCCACGAAGGACTTGCGCCCTTGCCGGATTTCAAGTCCGGTGCATTCGACCACTCTGCCACCCATCCCCGCACTGCCGAAATCACGCTAACAAAGTCCTTGAATTGGCGGCGTGGCGGAAGCATATTAGCAATTTGGGCGGAGCCCCCCAAGGACGCCGGAGCCGTCGAGTTCAGTGACGGTGATTTTCTGCTAGGCTAGGACGCTCGATCGGTCCCGGTCGGACCGCCAATGGAGGGATGCATGGAATCCAAATTTGAGCCCGTGATGTCGGGCCAGCCGGCGGCAACGGTGCCGCCCGTCGTCGAAACCACGGCCGTCGACTCGAGCCGCGTTTTGCGCAACACCTACTGGCTGCTCGCGCTGTCGCTGCTGCCGACGATCGCCGGCGCGTTCGCCGGGATGCAATTCAATTTCATTGCGCTTCTTCAAGGCGGCGCCGATCATGACGCCGCTGCTGATGCTCGGCGTGATGATGGGTCGCTGTTCGTCGTCACGCTGCTTCGCAACAGCGCCATGGGGTTCCCGCGCTGTTCGGATTCACGTTCATTGCGGGGCTGATGCTGACGCCGATCCTGACGGTCGCCGCAGGTCTTCGCAATGGCGGCCAGCTGGTCGCGCTGTCCGGGGGCTGACGGCGGCGGTGTTCTTCGCCCTCGCGGCCTACGCGACGACGATCAAGCGCGACTTCGGCTTTCTCGGCCGGTTCCTGTTCATCGGCACCGTGCTCCTGCTCGTCGGATGTCTGGTCAGCATGTTCTTCCCGATCCCGGCGCTGACGATCGCGCTGTCGGCGATCGCGGTGCTGCTGTTCTCGCTGTGGCTGCTCATCGACCTGAGCCGCATCGTCGCGCGGTGGCGAGACGAACTACGTGATGGCGACGATGAACCTGTTCCTCGACCTCTTCAACATCTTCGTCAACCTGCTGAATGCTGATGGTGTTCTCGGGCGAGCGCGACTAGCTGCGAGAGCGCAAAGAGAAGGGGCGGCCGCGGCCGCCCCTTTCATCGCGCTTCCGCGAATCACGCGAACAGGTTGAGCACCGCGTCCAGGCCGCAGTGAGTTGATCGCATAGGTCGCCTGCGCGCGAACGAGCGGCTTCGCGTGATAGGCGATGGAGACGTCGGCCGCCCGCAGCATCGGCAGGTCGTTGGCGCCGTCGCCGATCGCGACGGCGATCTCGCCCGGCGCCGCACGTGCCGGCGCGCAGCGAGGAGAACCGCGCCGCCTTGGCGTGCGCGTCGACGATCGGGCTCCGCGATGCGCCCGGTGAGCTTGCCGTCCCGCGATCCTCGAGCGTGTTCGCGAGCGTCGTCGTCGAAGCCGAGGCGCGCCTCGCAGCCGGTCCGTGAAGAAGGTGAAGCCGCCCGAGACGAGCAGGATCTTCGCGCCGACGGCCTTGAACCCGGCGATCAGCCGCTCGGCGCCGGGCGAGAGCCGGAGCCGCTCGTCGTAGACGCGCAGCAGCGCTCGCTCGGGCAGTCCCGCGAGCAGCGCGACCCGCCGCTCGAGGCTTTCCCGGAAATCGATCTCGCCGCGCATCGCGGCCGCCGTGATCGCCGCGACCGCCGGCTTGATTCCCAGCATGTCGGCGATCTCGTCGATGCACTCGATCGTGATCAGCGTCGAGTCCATGTCCATCGCGACGACGCCGCACGCGGTCGCGCGATGAGGTCGGGCGGCGACGAACGCGCAGTCGATGCGCGCGCCGTCGTGCAGAAGTCCGCGACGCCGGCGCGCGACTCGATCCGCGGCAGAGCCGGTACGCCTGCTGTGCCGCCGCCATCGAGGACGGCGATGCGCCTGCGCATCCCGACGAGCGCGGCGATCTGCGTCCAGCTCGGCCGGCGCCGATCGACGGGCGCCTGGATGACGAGATCCATCGCGTCGCGCGGATGCGATCTGAGCTTCGGGCGGATCCGGCGAGCGTCACGGCGCGCGGCTTCACGCGCCGCGCGCATTCCTTCGCGCGCTCGCGCGCGGTCGTCGATGTCGCGGCGGTGGCGAGCGCAACGCCCATGCGCCGCCGCTTGTACGCCTCGGGCTTGCCGAAGAGCCGCAGGTCGGAGCACGGGAACGGCGAGCGCGTGCGCGACGTCCTCGTAGCGGATGCCGCGCGCCTCGACGCCGCCGTAGATCACCGCGGACGCGCCCGGCGCGATCAGGCGCACGTCGACCGGAAGTCCGAGGATCGCGCGCGCATGGAGCTCGAACTCGCTCTGCGCCTGCGTGCACATCGTCACCATCCCCGTGTCGTGCGGCCGCGGGCTCACTTCGGAGAACCAGACGTCGTCGCCCTTGACGAAGAGCTCGACGCCGAAGATGCCCGCGGCCGCCGAGCTCGCCGTCACGCGCGCGGCGATGTCGCGCGAGCGCGCAAGCGCGCGCGCCGACATCGGCTGCGGCTGCCACGATTCGACGTAGTCGCCGTTGCACCTGCACGTGGCCGATCGGCGCGCAGAAATGCGTTTGCACGTCGCCGTTTTCGTCCGCGCGCGCGCACGGTGAGCAGCGTGATCTCGTAGTCGAAGTCGATGAAGCCCTCGACGATCACGCGGCTGCCGCGGACGCGCGCCGCGCTTTCCGCGTACTGCCACGCCGCCGCGACCTCGGCCGCGCGAGCGCACGAGCGATCTGGCCCTTGCCCGACGACGACATCACCGGCTTCACGACGCACGGGATAGCCGATGCCCGCCGTCGTCTCGATCGCCGCGCGAGAGCTCGTCCTCGTTGTCGGCGAAGCGGTACGGCGACGTCGGCAGGCCGAGATCCTCGGCCGCGAGCCGGCGGATGCCCTCGCGGTTCATCGTGAGCTGCACGGCGCGCGCGGTCGGAATGACTTCCGCGATGCCTTCGCGCTCGATGGCGGCGAGCACGTCGGTCGCGATCGCCTCGATCTCGGGCACGACGAAGTGCGGGCGCTCCTGCTCGATCAGCCGCCGCAAGCGCGGCGCCGTCGGTCATGGCGATGACGTGCGCGCGATGCGCGACCTGGTGACCCGGCGCGTTGGCGTAGCGGTCGACGGCGATCACTTCGACGCCGAGCCGCTGCAGCGCGATGACGACTTCCTTGCCGAGCTCGCCGCTGCCGAGCAGCATCACCTTGGTGGCGGACGGGGAGAGGGGGGTGCCGATGTGCATGGCGATGCGCTGGCGACCTTCGGGCATCGTCGTGAGGCTCGGGGAAGTTCGCCCATTTTACGCAGCGGCCGGCGGATTTTGCTGCGCTGCACACAAAGATGCTCGCTGCTGGCAAGCTTCCTGATCTGGCGTGATAACCGCCACGCTGCGCTGCAGCGCTGGTCGACTTGGCGCTTGCGACTGCCTTGTCGGCGTCGCGCGGGCGAGCGGCTCGCTGTAGACGCGCCGCGGCGGCGATTCGGCGAAGCGCTTCGTCGGCGAGCGTGAAGTCGATCTTGGTCGTCTCGAGGTCGACGCGCGCGACCTTGACGCGGACGCGGCCGGCGAGCTGGAACACGCGGCCGCTGCGCTCGCCGATCATCGCGTGCCGGCCGGCGTCGAAATGGAAATAGTCGCGCCCGAGCTCGGTGACGTGGACGAGGCCGTCGATGTTGAGGTTGTCCAGCGTGACGAAGATGCCGAAGCTCGTGACGCCGCTGATCGTGCCGCCGAACGTCTCGCCGACCTTGTCCTGCATGAAATAGCACTTGAGCCAGTTCTCGACGTCGCGCGTCGCGTCGTCGGCGCGCCGCTCGGTGAACGAGCAATGCTTGCCGAGCTCGGCCCAGCTCGCGCCCGAGGGGCGATACTGCGTCTTCGCGAGCACCGCCTTGATCGCGCGATGGACGAGCAGGTCGGGATAGCGGCGGATCGGCGAGGTGAAGTGCGCATACGCCTCGTAGGAAAGGCCGAAGTGTCCGACGTTGTCGGGGCGATAGCGCGCCTGCTGCAGCGAGCGCAGCAGCACCGTCTGCAGCAGCGCGTAGTCGGGACGGTCCTTGATTCGGAGCAGGAGCTTCGCATAATCCGACGCCGTCGGGCCGTCGCCGCCCGGGAGCGACAGCGCGCAGCTCGCGAGGAAATCGCGGAGCGCCGCGAGCTTTTCCGGCGTCGGTCCCTCGTGCACGCGATAGAGCGCCGGGATGATCGTGCTGCTCGAGGAACCGCGCGGTGCAGACGTTCGCCGCGAGCATGCATTCCTCGATCAGCTGGTGCGCGTCGTTGCGCACGACCGGCACGACGCGCGACGATCTTGCCGTGCACGTCGAATTCGAGCTGCATCTCGATGCTGTCGAAGTCGATGGCGCCGCGCGCCTCGCGCGCCGCCTTGAGCGCGTGGTAGAGCGCGTAGAGCGTCTCGAGCTGCGGCAGCAGCGCCTTCATCTCGCGCGGCAGCTTCGCCGCCTTGGCCGACAGCGCCTCCCAGACCTGCGTGTAGGTGAGCCGCGCCCGCGAGTGCATCACCGCCGGATAGAACTTGTAGCTCCTGATCGCGCCGTCGGCGCTCGACGTCCATCTCGCACGCCATGCAGAGGCGGTCGACCAGCGGCTTCAGCGAGCAGAGCTCGTTCGACAGCGCTTCCGGCAGCATCGGGATCACGCGGCGCGGAAAATAGACCGACGTGCCGCGCTCGCGCGCGTCGTGGTCGAGCGCGTCGCCGTCGCGAACGTAATGCGAGACGTCGGCGATCGCGACGATCAGCCGGAAGCCCTCGCCCTGTGCGCTCGCACTACACGGCGTCGTCGAAATCCTTCGCCGTCTCGCCGTCGATCGTGACGAGCGGCAGTGCGGTGAGGTCGACCCGGCCCTTGTGGTCCGCCGCGCGCACGTCCTTCGGCAGCCGCTCGGCCTGGCGCTTCGCCGCCGGCCGAGAACTCGTGCGGCAGGTCGTGCTTGCGCAGCGCGATCTCGATCTCCATGCCCGGGTCGGTGTAGCTGCCGAGCACCTCGACGACGCGGGCGATGGCCTCGCGCTGCGGCGAGGGCTGCTCGACGATCTCGACGATCGACGACGTGGCCGGCTTTCGCGCCGCCGCGCTCGTCGGGCGGCACCAGCAGGTCCTGGTTGATGCGGCGATTCTCGGCGACGACGAACACGATGCCGCGCTCCTCGTGCAGACGGCCGACGATCGTGCGGTTGGCACGCTCGAGCACGTCGACGATTTCGCCTTCGGGCCGGCCGCGGCGGTCGGTGCCGATGCGCCGCGCCGTCGCGCGATCGCCGTGCAGCACCTTGTGCATTTCGCGCGGGCTGAGGAAAAGGTCGGCGCGTGCCGTCGTCGGGCACGAGAAAGCCGAATCCGTCGGGATGGCCTTGCACGGTGCCGGTGACGAGCGTCGAGCTTGGCGGCGACGCAAAGCTCGCCCTTGCGATTCAGCATCAGCTGCCCGTCGCGCTGCATCGCTTCGATGCGGCCGAGGAATGCCTCGCGCGCGCGCCGGCTCGACGCGCATCGTCCGCTCGAGCTCGGCGGGAGGCAGCGGGACGCCGGCGTCTTCCAGTGTCGTCGAGGATCGCCGCGCGCGATGGCAGCAACTCGGGGTCGATGTCGCCGCCGCGGCGGGGTGCGTCGCCGCGCGCGCTCGGACGTGACTGGCTTGCCCGCGGCGGGCCGGACCCGCGTCAAGGCATTCTGTGCCGGCGCGGGCAATTGGTTTTTGTTTGCGGCGGCGACGCGCCGCGACGATGGCGTCGGGGCGCGCTTCTGAGCTTGGGGGGTCGGCTTTTTTGACAAGAAAGTGGGTGAAAAGTAAAATTAGAGGTTGCGGTCGCCCAGGTGGCGGAATTGGTAGACGCACTAGGTTCAGGTCCTAGCGGTGGCGACACTGTGGGGGTTCGAGTCCCTTCCTGGGCACCACGACACGCGCAGCGCAAGTATCGCGCATTCGCAATGATAACGCCCGCGCGAGCGGGCGTTTTGTTAGAACCTATCGCAAAATCGGCTGCGCGGCCCGATGCGGTGTATGCCGCGACCCTATCGCAAAACTGCATGGCTGCATTGGCCCACTGAAGCATTCGCTTCGAGTCCTCGCTCGCCCCTCGCTGACGGGCACCGCAGCGAGCCGCTCGAGCTATTACCTCGCATAACTTCGCGCATGGCGCGAAAGCGTATGCTTCGCGAAGGCAACGCAGCGGCGCGAGCGTTAGCCGCGACATGGCGGCCCTCAGCAACGAAGCAATCGGGTCGCGCAGCCGATTTTGCTAGTGGATGAATTTGCCGTCGCGCCCGATCATCGACAGGTCGACGTACTGCGAGCCGTTGTGATTGTCCGCCGCGAAGCGCACCAGGAAGCCGCCGATCTCGAGGTTCGACATCGATTCCATCGCCGCGACGAACCGCTCGCGCGTGAGGTCCTTGCCGGTGCGGCGCAAGCCTTCGACCAGCACCTTCGCCGCGATGTATCCCTCGAGGCTCGAGAAATTGATGTCGACGTTGCCGGCCTTCTTGGCGAGATCGAGGTATTCCTTGACGATCGGCGTCAGCGGGCTCCACGGGAACGGCACCACCTGCGAGATGAGCACCCCGTAGCCCTCGTTGCCGAGCGCCTCGGCGAGCGCCTTGCTGCCGACGAAGGACACGTTGAAGAACTGCGAGATGCTGCCGGCCTTCTTCATCTGCTTCACGAACTCGGCGACGGACGTGTACGCCGAGATCATCACAGTCGCTTCGGGCTGCGCGGCGTTGATGGTCTTCACCGCCTCGGCGACTGCCGTCGTGTTGCGCTCGACCGTGCCGAGCGCGGCGATCTGCAGGTTGCGCTTGGCCATCGCGCGCTTCACGCCTTCGAGGCCGGCCTGGCCGTAGGCGTCGTTCTGATAGAACACGGCGATCTTCTTGACGCCGGTGCGGGTGAGGTGATCGACGATGCGTCTCGGTCTCGTCGTAGTAGCTCGCGCGGACGTTGAAGATGTAGCGGTTGAACGGCGTGCGCAGGAGCTCGGCGCCGGTGAACGGCCCGACGAACGGCACGCGCGCTTCGGTGAAGATCGGCAGCGCCGCCGCGCTCGTCGGCGTGCCGACGTAGGCGAAGAGCAGGAACACGCGATCCTGCTCGATCAGCTTCTTGGTGTTCTCGGCGGCAAGCTTCGACTCGTACTTGTCGTCGAGCGACTTCATCTCGATCCGCCGGCCGTTGACGCCGCCTTGCGCATTCACGTAGTTCAAGTAGAGCTTCGCGCCGTCGCGCATCTGGATGCCGAGCTGGGCCGCCGGTCCCGTGAACGCGGCCGACTGCCCGATCAGGATCGAGGTCGGCGTGACGCCGTCCTGCGCCTGCGCTCCGGCGATCACCGCGCACGCGGCGAGTGCCGCCGCGGCGCGCATCAAAAGGTGCTTCATCGTCGATTTCCTCCCAAGCCGGTCGCCGGCGTCGCACGCCCCGGTCTGCCGCTCCTCGTCCGGAATCGCATTTCGGCGTCGTGCGGACCCCGGCAGACGGCGGGCATACGCCCCTGGCGGCCGGCGTTTCCTGCGTCAACCCTGCGCAGCGTATCTCCGGAGGCTTAGGTAAGCAATATTCGCGCCGGGAATTCACGCCGGAATTGCGCCGCCTGTGGCAATTCGGTGCGATTCCCCATCGTCAGCGTTCTGTCGGCACCGTTGCGAGCCGCGCCCGCAGCTCCGCCGGCCGCAGCGTGTCGTAGACCTCGAACGGCTGGTGGATCCACGGATTGTCCGGGAGGTAGGCGACGTGGAAGTCCGGCTTGAACACCGAGCATCCCTTCCACCAGACGACGGCCGTTTTCTGCTCGCGAATGTGCGGAAAGCGCAAGGGGGAGCGCTTTCGCCACCGCTTCGAGCGTGTGACCCGAGTCGACCATGTCGTCGACCAGCAGGATGCGATCGCCCAGCCCCGGCGAGCTCATCGTCATGTGCTCGGCGATGACGAGCTCGCCGCGCAGCGTGCCGCCTTCCGCGGTGTACGAGTGCGTGGACAGGATCGCCAGCGGAATCTCGTAGATGCGCGACAGCACATCGCCGACGCGCAGGCCGCCGCGCGCGATGCAGACGATCTGGTTGAAAGGCCAGCCCGACTCGTAGATCGTCAGCGCGAGCCGCTCGACCAGGATGTTGTATTGCTCCCAGCTGACGTCGAGGTCCGCCATCGCGTCGCGCGTTCAGTGGAACGGATGGTGCAGCAGGATCGTTTCGGCACGGTCGGGTCCGGTCGACACCATCGCGATCGGAACGCCGGTCAGCGTCTCGATTCGCGCCAGATAGGCGCGGGCGTTGGCGGGCAGTCCGTCGAATGTCTTCACGCCCACCGTGCTCTCGCTCCACCCCGGCATCGTCTCGTAGACGGGAACGCACTCGGCCACCGCATCGGCGCCAGTGGGCAGCAGCGCGACCGGTTTGCCGTGCACCGTGTATCCGGTGCAGACGCGGATCTCGGGGAGGCCGTCCAGGACGTCGAGCTTGGTGATGCAAAGGCCGGTGACCCCATTCAATTGCAGCGAGCGCGCGAGCGCGGCGAGGTCGAGCCAGCCGCAGCGGCGCGGCCGGCCGGTGACCGATCCGAACTCGTTGCCTCGCTTCGCGAGCCCGGCGCCGACGTCGTCGGTGAGCTCGGTGGGGAACGGACCGGTGCCCACGCGCGTCGTGTAGGCCTTGGCAATGCCGAGCACGAAGTCGAAGAAATCGGTGCCGATGCCCGCCCCGGTCGCCGCGGCGCCGGCAAGGCAGTTCGACGAGGTGACGTAGGGATAGGTGCCGTGGTCGATGTCGAGCAGCGCGCCCTGCGCGCCCTCGAACAGCAGCGAATCCCCGCGCCGGCGTGCCTGCTGCAGCAGCGCGGCGACGTCGGCGATCATCGGCGTGATCGCGCCGGCGAGCGCCATCGCGTCGTCGCGCGTCTTCGCGAACGGAACGGGCGCGCACTTGAAGTACTGCGTCAGCACGAAGTTGTGATATTCGAGGAGCGCCTCGAGCTTGGTGGCGAAGCGGTCCGGATACAGGAGGTCCTGCACGCGGATCGCGCGGCGCGCGATCTTGTCCTCGTAGGCGGGCCCGATGCCGCGGCCGGTCGTGCCGACCTTGGCGTCGCCCATCGCGCCCTCGCGCGCCTGATCGAGCGCGACGTGACACGGCAGCACCAGCGGGCAGGCGGGAGAGATCGACAGCCGGCTCCTCACGTCGATGCCGGCGGCTTCGAGCTCGCCGATTTCCTGCATCAGCGCCGTCGGCGACAGCACGACGCCGTTGCCGATGTAGATGGCGACGCCCGGATGCAGCACGCCGGACGGGATGAGGCGCAGCACCGTCTTGCGGCCCGCCACGACGAGCGTGTGGCCGGCGTTGTGGCCGCCCTGGAAGCGCACGACGCCCTGCGCGTGCTCGGTCAGCCAGTCGACGACCTTGCCCTTGCCTTCGTCTCCCCACTGGGTGCCGATGACGACGACGTTCTTTCCCATTGCTGCTGCCTTTCCGGATCCGTCAGCGCCGATTTGCCGCGCGGCGCCTTCGCGGGCGCCGCTTTAGGTCAGCGACGATGAACGGGAGTCGAGGTCATTTGGAAGGATGCCGGCGCGACGCGGCATCACGGCACATGTTCAGTTTCGAGCGGGCCCGTTTGCGTCGGCGCGTCCTTGCACCGCCGCGAGTTGACGAAGGTCGAGCGTGAATCCGGTGGCGGGCCGCGCGCGGCCGAAAGCCTTGCCGATGCCGTCGTAGCGTCCCCCGTTGCCGACCGCAATGGCTTCGCCCGCGGTGAACACCGAGAAGATCGCGCCGTTCTGGTAATGATAGCCGGTGAGGTCGGCGAGATCGACGTGCAGCGCGTCGACCCGCTTTTCCGTGGATCGCACCAGCGCGTCGATCGCGTCCAGCGCATTGCCGATCGCCGGCGTGTCGGGCAGGCGATCGCGCGCCGCGGCGATCACTTCATTGGCGGGTCCGTAGAGCGTGGGCAGCGCGTTCAGCGCGTCGCGCCACGCCGCCGGAAACTTCGCCGTCAATTCGACCACGGCGGGAAGGTCCTTCGACCGCAACGCCTGGAACAGCGCAGTGTCCTCGCGCGTGCCGGCGATCCCGGCCCCGGCGGCGAGCGCGCGGTAGACGCCGACATGGCCAAGATCGAGGTGCAGTGCGGGGACACCCGCCGCCGCGAGCGAGGACAGCAGCAGGCCCACGACTTCGCGGTCGCCGTCGATGCCCGGCTCGCCGAAGAGCTCGGCGCCGATCTGCAGGACTTCGCGCGTCGTCGTCTTGCCGCCCGGCATCGTGTGCAGCACGCTGCCCGAGTAGCACAGCCGCGTGACGCCGGGCTCGTTCAGAAGGTGGGCGTCGATGCGCGCCACCTGCGGCGTGATGTCGGCGCGCACGCCGAGCATCCGCCCGGACATCGGGTCGACCACCTTGAACGTCATCAGATCGAGGTCGCGGCCGGTCCCGGTCAGCAGCGATTCGAGGTGCTCGACGAGCGGCGGCTGCACGAGCCGGTAGCCGTGTCCGCGGAAATGGTCGAGCACCGTGCGGCGAAGCGCCTCCACCCGCTCGGCTTCACCGGGCAGGATGTCCTCGACGTACTCGGGAAGGATCCATTCACGCATGACGCAGCAGGAGGTAGGCAGTGACGCCGATCAGGATGGAGGCAAGGCCGATGAAGCGCAACTGCCCGTCGGTCAATTCAGTGAGCCTGCGGAAGCCGTCGCGCCAGAGCCGCGGTGCGACGAAGGGAAGCGCGCCCTCGAGCACCAGCAGCAGCGCGAGCGCGGCCCAAAGCGAATCCGGCACGCGAGCCGCTCCTGAGTCGGCGCGCGCGCTATTTCGACGGCTTGGCGGCGGCGCCGCCCTGACCGCGGAAATAGCGGAAGAATTCGCCGTTCGGATCGAGCACCATCAGGTCGTTCTTGCCGCGGAACGACGCCTTGTACGCCTCGAGGCTGCGGTAGAACGCATAGAACTCCGGATTCGCGCCGTAGGCCTGCGCGTAGATCGCGGCGGCCTTCGCGTCGCCTTCGCCCTTGAGCTTCTGCGCCTGCCGGTAGGCGTCGGCGAGGATGACCTCGCGCTGGCGGTCGGCGTCGGCGCGGATCTTCTCGGAGTCGGCCTGGCCGTTCGAGCGCAGCTCGTTGGCGACGCGCCGGCGCTCGGACTCCATTCGATCGTAGACCTTGCCGGTCACATCGGGCGGGAGCTCGACGCGGCGGAGCCTCACGTCGACGATCTCGACGCCGAACGTCTTGGCGTCAGCGTCGGCCTTCTGCCGCGTTGTTGCCATGATCTTGTCGCGCTCGGTGGAGATCACCTCGTGCACGGTGCGCTTGTTGATCTCCTCGCGCAGGTTCGAGCGGACCGTGTTCGACAGCCGCCCGCGCGCAACGTCCTCGTCGCCCTGCTGCATGCTGCGGTAGAACTGCCCGGCGTCGGTGATCCGCCAGAGCACGAAGAAGTCGATCAGCAGCGGCTTCTTCTCCGAGGTCGTGATGCGGTCCGGCTCCGGGTTGTCGAGCAGCAGGATGCGCTTGTCGAAGATACTTCACGTTCTGCAGCAGCGGCACCTTCGCGTAGAGGCCGGCGTCGGGCTTGCGTCTCGACGATCTCGCCCAGCTGGAACTTGATCGCGTATTTCGTCTGGTCGACCGTGTAGAGCGACTGCGAGGCGACGAGCAGCAGCGCGACGACAAGCGCGAGGAGGGGCATCGCGAATTTCATCGCGCGTCCCCCTCGCGTTCACGGCTGCGCAATGCGTCGCGCGATCGGCCGGGCTCGACCGCCGCCGGCGGCTCGGCCGGAGCCGCGGTCCGCGGCGACGCCGAGTCCGTGGTCACCGACGTCGCGGGCCCGGTCTGCTGGATCAGCTTGTCGAGCGGAAGGTACAGGAGGTTGCCGCCGGCCTTCTGGTCGACCAGCACCTTGCTCGACGCGCTGAAGATCTGCTGCATCGCGTCGAGATAGAGCCGTTCGCGGGTGACCCCCGGAGCCTTCGAGTACTCGGTGAGGATCTGGCGGAAGCGCGACGCATCGCCTTCGGCCTTCTGCACCACCGCCGCGAGGTAGCCGTTGGCCTCCTCGAGCAGCCGCGAGGCGTTGCCGCGGGCGCGCGGCACGACGTCGTTGGCGTAGGACTGGCCCTCGTTGCGGAACCGGTCGCGGTCCTGCCCCGCCTTGACCGCGTCGTCGAACGCCGCCTGCACCTTGTCCGGCGGCTGCACGCTCTGCAGCGCGACCTTCTGCACGAAGATGCCCGTCTGGTAACGGTCGAGCATCTCCTGCATCAGCTTCCGGGCCGACTCCGCGATCTGCTCGCCGCCTTCGTAGAGCGCGAAGTCCATCTTGGCCTTGCCGACGACTTCGCCCATCGCCGTCTGCGCGACGAACTGGACGATCTGGTCGGGCTTCCTCACCTGGAAGAGGTAGGCCTCGGCGCTCTTGAGGTTGTACTGGACCGCGAACTGGATCTCGATGATGTTCTCGTCATCGGTCAGCATCAGCGCTTCGTTGTCCCGCTTGTTCTTGGCGTTTCCGCGATAGCCGACCTCGACCCGGCGCGATCCCGAGAAGTCGACCACTTCGACCGCCTCGATCGGAAACGGCAGGTGCCAGTGCGCGCCGGCCGGCGTCGTCTCGGTGTACTTGCCGAACCGGGTGACCACGCCGCGGCGGCCTTCGTCGACGATGTAGACGCCGCTCGCGGCCCAGACGAGGACGATCAGCGCGACGAGGATGCCGGCGCCGGACAGCGGCAGGCGCGGTGAGCCGGGGCCGGCGCCTTCGGGAGAAGGCTCACCCGGCGGGCCCCTGCGGCCGAACAGCTCGGAGAGCCGGCGCGTGAAGCTCCGCCAGATCTCGTCGAGATCGGGCGGGCCGCTGTTGTTGCCGCGCTTGCCCCACTGGGGATCGTTCAGCGACATGGGAATTGCATGCGCAAGGTTGCCTGGGGAATCGGTCGGGCGGGTGCGCCGTCAGGCATCGAGGGCAGGCACCGTGCGGGCGCCGGCATGCGCGACATCGGCCGGGAAGCGCAGCGCGAGCGCATCGCGCAAATCGGTGCAGCCCGCGCCAGTGAGCGCGCTCAATCGAACGGCGCAAATTATACCAGACTCGTCACGCGTCACGCCGGGGGTCTCGCCCGCGACGTCGATCTTGTTGAAGACGCGAATCTGCGGCACCGACTCGGCGCCGATCTCCGAGAGCACCGCGTCGACCGCGGCGATCTGTGCTTCGCGATCGGGGTGGGCGGCGTCGACGACGTGCAGCAGCAGGTCGGCGTCGGCGGCCTCCGACAGCGTCGCGCGGAATGCCGCGATGAGGTCGTGCGGGAGCTCGCGGATGAAGCCGACGGTGTCCGAGAGGACGATCGGATCGGCGCCGGGCACGTAGATCTTGCGCAGCGTGGTGTCGAGCGTCGCGAACAGCTGGTTCGCCGTGAAGGTGCGGGCGCGCGTGAGACGGTTGAACAGCGTCGACTTGCCGGCGTTCGTGTAGCCGACGAGCGCGACCGTGCGCACCGACGCGCGCCGGCGGGTGCGGCTTTGCGTGATGCGCTGCCGCGCCACGTGATCGAGCCGCTCGTTCAGGATCTTGACGCGGTTGCCGAGCAGCCGGCGGTCGGTTTCGAGCTGCTTTTCGCCCGGGCCGCGCAATCCGATGCCGCCCTTCTGCCGCTCGAGGTGGGTCCATCCGCCGACCAGGCGCGTCAACTGGTGCTTCACCTGGGCGAGCTCCACCTGCAGCTTGCCGTCGGCGCTGCGCGCACGAAGCGCGAAGATGTCGAGGATGAGGCTCGTGCGGTCGATCACGCGGCATTGCAGCGCGCGCTCGAGGTTGCGCTGCTGCGCGCCGCTCAAGCGCGTGGTCGATGATGACGATGTCGGCGTTTCCCTCGACGCGGCGCGCGCCGATCTCCTCGATCTTGCCCTTGCCGGCATAGGTTGCGGCATCGGGCCGCTGGCGGCGGCCGGTCACGGTGCCGACGACCGTCGCTCCTGCCGACACGGCGAGCGCGTCGAGCTCGGCCAGGCGCTCGGTCAGGTCGCCGGTGCCGAAGTCGAGCGCCACGAGGAGCGCGCGATCACCGCCGGAAGGGCGCTCGAACATCTAGAATGGGAACGTGCGCAGCCCGCGGCCCCGGCCAGGCGGCCGCGTGGCGCAGCGAGCGGACGGCGGGCGCGGACGGTCAACCGTCGGTTTCGCCCGGCGGCGCGTGATGCGGCATGGCGACCGCGCGCGCCGGAACGACGGTCGAGATCGCGTGCTTGTACACCATCTGGGTGACGGTGTTCTTGAGCAGAACGACGTATTGATCGAACGATTCGATCTGACCCTGCAGCTTGATGCCGTTGACGAGATAGATCGACACCTGCACGTGTTCCTTGCGCAGCGTGTTGAGGAATGGGTCTTGTAGCATTTGCCCTTTGTTGCTCATCGTTAGCTCCGCCGTTGTTGTTGGACGGCCGCGAGGGCCGTTCGCGCGGTCGGGCCGCGCATTGCCCCCAAAATGGAGGCGGCTGCCGCAGTTTTCAACGCCGGCGCGGACCCGGGCGCACGTCGGCGTACGGGTTGGCGCCGGTCTTGAATTGTATCCTAAGCGGCGTTCCGCGCAGTTTGAACGCGTCGGCGAAGAAATGTTCCAGATAGCGCCGGTACGAGGCCGGAAGGCTCCCCAGCGCGCTCCCGTGCACGATGATGAGGGGGGGATTGCGGCCGCCCTGGTGCGCGTACCGGAGCTTCGGGCGGCCCATGCCTGCGCGGGGCGGCTGCTGCCGCTCGACCGCGGCCATGAGTGCCCGGGTGAGCTTGGGCGTGGGCAGCTTCGCCATCGCCGCCGCGTACGCGGCGTTGACCGATCCCAGCAGCGTCTTGATGCCCTTGCCCTCGCGCGCCGAGATGAAATGCTGGTGCGCGAACGCGAGGAAACCCAGCTTGCGGTCGATGTCGCGCTTCACGTCGTCGCGCTCCGCGGTCGGGACGCGATCCCATTTGTTGATTCCGACGACCAGCGCGCGGCCCGCTTCGAGGATGAATCCGGCGAGATGCGCATCCTGCTCGGTGATGCCGTCGGCTGCGTCGACCAGCAGCACGACGACGTTGGCGTCCTCGATCGCCTGCAGCGTCTTCACCACGGAAAATTTCTCGACGGCTTCGAGCATCTTCCCGCGGCGACGCACGCCCGCGGTGTCGATCAGCGTGTAGCGGCGCCCGTCGCGCTCGAAGTCGAGATAGATCGCGTCGCGCGTCGTTCCGGGCTCGTCGAACGCGATGACGCGCTCCTCGCCGAGCAGCGTGTTGACGAGCGTCGACTTGCCGACGTTCGGACGGCCGACGATGGCGACGCGGACCGCGCGATTCGCGTCGTCCTCGTCGTCCTCCGCGTCCGCAGCGGCGGCGCGCGGCGGGACGTGACCGAGCGCGATCTCGACCAGCAGATCGACGTTTTCGCCGTGCGCCGATGAAATCGGATAAGGCGTGCCCAACCCGAGCTCGTGGAATTCGGCCACGACGCTCGCGGGCGGCATGCCTTCCGCCTTGTTGACCGCGAGGACGACCGGGCGGCCGGCGCGGCGCAGCAGTTCGGCGATCTCGCGGTCCTGCGGCGCGAAGCCCGTGCGCGCGTCGACGAGAAAGACGATGACATCGGCCTCGACGATCGCGGCGCGCGTCTGCTTCGCCATCTCGTGCAGGATGCCGTCCTTCGCGACCGGCTCGAAGCCGCCGGTGTCGACGACGATGAACGAGCGCTCGCCGCGGCGGGCGAGGCCGTAGTGTCGGTCGCGCGTCAATCCCGGAAAGTCGGCGACCAGCGCCGCCCGCGTCCGGGTGAGGCGATTGAACAGCGTCGACTTGCCGACGTTCGGCCGGCCGACGATGACGAGAGTGGGTACGTGGCCGGTTGTTCCGGTCGAGCTGCTGCGCATGGCTTGATCCAACACCGGCGGGACGCGGTGACGCGCCGCGGGACCCGAATGATACGCGAGCCCGGTCCCCGGTGCCGCCCGCGTCGGCGGGCCGTTGGGCGCGAGCCTGCGCTGCGGTTGCCTCATTCGGCGTCCCCTCCGATACGCCGGATGCTGCCGGCGGCGTCAGGAACGATGACGAATTCGGGTTGACCGGCGCGCAAAAGACCTGTTTCATCCAAGGTTGCCATCCCTGATCCATCGGAGCCCCCGTGAACGACCGCCTCGATCCCATGCTGGCCGACGATGCGCCGCCGGCCGCAGCCGCGCCGATCGCGCGGCTGCACGAGCTCTTCGCCGCGCAGCGCCGCGCCTTTGCCGCCGAGATGAATCCGTCGCGCGAGGCCCGCGTCGACCGGCTCGACCGCCTGCTGCGCCTCACCGACGAACATCAGCACGAGATCGTTGCCGCGATCTCAGCCGATTTCGGCCACCGCTCGCGCCACGAGACCGATCTCGCGGAAATATTCCTCGTGGTCTCGGCGCTGCGGCACATGCGCCGGCACGTCGGCCGCTGGATGCGGCCGCGGCGGGTCGCGACACCCGCGCATCTGCTGCCGGCGCGCAGCGAGATCATCCGTCAGCCGCTCGGCGTGATCGGAGTCATCAGCCCGTGGAACTATCCGTTCCAGCTCGGCATGCTGCCGGCCGCGGCGGCGCTCGCCGCGGGCAATCGCGTGCTGCTGAAGCCGAGCGAGCTCACGCCGCGCTTTTCCGCGCTGCTGGAGAAGATCGTCGCCGCGACGTTCGCCGCCGACGAATTCGCGGTGGTCCCGGGCGACGTCGAGGTTGGCCGCGCGTTCGCGACGCTTGCCTTCGATCACCTGTTCTTCACCGGCTCGACGGCGGTCGGCCGTCAGGTTGCGCTCGCCGCGGCGCAGAACCTCACGCCGGTGACGCTCGAGCTCGGCGGCAAGTCGCCCGCGATCATCGACGCCGACTGCGACTTCGCCGAGGCCGCGCCGCGAATCGCGTTCGCCAAGCTTCTCAACGCCGGGCAGACCTGCGTCGCGCCCGATTACGCGCTGGTGCCGCGCGCACGCGTCGACGCGTTCGTGACGGCACTGCGCGGCGCGGTCGCGAAGCTGTATCCCGCGTCCGCCGGCGAGTCCCGATTACACGAGCATCGTCAACGATCGCCACTATCGGCGCCTCGAGGGGCTCGTCGAGGACGCGGTCGCACGCGGTGCGACGGCCGTTCCGCTCGGCGTGACCAACGCGCCCGACGGCGACCGCTCCGCGCAAATTCCAGCCCGACGGCGCTCATCGGCGCCACCGACGCAATGGCGGTGATGCAGGAGGAGATCTTCGGCCCGATCCTGCCGGTGCTGCCGTACGATTCGCTGGACGAGGCGATCGCCTCGATCAACGCGCGGCCGCGGCCGCTGGCGCTCTACTGGTTCGGCAGGAGCGACGCGCACCGCGACCGCGTGCTGCGCGGCACGATCTCCGGGGGCGTCACCGTCAACGATGCCTGCTGGCACGTCGCGCAGGAGAATCTTCCGTTCGGCGGCGTCGGCGCGAGCGGTATCCGGCGCCTATCACGGCGAAACGGGATTCCTCACGTTCACGAAGGAGAAGCCGGTGCTGCACCAGGCTGCGTACAACGGTCTCACGCTGTTCCGGCCGCCGTACGGGCGCCGGTTCGACGCGCTGATCGCGCTGCTCAAACGCTTCTTCTGAAAGTTCGACGACACCCATCATGGCTCCCATGCTTCCCGGCCTGATCCAGGACCGGCCCCTGCTGATCTCATCGCTGATCGATCACGCGAATGCGTGCCATGGCGGCATCGAGATCGTGTCGCGCACCGTCGAGGGCCCGATCCATCGCTGCACGCTACGCCGACATCCATCGGCGCTCGAAGCAGGTCGCGAAGGCGCTGCTGGCACTGGGTGTCGCACCCGGCGAGCGCATCGCGACGCTCGCCTGGAACGGCTACCGGCACATGGAGCTCTACTACGGCGTGTCGGGCATGGGCGCGGTGCTGCACACGATCAATCCGCGGCTTTTCCCCGAGCAGATCGAGTACATCGCCAACCACGCGGAAGACCAATACCTGTTCTTCGACGTTACGTTCGCGCCGCTGCTGGAACGGCTCGCTGCGAAGATGCGGACCGTCAAGGGATTCATCGCGATGACCGACCGCGCGCGCATGCCGGCGCAGAGCATCCCGAACCTCCTCTGCTACGAGGAGCTCGTCGGCGCCGAGGACAGCGACTACGAATGGCCGGTGTTCGACGAGCGCACGGCATCCTCGCTCTGCTACACGTCGGGAACGACGGGCCATCCGAAGGGCGTGCTCTATTCGCACCGCTCGACGGTCCTGCATTCGTATGGCGCCTGCGCCGTCGACAGCATCGGCGTCTCGGCGGCCGACACGCTGCTGATGGTCGTGCCGATGTTCCACGTCAACGCGTGGGGAATGCCCTACGCCGGCGCGATGGCGGGAACGAAGCTCGTCCTGCCCGGCCCCGCGCTCGACGGGAGGAGCGTCTACGAGCTCCTGCGCGACGAGCAGGTCACGCTGGCGCTCGGCGTGCCCACGGTCTGGCTGATGCTGCTGCAGTACGTCGAGACGGCAGGCGTCGACCCGAAGGAGGAGTGCGCCCTGCGGCGCGTCATCATCGGCGGGTCCGCGGCGCCGCGCGCGATGAGCGCGAAATTCGAGACGCTGTTCGGCGCGTTCGTCGTTCATGCGTGGGGCATGACCGAGATGTCTCCGCTCGGCACGACATGCAACCTGCTGCCCAAGCACGCGGGGTGCACGCTGGAAGAGCGGCTCGACCTGCAGACCAAGCAAGGTCGCAGCATCTTCGGCGTCGAGCTCAGGATCTGCGACGACGAAGGGCGGCGGCTGCCGCACGACGGCAAGGCGTTCGGCCACCTGATGGTGCGCGGGCCCTGGATCATCAGCGGCTATTTCAAGGACGAGGGCGGGCCGATCCTCGACCGTGAAGGATTCTTCGACACCGGCGACGTCGCGACGATCGATCCGGACGGCTACATGCAGATCACCGACCGCTCGAAGGACGTGATCAAGTCCGGCGGCGAGTGGATCTCGTCGATCGATCTCGAGAACGCGGCGATCGGTCACCCGGCGATCGCCGAGGCGGCCGTCATCGGCGTCGCGCATCCCAAGTGGCAGGAGCGCCCGCTGCTCGTCGTCGTGAGGAAGGCCGGGCAGGACGTCACGCGCGAGCACCTCCTCGCGTTCCTCGAAGGCAAGGTGGCCAAATGGTGGCTGCCGGACGACGTGGCGTTCGTCGACGAGCTGCCGCATACCGCGACCGGCAAGCTCCTCAAGACCGCGCTGCGCGAGCGTTTTCGCGACTATCGGCTGCCCGATTTGCGGGCCTGACGCGCCCGGGCGCGGCCCGCGCCCGCGAATAGCCATTACGGGATTGCAAGGGAATCGGCGCGCGGCGGTCGTCAGGCTTGCCGGCAGATCCCGATGTTAAAATTACAAGGTCGGTCCTGTCAGGCAGGTTCTCTCCCGTTCACGGCGCGGGCGCAGCGGCCATCGGCCCAGCGACACTCGGGCCGGCAGGCAACGGAGGAGAATGCGATTGAATCCTTACCACGGAAAAGTAGCAGTTATCACTGGTGCAGGCGCCGGGATCGGCCGCGAGCTCGCTGTACAGCTTGCGGCGCGGGGCGCGCGCCTCGCGATCTCCGACGTCGACCAACCCGGCCTCGAGGAGACGCGGCAGCAGTGCAATGGCGCGGAGGTGCGCCCGTACCGCGTCGACGTGTCGTCGCGGGATCAGGTCTTCGCGCATGCGGATGCCGTTCAGCAGGATTTCGGCACCGCGCACTTCGTCTTCAACAACGCCGGCGTGTCGCTCGCCGCGTCGTTGGATCACAGCACGATCGAAGAGATCGAGTGGCTGCTCGGCATCAACCTCTGGGGCGTGATCTACGGGACCAAGGCGTTCCTGCCGCTGCTGCTCGCGCAGCGCGAGGGGCACATCGTCAACATGTCGAGCATCTTCGGCCTCGTCGGCGTGCCGGGACAGTCGGCCTACAACATCTCGAAATTCGGCGTGCGCGGCCTGACCGAGAGCCTCTGGCGCGAGCTGCGCCATACCGGCGTCAAGGCGACGACGGTCCACCCTGGCGGTATCCTCACCAACATCAAGCACGCCTCTCCGCTCGGCAGGTTCGCCGACGACTACGAGAGGAAGCTGGTCGCGTCGGGCGCACGCTTCTTCAAGACACCCGTCGACGTATGCGCGCGCGCAATCCTCGACGGCGTCGCGCTCGGGCGTCGCCGGATCGTCACCGGCAAGAAGGCGTGGATCACCGACGTCGCCGCGCGGCTCCTGCCGAGCGAATACGGCCGGATGTTCGGCTACTACGGGCTCTGACGGGCCGGCTCCGCCGCGCTCACTTCGCGCGGGCGTGGCGCGCGAGCTCGAGGCGCGCGATCTGGTTGCGATGCACTTCGTCGGGACCGTCGGCGAAGCGCAGCGTGCGTGCCTGCGCGTAGAAGAACGCCAGCTGGAAATCGTCGCACACGCCCGCGGCGCCGTGCGCCTGCATCGCCCAGTCGATGACCTGGCACGCCATGTTCGGCGCGGCCACCTTGATCATCGCGATCTCCTTCTTCGCGGCCTTGTTGCCGGCGGTGTCCATCTTCCACGCGGCGTGCAGCACCAGGAGGCGCGCCTGGTCGATCAGGATGCGCGCGTTGGCGATGCGCTCCTGCGTGACCGTCTGATCGGCGACCGCGCGGCCGAAGGCGACGCGCGTCGCCGCGCGCCGGCACATGGCTTCGAGCGAGCGCTCGGCCTGGCCGATGAGGCGCATGCAGTGGTGGATGCGCCCGGGGCCGAGCCGGCCCTGCGCGATCTCGAAGCCGCGTCCCTCGCCGAGCAGCATGTTGTCGGCGGGAACGCGCACGTTGTCGAAGTCGAACTCGGCGTGCCCGTGCGGCGCGTCGTCGTAGCCGAACACGGGCAGGTGCCGCACGAGCTTCACTCCGGGCGTGTCGACCGGGATCAGGATCATCGACTGCTGCCGGTGGCGGTCCGCGTTCGTCGGATCGGACTTGCCCATGAAGATGAGGATCCGGCAGCGCGGATCCGGTCCGCCGGTGGTCCACCACTTGCGGCCGTTGACGACGTAATGGTCGCCGTCGCGCACGATCGACGCCTCGATGTTCGTCGCGTCCGACGACGCGACGTCCGGCTCGGTCATCGCGAACGCCGAGCGGATCTCGCCGGCCAGCAGCGGCTGCAGCCATTGCCGCTTCTGCGCCTCGCTGCCGTAGCGCACCAGCACTTCCATGTTGCCCGTGTCCGGCGCGTTGCAGTTGAACGCCTCGGGCGCGATCCACGAGCGGCCCATGATCTCGCACAGCGGCGCGTACTCGAGGTTGGTCAATCCGGCGCCGTGCTCCGATTCGGGCAGGAACAGGTTCCACAGGCCATCCGCTTTCGCCTTCGCCTTCAGCGTCTCCATCACGCGTGTCGGCACCCACGCGTTGCCGCCCGCGCGGTTCGCCTCGACTTCGGCGGCGAACTCCGGCTCGGCCGGGATGACGTTCGCCTCCATGAAGCGCAGGACGCGCGCCTGCAGATCCTTCACCTTGTCCGAGTGCTCGAAATCCATCACCGTCCTCCGTCGTCGATGCGCTGCGCCATGTCCCAGGCGATGTCCGCGATCCGCTGCGCCCGTGCGCCGGTCTCCATCGCGTTGCCGCTCGCCGCGTTGCCCTGCAGCGCGCGCGAGTGCACGCCGTGCAGGATCGCGGTGATGCGGAACATGTTGAAGATGAGATAGAAGTCCCAGTCGGCGATGCGCTCGCGTCCGGTGCGCCGGCAGTATGCCGCGACATACTCGGCCTCGGTCGGAATGCCGAGCGCGGCAAAATCGCAGTCGGCGAGCCCGCGGAATTCCGCCGCCCTGAGCCGCCACGCCATCACCTGGTAGGCGAAATCGGATAACGGATGCCCGAGCGTCGACAGCTCCCAGTCGAGCACCGCGAGGACGCGCGGCTCGGTCGGGTGAAAGATCACGTTGTCGATGCGGAAGTCGCCGTGGACGATCGCGGTCTCGTCGCCCTCGGGCAGGTGCTGCGGCAGCCACTCGATGAGGCGGTCCATCGAGGGAATCCGCGCGGCGCCGCCGGCCTCGTACTGCTTCGACCAGCGTGCGATCTGCCGCGCGACGTAACCGCCCACGCGGCCGAAATCGCCGAGGCCGACGGCGCGGTAATCGACGCCGTGCAGCGCCGCAATCACGCGGTTGAGCTCGTCGTAGTGCGCGCCGCGTTCGGCGCGCGTCATGCCGGGAAGCGCCGGGTCCCACAGCACGCGGCCCTCGACGTGCTCCATGAGATAGAACGCCGTCCCGATCACGCCGTCGTCCTCGCAGAGCGCGATCATCCTCGCGACGGGAACGTCGGTCGCGGCGAGCGCCTTCATCACGCGATATTCGCGATCGACGGCGTGCGCCGAGGGCAGCAGCGTGCCGGGCGGCTTCCGGCGCAGCACGTAATGCCGCCCGCCCGCGGTCACGCGATACGTGGGATTGGACTGCCCGCCCTGGTACTGGAGGACGGCGAGGTCGGCGGTGTCGGCGAATCCGCCCTCGTGCAGGTATCGCGCGAGCGCCGCGACGTCGAAGGGATGCAAAGGCGCGACGAGCCGCGCCGACGCAGGGTCGCGGGCCCCGGTCATCGCTCGCCCGTCACACCGCGGTGCAGCCGCCGTCCACGGCCAGCACCTGGCCGGTGACGTGGCGCGACGCATCCGACGCGAAATAGGCGACCGCGCCCTTCAGGTCCTCGTCGCCGCCGAGGCGGCCGAGCGGGGTCAGTTCGAGCACGCGCTCGTTGATGCGGTCGAGCGTTGCCTTCGTCATCTTCGACGGGAAGAACCCCGGGCAGATCGCGTTGACGTTGATGTTGTGACGGCCCCACTCGGCAGCCAGTGCGCGGGTCAGGTTGACGAGCGCGCCCTTGCTCGCGTTGTACGCGGCGGTCTGCATTCCCCACGACGGCGGGTTGCCGTACAGCCCCGCGATCGATGCGATGTTGATGATCTTGCCGTACCGGCGCGGAATCATCGCCCGCGCGCCGACCTCCCGCGTCAGGAAGAACGGGGCGTCGATGTTGAGGTCCATCACCTTGCGCCACCCGGCGTCGGGATAGTCTTCGGCGGCGGCGGCCCAGTTGCATCCCGCGTTGTTGACGAGCACGTCGATCTGTCCGAACCCCTTCAGGACCGCGTCGACGGCGGCGGGAATCGCGGCGGCGTCGGCGAGGTCCGTGGCGACCGTCATGCACGCGATCGACCGCTTCTCGAGATGCGCGCGCGCGGCCTCGAGCTCGTCTTCCTTGCGCGCGGCCAGCGCGACCCGGGCACCCATTTCGCCGAGCGCTTCGGCCATCTGCAGTCCAATCCCGCGCGAGCCTCCGGTGACGAAGGCTACCTTGCCGCCGAGATCGAACAGCTGGCGAACGCCCGTCATCGCAGGACGCTCAGCGCGCCGTCACCGCGTAGAGCGTACCGCCGGCGCTCTGCCAGACGGCGTTGGCGCCGGCAACGGCGGGTTGCGACGTGGCCGGCGTGCCGTCGGTCGGCGTGCGCCCGACGAGGCTGCCGTTGTTGCGGTCGAAGAGATGCACGTAGCCCTCGGCGTCGACGGCCATCAGGTACTCGCCGGCGACCTGCGGGCCGCCGAGCCGACGCTGCGCGAGCTTGTCCTGCTTCCACGCCGATGCGCCGGTCAACCGGTCGAACGCGCTCATCGCGCCGGCGTCGTCGCAGACGAAGACATATCGAGCGTCATCGGCGAGGCCGGTGAGGCTCGACACGTCACGCGACCAGTTGAGCGTTCCGCGCAGGATCTCGAAGCAGGCGACGCGGCCCTGGAACGCCACCGCGCACACCTGCCGCTCCTCGACGAGCGGCAGCGACGTGACGTCGGCGATCCGCTCGAGCTCGGTCGCGCCTTTGGGCGTGGCGACGTTGCCCTCCCACCCTATGTTCCCGGTCCCGAGGTCCATCGCCAGCAGCTTGCCGCCCGGGGTGCCCGCGAACAGGCCGCCGCGGCTGATCGCGCCGCCCGCGTAGTTGCGGACCACGAGCGCCGGATTGACGCGCTGGTAGACCCATTTCGTCTTGCCGTCGGCGGCGGAGAGCCCAAATGTGCGCCCGTCACCCGACCAAGCGACGATCGTGCCTTCGGCGACCTTCGGGGGCCCCACGACTTCACTGCTGATCTTCGCCTGCCACAGCGGCTTGCCGTCGACGCTGAATGCGAGCACTTCGCCCTTGTCGGTGCCGACGACGACGAGCGTCGCGTCCGCGCCAACGCCGGCGGAAAGCTTCTTGCCGGCCTCGATGCGCCACACCGACGCCCCGGTCGCGGGATCGACGCGCACGATCGTGCCGCCGGGAGCGGCGGCGTAGATCGCATTCGGGGTCACGGCCGGCGCGAAGCCCGGCGCGGACTTGCCGACCGACACTTGCCACAAGACCTGCGGATTGACGGTCGCGTTGATCTCGGGGAGCGGACCCGGCTTCTTCGAGTCGTACCCGAAGAGCGCGCGCAGCCAGTCGAAGGAGGGCGGCGGAATGGACGGTATGTATTCCGAGAGCGTGGCGCAGCCGCCCGCCGACAGGGCGGCGCAAAGGCAGGCGAGCATGCGCGCGCGCGCGAGCGCCGGCGCCTTGCGCGCGACCATCGGGCGGCGCGTCCTCATTTCGCTGCAGCCGGCGGGCCGGCCGGAGCCGACGGTGCGGATGCCGGGGCGCCGGGCGCCGCGGCAGGGCTCGCGGCCGGCGGCGTCGTGGCACCGCCGACGGCGTCGAGCTTCGCCTTCAGATACGGGCGGTACTGCGAGTTGGCTTCGAACTTGCCGAGCGCGGTTTCGTAGGCGCCCCGGGCGTCGGCAGTGCGACCCGCGGCGAGGAGAATGTCGCCGCGCAGGTCGGCATAGAGGGGCGCGAACGAATCGTCGGTCTTCGCATCGAGCGTGCGAAGCGCGTCGTCGTATTGCTTGTCGTCGAGCTGCACCTCGGCCAGTCGCAGCCGCGCGATCTGCTTCAGCTCGTCCTCGCTGCTCTGGTCGATGACGAAGGCGAGCTGCGCCTTCGCGCCGTCCTTGTCGCCGGCGTCGAACAGCGTCTTCGCGAGGAGCAGCGCGCCGCGCGGCGCATACGCCGTGCCGCCGAAGCGGCCGGCGAGCTGCGCCATCGCGTCCTTGGCCTTGGCGACGTCGTTGGCGCCGACCGCGGTGGTGACGGCGCTGTAGAGGACGGCCGCCTGCTCGGCGCGGCTCGTCTGCCACCAGCGCCAGCCCTGCACCGACGCCAGTCCGACGCACACGGCGATGGCGACGCCGAGCACGGTATTGCCCCATTGATTCCACCAGGCCTTGAGGTCTTCCAGCTTTTCCCGCTCTTCGAGGTCGTATACGGCCATCTTCAGTCCTTCGTTGCGATTGTGTTCATTGCGTGTTCAGGAACCAGTGTCTCGAGCCGCGCCGCGAGGTCGCCGGCCGCCACCGCGACCTGCTCGCCGGTGACGCGCAGCGGCTTGACGGCCACGGTGCCCGCCGCGGCCTCCGCGTCGCCGATGATGAGCGCAAAATGCGCGCCGCTGGCATCGGCCTTCTTCATCTGCGACTTGAAGCTGCCGCCGCCCGCGTGAATGACCACGGCGTGGCCGCGTTCGCGCAGCGATTCGCCGGCGCGCAACGCCGGTCCCGCCGCCGCCGCGCCGACGTGGACGATGTAGGCGAGCGGCGCGTCGTCGTCCGCGAACGGGGCGTCCTCCAGCAGCAGGATCATCCGCTCGATGCCGATCGCGAAGCCGCAGGCCGGGGTCGGCTTGCCGCCGAGCTGCTCGAAGAGCCCGTCGTAACGACCGCCGCCGCACACGGTGCTCTGGGCGCCGAGCCGGTCGGTCACCCACTCGAACACCGTCCGGTTGTAGTAGTCGAGCCCGCGCACCAGACGCGCGTCGATCTCGAAGGCGAGTCCCGCGTCGGTCAGCGCCTGCTTGAGGCCATCGAAATGCGCGCGCGATTCGGCGCCGAGCACGTCGACGAGGCGCGGCGCGGCGTGCAGCATTTCCTGCATCGCGGGATTCTTGCTGTCGAGGATGCGCAGCGGATTGGCGTGCAGGCGGCGCCTGGCATCGTCGTCGAGAATGTCCGCGTGGCGCTCGAAATGCTCGATCAGCAGGGCGCGGTGCGCGCGGCGCTCCGCGGGATCGCCGATGGAGTTGATCTTGAGGTGGATCACTTCGGCGAGGCCGAGCTTCTTCCACAGCCGCGAGAGCATCACGATCTGCTCGGCGTCGATGTCGGGTCCGGCGAATCCGAGCGCCTCGCAGTCGATCTGGTGGAACTGCCGGTAGCGGCCTTTCTGCGGACGCTCGTGGCGGAACATCGGACCCGACGTCCAGATCCGCTGCGGGCCGCCGTCGTAGAGGAATTGCGGGTGCTCGATGCAGGCACGGACGATGCCCGCGGTCGCCTCGGGACGCAACGTCAGGCTCTCGCCGTTGAGCTTGTCCTCGAACGTGTACATCTCGTGCTCGACGACGTCGGTGACAGCGCCGATGGCGCGCACGAAGAGCGGCGTCGATTCGACGATCGGAACGCGCAGGTTGCGGTAGCCGTACTGCACGAACACGGCGCGTGCGGCGTCCTCGAAGCGCTGCCAGACGCGGGCCGCATCGGGCAGCACGTCGTTCATGCCGCGCACGGCCTGAATGGGAGCGACCATGGTCAGCGCGCCTTGATCGCGATCGACCGGCGCTCGGGCGAGAGATGCGCCGCGCGCGCCTCGCCGCCGTAGGTCGCCCGGACATAATCCTCGACGATCTGCTGGAACTCCTCGGCAATGCGCTCGCCCTTGAGCGTGACCGTCTTCTGCCCGTCCACATAGACCGGGGCGACCGGGACCTCGCCCGTGCCCGGCAGCGATATGCCGATATTGGCGAGCTTCGATTCGCCGGGGCCGTTGACCACGCAGCCCATCACCGCGACCGTGAGGTCGGCGGCGCCGGCATAGCGTGTTCGCCACGCGGGCATCTGCCGTCGAAGATATGCCTGGATCTTTTCGGCGAGCTCCTGGAAGGTCGTGCTGGTCGTGCGGCCGCAGCCGGGGCACGCCGTGACCATCGGCGCGAATGCGCGGAGTCCCATCGTCTGCAGCAGCTCCTGCGCCACCAGCACTTCGCGGGTGCGATCGCCGCCGGGCTCCGGGGTGAGCGACACGCGAATCGTGTCGCCGATGCCCTGCTGCAGGAGCACCGCCATCGCGGCCGTCGACGCGACGATGCCCTTGCTGCCCATCCCGGCCTCGGTCAAGCCGAGGTGGAGCGGGTAGTCGCAACGGCGCGCGAGCTCGCCGTAGACGGCGATCAGGTCCTGCACGTCCGACACCTTGCAGGAGAGCACGATGCGGTCGCCGGACAGTCCCAGCGCCTCGGCGTGCGCGGCGCTGTCGAGGGCCGAGGCGATGAGCGCCTCGCGGGTGACGGCGTCGGCGGACAGCGGCGTCGCGCGTGCCGCGTTCGCGTCCATCATCCGCGCGAGAAGGTCGGCGTCGAGGCTTCCCCAGTTGACGCCGATGCGCACCGGCTTGCCGTATTCGATCGCCTTTTCGATCATCACCGCGAATTGCGGATCGCGCTTGGATCCCTTGCCGACGTTGCCCGGATTGATCCGGTATTTCGCGAGGGCGCGGGCGCAGTCGGCGTTTTCGCCGAGGAGCTTGTGTCCGTTGAAATGAAAATCGCCGACGAGCGGCACGTGGCAGCCGGCCGCGTCGAGGCGCTCGCGAATGGCGGGAACGGCGGCGGCCGCGGCAGTGGTGTTGACCGTCACGCGCACGAGCTCGGATCCGGCTTCGGCGAGCGCCTTCACCTGCGCGACCGTCGCATCGACCTCCGCGGTGTCGGTGTTGGTCATCGACTGCACGACGATCGGGGCGTCGCCGCCGATCGTGACGCCCGCGACGTCGACGGCGCGCGTCCGATGCCGTCCGATGCGGGCCGGTTCGCTCATCGCTCGTTCTTCCGCGCCGCGGTCAGCGCAGCGTCAGCCGCGCGACGTTCTGCCGCGTGTACGGCACGAGATCGACGCGGGCGCCGCGGAACGTCAGCGTCACGTCGGCGGCGTTGCCGATGACGAGATCGATCGGCGTGTCGGCGGAAACCGACTGCGTGGTGCCGCCCGCGTTCATGCGCGACATCAGCACGGTGCCTTTGCGGTCCTTGATTTCGGTCCACGAGTAATCGCGAAACACGAGGACCACCGCGGGCTTGCCGGTTGCGGCGGCGCCCTTCGCGGCAGCTTCGACCGCGGGTACGGGCGCGCTCGGTCCCGCTGCCGCGGGCGTCGCCTCCGGCATGGGTGTAGCGGCCGGAAGGACGGGCACGGAAACCGCGTCACCGGCTGGCGCGGGCGGGGCACGCTCGCCCGCCGGGGTCGCGCCGGCGTCCGCTGCCGCGTTCGAGGCAACGGGATTCGCGAGCGGCGTACCGGCATTTTCCGACGTCGCGGCCGGCGAGGGCGCGGGGGTGGGCACGGGCACGACGTCGGACGTGGCGGCCGGCGGTTCGCTCCTGGGCTCGGTTGCCGGGCGCAGGAATTCGTACAGTGCGAATGCTGCGATGATCGCGATCAATGCTGCGGGAATCGCCCATCGCGTCCAGCCGAGGCCCGTGCTTTCTGGCGCAGGGAGCTCGCCCATGTCGGCGGCAGGCGGCTGCAGCGACGGCGCCTCCTGCGTCGCGGCGGCATCGGGCAGCGCCGCGAGCACCGTCGCGATATCGAGCCGCAGCAGCCGCGCGTAGTTGCGCACGAATCCGCGCACGAACGTCCGGCCGGGGAGCTGGGAGAGATCCTCGTCCTCGATCGCCTTCACCTGCCGCGGCGCGAGCTTCAGCTGCTGTGCGACCGCGTCGACGGACAGCCCCGCGCCTTCGCGCGCGGCGCGCAGCATCGCGCCCGCACCGCGCATCGCCGGCCGCGCCTCGCCGCTTTCCACGTGGCGGACCGAATCCGTCACTCGCAGGCCCCCGTGACGAGCGCCTTCGTCTCGGTCGAGTCGGGATATCGATTGCGCAGCTGCGACGCGTACGACAGCTCGGCGGTGCGGTCGCCCAGCTTGCGCTCGACGCAGGCGCCGAGCAGCAGCGACGCGGCGGAAGGATTCGTCTGCTGCATCACGACTTTCATCCAGCCGCGCGCCTCGGCGGCGTTGCCGCTCTGGTATGCAATCCGCGCGAGACCGTACGCCGCGCCCGGATAGCCTGGCGAAACGGCCAGCGCGCGCTTGAAATACACCTGCGCGTTGGCGGTGTCGCCGAACGCGGTGCTGCAATTGCCGGCGTTGACGAGCGCGATCTCCGGCGTCTTGTAGAGCGGGTTGCGGATCGCCAGCTCGTACTCGGAGATCGACTCGCGTGCCTGTCCGTGCGTGCACAGGTACCAGCCCCAGTTCTGGCGGATCTCCGAATCCTGCGGCGCGAGCTGGAGCGCGCGACGGAAGTTCTGCTCGGCCTTGGCGTCCTCGCCGACCGTCGTGTAGACGAGGCCGTAGACGTTGTAGGTGCGCGCGAGGTTGGGATCGAGCTTGACCGAGGTCTCGAGCTCCTCGAGCGCGACGTCCATCTGCCCGCGCTCGTAGTAGCCGGCGGCGAGCTCGGTATGGATCTTCGCGCGGTCGGGAGGGCTCATCTCCGGCGCCTTCGCGACCGCCGGCTGCTGCGGCATCGTCGGCGCCTCCGAGGATTTCGGATTCGACGAGCACGCGCCGACGAGCGCGATCAGCGACAGCATGGTCAGGATGCGGAGGATTCGGGGCATGGGCGTCTTCGAAGGTCGTCAGGGCGCACGCTGCCGCGTGCCGGAGGGATGAATGCGCACGGTGCGGCGCGTGCGGTCCTGCACTCGGCCGGCCAGCTGTCCGCAGGCGGCGTCGATGTCCTCGCCGCGCGTCTTGCGGATCGTGGCGACGAACCCCGCGTCTGTCAGCACCTGCTGGAATTCCTGGATGCGCGGCCGCGGGCTCGTCCGGAAATCCGCGCCGGGGAACGGGTTCCAGGGAATCAGGTTGATCTTGCAGGGCACGTCCGCCAGGAGCGCCGTGAGCTCGCGCGCCTGCGCCCTGCTGTCGTTGACGCCGTCCAGCATCACGTACTCGAACGTGACGAAATCGCGCGGCGCGAAGGGCAGGTAGCGCCGGCATGCGGCGAGGAGCTCCGCCAGCGGGTACTTGCGGTTGATCGGCACGAGCACGTCGCGCAGCGCGTCGTTGGGCGCATGCAGCGAAACAGCCAGAGCAACCGGGCAGGCGGCGGCGAGCCGGTCGATCGCAGGCACGATGCCCGAGGTCGACAGCGTCACGCGGCGGCGCGACAGGCCATACGCATTGTCGTCGAGGAACACCGACAGCGCGGTCACGACATTGTCGAAATTCGCGAGCGGCTCGCCCATCCCCATCATCACGACGTTCGTGATTGGCGCGCGCCCCTGCGCGACCCAGGGCGCGTTGCTCCCTTCGGCGAGCAGCGTGCGATTGGCGTGCCAGAGCTGGCCGATGATCTCGGCGGCGGTGAGGTTGCGATTGAAGCCCTGCTTGCCGGTGGAGCAGAAGGCGCAGTCGAGCGCGCAGCCGGCCTGCGACGAGATGCACAGCGTGCCGCGGTCGTCCTCGGGGATGTACACCGCCTCGACCGCGTTGCCGCGGTCGACGTCGAGCAGCCACTTGCGCGTGCCGTCCGGCGCGGTCGCATCGCCCACGACCGCGGGCGCCGCGATGGTCGCGCTCGCCTCGAGTTTTTCGCGCAGGACCTTGGCGAGGTCGGTCAGCGCGTGAAAATCGCCGGCCAGGCGCTGGTGCACGCCGCGCATGAGCTGACGCGCCCGGAACGGCTTCTCGCCCAGCGAGGCGACGAACCGCTCGAGGCCGGCGGCATCGAGATCGAGGATGTTGGTCATTTCCATCGGTCGGAGCACGGGCGTGGGTGGGAACGACGCGACGTCGCTGCGCTCATTGTGTCCTCCCGCGCGTGGCTCGTGCCTAGCGGCTGTGGATCGCGAGCGCCGGGAAGAAGTACGCGATCTCGACCTTCGCCGTATCGACGGCGTCCGAGCCGTGCACGGCGTTGGCGTCGATCGAAGTCGCGAAATCCGCGCGAATCGTGCCGGCCGCGGCTTTTTTCGGATCCGTGGCACCCATCAGGTCGCGATTCTTCGCGATCGCGTTCTCGCCTTCCAGGACCTGGATCATCACCGGCCCCGAGGTCATGAATTCGACGAGGTCGTCGAAAAACGGACGACCGCGGTGCACCGCGTAGAAGCCTTCGGCGTCGGCGCGAGAGAGCCGGCGCATCTGCGCGGCGATGATCGCGAGGCCGTTGCTCTCGAAACGCGAATATATTTTTCCGATGACGTTCTTCGCGACTGCGTCGGGTTTGATGATCGAAAGGGTGCGCTCGACAGGCATTCCGGGGACTCCAACGTGATAAATTCGCTACAAAAGCGAGTAAATTCAAAATTATAACACGATTGTCCCCATTTGCCCCGACCGGCCGAAGGCGGGGAACGTCGATTCCGCGAACCGTCGAGCCGCCGCCAACGCACTGCCGGCAGCGGACCGCACGCTCGCGCACGGCGCCCGATGAAAAAGGGCGCCGCGACGGCCACGCCGCGGCGCCCTCGGCAGAGCGGATACGCAACCCGTCAGATCATGCCCAGGACCCTCGGCAGCCAGGTCGAAAGCGGCGGCCAATAGGTGACGACCACGAGGAACGCCAGCATCGTGAGCAGCCACGGCCACACGGCAATGGTGAGCTCGGTGATTCCCATCTTGGTGATGCCGGACGCCACATAGAGGTTGAGCCCGACCGGCGGGTGGCACATGCCGACCTCCATGTTGACGACCATCATGATCCCGAAATGGATCGGGTCGATGCCGAGCTTCATCGCGACGGGGAACAGGATGGGCGCCATGATCAGCACGATCGACGAGGGCTCCATCACGTTGCCGGCGAGCAGCAGGACCACGTTGACGAACAGCAGGAACGCGATCACGCCGAGGCCCTTGTCCAGCATCCACGCCGCGAGCTCCTGCGGGATCTGCTCCGAGGTCATCAGGTAGGAGAACATCACTGCATTGGTGATGATGTAGAGCAGCATCGCCGACATGTTCGCCGAGTCGAGCAGCACCTTCGGCAGCCTTTCAGCGTCATGTCCTTGTAGACGAACACCGCGACGAAGAATGCGTAGACGGCGCTCATCGCCGCTGCTTCGGTCGGTGTGAAGATGCCGGTATAGATGCCGCCGATGACGACGATGATGAGAAGCAGTCCCCAGATGCTGGCGCGGAAGGCCGCCAGCGCTCGGCCCAGCTCGCGCCGGTTGGCGCGGGTAGTTGAACTTGCGTGCGCGCCACCACGTCGTGAAGCCGAGAAACGTGGCGAGGACCAGCCCGGGAATGATGCCCGCGATGAACAGCGCGCCGACCGACGTGTTGGTCGCCACCGCGTACATCACCATCACGATCGACGGCGGGATCAGGATGCCGAGCGCGCCCGAGGTCGTGATCACTCCGGCGCCGAAGCGCGCGGGAAAGCCTTCCTTGATCATCGCCGGCAGGATGATCGAGCCGATCGCGACGACCGTGGCCGGAGAGCTGCCGGACACTGCGGCGAACAGCGCGCACGCCATCACGCCGGCCAGGCCGAGACCGCCGTACCAGTGGCCGACCATCGACGACGCGAACGCGATCATCCGTCGCGCCACGCCGCCGTGCGTGAGAAAGTTGCCGGCGAGGATGAAGAACGGGATCGCCATGATCTCGAACTTCTCGATGCCGGTGAAGAGCTTCAGCGCGACCGACTCGATCGGCACCGTGGTCATCGTGAAGAGGTACGTGAGCACGGTGAGGCCGAGCGAGATCGAGATCGGCATCCCGGTCAGCATCAGCCCGAACAGCAGCGAGAAGATGATCCACGCGTTGTTGACCGGAATGCCCATGAGCTTCATCGCGACCGGAATCGCGATCAGCACGGGCGGGATCAGCGCCGGCCAGCGCGGCGCGGTGTCGGGGACGGTCGGGACGAGGGTGGTCATAGGCCCCACGCTGCGGCTATCGCCGCTGCGCTGCCCCCCGAGGGGAGCAATTCGCGCCTTGGGACGGCCCGGCGGCGCTCATGACCGTTTCCCTCGTCGAGCCCGGCGGGTGCAGGTTGTCGGGCAGGTTGTACGGATTGATGTCGACGGGCGCCTCGATGCCCTCGACGTGCGCGACATCATGGTGGGGCAGCTCGCCGGTCTTCGCGAAGTGCCACGCGACCTGCAGGAAGCGGAAGCACATCAGGTACGACCCCAGCGGGATGCACAGATAGACGATCCACTTCGGGATCTCGAGGTCCGGCGACGTCGAGCTCGTCTGCGCGATCTCGTAGGTGAACTTTGCGCCCAGCGTGCCGACGATGCCGGTGAACGTCGCGCCGGCGAGGAGCCCGAACAGCACGTACGCCTTGCGCGTCCTGCCCGGCAGCCGGTTGATCATCACGTCGACGCCGACGTGGATGCCGGTGCGCACGCCGTACGCGGCGCCGAACTTCGCCATCCAGACGAACATGTAGATGCAAAGCTCCTGCGCCCAGGAGAGGTCGATCTTCAGCAGCGCATCCTGAAGACCGGGGATCGGCATGCCCGCCGCGTAGCGGTGCACGACGGCAACGAAGATCAGCAGCGTCGCCGCGCCCATCAGGAACGCGATGATCCACTCCTCGAGGTAATCCAGGACCTTCATTGCGCTCCTCCTTCGTCGCGGCGATGTGATCCCGCCGCGTCTTGTTATGTGTGCCGCACTTTCAGCGCGCTGTCTGCGGCGGCGCTTCGGCTGTGCACGAATCCGTCGCCGCGCGGGGTACCCGAACCGCGAACCTCGACCTGCCTGGCTTCGCGAATTAACCGGCGCATTGGGTTTCGAATGCGCCGGTTGAATTCGCTGCGCGAGCCTGGACTCAGGGCTTGAACCCCGTCGCCTTGTAGACCTCTTCGATGATGTCCTTGCCGACGCGCGACTCGTTCTCCTTGTGCACGGCGACGAGCGCCTTCTTCATCGCCGCCTTCTGGTCGGCGGTGAGCGTCAGGATCTCGGTCTTGCCGGACTTCTTCACCGCCTCGAGCGCGTCGTCGTTCTCCTTCTGGGCGATGTCGTTGGCGAACTTGGTCGCGTCCTTCATCGCGCCTTCGAGCGTCGTCCGGATGTCGGGCGGCAGGCCGTCCCAGAACTTCTTGTTGACGATCACCGCGTACTCGATGACGCCGTGTTCGGTGATTGCCATATATTTCTGCACTTCCTGCATCTTCTGCGTGTAGAAATTCGACGGCGGGTTCTCCGTGCCGTCGACGACCCCGGTCTGCAGCGCCTGGTAGACCTCGGAGAAGGCCATCACCTGCGGAATGGCGCCAAGCGCCTTCATCTCGTCGCCCAGCACCTTCGACGACTGGATCCGCATCTTGAGGCCCTTGTAGTCGGCGGGAACGCGGATCGGCTTGTTGGCGCTCATGTCCTTGAAGCCGTTGTCCCAGAAGGCGAGCCCGGTGAGGCCCTTGCCCTCGAGCTTCTTGAACAGCAGGGCGCCGACCGGGCCCATCGTGACCTTGTGCAGCTCGTCGCGGTTGTCGAAGATGTAAGGCAGATCGAACACCTCGAACTCGCGCACGCCGAGCGGGCCGAACTTCGCCACCGACGGGGCCAGCATCTGCACCGAGCCCAGCTGCAGCGCCTCCATTTCCTCGCCGTCCTTGAAGAGCGAGCTGTTGGGGTAGACCTCGACCTTGACGCGGCCCTTGGTGCGCTCCTCGGCCGCCTTCTTGAAAAATTCGGCGGCCTTGCCCTTCGGGGTGTCGAGCGCGACGACGTGACTGAATTTGATGACGATGGGCTGCTGCGCGAATGCAGCGCCGGCGACAAACGTCAGTAGCGCTGCCGCCGCGGCGAACGCAAATCGGAACTTCATGAAAGCCTCCTGGAATTGGACGAAAACCTGCACCCTGTTCTGGACCGCGCGCGGGCGCTCGATTTCCTGCTCTTGACTGCGGCAGATTAGGCCCCGCAACGGCAATCATTGTCAACCTTGGCGCCCGGCCGGAACCACCCTGCGCATCGTCTGGCACCGGCGCGCGGCGGACGTGTCGCGCGTGAACGCTAGCGCGCCGCGAAGGGGGCCGGATTGATCCGCGTCAACGATCTCCGACGGTGGGCTCCGGCGTCATGGACGGTGGCCGGGATGCCGATGCCAGCGCAATTCGAATCCGGGGGCGCCGGCTTCGCTGCGGAACGTGGCCGCGATGCCCAATCCGGGTACGCCGGCGAGGACGTCGCCGCACCAGACGAGCGGCAGGTCGTCGCGCTGCCAGCGGGGAATGCCGGCTTCCTGCAGCAATCGCTTCAGGGGGCGAGCCGAACGATCCTCGCCCAGGCGGATGCGCTCGCCGCCGACACGCGACCGGATGGTGACGGCGCCACTTCCCAGTGCGGCGGCGGCGAGCCCGGCGCCATGTGCCGGCGCGAATTCGAGCACCCCGTGCGGCAACTCGACCGCGTTCTCGCCGTGCCACGGGAGGGCGAAGCGCGCGACGGGCGGCGAATGGACGCCGATGCGGCCGCGGTGAATGCCGAGCACGACGCCGTCGTGCGCGAGCGTGACGCGCGCGTCCGGGGCGGCATGAGCCAGCTGATCGAGCATCGCCGCGAGCCGCGCCGACGACGGTGCGCGCAATTCGTGCTTGCGGAGGAACCAGCGCAACAGGTTGCGCGCGCGGTGCGGAGCCGCACGCGCCAGCATGGCGAGCGATTCACGGGAAAGCGTCGTTCCGAGCAGAGGATCCTCGGCGATCGCGCCATGCGCGTCGTGCGCCGCCAGCTCGTCGGCCAGCAGTGCGGCCTCGGCCTGATGGCGCGCCGCGCGCACGAGCGTGCCCGGATAGCCGGGAAACGCCTGCGCGAGCCGCGGCGCGATCTCGTGACGCAGGAAATTTCGCCGGACGTCGGTGTCGTCGTTCGATTCGTCGTCGATCCATTCGAGCCGGCGGCCCTGCGCGCTCTCGACGATCTCCGCGCGCGACAACGCGAGGAACGGGCGCGCCAGCACGGGGCGCCCGGCCTCCTGCCGGCACGCGGGCATCGCGGCGAGGCCCTTCGGCCCGGCGCCGCGCAGCAGCTGCAGCAGCAGCGTTTCCGCCTGGTCGTCGGCGTGATGCGCGAGCGCGATCACGTCGGCATCGCTGCCTGCGAACGCGGCGAAGCGCGCGGTGCGCGCGGCCGCCTCGAGGCTCTCCCCGGGCTGTCTTGCGACCGTTACCCGATGCACGACGAGCGGAATGCCACGCCGCGCACACTGCGCGCGGCAGAATTCGGCCCATGCGTCGGCGTTCGGGGAAAGCCCGTGATGGACGTGAACGGCCTCGAGCGCGATCGTCGCGTCGTCCTGCGCGCACGTTGCGAGCGCGTCGAGGAGCACCATGGAGTCGCAGCCGCCGGACAGGCCGATCGCGACGCGAAGCGGCTTGGTGCCCTGGCCGATGAGCCGCGACGGATTTCCAGGTCGGCAGCGCCGCGGCGATGGCGCGGGCGGCCGCGTCGGCGACAATTGACTGCACTGTCGAATCCTCGTCCGGCGCGCCGCATGCGGCGCGCGGCGTGACGTTGGGCGTATGGGCTGCGGGACCGCGGCGCGGATCAACCGGCCGTGATCTCCTTGTATTTGCCATACGACAGCACCTTGTCCTCACGCATCTCGAGCAGCGTGTCGAGCGACTGCTCCTGCGCCTGCCGCAGCGCCTCCGTCAGCGCCTTCTTCAGCGTGACCATCATCGCCGCGTGGTCGCGATGCGCGCCGCCCAGCGGCTCGCCGATCACCTTGTCGATGAGGCCGAGCTGCTTCAGCCGGGGCGCGGTGATCCCGAGCGTCTCCGCGGCCTCGGCGGCGAAGTCGGCGGACTTCCAAAGGATGGACGCGCAGCCCTCGGGCGAGATCACCGAGTACGTCGCGTACTGCAGCATCAGCGTGATGTCGCCGATTGCGATCGCGAGCGCGCCACCCGATCCGCCTTCGCCGATGATCGTCACGATGATCGGCGTGCGCAGCCCCGCCATCTCGTACAGGTTCCGGCCGATCGCCTCCGACTGGCCGCGCTCCTCGGCGTCGATTCCGGGATAAGCGCCCGGCGTGTCGACGAACGTGAACAGCGGCAGCCCGAATTTCTCGGCGAGCTTCATGAGGCGCAGCGACTTGCGGTAGCCGTCCGGGCGCGGCATGCCGAAGTTGCGGTGGATCTTCTCCTTCGTGTCGCGGCCCTTCTGGTGGCCGATCACGACGCAGGGCTGGCCGTTGAAGCGGGCGAGGCCGCCGACGATCGCCGGGTCATCGGCGTAGCTGCGATCGCCGTGCAGCTCGCGGAAGTCGCTCATGAGCCCGCTGATGTAGTCGAGCGTGTACGGCCGCTGCGGGTGGCGCGCGACCTGCGCGATCTGCCACGAGGAGAGCTTCGAGTAGATGTCCTTCGTGAGCTGCTGGCTCTTCTTCTGCAGCCGGTTGATCTCGTCCGAGATGTCGACCGCGGAATCCTCGTGCACGTAGCGAAGCTCGTCGATCTTGGCCTGCAGCTCGGCGATCGGCTGCTCGAATTCGAGGAAGGTCTGCTTCATGGATGCGCTGCCGGAATGCGATGCCGGGCATCATAGCAAACGCGAGGCCCGCGGCATCACGTCGCCGGACGCCGGCGCGCAGGCATTCCCTCCCTCGCTCGCGCGGGGCCGATGCGCCATTTCAGGCGCGATCGGTCGGTGCATCAGGGGCCGGGGGCCGCCCGCGGCGCATCGGTCTCCTCGCGGCCCGTGCGCATCGAGCGCCACGCGGCGTAGGACTCGTTGGCAATCACGGCGGCGAGCACGATCACGCCACCGGCGAGTGCGGCGTCATCGGGGCGCTCTCCCATGAAGGCCCAGACCCACAGCGGGCCCATGATCGGCTCCAGCAACGCAAGCAGGCCGAGCTCGGTCGCCGACAGGTGCCGCGACGCCGCGGTGGCGAGCAGGCATCCGGCGCCGAGCTGGACGCAGCCCATCAGCGCGAGGATGGCGAGGTCGCGACCGGTGGCGGCAAAAGGCGGCGAGAGCGCCAGCGCCACCACGAGCGAGACGACACCGGCGACCAGCACCTGCGGCAGCATGTCGATCCGCGCGTGGTACTTGCGCAGCACGGTCAACTGTCCCGCAAAGCAGCACGAGACGCCGAGCGCGAGCAGATTGCCGGTGAGACGGCCGGCGTCGAGCGAGTCGGCGAACATCACGACGATCCCGGCGAAGGCGACGCCGATGGCGGTCCACGTCCGCGCGGGAACGTGCTCGCCGAGGATCAGCCGGCCGGCGAGCGCCGCGAGGAACGGCGACACGCTCATCAGCACGAACGTGTTGGCGACCGTCGTGTGCGTCAGCGAGCCGATGAAGAAGAAGAACGTGCCGGCGAGGAAGAGCCCCGCGAGCAATCCCGGCCGCCCGACCGCGACCACCGCCGCGGGCATCCTTCGGCCGTGCATGACCGTCAGCACGCCGATGACGAACGCGGCCATGAAAAGGCTGCGCCAGAACACGATCTCCCAGGCATTGGTGATCGACAGCGCGCGCACGAGAATGCCGCCCGAGGACCAGCAGACCGCGGCGACGATCATGAAGACGATGGCGCGGCGGTGGCGGGCGGCGGGGGACACGGTGGACGCGGCGGGAGCGCAGCGAGCGAAAACGCCGGCGCGTGCCGGCGTTCACAACGGACCATGGCATCCTACCAGAACGCCGCGCGCGGTTGCGCCGATGTCTGCGAGGCGCCGCCGGCGACGCGGCGACGCGACGTTAGCGATCGGCGCGAAGCATCTCGAGGTGCGGGATGCCGTCCTCGAGGAAGGGCTCCGACACGGTGCGAAAGCCCAGCTCCGCATAGAAGTGCTCGAGACGCTGCTGTGCGGCGATGCGCACGGGACGACCGGGCCACGCCGCGGCGGTCCGTGCGATGCCCTCGGCCATCACGATGCGACCGAGCCCGACGCCGCGCCACGGCGGAACGGTGAGCACGCGGCCGATCGAGGGCTCGGCATATTTCGCGCCGGGATCGATGACGCGCAAATAGGCGGCGAGCGACGGGCTGGCGTCATCGCACCCACCCCAGGAGATGCCACGCCGAGAGGTCGAGACCGTCGGCATCCTGGAATGCGCACTGCTGCTCCACCGCGAACACCTGCTGTCGGGCCGCCAGCGCGGCATAGATCTCGAATGGAGAGAGATCGGCCATCCGCGACCACTGCCAGCGGCAGGTCGCGACGACGGCGCGGGGCGCTTCGGTCGACGATGACTCCATCGCGCGAAACATACCGCACGCGATCCGCGGCGTCGATCATCGGGGCGTTCAGCATGACTTGGCAACGTGCACGTGGTTCAGCCCGGCTGCGCATCCGCAATCGGGAGCTTGCATCCCATCGCCGCGGCGATCAGCGCGAAATCGTCGGGCGGAACCTTGATGAAGCCGAAGCGAAACGCCGCCCCCCAGTGCGCCTTGTTGCGAATGAACGTCAATGCGTCGATCAGCGGCCGGATCGGCGCCGGCGCGGCCGGCAAGTAGTCGACATCGATGCGGAACGGGCCCGGTCCTGCGCCGCCTTCGGCGCGATAGACGATTCCGCTGCGCACACGGCCGATCGCGGTGAAGGCCTGCAGCGGCAGGCCTTCGGGCCATTCCGTGCGCGGCGAATAGACGGCGTAGAAGTCGCCCGCGCGCATCCGCTCCAGCGGGCCCGCCTTGCCGTAACCGACTTCGGCGAACCCGCCGGCAATGCCCGTGAGGGCGCTTTTCTGGGCGACGGCCGCGATCCAGTAACGCGGTGCATCCATGCATGACTCCTTCGACTGGAAAGGTGGAGACGGTCATCCGGCGTGCGTCGCGAGCTCGCGCGGGTCGATCACCTCGATGCGCACGGGGCGGCAATGCCACGGTGCGATCGGAACCCGGAGCGGCGCGACGCCGCGCCGCAGGACTTCGGCGGTGAGTGCGCCGGCCGCCATCAGGGCGATGCCGCCTGAGGCAAGCGACGGAGCGATTCCCGCCACGGCGGCACCCGCGATGGCGAGGCTCGAATGCGCGACCCACGCCAGTGCCTGCGCCGCGGCGAATGCCGACGCGCCGGCGATTGCCAGCCAGGTCCCGAAGCGCGGCAGGCCGAGGAAGCGCATCCGACCGCGCTGCGCATGGCGTGCGAGCGCGATCGCCGGGAAGGCGAGCGCAATTGCGCTTCCGGCGAGCGCGAGCGCATAGCCCGCGACCTGCGCGACCGCCAGCCATGCGGGGCCGATCGCAAGATGGGCGCGCGGGACGAGCGCTGCCGCGAGCCGGGGCGCGACGTCGATCATCAGCGCCGCCTGCAGCAAGGCGAGCGCCGCGAGATACGCCGCGCGGTCGAGCCGATGCCGCAGTCGCATGAACGGAAGTGCCAACGCGAATTTCATTCAGCGCTCCGATAGGAGTGCGGGCGCGGACCGAAGCGCCCGCGAGCCATGTCGGCATTTTCGGAAGCCCTGCGCAGGCGCGCCATCGTCCGGATGGCCGATGCCGGCATTGCGTCGCGCGATCAGCGCGTCAAAAGATGAACGGAATGACGCGCCGGGTCTTCTGCGCGTACGCCGCGTAGCCGGGGTGCAGCGCGTGGAGCGCGCGTTCCTCGACGCGGGATTTTGCGTGCAGGACGATGGCGAGGCCGAGCCATGCGGTGACGCGCGCGAGATCGGCGGCGCGCCACGCGGAGAAGTCCGCATATCCGGCGACGAATCCCGCGGTCGCGACGAGCACCGCGAGGTACATCGGATGGCGGATGTAGCGGTACGGGCCGCCGGTCACGAGATGCCCGCCCGATTTCGGCTCGGGGCGGATGTTGAAATTGCCGAGCCGGTTGGCGCTCAACGCCCATGCGCCGAGTGCCGCGGCGGCAACGACCGGAAGCGTCGCCGCGACGTGCCATCCGGCCGCGCCGACCGGCAGCACGATCGCGCCGATCAGCGCGAATTGCAGCGTGACGAGCGCGACGGAACGCATCCCGCCCTCGCGCAATCGTCACTGGCAGGTCGTGGCGCCGTTGGCGGAGAACAGGAAACGCGTGATCGACTTGGTCTGATCGACGGCGGGCAGGTTGCCGGCTGCCGTTGGTCACGTAGTGGAAGCTCGCGTGTTGCCGTCGGTGAACGTCACCGTCGCCGTTCCCACCGTCGGAATCGGCTGCACCACGTCGCTCGCCTTGTAGTTGTCGAAGCGCGGCCCCGACGTGCGGGTGATCGGCCCGGTGAAGACGTTCCCCGCGCCCTTCTGCATCAGCGCCGAGAGCCACAGCGGCGCATTGTTGCCGGCGACCTTCGCGTCATAGGTGTACCAGGTGGCGAACAGCAGATTGCCCTGGTGCGCGAAGTTGATCCCCCAGCCCGATTCGGTCGGGACCCACCACAGATCCTGGTAGTTGGTCGCCCCCGCGAGATTCGCGCTGGCGCTGTAGGTGCAGGTGGGCTGCGCGCCGCCCAGGCTGAACCGGGTGATCGGCTTCGACTGGTCGATGTTGGCCGCGCCGCCGGCGCTGATCTGGTAGGCGAAGGTGCCGTTGTTGGCATCGGTGAAGGTGACGGTGCCGGTGCCGACCTTGCCGGGGCTTCCCGATGCCGACGAAGTTGTTGAACGGCGGCCCGACGTCGACATTGACGTCGCCGCTGTAGGCGTTGCGGGTGGCCGTGGTGCGGGTCGCGAGCATCGACAGCCAGTAGGCGTTGCCGGCCGTGTCATAGGTGTACCAGGTCGCGAAGACCTGGTCGCCCTGAGTGCGCGAAGTTCACACCCCAGTACGGTTCGTCGGACTTCCACCAGAGGCCCTGGTAGTTGGCCGCGGCCGGCGTCGATGCCGCGCCAACCCGAGCGACCGCGTCCGCTTCCCCGTCGACGAAGATCGCGAGCGTCAGCCCGTCGGCGGACACCTTGAACGTCATTGGGGCCGAGGTTCGACAACCCCCATTCTGCCGTTGGTATCGACGTACGGCGCCGGCGTTCTGGCTCGACGTCAGAACTCCGGTGGCCGGGTTCCAGGTATAGGTGCCGTGCTCGATGCCGGCGTTGGCCGCTCGGGTCATCCGTGCCGGTGGAATGCCGTCCTGGGCCATCGAAATAGACGCCATTCGGGAGAAAGACGATGACGAACGAGCTGTTGTCGGTGACGGCCGAGGCGCCTGCCCCAGGCGCCCACGATCGGGCTCGCGCCCGTCACGCGATTGACGGATAATCGGGCCCTGCCGCCAGGAATGTTGGCCGTCGCTGTGTCGCCCGAAATGCTGAGCGGTAGTTCCGGAAAGCCCGCTCGAGGCCCGACAGCCCGGTATCGCCGTTGAGATCCTGGATCACGTTGACCGCGAGTGCGCCGGTCGCCGGATCCCATGTGTAGGTGCCGCGCTCGAAGCCGTCGAAGCCGTGCGGTGCCTCGGAGACCGTGGCATTCTGGATCTGGATGAAGTAGCCGTTGGCGAAGAACACGAGCACCGAGGCGCCCTCGGCAGTAGTGTCCTGGCCGGTCTCCGTCCAGGCGCCGACGATGGATTGGGCCGACGCCTGCGGGGTTGCCAACAGGCCGAAAAGGGCAACAAGGACGTACATGACGCAGGATTTCATCTTCTTCTCCCTTCGGTTGGGCGTCTACGCGCTGTTTACCGGCGAATTTCCGGAAATCTTTCCACCATGAAGAGCAGATCGTCAAGATGAAAATTCACATCGTCACGCCGACCGGGCAATGGTCGCGAGGCGGCAGGCATGCCGATTGGGCGAGTGCACGCGCGGACCGAGCTCATTGGCCGGCGGCCGTGCCTGGCCTAGAATCGGTCCTTCCGAAGGAGGGACGATGAGCGCTCACCGCATCGCAGTGATCCCCGGGGACGGCATCGGGAAGGAAGTCATGCCGGAAGGGATGCGCGCGCTCGAAGCGGCCGGACGCCGCTTCGGCATCGCCCTCGAATGGCACGAGTTCGCGTGGGACTGCGATCACTACGTGAAGCATGGCCGGATGATGCCGGAAAACTGGTTCGACGTGCTGCAGCCGCACGCCGCGATCTATTACGGCGCGGTCGGCTGGCCGGCGACGGTGCCCGACCACGTCTCGCTCTGGGGTTCGCTGATCCAGTTCCGCCGCCGCTTCGACCAGTACGTGAACCTTCGCCCGTGCCGGCTGATGCCCGGCATCCCGACGCCGCTCGCGAACCGCAAGCCCGGCGACATCGACTTCGTCGTCGTGCGCGAGAACACCGAGGGCGAGTACTCGTCGGTCGGCGGCCGCATGTACGAGGGCACCGAGCGCGAGGTGGTGTTCCAGGAGACGGTCTTCTCGCGCAAGGGAGTGGACCGGATCATGAAGTTCGCGTTCGAGCTCGCGGGCAAGCGCCCCAAGCGTCACCTGACCTCGGCGACCAAGTCGAACGGCATCTCGATCACGATGCCCTACTGGGACGAGCGCTTCCGCGCGATGGCCACACGCTATCCGGGCATCCGCACCGACCAGTTCCACATCGACATCCTCACCTCGCATTTCGTGCGCTACCCGGACCGCTTCGACGTCGTCGTCGGCTCGAATCTCTTCGGCGACATCCTGTCCGACCTGGGCCCCGCGGTGTGCGGGACGATCGGCATCGCGCCGTCGGCCAACATCAATCCCGAGCGGGACTACCCGTCGCTGTTCGAGCCGGTGCACGGCTCCGCGCCCGACATCGCCGGCAAGGGCATCGCCAATCCGATCGGGCAGATCTGGTCCGGCGCGCTGATGCTGGAGCATCTCGGGTCACGCCGATGCGGGCGCGGCGGTGGTGCGCGCGATCGAGCGGGTGCTCGCCGATCCCGCGGCGCCGCGCACGCCCGACATGGGCGGCACCGCGACGACGGCGGAATTGGGCAAGGCGATCGCTGCCGCGATCTAGGAGTCCGCCGCGGTCCTAGCGCGGCGGTTCGGCGACTCCAATCGGCGCGCCGTAGCGCAGATACAGCATCGCGGCGCGCAGGAGGTCGACTTCTTCCTGCGTGTCGAGGCGCGTCTGCAGCCCGCCCGGTTGCGGCGCCGCGGTGAAATCGAGTCCCGCCTGCTCGGCGAATCGCCGCGCGTAGTCCCGCCACCGGGCATCGTACCGTCCCTGTCGAGCGGTGCAGCAGCGTGAGATCGAGCGGGACGGCGATGCGCGCGCCGGCGCCGCTCGCCCGCCACGTGAAATCGAGATCGTAGAGATGAAAGCCGTCGTAGCGTTCCGCGTCGAAACGCGTGAATTTCCCAGACGTGGCGGCGCACGGCGATGAAGACGCCGTCGAGCACTCGGATGCCATCGCAGACCGGCTGCTGGAATCCGCTGGCGATCAACAGTGCGCCGCGCTCGTTCGGGGGCGGCGGGATGGAGGATGTGGCCGTGGATGAAACGTTGCCCCGCATGGCCCGATTTGCGCGCCCGTCACCTTCGACGCGCCGGCGACGCCGACGCCGTCGAAATGGTCCAGGTGCGCGACGAGCCGCGGCGCGAAGTCCGCGCGTGACGAGCTCAATGTCGTCGTGGGAAAACACGAGGATGTCGCCGGAGGCCTTTTCCGCCGCGCGGTTGTAGCCCTCGGCGAGCGAGCGCGCGTCGTGGATGCCGATGATCTCGAGCGGATATCCGGCGAACCGGTGCTCGTAGCTCGCGCGAACCGCCGCGAAGCGCGCGGGATCGATCGAGCAGACGAGCGCCGAGATGCGCGGCCTGCGCTCGGGCGCCGGGCGGCGGTGGGAACATTCGGGCGACGAGGCCTGGCTGACCGCGCGCCCATGCGAGCAGCGTTCGCAGGTAGGCGCGCTGCGCCGCGTGCCATTCGGGCCGTTCGTCGATGAGCGCGCAGGCGGGTGCCAAGGCGCGCTCGACCGCGCCTTCCGCGAGCATCGCCTCGACCGCGTCGAGCTCCGCGTCGGCGGCGATGCGCCGCAGCGCGTGCCGCTGCGCGACGGAGGCCGACGGCGCGGATTCGGCGCGCGGCGCGGCCTTGCGCCTGCACCAGGTGCGCCACGCGTCGCGCAGCGCCTCCTCCAGCGCGCGCGTGAACCGGGCGACGTCGCACAGCGCGCTTTGCTGCACCCGTGCCGGCAACGCGGCGCGCAGCGCGGCCAGCGCGACCTGCGCATCGTGCGAGGCGAGCGCACGCGCGACGATCGCCGTGTAGTCGTGGCGGCCCGACGCGATCCATCCGGTCAGGCGGAGCGCCGTCAGGATGGACGCCGTCGAGCGCGACGCGGACGTCTGGCCGGGCAGCGTGACCACCGGAACGCCTTGCCACAACGACTCGAGCGTCGTGGTCGCGCCGGAGAACGGCATGGGATCGAGCGCAATGTCCACCCTCGCAATCAGCCGGCGCACCTCGTCTGCCGACATTCGCCCGGTCGTCTCGACGCGGTCGGCGGCGCCGGCGCGGGCGAAGGCGTCCATCACGCGCTGCTGCGCGAAGCCGGGCGCGAGCCCGGCGACGATGAGGCGCGCCTGCGGAACGGCGGCCAGCAGGTCCGCCCACAGCCTGAGCGTCGCATCGGTGAGCTTCGCGGCATTGTTGAACGAGCCGAGCGTCGGATGGCCCGCCGCGAGCACCGGCAACGGCGCTGGCGCCGTCAGCGGCGACGGCGGCTTCCAGCACCATTGCGTGCCGGGGAGCCGGATCAGCGTTTCGCTGTGCAGCGCATCGCAGTCGCACCCGGAGGATCGGCCACCGCGTCGGTCAGCCGATAGTCGATGCCTTCGAGCCCCGTGGTGTTGAGGTAGTCGAGCCAGGTGATCTGCACGGGCGCGGGCTTCGCGCCGAACACGCGCGAGGCGGTTGTGCCCGGTGTGGCCGGCGATGTCGATGAGGATGTCGATGCGGTCGTCGCGAATCCACTGCGCGACGAGCTCGTCCTTCACGCCGCGCATCACGCGCGCGGTCACCGCGCCCAGCCGGGCCAGCGATTCCGGCGGCTGCGGATTGTTGAAGTAGGCGAATACGTCGAAATGCGCGCGATCGTGCGCCGCGAGCACCGGCTCGAGGAACGCCGGCAGCGCCGTGTGGCAGTCGGGCGAGACGTACCCGATGCGCAGCCGCCGCTCGGGGTCGGGCGGGTTCGAGGGCGGCACATACGAGCGCTGCCACGACCACTCGAAATGCGCGGCATACGCGCGGTGCAGCGCGAAGATCTCCTCGGGCGTGTGGCGCGGCGAAAGCTTGGTGAGCGCGAGCAGGTTCGAGAACGCCGGGCCGGAAGTCCGGGCGCAGGCATGCGCGCCGACGCATAGGACGCGAACGCGTCATCGAAGCGGCCCTGGTCCTTGTAGAGATTGCCGAGATTGTTGTGGATCTCGGCGGCGTCGGGGATCGCCTGCCGCGCCGTTTCCAGCGCCTCGACCGCGGCGTCGAGATTGCCGGTCTGCTGCAGGGCGTTCGCGAGATTCACGTGCGCGCCGAGCGAGCGGGCGTCCTGCGCCAGCGCGCGGCGATACGCGGCGATCGCGTCGTCCGCCTGCCCGAGGCGCAGGCACGCGGTGCCCAGGTTCGTCCATACGGCGGCGTCGCTCGGGGGCGTCGGCGGCGGCGCTTCGCAGGAGCGTCTGTGCGGCGCGCCAATCGCCGGCCTCGAGCGCGTAGGCACCGAGCGTCGCGCGAATCGCCGCGACGCGCGGATGGCGCCGGGCCAAGGCATCGAGCAGAGCGAGCGCGCGCGGGCGCTCTCCCGTCGTCCACGCGGCGCCGGCCTCGGCGAGCGTCCTGGCGATCTCGGCGCGCTCGCTTTCGTTCGGAGCGGCGGCCGGCACGTTGGCGTTGCTCATGGTGATCGGGCGTTGCGCCGCGGGCATCGGCGCGGGATCGCTCAGTCTACGATATCCCGCGCACCCGCAGGCGCCGTTTGATCGAGGACAAACAATTGGAACCGCATGAATGACCGCGGGGCCCGCGTTTGTGGCAGCATTACGGCAAATCAAACCGCCGCCCGGACATGCGCCGGGCGGTGCCACACTGGGGAATCGGCCATGCTGATCGGCATTCCACGCGAAACGCGCACGGGCGAGACGCGCGTCGCGGCGACGCCCGAAACCGTCAAGAAGCTCGCCGCCAGCGGCAAGCACGAGATCGTCGTCGAGGCGGGCGCCGGCACGGCATCCTCCATTCCCGACGACGCGTACGTCGCCGCCGGCGCGCGCACCGGCACCGCTGCCGAGGCGCTCGGCGCCGACATCGTCCTCAAGACGCGCGGCCCTGCGGGCGACGAGCTCGCCGCGCTGAAGAAGGGCGCGCTCCTCGTCGGACTTCTCAATCCGTTCGACGCCGCCGCGGTGGAGAGCTACGCGCGCGCCGGCGTCACCGGCTTCGCGCTCGAGTGGCTGCCCCGGATCACGCGGGCGCAGGCGATGGACGTGCTTTCGTCGCAGGCCAACATCGCCGGCTACAAGGCGGTGATCCTCGCCGCCGCCGAATACGGCCGCTTCATGCCGATGCTGATGACGGCCGCGGGCACCGTGAAGGCGGCGCGCGTGCTCGTGATGGGCGTGGGCGTCGCCGGACTGCAGGCGATCGCGACGGCCAAGCGTCTCGGCGCCGTGATCGAGGCGTCCGACGTGCGTCCCTCGGTGAAGGACCAGGTCGAGTCGCTGGGTGCCAAGTGGATGGACGTCCCGTACGCGAACGACGAGGAGCGCAAGATCGCCGAGGGTGTAGGCGGCTACGCGCGTCCGATGCCGCCGGAATGGATGGCGCGCCAGGCCGACATCGTGCACGAGCGCTGCAAGCAGATGGACATCGTGATCACGACGGCGCTGATTCCCGGGCGACCGGCGCCCAAGCTCATCAAGGCAGCGACGGTGGCGGCGATGAAGCCGGGCTCGATCCTCGTCGACCTCGCGATCGAGCAGGGCGGCAACGTCGAGGGCGCCGAGCTCGACAAGATCGTCGTGAAGAACGGCGTCAAGATCATCGGCATCCCCAATCTCGCGGCTACGGTCGCGGCGGACGCGAGCGCGCTGTATGCCCGCAACGTCCTCAACTTCCTGTCGCTGTCGCTCAATCCCAAGACCGGCGAGTTCGCCGTGCCGAAGGACGACGAGATCATCAAGGCGACGCTGGTCTGCGAGAACGGCGCCGTCGTGCCGCGTGGTTGAAACCAGCGAGAGGCATCGAATTGCCCTTGGCATTGCACATTGCGGCGCAACGACGCGCGGTCGACTTGACCGGCGTCCGCGCGTGAACCCATTCAATGCCGGCGCGGACGTCCGCGTCCAAGTCGGCCGCGCATCGGACCTCCAGTCTTCGCAATGCGCAAATGGCACCGATTCCGAAAAACTCGGGAGCAGACATGGTTGATCCGATCGTTTTCTACCTGATCATATTTGTCCTGGCGATCGTCGTGGGCTATCACGTCGTCTGGAGCGTCACGCCGGCGCTGCACACGCCGCTGATGAGCGTCACGAACGCGATTTCCGGCATCATCCTCGTCGGCGCGATGCTCGCGGCCGGCCTCGAGTGGGCGAATTTCGACTGGGGCGGCTGGGTCGGCTTCGCCGCCGTCGCGCTCGCGTCGGTCAACGTGTTCGGCGGCTTCCTCGTGACGCAGCGGATGCTCGAGATGTTTCGCAAGAAGGAGCCGAAGGCGCCCGCTCCCGAGAAGCACTGACGGCGGCCATCGGGAGAACCATTCATGACCGCCAATCAAGTCGCCCTCTGGTACCTGGTCGCTTCGATCTCGTTCATCCTCGCGCTCAAGGGCCTGTCGCATCCGTCGACGGCCCGGCGCGGCAACGTGTTCGGCATGGTCGGCATGGCGATCGCCGTCGTCGTCACGCTGGCGCTCGTCTTTTCGACCACCAAGAATGTCGCGATGATCGTCGCAGGCATTGCCATCGGCGCCGCCGTCGGCACCGTGATCGCCCGACGCGTGCAGATGACGCAGATGCCCGAGCTGGTCGCCGCGTTCCACTCGCTGGTCGGCATGGCCGCGGTGCTGATCGCGGTGTCCGCCGTGCACAACCCGCAGTCGTTCGGGCTGCCCGCCGTGATCCCGACCGGCAACAAGCTCGAGCTCTTCATCGGCACGTTCATCGGCGCGATCACGTTCTCGGGCTCGGTGATCGCGTTCGCCAAGCTGTCGGGGCGGATGTCCGGCGCGCCGATCGTATTCAAGGGCCAGCACCTGCTCAATCTCGCCATCGGAATCGCGATGATCGGCTTCGGCATCGCATTCTTCATGGGCGGCGGCTGGCTGCCTTTTGCCGTGATGTCGGCGCTCGCGTTCCTGCTGGGCGTGCTGATCATCATCCCGATCGGCGGCGCCGACATGCCGGTCGTGATCTCGATGCTGAACAGCTACTCGGGCTGGGCGGCGGCCGGCATCGGCTTCTCGCTCAACAATCCGATGCTGATCATTGCCGGCTCGCTGGTCGGGTCCTCGGGCGCGATCCTGTCGTACATCATGTGCAAGGCGATGAACCGCAGCTTCTTCAGCGTGATCCTGGGCGGATTCGGCGCGGAGGAGGGCGCGGCGGCCGCCGACGCGTCGCAGAAGACCGTCAAATCGGGCAGCGCCGACGACGCGGCGTTCATCATGGGCAACGCCGAGACCGTGATCATCGTTCCCGGCTACGGCCTCGCGGTCGCGCGCGCGCAGCACGCGGTCAAGGAAATGGCGGCCAAGCTTCGCGAGAAGGGCGTGAACGTCAAGTACGCGATCCACCCGGTGGCCGGCCGGATGCCGGGGCACATGAACGTGCTGCTCGCCGAGGCGGAGGTCCCGTACGACCAGGTGTTCGAGATGGAGGACATCAACGGCGAATTCGGCACCGCCGACGTCGCGCTGATCCTCGGCGCCAACGACGTCGTCAACCCGCTCGCCGAGCAGAAGGGCAGCGCGATCTACGGGATGCCGATCCTCGAGGCGTACAAGGCGAAGACCGTCATCGTCAACAAGCGCTCGATGGCGTCGGGCTACGCCGGCCTCGACAATCCGCTCTTCTACATGGACAAGACGATGATGGTGTTCGGCGACGCGAAGAAGGTCGTCGAGGATCTGGTCAAGGCGATCGAATAGTCGACCGCGTTCCTGCGAGGATGCCCGATGAACCGGAACCGCGCACCTGTCGCGCATCCGGCCTGCTGCGAAAGCTGCTGCTGGCGATGCTCGTCGTCGCCGCCGGAGGGTCGGGCGCGGCGGTCGCGGAGACGATCGCCATCCTCTCCGTCGTCGGCGACCGCCTCACGATCGTCAGCCCGGGGAAGCAGACTGGCAGTCATCTGGACCAGAATCAGTACCAGGTGGTGCCGCTCGCCGATACGGGGTTCGACGATTTCGCGGTTCGGGTCGCCCACGACGCGATCACCAAAGCCCGGCCCGAGGCTTCGCTCGCCCCGTTTCGCGCCCGCGACCCGGCGTTGTACGCGCTTCGCGACTCGTGGCTGGACGCCGATTCGGTCAATGTCCGCGCATTGATTGCGTTGGTCGCGGAAAATCTGCCGAAGGATCCGGACGCCCGGCTGCTGCTGATCGCGCCGTACAAGGGCCCGCTCGAACTGAAGTCCGACGGGGCCTATCGCGGCAGCGGAAAGGTCGCCGGGCTGGGTTTCTATCTTGATAGCGCCACGCGCATGACCCGCACCGACACGATGGAATCGGGGATCGGATTTCTGGGAGTCTTCGCGAATTTTCAGCTGCTCCTGATCAACCTGAAGAGCAACACGGTCGAGGCGCACGAGCGCATCGTGGCCGGAACGACGTTCCCGGCCGCGACGGCGCCGGATCGAACGCCCTGGAATGCGCTCAACGCCACCAGGAAGAGCGAAGAGCTCGACTTCCATGATGAAGCGGGAAATCGAGCGCGTGTTGCCGCTCATGCTGAGCCAGAACAGGAAGTAGGCCCGACTGCCGCGAATTGCCGGCCATTCGCGGCACCGTCTGCGTGCGACCGGGCTGCGATTGCCGCCGGCGCGGGTTGTGATACAACGTCCAAAATGTCGACGGAGAGCCTAGCCCGCAAGCCCGCGTTCTGGATCGTCTACGCGCTCGTCGCGTGCGCGTCGGCCCTGGTCGCGTGGCGGCTCTTCCCGCTCGCGATTCCGATCGTCAATCTCGAAATCACGATGGATCGCGCCGGCGCCCTCGAGCGCGCCGAGGCGATCGCGGCCGAGCGGGCGCTGGCCCCCGCGGATGCGCGCAGCGCGGCGCAGTTCGCGCAGGACCAGTCGACGCAGAATTACGTCGAGCTCGAAGGCGGCGGCAAGGACGCCTTCGCGAAGCTCGTCGCGGGCAGCGTCTATTCGCCGTACTGGTGGGAGGTGCGTCTGTTCCGCCCGGGCGAGGTGAGCGAGGCGACGGTCCGCTTCCGCCCCGACGGCACGCCGTACGGCTTCGCGAAGCATCTCGCCGAGACGTTCGTGCCCGCCGATCCCGCCGGGCTCGCGCTGCCCGTCGAGGCGGCGCAGCAGATCGCCGAAACACGCGCGCGCGCCGACTGGGGCGTGGATTTCGCGCCGTACCGCCTGCTCGAGAAGACGCAGCAGACGCGCACCACCGGCCGCGTCGATCACACGTTCGTCTACGAGCGCAGCGACGAACGGATCGCCGAGGCGCGCTTCCGGATGCGGCTCGTCGTCTCCGGCAACGAGCTCACCGCGCTCCGCTATTTCGTGCACGTCCCGGAATCGTTCAACCGGCGCTATCAGGAGCTGCGCTCCGCGAACAACACGATCGCCGGCGCCGCGAGCGTCGCCGCGGGCGTCCTGTACGGACTGGGCGGCTGCGTGTTCGGCGTGCTGTGGCTTGCGCGCAGGCATTGGCTGCTGTGGCGGCCGGCGCGCAATGCCGGCTTCGCCGTCGGCAGCCTGCTGGGCGCTCATGGTGCTCGCTTCCGCGCCGGCCGCCTGGTTCAGCTTCGATACCGCGCAGTCGGTCGAGACATTCTGGCTGCGCGAAGCCGGCGGCGCGCTGGCGATGATGTTCCTCGGCGGCCTCGCGCTGGGCCTCGTCTTCATGGCGGCGGAGAGCCTCACGCGATTCGCGTTTCCGCGATCACCCGCAGCTCTGGCGCGTCTGGTCGGCGCGGGCGGCGCCGACCCGGTCGATGCTGGGCCGCACGCTCGGCGGCTATCTCTTCGTGCCGATCGAGCTCGCGCTCATCGCCGGCTTCTACTACGTGACCAATCGCTGGGCCGGCTGGTGGCAGCCTTCGGAAATCCTCACCGATCCCAACATCCTGGGCAGCTACGTTCCCGGATTGACGCCGATCGCGCAGGCGCTGCAGGCGGGCTTCATGGAGGAATGCCTGTTCCGCGCGGTCCCGATCTCGCTCGCCGCGATCGTCGGCGCGCGGTACGGCCGGCGCGGCCTTGCGATCGGCATCGCCGTCGTCGTCCAGGCGCTGGTGTTCGGCGCCGCGCATGCGAACTACCCGGGGTTCCCGTCGTATTCGCGATTGATCGAGCTCATCGTCCCGGCGATGCTGTGGGCGCTCATCTTCCTGCGCTTCGGGCTGGTGCCGACGATCCTGCTGCATGCGCTGTTCGATCTCGTGCTGATGTCGATCCCGGTGTTCCTCGTCGACGCGCCCGGCGCGGACCTGCAGCGCGCGCTCGTGATCGTCGCCGGGCTCGCGCCGCTCGCCGTCGTCCTCGTGCGGGGCGTTCGCGCCGGCGGTTTCACGGAGCTCGCGCCCGAATTCCGCAACGGCGCCTGGAAGCCGCGGGAGCGGGTCGAGGTCGCCGCGCCGCCACTGCTGCCGCAAGAGGTGCCCGAATCCGGATGGGTGCGCCGATTCCAGCGCGCGCTTCCCGCGCTCGGGTTGGCCGGCCTCGCGGTCTGGATCGCGGCCACGCCCTTCGGCATCGACACGCCGCCGCTCACGATCGATCGCGGCGCGGCGATGGCGGTGGCCGACGCGGCGCTTGCCGAGCGCGGCGTCGACGCTCGGTCCCGAATGGCAGCGCATGTCGACGACGCGGATGATGCGCGAGGAGCCGCTGCTCTGGCAGACGCACAAGTACGTGTGGCGCGAAGCCGGGCCCGACGCCTATGCGAAGCTCATCGGCAAGACGCTCGCGCCGCCGCTCTGGGACGTCCGCTATGCGAAGTTCAGCGGCGACGTCAGCGAGCGTGCGGAGGAATGGCGCGTGACGGTCGACGGCAAGGGCGGCGTGCGCCAGGTGAGGCATCGACTCCCCGAGGCGCGCGCGGGCGCTTCGCTCACGCGCGAGGCCGCGCTGGCGCTCGCACAGCGCACGCTCGCCGAGCGGATGGCGCTCGACCCGGCGGCGATGAAGCTCGTCGGCGCCGACGAGAAGGCGCAGCCGGCGCGCCTCGACTGGTCGTTCACGTTCACCGATCCCCGCGTCGACGTCGGCAAGGGCGCGGAGGCGCGCGCCACCGTCGCGCATCGGCGGCGACGAGGTCGCGCGCTATGGGCGGTTCGTCGAGATACCCGAGCTCTGGCAGCGCTCCGAGCGCGAGCGCGACGGCCGGCTTTCGTTCGTCAAGATGTCGATCTCGGCGCTCGTGGCGCTCGCCGCGCTGGCGGCGCTCATCATGGCGATGGTCAACTGGACGCGCCATCACTGCGACCGGCGCGCGCTGATCGGCGTCGCGATCATCGCGTTCGTCCTGATGGCGGTGAGCTACGTCAACGCGTGGCCTTCGCTCGCGATGGCGCTCGACACGACCGAGCCCGTCGCGTCGCAGATCGGATTGAGCGCGGCCGGCATGCTGCTCGGCGCCGCGATCGCGGCGCTCCTCTTCGGCCTCCTGGCGGGCGTCGGCGCGTGGGCGGCGCAGCGCCAGCCCCGCCACGCCTTCGCCGGCCGCTTCCCGGCGTGGTCGCTGGGAATCGCGGCGGCGCTCGTCGCGGCGGGCGTCGGCGCGGCGCTCGGCAGCCTCGCGCCCGCGACGGTGCCGAGGTGGCCGGCCTATCCGTTCGAAGTGCTTGCGCTGCCCCCGCTCGGCGCGGCCGTGAACGGCGCGCAGCTCGTGGCATCGGCGGGCGTCGGGCTCTTCTTCATGTATTGGCTCGAGCGCGTCACCGGCGAATGGCGCCGGCACGGCTGGCTTGCGATGCTGGTGCTGGTCGCGGTGGTGACGGTCGTCGCCGTCGTCGACGCTCCGGACATGCTGGGCGCCGCGATCGGCGGCATCGCGACGGGCATCGCGGCCGCGGCGATCGTGTTCGGCCTCCTGCGTTTCGATTATTCGGCGGTCCCGGCCTACATGGCGACGGGGATCGTGCTGCACGCCATCGCGGCCGCGGTGCGCAGCGGCGCCGGCGACGCCTACGTGCTGCTCGCGATCGACGTCGCGGTGACGGTGGCGGCGACGTGGCTCGTGATGCGCTACCTCGAGCGTGCCCGCGCTGGCGCGCCGCCCGCCGCGTCGAGTCCGGTCGTGCCTACTGGATCGTCACCCAGTACGGAATGACGTTGTTGTCGGCGCGGTGCACGGCCGTGACGTTCGAGCGCATCGCCCACGGGATCACCTGCCGGTGCAGCGGCAGATGGTTGAACTCGGCCTTCTGCGCCTGCAGCGCCGCATGGATCTCGTCGAGTCGCTGCGGCGCGTTCATGTCGATCTTGATCTTCGCCAGCAGGTCGTCGAGCTTCGCGTTCGTGTACCGGCCGTAGTTGTAGTCGCCGTCGCCCTTGCCGTTGTAGCGTGGCGAGCACTGGCTGCAGGATGAAGATCGCATCGATCGTGGCGCCGCCCCAGCCCAGCATGTACATGCTGGTGTCGAGCTTCTCGATCTTGGGGAAGAACGTCGAGCGCGGAATCGCATTCACCCTCGTTTCGACGCCGATCTGCGCCCACATCGCCGCGAGCGCCTGGCAGATCTTCTCGTCGTTGATGTAGCGGTTGTTCGGGCAGTCGATCGTCACCTCGAACCCGTTGGGGTAGCCGGCCTCGGCGAGGAGCGCCTTGGCGTGCGCCTTGTCGTAGGGCATGCGCTTCTCGAGCTCCGGCGTGGTCTGGAGCGGCGAGGGCAGCATCACGCCGGTCGGCTGCGCCATTCCCCGCATCGTGTTCTTCTTGATCGCCTCGATGTCGATCGCCTCGTAGAGCGCCTGGCGCACACGGCGGTCCTTGAAGGGATTCTTCCCCTTGACGTTCGAGTACAGGAGCTCGTCGCGCCCCTGGTCCATCGCGATGAACACGACCCGGTTCTCGACGCCTTCCTGCACCTTGATGCCGGGCGTCTGCGTGAGCCGCGGCACGTCCTGCGGCGGCGGATCGTTGACGAGGTCGACCTCGCCGGAAATCAGCGCGGCGACGCGGGTCGCATCGGAGACGATCGGCGTGTAGATCACCTCATCCGCATTGCCCTCGTAGCGTCCGTCCTTGAGGCCCCACCAGTTCGGGTTCTTGACGAGCACCGTCTTGATGTCCGGCTCGCGCGCCTTCAGCATGTAAGGTCCGGTGCCGTTGGCCTGGTGCGCGGTGATCATGTCCTCCTTCTGCGTGTAGTTCTGCGGCTTGGTGGCCCGGTTCTTCTCGCACCACGCCTTCGACATGATGTTGATCGTCGCGATGTGCTCGAGCTCGATCGGGTTGGGCCCATTGGTCGTGAACTCGACGGTGAGGTCATCGATCCTTTTCGGGATGCCCGACGCGTTCGAATAGACGCGGAGCTGCGACGTGTCGGCGCGCGCGCGCTCGAAGCTGAACACGACGTCGTCGGCGGTGAAGGGCGTGCCGTCGTGGAACTTGACGCCGGGGCGCAGCTTGAAGCGCCACGTGGTCGGGTTGACCTGCGTCCACGATTCGGCGAGCGCCGGCTTCAACCCCAGCGTCTTGTCGCGCTCCAGCAGGAATTCGTAGACGAGCTGGTTGATGTTGTTGGTCAGGTTCTCGTTCTGCGCAGTGCGGATCGGTCGTCTGCATGTCGCCGCGTCCTGCCCAGCGCAGCGTCTTCGCGTCGGCCTGCGAAAGCGCGAGCGCGCCGGCGAGCGCGAGCGCGACGGTGGCGAATCGGAGCGTGCGGGTCATCGTGCCTCCCCAGGGAGCGTCGTGCGCGGCCGGAATCGAGCGCGCGTGCCATCGGCTGGGCGTGATCATAACGCCGTCGTGCGCTTCGCGGAGTAGAATCCGCGCCGCCGGCCATTCGCCGCAAGCGGCAGACCCCGCCCCGCGGCCCTCACGACTCCTGCCCATCGAATGCCGAACCCGCCGTCCGCCGCGCGTCTCGCTGCCGAGCTCGCAGATACGCTCAGCGTCGATGCGCTCGCGCTCGCGGGCCGAATCGAGCGCGCACGGCAGACCCGCGCGAGCGCGGCCGAATGGGAGCGGATCGCCGCGGCGATCGCGCGCTCGCGGGAAAAACGCGCCGGGCGCGCGGCGCGGCGTCCTGCCGTCGCGTTTCCCCCCGAGCTGCCGGTGGCGCAGCGCGCGGACGAGATCGGCGCCGCGATTCGCGGGCACCAGGTCGTGATCGTCTCCGGCGCGACCGGCTCGGGCAAGACGACGCAGCTGCCGAAGATCTGCCTCGCGATCGGCCGCGGCGAGCGCGGCCTCATCGGGCACACGCAGCCGCGGCGGATCGCGGCGCGCGCGGTCGCGACACGCATTGCCGCCGAGCTCGGCACGCCGATGGGCGAGGCCGTCGGCTACAAGGTCCGCTTCACCGATCACACGCGGCCCGACGCGTTCATCAAGCTGATGACCGACGGGATCCTGCTCGCCGAGACGCAGGGCGACCGCCTGCTCGCGGCGTACGACACGCTGATCATCGACGAGGCGCACGAGCGCAGCCTCAACATCGATTTCCTCCTCGGGTTCCTGAAGCAGCTGCTGCCGCGGCGGCCCGATCTCAAGATCATCGTCACGTCGGCGACGCTCGACGCGGAGCGTTTCGCGCGCCATTTCGGGACGCTCGAGGCGCCCGCGCCGGTCATCGAGGTGTCGGGGCGCGTGTTTCCCGTCGAGATCCGGTATCGGCCGCTCAAGTCCGACGAGGCGGAGGCCGACGACGAGGACGAGCTCGAGGACGCGATCGTCGCGGCGGCCGAGGACCTCTGGCGCGAAGGCCCCGGCGACATCCTCGTGTTCCTGCCGGGCGAGCGCGAGATCCGCGAAACCGGCGAGCTCCTGAGGAAGGAGCTCGCGCGCCGGCCGTACGCCGCCGCCGTCGAGATCCTGCCGCTCTACGCGCGCCTCGGCGTTCCGGAGCAGCAGCGCGTGTTCGCCCCCTCTCGCGGGCGGCGCATCGTGCTCGCGACGAACGTCGCCGAGACATCGTTGACGGTGCCGGGCATCCGTTACGTGATCGACGCGGGCGTCGCGCGCGTGAAGCGCTATTCGCTGCGCAACAAGACGACGCTGCTCGCGATCGAGCGCGTGTCGCAGGCGGCGGCGAACCAGCGCGCGGGCCGCTGCGGGCGCGTCGCCGACGGCATCTGCGTGCGCCTCTATGGCGAGGACGATTTCGCGGCACGCCCCGAGTACACCGATCCCGAGATCCAGCGAAGCTCGCTCGCGGCGGTGATCCTGCGCATGGAATCGCTTCGCCTCGGCGCCGTCGACCGCTTTCCTTTCCTGGAGCCGCCGTCGCCGCGGGCGATCGCCGACGGCTACCAGCTGCTGCAGGAGCTCGGCGCCGTCGACGCCGAGCGCGCGCTGACGCAGACCGGTCAGGAGCTCGCCCGGCTGCCGGTCGATCCGCGCGTCGGCCGGATGATCGTCGCGGCGCGCGCGCACGGATGCCTCGCCGAGGTGCTGGTGATCGCGAGCGCGCTGTCGGTGCCGGATCCGCGCGACCGGCCGCTCGACAAGCAGCAGAAGGCGGACGAGGCGCACCGGATGTTCCGCGACGAGCGCTCCGACTTCCTGTCGCTGCTGGCGCTGTGGGAGTTCTTCGGCGAGCGTCTCGCGGAAAAGCTGTCGCACCGGCGACTGGTGGATGCCTGCCGCGCGCAGTTCGTGTCGTTCCTGCGCCTGACCGAATGGCGCGAGGTGCACGCGCAGCTCGCGCACGAGCTCACCGAGCTCGGCTGGAAGTGGGAGTCGAAGCTGCCCGCCGCGATAGACGCCGCGCGCTACCGCTCGATCCACGAGGCGCTCGCCACCGGGCTTCTCGGCAACGTCGGCACGAAGGATGCGGAGGGCGACGCCTATCTCGGCGCGCGCGGCATCCGGTTCCATCTGCATCCGGGATCGGGCCTCGCGAAGAAGGGACCGAAATGGGTGCTGGCGGCCGAGCTGGTCGAGACGTCGCGTCTGTACGCGCGCTGCGCGGCGAAGGTCGAGCCCGAGTGGATCGAGGCGGTGGCGGGCGACCTCGTCACCCGCGATTACTTCGAGCCGAAATGGGACGCGGAGCGCGGCGAGGTCGTCGCGAGCGAGCGGGTCGCGCTCTACGGGCTGACGCTCGTGCCGCGCCGCCGCGTGTCCTACGGCCGCATCGACCCCGCGGTCGCGCGCGAGGTATTCATTCGCGAGGCGCTCGTGCCGGGCGCGCTCGCGACGAAGGGCGCGTTCCTCGACCACAACCGCCGCCTGATCGCCGAGGTCGCGGAGCTGGAGCACAAGGCGCGGCGCCAGGACGTGCTCGTCGACGACGAAACGATCGCGGCGTTCTACGCCGAGCGCGTGCCGGAGGGCGTCCATTCGCGCGCGTCGTTCGAGCAGTGGCGCGCCGGCGCCGAAGCGAAGGACCCGCGCGTGCTCTTCCTCACGCGCGAAGCGCTGATGCGGCATGCGGCCTCGCACGTGACCGAGGCGCTGTTTCCGGAGGCGCTGCCGATGGCCGGCGCGATGCTGCCGCTCGCGTATCGCTTCGCGCCGGGGCATCCGCAGGACGGCCTCACGCTGACCGTGCCGCTCGCGCTCCTGAATCAGGTCGACGTCGCGCGTGCGTCGTGGCTCGTACCCGGGATGATCCGCGAGAAAGTGGCGTTCCTGCTGAAGGCGTTGCCGAAGGCCTGGCGCAACCGCGTGACGCCGCTGCCGCCTGCCGTGACCGAGTTCCTGGAGGCGACCCCGCCGGGCGCCGCGCCGCTCGCGTCCGCGCTCCGCGCGTGGCTGCGGCAGTCGCTGGGCGACGCGCCCGAAGCGAACGTGTGGGACGGCACTGCGCTGCCGCCGCATCTCGAGATGAATTTTCGCATCGTCGACGCGGCGGAGCGCGAGCTCGCCAGCGGTCGCGATCTCGAGGCCCTGCGCGCGCAGCTGGGTGAGGCGGCGCAACTGTCGTTCGCGAGCGAAGGCCCGGCGCTGGAAAAGCACGGTGTCACGTCATGGGACTTCGGCGACCTTCCGGAAACGCTGACCCGCATGCAGGACGGCCGCCGGATCACCGGCTACCCCGCGCTGGTGGACGCCGGACAGAGCGTGTCGGTCGTGCTGATGGACACGCGCGCGGCGGCCGACACCGCGACCCGAGCCGGTGTGGTCCGGCTGATCCGCATCGCGCTGAAGCCGCAGGTCGCCGTCCACGAAAAAGGAGGCACGGGATTCGCGCAGGCGGCGCTGCAGCTGAAGCCGATGCTTCCGACCGATGCGCTGCGCGACGACGCGCTCGCCGCGATCTGCGATCGGGCCTTCGTCGGCGACGACGCGTTGCCGCGCAACGAGCGCGCGTTCGCGGATCAGGTCAAGCGCGCCCGGACGCGCCTGCCCGCCGTCGCGGACTCCGTCTACAGGTTGCTGGCGGCGATCGCGGAGGAGCATCACGCAGTGTCGGCGCGGATCGCGCGGCTGCCGCCGGGGCAGGGGCGCCTCGCGGCCGAGGTCCGCGCGCGCCGCGACGCGCTCGTCCGTCCGGGATTCCTGCGCACGACGCCCTGGACGGCGCTCACCCAGCTGCCGCGCTACCTCAAGGCGCTGGACCGGCGGCTCGCGAAGCACCCGGACAATCCCGAGCGCGACGCCAAGCATGCGGCGACGCTGGCCGGGTGGTGGCAGCGGCTCCACGAGCGGCAGGAGCGCAACCGCGCCGCCGGCCGCCAGGAGCCGGCGCTGGAGGATTTCCGGTGGCTGCTGGAGGAGCTCGCGGTGTCGCTCTTCGCCCAGGAGCTGAAGACGCCGTTTCCCGTGTCATATAAGCGGCTGGAAAGGGTGTGGGCCGATCTCGACCGTTGATTGCACTGTTTTTTTCGCGTTGGCAACGCGAATCCTGCTATGCTACAGTAACTTAGGGCTATATCGTTCTGACTTTTCAGGGATACTCCCCTGAAGAGCGCCGCCGTCGGGGAGACGGCGGGGCAGGAGGCCGGCAGCGGCGGTCCCGCGCGGGACCCGGCACCGGGAGTTGCCACGAGGTTGCCACGAGGTTGCGAGGTTGAGCGAAACGACCACCACGGCGGCGCGACGGCCTGTCTCGCGCGAATCATCGAAGATCCTTGCCGATTGCAGGGATCTCGCCGTGCATCGCCTGCTGCAGTCGTTCACGACGCTGCTCGACAAGGTGTCGGACATGCTGATGGACCGCGCGGGCCGGACCGAGCCTGCGCGACGATCAGCAGAACTTCCTCGACGCGCGCTCGGCGCTCAAGACCGAGCGCGCACCGCTCATGCACGAGTTCGAGCGACGCCTGCGCTCCGCGTTCAACGACCGGATCGCCGGCAGGTCCGACGTCAAGGCCGACTTCTCGAAGGTCGACGTCAACAAGCTGACGCTCGTCGAGAACATCACGATGGACGAGTCGGTGCTGACGGGCAACATCGCGCGCGTCGTCGAGAACGTCTGCTACGAGGAGCTGCAGACGCTCAATCGCGCGATCGGGCACCTCGTGGGCAATCCCGACCTCGAGACCGCGGCCAATCCGCTCGCGCCCGAAGCCTTCGTCGTCGCCTTCGCCGAAGCGCTGAAGACCGTCAAGGCCGAGCAGCGGGTCAAGTTCACGATCCTGAAGGAGCTGAACCAGGCGCCGCTCGTCCGACATCGGCACGATGTATTCCGATCTCAACAAGAAGCTCCAGTCGATGCACGTGATTCCGTCGGGCTCGCGGCCGTCCATCATCAACCGCGGCGGGCCGTCGGATCGCGCCCGTGGGATGGGGCCGGACGGCGAGATGCGCGTCGACGCGCCGCGCCGCCCGCCGAGATGGACGTGATGGCGCTGTTCCGGCGCATGTATGCGGGCGCGGTCGGCGCCGGACAGCAAGGGCAGCAAGGGCAGCAGATGCCGCAGATTCCGGGAATGCCCCCCGGCTTCCCGCAGATGGGCGGGCAGATGCCGTACATGGGCGGCGGAGCGCCCGCGGGCGGCGGCGATTACCCGTCGATAGAGATGGGCGCCGGCAGCTCCGGCGGACGCTACATCCCGAGCGGTCCGCTCGCGCCGACGCCGTCGGGCTACCACCCGGGCGCGCCGATCATCACGACGCCGGAGCTGGGCGAAGGCCTCGCGCGGCTGCAGGCGGGCGAGAGCGGATTCGACCTGGGCGGCGGGATGTTCGTCCAGTTCGCGGGCATCCCGGAAGGCAAGCACAACGTCCTGCGCGACCTGCAGGAGTCGCCGCTCGGCAAGCGCGTCAACCAGCTCGAATCGATGACGATCGAGCTGGTGGCGATGCTGTTCGATTTCATCTTCGAGACCCGCGACCTCCCCGACGGCATCAAGGCATCGCTCGCGCGCCTGCAGATTCCGGTGCTGAAGGCGGCGATGCTCGACGGCGCGTTCTTCGCGAAGAAGTCGCATCCGTCGCGGCTCCTGGTCAACGCGCTGGCACAGGCGGGCCTCGGCTGGTCGCCGGTGATGGGGCAGGACGATCCGCTGTACAAGACGATCGACCGCATCGTCCACAAGATCCTCGACGGGTTCTCCGACAACCTCGCGATCTTCGACGAGCTGCGCGAGGAGCTGGAGACGTTCCTCGCCGACGAGGAGAAGGCGGCCGAGGCGAACATCCAGACGACCGCCGAGGAGATCAACCAGAACGACCGGCGCAAGATCGGCGTCGCCGTCGCGCGCGCCGAGATCGAGCGCCGGATCGAGACGTATCCGATCCCGAATTTCCTGGCGGTCTTCCTGCGCGAGCACTGGCAGGAAACGCTCGAGCGCGTCTACCTGTCCGACGGCGAGGAGAGCGAGTCGTGGGGTCAGGCGGTCGCGACACTCGAGGATCTCGTCTGGAGCGTGCAGCCGAAGAAGTCGAACGAGGATCGCCGGCATCTGGTCGCGCTCTTGCCGTCGCTGCTGAAGCGGATGTCGGCCGGCATGCACGGCCAGACGTGGCCGTCGGCGGACCGCGAGCGCTTCATGTCGAACCTGGTCGAGGCGCACGCGGCGGCCGTCAAGCCGTCGCTCTCGGCGGCGCAGCTCGCGACCGCCGCGGTGGCGCAGCAGGCGAAGGTCGAGGCCGAGCAGGCGAAGGCGGCCGGCGACGAGGTCGCGGCCCAGCGCGCGGAAGAGCTCGCGACGGCGATGTCCGCCGCGGAGCCGGCGCCGGTCGAGCCGGAGCCGGAAATAATCGACGACCAGTACCTCGAGATCGCGCAGAACCTCGACCGCGGCATGTGGATCGAGTTCGAGTCCGACGACGGTCAGCTCGCGTTCGCCAAGCTCGCGTGGGTGAGCCCGCTGCGCGGGACGTATCTCTTCACGAACCGCCAGGGCCAGAAGGCGCTGTCGATGACCGCCGACGAGCTCGCGCAGCGCTTCCGCGAGGACCGCGCGCGTCTCGTCGAGGCCGAGCCGCTGATCGACCGCGCGCTGGGCAGCGTCATCGCGCAGATGGCCGAAAAATATCCCGAGCCCGCTGCCGCCGAGTGACGCGGGCGCTCCGCGTTCGCGCGAACGCGGCAGGGAATCGCCGATCCGGCCAGCGTGATCGCGCGCACGACATCGCCGCATCGCGCTTCCCCGTGACCTCGATCGCCGCGGCGCTCGCACGCGCGTTGCCGCTCCTCGCCGACCGGCGTGTCGTCATGCTGCTGGTCCTGCCCGTCGCCGCCGCCGTGGTGCTATGGGCCGCGCTGGCGCTTGCCTTCTGGGCGCCGATTCGCGACGCGATCGCGGCCGTCCTCGCCGGCTGGGGTCTCGGCGGCGGATACGCGTGGCTCGCGACCACCGGCGGCAATCTCGCGGCATTCCTGATCCTGACGGCGGCTTCCGGACTCCTCGCGCTGGCCGCCATCGCCGTGTTCGCGGGCCCGGTGTTCACGCACGCGGTCGAGGCCCGCTACCATCCCGCGCTCGCGCGCCTCGCCGGCGGGACGCTCGCGGGCAGCCTCGCCAACGCGGCGGTCGCGATCGTCGTGTTCGTTCCGCTGTGGCTCGCCGCGCTTCCCGCTTTCGCTGCTCCCGCCGGTGGGCATCGCGGCAACGCTCCTCCTCAACGCGTGGCTCAATCAGAGGCTCTTTCGCTACGACGCGCTGGCGGAGCATGCGAGCGCGGCGGAGCGCGCGACGGTGATCCGGTCGGCGCGCGGACGCTTCTTCGGGCTGGGGCTCGTTCTCGCGCCGCTCGCGTTCGTGCCGTTCGTCAATCTGGTCGCGCCGATCTACGCCGGCCTTGCCTTCACCTGCCTCGCGCTCGACGAGCTCGCTGCTTTGCGGCGACGTGCCGTTGCGCGGTGAGTGGCGTGAGTGACAGGAGCGGCGCGCGGCAAACGCAGTCTGCTGGCCATCCAGAGCTTGCATATCGTCGGCAAACCCGCGGGTGGGAGCGAGGTGCTTTCGACGCCTTGGAGGCTGCATCGACCCAAACCAGCCGTAGTGGAAGGCGGAAGCGCCTTAACCTTTGAGTTCTGGCGCCGCCAATCGTAGCTCAACCGACTGCGTTGACATCGAGCCGGTTTGCTTCGCGGCGCAGGACGAAATCGCGGACCAATTCTGGCAGGATCGGGCGGCTGACCAGATATCCCTGCGCCTCGTCACAATTTCGTTCTCGCAGGAAACGAATCTGCTCCACGGTCTCGACGCCTTCTGCCACGACCTTCAGCCGCAGAGTGTGCGCCATCGCAATCACGGCAGAAACAATCGCCGCATCGTCGGGGTCGACCGCCACATCGCTGATGAATGACCTATCGATCTTCAAACTTTCGATCGGAAATTTCTTGAGCCGCGCGAGCGATGAGAAACCAGTGCCGAAGTCGTCGATCGACACATGCACTCCCATCGCCTTGATCTCCAGAAGCGTCTCGGCGGCACGGTCCGGATGTTCCATCATAATGCTTTCGGTGATCTCCAACTCGAGCAGATCGGGAGGCAATCCGGTCTGAGCCAAGGCGTGCGCGACCTCGATGACGAGACCACCATCGATGAACTGTCGGGCCGAGAGGTTGACGGCAACGCGGATGGGGAAAGGTCCGTCATCACGCCATTGGCACGCCTGAGTGCATGCCTGATGCAGCACCCAGCGGGCGATCTGGCGGATGAGGCCCGAGTCCTCGGCCAGCGGGATGAACGCTCCCGGCAGAATCAGCCCCCGCTCGGGGTGCTTCCAACGGATCAGGGCCTCGACCCCCGTCACTGCGCCGGTCCGGATGGAGACCTTCGGTTGATAGAGCAACAGAAACTGGTTTTCGTCCAACGCCCGGCGCAGGCCGGCCCCGAGGACCATCCTGTCGCTGGCCGACCGTTTGCCCACCTCGGAGACGAAAGCGATGCTGTTGCCGCCGGATTCCTTCGCGCGGTACATCGCATCATCGGCGTTCTTGAGCAGTGCGACCGCGTCCTCGCCGTCGTCGGGAAACATCGCGACCCCGATGCTTGCGCCTAGCCGGCACTCCTGCCCGCGCAGTACGAACGGTTCGGAAAGCGCTTCCAGCAGGCGTAGACCGAACTCGTTGACATCGACCAGATTCGTTATCTCCTCCGCAAGCACGATGAACTCGTCTCCGCCCAGTCGGGCAACCGCGTCGGTGCCCCTGATTGTCTTGTCGAGGCGCCGTGCAATCACCTTTAGGACTTCGTCACCCGCTATGTGACCGAATGCGTCATTCACGTCCTTGAATCGGTCAAGGTCCAGAAACAGCAGGGCGATCGAGCGATCATGGCGGCGGGCGACCGCAAGCGCATGATTCAGCCGCTCGAAAAACGAGGTGCGATTGCACAGTCCAGTCAGCGGATCGAGACGAGCAAGCTTGCTGATGTCCGCTTCAATGATCTGTTGCTTTGTGATGTCGAGCCCGATTCCGTGATATCCGATGAACGCGCCATCTTTGGCGAAAAGTGGCTCGCCGCTGATGGACACATAGCTGATGCCTCCGTCCTGCCTTGGCCGGCGCAGCACGACGTTTCGAAATGTCTCGTGCCCCTTCTGGCATCGGCGAAGCGCGTCCCATCCGCCCTCAGCTGGTTCGACGTGCGGCAGGTCCCACGGAGCAACGCCAAGGTGCTCTTTGATGGTCGCGCCGATGGGGTCCGCGAGATTGCCGTTGACCGACGTGAAGCGGAGCCGCGCATCCTGGTTCCAGTGCCAATCCGAGCCGAGCAATGCAAGGCGTTGGAAACGACCCTCGCTCACGGTAAGTGCCGAGATCTGTTTCTCTAGGTTCGCCCCCGCCCTGTCAACGCGTTTGGGCGCCGCATCGCCATGCCGCGGATCCGCTGACCACTTGTCCTCCGACCGCGGGAAGGCATACCGCGTTTCGCTTTCGACGGCCTCGGCATCCCGGGCGAGACTTCGCCTCTCGGTGAAACCAACCAAGATTGCGGCGCAACAGACTACGCATTGGTTCGAGGCTTCGTCGTTTCCGGCCCCTCTCGGCCGCGGCTGCAATAACGGGCGGCGACGGTCCGTCGATATTGCCGCCCGCCTGGCGACCTAGCGATTCCTGGCGATCCAACCACGGGCATTTGCCGGGACATCCCTGCTTCGGCCTGCGATTCGGGGATGAGGGAACCGCCCGGGGCCCGAAATCCGACGTGGCCGGGCGGTGCGACCCCTCCTTGGCAAGGGCCCGGCGTGCGGATTTCGTCCGGAATGAGCGGATTTCGCATCTTGATATTTCCCAAAGACCGAGTGACATGCAAATAACAAGCCAATTCAATGAACGGAATCCACCGGGCGCCATCAACGTCCGAAACACTGAAACGTGCCTAAGTCTCAATGGTTTGCGGCGCTCCTGCGGCAACAGCCGTCGCTTGTTTCTTCACCGTTTCGGCGCCGACTCCTCGCCAACAGCAAAATATTCCCTTGAGCGGTTGCTCGCGTGCGCATCACGGGCAGGATCGGACCACCGCTGGCCTCGAACCCGGGTTCGTCGAGGCACGGACCGTGTTCGCTCGACGCGCGACGAGGAATCGCCGATCAGGACGGGTGCAATAGGGGGAACGATTCCGCTCTGCAATGGTGACCTCGGAAGTGGTCCGGCATGGTTATTGCGATTCTTTCTCCTTGAACACGGATGTTTTTGTAGCCAACACGTCCGCAAATACATTTTGATGCTGTTTCTGACACGACGAAGACAAATGCTGTTGATGGCCACATCCACATTTTCCGGTGAGCCGCGCCGCACCGAACCTGCGGCATGCGTTGAGAATTTCCGACGACCTGAATTCGTCGAGAAAGGCATTTTCCTGAAGGACGTGCTGCTTGGGCTCGTTCTGATCGGTACCCTACTTGCGATGCCGTCGGTCGCCTCGACGGACGCCGAGCCCGACAAACAGTTGCAGGCAATTGAAGCCGACCTGGCCGGCTTTCCGGCGCGGGCCGAAGTCGAGCTCGACGAGTTCGTCGCGCATGCCCGCGCCACCGATGCCGAGACGCGCCGCTTTGCCGGAGCGCTCTTGGGTCAAGCCCGCGTCGCGTCCGGACACATGGACGCGGCACTCCAACTCGCCGATCAGCTGGAGCGCGAAGGGACGGGCAACCCCAAGCGATGCCACCTGGCACTTGCCCTGCTGATCCGCAGTGACGCTCAATTGGCGGGCGACGTACCGCGCGCGAACTTGCTTGCGAACAACGCCCGTACTCTTGCGCAGAACGCCGGCGACCCCTACGCCCAGTTCTGGGCCGCTATGGTGGTCGGAATGACGGCTCGAATGCTCGGGCAGGATGACGAGGCGCTTGCCCGCTTGCGCGAGGCCTACGCATTAGCCAATGCGCGCAGAACTCCTATCGGCGCGCAAACGCACTCTATCAACTGTCGGTTCTCCATCGCGCAATGCGGCAGGCGGAAAGTGCCCTTGACGAGAGCAAACAGGCATTCAGCGAGGCGCAGCGTGCCGGGAGCACGTATGGAATGGCCAAGGCCAAGATGGCGGAGTCGGCTGCGCTCGAGCTCCTCAAAGATCCGGTGCGGGAGCTTGCAGCCATGCAGGAGGCTCTTGCTATCGCGCGCAAAGCAGGCTCCAACGTCGAGGAAAGCCTGGCGCTGATCAACCTCGCCGACATCCATCTTCGGCGCAAGAATTTCCGGGCCGCACTGGAAATGTCAAGACAGTCGCTCGAGCTCAGCACCAAATTGCACGACGGGAGTCTGATCGCCACCAACAAGGCCAACATGGGTTTTGCGTTGTTCGGCCTCGGCCGCATGGCGGATGGAAAACGTTTGGCCGAAGAGGCACTCACGGAATATGAGCGCACCGGCGCGAGCGCTGACATCGCCGATCTCTTGGGGGAATACGCTCAGCACCTTGCCGGAGCGGGTGACTACAAGGGTGCGCTGGCGCTGCATGACCGCCAGCAGAAAGTCTTCGACAAGATACTCAATGCCGCTCGACAGAGGGATCTGCGGGAGTTGCAGAGCAAGTTCGACTCCGAAAGGAGGATCGACAGGATCGAGCTTCGGAATCGTGAATCCGAGCAACGATTCTGGTGGTTGTTTGCCCTCATGTCCCTGGGCTCACTCACGGTCGTTGCAATGCTGTATCGAAGGGTGCGAATCACAAATGGCCTACTCGCACGACGGAACGAGGAGCTCGGATTTCACAGCATTCGTGATCCCCTGACGTCGCTATACAATCGCCGTCATTTTCAGAATTTCATCAGTGAGAAACCCGCCGAAACAGACCGGCGAAGGGGCGCGGTCGAGAAACCCGTGCAAGCAATCCTGCTGATTGATCTCGACCACTTCAAATTGATCAACGATGAGTTCGGCCATGCCGCAGGTGACGCAGTCCTGATCGCCGTGGCGCAGCGATTGCACGATGCCCTGCGCGAAACCGACATGATCGTGCGGTGGGGAGGTGAGGAATTCCTTGTATTCGTCCCGGTAGCTCCCTCCGGCGAGCTCGCCGAGATCGTGCAGCGTGTCTTGCGCGCCATCTCGGCCGAACCGATCAGTTTTCAGGGAGCCGAATTTCACGTCACGGTTTCAATTGGCTACGCACCGATGCTGCTGCCACCGGACGACGTTGCTTTGGGATGGGAACGTGTCCTCGACCTTGCGGATTGGGCGCTGTACGTCGCCAAGAGGCGTGGGCGCAACCGTGCCTGCGGGGTTGTTGGCTTCAAGTTGCCGGGCAGCGATACACCCGTTGTAGTCGAAGGCGACTTGGAAAGGGCGTGGCACGGCGGCATCGTGGATGCAAGTGAATTGCTTGGTGCCCCGATGACCGTGAAGGAACACGGTTCGGACGCACCAAGAGCCGAGGGCACGCATGCGCGCGCCTAATGGCTGCTTTCAGAATCCGACGTCGTCTGGTGTGCGCTGCACACCTCCCGGCAGGCGCTTCGCGAACTCGCCGTTATGAAGGGGTCACCGCGCCGGCGGCGCGAGAGCGCGCGCGCACTCCGCGATGAGATCGGGTCCGCGGTAGATGAGCCCGGTGTAGACCTGCACCAGCGTCGCGCCGGCGTCGATCTTCTCCTTCGCGTCGGCGCCGCACAGGATGCCGCCGACGCCGATGATCGGCAACGCGCCGTCGAGCGTGCGCGCCAATATCCGCACGGCTTTGGTCGCCATCGCGCGAAGCGGCCGTCCGGACAGCCCGCCCGCCTCGTCGGCATGCCGCTTGCCGTCGATCCCGGGGCGCGCCACGGTGGTGTTGGTCGCGACGACGCCGTCGATCTTGTGCTCGATCAGGAGCCGCGCGATGCCCTCGATCGCGGCGGGCGTCAAGTCGGGCGCGATCTTGACGGTCACCGGCGTGTACTTGCCGTGCGTGTCGGCGAGCTTGGTCTGCTCGCGCTTGAGTGCTGCGAGGAGCGCGCGCAGCGCGGCGTCCGCCTGCAGCTCGCGCAGCCCGCGCGTGTTCGGCGACGAGATGTTGACGGTCACGTACGAAGCGCGCCGGTAGACGGCGCGCAGGCAGCCGACGTAGTCGTCGACGGCACGCTCGTTCGGCGTGTCGAAGTTCTTGCCGATGTTGAGCCCCAGGATTCCCGCGTACTTGGCCCGCGCCACGTTGGCGAGAAAGCGCTCGATGCCGTCGTTGTTGAAGCCCATTCGATTGATGAGCGCGTCCGCTTCGCACGAGGCGGAACAGCCGGGGCTTCGGATTGCCCGGCTGCGCGCGCGGCGTCACGGTGCCGCACTCGATGTGGCCGACGCCGAACGCGGCGAGTCCGTCGATGTGCAACGCGTTCTTGTCGAGGCCGGCGGCGATGCCGATCCGGTTGGGAAACTCGAGTCCCATGGCCGTCACCGGCGAAGGCGTGACCGCGGGAAGCGCGAGCTTCGCGACGCCTGCCTTCGCGGCGATGTCGAGGCTCGCGAATGCGGCGTGGTGCGCGGCTTCGGGATCGAGCGCGAAGAGCAGCGGGCGAAAAAGCGGATAGAGCATGAAGGCGGGATGGCGCAGCGCGATGATACCATTTGCGCATCCGTGCCGCGCCGTCGCGAGCCGCGCTTCCCAGGGAATCCCGATCGTGCTTCGCCTCGTCATTGCCAGCGTCATCGTGCCGGCGTTGCTCTTCGCGGCACCGGCGCCTGGCGCCGCGCCCAAGCGTGATTTCGAGGGACGCGCGGAGGTGCGCGCCTTCATCGACGAGATGGCGGCGACGCAGGACTACGACCGCGCGACGCTCGTGCGCGCCTTTCGCGCCGCTCGCTACCAGCGCGACGTCATCACCGCGATGCAACGTCCGCTGCTCGAGCCGCCGAAATGGTACGACTACGCGCGTCAGTTTCTCGCGCCCGCGCGCATCGACGGAGGCGTGGCCTGGTGGAATGCCCACGCCGACGTGCTGGCGCGCGCCGAGGCCGATTTCGGCGTTCCGCCCGAGGTCGTCGTCGCGATCATCGGCGTCGAGACTTATTACGGCCGCAACATCGGGCGGCACCGTCGTGTTCGACGCGCTCGCCACGCTCGCGTTCGACTATCCGCGCCGCGCCGCGTTCTTCCGCGCCGAGCTTCGCGACTATTTGCTGCTGACGCGCGCGCTCGGCGTGGCGCCGCGCACGCTCAACGGATCGTTTGCGGGCGCGCTCGGCGTCCCGCAATTCATGCCCGGAAGCTACCGGAGCTTCGCCGTCGATTTCGACGGCGACGGCCGCATCGACCTCTGGAAGAGTCCGGCGGACATCGTCGGCAGCGTCGCCAATTTCCTCGCGCGCCACGATTGGCAGCCGGGGCAGCCGGCGCTCCTGCCCGCGGTGATCGCGCCGGAAGCGCGCGACGCGGCGCTGCGAAAGCTGGACGGCGGCATCAGCGAGCGCCGCGCGCTCGATCTCTGGGCGGGGGACGGCGTCACCGCGGCGGACTTGCCCGACGACATCGCGAATGAGCCGGTAGGGCTGCTGATGCTGGAGGAGCGCGGCGACGAGCCCGATGCCGCGAGCTTCCGCATCGCCTGCCACAATTTCTACGTGCTGACCCGGTACAACCGCAGCCGGCTCTACGCGGCCGCCGTGTGGGATCTCGCGCAGGCGATCAAGGCGCAGCGCGGCGAACCGGCGCGCTGAGGAAACGCCGCAGCCGAGATACCGGGCAACGAGGCCTCTGCACCATGGACGACCAGGACAAGGATCTCCCGCTGCGCGACGACACGCGATTGCTCGGACGCCTGCTGGGCGACGTGCTGCGCGCGCAGACGGGCGAAGCGGGCTTCGCGCGGATCGAGGCCATCCGGCAGACCGCGATCCGGTTTCGCCGCGCCGGCCCGAGCGAGGCGGCGGCGGTGCGGAGCGAGCTGGGCGCGCTCCTCAACGATCTCCCGATCGCGGCGACGCTCGACGTGGTGCGCGCGTTCAGCTACTTCTCGCACCTCGCCAACATCGCCGAGGACGTCCACCAGAACCGCCGCCGGCGCGCGCACGCGCTCGCCGGATCGCCGCCGCAGCGCGGCAGTCTCGCCGATGCGCTCGACCGCATCGCCGCGCACGGCATTCCCGGACCGGCGCTGCTCGAATGGTTCGGCACCGCGCTGGTGAGCCCGGTGCTGACCGCGCATCCGACCGAAGTTCAGCGCAAGAGCATCCTCGATTCCGAGCGCGAGATCGCGCGGCTCCTGCAATGGCGCGACCGCGAGCAGCTGACGCTGGAGGAGATGAACACTCTGGAGACGGGCCTGCTCCGGCAGGTGCTGGGGCTGTGGCAGACGGCGATGATCCGTCTCGCGCGGCTCGCGGTGAGAGACGAGATCGACAACGGCCTTGCGTATTACCGGTATACGTTCCTGACCGAGCTGCCGGCGCTGTACCGGGTGCTGGAGGACGGCCTCGCACGGCGCTTTCGCTTTGGCTCGCGCGTGCGCGTTCCGTCGTTCTTCCGGCTGGGCTCGTGGATCGGCGGAGATCGCGACGGCAATCCCTTCGTCGTCGCGTCGACGCTGGAATACGCGATCACCGCGCAGGCGACCGTCGCGCTGTCGCATTACCTCGACGAGATTCACCGGCTGGGCAGCGAGCTGTCGCTGTCGACGCGGCTCGTGCAGCCGACCCCGGAGCTGCTCACGCTCGCCGCCATGGCGGGAGACATGAATCCGCATCGCGCGGACGAGCCCTACCGGCAGGCGCTGGTCGGCATCTATTCCCGGCTCGCGGCGACTTCGAAGGCGCTGACCGGTCATGCCCCGGCGCGCGCGCCGCAGGCCGATCTCGCGCCCTATGCGGGGCCGGAAGCCTTTGTCGCCGACCTCCAGACGATCGAGGCGTCGCTCGCAACGCATGGCGCGACGCCGCTGGCCGAGGGCCGGCTCGTGCCGCTGAAACGCGCGGCCGAGGTATTCGGATTCCATCTCGCGGTGCTCGATCTGCGGCAGAACGCCGACGTGCACGAGACGGTGGTCGCGGAGCTTCTGGCGACCGCCGGCGTGTGCGCCGATTACGCGGCGCTGCCCGAAGCCGGGCGGCAGGCGCTGCTGCTCTCCGAGCTCGCCGGCCCGCGCCTGTTGCATTCGCCGCATCTCGCGTACTCGGAGCGTGCCGCCGCGGAGCTTGCGATCCTCGTCGCGGCCGCCGACATCCATCGCCGCTATTCGGCAGCGGCGCTGCCGAACTACGTGATCTCGAAATGCGATTCGGTGTCGGACCTGCTCGAGGTCGCGGTGCTGCTGAAGGAGGTCGGACTCCTCCGTGGCGATGCGCTCGCACTCAACATCGTGCCGCTGTTCGAGACGATCGACGACCTCGATCGCTGCGCCACCATCATGCGCGCCGCCTTCGCGCTGCCGCGCTACCGGGCGTGGCTTGCCGGGCGGGGCCACACGCAGGAGGTGATGCTGGGCTATTCCGACAGCAACAAGGATGGCGGCTACGTGACCGCGAACTGGGCGCTCTACCGCGCCGAGCTCGCGCTGGTCGATGCGTTCCGCGAGCACGGCGTTGCGCTGCGCCTGTTCCACGGCCGCGGCGGCACGGTCGGGCGGGGCGGCGGTCCGAGCTACGAGGCGATCCTCGCGCAGCCGGCCGGAAGCGTCGCCGGCGGCCTGCGCATCACCGAGCAGGGCGAGATCATCGCGAGCAAGTATTCCGACCCGGAGCTCGGCCGGCGCAACCTCGAGACGCTGGTCGCGGCAACGCTCGAGGCGGCGCTGCTCGATCACGAGCGGCTCGGCGAGCGCGCGCCGCTCTATTTCGCGACGATGGACGAGCTCTCCGCGCACGCGTACCGCGCGTATCGCGCGCTCGTCTACGAGACGCCGGAATTCACCGAATACTTCCGCGCGGCCACACCCATCGCCGAGATCGCCGAATTGAATCTCGGCAGCCGGCCCGCGTCGCGAACGGCGTCGCAGCGGATCGAGGACCTGCGCGCGATCCCGTGGGTGTTCAGCTGGGGGCAGTGCCGCCTGATGCTTCCCGGGTGGTACGGGTTCGGGACGGCGGTCGGCGAATGGCTCGCCGCGCATCCGGACGGCGCCCCGCTCCTGGCCGCGATGCACGAGCACTGGCCGTTCTTCAGGAGCGTGCTGTCGAACATGGGCATGGTGCTCGCGAAGACGGATCTCGCGATCGCGTCGCGCTACGCGGAGCTCAACGCGGACGCCCGCGTGCGCGACGAAATCTTCGGCCGGATCGCCGCCGAGCATGCGCGCAGCGTGGCGCACCACGCGGCGATCACGGGGGAGGGCGGGCTGCTCGGCGACAACCCCACGCTCTGCGCGAAGCATCCGCAACCGGTTTCCGTACCTCGATCCGCTCAATCACCTGCAGGTCGAGCTGTTGCGCCGCTACCGCGCGGGGCAGACCGACGAGCGGACGAAGCGGGCGATCCATCTCACCATCAACGGACTGGCCGCCGGCCTTCGCAACTCCGGGTGAGGCGTTCGCGGCTCTTAGCCGCTCGCAATGCGTCGGAGTGTGCCGCGTCCGCCGCCCGCACCTTGAGAGCCGCTCGTCTCGCCGTGCCCCGGAGCGTGCCGCGTCCGCCGCCCGCACCGAAGCGGCGTCCGGAGACGCGATGGACGCCGCTTGGTGCTGCGCGGCGGCTCGCGATCGCAGCTGGATGCCGTGCTGTCTGTTACAACAACTCGCGACATGAGCGACTTGGTTGCGCCTCTGCCGATCCGGGTACACCGCTGATCGCCGGCGATATACTTCGTTGAGCGCGATGCGAATACTTCTTTCCAACGACGACGGCTACTTCGCTCCCGGCCTCGAGCGCCTTGCGGCAGCGCTTGCGCCGCGCGCGACGATCACCGTCGTCGCTCCGGAGCGCGATCGCAGCGGCGCGTCGAATTCGCTGACGCTCGACCGGCCGCTCACGGTGCGCAAGGCGCCGAACGGATTCCTGTTCGTGAACGGCACGCCCACCGACTGCGTCCATCTCGCCGTCACGGGACTCCTGGACGAATTGCCGGACATGGTGATCTCGGGCATCAATCTCGGCGCGAACATGGGTGACGACACGATCTATTCGGGAACGGTCGCCGCGGCGACCGAAGGCTACCTGCTCGGCATTCCGTCGATGGCGATTTCGCTCGCGTCGAAGACCGCCGCGCATTTCGAGACGGCCTGCGCCGTCGCGCTGGAACTCCTCGACCGCCACGCGGCGTCACCGCTCGGCCCCACGCTCCTCAACGTCAACGTGCCGGACATTCCGCGAGAGGCGCTCAAGGGGTACCGCCTCACGCGCCTCGGGCGCCGGCACAAGGCGGAGAACGTCATCCGCACGCAGAGCCCGCGTGGCGAGACCGTCTATTGGGTCGGCGCCGCCGGACCCGCGGCCGACGCCGGCGAAGGCACGGATTTTCATGCAATCGACGAGGGATTCGCGTCGGTGACGCCATTGCAGATCGATCTCACCGATCATGATCAGATGCCGCACATCGGGGCGTGGCTCGTCCCGTGAGATAAGATAGCCTCAGGGGAGGGGCCGGTGATGGGGACGCTCGGACAACGGATGTCCGGAATCGGGATGACGAGTGATCGCACGCGGACGCGGATGGTGGAGCGCCTGCGTGCCGACGGCATTCGCGACGAGGTCGTGCTGGCCGCGATGAACGCCGTGCCCCGGCACATATTTGTCGACGAGGCGCTCGCGGGTCGGGCCTACGAGGACACGCCGCTGCCGATCGGCAACGGCCAGACCATCTCGCAGCCGTGGGTCGTCGCGCGAATGACCGAGCTGGCGCGCGCCGGCGGCAAGCTTGGACGCGTGCTGGAGATCGGCACCGGCTGCGGCTACCAGACCGCGGTCCTCGCGCACATCGCAGATGATGTCTACACGGTCGAGCGGATCGGCACGCTGCTCGCGAAGGCGCGCCGGCACCTGCAGGCCATCAAGGTGAAGAACGTGCGCCTGATGCACGGGGACGGCAGCGCGGACCTGGGCGACCTGGAGCCGTTCGACGCGATCGTCATCACCGCGGCCGCCACGCATCTTCCGACGGCGCTTCTCAAGTATCTGGCACCCGGCGGGCGCATGGTGCTGCCGCTCGCGCAGCGCGACGAGGACGGCGACGGCGTGCAGCGGCTCACCGTCATCGAAGCCGCGCCCGGCGGCTTCCGTGAGCAGACGTTCGATGCGGTAAGATTCGTGCCATTGCTGCCCGGTCTCGCGTAACGCGGGCGGGCGGCGCTCTCGCCGCCTCGATGTCGCCCGATCACCGCACCTTCCAATCCCGTTTTCCCGGCAACTCCGTGCTCGCGCGCGCCGCGGCGATCGCGCTCGTGCTTGCCTCGCAGCGTGCGCGTCGCGCCGGCCGGCGCCCGTCGAGGAGCGCCCGACCGCGCCGCAGCCGCCGCAATCGCAGGCGGCGAAGCCCGCCGAGCCGGCGCCGCCGGTCGAAGCGCCGGTGCCGACCTATACGGTGAAGAAGGGCGACACGCTCTACGCCATCGCGCTCGACCACGGTCTCGACTACAAGGAACTCGCGGCGTGGAACAACCTCGACAATATCAACGTCATTCGGACCGGTCAGGTGCTTCGTTTGTCGGCGCCGGGCCAGCCTGCCGGCGAGACGAGCGCAACCGGCGTCACGACGACGCCGCTCAAATCCGTTCCGCCGGTCGGCTCGGATGAATCGCGCGGAACGGGCGCGCTGCCGACCGCGCAGGGCGTTCCATTGCCGCGCGCGCCGTCGGGGAGTCGCAACACCGACGTCCTGAAGGTGGCGCCAGGGCATTGAAGGAGCCGTACACCGAGCACGCGTGGCGCGAGGCGCAGCGCACGCTGCCGGCGGCCTGCGCCGGAGACGTTGGCCGCCGCGACTTCGCCGCCGCCCGCGCCACCGCCCGCGCCGCGCGTCGAGCCGCCGCGCGAGTCGCCCTCCGTCGCGGCGACCGACGACGACGCGAAGCTTGGCTGGATGTGGCCCGCCACCGGAAAGCTCGTCACCGGATTCTCGGATACGGCGAATCTCAAGGGCATCGACATCGCCGGCAAGGAAGGCCAGCCGGTGGCGGCGAGCGCGGCGGGCAAGGTCGTCTATGCGGGAACGGGCCTGCGCGGCTACGGCAAGCTCGTCATCATCAAGCACAATGCGACCTATCTTTCCGCCTACGCGCACAATCGCGAGATCCTGGTGAAGGAAGGCCAGCAGGTCGCGAAAGGCCAGAAGATCGCCGAAATGGGCAACACCGACAGCGATCAGGTGAAGCTGCATTTCGAAATCCGGCGCCAGGGAAAGCCGGTGGACCCGCTCAAGTATCTCCCGCCCGCGTGAAGGCGCGCAGCGCCAAGGGTGATCCAATGAGCCCGCCGCGGCGCGCGGGCCGGGAGGCCGATGAGATCGACCTCACGCTGCCCGGCATCGCGCAACCGTCCGACGACGAGGCGGCCACCGACGCGGTCGAGGCGGTTGACGCGGACGCGGCGGCGCCGGCCCCCGAGCCCGATCGGTATACGCGCGAGCTGCCGCTCTCGGAGCCCGCGCCGGGACTGGGCGCCGACATCGTCAACGATGTCACGCAGATGTATCTCAACGAGATCGGACAGCACTCGTTGCTCGGCGCCGCCGAGGAGCTCTCGCTCGCGCGGGCGATGGCGACCGGCGACTTCGAGGCGCGCCAGTCGCTGATCGAGCGCAACCTGCGGCTCGTCGTCAGCATCGCCAAGCATTACACCAACCGCGGCCTCGCGCTGCCCGACCTGATCGAGGAGGGCAACCTCGGACTGATCCACGCGCTCGAGAAATTCGACGCCGAGCGCGGCTTCCGCTTCACGACGTACGCGACGTGGTGGATCCGGCAGTCGGTCGAGCGCGCGATCATGAGCCAGTCGCGGACGATCCGGCTGCCGGCACACGTGGTCAAGGAGCTCAACGTCGTGCTGCGCGCGATGCGCCACCTGGAGATGCACGGCACGCCCGACGGGCGCGAGCCGACGCTCGACGACGCGGCGCACCTCACCGGCAAGCCGGTCGAGCACCTGCGCCGCATCCTCCATTACAACGAGCACGTGACCTCGCTCGACGCGCCGATGGACCGTGACGGCGGCGTGTCGGTCGTCGACGGCGTCGCCGACGAGAGCGCGCTCGCCCCCGAGCTGCTGCTGCACAACACGGAGATCGAGGAGTGGGTGCGGCAGTGGCTGGACGAATTGAACGAGCGGCAGCGCACGGTGATCGAGCGCCGCTACGGACTCAACGGCCGCGACGTCGCGACGCTGGAAGTGCTGGCGGGCGAGCTCGGCGTGACGCGCGAGCGCGTGCGGCAGATCCAGGCCGAGGCGCTCGAAAAGCTGCGCTCCCGTCTGAAGCGGCGCGGGCTCGACCGCGACGCGCTGCTCTAAGGAATCACTGAACAAGTCCCGCGCGGCTGTGCTGCAGGGCCAAATGCGGATGACTGCCTCAGTTGGCAAATGCGGCGCGACGAAGGTCGTAGTCCATACTACGATGCCGAGGAGCGCGGCAAAGCTTCGCGCCGCATTTGGCCTCAGTTGGCAAGTGCGCGAAGGGACGGGGCTTTTCGGGTGGTCTGCTCATTTTGGTGACTGAGCGCGAGCGCTCGCCGAGGGGGCCGGCCATTGGCTTCGCCTCGCCTCATTGGGCAACTGAGGCATCCCATCCCGAAGATTCCCCGTCGCAGCCACACGGGGCTTGTTCAGTGGTTCGTAGGACTAGGCCGGCGCGGGCGACGCCCGCAGCGCAGCGGGTGCCGGCAGCACGTCGATCGCGCGCGCGAGGCGCGCGACCGCCGCGTCGCGGCGACGCGCGGGAACCGCGCCATAGCGCAGGCTCGCATACGCATTGCCGATCATCTGGAACGCCACCGCGTAGTCGGGCCAGCGCGACGAGGCCCGCGCCGCGTACGCGAGCGGACCCTCGTGGATTTCGCGCGGCAGGCCGGCACGGGCGAGGCGTTCGCACATGGCGTCCCACAGCCAGCGCGCGCGGTCCTGCCGGCGCTTCCGGTACGTGAGCCAGCCGAGGAGCGCCGCTCCCCAGAGCGCGGCGGCGGCGCCGACGACCATCACGATCTGCCATCCTGCGAACACGTCGATATGCAGCTCCCGCCACAGTGCCCGCTGCTGCTCGTAGTTGAATCCGACCACGTGCCGCCGCCAGTCGTGATTGAACGCGTCCCAGGCGAGCTCGATGCCGCCGATCCAGCCGCTGTCGACGCGGGCGAGCAGAGGTACGCGCTCGCCGGCCGGCAGCGCGGCGCCCAGCCCGACGTCGATGCGCGAAGGGGCGACGACGCCGGTCGGGTCGAAGCGGCGCCAGCGCCCGTCGACCAGCGCCTCGGCCCAGGCGTGGGCGTCGGACTGGCGCACGATCAGGTAATCGCCGTTCGGATTCATCTCGCCGCCCTGGTAGCCGGTGACGACGCGGGCCGGAACTCCCGCCGCGCGCAGCAGCACGACGAATGCGCTCGCGTAGTGCTCGCAGAAGCCGCGCTGCGAATCGAACAGGAAGGCGTCGATCTGCGAGCGCTCCGGCAGCGGCGGAGGCGAGAGCGTGTAATGGAACGGCTGCGCGCGGAGCCACGCCATGACGGCGAGGATGTAGCCGGCGTCGTCCGGATGCTGGCTGCGCAGGTCCAGCGCCAGCGCGCGGGCGCGCGGGTTCTCGCGCGTCGCGGCGCGCGACAATGCGTTGTTCTCCGCGCGATTTCGTCCGCGAGCGAATCCGGGTCGGCCGCATAGGCGTCGGTCACATGCGACACGATGCGATAGCGAAGCGCGTCGCGCACCGGCGATCCTGCAAGGAGCTGCTTGTCGCGCGTCAGCGTGCCCACCATCGCGATCGACTCGCCGCCGTCGCCGGACGCGATGGCGGGAAGCTGCGACGGCAGCTCGAGCGCGAACAGCCAGCGCTGGTCATGCGGCTCCAGCGTGACGACGTAGCTGTATCGCCTTCCGCCGACCGGCGCGAGCCCTCCGCCCGGGTGGGTCTCGCCGGACGTCCACTCGCGACCGTCGAAGCGGGACAGCACCGGGCCGCGCCAGTAGCGCTCGCGCTTCGGCGGCACGGCCCCGTCGAAGTCGACGCGGAACGCGACGGCATCCGACAGCGACAGCTCGCTGATCATTCCGGGCGCCATGCGCTGCGAGAGCCCGGAGCGCGCCGCCGTATCGAGCGGCAGGCCCCACAGCGGACCGGTCAGCCGCGGAAAGAGCACGAACAGCAGCGCGGCGAGCGGAATGCCCTGCGCGAACAGCTTCGCCGCCTGCAGCACCGGGCCGCGTGCTTGCGTGAGCGGAAGGCGGCGCAGCGATGGCTGTGCCAGCACCTGCAGCGTCGCGCCCAGCGCGAGCAGCGCCGGCAGCGCCATCGCCGCGGCGAGCACCGACTGGCTGTAGAAGAACGTCGTCAGAACGAGGAACGAGGCGAGGCAGACGAGGAGCGAGCCGTCGCGCGGAGTACGCGTCTCGAGATACTTGATGCCGACCAGCACGAACAGGAACGCGACGCAGGGGTCGCGGCCGAGCAGGTAGCCGAACGACGTCTTCAGCGCAACGCCCGTCGCGATCGCGAACAGCGCCAGCGCCCACGAGGGAATGCGCGCCGGCGTGGCGTCGGGGCGAGCCCGGTCGCGCCGCAACAGCGCGAGCCGGACGACGACCAGCATCATTCCGAATCCCGCGACCCAGACCGGCACGAACAGCATCTGCGGCAGCTGCACGATCAACAGCATGGCGCCGAGCCAGGTCACCTGCGCCGGCGACAGCAGCTGCCGCGGCGCGGCGCGGCTCCCGCGCGCGCGGCCGCGTCCCCCGATCGTCGCGGCGGCGGCGCTCATGTTGCGCTCTGCCGGTATCAGCGCGAGCGCGGTCAGCGCCGCGCGGCGATGCTCGCGGCCCTGGCCCGCGGGGAGCGCGATTCCCGGCGCCGACAGCGCAAAGGGCCGCGCCGAGCGCTCGGCCGCGAGCACCCACGCGGTGAGGCGCGCGATCTTCGCCTCCGCGTCCTGCGTGCGCGGAAGCGAGCGCCAGGCGAGCAGCGCCGGTCCGCCTCCGCCTCCGCCTTCGAATTGCTTGGTGTACCAGCCGGCGCCGCGCGCGACGGCCTTCCACGCGACGCGCTGCAGCGGATCGCCGGGCGTGTACTCGCGCAGTCCGGCGAGATCGGCGTCCTCGCCGCGCGATTGCACCTGCGCGTCGTGGCCGCTCAATCCGGCGGGCAGCGGCGGCGCTCCGGCTTCCGGCGCGGCGAACACGACGCCCGCCAGCGGGAAGTGAACGTAGGCCCAGCCGCGCCAGAGCCCCAGCGGGAAATCCGACGACAACGTGACGCGCCCGAGCGCGACGCGTCCGCGGCGCGAGGTGCGGCAGCTCGAGCGTGACCGGGAGCGCGGCATCCGGGACGACGTCGACCGTGACGGCGCGGCGAGCCGCCGGCGGTGAGCGTGATCGCATGCCGCGTCGAAGCGCCGCCCGCGAGCGACAGCGTGAACGGCAGCGCGCCGCCGGCGAACGTCTCGCCCGCCGCGAGCGGCGCGAGCTCGATGCCGGCGAGATTGCGAAACGTGTGCAGAAGCGCGGCGGCAGCCAATCCCGCGAGCAGGAATGTCGTGAAAAATCCCAGCGACAACGCGTAGTTGAGCGAGGCGAGCAGCATCATCGCGAGCGTCGCCGAGGAACGCGAGGCCGCGCCGCGTCGGGAGGATGTAGATGCGGCTGTGGCGCAGGACCACCGGATCGCGATCGGCGGGCGCCGTGCGGAACAGCCGTTGCCGGTAGCGCCGGCGCCACGATTCGCGCGCGGCGCCGGAGGGGTTCGGCGAGGCTGCGGTGGCGGTCATCGACAACGCGGGCGAGCGACCCGCGGGAATTCGGCCTGTCAGGGCAGCGCGACGGCGCGCAGCATCGCCGCGGCGTGCAGCGCGCCCGCTGCGCGCGCCGCCGGCCAGCCGATGCCCGGCGACCGACGGGAACACGGCCTGCACGTCCTCGGGCAATGCCATCGGCCGCCCGGCCAGCAGCGCCGCCGCACGGGCCGCGGCGAGCAGCAGCAGGCCCGCGCGCGGCGACAGGCCGCGCCGCGCGCCCGCATCGGCGCCGCTGCCGACGTTGCCGCGCGTCGCGGCGAGCAGCGCCTGCACGTAGTCGAGCAGCGCCGGCGCGACGTGAATGGCGGCGGCCTCGCGCTGCCACTCGAGCAGCGTCGGCGGGTCCGCCAGCGGCACGAGCGTCGGCAATCTGCGCGCGCCGGTCGCCGCCGGTCATCAGCTCGCGCTCCGCGGCCGGGTCGGGATAGCCCAGCTCGATCGCCATCAGGAAACGGTCGAGCTGCGACTCCGGGAGCGGGTAGGCGCCGATCTGCTCGACCGGGTTCTGCGTCGCGATCACGAAGAACGGCTCCGGCAGCCGGCGCGTCTCGCCGTCCTGCGACACCTGCCGCTCCTCCATCGCCTCGAGCAGCGCGCTCTGCGTCTTGGGCGGCGCGCGGTTGATCTCGTCGGCGAGCAGCACCGAAGTTGAAGATCGGACCGGGATGGAACTGGAACGACTGCGCGGACCGATCGAAGATCGAGACGCCGAGCACGTCGGCGGGCAGGAGGTCGCTCGTGAACTGGACGCGCGCGTACTTGAGCCCGAGGGTACCGCGGCCAGCGCCTGCGCCAGCGTCGATTTGCCGACGCCCGGGATGTCCTCGATCAGCAGATGGCCGCGCGCGAGCAGGCAGGCGAGCGCGAGCTTGAGCGGCTCGGCCTTGCCGACGACGATGCGGCTCGAGCTGCGCGAGCACGGCGGCAAGCCGCTGCGCGGTGGGAACGTTGGCCTGGCCCAGGGATGCGGACGGTCATGGCGGGAGTTGCCGTGGTCAAGGTGATCGGCATGGCGCACTCTAAGCTCGGCGGGCGCCGGGCTGGTCGATCACCCGGGGCACCGGGGCTACACTTCACTGGCCGGCGGCACTGGCTACCGGCGCGAGCGGACCGTCGGCTCCCGCGCACCCCTCGCAGGCCCCGTTGCCGCCCGTCAAGTTCGAAGCAAGCCCCGTGCCGACCGCCTATATCACGCACCCGTCCTCGCTGCTGCACGACATGGGGCCGTATCATCCCGAGTGCCCCGACCGGCTGCGGGCGATCGGCGACCGGCTGATCAGCGCCGGGCTCGACGTCTACCTGACGCCACTACGACGGCGCCGGCCGCGACGCACGAGCAGCTGCGCGCGCGTTCACGGCGAGGGCTACATCGCGACGATCGAGGCGGAGAGTCCCGGCCTCGGGACTGCACTACATCGATCCGGACACCGCGATGTGCCCGCATTCGCTCGACTGCGGCGCTGCATGCGGCGGGCGCGCTGGTGCTCGCGACCGACCTCGTCGTGCGCGGCGAGTGCCGCAGCGCGTTCTGCGCGGTCCGCCCGCCGGGCCATCACGCCGAGCGCAACCGCGCGATGGGGTTCTGCCTGTTCAACAACGTCGCGGTCGGCGCCGCGCACGCGCTTGCGGCGCACGGCATCGAGCGCGTCGCGATCATCGATTTCGACGTGCACCACGGCAACGGCACCGAGGACATCTTCGCCGAGCGATCCGCGGGTGCTGATGGTCTCGACGTTCCAGCATCCGCTCTACCCGTACTCGGGCGTCGACGATCCGCTCGGCCGAACATGGTCAACATCCCGCTCGCGCGCGGGCAGCGGCGGCGACGCGTTCCGCGAGGCGGTGCGCGAGCACTGGCTGCCCGCGCTCGAGGCGCACCGGCCGGAGATCATCTACGTCTCGGCGGGATTCGACGCCCATCGCGAGGATCCGCTGGCCGGACCTGAAGCTGACCGAGGCCGACTACGCGTGGGTGACGCGCGAGCTGATCGCGGTCGCCGGCGGCACGCGCAAGGGCCGCATCGTGTCGGCGCTCGAAGGCGGCTACGCGCTGTCCGCGCTCGGGCGCAGCGCCGCCGAGCACATCCGCGAGATGCTGATCGCGGCTGAGGCCACGAGCGCGCCGCCGAGCGGGCATGCTCGCGGCGAACGCGATGGAGCCGCAGTTGCCGCGAGGAGCGGATGCGACGAAGACGGAAATTCCTCGAATCGTGCGCGGCGCTGTCCGGCGCGGCGGGGCTCGGCGCGCTGCCCGGCGCGTGGGCGAACGCGACGCCGCGCGGTCTACGAGCGGGCGCGGCTCGTCGACATCCACGGCGCGCCGCTGCGGGCCGCGCGCGCTCGCCGCCGAGACGAACTACGTGTTCCAGTATCCGTTCGCCGGCGACGCCGTGCTTCCTGCTGCAAGCTGGCGCGGCCGGTCGCCGGCGCCGGCGACGCTTGCGGCGCGAGGACGGCATCGACCTACGCGTGGAACGGCGGCGTGGGCCCGGCGCGCGCGATCGTCGCGTTCTCCGCGATCTGCGCGCACAAGCTCGCCTATCCGACGCGCGACATCTCGTTCATCCGCTACCAGCCGCAGAAGCTCGGCGACCTCCGACGCGCACGTGATCCATTGCTGCGCCGACCACAGCGTCTACGATCCGGCCGAGGGCGCGCGGGTCGTCGCGGGACCGGCGCCGCAGCCGCTCGCGGCGATCCTGCTCGACTACGATGCGGCGACGGACGGGCTCGTACGCGCTCGGCACCGTCGGCGCCGAGCAGTTCGACGCTTCTTCGAGAAGTACGAGTTCAAGCTCGCGCTGGAATACGGGCAAGGCAAGGCGCAGCGCGCCGGTCGGCGGCACGACCGTCGTGCGCGAGCTCGTCGCAGTACTGCCGGCAGACGATGCAGTGCTGAGCGGCTCGGCGCAAGGGCTGCAAGAATATTCGCATCGTCAAGCCCAGGCTCGAAACACAGTGCACATTCACGCGGCGAACCGAAACGGCTCGAGTTGGACGCACGTACCGCTGGGAATGGCAACCAACCCGCCACAAGCGGACCCGGAGAATCACCGATGACCCCATACCCCCCGCTGCAATTGCACGTGCCCGAGCCGTCAGCGCGGCCGGGACACGAAACCGATTTCTCGTACCTGCGCGTCGTTCCCGCCGGTGCCGTGCGGCAACCGCCGATCGACTCGAGGCCATCGCAAACCGCCGATATCGCCGACGCGATGGTCCGCGTGCTCGACGACGAGGGGCGCGCGGTCGGACCCTGGGATCCGCACGCGGACCCCGAGCTGCTGCGCAGCGGGTTGCGCACGATGCTGAAGACCCGCGTCTTCGACGCGCGGATGCTGACCGCGCAACGGCAGAAGAAGATCTCGTTCTACATGCAGAGCCTCGGCGAGGAGGCGATCGGCATCGGGCAGGCCATGGCCCTTGCGCCGGACGACATGTGCTTTCCCACGTATCGCCAGCAGGGAATCCTGATCGCACGCGGCTACCCTCTCGCCGACATGATGTGCCAGTGTTTCTCCAACGAACGTGACCCGGTCCTCGGGCGGCAGATGCCGGTGATGTACTCGTCGCGCAAGCACGGCTTCTACTCGATCGCGGGCAATGTCGGCCTCCAGTACATCCAGGCGGTGGGATGGGCGATGGCCTCGGCGATCAAGGGGGACACGCGCATCGCCTCGGCCTGGATCGGCGACGGCTCGACGGCGGAGCCCGATTTCCACAACGCGCTCACCTTCGCCGCGGTGTACTCGCCGCCGGTGATCCTCAACATCGTCAACAACCAGTGGGCGATCTCCTCGTTCACGGGCATCGCGGGCGGCGAAGCGGCCACCTTCTCCGCGCGCGGGCTTGGCAACGGCATCCTGTCGCTGCGCGTGGACGGCAACGATTTCCTCGCGGTCCTGTCGGTGTCGCGCTGGGCGGCCGAGCGTGCGCGCCGCGGCTTCGGGCCTACGCTGATCGAATGGATCACCTACCGCGCCGGCGCGCATTCCACGGCGGACGATCCGTCCAAGTACCGGCCGGCCGATGATTGGGCGCGCTTTCCGCTGGGCGATCCGGTCGCGCGACTGCAGAAGCACCTGATCCAGATCGGCGTGTGGTCCGACGAGGAGCATGCCCAGGCACAGAAGGAAGTGACGGACGAGGTCCTCTCGGCACAGAAGATCGCGGAAAGCTACGGTACGCTGGCCTCGGGCCATGTCCACGACGCTTCGACGATGTTCGAGGACGTCTACAAGGACATGCCTGCTCATTTGCGCCGGCAACGCGAAAGCTGGGAGCCTGACGATGGCCATGATGACGATGGTCCAGGCGATCCGCTCGGCGCTGGACGTCATGCTCGGGCGCGACGCCAACGTCGTGGTGTTCGGCGAAGACGTCGGCTATTTCGGAGGCGTGTTCCGCTGCACGGACGGTCTGCAAGCCAAATATGGCACGTCGCGCGTATTCGACGCGCCGATCGCCGAAGGCGGCATCGTCGGCGCAGCGATCGGCATGGGCGCGTACGGAATTCGCCCGGTGGCGGAGATCCAGTTCGCCGATTACATGTATCCCGGCTACGACCAGATCGTGTCGGGCGCGGCGCGCCTGCGCTATCGCTCCGCCGGCGATTTCACGTCGCCGATCACGATCCGCATGCCCTGCGGCGGCGGCATTTATGGCGGGCAGACGCACAGCCAGAGCCCCGAGGCGCTGTTCACGCACGTGTGCGGCTTGCGCACCGTGATGCCGTCCAATCCCGTCGACGCCAAGGGCCTGCTGATCGCGTCGATCGAATGCGACGACCCGGTCATCTTCCTGGAGCCGAAGCGCATCTACAACGGTCCGTTCGACGGTCATCACGAGCGGCCGATCGTGTCCTGGTCGGGCCACGCGCTCGCGGAAGTCCCCGAGGGGCATTACACGGTGCCGCTCGAATCGGCCGCGGTGCGCCGCTCCGGTACTGCGCTCACCGTGCTGACCTACGGCACGATGGTGTGGGTGTCGGAGGCCGCGGTCCGCGAAACCGGAATCGACGCCGAGATCATCGACCTCCGCAGCCTCTGGCCGCTCGACCTCGACACAATTGTCGCATCGGTGAAGAAGACGGGCCGCTGCGTGATTGTCCACGAGGCGACGCGGACCAGCGGTTTCGGTGCTGAACTGGCGGCGCTGGTGCAGGAGCATTGCTTCTTCCACCTCGAGGCACCGATCGAGCGCGTGACCGGATGGGATACGCCTTATCCGCATGCGCAGGAGTGGGCCTATTTCCCCGGCCCGGATCGCGTCGGCAAGGCGCTCCGGCGCACACTGGAGGCGAAATGAGCGCGCTGCCCGCGCAGTGGGCGAGCCTGGGGGAGGTTACCTAGTCATGGGCATCCATGTGGTGAAGGTTCCGGACATCGGCGAAGGCATTGCCGAGGTCGAGGTGGTCGCGTGGCACGTCCAGCCTGGTGACGCGGTCGTCGCAGATCAGACCCTCGCCGATGTGATGACCGACAAGGCCACCGTCGAGGTCCCATCCCCGATCACGGGCACGGTGATCGCCATCAACGCCAACGCTGGTGACAAGGTCGCGGTGGGCAGCGAGCTCCTGCGACTGGGGACGACGGCAGCGGACACCGCCGCAAGAGTGGTGAACATGCCGTGGCCCTCGAGACTTCGCCCCGCGCAAGCGACTGCCCCGCGTGCGGACACCGCGCCACTGGCGTCCACACCAAACGAGAAGCCGCTCGCATCGCCGTCGGTACGCCATCATGCGCGGGAGTTGGGTGTGGAGCTTTCGCAGGTCCGCGGGACCGGGCCCGGCGGACGAATCGCGCACGACGACGTCGTGCGGCACGCGGCGGATCGTACTGCGAGACCGGCCATCGTCCAGCGCTATGCCGAGCGCGACGGCGAACACGCGGTCCCGGTGATCGGGCTGCGACGGCAGATTGCGCAACACATGCAGGCGTCGCTGCGAATTCCGCACTTCACCTACGTGGAGGAAGTCGACGTCACCGAGCTCGAGGCCCTGCGTTCGAAGCTCAACGAGCGATTCGGCGCGACGCGGGAGCGGCTCACCCTCCTGCCGTTCCTGATGCGGGCGATCGTGCTTGCCGTTCCCGTATTCCCGCAGATGAATGCGCGGTTCGACGACGAGCAGGGCATCGTGACCCGCTTCGACGCCGTGAATATCGGGATCGCGACCCAAACCGATGCCGGGCTGACGGTGCCGGTCGTGCGGCACGCCGAGGCGCGCGACCTGTGGGCGAGCGCAGCCGAGGTCGCCCGGCTGGCCGGCGCCGCGCGCGCGGGCAAGGCGACGCGCGACGAGCTTTCGGGATCGACGATCACGATCACGAGCCTCGGCCCGCTCGGCGGCATCGTTACCACGCCGGTGATCAACGCGCCGGAAGTGGCCATCGTGGGCGTGAACCGGATCGTCGAGCGGCCCGTCATGCGCGCGAACGCGATCGTGCCGCGGCGACTGATGAACCTCTCGTCGTCGTTCGACCACCGGGTGATCGATGGGCAGCATGCCGCGGAGTTCGTGCAGGCCCTGCGAGGCTATCTGGAGTGCCCGGCACTGCTGTTCGTCGAATAACCTGTGTCGCGATTTCGATGCAATGCGCAGAGATTCGGTTATGCATCGCCCGCGGAGCTTACTGGGCCGTCCTCACTTCGTCTGCGCTGACACGACGAAGGCGATGCCGACCCCAATGCGGACCACGATCGCACCGCCCGCGAGCAGGACAGATATACGGCGAGGGCCGTGCAACTAGACCCCTTCGAGGCGCCGGTGTGCGCCAGATCCTCGCGTACCCGAACAAATCCACTTCACCGCCGTGCATCCCGCATTGACCACGGCTGACGGCGAAGAGACAATCCCGGAAGTGCTGGAAGTGCCGTTGGAATTCCTTTCCTTCCGGAGCCGCCGTCGCGTCGACCGGTCGCTCGAAGCATTTGACCTAGAATGCGCGCCATGGGCCAGCCCGTTCTGCTTGCCATCGACGACGATGAGAGCCTGCTGGGCGACATCGAACGCGAGCTGCGCGATCGGTACGCGCGGCACTATCAGGTGGTCTGCGTGCGATCGCCCGCGGAGGCGCGTGCGCACCTCGCGGACTTTGCCGCCTCGGGCGTCGAGGTCGCCCTGGTGCTGGCCGGCCGGTCGGCCGCGGAGGTGCCCGCCAGCGAGCTACTCGCCGAGGTCCGGCAGCTCCACCCCCGGGCCAAGCGAGCCCTGGTGGTGGCGTTCGGCGACTGGGGCCAGAAGGCGGTCGGCGACGAGATCTTCGAGGGGGTGGCCGACGGTCGGTTCGATCACTATGTGCTCCGACCGGCAGAGTCGCCCGACGAGCTGTTCCACCAGACGATCTCGAGCATGCTGCTCGAGTGGTGGGACGCGAACCGAGCCTCGCCGCACATGGTGCACATCGTGGGCGAGTCGTGGACGGGACGGGCCTACGAGCTGCGCGAGGCGCTCAAGCAGTGCGCGGTGGTGCACAACTTCTGCCTGGCCGACTCGGACGAGGGTCGGGCGCTGGTCGCCGCGGCCCCCGAGGGGGCCGAGCTCCCGCTCGTCGTGTTCCCCAACGGCACGGTCCTCGAGAACCCGAGCAACGCCGAGGTGGCATTGGCCGCCGGCGGTGCCGTCAACCCCGAGCGGGTGGACTTCGACGTGATCATCGTCGGGGCCGGTCCCGCGGGCTTGTCGGCCGCGGTGTACGGCGCCTCGGAAGGGTTCCGCACGTTGGTGGTCGACAAGGGCGGCATCGGCGGCCAGGCCACGTCGAGCTCACTCATCAGGAACTACCTCGGGTTCCCGCGCGGCATCAGCGGCCGGCAGCTGGCCCAGAGCGCGTACAACCAGGCGTGGGTGTTCGGGGCGGAGTTCGTATTCATGCAGTCGGTCACGGGGCTCGCCCGTGACGGTGACCAGCTCGTGGTCACGCTGTCCGACAGCGGCCCGGTGCGCTGCTCCGCGGTGATCCTGGCGATGGGCGCCAGGTATCGCCGGCTCGACGTGCCGTCGCTGGAAGCATTGATCGGGGCCGGCGTGTTCTACGGGGGTCCGACATCTGAGGCATCGGCATTCACCGGTCGCGATGTCTTCATCGTCGGAGGCGCCAACTCGGCGGGGCAAGCCGCGCTGCACCTCGCTCGGTACGCCCGCACCGTCACGCTGGTGGTGCGGGCCGATTCGCTCCGCGCCGGGATGTCCGAGTACCTCGTGCGCCAGATCGAGGCGACCGACAATATCGAGGCGCGGCTCGGCTGCCAGGTGGTGGGCGGTGGCGGCGACGGACGGCTCGAGCACCTGGTGCTGCGCGACATCGGGTCGCAGACAGAAGCCACGGTCGAGGCGAACGCGCTCTTCCTCCTGATCGGCGCCCAGCCGAACACCGATTGGCTTCCGCCGGATATCGAACGGGATGAGCAGGGATTCGTCCTCACGGGAGCAGATGTCTCGCAGCGTCGCGCATCGCCTCTCGATCGCAGTCCGTTTCTCCTCGAGACGAGCATGCCAGGCGTGTTCGCCGCCGGCGACGTCCGCCACGGTGCAGTGAAGCGTGTCGCCTCGGCGGTCGGTGAAGGCTCCATCGCCATTCAGTTCCTTCATCAGCTCTTCGCCGCTGAGCAACGCCAGCCGCGCGGCCGATCCGAGGAACATCGCAGCACTCTCGGCCAGGCCGGGGTCGTCCCCTCCCAGCCTCCGTAAGGCACCGTGATGATCTCAAGCCAGCCTGCCGGGTCCGCGGATTACTCGAGTACGAGGATGCCGAGACGACGGGCAGCCGGGATCACGGAGGGGGTTTCTCGGTCGATGCCAGGAGATCGCATGTGCCTGGAGCGACTGCTGCGCTATTGCGCCCGGCCGGCCTTTGCGCTGGAGTGACTGCGTGAAATCCCATGCAGAGCGCTTGGTCTACGAGAGCGTCAAGCCCGGAGCGGGCGGCAGCGTAAGGGGCTGATGCTGGAAACCCCACTCGAACTGATCGAGCGGCTGGCGCCGCCGCCACGCGGCCGACAGGCTGCTGAACCTCAGGAAGCAGCCATTCGTTTGTCCGGACCCCGAATGGCTCTCCTGGTTCGGAAGCGGCCATCCACATAGGCACACGCTGCGAGCCGTTTGGTTATCAATTCGCGGTATTGCGCGTGCTCGCCTCCGATCGTCACGGTACGTAGCCCGGGATCGCGCGCTCGTCGACGGCGTCGATCTGCGCCGGATCGAGGTGCGCCGTGGCGTACTCGAGGTAGACCTTTCGTCGCACGAAGACGTCGAAGAGATCCGGATCGACGTGCCCGTTCTCCTTCATCCGGCCGAGGATCGCCAGCGATTCGGAGAGCGTCTTCGCTTTCTTGTAGGGCCGGTCGGGCGCAGTCAGCGCCTCGAAGACGTCGGCGATGCCCATCATCCGCGCCTGCCACGACATGTCGGCGCGTGACAATCCGCGCGGATATCCCTTGCCGTCCATCCGCTCGTGATGGCCTCCCGCATACTCGGGGACGTGCGTGAGGTGGCGCGGCCAGGGCAGTGCTTCCAGCATGCGGATCGTCGCGACGATGTGCTGGTTGATGACGGTCCGCTCGGCCGCCGTCAGCGTCCCGTAGGGAATCGTGAGGTTGGCGACCTCTTCGTCGGTCAGCGCCGGGCGTGAGATGCCGTCGCGGTCATGAAGCCGGCGCGCCGCGATGCGGCGGACGCGAGCGATGTCCTCGTCCGCCATCCGCTCGGAGCCGACATTGGCGCTGCGCAGGAACGCGAGATCCGCGGCAAGCTCCGCCTGCTCGGCCACGAGCGCCGCGTCGACCGCGCCGGCATCCTCGCCCGCGAGCCTGCGCTCCAGTGCGCGGATCCGCGCCTCGCGCGAGAGCGCGTCGAATCGCGCCGCGACGAGATCGATCCGGTCGTGGATCGTCTCGAGCTTCGTCGCCTTGTCGACGACGTGGACCGGCGTCGTGATCTTGCCGCAGTCGTGCAGCATCCCCGCCATCCACAGCTCGGCGCGGTCGCGCTCGGACATCCGGAACGGCGCGAGCGGCCCCTCGCGGTGGCGTTGGCCGCCTCCGCGAGCATCATCGTGAGCCTCGGCACGCGCTGGCAGTGGCCGCTCGTGTACGGCGATTTCTCGTCGATGGCGACGTTGATGAGGTTGACGAGGCTTGCGAACAGCGACTCCAGGTTCTCGATCAGCAGCTGGTTCGACAGCACGACGCCGGCGAGGCCGGTCATCGCCTCGCAGAGGGCCTCGTGCTGCTGCGTGAACTCGGTGACGCCGCCGGCGGCATCGAGCGCGTTGACGAGCTGCACCACGCCGATCAGCGCGTCGTCGTGGTCGAGCATCGGGACCGCGAGCATGGACTTCGTCCGGTAGCCGTACTGCGCGTCGAAGCGCCGCGCCGACACGAAATCGAATCCGGTGACGGCGTAGACGTCGGCGATGCGGATACTCTGCGCGTGATCGCCGCGTGCGCGACGACCGCTGATGATTCGGCGCGCCGCTCGCGTCGTGCAGCGGGATCGAGGGCAGGTGGAGGCCGCGGCGAGGCGTCCCCTGCACGGACCATCCGAGCGTCGCGTTGCAGACGATCTCGAACGAAAGCGAATCGCCGCGTCGTCGAGCCGGTACAGCGCGCCGCCGTCGGCGCCGGTGAGACGCACCGCCTCGGCGAGGATGATCTCGAGCAGCCGCGCCGGTCGCGCTCTCGCGCCAGCGCGCGCCCGATGTCCGACAGGTACTGCACGCTCTCGACGACGACGGGCATGCGGCGGTCGCTGGCATCGCTGGGCCCTCCTTCCGGAACAGTTTAATGCCGCGCGCGCGTGTCGGGCGCGCTCGCCGACGAGCTGCAGCGGGGATTTCCGTTACAATCGTTTCGATGCGCGCGGAGCCGCCGGCGCGCAGTTCCGATCAGGATCTCCACGCGCATGAGCGAATCCGGCGCCGCCATCGTGGTCGCGGACCTCTGCAAGACCTACGACACGGTGGAGGCCGTGCGGGGATCTCGTTCGCGGTGCGGAGGGGCACGACGACCGCGCTTCTCGGAGGCAACGGCGCCGGCAAAACCACGACGCTGTCGATGTTGATGGGCGTGCTGACGCCGACCGCCGGCAGCGTGACCGTCCTCGGCGAGGAAATGCCGCGGTATCGCGATCGCGTGCTTCCGCGAATCAACTTCACGTCGCCGTACGTCGACCTGCCGAAGCGGCTGTCGGTGCGGGAGAACCTGGCGTATTCGCCGATCTCTATGGCGTCCGCCACGCGAGCCTGCGCATTGCCGAGGTCGCGCGGGACTTCGACTGGGGACCTGCTTCGCCGCCCCTACGGCAGCCTGTCGGCAGGGCAGCGCACGCGCGTCTCGCTCGCGAAAGCGGTGATCAACGAGCCCGAGGTCCTGTTGCTGGACGAGCCGACCGCGTCGCTCGATCCGGACATCGGCGACCGGATGCGGACCTATCTCGAGCAGTACCAGCGGCGCACCGGCTGCACGATGCTGCTCGCGTCGCACCACATGGGCGAGGTCGAGCGGATGTGCGACGACGTGATCATGCTGCGCGCGGGGCGCGTCGTCGACCAGGGCTCGCCGCAGGCGCTGGTCGCCCGCTACGGCCGCGCCAACATGGAGGAGGTGTTCCTCGACATCGCGCGCGGTCGCGACAGCGGCGAGCGCCTCCCGGGCGGTGGCGTGCGAAGAGGTCACGGCGTCATGATCGCGCGCCCGTGCCGACTCGGACCGCTACACCGGCGCCGCCGCGTCGCTGCTGCGCGTGCGCGCCGTGCTGCGCCGCCACCTCTACCTGATCCTGCGGTCGTGGACGCGCATCGTGTCGATGATGTACTACCCGACGGTCACGATGGTCGTCTGGGCGTTCCTCACGATCTATCTCGCGCCGACCAACAACTTCCTGCAGAGACGCGCCGGGCTTCTTCATCGGCGCCGTGCTGCTCTGGGACGTGCTGTTCCGCGGCCAGCTCGGCGTCTCGCTGACGTTCATCGAGGAGCTCTATGCGCGGAACCTCGGCAACCTGTTCGTCTCGCCGCTCACGCTCCCGGAGTTCATCGCGGGCCAGCTGACGATGAGCGTGCGTGCGGGCGCTGATCGGCGTGGGCGGCGCCTGCGTGTTCGCGTACCTGCTGTTCCGCTTCTCGATCTTCTCGATGGGGTTCGCGCTGATCGCGTTCTTCGTCTGTCTCCTCGTGTTCGGCTGGGCCATCGGCCTCGCGATGTCGGGAATGATCATGCGGCTCGGGCTCGGCGCCGAGGAGCTCGCGTGGGCGTCGATCTTCGTCGTGGCGCCGGTGTCGGGCGTCTACTATCCGATCGCCGTGCTGCCCGGGTGGATGCAATCGATCGCGTGGGCGACTGCCGTCGGCGCACATCTTCGAGGGGATGCGCGCGGTGCTGCTGCGCGGCGAGTTCCCCTGGCCGCATCTCTGGATCGCGCTCGGGCTCAACGTCGTCTACCTGGCGCTCGGCGCGGCCGTATTCGCGTGGGCGGTCCGCTACGCGCGCAATCACGGCACGCTGCTGCAGATGGGCGAGTAGCGCCAATAGCTACGGCACATCCCACGAGTACTCGACCGGCGTGCGCACGATCGACGACGAGGCGACCTACCAGCCGCGGCAGTTCCCCTTCACGCCCGCGTCGTTCTGCGATGTGGGGTCGCTGCCCTATATCCCGGAATTCCGGCGCTGACGCTGCATGGGCTGGCTCGGCGCCGCGACCTACTTCGGCCGCGCCTTCGCCATCTCGGCCTTCACGCTGCGGAACACGGGCCCCCAGACCGGATGGCCGGCCTCGGCGGGCGTGAGGTCGAAGTTGCCGTCGGCCTCGAACGCCTTGCGGAACTCGTCGCGGCACGGGCGCTGCCGGCCCGACGCGCAGGCGATGAACGCGAGGTACTTGTGCGCGGTGGCCTGGTCGTGGAAGGCCGGCAGGCCGAGCGACAGCGCGGACTGGAGTTGCCGCGCCGCGCTCTTGTAGTCGCCGTCCTCGTAGCTTTTCACGCCGCGCTCGAAGTCCTGCTCGGCGCGGCTTTTCTCGCGCGCGCGGCGGCCGGTTCGCGCGGCGCGGCGGGCCGCAACTCGGGAGGCGGCGCGGCCGGAGGCGGGGCGGCGCTTTCCTTCGGCGGCGGGCTCGCGGGCGCCGCGGGTTCCTTCGCGGTGGGCGTCGCGCACGCCGCGCACACCAGCGCTAACGCAACGGCGATCGATCCGCGATGCTTGGCGGGCGGGCCGATCGTCATTCGAACTTGTGCTTGATCCGCACGCTGCCGTCCGCGCGCAGGTCGACGGTCTGGCGATGCGGCTGGAAGGTCGTGTTGCGGATCTCGATCGTGTGTTTGCCCGGCGGCAGCCGGATCTCGTTGAGCGGCGGCGTGATGCCCGTCTTGCGTCCGTCGATGTACACCTCGCCCCACGGCGTCACCGCGAAGCCCAGTCGGGCCAGCGCGACGGGCTTCGCTGCCGGCGCGGCCGGAGGCGCCGGCGTCGCCACGACCGCGGCCGGCGCGCCGGCGCCCTTGCCGTCCGCCGGCGATTCGCCCGTGGCCGGCGCAGCCGAGGCGGGCGGCGTGTCACGCTGCGGGTCCGGGGCCGCGACCGCCGCAACCGGCACCGGACGCGGCGCCTGCGCGGAGTACATCGCCCATGCCGCGACCGCCACCAGCAGCGCCGCCGGCACGCCATAGCGCACGAACGGGCTGCGCCATCCGAGGCGCGCCGGCGCGGGATCGTCGTCGAACGCCGCGTCACGCGTCCTCGGCGTCGCCCTCCGCCGGCGGATCGATCAGCACGGTCGAATCGCCCGGCTGCGTCGCCGCCGGGCGCTTTTGCGCGGCCGCCGCGCCGAAGGCGTCGCGCGGCCCCACCAGCGCGAGCTGGCGCAGGTCCGCGGACATCTCGCGCGCGCTCTGGTAACGGTCGTCCGGATGCTTGGCCAGCGCCCGCGCGACGATCGCGTCGAACGCCGCCGGCAGGCTGCGGTTGCGGCTGGTGGGCGGATCCGGCGAGAGGTTGATCACGTTGTGCAGAATCTCGTCGAGCGCGGTCCCCACGAACGGCGGCGTCCCGGTCAGCACCTCGTAGAGCACGGCGCCGAGCGAGAACACGTCTGAGCGCGCGTCGACGGGGCGCCCCACCACCTGCTCGGGCGAGATGTACTTGGGCGAGCCGACCACGCTGCCGATGAACGAGCGCGAGCCGGTCGGCAGCATCGCGATGCCGAAGTCGGTGATCTTCACCAGTCCGCTCGCGAGCACGACGACGTTCGCGGGCTTGATGTCGCAATGGATGACGCCCGCCTGGTGCGCGGAGGCGAGCCCGTCGGCGATCTGCGCGGCGATGTCGGCGATGGTCGAGGGCGGCAGCACGACGCCGGAGTCCAGGATGTCGCGCAGCGACTGCCCCTCGAGCAGCTCCATGGCGAAGTAGGCCACGTCGCCGCTCTTGCCGACGTCGTAGATGGTGACGATGTTCGGGTGGTTGAGACGTCCCGCCGAACGCGCTTCGCGGTCGAAGCGCTTCTCGAAGTCCTCGGCCTCGACGCGCGACAGCCCCACGTTGATCGTCTTGATGGCGACGATGCGGTCGATCAGCGGGTCGCGGGCGCGGAAAACCACGCCCATCGCCCCGCGGCCGATCTCCTCGAGGATCTCGTAGCGACCTAGCGGCTCGAGTCGCATAACATGTTGGGCATCATGGCGCGCAAGTTCATCGAAGCGGCGGCGGCGACCGATCCGGGCAACGTCCGACAATACAACGAGGACAGCATCGCGATGGATCCGGAACTCGGGGTCCTCGCCGTGGCCGACGGCATGGGCGGCCACCGGGCGGGCGAGGTCGCCAGCGCCATGGCCGCACAAATCGTCCTCGCCGGACTGCGGCAGCGCCTCGCCGAACTGCGGTCAGGCGCCGACCAGCATTCCCCACTGCTTGCCGTCGAGGAAAGCATAAACCAAGCCAATTTGGCAATCTGGGGCGCCGCGCAGGCCCACGCCGGGCAGCTCGGCATGGGAACGACCCTCGCCCTGGCGCTGTTCCACGACAACCGGATCGTGATCGGGCACATCGGGGACTCTCGCGTCTACCGGCTGCGCGGAGGCAAGCTGCAGCTCATGACCCGCGACGATTCGCTGCTGCGCGACCAGGTCGACGCCGGGCTCATCTCGGTCGCGGACGCGGGCGAATCGCACAACCGCAGCCTGGTGACGCAGGCGCTGGGGGTCGCGGAGCAGGTCGCCGCGCACGTGCGCCAAGTCGACGCGGTGCCGGGCGACATCGTGCTCCTGTGCTCCGACGGCCTCAACGACCTGGTGGAGGACGCCGACATCGAGCTGATCCTGCAGGAGCTCCGCGCCAACCTGCCCCTCGCCGCGCAGCCTGCTCGTGCAGACCGCCAAGGACAACGGGGGCTACGACAACATCACCGCGATCGTCGCGCGTGTGCGGAAGCCCTTCCCCGCGGCGCGCGGATGGCAGCGCCGGCTGCTCGGCTGGCAGCACTGACGATGGCGAAGCTGGTCCTGAGCTCGGGCGGTTCAGTCGTGTTCCAGTGCTTCGTCGACAAGGAGCGGCTCGGCGTCGGCCGCGATCCCACCAACCAGATCGTCATCGACGATCCGTCGGTGAGCCGCGAGCACGCGGCGATCGTGCCGGTCGGCAACGACCACATCCTCGAGGACCTGGCGAGCGCCAACGGCACCTTCGTCAACGGCACGCGGATGTCGCGGCGCATCCTGCAGCATGGCGACGTCGTCGAGTTCGGCGCGTTCAACCTGCGCTACCTCAATCCGAAGACCGCGACCGAAGTCGAACTCGACCGCACGATGCTGATCGAGGGGATCGCCGAAGCACAGGCCGGGCTGCCGGCCGACGGCGAGGCGCTTCCCGTGCCGCGCACGCGCGCGACGCGGATCAAATTTCCCAACGGGCGCGTGCACATGTTCAGCCGGCCCGCGCGCCGGCACGACGATCGAGCTCGACGCGAATTGCCCAGCGGGCGCGTGCACATGGTCAGCGGACCGCGCGCCGGCATGACAATCGAGCTCGATCGCGTCGTCGCCACGTTCGGCAAGCCCGGGCACCGTTCGGCGGTGCTGATACGGCGACCCCACGGCTATTTTCTCGCGCACGTCGAAGGCCGCCGCGCGCCACGCGTCAACGGCCAGCCGGCGGGCAAGGAGGCGCGGCGGATCAACGACGGCGACGTGATCGAGGTGGCGGACGAGAAATTGCAGTTCGCGGTCGATTGACCCGCGGGAGTGCCGCCCCGGAACGACTCCCGTGATGCGAAGTGTAAGGATCTTGTCAGCATGACAATGCCGGCCGATCGCGGCAATCGCATGTGTAACGATTCCTTACCAAGCATGGATTCTGTCATCGATCCGTCGTACGATAGTATCCATCATTGGGCCTGACGCCCGATCGTGCCAATTCGATCGTTGAAGGAACGCAATGAAGACGATGCTGTGCGTGATTTCGGTCCTGCTGCTGTGCTCGTGTGCCACGGCGCCATCGCTGCAGACTTCATACAACGGACATTCATTTGCGAGTGGACCTACGAGTCTGGATGATCCAAGGCTCCGCAGCCCCCAGTACTACATGGATGACGACGATCGCCCGTCATGCCGGGAAGTGTGCCGCAATCCTCTCCAGTTCCGCGCGCTCGACGGCTTCTGCAACGCCAACTGCCAGGCAAACCGTCACACCGCTGAGTACTGCAGTCGCGCTTGCGGCATGTAAGGCGCAAACCGGAGGCGCCATGGACCCGTCGCTGTCGGCATCTTGTCGGTAGCCCGCGATCGTTGCGAGCGCGTTTGGCAAACTCGATCTCAAGCGGCGCGCGCCTCTATTGGGCCGCTTGCTTGGCGCGGTCGGCCCGTTGGCGCTAGCCGTGGTCGGTGGCGGTGTCTTCGTCAAATATCTTCCGAACGCGCGATGGTCTGTCGTGCCGGTATCGTTCGAGGACGCCGCTCTCGCCACGTCCAGCCAAGTGTATGAACTCGTGCGTTACGTGGAGCAAAGCAATCCGAACCTCATCGAAGGCGTGTTGACCGCACTGCTGCAGGATGGAGTCACAATGACAGCGCTTGGGGCATCTATCGTGGCCATCGCGATCGGGCAGCTGCGGTCGAAGCGCTGAGGCGACGAATCCGATAGCGCCGCCGCGGTCTCCGTCCGGGTTGATCGTGTTGCGACGCAGCATCAAGCGACATATGATGGCGGCGTCAGGTGAGGAAATCGCCATGGCGACGCAGCACGATCCGCCGACCAACATCGCTGAGCTGATGCTCAAAGCCTTCGAGCTTCCGGAATGGCTCGTCGAGCCGGCGGTGCGCTCCTGCCGGCTGTTCAACACCGCGCTCGATTTCGTCTTCTACGACGTGCCGACGCTGCGCGCCGCGCTGGGCGAGAAGGACGCGCCGATGCGGGCCCGGCACGAAAAGCCGCCGTCGCGGATCATCGATTTCGATGCGCTGAGCAACCCGGAGGGGTCACTGCTCCTCATCGACGCGACGACCGCGCCCTACGTCCATCGATATCAGAGCGTAGAGAAATTCCTCGAGTCGCCTTATCAGGAAACCCGCGACGTCGACATCGCCACGATCACCGGCGTCGGCAGCTCAGCGCTGGGAAGCGCGGCCTTGGCGTGGGACATCTCGGTCGCGCTCGAAAAGCCGGTGCTGGCAATCGTGCCAGGCTATGGCGTCGCCGACGTCGTCCTGCAGGGACTCGGTGGCTGGTTCGCCTTCGGTCTGCATGATTTCCTCGGCAGCAAGACACTGATCCAGACCGGGCTTGCGATGGCTGCCCCGGAGACCGCACGCATCGGTCGGAAGCTTGTCGCATCGACGCCGCAGGAGCCAACCGCGCGCGGCGCGCCGATCTTCCGCTATGGCTCGGGCTCATCGGATGTGCTTCATGCCCTGCTCGAATATCGCGTGACACCCTTCCGCCTGTTGGTCGGGCACAGCAAGGGGGCGCTGCAGATCAACAATGCGATCCAATCTCTTCCTGCCGAACGAACGCAGGGGCTGCGCGTGGTGACGCTGGGTTGCCCGGTCGGTGAAAATGTATCGGGCGTCGACTATCACCAATACCTGGGGCTGTTTGATGCGCTCGGCCAGCTCAATGCCTGGGGTCATTGGCCCGATCATTGGCCGCCGACCTGGCACAGCACCATCTGCGTGCAGGCGACCTCGTCTTCGATGTCGGTGCCCATGTGGGCGACCGCGTCGGCTCCTTCCGAAGGCTCGGCGCGCGCGTCGTCGCGGTCGAGCCGCAGCCGCCGCTCGTGACCACGCTCAAGCTTCTCTATGGGCTCAACCGCAACGTCATCATCGAGCCGGCCGCGGTCGGGCGCGAGAGCGGCACGATCGCGCTCAAGCTCAATATCGACAATCCGACGATCTCCACAGCCTCCGACGCCTTCGTGCGTGCAGCCGATGGCGCGCCCGGCTGGGAAGATCAGAGCTGGACCAAGACAATCGAGGTGCCCTTGACCACGCTCGATGCGCTGATCGAGCGGCATGGCCGCCCGGCCTTCATCAAGATCGACGTTGAGGGCTTCGAAGTGGAAGCGCTTGCAGGTCTCTCGCGCGCCGTCAACGCGTTGTCGTTCGAGTTCACCACCATCCAGCGCGATGTGGCATTGGGATGCCTCGTGCGCTGCACGGCGCTCGGCTTCCGGCGGTACAAGGCTGCGCTAGGCGAAAGCCAGACCTTCGTCGAGGAGCGCTGGCAGACAGTTGACGAGATCGCGCGCTGGCTCAAGCAGCTTCCGGTCGAGGCAAACTCGGGCGACATCTACGCCGCAATCGACTGACGCGCATTAAAATACACTTTTACTCCGTGTTTAGCGACGAAAGCGCGCCACACTCGTCATTTCGGATGACGACTTGTGCCTATTTGTAGGGTTACTTTGGCGACTAGTGCCGCCGATTTGAAGTTCCTACACCACGTGCAGCACACTCGGTTAGGAACTTCAAATCGAAAGGCGGCACTGGATCACGCAAGACAGCAGATTTCGTCCACGCTTGAACCCATCGCAGCAAGTGTCCTTCGGGAACGATCATACGCGCGCTCCCGCCTGGAGCGCTTCGGAACGCAAGCACTTCAGGCGGTGCCTGGCCGCGTCGGCATTTCTCTTCGTGGCCTACGCGATCTTTTACACCGGCTACCTGCATGCCGACGAATACTTCCAGACCGTCGAGTTTGCGTCGAGCAAGCTCGGCATCACCGACACGGCCGATCTGCCCTGGGAATACCCGGCGAAGATGCGATCGTGGTTACAGCCGGCGTTCTACGTCGTGGTGGCCGAGGCGGCGGAAGGCTTGGGGCTACGCCGCCCCATGGTCCTGCTCTTCGTGTTTCGGCTCGTCACGGGTCTCGTTGCCTGGTCGGCGCTTTGGAGTTTGATCATCGCCGGGCGCCGTTGGATCGACGGCGAAGACCAGCGCCACCACTTGTACTCAATTGCCGCCTTGCTTTGGCTCTTGCCATTGCTGGGCGTGCGCACGTCCGGCGAAACGGCCGCGACCGCGGCACTCTGCTTCGCCATCGCGGCGCTGGAGTGGCGGGCCGACCTGCAAGACCGCGTGACCCGTTTTTTGGCTGCGGTGCTCGGCGGCATGGCGTTCGGGCTGTGCTTCGGATTGCGCTACCCAAGTGGCGTCATGGCAGCAGGGGCCGGCCTCTGGTATCGTATTCAACGCGGCAACGGCTGTCGCTTTTCCTGTCGCTTTTCATGGGGCTGGCGCTGGGCGCCACATTGGCTCTCGGCCTTGGTGTCATCATCGATCGGTGGGGTTACGGGACCACGACGTTTCCCGTCTATTCGTATCTCTATCAGAATTTCATCGAGGACAAGGCTTCGGCTTTTGGCACGGCCCCGTTCTTCGGCTATCTCTACTTGCCGCTGCAAAATCCGATGGCTCCACTGGTCTTGCTGCTTCTGGCTGCGACCCTCATCGCCTGGGTGCGGCGTCCATGCTCAGCTCTGACGTGGGCGAGCGCACCCTATGTCGTCCTGTTGTGTATCCCGGCCCACAAAGAAACGCGGTTTCTCTATCCCTTGGCGCCGTTTCTGCCGTTCTTCGTCATGTTTGCGCTCGCGCCAGCACCGCCGGCTCGCTTTGCTTCAGCGTTCAAATGGTTTGCGAGCGGACGCCGCCTGCATCTGAGCTATGTGTTGAACGCCTGCGGCCTTCTCAGCGTCCTGTTCATTTCGTTCCGCCCGGAGTTCACGCTCTACCAGATGCTCGAAACCAGGAGCTATGCGACGGAAGGACTTCTCGAAGTGGCGCTCGTCCACTCGCCCGATCGAAAGCTGTACTGGTACCACGATCTCCACCATGCTTTCATTGAGCCAAAGAATCTCAGGCTGACGACAGCCTCGGTCGCGACACTCGAAGCCAAACGCACGCGGGGCGAAACATTTCTGGCGGTCGTCGACAATCCGCGGCGCGTCCCGAAGCCCGCCGCCTGGCTGCGCAGCAGGTGCACACGCGTATGGTCTTCGTGGCCCCCGTGGCTGGAGCCCTACAACTACTTCGGATGGCAAGAGCGATCGACCTGGCTGGAGCTCTTCGCGTGTTGAGCAGTGTACCTTCTCCCGTCCCCGACACTTGGCTACAAGCACTTGGCTACAGGCACTTGGCCACAAGCACTTGGCCACAAGCCCTTAAACTAATGCTAGAGGCCTCCCACAGCCTCTCGTCCACCGCCGGGAACCATGGATTTCATCAACAAGCAAGATCTCCCGGCACCACTCGCCGATCGCACAACGGACGACGATTGGCGATCGGCGCGGCCATTTGCTCTGATGCTGGCCTGCTCCGTCGCGATCTGCCTCGTTCTGTTCTATCAACGTTTAGACAAGGTCTTTCCGCTGCTCGATGCGCACTTTCTTGTGTCGTACGAATTTGGTCTGATCAAGCGTGGGCTTGTCGGCGAGATCGCGTCTCTGCTCCTGGCCAAAGTGAGCTACCATCACGTCGTATTCGTTGGGCTAACGCTCTGGCTGATCACGCTCGCGACCTATCTCGAGGCGTTCCGAAGGACATTCACGCTGTCCATACGGACATTTCCGCTGCTCGCGGTCATTTCGGATCGCCGTTCTTTTTCAAGAACTTCATGTTCTCGATCGGCTTCTTCGACATCTTGGGATGTCTGGCGGCACTGGTTGCGATCTTGCTCCCGGTCACCCTTCTCCTTCCGATTGTCATGGGCGCACTCTGCTGCATCCTCCTACTCGTTCATCACCTTCATTTTCTGCTCTATGTTCCCACGATCGCCTTCATCGTGATCGTAAGGGCGTCCGCGGCTGGGCGCTTGACACTGCCGTTCTTGACAGTGGCCTCGGTGGTCGCAATCACGACTGCCGGCTTGTTTCTGTATCTGGCATTTGACGGCAGCGTTACGGTGCCGATGGACGCTCATCGATGCGCGCCGCGCACGTGCCGATGCGCCACAATGGATTACCCCACTCGAGGCGCGGGTCTGGTACACCGATATTCGCTACGAGATTGCGGTGACCATGGGCATGCTGCCGGGCCACATTCTCCGATTTCCCGTCTATCTTGCTATTGTTCTCATCCATCTGCCGCTCATCACATACTTCAGGCAGATGATTCGCGCTCTTCATAGCAGGCGCGACCATATCTTGGTCACGTCAGGCTTGGCTGCGATATCAATTGCGTATCTTCCGATCTTCGTCGTCGTGTACGACTACTCTCGTTGGGTGAGCAATTGGGCAACGTGCATGATCTTGACGATGCATGCCGTTCGTCTGCTTCCGTCCACCGCGATTGCCCCCGCTCCCATCGACCCGAGAAGCCCACGCAATCGCTGGTTCGGCTGGATGATCACGCTTGTTCCCCGGATCGGCATCGTCAAGCCCTTTTGACGACCCCGTACGTGCCGACCGAGCAAGCCAAAGACCTCAGGGCTGACCAGGGGCCGCTCAGTGCGTCCAGGCTTCGCGCCGCTTGAAGGCGAAATTGTCGGAATAGGAGATGGTGCGGTGCGCCGGCGCCTTCGGCTCCATCACCTGATAGGGAATGCCGCGGCGCTCGCAATAGGCGACCGCCTCCTCGGCGCTGTCGAACCGGAGCTGCACCTGCTGGCGCGTGTCGCCGGAGCTGGTCCAGCCCATCAGCGGCTCGACCTCGCGGGCCTGCTCGGGCTCGAACTCGAGCACCCATTCCTTGGTCTTGGCGGTGCCTGATTGCATCGCCGTCCGCGCGGGCTTGTAGATGCGTGCGACCGCCATGCCGACCCTGGCCTTCGTTCCGATTCCCGGCAGCCTTCTATCAAGGAAGCGGGGCGACCCACAAGGCGCGCCGACACACCCAGTGAGCAGCCCGGCGCTCAAGCCGGCGGCAGCAGCACGTACTGCTTGAGCCGGTCGACCTCCTGCTGGCCGACATATTTGCCGATCTCCTTGTCGAACTGCGCCCAGGCCTTCCAGGGCCGGTATTCCATCAGCTCGGTGGCCATGCGCGAGCCGACGCGGGGAATGAGCAGGAATTCCTCGCGCTTGCCGGTGTTGAGATTGATCTTCACGAAGGCTTTGCCATAGAGCTCGCGCGCCTGCTCGGCGGTGAGCTTCTGGTCGAGCAGAAACTTGTTGAGCTCGAGAATGGTCGGGAACGGCCGCTTCTCCACCAACCCCTTCGCGATCGCGGGCGTCATGTGGGGCAGCGCCTGCAGCTCACTTTCGGATGCCGCATTAGGGTCAACCAGGCCGCTCTGCGCACCGGCCGGCAACGTCCCCAGCGCCAGCAACCCAAAGAACGCAATGACGCGAGCAATCGCGCCGATCGCCTGCCGCGTGATCATCATGGGATCAGCTCCTTCGATAGCGTTTGTCCGAAAACACATAGGCGAGGCCCAGGAGCCCCAGCTGCATCATCATGCCAGGCGCCAACAGCGGCGGCGCCTTGGCGTGCAGCACCTTCTCCAACAGCTCCCAGGTCGAAAGCGACGGCTCGAGATCGAGCTGGAACTCGGCCGAGCCGTGGAAGTGCGCGACGAATCCGGCAAAGCCCGCCAGCACGAACAGTATCATCAGGCCCATCAGGACCCGAAGGCTCGCGGCGCTATGTCCCATCACATGCCAGGCGAGCACGATGAGGGCGAGCACGAGCAGCACGACGGGAACAAGCTGTACCGCCTGCTCGTAGTGCGACAGCAGAACCAGCTCGACGACGGTGCCCAGAAGGCCGAGCACCAGCACGCCGAGGATCCAGAGCCGGAGCATGCCGACGGTGTCGGCGCTCCCTTTGGGTTGCGCTTCCATGGATGGCGCCTTCTGTCCTTGAACGTGTTCTGATCCTGATCAGCTCAAGACGCACACGCGCCTAGCGGTTGGCAGCGCGCGCGTCCTTCGCGATCTCGCCCAGAACCGCGTTGTACCGGGTCATCACGTCGTTGACCAAGGCGGTCGCCTTGGCGACATCCGGCTTCTCCGGCATCAGCGCGCCCTCGATCTCGATCATGCCCTTCTCGATCGCCACATAAGCGTCCGCCGAGCGGGCCTTGATCAGATCCTCGATGCTGTCCCAGTTGTCGTCGAAGTTCTTGAACGACTTGCGGGCCTTGACGAAGTTGCCGGCTTTGAGTGCCGGCGGCACCTCGCGCAGATGGGCGCGCACGATGCGCAGGCGGGCGACCTCGTCGTAGAGCGGATTGAGCGGCGTCGCCTTCTCCACCATGGCAACGAGCTCGTCGAATTTCGCAAGCATGCCCTGCACCTCGGGAGTGAGCGCCGCAAAATCAGGGGTGGCGGCCTCGAGCGCCTTGGTGATCTGGGCTGATACTGGTGCTCCAACAGGTCATACATCGGCCGGCTGCGGGTATTGACGTAGAACTCAATGCCGTTCCAGGCCGAGTTACGCCCAAAGGCTTCCCGGGCCGCCGCCGCGTCGCGCTTCTGCACCGCATCGAGCGTGTTGGCGAGGGTCGGACGGACGGCCTTCAGGCTCGTGACCTCGAAACGCTCGGCCGGCGCCGCGCGCACGGACGAGATCGGATCGACCAGCGCCGCGATCGCAAGGATCGCCAATAGAGCAGCAGCAAAATGATGAGACCGCTTGATCATGGGGCAACTCCTCCGCCTTGCTTGTTCGACCGGCGAGCCGGCCCGTTGGTCCCGCACCTTGCGGAGACGTTGAATTTAATTTGACGGCAACCCAATCACAAGGGCGAGCGTTTGAACAAAATGCAAATCAAAAATCGGAAAGTCGCTTGTCGGAATGATTTGCAAGAGCCGTTCAGAACGCCGGCACTCGGAACGCCAGCACAATGTCGAATTGCGCGGCCGCAGGCGGAACGCGATCCTCATGACGTCATCCCTG
>CAVUIG010000010.1:0-81875 GCA_963741355.1 uncultured beta proteobacterium
ACGCGACCGATATGAATCCGGCGACAAGGTCCGCCGCGCAGTGCTGGGCGATGCGCACGTCGACCGGTCGAAGAAGTCGCGCAATCCGTTCAACGAGGATTTTCAGGACCTCGTCACGCGCTATGCATGGGGCGAGGCGTGGACCCGCCCCGGACTGCCGCGGCATTCACGCAGCCTCATCACCGTCGCGATGCTGGTTGCGCTGAACCGTCCGGACGAGCTGCGCCTGCACCTTCGCGGCGCGGCGAACAACGGCGTGACGCGCGAGGAGATCCGCGAGGTGCTCCTGCACAGCGCGATCTATTGCGGCATTCCGGCGGCCAATTCGGCCTTTCACCTCGCGCAGGCGCTTTTCGACGAGATCGATGCGGGCCGCTGAGGCAGGGACAGGTTCGGGCGCCATCGTGCGATCCATCGCGCTGGCCTCTCGATGATCGGCCTCGCCGAGCTCGAGGCGGCGGCGGCGCGTGTCTACGCGGCGATGCCCCCGACACCGCAGTACGCCTGGCCGCTGCTCGCGCGGCGCTGCGGCCGCGAGGTGTGGGTGAAGCACGAGAATCACACGCCCACCGGCGCGTTCAAGATCCGCGGCGGACTCAATCTCGTTGCGCAGCTCGTGTCGCGCTCGCCGAAGCTCCCCGGCATCATCACGGCAACGCGGGGCAATCACGGCCAGAGCATCGCTCTCGCCGCGAAGCGACATGGTGTCGGCTGCACGATCGTCGTCCCTCACGGCAACTCGTCCGACAAGAACGAAGCGATGCGCGCGTTCGGCGCGCATCTTGTGGAATTCGGCCGCGACTTCGACGAGGCGCGCGAGCACGCGGGCATGCTCGCCGGCGAGCGCGGCCTGCATTTCGTCGGACCGTTCGACCGCGAGCTCGTCGCCGGCGTGGGCACCTATGCGCTCGAGTTGCTGCGCGCCGTTCCGGAACTTGGCACCGTCTACGTCCCGATCGGCTGCGGCTCGGGCATCTGCGGAATGATCAGCGCCCGCGATGCGCTCGGCCTCGCGACCGAGGTCGTGGGCGTCGTGTCGGCCAGCGCGAACTGCTATGCGCAGTCGCTCGCGGCGAAGCGCGCGATTGCGACGGAAAGCGCCGACACGATCGCGGACGGCATGGCGGTGCGCGTGCCCGTTCCCGCGGCGCTCGACGTGATCATGCGCGGCGCCGCACGCATCGTCGAAGTCACCGACGCGGAGGTCGAGGAGGCGATTCGTGCGTTGTTCAGCGACACGCACCAGGTCGCGGAAGGCGCCGGCGCGGCGCCGCTCGCGGCGCTGCTGAAGGATGGGGCGAATCCGGGAGGAAAGTCCGCCGTCGTGCTGTCCGGCGGGAACATCGACCGCGCGCTCTTCGCGCGAATCCTTTCGGCCGGGTGGAGCTGAGCCGCCCGGCCTAAACCAGATCGGCCGCCGGGCCGAGAATCTGCTCGCGCAGCTCGCGATAGCGCGGCAGCTGCGGCGGATAGACGCAGATGTACTTGACCTGCGCCGCCTGCAGGCAGCGCTGCTTGATGATCTCGAGCTTCTGGTCTCTCGGATTCACGACCTGATCGGGCTCCTTCGCGTCGACGATCGCGAGGATCGTCATGTCGCGGTCGCAGACGACGAAGCCGACGTGCTGGTTGGCGATCTTGCGGAATGCGCGCAGCCGCTCCATGCCCTGCGGCCCGATCTTCACCTGCAGGACGTCGGACAGCCGGACGCGGGCGAAGACCTCATGCCGCGGAAACGCGGCGTTGAGCAGAAGATAGACGACGTTCTCGGCCTTCGTCAGGAAACGCGGTCGCAGCAGGTAGAGCCCGGGCAGCTCGGCCGACGACAGCAGGCGCGTGGTCTCGCCCTCGGTCCACTGCGCGACGGTCGGCGGCGAATCGCCCGCGACGTTGGCCGCGCGGGTCGTCCGGCTCCGCCGGACGAAGCCCACGATGACGACGACCACGAACGCCCCGAAGGCGAGCGCGAACAGGATTCCCTGATTCATGATTGGGGGGCTCTTTGAGGCCTAGTCTAAAGCATTTTCCGAAGTGCCCGCTACCGACAGCGTGCGCCCCGGACGGCGTCCCGGGTCAAAAGCGGCCTCCTGTCGCACCAGAGCAACGGCCCGAAGTTCCGCATCCGGGCCGGCGCAGCCGGAATCGGTCGATTTCGAAGGAGCGTCGGCAAAACAAAGGCCCCGCCGAAGCGGGGCTTTGTTGTCTCGCAGCAACCGGCGCTACCGATCGGAATTCGGGCCGCAGGGCGAGGCGCGCGCCGGAAAAAACGAAAGCCCCGCCGAAGCGGGGCTTTGCTGCGCAACGGAGACCGCGGAATGAGGCGCAGGGCGAGGTGCACGGACAAAACAAAAGCCCCGCCGAAGCGGGGCTTTGTTGTCTTGCGGCAGCCGGAGCTACCGATCGGAAATCGAGTCGCAGGGCGAGGCGCGCGGGCGCAGACAGTACACATCAAGTACGGCAAGCCCGCGCAACGACGCCATGCGGCTCGAGAACGATCGGTTACATGTCCATGTCGCCCATGCCGCCCATGCCACCCATCCCACCGCCACCCATCGGCTTGTCGTCCTTCGGGTGCTCGGCGACCATCGCATCGGTCGTCAGGATGAGCCCGGCCACCGACGCCGCGTTCTGCAGTGCGAAACGCGTGACCTTGGTCGGATCGACGACGCCCATTTCCACGAGGTCGCCGTACGCGCCGGTCTGGGCGTTGTAGCCGAAATTGCCCTTGCCTTCGACGACCTTGTTGAGCACGACCGACTGCTCGTCGCCGGCATTGGCGACGATCTGACGCAGCGGTTCTTCCAGCGCGCGCAGCACGATCTTGATGCCGGCGTCCTGGTCGTGGTTGTCGCCCTTCAGGCCCTTGAGGTTGCCGCGGGCGCGCAGGTACGCAACACCGCCACCGGCAACGATGCCTTCCTCGACGGCGGCACGGGTCGCGTGCAGCGCGTCCTCGACGCGGGCCTTCTTTTCCTTCATTTCCACTTCGGTCGCGGCGCCGACCTTGATCACCGCCACGCCGCCGGCCAGCTTGGCGACACGCTCCTGCAGCTTTTCCTTGTCGTAGTCGGACGTCGCATCCTCGACCTGCTTGCGGATGTTCTTGACGCGCGCCTCGATCGCCGCCTTCTCGCCGGCGCCGTCGATGATCGTCGTGTCTTCCTTGCCGACTTCGATCTTCTTGGCGCGCCCGAGATCCTTCAGCGTCGCGTTCTCGAGCTTGAGGCCGAGTTCTTCCGCGATGACCGTTCCGCCGGTCAGGATCGCGATGTCCTCGAGCATGGCCTTGCGGCGGTCGCCGAAGCCCGGCGCCTTGACGGCGGTGGTCTTCAGGATCCCGCGGATGTTGTTGACGACCAGCGTGGCGAGTGCCTCGCCGTCGACGTCCTCGGCGATGATCAGGAGCTGCTTGCCCGACTTCGCCACCTGCTCGAGCAGCGGCAGAAGATCGCGGATGTTGCTGATCTTCTTGTCGTGCAGCAGGATGTACGGGTCTTCGAGCAGCGAGACCTGCTTGTCGGGATTGTTGATGAAGTACGGCGAGATGTAGCCGCGGTCGAACTGCATGCCTTCGACGAGGTCGAGCTCGTTCTCGAGGCCCTTGCCGTCCTCGACGGTGATCACGCCTTCCTTGCCGACCTTGTCCATCGCCTCGGCGATGGTCTTGCCGATCGCCTCGTCGGCGTTCGCCGAGATCGAGCCGACCTGCGCGATTTCCTTGCTGGTCGTGCACGGCTTGCTGATCTTCTTCAGCTCCTCGACGACGGCGATGACCGCGCGGTCGATGCCGCGCTTCAGATCCATCGGGTTCATGCCCGCGGCCACGTACTTGAAGCCTTCGTTGCAGATCGACTGCGCCAGCACCGTGGCGGTCGTGGTGCCGTCACCGGCGACGTCCGAGGTCTTCGACGCGACTTCCTTCACCATCTGCGCGCCCATGTTCTCGAACTTGTCCTTCAACTCGATTTCCTTCGCGACCGACACGCCGTCCTTGGTGATCGTCGGCGCGCCGAAGCTGCGCTCGAGCACGACATTGCGGCCCTTGGGGCCGAGCGTGACCTTAACGGCGTTCGCGAGGACGTTGACGCCGACCATCATCCGGTTGCGCCCCGTCTCGCCGAAGCGGACATCTTTTGCTGCCATGGTGATTCTCCTGAGTGCTTGTGGTGGAAGGGGGGATCAGGCGACGATGCCGATGATGTCGTCTTCGCGCATGTGCAGGAGATCCTGCCCGTCCATCTTGAATTCCTGGCCGGAGTACTTGCCGAACAGCACCTTGTCGCCGGGCTTCACGCCCATCGGAACGACCTTGCCGTTGTCGTCCAGCTTGCCGGGGCCGGCGTAGACGACCTCGCCCATCGAGGGCTTCTCGGCGGCGGTGTCCGGGATGACGATCCCGCCGGCGGATTTACGCTCTTCCTCGAGCCGCTTTACGATCACGCGGTCATGCAAAGGCTTGATCTTCATGGTGAGTGCTCACTCCTGTAATAAATCGTTTCAAAACAATTAGTTGCTATCGATGCATCGAGACTGTCATCCATCCGGGACCACGGGATCGGCGACCTGCGGGGGTGTTTGGTAGCACTCGATGCCAGCGAGTGCTAATGATAGGCGGTGTCCCCCGGAAAATCAACTGGGAACGGGCGAGATTGCGAGGAAGTCGAACGACGGTTGGCCGCCCACGGCCCGCCGGCAACCGTTCGTAAGACCGCGCTCCCCCGCGACGCCCGGGAGCGTTAACGTGCAGCCGTTGTCCAAGGATTGAATCGCCATGCTCCAGCCTGCCCACGTCGGCCACCTGCCCGTTCTCCGCGCGTTGATTCGCGACGGCGCCGTGCGCGGCGCATTCGACCGCGCGCTTGCCGGCGACTCGCGCGACGCCGCGCTCTTCTTCTCCAACCTGCGGCAGGCGCTCAATACGGGCTACTTCGTGGTCGAGGATCCGACGACGGGCGATCTCTCCACCGTCGCCGTGCCCGGTTATGTCTATCTCCCCGACCGCGGCGGCGCGTCCAGCCAGCCGATCGGTTTCGGGCTCTTCCGCGCGACGGACATCGGATTCGAGCTTTGGCTCACCGGCGTCGACGCCGCCTGGCGCGGGCACGGGCACGGACGCGCGATGATGGAAGCGCTGCTGGCGACTCCGCCGGGCAAGAAAGCCTACGTCGTGCGCGTCAACCGCTTCGGGCGGGACAGCCCGGCGATGGCGCATCTCCTCGCGACCTTCCATTACACGCCGGTGATCGAATCGGCGAATCACGAGTGGTACCTGCGTTCCGACGCGCCTGCCGAGCTCGGCCGCCGGATGCGCGATTTCGTCCCCGATTCCGCGCGGACGCCCAAGCCCGCGTAGCGGCGACCGCCGCGCGGCGCACGCGCGTCGCGCGCATGCCCGTTGTGCTACCGTAACGGCGCGAACCGATTGGAGGCGCGCGCCATGGCAAGTTTTCCACCTCCGCTCTCCCCGACTCCCGCTTCACAGCCGTTGCCCGGCGACCGGTCCCCCGGCGGCGCGAGCGTCGGCGGCGACCGCGGGGTCGCGTGGTGGAGCGAGGCCTGGCGCCTCTTCACCGCGGCGCCGGTCGAGTGGATCGTCATCATGGTCCTCATGTGCGCGATCACCATCGGCGTCGCGCTCGTTCCCGTGCTGGGGCAATTCGCATCGATGCTGCTGTCGTCGATCTTCTTCGGCGGCGTGATGACGGGGTGCCGGTCGCTGCAGCGCGGGGGCAAGCTCCAGATCGGCGATCTCTTCGCCTGCTTCAGCAACGACCGACTGATGCCGCTCTTCATCGTCGGCCTCATCTACCTCGCCGGCTGGTTCATCATCTGGGTCGTCACGGCGGTGCTGATCGTCGCGGTGATCGGCGCGGGAAGCATCGGCGCGCTGCTGACCGGCGATGCGGTGCAGGCAGGCGTCGGCATGCTGGCGGCGTTCAGCCTCGGCGCGCTCGTGATCGCGCTCGTCACGCTGCTGATGACGGTTCCGCTGCTGATGGCATTCTGGTTCGCGCCGGCGCTGGTCGCCCTGCGCGGCGACGAGCCCGTCGCGGCGATGAAGACGAGCTTCAACGCCTGCCTGCGCAATTTCGTCCCGTTTCTCGTCTACGGATTGCTGGGCCTGCTGCTGGCGATCGCGGCGACGATTCCGTTCGGGCTCGGCTGGTTCGTGCTGCTGCCCGTGTGCGCGGCGTCGGTCTACACGAGCTACCGCGACATCTTCGGCGACTGACGGCAGAAGTAATCGCGGCGAGCGAAGTCGCCGGAAGTCGTAGTATTTTTTGGAGACGATGCGGCCTCCAATACGCTTGAGACACGCGATACGTCGCGTCGTCGGCCTTATGCGTCGACTCGCCTTGGTCGCAACCCCTTGCCTTCGGCCAGGCCACCCCTCCGTAGGTTCAGGCAATTCCCCGCAAAGCGGATATTCAATGCGCCAACTGCAGCTGTGCGCGCAAGAAATCGGCAACCCCAATCTCCGTAGCGCTCTGACCTCGTCTGGTCGCGCGCCGGCGAAACCCATGACCGATGCCGGCGAGCGAAATGAACCGGTGACTGACACCGGCTTCGGCAAGGCGAGCGGCAAGCCTGGCGGATTCCGCATGCGGCACGTCAGTGTCGGCCCTCGCCATGCACGAGCACCGGTCGGCGGAAACCCCGGCGCCACATTACGACATCGGACAATAGCGATCGAACCACGCGTCATCCCCGCGCGGGTCGTGCGCAGTCACTTCCTCCAGCCACCTACCTTGCTGCCGGCAATACAGGTAGAAGCAGGATCGATCGACACCAACAGCGGAGATCCTGCACCGGCGGTGCATCAAGCGAAGTGTCCGCTTCCTCACGCGTCACCAGGTCCATCTGCCGATAATGCGCGCTCGGGTCCGCTTCCCACGGAGCGGTGATGTCGCCGTAACCCCAGAACGACGCCACATGCGCGCGGGCGCGGTTCGAACAGATAGCCACCCAGCAACGACAGATAAGCGCCGGCTGATCCGCCCGGCGATCGCCATGCGGGCGGGGTCGATGCCAAAGCGGCCCGGGCCCACGTTGTGAATCCAGCGCCACGCGTCGCGCACGTCTTCGACGATGCCTGGCAGCTTCGTTTCCGGCGCCAGGCGGTGATCGATAGACACGATCACGAAGTCGCGCTCCAGCAACCGCTCCAGGAACGGCTCGCGCGGCGACGTTTTGCGCGAGCCGAAGATCAGGCCGCCGCCGTGGATCCAGACGACACATGGCTTGCTGGCACCGACACGCGCCCCGATTACGTCGGCCTCGACCTCGCGCCCATCCACCGCCTTGTAGACGTGAGTGTCGCGGGCGTGCATCGTTTAGTACGAAGTTGCCTCGCGCCGCTAGTGCGCGCGCTCCCAGTTGGGGCCGACGCCGACGTCGACCACCAGCGGCACCGCGAGGCTCGCGACGCCCGTCATGAGCGCGGGCAACTCCGCCTTCACTCGCGCCTCCTCGTCCTTCGGCACCTCCAGCACGAGCTCGTCGTGCACCTGCAGCACGAGCAGCGTCGCGAGGCGCTCGCGATCGAGCCATGACTGCACCGCGATCATCGCGAGCTTGATGAGGTCGGCCGCGGTGCCCTGCATCGGCGCATTGATCGCCGCACGCTCGGCGCCGGCGCGCCGCGGTCCGCCCGCCGCCTTGATGTCCGGCAGCCAGAGCCGGCGGCCGAAGATCGTCTCGACGAAGCCATGCGTGCGCGCGAATTCGCGCGTCTGCTGCATGTATTCGGCGACCCCGGGATAGCGCTGGAAATACTTGTCGATGAACTGCTGCGCGGCGGCGCGCTCGATGCCGAGCTGCTGCGCGAGACCGAACGCGCCCATCCCGTAGATCAGCCCGAAGTTCACCGCCTTGATGTAGCGGCGCTGGTCCGGGCTCACCTCGGCGACCGGAACGCCGAAGATGTCGGCCGCGGTCGCCTTGTGAATGTCGGCGCCTTCGTGGAACGCCTTCACCAACGCCGCGTCGCCCGACAGGTGCGCCATGATGCGAAGCTCGATCTGCGAATAGTCGGCGGAGACGATGACGTGACCCGCCGGGGCGATGAACGCTTCGCGGATCCGGCGCCCTTCCGCCGTGCGCACCGGTATGTTCTGCAGGTTCGGGTCGCTCGACGCGAGCCGGCCCGTCACCGCGGTCGCCTGGCTGAACGTCGTGTGCACGCGCCCGGTCGCGCGGTTCACCATCTGCGGGAGCTTGTCCGTGTACGTCGACTTGAGCTTCGACAGCGCGCGGTGGTCGAGCAGCACCTTCGGCAGCGGATAGTCGGCGGCAAGCTCGGTCAGCACGTCCTCGTCGGTCGACGGCTGGCCCGTCGCGGTCTTGCGCACGACCGGCAGCTTCATCTTCTGGAACAGGATCTCGCCCAGCTGCTTGGGCGACGAGAGATTGAACGGCTGTCCGGCGAGCTCGAAGGCCTTCTGCTCCAGCGCCATCACCTTGGCCGCGAGCTCGCTGCTCTGCGCGCCCAGCAGCGCGGCGTCGAGCATCACGCCGTTGCGCTCCATCCGGAACAGCACTTCGCGCACCGGCAACTCGATCGCGGTGTACACGTGATCGAGCTTGGCGTCTCCCTCGACCTGCGGATACAGGTGCCGGTGCAGCTGCAGCGTGATGTCGGCGTCCTCGGCGGAATAGGCGGTCGCCTCGTCGATGCCGACCTGGTCGAAGCCGATCTGCTTCGCGCCCTTGCCGGCGACCTCGGCGTAGGTGACCGTCTTCACGCCGAGGTGCCGCCACGCGAGGTTGTCCATGTCGTGCGGCCGGTGCGCCTCGAGCACGTACGATTCCAGCAGCGTGTCGTGCGTGACGCCGGCGAGCGAGAGCCCGTGATTGGCGAGAACGTGCTGGTCGTACTTCACGTTCTGCCCCAGCTTCCTGCGCGCGCCGTCGGCGAACCACGGCGCGAGGCGGACGAGCGTCTCGTCGAACGGCAGCTGCTCCGGCGCGCCCGGATAGCGATGCGCGAGCGGGATGTAACACGCACGGCCCGGCTCGACCGCGAACGACAGGCCGACGATGCGCGCCTGCATCGGATCGAGGCTCGTCGTCTCGGTGTCGAAGCACACGAGCTCCGCGCGCCTGATCAGGTCGAGCCAGCGCAGGAAGCGCGGCTTCGTCGTGCACGGTTTCGTAATGCCGCGGCACCGGCGGCGCGCGCGTGCGCCGGCGGATCGTTCGCGTCCGGCGCCGCGAACGCCCGCATCTCCTGGCGCGACGCGCGATCGGCGATCGCGGCGCTCGGGTCGGGCGCGCTGCCGTCGTCGACGTCGCGCAGCCAGCTCTTGAAATCGAAGCGCTCGTAGAGCGCACGGAGCTTGTCCTTTTCCGGCGCGCGCAGCGCGAGGTCCGCCAGCGCCAGCGGCAGGGTGCAATCCGTCTTGACGGTGAGGAGCTTCCTGCCCGTCGGCAGCCAGTCGCGCGTCGCGCGGAGGTTCTCGCCGATGACGCCGGGAATCTCGTCCGCGTGGGCGACGATCGCGTCGAGCGTGCCGTACTGCGCAAGCCATTTCGCCGCCGTCTTCGGACCGACCTTCGGCACGCCGGGCACGTTGTCGACCGCATCGCCCGTCAGCGCGAGAAAATCCAGCACCTGATCGGGCCGGACGCCGAATTTCGCGAGGACGCCCTTTTCGTCCAGCGTCTCGTTGCTCATCGTATTGACCAGCGTGACCCCCGGCCGGACGAGCTGGGCGAGGTCCTTGTCGCCGGTCGAGATCATGGTCGCGATGCCGGAAGCCGTCGCCTGCGCCGCGAGCGTTCCGATCACGTCGTCGGCTTCGACGCCCTCGATCATCAGGAGCGGCCAGCCGCTCGCGCGAACGAGCTCGTGCAGCGGCTCGATCTGGCGCACGAGATCGTCGGGCATCGGCGGCCGGTTCGCCTTGTATTCCGGATACCACGCATCGCGAAAGGTCTTGCCGGGCGCGTCGAACACGACGGCGAAGTAGTCGGGCTTCTCGTCTTCGGCTATCCTGCGCAGCATCGACACGACGCCGCGCAGCGCGCCGGTCGGCTCGCCGCGCGACGTCCGCAGATCGGGCAGCGCGTGGAACGCGCGATACAGGTACGACGACCCATCCACCAGAACGAGTTGAGCCATGTCAGCGACCAGCAAGATCCCGGAACTTGTCGATCCGCAGGCGATGTACACATCGAACGGGCAGGAGGCCTGGCGGGTGCTGGGGATTATGGCAGAGTTCGCCGCCGCGACCGAGCGGCTGCGCGGCCTGCGCCCCGCCGTTTCGCTCTTCGGCAGCTCGCGCGTCGCGCGAGGACATCCGTATTACGCGAAGACGGAGAAGATCGCGCGACTCCTGTCGGATGCCGGATTCACCGTGATCTCCGGCGGCGGCCCCGGCCTCATGGAAGCCGCCAACCGCGGCGCGTTCGCGGGACGCTCTCCGTCGATCGGGCTCAACATCGTGCTGCCGCACGAAAAGGGCGGCAACGAATTCCAGGACGTGAGCTTCGACTTTCGCTACTTCTTCGCGCGGAAGATGATGTTCGTGCGCTGGGCCTCCGCATACGTCGTGATGCCGGGCGGATTCGGCACGCTCGACGAGCTCTCCGAATGTCTGACGCTCGTGCAGACCGGCAAGGCGCGCAAGATCCCGATCATCCTCGTCGGCGGCGATTTCTGGCGCGGGCTGATCGACTGGGCGCGGCATTCGCTCGTCGGCGAAGGGCATGATCGACGCCGCCGACCTCGACCTCCTGCAGATCATCGAGGAGCCGGAGGCGATCGTCGAGGCGATCTTCAAGTTCTACGAGAACATCGGGTTCCAGCCGACGCGCGCCGAGCTCGAGCGGATGCTCAATCTCTGAGGCGGCGGGCGCGACCGGGCCGCGTCGCCGCCCTGCCCCCGCGCGCACGCCGCGCGGCGTTCGCTGTCGAATTGTCGAGGGCGCCGCAGCGGAACGAGCGGGCGCGCTCTGTTAGAATTGACCCTGATTTGGACATTGGAATGAACCGCACCACTGCTTTCGTTTGCGTCGGTCTTTGCGCGCTGCTCGCGACGGCGAGCGGCGTCGCCGCGCAGGCACCGCAGCCCAGCCACAGTCACAGAAACCGCAGCCACAAGCACAGCCGCCGAAGCTCGAGCCGCTGCCGGAGATCCCGCCGCCCGAAGGCGTCGCCGACGCCGATCTCGAGCCGCAGGTCACGGTGACGCAAAAGGACGGCGAGAAGGTCGAGGAAGCGCGCATCAACGGCGCGCTCGTATGGATCAAGGTGACGCCCAGGCATGGAGTGCCGTACTACCTCATTCCGACCGGTTACGGCGCCAACACATTCCTGCGCGCAAGCAGCCTCGACACGGCGCTCAGCGTACCGATGTGGCAGCTGTTTTCGTGGTGAGCTGAAGGCCGGACCGCCGGCGGCCGACTGATGTCGGCGCGCCTCGCGCGCCGCGAACCGACATGTCCGTCTACACGCCCGTCTCTCCCGAGGAACTCGATGCCTGGCTCGCGCGCTACGCGGTCGGGTCGCTCCTCGAGCAGTCGCCGATCGCTTCCGGCATCGAGAACACCAATTATTTCGTGACGACGGCGAAGGGCCGGTATGTCCTGACGCTCTACGAGCGCCTGCCCGCGGAGGAGCTGCCCTTCTATCTCAACCTGATGGCGCATCTCGCGCGCGCCGGCGTCGAGGCGCCCGCGCCGATCCCCGACCGCACCGGGGCGCTCTTCGGCATGCTGAACGGCAAGCCCGCGGGACTCGTGGTCCGCGTCGACGGCGCGCAGATCGACGCGCCCGACATTCCGCATTGCGCAGCGGTCGGCGCGGCGCTCGGCCGGCTGCACATCGCCGGCGCGACCTATCGCCCGCGACTGTCCAACCGGCGCGGGCCGGGATGGTGGCGCCAGGCGGCGCGCGCAGTGCGCCCGTTTCTCGATCCGGCGCAGAACGAACTGCTCGCCGCCGAGCTCAAATTCCAGGCGGGGTTCGGCAAGGGCAGGCTGCCGCGGGGCGCGATCCACGCGGATCTCTTCTGCGACAACGTGCTGTTCGTCGGCGATCGCGTGTCGGGAATCATCGACTTCGGCTTCGCCGCGACGGATTTTCTCGCCTATGACCTCGCGATCACGGTGAACGACTGGTGCATCGCCGACGGCGGCGACGCGAGCGGCGAGCTCGTGCCCGACCTCGTCAACGCGCTCGTCACCGCGTACCAGGCCGTGCGCCCGCTCAACGCCGACGAGCGCGCGCAATGGAGCGCGCTGTTGCGCGCGGCGGCGCTGCGCTTCTGGCTCTCCCGGCTCTACGACCTCCACCTCCCCCGGCCCGGCGAGCTCATTCACGCGCACGATCCGGCGCACTTCGAGCGCATTCTGCGCGACCGGGTCGCGCGACCCGCACGTCTGCCGGAGCCGGCGGCGGCGAATCCATCGACCGGAGCCGCCGTGTGAGCGCCGCGCCGATCGACGTCTCGTTCGTGCGCCAGCCGGGCCCGCGCGGCATCCTCTGGCTGCGCCAGGCATTTCGCATGCTGCTGGCTGCGCGCGGGCCGTGGCTGTCGCTTCTTCTGGCGTTCTACCTCATCCAGATCACCGTCGGCCTCATCCCATACGCGGGACCGATCGCGATGATGGTGCTGCGCCCCGTGTTCACCGTCGGATTTCTTGCCGCGGCGTGGACGCAGGAGCGTGGAGGATCGCCGTCGCTCCGGCACCTCGTGCGCGGATTTCGCGCCAACCTCGGCGCGCTGATCCCCATCGGCGTGTTCCTGCTGCTCGGCACGCTGCTCGCGGTGCTCGCAAGCATTCCGTTCGACGGTGGAGCGCTGGTCGATGCGCTGAAATCGTCCGAGCCCGCCGACGAGGCGTTGCCCAATGCCCAGGTTCAGATCGGGATGCTCGCGTCGATCGTGTTCGCGCTGCCGATCGTCGCGGCCGCGTGGTTCGCTCCCGCGCTCGTCGTGTTCAACAATTGCGGGGCCGCGCGCGCGCTGGCGACGAGCCTCAAGGCCGTCGTCACGAACTGGAAGCCGCTCGCGGTTTACGCGCTATCGTCGCGCTGTACGGCGCGGTGTTCCCGGCAATAGGCATCGCGCTGATCTCGTCGGTGCTGCCGCCGGTCGCGGCACGCATTGCGGTTGCCCTGATCGTCGTTCCCTGCGTGTTCGTCTTCATCACGGTGCAGACGATCTCGGACTACGTGAGCTATCGCGACATCTTCCATCCCGAGGAAGCCGCGGCGCCGGCGCAGGCGCCCGATCCGGGCGTCGGTCCCTGAGCCGGACGGCGTGGTCAGGCCGCCTCGAGGCGCGCGTAGTCGAGCGCCAGCCATTTGACGCCCGAGTCGCGAAAATTGACCTGCACGCGCGCGTCGGCACCGCGCCCTTCGGCGTCGATGATGATCCCGAGCCCGAACTTGGCGTGGCGCACGCTCTGGCCGATGCGCCACGTCGGCGCGCCTGCTTCGCTCGCGGAGCGCGCGGCGACGGACCGCGCCGAATCCTCGACCGAGCGGCCGCCGCCGAGCGTGCCCCATTCCGCCGTGTCGATGTCGATCGCCCGCATCGCATGGCGCCGAGGCGGCGACAGCCATTGGACGAGCTCGCGCGGAATCTCGTCGACGAAGCGCGACGGTATGTTGTAGCGGACCTGCCCGTGCAGCATCCGGCTCTGCGCGTGCGTGAGATAGAGGCGACGCCGCGCGCGCGTGATCGCGACATACATGAGGCGCCGCTCCTCCTCGACGCCGTCGTATTCGGACAGGCTGTTCTCGTGCGGGAACAGGCCCTCCTCCAGCCCGGTGACGAACACCGTGTGGAATTCGAGCCCTTTCGCCGCATGCACGGTCATGAGCTGCAGCGCGGGGCGGCCCTCGGCCGCCTGCGTCTCGCCGGCTTCCAGCGCGGCGTGCGCGAGGAACGCCGTTAACGGGTCGACCGCTCCTTCCACGGCCGGATCCGCAGCATCGGCGCCCGGCCTCACCATCGGCGCGTCGACGGCGTAGTCGGCCTCGCGCACGAAGCTCTCGGCGGCGTTGACGAGCTCCTCGAGGTTGTCGAGCCGGTCCTGGCCATCCTTCTCGCTCTTGTAGTGCGCGATGAGCCCCGACGCTTCGTTCACGTGCTCCACGGCTTCCGGCAGCGGCAGGCCTGCCGTCGCGGCACGCATCGCTTCGATGAGTCTCACGAGCGCGGAAAGGCTCGTTCCCGATTTTCCGTGAACGCCGCCCGAACACGCCGCCTGCCAGAGGCTGGTGCCGTGCGCGTTCGCGTGATCCTGCAGCGTCTCCAGCGTGCGCGCGCCGATCCCGCGCGGCGGGAAATTGACGATGCGCAGGAACGCGCCGTCGTCGTCGGGCGTCGCGAGCAGGCGCAGATAGGCGAGCGCGTGCTTCACCTCGGCGCGCTCGAAGAAGCGCATCCCGCCGTAGACGCGGTACGGAATCGCCGCGTTGAAGAGCGCGTGCTCGAGCACACGCGACTGCGCATTCGAGCGGTAGAGCGCGGCGACCTCCGACAGGACGACGCCGTCGCCGGCGAGGCCCTTCACGATGTCGACGATGAACGCCGCCTCGTCGAGATCGGACGGCGCCGCGAATCCGCGCACCGGCTCACCCGGCGCGTCGCTCGTCCACAGATTCTTGCCGAGGCGCGACTGGTTCTGCCGGATCAGCGCGTTGGCGGTGTCGAGGATGTGCCCGTGCGACCGGTAGTTCTGCTCGAGCTTGACGAGGCGCACCGGCAGCTCGCTCGATCCGAAATCGCGCTCGAAATGCTGCATGTTCGCGACGTTGGCGCCGCGGAACGCGTAGATCGACTGGTCGTCGTCGCCGACGGCGAACACTGCCGTGTGCGGACCGGCGAGCAGGCGCAGCCACTTGTACTGCAGAACGTTGGTGTCCTGGAACTCGTCGACCAGGAGGTGCGAGAAGCGCCGCCGGTAGTGCTCGCGAATCGGATCGTTGCCGGCGAGGAGCTCGTAGCTTCGCAGCAGGAGCTCCGCGAAGTCGACCACGCCTTCGCGCCGGCACATCGCCTCGTAGAGCGCGTAGTGCTCGACCAGGCGGCGCGCGAACTCGTCACCCGCCTCGACCTGATTGGGACGCTGCCCGGCCTCCTTGGCGTCGGCGATGAAGCCCTGCAGCTGACGCGGCGGAAAGCGCTCGTCGTCGATGCCGTGCGCCTTGTACATCCGCTTGATGAGGCCGAGCTGGTCCTGCGTATCGATGATCTGGAAGAGCTGCGGCAGGTCGGCGTCGCGGAAATGCGCGCGCAGCATGCGGTTGCACAGGCCGTGGAACGTGCCGATCCACATGCCGCGCGTGTGCACCGGCGTCATCGCGGAGAGCCGGATCAGCATTTCCTTCGCCGCCTTGTTCGTGAACGTCACGGCGAGGATCGACAGCGGCGACGCCTGCCCGGTGCCGAGCAGCCACGCGATGCGCGTCGTCAGCACGCGCGTCTTGCCGCTCCCGGCGCCGGCGAGGATCAGCGCCGACTGATGCGGCAGCGTGACGGCCGCGAGTTGCTCGGGATTGAGGTCGGCGAGGAGAGGTGAAGCCATGGCATGCGGATGCGTTCGGCGCGACACGCGATGCGTGCGCCCATCCGCGTGATTATAGAGGCGTTTGCCCGGTCCCGGATCGCGGCGGCGGTATAATCGCCCCGCGTTTCCACCCGTTCCGACGCCAACCGACGATGCCGACCATTCCGAGCGACGCGCCCACCGCGCATTCCGCGACCACGCGCGCGTTCGTGCAATGGATCCGGCGGGCGGCGCCGTACATCTATGCCTTCCAGGGCAAGACGTTCGTCATCGCTTTCGGCGGCGAGGTCGTCGCCGACGACACCTTTCTCGGCGTCGTCCACGACCTCAACCTGCTGCACAGCCTCGGCATCAGGCTCGTCGTCGTGCACGGGATGCGGCCGCAGATCGAGACGATTCTCGAGCAGCAGGACATCGAGAGCCGCTATCACCAGGGGCTGCGCGTCACCGACGCCGAGACCATGGACTGCGTGCTGGAGGCCGCGGGCCAGGTCAGGAGCCGCATCGAGGCGCTGCTGTCGCTGGGCATCGCGAATTCGCCGATGGCGGGCGCGTACAACCGCGTGTCGAGCGGCAACTACATCACGGCCAAGCCGATCGGCGTCGTCGATGGCGTCGACATGCAGCTGACCGGCGAAGTGCGCCGGATCGACGTCCAGGCGATCCAGCAGCGCCTCGACGACGGCGACATCGTGCTGATCTCTCCCGTCGGCTACTCGCCGACCGGCGAGATCTACAACATGGCGCTCGAGGAAGTCGCGATGCAGGTCGCCGTGAAGCTCGACGCGCACAAGCTCATCTTCCTGATGGAGACGGAGGGCGTGCGCGTGGGGCGGCGAGCGCTGATCTCCGACCTGTCCACGCGCGACGCCGACGCTCTGCTGGAGGCGCCGGGCAAGCTCGCGCCCGACGTGCGCCACTACCTGCCGTACGCCGTGCGCGCGTGCAACAACGGCGTCACCCGCGCCCATCTCATCAGCCGCCACCTGGACGGCGCCCTGCTGCTCGAGTTCTTCACGCGCGACGGCGTCGGCACGATGATCGCGGCGCTGCCCCTTGCGCACCTGCGCAGCGCCACCATCGACGACGTCGGCGGGCTGCTGCAGGTCATCGAGCCGCTCGAGGAGGACGGCACGCTGGTGCGCCGCTCCCGCGAGCGGCTGGAAATGGAGATCGAACGCTTCGTCGTTGCCGAGCACGACAACGCGATCATCGGCTGCGCGGCGCTGTACGCGTTCCCGGAGGAGCGATCGGGCGAGCTCGCGGCGCTCGCGGTCCATCCGGACTTCCGCCGCGAGGGCTACGGCGAGGCGCTGATGCACGAGATCGAGGCGCGCGCACGCAAGCTGAAGCTGACGCGCCTCTTCGTCCTCACGACCCGCACGTCGCAATGGTTTCTCGAGCGCGGCTACCGCAGCGTCACGATCGCCGACCTTCCGAAGCAAAAGCAGGCGCTCTACAACTATCAGCGCAAGTCTCAGGTCTACTGCAAGAACCTCTAGGAGCACACCATGGCGCGCACGGTTCACTGCGTGAAGCTCGGCCGCGATGCCGAAGGACTCGATTTTCCGCCGTATCCCGGCGAGCTCGGCAAGCGGATCTACGAGAACGTCTCGAAGGAAGCGTGGCAGGCGTGGCTGCGCCACCAGACGATGCTCGTCAACGAGAACCGTCTGTCGCTCGCCGACGCGCGTGCGCGGAAATGGCTCGCCGAGCAGATGGAGCAGCATTTCTTCGGCGGCGGCGCCGAGATGCCGTCGGGATACGTTCCGCCGACCGGCTGAGGCAATGGTGACGCCGCCGATCAGCCGCTACCCGGTCCCGAAGCTCGAGGATCTGCCGGAGGACATCCGCGCGCGCATCCTCGCCGTCCAGGAGAAGGCGGGCTTCGTGCCGAACGTCTTCGTGACGCTCGCGCACCGGCCCGACGAATTCCGCGCGTTCTTCGCCTACCACGACGCGCTGATGGAAAAGGAGGGCGGGCTCACCAAGGCCGAGCGCGAGATGATCGTCGTCGCGACCTCCGGCGCGAATGACTGCCTGTACTGCATCGTCGCGCACGGCGCGATCCTGCGCATCTTCGCGAAGAACCCGCTCGTCGCGGACCAGGTGGCCGCCAATTACCGCAAGGCCGACATCACGCCGCGGCAGAAGGCGATGCTCGCCTTCGCGCTGAAGGTGGCGTTGAACAGCAGCGAGCTCGCCGACGAGGATTTCGCGGCCCTCGGGGCGCATGGATTCTCGGCCGAGGACATCTGGGACATCGGCGCGATCGCCGCCTTCTTCGCGCTATCGAACCGAATGGCCAACCTGATCAGCATGCGGCCCAACGACGAGTTCTACCTGCTCGGGCGCGTGCCGAGGAAGTGACGCGGCGGCGGAAACGCGACGGGCGGCCCGAAGCCGCCCGCTGTGTCTGCGATTGCGTCCGCGAATCAGACGACGCCGTATTTCGCGAACCACGCGAGCATTCGCTTCCAGCCGTCCTCGGCATCCGCCTTCCGATAGTTGTCGGGCCGGAAATCCGCGTGAAAGCCGTGGCCGGCGTCCGGATACATGACGAGCTCCGCCGGCGTGCCCTGCGCTTTCAGCGCCGCGAAGAATTTCTCGACCTGCGCCGCCGGGACGCCGGCGTCCTTCGCGCCGTAGAGCCCGAGCACGGGCGACTTGATCTCGCCCACGAGATCCATCGCCGTCTTCGGCGTGTACTCGTTGACGGTCCCGCCGACGGGGCCGTACCACGACACGACGGCCTTGAGCTTGTGGTTGGACGCGGCGTAGATGAGCGGCGTGCGTCCACCGCGGCAGAATCCGGTGATCCCCAGTCGCGCCAGATCCGCCTTGGAATCCGTGCGCGCGAATTCGACGGTCGCGTCGTAATCGGAGACGAGCTCGCTGTCGTACTTGGTGTTCACGATCGGCATGATCTCGGCCATCGTCGTGATCTTCGTCAGGTCGGCCTTGCGCGTGTAGAGATCGGGCACGATCGCGTAGTACCCCGCCTTGGCAAGCCGGCGGCAGACGTCCTTCATGTAGTGATTGAGGCCGAAGATCTCGGCGGCGACCAGCACCACCGGGAACGGCCCGCCCTTGGCCGGCATCGCGCGGTAGCCGCGCAGATTCCCGGTCGGGGTCGGGATCGACACGTCGTCCGCGGCGAGCCCCTCGGAATCGGTGTTGATCTCCTGCGCCGACGCCGGCCGCAGACAACGCGAGCGCCGCGCTCGCGCCCAGCGCCGTCCAGATGAAATCGCGGCGGTCGAAATCCTTCTCGGGCAGCATGCCCTTCACGTCCTGTTCGAGATCGAGTGACACGATGGCCTCCTCAAGCGTTGCGCCAAACCGGCATATGAAGCGGTGGATCCTGCAAGCGGCCGCACGGCGGATTTCCGGCGCGCCGAACGGGAACGCCGGGTCAGCCCTCGTGCACCACCTGACCTGAGACCAGCGTGCAGCGAACGCGCCCGACGAGCTCCAGGCCGAGGAACGGCGTGTTCTTGCCCTGGCTCGCGAGCGCGGACGGCACGACGGTCCAGCTCTCGTGCGGATCGAAGATGCAGACATCGGCCGCCTGCCCCGGGGCGAGATGCCCGGCGTCGATGCCGAGAATCGCCGCCGGCCGGGTGGTGATCCGGGCCAGCGCATCCGACAGCGTCACCTTGCTCTCCGCAGCCCATTTGAGCGTGAGCGGCAGCAGAAGTTCGAGCCCGGTCGCGCCCGGCTCCGCCTCGGCGAACGGCACCTGCTTCGCGTCATCATCGACCGGCGCGTGATCCGAGCACACGGCGTCGATGGTGCCGTCCGCGAGCCCGGCGCGGAGCGCGGCACGGTCGCGCGTGCCGCGCAACGGCGGCACGAGGCGGCACAGCGCGTCGAACCAGCCGACGTCGTTGTCGCACAGGTGCAGGTGATGCACGGCGACATCGCAGGTGACCGCGAGTCCGCTCTTCTTCGCCGCGGCGACCATGGCGACGCCGTCGGCGGTCGACAGCCGGCATACGTGCACGCTCGCCCCGGTTTCGCGGACCAGCGCGAAGATCGCGGCGAGCGCGATCGTCTCGGCGGAGGCCGGAATCGCGGCCAGCCCCAGCCGCGTCGCGACTTCGCCGTCGTGCGCGACGCCGCCCTTGCCCAGATGCGGGTCCTGCGGGCGCAGCCACACCCGATAGCCGAACGTCGACGCGTATTGCATCGCGCGAAGCAGCACCTGCGTGTCGGCCAGCGCCGCCTCCGACTGCGAGAATGCGACGCAGCCCGCCTCGGCGAGCTCGCCCATCTCGGTCAGCTCCGTGCCCCGCAAACCGACCGTGAGCGCGCCGACCGGATGCACGTGCGCCAGATTGAGCGAGCGAGCGCGATGCTTCAGCATTTCCACGAGGCCCGGCTCGTCGAGCGGCGGATCGGTGTCCGGCGGGCAGGCGAGGCTCGTGACGCCGCCGGCCACCGCGGCCCGCATTTCCGACTCGAGCGTGGCCTTGTACTCGAAGCCCGGCTCGCGCAATCGCGCGGCGAGATCGACTAAGCCCGGCGCGACGATCTGCCCCTTCGCGTCGATGGTGCGGGTCGCGCTCCAGCCGGACGGCGCCGCGCCGACGGCCGCGACCTTGCCCGCCGAAATGTAGAGCGTCGCGACCTTGTCGACGCCGTTCTTCGGATCGACGATGCGGCCGTTCCTGATCTCGATCTTCACGTCAGCCGCCCGCGAGCATGCTCATGACGGCCATCCGCACCGCGATGCCGAACGTGACCTGCGGCAGGATCACCGACCGGGCGCCGTCGGCGACCGCCGAATCGATCTCGACGCCGCGGTTCATCGGACCCGGGTGCATCACGATCGCATCGGGCTTCGCGAGCGCCAGCTTCTCCTGCGTGAGCCCGTAGTGCTTGAAGTATTCGCCCGCCGAGGGCAAGAGCGCGCCCGTCATCCGCTCGTTCTGCAGCCGCAGCATCACGATGACGTCGCAGCCGGCGAGACCCGCGCGCATGTCGTGATGCACGCGCACGCCCATCGCGGCCACCGCGGTCGGCAGCAGCGTCTTCGGGCCGATGACCCGCACTTCCGGCGTGCCGAGCGTCGTGAGGCCGTGGATCAGCGAGCGCGCGACGCGCGAATGGAGAACGTCGCCGACGATCGCCACCGTGAGCCGGCGGAAGTCGTGCTTGTAGTGGCGGATCGTGAAAAGGTCGAGCAGCCCCTGCGTCGGGTGGGCGTGGCGGCCGTCGCCGGCGTTGATGACGTGGACGTGGCTGCGGCCGGTGCGGTTGAGATGCGCGGCGATGAGGTGCGGCGCGCCGGACTCGGCGTGGCGCACGACGAACATGTCGGCGTTCATCGCCGTCAGGTTGTCGACGGTGTCGAGCAGCGTCTCGCCCTTGCTCGTCGACGACGCCCCGATGTTGAGGTTGATCACGTCGGCGGACAGCCGCTTCGCGGCAATCTCGAACGTCGTGCGCGTGCGCGTCGAATTCTCGAAGAAGAGGTTGAACACCGAGCGCCCGCGCAGGAGCGGCACTTTCTTCACCTCGCGCTCGGAGATCGACGCGAAGGGGACGGCGGCGTCGAGGATGCGGACGATCACCTCCGCCGGCAGGCCTTCCAGCGTGAGCAGGTGGACGAGGCGCCCGTCGGCGTCGAGCTGGGGATTACGCATCGGCCGCTCCGCTCGCGCTCGCTTCGGTGCCGAACGACAGCGTGCCGTCGTCCGCCCTCGCGAGCACCAGCGAAAGGCGTTCCGCCACCGCGAGCCGCGCCCCGGCATAGGTGGGCTCGATCGGGAGCTCGCGGCCGCCGCGGTCGACCAGTACGGCGAGCTCGATGCGCGCGGGCCGGCCGTAGTCGAACAGCTCGTTGATCGCGGCGCGCACGCTGCGTCCCGTGTAGAGCACGTCGTCGACCAGCACGATCGTCGCGCCGTCCACGGTGAACGGGATCTCGGTGCGCTTCAGCGCGGGCTTCAAGCCGGTGCGGTTGAAATCGTCGCGGTAGAACGACACGTCGATGTACCCGAGGTCGTGCTCGCCGGGAAGAATCTGTGCGAGGCGCTGCGCGATCCACGCGCCGCCGGAATAGATGCCGACGAACTTCGCGTCGAACGCGACGGCGCCGCGCATCCGCTCGGCGAGCTCGGTGAGCGTCGATTCGGCGTCAGGGAGCTGCATTCGCGTCATCGCCCTGGCGCTCGCGGTCGAACCACGCCTGAAGAATCTGCTGCGCGGCAACGGCGTCGCGCGCCGCCTTGCGCGCTTCGGGCCGCGTGCCCGCGATTGCCGCGAGCGCCGCCGTCGCGGCGCGCGTCGAGTAGCGCTCGTCCGCGCGCGCCACGGGAATTGCGAACCGGCCTTCGAGTTGCCGCGCGAATTTCTCGGCGGACGCCGTCATCGCATGCGTCGTGCCATCGGCATGGACCGGCCGGCCGACGACGAGCGTCCCGGGCTGCCATTGCGCAATCAGCTCGGCGATCGCCGCGAAGCGCGCCGCGGCGGTCGCGCCGTCGATGGTCTCCAGCGGATGCGCGATCCTGATGAGCGTGTTGCCCACGGCCACGCCGATCCTGCGCGTGCCGAAATCGAAGGCGAGGATCGTGCTCTCCCTCGCCATCGGCTCGGCAGCCAAGCGTCACGCGTGCCCGACGGCGTCGGACAGCCGTGAGAAGTCGATGCCGAGGAGGCGCATTGCCGCGGGAAGGCGCGCGTCGGCCGGCGTCTCGAACAGGACGTCCGGGTCGGCGGCGACGGTGAGCCAGGCGTTCTGCGCGATCTCGTGCTCGAGCTGCCCCGCCGACCACCCCGCGTAGCCCAGCGATACCAGCACGTCCTTGGGGCCCTGGCCCCGGCCCACGGCCTCGAGGACGTCCTTCGACGTCGTGAGCCCGAGGTCGTCCTTGACGGCCAGCGTCGACTGCCAGTTGCCGAGCGGCCGGTGCAGCACGAAGCCGCGGTCGACCTGGACCGGACCGCCGAAATGCACGGGCGTGCCGCGCAGCCGCGCCGCCGTCAGCGGGACCTCGATCTGCTCCAGCAGCGAGGCCAGCATCATGTCGGTCGGCTTGTTGACGACGATGCCGAGCGCGCCGTCCTTGTTGTGCTCGCACACGTAGGTGAGGGTGTGAGCGAAATTCGGATCGGCCATCGCGGGCATCGCGATGAGGAAGTGATCCGTGAAGTTGGCGGTGGCACCGGCCATGGACCGAATTGTAAACGCCGCGCCCTCCCGGCACAATTCGCCTCCCAGCGGGCGTGCGTCCGCCCCGGACGGACGGCGGCGGCGCGGGGGTCGGCGCGGGCAATCCGCCCGATCCCGCGCGCGGTGCGCCCGCGACCGGCACGGAGCGAAGGATGACCGAAGCATGGGCTTGCCGCCGGCCCGGCCCGCGGGCCGCGCGCAAGGTTGTTCAAATGGCCGTGGCGATCCTCGCTGCATGGGCGTGCCCGGTCACGGCGCAGCGCGCGCCGGCCGGCGAGATGATCCAGCTCGATCCGTTCGCGCAGGCGTCGAGCGGATTTCCGGGCTGTGCGGCCACGCCGCCGCCGCTCCTCACGCTCGAGCAGTCGCGCATCGTCGCACACGAGCGCGCCGAACGCGGCACGCGCTGCGCGATGGAGGGGACGTGCGAGCCCGGCGGCGCCTACCGCCGCGACGGCGAAGTCAACGAGAGAGTGCGCGCGGCCATCGCGGCCGCGCCGAAATTCGCGAACACGTCGCTTTGGCTGACCACGACACGCAAGTGGGTCACCGTGTCGGGCTGCGTGCGCACGGCCGCGCAGCGGCGGGCACTCGTCGAATTCGTGAAAGCGCAGCCCGGCGTCGAGCGGGTGTTCGACGAGATGCGCGTCGGCACCAAGGCGACCAATTGCGATAGGTGTTGTGCCTATTGAGGCCGATAAGCGCGGCAGGAAGCCATCTCAAAAACGTCGCGAGCAGCCCCGAGCGCTCTGCGAAGGCCCGCAGCGAGCCCCGAGATAGTATTCAGGCGTACAGCGAGGGGCGAGCGAGGACACGAAAAAACAAAGCGATCGGGGCGCGCAGTAGTTTTGGAGATGGCTTCTATTCTTCTTCGACGCGGCGCGACTTCTTGTACTCTTCCTTCAGCTGCTGCTGCAGGTTCGGCGGCGCCTGCTCGTAGCGCGCGAGCTCCATCGACCACGAGCCATGGCCGCCGGTCACGGACTTCAGCCGCGCCGAATAGCCCTCGAGCTCCACGAGCGGCGCGAGGCCGTTGATCACGATGATCCCGGGCTGCAGGCCCGTCGTCCCGGTGACCTGGCCGCGCCGCGACGAGAGATCGCCGGCGATATCGCCGGTGTTGGATTCGGGGCAGATCACTTCGACGTTGACAATCGGCTCCAGCACGATCGGGCGCGCCTTCTCCACCGCATCGAGGAACGCCTTGCGCCCCGCCGAGACAAACGCGACTTCCTTCGAGTCGACCGGATGGTGCTTGCCGTCGTACACGACGACGCGCACGTCCTGCATCGGGAATCCGGCGATCGCGCCCGTCGCGAGCACCTGCTCGACACCCTTCTGCACCGCCGGCATGAATTGGTGCGGGATCACGCCGCCCTTGGTGCTGTCGACGAACTCGAAGCCCGCGCCGCGCCCGAGCGGCTCGACGCGCAGCGAAACCTCGCCGAACTGGCCCGCGCCGCCGGTCTGCTTCTTGTGCCGGTGAAAGCCCTCGGCCTGCGCGGTGATCGTCTCGCGGTACGGAATGCGCGGCGGGCGCGTCTCGATCTCGAGCTTGAACTGCGCCGCCATCCGCTCGAGGATCGAGCGCAGGTGCAGCTCACCCAGCGCGCGCAGGACCGTCTCGTTGGTCGAGGCGTCGTGCTCGATCACGAGCGTCGGATCCTCGGCGAGCATGCGGTGCAGCACGTCGGAAATCCGCTGCTCGTCGCCCCGCTTCTTCGGCGTGATCGCGACGCCGTGCATCGGCACTGGGAATTCGAGCGGCCGCATCCGGATCTCGTCCTCATCGTGTGAGTCGTGCAGCACGGCGTCGAAGACGATCTCATCGACCTTGGCGACGGCGACGATGTCGCCCGGCACGGCACGGTCGATCTCGACGTTCTTGGCGCCCTGCAGCAGGAAGAGATGCCCGACCTTGAACGGCTTCCTGCTCTCGCCGATGAAGAGCTGTGTGTCCTTGGTCACCGTGCCCTGATGGACGCGGAACACGCCGAGCTTGCCGACGAACGGGTCGACGACGACCTTGAAAACGTGCGCCAGCACGTGCTTCTTCGGATCGGGCTCGGAGTGGAATTCGCTTGCCCCGTCACCCGCTCCCTTGTAGAAGAGCGGCGGGTTGCCTTCGGCCGGGTTGGGTGCGAGCTTCACCAGCACGTCCATCAGCTCGGCGACGCCGGCGCCGGTCTTCGCCGACACGAAGCACACCGGGACGAGGTGGCCCTCGCGCAGCGCCTTCTCGAACGGCGCGTGCAGCTGGTCCGGCGCGATCTCGCCCTGCTCGAGGTAGAGCGACATCAGCTCCTCGTCGACCTCGACGACCTGGTCGACCAGCGCGCGATGCGCCTCCGCGACCGACGAGAAATCGGATTCGCCGTCGGGATTGAAGAAACAGTCGACGACGCGCTTGCCGCCGCCGGCGGGCAGGTTGATCGGCAGGCATTCGCGGCCGAACGCGGACTGGATCGAGGCGAGGACCTTCGGCAGGTCGATGTTCTCGGCGTCGATCTTGTTGACGATCACGATCCGGCACAGGCGCCGCTTCGCCGCCCAGTCCATCATCCGGGACGCGATCATCTCGACGCCCGTCTGCGCGCTGACGACGACGGCCGCCGTCTCCACGGCATCCAGCGCGCCGATCGACTGCCCGAGAAAATCCGCGAATCCCGGCGTGTCGATGAGGTGGATGCGCGTGTCCGGCGTGTCGATGTGGACGATGGACGCCCGCAGCGAGTGCTGCCAGGTCTTCTCCATCGGGTCGAAGTCGGTGACCGTCGTGCCGCGCTCGACGACGCCGGCCTCCTTGATCGCGCCGGATTTGAGCAGCAGCGACTCGGTCAGCGTCGTCTTGCCGGAGCCGCCCTGCCCCACGAGTGCGACGGTACGAAGGTTCTGCGTGGCATAGCTCGGCATGCGACCCACCTCTCGATTTCGCGACAGGGAGATTATACCGCCGCCGCTGCGAGGGCTCGCTTGCCGAAGATCGTCGGGACGTCGCGGAGGACAGCACGGGCGCGCCGCGGCAAAGAGATGCGGCCGGGGTGACCGGCCGCGCAGACTCGAAGGGGACCGCGCGTGCGGTCTGGTTCAGGCCGGCGCGGCGAGCGAGAGCATTTCGCGCAGGTTGCGGATCAGCTCCTCTTCCTGGAACGGCTTGCCGAGGAAGAGGTCGACGCCGAGCTCGCGCGCGCGGTTGCGGTGCTTTTCCGCGGTGCGCGAGGTGATCATCACGATCGGAATGTGAGCGTTGCGCGGATCGCTCTTGATCGTCTTCGTGAACTCGAATCCGTCCATGCGCGGCATCTCGATGTCGAGCAGGATGACGTCCGGCCGCTCGACGTCGAGTAGCTGCAGCGCGTCGACACCGTCCCGCGCCGTGACGACGCGGAATCCCGCGCGCGTCAGCAGGCGTCCCGTGATCTTGCGCACCGTGAGCGAGTCGTCGACGATCATCGCCAGCGGCACCGCGGCGGCGGCCGCCTCGATCTTGGTGGTGACGCGCTCGGCATGCGGGTCGAACGCCGGCACGCTGGCACGCTGCGCGAGCTGGACCGGGTTGATGATCAGCACGATCTCGCCGGTGCCGAGCACGGTGGCGCCGGCGATGCCCGACACCCGCGCGAGCTGCGGCCCGATGTTCTTGACCACGACTTCCTGGTTGCCGACCATCTCGTCGACGTGGATCGCGGCGGTGCTCTGGCCGGCACGCAGAAGCAGCAGCGGGTTGAAGCGCGCGGTCTCCGGATTGTGCTGCGAGTCGCCGAGCAGCCGCGGCAGGTAGAACAGCGGATACGAGACACCCTTCCACTCGACCTGGTGCTGCACGTACGCGCTGAGCAGCGCTTCCGCCTTGACCTGCTGCACCTGCTCGACCATCGGCGCCGGCAGCGCCCAGAGCCGTCCGCCGGCACGCACGAGCACGGCCTGGGCAACGGCGAGCGTCAGCGGCAGATAGAGGAGGAACGTGGTGCCGCGGCCCGGCCGCGACGACACTTCGACGCGACCGCCCAGCGCCGCGATCTCGGCGCGCACGACGTCCATTCCGATGCCGCGGCCCGATACCTGGGTGACCTTGGTCGCCGTCGAGAAGCCGGGCTCGAAGATGAACTCGATCAGGTTCGCGTCGGTCGGCTGCGCGTCGGCGGCGACGCGGCCGAGCGCGACCGCCTTCGCGCGAATCTGCGCGAAATCGAGGCCGGCGCCGTCGTCGGCGATCTCGATCGCGATTTCGTTGCCGACCTGGCGCACGCTGACCGTGATCTCCCCGGTCTCCGGCTTGCCCGCGTCGACGCGCGCCGCGCGCGGCTCCACGCCGTGGTCGAGCGCGTTGCGCAGCAGGTGCTCGAGCGGGCCGGCAAGCTTTTCCAGCACCGACCGGTCGAGCTCGACCTGGCCGCCGCGGATCTCGAGGTTCGCCCGCTTGTCGAGCTCCTTCGCGGTGGCGCGCATGATCCGGTAGAGGCGCTCCGACATGCTGGCAAACGGAACGGTGCGAATCGAGAACAGCTGTTGCTGCACCTCGCGCGAGAGCCGCGCCTGCGCGACCAGCGCGGCGTCGGCGTCGTCGAGGTTCTTCAGCAGCGACTGCTGGACCGTGGAGACGTCGTTGACGCCCTCCGCCAGCGAGCGGGTCAGCTCCTGGAAGCGCGTATAGCGGTCGAATTCCAGCGGGTCGAAGCCCTCCGCCGCCTCGCCGACCTGCGACATCCGCGACTGGATCTGCGATTCGCCCTGGATCTCGATCTCGCGCACCTGCGTGCGGAGCCGGATCACGCTCCCCGTCAATTCGAGCAGGTTGCTCTTGAGCGCGCGGAGCTCGCCCTCGACGCGCGCCCGGGTGATCGCAACCTCGCCGGCCTCGTTGACCAGCCGGTCGATGAGGTCGGCGCGCACGCGCAAGAGGGGCCGCTGCGCAGCGTCGATTTCGACGGCGGATGCCGCCTGCGTCGCGCTCGCCGGCGCGGCGGGCACCGCGACGCCCGGTGCTGCCGCGGACATCGGGACCACGATCGGCCGCTCGGCAGCCGGCGGCGCGCCGGTGGTCGTGGCGGTTTCCGGAGCCGGCGCCGCTTCCGGCGCGAATACGCCGGGCGAAACCCATGGCAGCGCGACGTTGATCTTGCCTTCGCGCAATGCTTCCAGCACGAACGCGATGCGATCGAGGTCGTCGTCGAGCGCGTCGAACAGTGCCGGCGTCGCCGCGACGAGCGCATCGCCGGCGACCAGGCGCGATTCCATCAGGTGCGTGAGCTCGCCGAGACGCATCGCGCCCGCCATCCGGGCGCTGCCCTTGAACGTGTGCAGCGTGCGGCGCAGCTTGCTCGCGTGCTCGTCGTTGCCCGGCTGGCGGCGCCACGCGCGGAGCTCTTCGCCCGCCTGCGGAAAGAGCTCGGTCGCCTCGTCGAGGAAGATCGGCAGCACATCACGGTCGACGTCGTCGTGCACGCCGACAAGGGGGTCGACCGCGACGTCGGGCACCGCCTCGGCCGCGGCAGCCGGCGCGGTCGTGGCGGGCGCCCTCGCCTGCGTCGCGGCCGCCGCGGGCGGAGCCGCCGGCCGAAGCTCGGTCACGGGCGCCGGTCTCGATGCATGCTCGGGCGGCGCCTCCGGCACCTCGATCGCAGGGGCGACCGGTGCTTCGCTCGCGTGCTCTTCGTCGTGCAGCGCGCGCGCGGCTTCGCGCTCGGCATGGGCTTCGGCGTCGGCAAGCCCGAGCTCGGGCGTCGCCTCCTGGCGCAGCGTCTCGAGCTCCTGCTGGATTTCGGCGGCCTCGACGGCATCCGAGGCGGTGAAGCTCGCGCGCGCATGCACACGGCCGACCAGCGCGCGCAGGCCCTCGATGGCGCGCGCGAGGATCGGCTGGGCGGCGCCCGGCAGCGGCGTGCCGCGCTCGGCGAGCCCGATGAGGCACTGCTCCAGCGACTTCGCGGTGGTGGCGATCAGCGGAAAGCCGCCGGTCCGATGAATGCCGCATAGCGTGTGGCTCGCGCGCACCATTTCCGCGGACGGAAGTTGATGCGAGTCGAACTGGAGGATTTCCTGCTCGCGCGCGAGCGTGGCGAGGTGCTGGTCGGCCTCGTCCATCAGGATCTGGAAGAGCGTCGCGGAGAGCATGACGTCGCCGACGGCGATCTCGTCGGATTCCGCCTGCGCCTGCGGCTGGGCGCTGTGCTCGGGTGGCGGTGTCGAGGCGGACTCGAGCTCCGGCAATGCCTCCGGCGCGATCGCGATTTCCGCGACCGGATCGGTGCGGACGGCGGAACGCGCGGAGCGCTCGCCCACGGCATCGAACAGCGAAATCACCTGCGGTGAGGACCCCTCCTGCGACGAGCCCAGCTCGGGCAGCGCGAAGAGCTCGACTTCCTCGGAAGGGTCGGGAGACTCGACGGGTCCGGCCGCGACGGGAACGTCGGCGGCGGGCTCCGGTGCCGCAGGCGTGGGTTTCAGCGCCGACTCGCGGCCCTGCGGCAGCTCGGCCTCGACCGCCTCGATCGCGGCGTGCAGCACCGCGGGATCGACGGCGACGCGCCCGTTCGCGGAGATCGCCTCGACCCACGCGGTGAACTCGCGGTGCGCGGTCGCGATCATCGCGAGCGCCTCGGGCGTGACCGTGTGGTCGTCCTCGAGCAGCCGGTTCAGGATCTTTTCGACGGCGAAGGCGAGCTCGCCCAGCTCGACCAGGCCGACCATGCGTCCGCTGCCCTTCAGCGTGTGGAATTGTCGGCGGACTGTGCGCAGCGCCTCGCGATCGCCGGGGTTGCCTTCGAGCGCATGACGCTGCTCGTCGACCGTCTGGAGCACCTCGCCCGCCTCCGCGAGATAGATGCCGACGAGCTCCGCGTCGAGCCCGGTCGCGTCGGTGTCGAGCAGCCGCTGCGTTTCCTCGGAGATCGCGGGGGCCGGCGCCGCACCGCCGCTTTCCGCGATCGCCTCGACGGCGGCCGCGAGGTCGCCCGCGCCGCCCGCCTCGAGCTCGTTCAGCGCGACTTCGGCCTGCAGGATGAGCCCCTCGTCGCCGATCAGCTCGGCGTCGTCGCGCAGGCTCGCGAGCTTCGCCCGCAGCGATTCGCGGATCGCGGCGTCGGCGGGCGCGTGCCGGATTTCCTCGACGAGCTGCGGCAGCGCGTTGCGCAGTTCCTTCACCGCCGCCTCGGCGGAATCGCTGCGGTCGTCGGCGGCGAGCTTCGGCGCCTCGCCGAGGCGCTTCGCAAGCAGCGGCGCGATCAGGCGTTCGCGGTCCGGCCGCTGCTGCTCGACCGCCTCGATGTAGAACCCCAGTCCGGACAGCGCTTCGGCCAGGAGCTCGAGGTCCTCGTTGGGTACCTCGGTCTCCGGATCCGCGTACGTGTCGATCTGCGCTTCGCAAAGCCCGAGCAGCCGTTCCGCGTCGTCGAGGCCCAGCATGCGCAGCGCGCCGCGGATCTGCTGGCTGTCCTTGGTGAGCGTCGCGAGCTCCGCGCGCTTCGAGCTGTCGCGGAAGAACGCGTCGAGCACCTGTTCCATGTGGCGCAGGTTGGTCTGGATCTCGCGGCCGACCTGCGCCAGCAGAAGACGCTCCTGCGCGCGCTTGGACATCTCGTCCAGCAGCGGCGCGGCGGCGCCCCCCGGGGCGGGCCGCGCGAGCTGCGCGGCGCCGAGCCGCGCGATCATCGCCTCGACCTGCTTCGGAAAATCGGGCGACAGGTTCGCGTAGTTCTCGAAGGCGCTCTCCGCGAGCAGGATCCCGGTCGCGTATTCCATCGCGAACGATTCCGACACGGATGGCGGGAGCTTGTTGAGACGCTCGACCAGCGCCGCGGTGAGCTTCATCAGCGCACCGTTGCCGACCTCGGCGGCGTGCTTGTGCACCGACGCGAGCGTCTGCTTGAGCTTCGGCAGGTTCTCCGGTCGCCCCGAGGTGAACTTGAGCCAGGCATCCTTGGCCGCATTGAGCAGCTCGCGCGCGTCGCGCAGATGCGGCTGGATGCGCACGAGGTCGGCGTTGAGCACCTCGGCCGAGGGGATGAGCCCGCCAAGCTTGAAGCCGCGCTGCACCGCCTGCACCGAAGGCGCGATCGGCGCGCTGATCGCGACGTAATAGAGCACTTCGCGGCGCAGGCGGTCGGCGACCTTGCCCGAGCCTTCGACGACGCGACGGATCTGCAGGTCGACGCGCGCGGCGAGCTGCTTCACGCCGAATCCGGATTCGAGCCCGCGCTCGACCAGTGCGTCGAGCAGCGCGCCGACGGTCCACCAGAACGCGCGCAGGTTCTGCTGCGTGGTCGCGCTCTCGATGCCGGCGACCGCGTCGCGCATCGTCTTCGCGCCCTCGTCGTCGCCGCGCAGCCATGCGAGGAGGCCGCGCTGGTACAGGCGGCGCTGCTTCACCATGAACGACGGCAGCTTGTTGGGCGGAATCACCTGCGGCGCCGCGAGCCGCGGCGCCCGCGGGCCGAGATCGGGATAGAACAGATCGGTGGGCGCCGAGGCCCTGACCCCGCGCGAGCGCTGCATCAGCTCGTATTCGGGGAAGAGCCTGAGCGGAACGGGCGGCGCGCCCTTGACGAGCTCGTCGAGGAAGATCCGCAGCTTGCGGCAGGCCTTGTCGACGAGATCGCATACCGGCGCCACCTTGCCCGGCTCGAGATCGGCGAGGAGCGAGAGCTGCCGCTCGATCTCGTCGCTGTAGGCGACCACCGCATCGAGCCCGACCATCTGGATCGCGCCCGCCGCCTGGTGGACGTGGGTGCGCGCGTGCTTCAGCGGCGACGGGTCGGCCGGCGCCGCACGAAACGCCGCGAGCGACTCGATGCCGCGCGTCAGCGCCTGGTCGATCTCACCCTGGACCCACGAGAGGGGGCCAAGGTCGAATTCGCTTATGGAGTCGGTCGCCACGATGATTTCGCCGGATTCTCGACGCTTGAGCAAGAACCGCGCCTGCACCGCGAAACGGCGCTGCGCCGGCCCGCCCCTCGCCAGCCGCTAGACCTTGAACCCCGCGACCGAGCTGCGCAGCTCGGCCGCGAGCCGCGTCAGCTGGCCGATCGACACATTCGTCTGCTTGGTGCCCTCCGTCGTCTCCTCGGTGATCTTGAGGATGCCCTGCATGCCGCGCGTCACGTCGGACACCGATGTCGACTGCTTCTGAGTCTGCGCCGAGATGCCGCCGATGAGCTCGGCCAGCTCGCGCGACACCCGCCGGATCTCGTCCAGGGCCTGACCGGCCGCGTCGGACAGCTTCGTTCCCTCGACCACGCCGACCGTCGACTTCTCCATGGCCGCCACCGCGTCCTGCGTGTCCGCCTGAATCGTCTTCACGATCGCCTCGATCTGCTTCGTCGCCTCGCCGGAGCGCTCCGCGAGCCGCTGCACTTCCTCGGCGACCACCGTGAATCCGCGGCCCGCCTCGCCCGCCGATGCCGCCTGGATGGCGGCGTTCAGCGCGAGCACGTTCGTCTGCTCGGTGATGTCCGAGATGAGCTCGACGATCTCGCCGATCTCCAGCGACGATTCGCCGAGCCGCTTGATGCGCTTCGACGTGTCCTGGATCTGCGTCCGGATCTCGTTCATGCCGGCGATCTGGTTCTGCACCGACTGCGCGCCCTTCTCGGCGGCGGCGAGCGACTGCTGCGCCACGCGGGCCGACTGCGCCGCGCTCTGCGACACCTCGCTGATCGACTGCGCCATCTGCAGCACCGACGACGACGCCTGCTGGATCTCCTTGTTCTGCCGCTGCGACGCCTCGTAGAGGCGGTTGGAGATCGCCTGTGCGTCCTGCGTCGCCTTGGCCACCTGGTCGGTCGCCGAGTTGATCCCCTTCACCAGCGTGCGCAGTTCCTCGATCGTGAAATTGATGGAGTCCGCGATCGCGCCCGTCACGTCCTCGGTCACCGACGCCTGCACGGTGAGATCACCGTCGGCGAGGTTGCCCATCTCGTTCAGCAGCCGGAGAATCGCCTCCTGGTTGCGCTTGTTCTCCTGCTCGCTCTCGACCGCGCGCATCCGCGAGTCGTCGAGGAACACCTTGCCGAGCAGAAGCAGCGCGGCGAACCCCAGCACCGCGAAGACGATCGCGGCCCACAGCGTGAACGTCCGCGTGCGTCCGCCGCCCTCGAAACTGTCGGCAAGCTGCGTGGTCTCGTTCAGCAGGGCCTCGGACTCGCTGTTCACCGCGCGTGCCGCCTGCTTCGCGGTGACCAGCCGGTTCATGTTCTGCAGGATCGCGCTCACGCCGGCGTCGTAATTGGCGAACCGCTTCGTGAGCTCCACCAGCGTCGTGCGCGCCTCTTCGTTGTGGACGCCCGGCAGCCGCAGCGCCTCGCTGCCCTTGAGGAGGCCGTTCAGGATCTCGCGGAACGTGCCGGCGTCCTTGCCGAGCAGGAACGCGACCTCGGGATCGATTTCCTCGGACGACGCGAGCGCGTTGGCGTTCTTGCCGATCCGCTGCGACAGCACGGCGAGCTGGTTCGCGTACTCGACCTCGCGCAGACTGCCGCCTCCCTGGCCGATCTGCTGCCCCGCCTGCTGCGCGAGCTCCAGGATCGCCGTATTGCCCTGGTTGATGGTCTCGAGTCCCTTGGCGAGCGAGGTGAGGCTCTGCTGGTTGTCGAGGACGCGCCCGGCATTGACGTCGACCCGGACCCAGCGCTCCTTGATCGCCTGCAGCATCTTCATCGTCGAATCGTCCTGCCCGGCGTCGAGCGACACGCCCTTGACCGTGCCCCCCGCCAGCAGCGGGTCGAGGTCGTTGCGGAATCGTTCGCGGCTGTCCTTCACCGCGGCGAAGGCGGCGCTCTGTCCCTGCGCGGCCAGCGCGGTGCCCCGCGCGAGCCGTTGCGAGAGCATCTGCATTTCGGTTGCCGTCGACGCCATCGCCGCGCCCTGCGCCGCCACCCGCGCGTCGAAGATCACCATCAGGACCGCCAGGACGAGGAACAGCAGCATGACGCCGCCCAGCACCTGAATCTGCCGCACGATCGGGAGGTGCCCGATGAGCGGAATCCGCCACGGCGCCGCGACCTCGTTCTTCGCCGCACGCAGCTGGTCCATGATCGAGACCGAGGCCAGCGGGTCGTAACCCGACGTGCCGGCACGCACCTGCGTCGTCGGCATGTCGAGGTCCAACGGCTGATCGGCGTTCTTGCCGGCGCCGAAGAGTTTCGGCAATTTCAGGTTGAGCGCCATTGTTCCTCCGGGTATTGCATTCGCATCCGCAGCACAGCGGGTTTGTAGTTTTCGCTTGTCATCAGCAGTCTAGAGCCCGACGCGCAGGAAATTGGAATCCTTGGCGAGGAGCGCGAGGTCGATCTCCTGCCACACGGCGCCGTCGGCATCCATCCATCGCTGTCCATACCATGCCGGCGCCTCGCCCGGCGGCGATGCCGGCGCGAGCTCGGCGATGCTGCGAAGCCCCAGCACGCGCTCGACGACGAGGCCGGCCTTGAAGTCGCCCACGCGCGGGCCGAACAGCAGAAGTCTCGCCTGGCCCGGACTCGTGGCGGCAGGATTGGCGCCGTGCCCCAGGAATCCGCTGAAGTCGATCACGCTGTAGAGATTGCCGCGAATGTTGGCGATGCCGAGGAACCATGCCTGGGTGAGCGGCACCGTCGCCACCGCCGGCGTTGCGATCACCTCGCCCGCGTCGGCCAGGCGGATCAGCCACTGCGAGCCGGCGCAGGCGAGCCCCAGCCGCGAGGACTCGACCTGCGCGGCGGTCTTGCTCGCGAGACGGGTGGCCAGTTCCTGCTGGAACGACCGGAGATCGAGTTTGGCGGCGCGGGCCATGAGGCGGTTCGCGTGGGAGGTCGATCAGCCGAGCGCGACGATCTTCGCCAGCAGCTCGTCCTTGTTGATCGGCTTCACGACGTAGTCGCGCGCGCCCTGGCGCATGCCCCAGATCTTGTCGGTCTCCTGGCTCTTCGACGTGCACAGGATGATCGGGATGGTCCTCGTCTCGGCATCGCGGCTGATCGCGCGCGTCGCCTGAAAGCCGTTGAGCCCGGGCATGACCACATCCATCAGGATGAGGTCGGGATGGACCTGCCGCGCCTTCAGGATCGCGTCCTCGCCGTTGTCGCTGGCGACGACCTCGTAGCCGGCCTTCGACAGCATGTCGTTCAACACGTGCCGCTCGGTCGGCGAATCATCGACGATCAGAATTCTCTTGATTGCCATTGCTCCTGCCCTGTTTCACCCATCCCCAGCGGCGGGTCCGCGCCCGCCGGTGACCCGGCCCGGCTTCTCACGCGGCGGCCGCGCGCTTCACGTGCGCGGCGACGGCCTTGAGCAGGCTTTCTTTGGTAAACGGCTTCGTCAGATATTGATCCGATCCGACCATGCGCCCGCGCGCCCGGTCGAACAGGCCGTCCTTCGACGACAGCATGACCACCGGCGTGCCGTGGAACTTCGAATTCTTCTTGATGAGCGCGCAGGTCTGGTACCCGTCAAGGCGCGGCATCATGATGTCGACGAAAATGATCGACGGCTGGTGATCGGTGATTTTGGCGAGCGCGTCAAAGCCATCCTCGGCGAGGATGACCGTGCAGCCCGCCTGCAGCAAAAAGATCTCGGCGCTGCGGCGAATGGTGTTCGAGTCGTCGATCACCATTACCTTGACGCCAGACAGTGTATTCGGCTCCGCCAACGTATTCTCCCGTTCGGGCCCCTCCGCGCCGGCGCCGCGTCAATTGGGCGCCGCGCGTCCCGGGGCAAGTTTGCCATGACCGAAGCCTGTTGACTAGAGCATAAACCTTGCCGGAATCGGCTTCGCGGGCCTGATCCGACTGTTTTTGCAACACCTGAGCAAGTTTTCCCGCCAAAACTGCCGTGGCGCGGCAGTGGCGGACGCCGGGCGTCCGCTTCACCGCAGCAAGGAAGTGCGCGAAATGACGCTCCGCGGCAGGATCCATCGCACGGCCCGCACGATTTCGCAGCGCCCGCAGGCCGTGCCGCAGGCGCGCCGACGGGTCTCGCCGGTCAGCGCCCGAGGAACATCCGGTACGCGGGGTTTGCCGTCTCGTCGACGCAGTCGTAGCCGAGCTCGTCCAGGAACGCGCGGAAGGCGCGCCGGTCCGACGGCGGGACCTGCATGCCGACCAGCACGCGCCCGTAATCCGCGCCATGGTTGCGGTAGTGGAACATGCTGATGTTCCAGCCGCGGCTCATGCTGTTGAGGAAGCGCATCAGCGCGCCCGGCCGCTCCGGAAACTCGAAGCGATAGATGCTCTCGTGCTCCGCCGCGGGCGCGTGGCCGCCGACGAGATGGCGCACGTGCAGCTTGGCCATTTCGTTGTCGGAGAGATCGTAGGCCTCGATCCGGTGGCGCTTCAGGTCGGAGAGCAGGCGCTCCGTTTCGCGCCGGTTGGCGACCTCGATGCCGACGAAGAGATGGGCAACCGTGCGGATCGGCGTAGCGGTAGTTGAATTCGGTGACCGAACGCTTGCCGAGCAGCCGGCAGAATTCGCGGAAGCTCCCCGGGTGCTCTGGAATCGTCACCGCGAGGATCGCCTCGCGCTCCTCGCCCAGCTCGGCGCGTTCGGCGACGAAGCGCAGCCGGTCGAAATTCATGTTGGCGCCGCACGCGATCGCCACGTACGTGCGGCCCCTTGTCTTGTGCCGCTCGACCCACGCCTTCATTCCCGCCACCGAGAGCGCTCCGGCGGGCTCGAGGATCGAGCGGGTGTCCTCGAAGACGTCCTTCAGCGCCGCGCAGATGGCGTCGGTGTCGACGACGACCATTTCATCGACCAGCTCACGCGCGATGCGAAACGTCTCGACGCCGACCTGCTTCACCGCGACGCCGTCGGCGAAGAGCCCCACGTGCGGCAGGACGACGCGCCGGCCCGCGGCGAGCGAGCGCGTCATCGCGTCCGAATCGACCGGCTGCACGCCGATCACCTTGATCTCCGGGCGCACGCGCTTCACATAGGCACGCGATGCCGCCGATCAGTCCGCCGCCGCCGACGGCGACGAAGATCGCGTCGATCGGCCCCTGGCACTGGCGCAGGATCTCGACCGCGATCGTCCCCTGCCCCGCGATCACGTCGGGATCGTCGTACGGATGCACGAACGTGGCGCGGAGCTTCTTCTGCAGCGTGAGCGCGTGCGCGTAGGCATCGCTGTACGAGTCGCCGTGCAGAACGACCTTGGCGCCACGGCCTCGACCGCCGCGATCTTGATCTGCGGTGTGGTCACCGGCATCACGATCGTCGCCTTGCAGCCCAGCGTCTGCGCGGCCAGCGCGACGCCCTGCGCGTGATTGCCCGCCGACGCGGCGATGACGCCGCGCGCGCGCTCGGCGGCGCTCAGGTGCGCCATCTTGTTGTACGCGCCGCGCAGCTTGAACGAGAACACCGGCTGCTGGTCCTCGCGCTTCAGCAGGACGCGGTTGCCGAGGCGGCGCGACAGCGTGGGGGCAAAATCGAGCGCCGACTCGATCGCGACGTCGTACACCTTGGCGGTCAGGATTTTCTGCAGGTAGTCGACGGGCACGATGAAGGTGCGGCTTCGCGCGGGAGGGGACCGCTCGAGCGTAACAGGAAAGCGCGGGACGCGGAAAGCGGGGCAGTGTGCCGCAGTCCCGTGCGCCGCGCTTCATCTGGTAGGCAGGGAGCCTGTCGGGCGCGATTTCACGTACGCGTTGCCGGGCCAAAAAGCGATGGATGCGCGGCGCGAGGCGCAGCGAATATCGTGAATCTTCGCAAGCCGAGCAACAAAGCAGACGCGCTTTTTGGCAGCGGCACCCAAATGAGCGAAGGGACGGGGCGCTTTGGGCGCCTCATTTTCCAATTGCTGCGTTGCTCGCCCTCGCCATATTCCCGATATGATCTCGGGCTCGCGCCTTGAACTGCGCCCAAACCGCCTCCGTCGCGCGCGCGAAATCGCGCCCGACAGGCTCCTAGCCCCCATGCCGCGCAAGCCGCCCACCGCCGCCACGCTCGCCGTCGTCGACATGGGCTCGAACAGCTTCCGCCTGGAGATCGGCCGCGTCGAAGGCGACCAGATCTACCGGCTCGATACCTGGCGCGAGACGTTGCGCGTCGGCGCGGGAATCGACGCGCGCGGGCGCCTCGTTCCCGAAGCGAGGCGCGCCGCGCTCGCCTGCCTCGCGCGCTTCGGCGAGCGCATCCGCGGCCTGCATCCGTCGGCGGTGCGCGCCGTCGCGACGAACACGTTCCGCCTCGCGACCAATGCGGCCGTCTTCCTGCCGCAGGCCGAGCGCGCGCTGGGGTTCCCGATCGACGTCATCACCGGCGCCGAGGAAGCGCGGCTCATCTACAACGGCGTCGCCCACGTGCTGCCGGCGACGAACGAGCCGCGCCTCGTCGTCGACATCGGCGGCGGCTCGACCGAATTCATCATCGGCCGCGGCCACACGCCGCAGAAGCTCGATTCGCTGAAGATCGGCTGCGTCGGGCTGACGAAGCGCTTCTTCCCGAGCGGCAAGCTGACCGCCACCGCGTTCGCCGCGGCCGACACCGCGGCGCGCGCCGAGATCGAGGTGATCGCGAAGGAGTTCGGCCGCGAGCACTGGACCGCCGCGTACGCGTCGTCGGGAACCGCGCTCGCGCTCGCCGAGATTCTCGAGCAGAACGGCCTCTCCGCCGCCGGCATCACGCCGGACGGCCTCGCCCGGCTGCGCAAGCGGATGATCGGCTGCGGACACGTCGATCGCCTGGCGCTCGCGGCACTCAAGCCCGAGCGCGCGCCCGTGCTCGCCGCGGGACTCGCGATCATGGCGGCGGCCGTCGCCGAGCTCGGCATCGCGCGGATCAATCCCGTCGGCGGGGCGCTTCGCCTCGGCGTGCTCTACGACCTGTTCGGCCGCACGGTTCATCGCGACGAGCGCGCCGCGACCGTCCTGCATTTCCTCGCCCGCTACCGGATCGACCGCGAGCACGCGGAGCGGGTCGCGGCGATGGCGGTGGCGCTGTATCGCAAGGCGGTCCGCGCCGTCGACGCCGCCGCCGCGCAGCGCCTCGAGTGGGCGGCGCTGCTGCACGAGACCGGGTTCTCGGTGTCGCACACGGGCTTCCACAGGCACGGCGCATATATCCTGCAGAACGCCGACATGCCCGGATTCTCGTCGCGCGAGCAGGGCGACCTGGCGCTGCTCGTGCTGGGCTGCCGCGGCGGGCTCGCGAAGGTGGCGCCCGCGCTTGCCGATCCACAGCTACGCGCGCGCCTGGTCGCGCTGCGCCTCGCGGTGCTGTTCCATCACGCGCGGCGACCGATCGATCCTCCGCGCGTCGTGCTGAGGATGAGCCCGGGAAGCGTGCTGCGCGTGCCGGCGCGATGGCTGAAAGCGCATCCGTTGACGATGCACCTGCTCGCGAAGGAACGCGCCGAGTGGGCGGCGCAGGGCCACCCGCTGCGAGCCAATTGATCGTCAGGCAGTAAGTGCGCGCAACGGCTGCGTTGCGGTGCGTGACGACGGGGTCAGGACGCCCCGTTCGACGAGCGCCGCGATCACGCCGTCTGCGATCACGCGCGGCCGGTCACCGATGCCGAAGCACAACGCCGGGTCGCCGCGCGGGTCGATCTCCACCACGCGGGTTCCCGCGCTCACGCGCGCGCCGCGCGCCGTGAGTCCGCGCAGCACGCCTGCTATCGGCGCGAAGACGGGCATGTTGCCGATCGCGCCGACGGCCTCGCCCTTCGCAACGGCCATTCCGATCCGTTTCTGGGTCACGAAACGGCCGCTCGCGGGGGCATGAACGAATCGCTCGCAAGCGGACAGGGCCAGACCCGGCATGACTTCGTTGCGGGGCAATGCCGGCCCGCGACGAATCAACTCGCCGAGCGAAGGCCCGGGCGCGGATTCGATGACCACGTCGACGTTGCCTCCCGCGACGAATCCCGGGCCGATGCCGATCGTCACGCGCCCGTTCGATTCCTCGGCGCGAAGGTCGTCGGGCGACCGGTCGCGCGAACGGGTGTGCACGACCACGGCGGGAGCGAGCGATTCAGCCACGCCGGACCAGGACCATGTCGTGGCCGCGATCAACTCTCCGCGCGCGAGGACAGTTGGAATGCTGCGCACGCTGGAGCAGAACACCGCGGCGACGCCGTCGATCTCGGCGCTTCCAACGTACCACGCATTGGTAAAGGCCATGCCGCGGCGAGGCCACGTCGGATCGACGTCCTCGCAGAGAACGACGCCGTGACCGGCGCGGTGCAGCGCGATCGCCGCCGCCGAGCCGACATCCGTTGCGCCGACGACGATGGCGAGCGGTCGATCCGGGAAAATTCGCATCGGTCCCTTTGCAAAGAGGGAGCCGCCCGGGAGGAGGTCCGGGCGGCCCGAAGGTGCGACGTGCGACAGGAGGTCGATCGCACGCCTCATGGTGATCGCAATAGGTTTCCGCAAGAAGACAGCGCACCGTGAGCGGCGAATCCCGAGTTCGCGCGAGCCGCCCGTAGAGACTTTGGACTCTCGCCGTGGATTGAGCGTCGCCCGCGCGCCGCGCGCCGGAACGGACCACGGTCGCCGAACTGCCATTCAATTGCCACTCAGGGGGTTAGCCGATTTTCTCCAACCAAAGAATTCAATGTGACGGTTTCGTGACACGAATGTCCCTGAGAATTCGGCAATTTTCGTGTGTACACTTTCGTTGCTCGCGAATGACGCATGGTCTTTCCGCAGCCGCGCCGAGCCTGCAACGAACGCACCACGGAGATCGACGATGCTGGAAGCTTCCCTCGACACCGACCCCAAAGCAGCGCTCGCAACGGCCGTGCAGACGCTCGCCGACGAGATCCACGAGCCGGTCGAAAAGGTGCAAGTCGTCTACGAACGCGAGTGGGTGGCGCTCCAGGCAACCGCGCGGATCAAGGATTACGTTGCGTTGTTTGCCAGCCGGCGAACGCGCGAGGTGCTGCGACGCGGCGAGCATTAGCGCCGCCGCATTATGGCGGGACAGCAGATTCTCTTATTGCGTTCCGACGAATCTCAGTTTCGCCGGCAGCAGCGCGTCAGACGAAATCCGGGCCGATCACCACGCGCAGCACGACCGAGGACGCGCCGCTCTTGTCGCGGTTGGAGAGCCACCACACCGCGCCTTTCTTGACCGACCACCACGCCTCTTCGCCGGAAAGCAGGAACGACGCGACGGCGCCGATGGTCGGCTGGTGCCCCACGATCAGCACCGGCTCGCGCGAATCCGGCCAGCCCGCGGCAGCGAGCAGCGCCGTCGCGGACGCCCCCGGCGCGATCTCGTCGACGGTCCGGAATTTTCGTTTGAGCGCGAGCGCGGTCTGCTGTGCGCGGTCGGCGGGTGACACGAGGATGCGCGTCGTCTCCGGCAGATGATGGTCGAGCCACTCGCCCATCCGATCGGCCTGCTTCACGCCCTTCGCCGTCAGCCGGCGGCCCATGTCGGGCTCGCCCGCTTCCGCTTCCGCGTGCCGCCACAGGATGAGGTCCATGGTCAGTCCTTATCGTCCGGCTCGCGCATGCGGGCGAGCAGCTCGTGCTGCGCCGAGCGCGCGGGGGCGCGGCCGCGCGGCGCGATGCGAATCCATTTCCCGTCGGAGCGAAGCGACCATGCGTCGCGCGTGTCGGCGAGATATTCACGCAGGCCTTCGTCGAGCACGCGCCGGCGCAACTCAGGGTCGCGCACCGGGAACGCCACTTCGATGCGGCGGAACATGTTGCGGCCCATCCAGTCGGCCGAGGTGAGCCACACGTCCGGCGTGCCGGCGTTCTCGAAATACCAGACCCGGTGGTGCTCGAGGAAGCGCCCCAGGATCGAGCGCACGCGGATATTTTCGGAGACGCCCTTGACGCCCGGGCGCAGCGCGCAGGCGCCGCGGACCACGAGATCGATCCTGACGCCCGCCTGCGACGCCTCGTAGAGCGCGCGGATCACGCCCTCCTCGAGGAGCGCATTCATCTTGGCGACGATGCGCGCGGGCTTGCCCTCGCGCGCGTGCCGGGTCTCGCGACGGATGAGCTCCATGACGCGCCGGTGCATCGTGAATGGCGCCAGCAGGAGGCGGCGCATCCTGCCCGCGCGCGAAAGGCTCGTGATGTGGAGGAACACGTCGTTGACGTCGGCGCACAGCGCGGGATCGGACGTCAGCATCCCGAAATCGGTGTAGAGCCGCGTCGTGCGCGGATGGTAATTGCCGGTGCCGAGGTGCGCGTAGGGCCGCAGGCGGATGCGCCCGCGCGAATCGGGCTCGCGCCGGATCACGAGGGCGAGCTTGGCGTGCGTCTTCAGGCCGAACACGCCGTAGACGACCTGCGCGCCGGCATGCTCCAGTCGCTCCGCCCAGTTGATGTTCGTTTCCTCGTCGAAGCGCGCCATCAGCTCGATCACGACGGTCACTTCCTTGCCGCGGCGGGCGGCTTCGATCAGCGCCTCCATCAGCACCGAGTTGACGCCGGTCCGGTAGACCGTCTGCTTCACCGCGACGACGTCGGGATCCTCGGCCGCGTGGCGGATGAACTCCACGACCGGCTCGAACGACTGGTAGGGATGGTGCAGCAGGATGTCGCGCGCGCGTATCGCCGCGAGGATGTCCGGCTGCTCGCGCAGCCGGTCGGGGATCCCGGGCACGAACGGCTCGTACTTCAGCGCGTCGATGTCGACCTGGTCCGCGAGGGAGGCGAGGCGCGCGATGTTGACCGGGCCGTCGCAGCGATACAGGTCGGCGTTGGTGAGATCGAATTGCTGCAGCAGGAATTGCGCGAGCGGCTCCGGGCAGTTGGCGGCGATTTCGAGCCGCACTGCCGACCCGAACTGGCGCTGCGGCAGCTCGCCCTGCAGCGCCTGGCGCAGGTTCTTCACCTCTTCCTCGTCGATCCACAGGTCGGCGTCGCGCGTGACCCGGAACTGCGCGTAGTTGACGACGTCGCGTCCCGGGAAGAGCTCGTGCAGGTGCGCGTGAATCACCGACGACAGCATCACGAAGTCATTGTCGCGGCCACCGACCTCGGGCGGGATGCGGATGATCCGCGGCAGCACGCGCGGCGCCTTGACGATCGCGATCGCCGAATCGCGCCCGAAGGCATCGCGGCCGGACAGCTCGATCACGAAGTTGAGGCTCTTGTTGACGACCTGCGGGAAAGGATGCGCCGGGTCGAGGCCGATCGGCGTCAGCAGCGGGCGCACTTCGCGCTCGTAGTACCGCGCCGCCCACGTCCGCTGCGCCTTGGTGAATTCGGTGCGCCGGACGAGGCGGACGCCGGTCTTCTCGAGCGCCGGGAGCACCTGCCGGTTGAGGAGCGCGTACTGCTCGGCGATCAGCGCGCGGGCCTCATCGCCGACCTCGCCCAGCATGCCGCGCGCTTCCTGCAGCGTCATGCCCGTGGGGGACACCTTGGCGCGGAGCTGCTCCTTGATTCCCGCGACGCGGATCTCGAAGAACTCGTCGAGATTGCTGCCGAGGATGCAGAGGAACCGGAGACGCTCGAGCAGCGGCACCCGCGCATCCGCGGCGAGCGCCAGCACGCGGCGGTTGAACGCCAGCAGCGAAAGCTCGCGATTGAGCAGCGGCGCGGCGGCGGCGGACGTGGGCATGGGACGCTCGATTCCCGCCGCCTCGGGGGCGAGGGGTAGGTGCCGCATCGGGGCGTGCAGGGCGTCCATCAGAATGACCGTCGCAGATTACCGCTATGTTACGGCGTCGCGCGGGACTTAGGCTCCGGCGGAGGCGGGCGAAGTCCCGGCCATGGCAGCCGGCGGCGCGAGCCAGACGCAGTGGCCGCTCGATTCGCGGTCGAGCGCGGCCAGGTATTCTTCGTGGAGCGCGAACTCCTCGGCGCTCGGCGCGATCACGAGGGCGGGCCGCGGCGCGTCGGGCGACAGCGCGTCGCCGTGATGCGCGAGCGCCCCTTGCTCGCGCGCGGGCACGGCGATGTCGATGGTCAGCGACTCCTGCCCGCGGGTCATCGCCAGGTAGACCTCGGCCAGCAGTTCGGCGTCGAGCAGCGCGCCGTGAAGCGTTCGCCTCGCATGGTCGACCGCAAAGCGCTCGCACAGCGCGTCCAGGTTGTTGCGCTTGCCCGGAAACGCGTCGCGCGCCAGCGCCAGCGTGTCGACGAGCTTCACGCAGAGTCCCGCGCACGCCGGCAGGCCGGCGAGCGAGAACTCGGCCTCGAGGAACGCCATGTCGAACGGCGCGTTGTGGATGATCCATTCGGCGCCGCGCGCGAATTCGACGAACTCGTCAGCGAGTTCCCGGAATTTCGGCTTGGCCTTGAGATCGTCCCAGGTCATGCCGTGCACTTCGGTCGCCCCGACGTCGATGTCGCGCTCCGGATCGAAATAGAAATGGACCGTGCGCCCGGTCGCGCGCCGATCGACGAGCTCGATGCCCGCGAGCTCGATGATCCGGTGGCCCTGTCTCGGGTCGAGGCCGGTGGTTTCCGTGTCGAGGACGATCTGGCGCATCTATACGTCCCGTCACTTTCCTGTAACGCTGAATCGTCGCCTGGATCTCGGCGATCGCGCGCTCGATCTCGTCGTCGGAGAGGTCGCGCTGCGTGCCCTTGCGATCGGTCAGCGTCAGCGTTCGGTCGATCTGCGTCTGGAATTCGCCGAGGCCCATCGTCTCGGTGATCGTCGTCGACAGCTGGTCGGCCAGCGATTCCGGGCCCCAGCGGACGACGATCGTCGACACGTTGTCGCCCTCGTCGCCGCCGCGCGTCTCGGCCTCGCGCACCATCTGCGGCGCCGACTTGAGGATCGGCGTCGACGTGAGCCACGTCGCGATTTCCTCCTTCTTCAGCACGCTCCACAGGCCGTCCGTGCAAAGCATCAGGATGTCGCCCTCGCGCAGCGGCGTCCGCTTGCCGAGGTCGATCACCGGATCGACGAGGCCGCCGAGGCAGCTGAAGATCTTGTTGCGGTCGGGATGCAGCGCGACGTCGTCGGCGCCGATGATGCCCTGGTCGACGAGGTATTGGACCTTCGAATGGTCCTTGGTCTGGCCGATCAGCCCGCCCTGCCGGTAGAGATAGAGCCGCGAGTCGCCGACGTGCCCCCAATAGGCATGGCTCGCCTGGACGACGCAGGCGACACAGGTCGTGCGCGGCGTCTCCAGCATCGAGAACTGGTTCGCGTACGAGCCCAGTGCCGCGTGCGCGCGCAGCATCGAGTCCTGCAGGAACTTGAGCGGGTTCTTGAGGATCGGCTTCGCTTCCTGCTGGAAGCGCTCGATGAACAGCCGCACGGTGATCTGCGCCGCGATCTCGCCGCCGGCGTGCCCGCCCATGCCGTCGCAGACCACGAGCAGCAGCGTGTCGCGGCCGAACGTGTAGGCGATCCGGTCCTGGTTGACCTTGCGCGAGCCCTTGCGGCTTTCCTGGAAGATCGTGAAGCGCATGGAACGCCGTCTCGCGTGCGCGTCAGGCGCCGATTTCGGTGAACAGCTTTCGCTTGAGGTTGCCGAAGAACGTGAGCTTGCGCTTCTTCGGCGGAATCTCGCGGATCGCCTTCTGCAGGGCAAAGACCGACTGGGGCCGCTCGAGCGGGTCGAGCCGCAGGCACCAGTCGATGACTTCGAGCACGTTGTCCGAGTACTGGCCCGACCAGATCTTCTTCGCCGAGACCAGGTGATCTTCCTGCAGGCGCGCATCCGCCGCCTGCGGGGCGAATGCGGCGAGACAGGCGAACATGCTCGCCCCGACGCCGTACACGTCGGTCCACGGACCCAGCCGGTCCGGCTCGCGATACTGCTCCGGCGCGGCGAATCCCGGCGTGTACATCGGCGCGAGCTTGGGCCGGCTCGTGGTCAGCGTCTGCCGCGCCGCGCCGAAGTCGAGCAGCACCGGGCTGCCGTCGGTGCGGAGGTAGATGTTGGCCGGCTTGATGTCGAGGTGCAGCAGCTTGTGCGTGTGCACTTCGCGCAGGCCGTTCAGCAGGTGCATGAACACGTGCCGGACCAGCCGCTCGGACATCTGGTCCTGCCGCATCTGGATCTGCTGTTGCAGCGTGCGCCCGCGCTCGTAGCGCATCACCATGTACACGGTCTCGTTGGCGCGGAAGAAGTTCAGCACGCGCACGACGTTCGGGTGGTTGATCTTGGCGAGCGCGCGGCCTTCCTCGAAGAAGCACTTCATCCCGTACCGGAACGACGTGAGGTTCTCGGCCGAGCTCGCGCGGACGATGTCCCCTTCGGTGCGCAGCACCAGCGACGACGGCAGGTATTCCTTGATCGCGACCGGCGCGCCGGTCTCGTCGAAGGCGCGGTAGACAATGGAAAACCCGCCGCGGCTGATTTGCCGGTCGATCCGGTAGTTGAGCAGCTGGTAACCGCCGGAAAGTGCCTGATTGGTGACTGCCATGGGCCGAAATAATAAGCGATAACCTGAGGATGCGCTCGCAATTCGCGTGCCAAACACCCCGCCCAAGCTTGCGCGGCCGGGGGATAACGCATACATTCGGAACACTCCACGCCGCGTCGAGAGCGCGGAAATCGTGCATAAACCCGTGAAAAATACCCGATGATCGTCAGCATGACCGGCTTTGCCGCGGTTGCCGCGGATCTGCCCGGCGTCGCGCTCTCGGTCGAGCTGCGCAGCGTCAACCATCGCTATCTCGACCTGCAGATACGCCTTCCCGACGAGCTTCGCGCACAGGAATCCGCGCTGCGCGAGCGCATCGGGGCCGAGTTGAAGCGCGGCAAGGTCGAATGCCGAGTCTCCCTCAACCGAACCACGCCCGGCGCGGCGACGCTCGCCGTCGACCAGGACCGCGTGAAGCAGCTCGCGCGTGCGGCAAACGACGTGGCGCGTCAGGTCGCGGACGCGATTCCGCTATCGATCGCCGAGATCCTGCGCTGGCCAGGCGTGCTCGCCGAGCCGAGCGTCCCGCCCGAGGAGCTCGCGCAGCGCGCGCAGGCGCTGGTGGGCGCCGCCCTCAATGAACTCCGCGCGTCGCGCGCTCGCGAAGGGGCGAAGCTCGCGCAGGCGCTCGAGGAGCGCTGCGCGGCGATCGAGGTCCAGATCGAGCGCGTCGCGCCGCGCATTCCGGCGATCCATGCGGCCTACGTCGAGAAGCTCGCCGCGCGCCTGCGCGAAGCCGGCCTCGATCCCGATCAGGACCGCATCAAGCAGGAGCTCGCGCTCTTCGCGACGAAGGTCGACGTCGCCGAGGAGATGCAGCGGCTCACGACGCACGTGGCCGAAGTGAGGCGCGTGCTGGGCGCCGGCGGCAGCGCCGGCAAGCGCCTCGACTTCCTGATGCAGGAGCTCCACCGGGAAGCCAACACGCTGGGGTCGAAGTCGGTCGACGCCGAGCTGTCGCAGGCATCGCTCGAGCTCAAGGTGCTGATCGAGCAGATGCGCGAGCAGGTGCAGAATCTCGAATAGCCGTGTGAGCGGCGAGCAGGGGCCCCGTGCCGAGGGCACGGGGATGCGAGCAAACGCGAATCACGGCCGCGGCCGACTCGAGACATGACGGACCACGAGACATACACAGGAGGCCGCAGAGGCGCTGGGCCGACTCCCGCGACCGGCTGCCTCTTTGTCCTCGCCGCGCCCTCGGGCGCCGGCAAGACGAGCCTCGTGCGCGCACTCCTCGAACGCGAGCCCGGCATCAGGCTGTCAGTCTCGTATACGACGCGGCCGCCGCGCCCCGGCGAAGCCGACGGGCTCGACTACCACTTCGTCGACGAGCCGCGGTTCCTGGCGCTCAAGGCGGCCGGCGAATTCCTCGAGCACGCGCACGTGCACGGCAACTGGTACGCAACGTCGTCGACGTGGTTGAAGCGCGAGACGGAACTCGGTCACGACGTCCTGCTCGAAATCGACTGGCAGGGCGCGGCGCAGGTGCGAAGGCTCATCCCCGACGCGGTGCACATATTCATCCTGCCGCCCTCGCTCGATTCGCTGCGCGAACGCCTCGAACGGCGGGGACAGGATTCCCCCGAAGTGATCGCCCGGCGGCTCCAAGCGGCCCGCGAAGAGATGGCGCACTGCGGCGAGTTCGATTATGTTATTATGAATCAGGACTTTGCGAGAGCCGTCGACGACCTGTCCGCCATCGTGCGGGCAGCGCGCCTCGCTGCGGCGCGGCAAGCCGCGCGGATCGCGGCGCTCTTGCAACGAATGCTCCCACCATCCGAACACTAGAGGCGACCATGGCACGCATCACGATCGAAGACTGTCTCGACAAGATTCCCAACCGCTTCGAGCTGACGCTCGCGGCGACCAACCGCGCGCGTCAGATCAGCGCCGGCTCGGCGGCGCTGGTCGAGCAGGACCGCGACAAGCCGACGGTGATCGCGCTGCGAGAGATCGCGGCCGGCAAGGTCGGCATCGAAATGCTGCTGAAGGCGCAGAGCTGACGCACAGGGTCTGTTCGCCCGGTCAGCCCTGATGAGGCATGTCGGAAATAGCGGAGTTCACCCGACACCTCGGCAATTACCTGCCGCCGCCTGACGTCGCGCTCGTCGAGCGCGCGTTCCAGTTCTCGGATTCGGCTCACCGCGGCCAGTTCAGGAAGTCCGGCGAGCCGTACATCACGCACCCGCTCGCGGTCGCGAGCATCCTGTCGCAGTGGCGGATCGACGCGCAGGGGCTCGCCGCCGCCCTCCTCCACGACGTGATGGAGGACACCACCGTCACCAAGGCCGAGATCGAGACCTCGTTCGGCCGGCCGGTCGCCGACATGGTCGACGGCGTCTCCAAGCTCGACCAGATCGAGTTCACGTCGCGCGAGGACGCGCAGGCCGAGAGCTTCCGCAAGATGCTGCTCGCGATGGCGCAGGACGTCCGCGTCATCCTGATCAAGCTCGCCGACCGCCTGCACAACATGCGAACGCTGGATGCGATGGCGCCCACGCACCGGCGGCGCATCGCGCGCGAGACGCTCGAGATCTACGCGCCGATCGCGAACCGCCTCGGCCTGAACGCGCTCTTCCTCGAGCTGCAGGACCTCGCCTTCAAGCACATCAACCCGATGCGCTACCGCATCCTCGCGGCGGCGATCAAGGCGGCGCGCGGCAACCGGCGCGAGGTGATGAACCGGCTGCTCGACGTGATCCGCGAGGGCTTCGCCAAGGCGAACATCACGGCGATCGTCAGCGGCCGCGAGAAGACGATCTACTCGGTGTACAAGAAGATGCGCGAGAAGCACTACACGTTCGCGCAGGTGTTCGACATCTACGGCATTCGCGTGCTCGTGCCGGACCGGACCGCCTGCTACGCGGCGCTCGGCGTGCTGCACAGCCTCTACAAGCCGATTCCCGGGAAGTTCAAGGACTACGTCGCGATCCCGAAGGCCAACAGCTACCAGTCGCTGCACACGACGCTGTTCGGCCCGTTCGGCACGCCGCTCGAGGCGCAGATCCGCACGCACGACATGCACCGGATCGCCGAGGCGGGCGTGGCCGCGCACTGGCTCTACAAGTCCGGCGGAACGCTCGACCTCGCGGAAGCGCAGCGCGAGACGCACCGCTGGCTGCAGAGCCTGCTCGAGATCCAGTCGGAGTCGGGCGACTCGAAGGAATTCCTCGAGAACATCAAGGGCGACCTCTTCCCCGACGAGATCTACGTGTTCACGCCCAAGGGCAAGATCATGGCGCTGCCGCGCGGGGCCACCGCCGTCGATTTCGCGTACGCGGTCCACACCGACATCGGCCATCACTGCGTCGCCGCGCGGATCAACTACGAGCTCCTGCCGCTGCGCACCGAGTTGAAGAACGGCGACCACGTCGAGATTCTCACCTCGCCGACGGCGCGCCCCAATCCGTCGTGGCTGTCGTTCGTCGGCACCGGCAAGGCGCGCTCGCGCATCCGCCATTTCCTGAAGGGCCTGCAGCAGAAGGAGTCGGCCGCGCTGGGCGAGCGGCTGCTGGCGCAGGCGCTCGCGACGCTCAAGATGGCGCCGGAATCCGTCCGCTGGGAGCGCTGGGAGGCGCTGCAGAAGGAATACGGCGCGAAAAGCCAGCTCGAGATCCTCGCCGACATCGGGCTCGGCAAGCGGCTTTCCTTCGTCGTCGCGCAGGCGCTGACGCGCACGCCGGGCAAGGACGGTGAAGAGCCCACGCCCGCCGTTTCACCGGTGCCGTCGAAGACCGGGGCGTTGACGCTGCGCGGGGTCGAGGGCGTCGCGATCCAGTATGCGAGATGCTGCCGTCCGATTCCCGGCGACAGCGTCGTCGGCCAGTTCCGCAAGGGTCACGGCCTGCTGGTGCATACGCGCGACTGCGTCACGCTGCGCAAGCAGCGCCCGGATCCCGACCAGCTGATCGACGTCGAATGGGCGCGCGACATCCAGGGCGTGTTCGACGCCGGCATCCGCCTGCTGGTCGAGGATCGGCGCGGCATGCTCGCCGATCTCGCGACCGCGATCGCCGACGCCGACGGCAACATCGACAACGTCTCGATGGAGCGTCCCGACGGCGGCGAGGTGCTGGCGATGTTCTTCAGCGTGCAGGTGAAGGACCGGCGCCACCTCGCGAAGGTGATGCGGGCGCTGAAGCGTGTTCCCGGCGTGCGGCGGATCCACCGCGCGCGGACCTGACGCCCGCGACACCGCGCCTCGTCAGCGCGCGGCCGCCTCACAGATCACGACGCCGACATCGGACATCGCTCCCGTCGGCTCGGGAACGACGACCCGCGCGACGCATCCCGGCTCACCATAAGCGCGCAGCTCGTATGCGCCCGGCTCGACACCCTCCACGTAGAACTCGCCGCGGCGCGCCGTGAACCCCGCGACCGTGCCCTCCTTCCGCGAGAGCCGGATATCGCGAAATTCCAGCGGCGTCTGCTTGCCGTCCCGCATTCCTACAAGCGTGCCGAAGATCGCATGGCTCTTGCGGACAGCGAACGTGATAAGCGAGCCGCTTCGCGTGGGCGGCGAGACGACCTGTTCCGTCCGTTCGACGGTGTAATCGAATGCAAGATCGGCTGTACCGAAGGTGATGTAGTTGTCATAATACGAGGCGAGGTTCGTGGCAATGACGTCGCCGTGGCCGTCGGTCCTGCCGGCAAACCATCCATTGGCGTAGACCGGGATGCCTTCCAGGTCGGGAATCCGTACCACGGCGAAGCTGTCCAGCACCGGCCGGGCCGCGAACATCGACCCGCCGGTTGCGCCGATGCTGCCCGCAACGAAGAGCTGGCTGAACGATGGACCGCCGCCGCCCGCCGTCGTGCGCGAGTAGTTCGCGCCGACGGCGATGTGCTCGGCATTGAGCTGGACGTAGGCCTGGCCGTAGCCGGCATCGACCCCGTCCCCGCTCGCATGGCCCGCGGTGAGCGAATAGCCCACCCCTTCCCCCTGCGGCGTCGCCCGGTCCAGCGAAACGGATTCCGTCGTCGCGTGGCGCGTGCCGCCGACGCCCGCAGACATCGATGTCTGCGAGTCGAAGTAATAGCGGAACGAGAGCAGCCACGCGGAACCGGACGCCGGCTCGATGGTGCGCGTGTAGGTGAGCGACAGCAGGCCTTTTCCCGCCAGTGCGGAGTGCGTGTAGCCGGCATTCCATACCTTCGACGACGGCCCCGCGTAGCGGTCACTGTCCGTGTAGGTGGCGGACAGCGTGCCCAGCGACGCGTCGTACAACGAAAGCGACGCGTATTGGTCGTTTCGGGTCCGGAAGGTCGAGTCGATGTCCGACAGCTGCGCGTAATCGCGTGAGAAGTAGCGGGCGCCGAGATTCAGGCTGACGTTGTTGCCGCTGTAGGCGTAGGCAAGCGTTCCTGCCGTACCGCTCGACGATCCGCTGCCGCCGACGGAGATTCCCGCTGCGATCAGCCCGAAGCGCGGGAACTGGTAGGTGCCGAACGGGCCGATGTTGTAGAGGTCCCGCATCGCCTGTCCGCGCAGTCCCAGCGTCAGCGCATTCGTGAATGCGTAGCGGTGAAACGCCGATGCCGCGAGCCCGCCGTAGTCGTCGCTGGCGATGCCGTACTGCCTGCGGATGAATCCCAGGTTGTAGCTGTATTCGTGAAGGCCCTCGGCAAGGCCGGCGTTGGTGGCGAAGAAGAACGGCTGCTGCAACAGCTGCTCGCGCCCGAACGCGTCGCGGATCACCACACTGACATTCTGCACGCCGGTGACGCCGGTGATGTTCGAGATGTCGAGCGGACCCGGTTGAACCTGCCGTTGCGCAATCACGTTTCCGTCGAGGCGGACGACGACGGTCGACGGCAGGGCGACTTCGGTCGAGAACGACGCGGTCGGGTACTGCACGAAATACGGGTCCATCGAGTAATACTTGGTGAGGCTGATGCCGCCCATTGGAACCGAGCCGGACAGGTCGAACGAGGGCGTGAAGAAATCGCCGATGGTCAAGCGGCGGAGATTCGGGCGATCGTCGTACTGCGCATTGGTGATGAGCCGCGTGAAGCCATCCTGCGGACCGCTTTCGCCCCAGACCTGGTTGGTGGTGTTGTAAAGGAGCCAGTTTCCCGTGCGCGCAGCGAGCTCCGTGGTGAACTGGTAGCGGCGCTGACTGAACGCATCATCTCCCGTCGCGTTGAATCCGTAGTTGAGGAAGAAGCTGTTCTCGGCAGGATAGATGACGGACGCTCGCCGCCGGGGCGCGAGGTCGAGCGTGGTGCCGGGAAGCGCACTTGCCGCCACCTGGATGTGCAGCGTCACCGTCGCAGCATCGAACTTCACCTCCAGGCCGGGCAACGACGACACGTCGATGAAGGGGTCGCCTTTCACGTCGATCGGCTTCGCGCCGGGATGCGCCAATCCCCATCCGGAAAATTCGGGTAACGGCACCAGGAAGTGGCCGTTGCCGTCGCGGGCGATCGGGATGTCGCCCTTCAGCGTCCCGTTGACGAAGACGCGCGCGATCAGTAGCTCGAATCGCGAGCGCTCGGAAAGCGCGGATTGAGGCGGCGCTGACGCAGCGGCAACGACCTCTGCAGCGAACGCCGGGTCGGAAAACGGGAACAGCAGCGCGAAAAGGACGGCGGCCGAGCGGGCGAGCCGATGCCGGCTACCTGCAGGAAGCCGGGCTGACATCTAGGGTGCGCTTAAAGTCGAGGTTCTCGGCGACGACGCGCGCCTCGATCGTCGCCAATGTCCTGCACGCGTCGGGTGGAACGGCGAACCCGAGCTTCCGCGTGGCCCCGGCCAGAAAATACCTGTCGTCGACCGAATGCGAGAACAATTGCGCGCCATCGCGCGCGAGGCCTACGAGCTCGATCCGGTCCGCGCGGATATGCACGCTCCCCGAATTGACAACCCGCCAGGTGACCTGGCCCGCTCTCATTTCGAGGTCCTCGATGGAGCCGCCGCGTTCTGGTTGCGCGGGGGCCACGAAGATCGGGACGCCCACGCTCAGCAGCACCTGAAGCGACGCGCCCTGCTTCGCCGATGCCGGCGGTTGCGATGGCGGCAATTCCTCGACGAACAGCCGGTAGGTGTCCTCGCGCGTCACCGGCGCCGCCTTGACCCCGAGACGCACGACGCGCGACTCGCCGGGGGGAATTTCCATCGAGCGCGGAAAGAACATCAGCGAATCGTCCGGCTGGTATTGGTCCTTGCCGTCGGCATCCTGCCGCCAGCTCATCGCCTGGCAGCTGCATTCGCAGCGGGGTGGCGCCTTCGTTGCGCACGACGAATTCGCCGGTCTTGTGGCTGCGATCGAGCGCGACCCGCAGCGGATTGATGACGAATTCCGCCGCGACCGTCATCTGTACCCACGCGCACAGGAGGGCAAGCGCCACGACGGAGGAATGCCGAAGGATCCGCATGTCAGGGCAGGACGGTGGCCGTGAGCAGGTCCGAGTAGCTGCCCACCAAAGCATCGGCATAGTCCGATCCGAGAACGAGGGCGGTCAGGCGCCAGTTCTGATTGGAGCCGGTATTGCCGAGGAAGGCGATCGAGACGCTGTAGGGGATGAATGCATTCTGCACGGTGTGCTTCATCCGCAACGGCGCGCTGCCGTTGGCGCCCGGTGAACTGCCACGTCGGCGTGAACCCCGCCGGCACGCATCTCACCTTGAAATCCGTGAACGCCGATTGCGGCGTCGCAATCGAAGGGATCAAACGGGGCAAACGTGATGCCGCCGACCGATCCGTTGAACACGCACGTCTGGCCGTGCGCCATGCCTGCGCAGCACAGGAGCAACGCGATCGCCGCGATGTTCCGTGCAATCCGCAGTCGGACGGCAACGCGGCCGGCGCCCGGATCGCACGCATCGTCTGCTCGAGAAATTTGCATGGCTCCGGGGGTTTCGCGGCCGACTCCGCCATTCTGAGCGAACCGGGCCGGTGCCGCCACCGCATCGCGAAAAAGGCCGCATGGGGGCGGCCTTCCGCGCGAGGGTCCGACCAGGATGGAATTACGGGCTGACGGAAACGGTGATCGTTCCCGAGTAATCCCCCGCCTGCGCGACCTGGAACACCGCAGGAAGAATCGTTCCCGTGACCACCAGCGTCTTGTCCGTGGTGAAGCCCGCGCCGGCGCCGCCGGACGTGAAGGTCATCGTCGCGTTCATGGTCGTAGAACCACACGTACCGGAGGTCGTGCAGGTCATGGTTGCCGGCGAAGGCACCGTGAAGCCTGGCACCAGCCCGTTCGTGCACCGATAAGTGACGTTCGCATTACCCGTGGCGGTCGTCCCGGAACTCGGATCGATGACAACACCCGTATTCGCGACCGTCACCACGGGCGTCTGCCCCGAATTGAACTTGCATACGCCGTTCACCGAAGCCTGAACCGTGACCACCTGGGTATCCGCGGCGCTCGCGCCGAAAGACGCCAGACATCCGGCGGCCGCAGCCAACGCAACTGCGATCTTCATCTTTGCGAATCTCATGAATTGCTCCGTGTCCATTATTTGGCTGGTCCCGAAACCGACGGGGCCGAAGCCGCCGCCCGGGATCGGGCACGATTGACAACAGAGCCTAAACAGCACTTACCGTGCCAACGCTGAAATGCGCCCGCAGCAAAGCGGGGAATTAGTCTTTTTATGTTATTAAACAATAGCTAACGTTAAGTCCGAAATCATGACCGATTGCGCCGCAGCATCTGCCGCGATTCCTGCCGAATTGTCCGGAAAAGGCGCGGGACCGAAGCCTGAAATTCCTTGGTCATTACGCCTCTAAACCCGCAGAAGTCACTTGGCGCAAGCTGGTGGGCGGGGATTGAGGTGGGAGCGCTCCGGCGATCACCGGGCCGCCTGCCGCTCTCGGCTGTTACCCGATCCAGCCAATTCGGGGGACGGCAGCCCCGCCGATCTCGCCAGGCAAAGGGACGGACGCGGCTACCCCGTGCGCGCCCGCGCCGACATTTGGCTGCGCGGCGCGCGGCCGCTGGAGGCCCGCGCGGAAGCGTTCGAACGAGCGGTCAGGCGACCACGCGCATCGTGCCTTCCATGTTCTCGTGGCCGGAGCCGCAGAACACGTCGCAGAGGAAAGTGAATTCGCCGACCTTGGTCGGCGTCATCGGCAATTCGACCGTCTGGCCAGGAATGATGGTCGCGCGAACGGCGAAGTCCGGCACGCTGAACCCCATCACGACATCGGCGGTGGTCAGCTGGAAGACGACGGGCTCGTTGACCTTCAGCGTGATCACATCCGGCTCGTAGGTGAACTTTCGCGCCTGGATCGGGATGACGCGCGGCTTGGCCTGCGCCCGCACCGCGATGCCGCCCGCCCCGACGAGCAGCGCGGCCGCGACGCCCGCGCGCAGGATCAAACGTCTGTGCATCCGCATGATTGGCCTCCTAGGCCACCGGCAATTCGGTGATCGCGTATTTCACGGGCGCCCGCTCGGCCTCGACGTCGCGGTATCCGAGGCCCTTGTAGGGGGCACTGGCATCCCACGGCACCGGCAGGCGCTTCGGCTGCGAACCGGCAACGGGCAGCGCGAACATCAGCCCCTTCGCGGAGTGATGCGCGATATTGCCAGTCATGAAGTGATTTTCCTGGTGGATGTGCCCGTAGAACACCGTGACGTTGTCGTGCGTCTGCAGCAGCGTGATGGCCTTCGCGCCGTCGCGGGTCGCCCAGTCCCATTGCGGGTAGAGGTCGAACAGCGGGCGGTGCGTGAAGACGACGATGCGCGCGTCCTTGGGTTGCTTCGCGAGATCCGCCGAAAGCCACGCGAGCTGCTCGTCTCCGATCGCCGCCGTGGGATCCGAGACGTTGTCGATCACGACGAAATGCACGCCCTTGTGGTCGAACGTGTAGTGGGTGTCGCCGAAGAACTCCTTGAACGCCTTTCCGTTGTCGAGCGACGCGTCGTGCTCACCCGGCATGAAGCGCACGTCGCGCACCTTCAGCGCGCCGACGATGTCGCGAAACTCCGCCATGCGCTTGCGCCGCTCCTTCGGGTCATCCGTGGTGTGGGTCAGGTCCCCCGTGAACATCACGAAATCGGGCGGGCGCGCGAGCCCGTTGACCGCGGCGACCGCCTTCTTCAGGGTCCCCTTCGCGTCAGGATTGATCTCCGGGCCCTCGAACCCCCAGTGGGTGTCCGAAAGCTGCACGAAATAGAACTCGTCATCCGCCTCCGGCTTGGCGGACCCCATCGTGGACGCGCAGCCCGATACCAGGACCGCCCCGCCGAGTCCCGCCAATCTTAGGAAATCGCGCCTGCTGAATGAATTCATGGCTCACCTCGCCTTGTGATGTGCACGACATCGGGTTGCGCCTTTGCGCTACCCTTTCAACACACTAGACTCGGAAGACCGCGGCTTTATTCCTGCAACCGGGCGCCGGTGCACAACGGGAATAAACCGCGCCGCCGGCGCGTCTACCAGGTATCAGCGGACAACCTCCAGGGAGCAATCTCGATTGACCAACAGCCGGAGGACCGCCCGGTTCGAGGAGCAGGTCCTCGTGCACCTGGATTCGGCGTACAACCTGGCCCGGTGGCTGACCCGGGACGCGGGCCTGGCCAATGACGCCGTGCAGGACGGCTGCCTGCGGGCCTTTCGCGCGTTCGACCAGATGCACGGGCCGAATGCGCGCGGCTGGTTCCTGGCGGTGATCCGCAACGCCTGCATCGACCTGCTGCGCGAAAAGAGGGATCGCGCGATCGAGGAGGAATACGACGAGGACGTGCACGGGAGCGCGTACGGGCCGGGGAGCGGCGAAGCGGTGACGCCCGAGGACATCGCGGCGCGCGCATCCGATGCGCAGTGGCTGCGCGGCTGCATCGAGGCGCTGCCGCGCGAATTTCGCGAGGTGATCGTGCTGCGCGAGCTGGAAGAGATGTCGTACAAGGAGATCAGCGCGGTCGCGGACATTCCGATCGGGACCGTGATGTCGCGTCTGTCGCGCGGGCGCGAGCTGCTGCAGCGGCGACTGCAGGTCGAGCACAAGAGGTCACGGCGATGAACTGCGCGCTTGCCCTGCGGATGCTGCATGCCTACCTCGACGGGGAGCTCGAAGCGGCGACGGCCGCGGAGATCAAGGAGCACCTGGCATCGTGCCCCGCGTGTTCCACCGCGCACGATCAGGGCGTCGCGCTGCGCGCCGCGCTGCGGGCGAATTCGCTTCACCATGCCGCTCCGCCGGGACTGCGGAAATCGATCCTGCGCACGATCGGGCGGCTGGAGCAGCCGGAGTCGCGATCGCGTTCGCAGCAATGGTGGCAGATGATCATCCTCGGCGGGTCGACCGCCGTGATGGGCGCGCTGGGCGGCTTCTGGCTCGCGCAGCCGCGCGCGCTGGAAACGCTGCCGGAGCTCGCCGTCGCGCAGCACGTCGCGTCGCTTTCACCGGCGGGACCGCGCATCGACGTCGCCTCGTCCGACCGCCACACCGTCCGTCCGTGGTTTCAAGGGCGGCTCGAATTCGCGCCGGCGGTCCGCGATCTGTCAGCGCAGGGGTTCGAGCTCCTCGGCGCGCGAGTCGATCATGTGGGGAGCCGGCAGGCCGTGGCGATCGTCTACCGGCTGCACAGCCACATCATCGACGTCTACTCGTGGCGAACGGCGGCCGCCGACGCGCAACCCGGACGCGAGGCGACGATTCGAGGCTTCAACGTGATCGCGTGGAGCGATGGCGACATGAGCTATGCCGCGGTCTCCGATACGGACAGCGCCGAATTGGCGCGTTTTGCGGCCGCGTATCGAGCGCCCTGAGGGGCGCCTTGAGCGCGCTGCCGCGGGGCACGATGGAACGCCGGCCCCTCGGGGCGGCGGACTACGCCGCCTGTTTCGACAGCACCGGCTGAAGCTCTCCGGACTGGAACATCTCACGCATGATGTCGCAGCCGCCGAGGAACTCGCCGTCGACGTAGAGCTGAGGAACGGTGGGCCAGTTCGAGTAATCCTTGATGCCCTGGCGGACCGCGTCGTCGGCGAGGACGTCGACGGCCAGAAATTCCGTCACGCCGCAGCGCCTGAGAATCTCGACGGCGGTTGCCGAGAATCCGCATTGGGGAACCTGCGGCGTGCCCTTCATGTAGAGCACGACGCGGTTGGATTTGACCTGCTCGCTGATGATGTCCTGAATGCTCATGGGGTTGCTCCTTCGGCGCCAAGTGGCAATTTTACAGATTTGCCGGCGACCTGCGGGATTTCAATGGCGCCGCGGCAAGAATTTCGTCATTCTTTGACGGCTCCGGTAAGCCCGGAAACGTAGTACTCGACGAAGAACGAGTACAGCACTGCCACCGGCAGGGAGCCCAGCAGCGCTCCCGCCATCAGCGATCCCCAGTGGTAGACGTCGCCCTCGACCAGCTCGGTGATGACGGCGACCGGAACGGTCTTCACCTCCGACGACGAGATGAACGTCAGCGCGTAGATGAACTCGTTCCACGACAGCGTGAACGCGAAGATGCCGGCGGAGATCAGCCCCGGCACGGCGAGCGGCAGGATGATCTTGACCAGGATCTGCAGCCGGCTCGCGCCGTCGATCAGCGCGCATTCCTCGAGCTCGAACGGGATCGACTTGAAGTACCCCATCAGCAGCCATGTGCAGAACGGCACGAGGAACGTCGGGTACGTCAGGATGAGCGCGAGCCGCGTGTCGAAGAGGCCGAGCTGGTTGATGATCGTCGCCAGGGGAATGAAAAGGATCGACGGCGGGACCAGATAGGCAAGAAAGATGCTCATGCCGATCCAGCGCGAGCCGCGGAAGCGCAGGCGCTCGATCGAGTACGCCGCGAGCACGCTTGCGATCAGCGACAGGATGGTCGAGACCACGGAGATCAGGATCGTGTTCCACAGCCAGTCGGGGTAGGACGTCTCGAACAGGAGCTTCTTGACGTGCGCCAGCGTCGGATTGATCACCCAGAACGGATTCCCTTCGCGCGAGAGCAGCTCCTGGTCCGGCTTGAGCGTCGTGACGACCATCCAGTAGAACGGAAAGAGCAGGACGATCAGGAACGCGCCGATGGGCGCGTAGACCGTGACGATGCGCCGCGGCAGCGAGACGAGGTAGCCCATCCCCTGCGAGTCGACGACGTCGGGCGTGGCGTTTTCCGTGCTCATGCGTCCGCCCCGCCCTGCTGCCAGGCGCGCCGCTGCAGCCCGAAATAGCTCACCATGATCGCAAGGATCAGGAACGGGACCATCGCGGTGGCGATCGCGGCGCCTTCTCCCAGCGCGCCGCCCGGAATCGCGCGCTGGAACGACAGCGTGGCCATCAGGTGCGTCGCGTTGAGCGGCCCCCCGCGGGTCAGCACATAGATCAGCTGGAAATCCGTGAACGTGAACAGCACCGAGAACGTCATCACGATCGCGATGATCGGCGTCAGCAGCGGCAGCGTCACGTGGCGGAACTGCTGCCAATCGGTCGCGCCGTCGAGGCTCGCCGCCTCGTAGTAGGACGGCGAGATCGTCTGCAGCCCGGCCAGCAGCGTGATCGCGACGAACGGGACGCCGCGCCAGATGTTGGCGGCGATCGTCGAGAAGCGCGCGGCCCAGGGCTGGCCGAGGAAATCGATGTAGGTGTGGATCACGCCGAGCTTCATCAGCGTCCAGCTGATGATCGAGAACTGCGAGTCGTAGATCCACCAGAACGCGATCGCGGAGAGCGCCGTCGGAACGATGAACGGAAGCAGCACGATCGCGCGGAAGAACGCCTTGAACGGCAGGTGTTTGTTGAGGAGCAGCGCGAGCCAGAGGCCCAGCCCGAACTTGATCACGCTCGCGACGGTCGTGTAGAAGATCGTGTTGAACAGCGCGAGGCGCGTCACGTCGTCGCCCCACAGGAACTGGAAGTTCTCTATCCCGATCCATTCGCCGGGGCGTCCGATCTTGGCGTCGGTGAAGCCGAGCCAGGTGCCGAGGCCGAGCGGATAGGTGAGGAAGACCAGCAGCAGCGCGGCTGCCGGCAGCATGAACAGCGCGCCGAGCAGATGCCGGTTGTCGAGGGCGCGCGCGAGCGCGCTTTGCTTTGTCGCCATCAGGCAGTGGTGTGATTAAGGTGGCCGACGCAACACGTCCCGCGCGTCGGTCGAGTGCGCGCTAAGCGCCGGCACTGGCTCCGTCGAAGCGCGAATGGCGCGCGTCAAGCGGCGTCCGCGATAGTTGCTTGACGCGCTCCCGCGTGCGTTAAGCGGCGTCACCGGCGCCGCTTGAACGCACGCGAAGTCTGACATCGGCTATCGCCGACATCAGACCTTGTAGTAGCGCTCCGCCCGCTTCTGCGCCCGCTCCGCCGCTTCCTTCGGCGTCTTCGATCCGGACGCCGCCTCGGCGACCATGTTGACGATGATGAAGTCCGCCAGCGCGCCCGCCGACGCGTAGCCCATCTTTCCCGCGTAGCCCGACGGAATCATGTTCACCATCGAGTTGCGGTACGGCGTGTGCTTCGGATCGACCGTCCAGATCGGATTCTTCTCGTAGTAGCGCAGCGCCGGCGTCACGTAGCCGATCGCCGCCTGCACCCACGGATCCATCTGCTCCGCCTCCATCATGAAGCGCAGGTACTCCTTCGCCGCCTTCGGGTACTTCGTGTACTTGAAGATCATCTGGTTGAAGAACAGCTGGAACTCGGTCGGCTTGCCCACGGGGCCGATCGGCATGTTGGCGTGGTTGATGTCCGCCGCCATCTCCTTCACCTTCGGGTCCTGCGAATTCTTCGCGGCGTAGTAGATCGAGATGCCGTTGTTCGTGCAGAAGAGCTGCCCGTCGAGGAACGCCTTGTTGTTGTTCGGATCGAGCCACGACAGCGTGCCCGGCACGAACGTGGCGTAGAGCTCCTTCGCGTACTCGAGCGCCTTCAGCGTTTCCGGGCTGTCGATGACGACCTTGTTGTCCTTGTCGACGAGCTTGCCGCCGAACGACCAGACGAGCCACTGGCACCACGTATTGCCGTCGCCCGTCGCATTGCCGAGCGCCATGCCGGCCGGCGTGCCCTTTTCCTTCAGCGCCTTGCACAGCTTGAGGAAGCCGTCGGTGTCCTTGGGGAAGCTGTCGAACCCGGCCGCCTTGACGGCGCTCTCGCGGTAGACCATGCAGACGCCGGCGACGCCCAGCGGCACGCCGATCCACTTCTTGCCGTCGGGGCGAAGATACGGATCGCAGACGGGATACCAGCCGCCGTACTTGGCGCCGAGATAGGTGCAGACATCGGTCACGTCGACCAGCTTCTCCGGGATACAGATTGGCGTCGTCGTTGGTCGACAGGATGATGTCGGGACCGGCGCCGGTGTTGGCCGCGACGGCCGCCTTCGGGCGGACGTCCTCCCAGCCCTCGTTGTCGACGCGGACCTCGATGCCGTACTTGTCCGAGAACGCCTTGACGTTGACCATGTAGCGGTCGATGTCGCCCTGGACGAAGCGGCTCCACCGCAGAACGCGCAGCTTCGCGCCCTTCTCCGGCGCGTTGTTCCACTGCGCGCTTGCGTCCTTGACCCAGATGAACGGGCCGACCGCCGCGCCGGCCGCGACCGCCGCCGTCGATTGCAGGAACTTGCGACGCTTGAACTCACTCATGTCTTCCTCCTCCGGTTGTGGGCCTGATCATTGTTGATGCCCGATGCGAAATCTCACGCGACGAGACGTTGGCCGCTCGCCGCGTCGAACAGGTGCGCTCGCGCGAGATCCGGCGCGAGCGCGATGCGCTGTCCCGGACGGCAATCCGCACGATCGCGGATCGTCGCCGTCACTTCCTGGCCGTTGAAACGGCAATAGAGCTGCGTGTCGGCGCCGGTCGGCTCGACCACGACGACGTCGACCGGAACGCCCGCCGAAGCGAGGGCGAAATGCTCCGGCCGGGTGCCGTACAGCACCTGCTGCGCATCCTCGGCGCGCGCGCCGGCGGGCAGCGGCAGCGTCGAGCCGTCGGCGAACGCGACATGGGGCGCCGCGCCCCCCGTGCGCGCAATGCCGGGAATCATGTTCATCGCCGGCGAGCCGATGAACCCGGCGACGAACGTGTTGACCGGCCGGTCGTAGAGCGTCAGCGGATCGCCGGTCTGCTCGACGACGCCGTCCTTCATCACGACGATCTTGTCGGCCATCGTCATCGCCTCGATCTGATCGTGCGTCACGTAGATCGACGTCGTCTTGAGCCGCTGGTGCAGCTCCTTGATCTCGGTGCGCATCTGCACGCGCAGCTTGGCGTCGAGGTTCGACAACGGCTCGTCGAACAGGAACACCTGGGGATCGCGGACGATCGCGCGCCCCATCGCGACGCGCTGCCGCTGGCCGCCGGAGAGCTGGCGCGGGTAGCGGTCGAGATACGGGGCGAGCCCGAGGATGTCCGCGGCCCGGTTGACCCGCGCCTCGACCTCCGACTTCGGCTGCTTCGCGAGCATCAGCGCGAACGACATGTTGTCGCGCACCGTCATGTGCGGATAGAGCGCGTAGTTCTGGAAGACCATCGCGATGTCGCGCTCCTTCGGCGCCATCCGGTTGACGACCTTGTCGCCGATCGAGACCTCGCCGCCGGTGATCTCCTCGAGGCCCGCGATCATCCGCAGCAGCGTCGACTTGCCGCAGCCGGACGGCCCGACCAGCACGCAAAATTCGCCATCGTCGATCGCGATGTCGACGCCGCGGATCACGTGGGTCGAGCCGAACCGCTTGTGCACTGCGCTGATGCGAACGCCTGCCATTGAATGATTCTACCTTTGCCGCATCGGTTCGGGGCGGGCCGCCGCCGGCTCAGGGCCTTCGGCTGCCGGCGCTGACCACGTAGTCCGGGCGCCCGCTCTCGAGCCAGGTGACGATGTTGCGCGCCGCCTTGTGGCGCAGCTCGCGCTCGGCCTCGATCGAATAGAACGCGGCGTGCGGCGACAGAATGACGCGGGGGTGGTCGATGAGCCTCGACCCCGGCGGCACCGGCTCGACCGGGAGGACGTCGAGCGCCATGCCCGCGAGCGTGCCGCGCTCGAGCGCCGCGAGTCCCGCGTCGACGTCGACGACCGCGCCGCGCGCCGTGTTGACGAGAAAACCACCGGGCTTCATCACGCCCAGCACCGCCGCGTCGATCATCCCGCGCGTCTCTGCGGTGAGCGGCACGTGAAGCGAGATGACGTCGCAATGCGCGAAGACGTCGGTCAGGCTGCCGCGCTCGACGTAGGCCGGAAAGTCGCCGTCGATGAGGTAGGGGTCGCAGGCGATCACCCGGCGGAACACGTTGCGCCCGATGTGCGCGAAGCGCTTGCCGATGCGGCCGAGGCCCACGATGCCGAGCGTCATGTCGCTCGCGCGCCGCAGCGTCTCCCGACGACAGGTAATGCCAGTTGCCCGAATGGATGTCGCGGTGGTACGCGACGATGTTGCGGATCAATGCGAGCGTGAGCGCGAGCGCGTGCGTCGCGACTTCGCCGACCCCGTAGTCCGGCGAATTCGCGACCCAGACGCCATGCTTCGCGCAGGCCGCCGTGTCGACGGTGTCGAAGCCGGCGCCGATGCGGCTCACGATGCCGAGATTGGGCAGCGCCGCGACGACGCGCTCGGTGATCGGCGCGTACTGCAGCAGGATCGCCCGGCAGTCGCGGGCTGCGGCGATCACGTCGTCCTCGGAGCGGCATTGCGCGGTGGCGAGCTCGACCTTTGCGGCGGCGAAGATCTCGCGCTCCTGCGCGATGTCGGGAAAATCGTTGTCGGCGAAGAGGACCTTGGGCATCGGGAGGGAACGGCGCCGGTCGAAGCGGCCGGGCGCGTGGAGCGCAGTGACGCACGGTACGTGGCCGCGCCCGCAATGGTCAAGTGGTCAGGCCAATTTACCCGCCGCCGCGCCGCGCAAAGCTATAATCGGCGCCCCCGAACCGAAGTCGGCCCGTGCCGCGCGGCACGTCCGGCCCTCTCCCGATGCCCAAGCTCCTGCAAACCACCATCGCCGGAAGCCTGCCCAAGCCGGCCTGGCTCGCGACGCCCAACGAGCTGTGGGCTCCGTGGAAGCTCGAAGGCGACGCGCTCGCCGAGGGCAAGCGCGACGCGGTGCGGCTCGTGCTGCGCGACCAGGAGGAGGCGGGCATCGACATCGTCAGCGACGGCGAGCAGACGCGCCGGCATTTCGTCACGACGTTCATCGAAGGTCTCGACGGCGTCGACTTCGCGCACAAGCGCACGGTGCGCATCCGGAACCGCTACGACGCCGACGTGCCGGTCGTCGTCGGCCCGGTCGCCCGACGGCGGTCCGATCTACGTCGACGACGCCCGGTTCCTGCGCAACGCGACGACGCGCAAGGTCAAGTACACGTTGCCGGGGCCGATGACGATGGTCGACACGCTCTACGACGCGCACTACCGGAGCCGGGAAAAGCTCGCGTGGGCGTTCGCCGAGATCCTCAACGCGGAAGCGCAGGCGATCGCGGCGACCGGCGTCGACGTCATCCAGTTCGACGAGCCCGCGTTCAACGTCTATTTCGACGAGGTCCGCGACTGGGGCATCGCGGCGCTGGAGCGCGCGGCGCAAGGGCTTCCCTGCGCGACGGCCGTGCACATCTGCTACGGCTACGGGATCAAGGCGAACGTCGACTGGAAGAAGACGCTCGGGAGCGAGTGGCGCCAGTACGAGAACACCTTCCCGCTGCTCGCTGCGTCATCGATCCGCCAGGTGTCGCTCGAATGCGCGAACTCGCACGTGCCGATCGACCTCATCGGCCTGCTGGCCGGCAAGGACGTGCTGGTCGGAGCGATCGACGTCGCCACCGATCGGGTCGAGACGCCGGAGGACGTCGCCGCAACGATACGGACGGCGCTGAAGTGGGTGCCCGCCGAGCGGCTCCACCCGTGCACCAACTGCGGCATGGTGCCGCTCGCCCGGGACGTCGCGCGGGGCAAGCTCAGGGCCCTGGGCGCCGGCGCCGCAATCGTCCGGGCGGAGCTCGGCGCCGCGGGCTGACCGCCGGGGTGCCGGCGGCGGAAGGGCGTCGACCGGCCGGCCGCCCCTTGGCACCCGGCCCGAACCTCCGCGCGGCGCTCCGGGGGCAGAGGACCGGGCCGGCGAAAAAAGGTTCCCCGGTGGTTGGCAAAGCCCGATTGCGGTATGATCCTGCGCGTGTTTTGTCCCAAGGCAGTAAGCATTCCATGCGACCGTTTTGCAGTCGTCGCCGTTCTTTCCTTGAGATCGAAACATTGACGGGAACCCATCCCGATATCATTTTTTCCTGAGGAAATAAGCAAATGGCAACAGGCACTGTGAAATGGTTCAACGATGCGAAGGGCTACGGATTCATTACGCCGGACGGCGGCGGTGAAGACCTGTTCGCGCACTTTTCGGCGATCAACATGCCGGGATTCAAGTCGCTGAAGGAAGGCCAGAAGGTCTCGTTCGAAGTCACGACGGGCCCGAAGGGCAAGCAGGCGAGCAACATCCAGGCGGCCTGATACCCGCTCGCGGGAATCCTCCGCAACAAGAAAGCCGGGCCTTGCCCGGCTTTTTTGTCGTCCGCGTCAGCGGCGCCGGCGCGCCGCCGCGCGCGCGGCGCGTCCGGCGACCGACAGCAGCGCGGCCAGCAGCGCCAGCGCCCAGCGCGAGTCGACCGGGATCGGATTCGCCGCCAAGGATCCCGCTGCGTGGTCGCCGAGCTCGAGCTGTTGCTGGGATTCGGATCGAGCGTCCCCGGAGGCGGCGACACGGTCGCGGTGTTGGTGAACGTCGACGGCGCCGCTCACCGTCCCGGTGATCGTGATCACGACGCTGCCGCCGACGGGCAGCACCGGCAACCGCGCCGCTTACCGAATTGCCCGCGACGTTCACGGCGCCGCAGGCGGCGCCCCCGGCCGCGCTGCCGCAGCTCGCCGCCACGCCGATCACGACCGCGGGCACGTTGTCCATGAACGTCGCGCCGTTCGCGCGGGCTCGGCCCGGCATTGGTGATCAGCAGCGTGTAGGTGATCGACGCCGCCCGGCGTCACGATCGCGGGTCCGGTCTTGACGATGCCGACGTCGGCCATCGGACGCGGCGTGTCGCTGTCGGTCGCGCTGCTGTTGCCCGGCGCGGGATCGGTCGTGCCGTCACCGTGTTGACGAGCGACGGTCGCCATGTTCGACGCAAGTTACCGGCACCGTGAACGTGAGACTGATTGCCGGCGCCGGCGGCGAAGGTGCGCCGGTGCCTGCCGAAGCTGGTTCACCGGTCGCACTGACGTTGCCGGCACCGCATGCCGGGCAACCGCTGCCCGCGGACGCGACACAGGTCGCCGCAGGTGAGCGTGATCGCCGCGGGCACTGTCGGCGACCGTCGACGCCGGTCGACGGCGCTGGGGCCGTTGTTGGTCGACGACGATCGTGTAGGTGGCGGTGCCGCCCGGCGTGTAGGTGGCGCTGCCGTCGGTCTTGGTGACGCTGAGATCGGCGACCGGCGGCGGCGTGTCGGTGTCGGTGGCGCTGTTGTTGCCCGGCGTGGGTCGGTGGTGCCGGCCGGCACGGCGACGGTGGCCGTGTTGACCAGGTTGCCGGTCGTGCCGCGGAGCTGATGGTGCCGGTCAGCGGTGAACGGTGGCGGTGCCGCCGGCCAGCCAGATTGACGGTGGTGTTGATGTTGCCCGGCCGCTGGCCGCGCCGCAGCGCGCGTGCCGGCTGTAGGCGACGCCGTCCAGCTGGCGACTGGTGATCGCCGGCGGGAAGCGTGTCGGCGACGGTGGCGCCGGTGCACCGAAGCTCGGGCCGTTGTTGGTCACGACGATGGTGTAGGTGGTCGCTGCCGCCCGGCGTGTAGGTCGCGCTGCCGTCGGTCTTGGTGACGCGAGGTCGGCGACGAGCGCGGCGGTGTCGGTGTCGGTCGGCGCTGTTGTTGCCGGGCGTTCGGGTCGGTGGTGCCCGGCGGGAACCGTCGCGGTGGCGGTGTTGACCAGATTGCCGGTGGCGCGTGCGCTGATGGTCGGCGGTGACGGTGAAGGTGGCGGTGCCGCCGCCAGCCAGATTGACGCATTGGCGTTGATGTTGCCCGGCGCCCGCTGCCGCAGCCGGTCGAGCCCGTGCCGGTCGTAGCGCAGCGTCCAGGTGGCGACGCGTGATGCCGGCCGGCAGCGGTGTCGGTCACCGTCGCGCCGGTGACGAAGCTGGGGCCGTTGTTGGTCACGACGATGGTGTAGGTCGTGCTGCCGCCCGGCGTGTACGGTGGCGCTGCCGTCGGTCTTGGTGACGCTGAGATCCGCGACCGGTCCGGCGTGTCGGTGTCGGTGGCGCTGTTGTTGCCCGGCGTCGGGTCGGTGGTGCCGCCGGCACCGCGACCGTGGCCGTGTTGACCAGGTTGCCGGTCGCGGTCGCCGAGACGGTGCCGGTCACGCGTGAAGGTGGCGGTGCCGCCGGCAGCCAGATTGACGCTGGCGTTGATGTTGCCCGCTGCCGCTGGCCGGGCCAGCTGCTGCCCGCCGATGTGACGCAGCCGTCCAGGTCGGCGCTGCGTGATCGCCGCCGGCAGGTGTCGGTCACCGTGGCGCCGGTGACGAAGCTCGGGCCGTTGTTCGTCACGACGATGGTGTAGGTGGTCGCGCCGCCCGGCGTGTAGGTGCGCTGCCGTCGGTCTTGGTGACGCGAGATCGGCGACCGGAGCCGGCGTGTCGGTGTCGGTCGCGCTGTTGTTGCCCGGCGTCGGGTCGGTGGTGCCGGCCGGCACGGCGACCGTCGCCGTGTTGACCAGGTTGCCGACGGCGCTCGCCGAGACTGATGCCGGTCAGCGTGAACGTCGCGGTGCCCGCCGGCAGGCAGATTGACGCTGCGCGTTGATGTTGCCGCTGCCGCTGACGCCGGGCCAGCTGCTGCCCGCCGACGTAACGCACGTCCACGCTGGCGCTGGTGATCGCCGCCGGCAACGTGTCGGCGACGGTCGCGCCGGTGACCGCACTCGGGCCCGCGTTGCTGACGACGATCGTGTAGGTGATCGCGCTGCCCGGCGTGTAGGTCGCGCTGCCGTCGGTCTTGGTGATCGCGAGATCGGCGACGGGTTCGGCGTGTCGGTGTCGGTCGCGCTGTTGTTGCCCGGCGTCGGATCCGTGGTGCCGGCCGGCGCCGTCGACCGTCGCCGTGTTGACCAGGTTGCCCGTGGCGCTCGCCGAGACGGTGCCGCGTCAACGTGAACGTCGCGGTTCCGCCGTCAACAGATCGACCGTCGTGTTGATGTTGCCGACGCCCGAGGCCGCGCCGCACACGCTGCCGGCCGACGCGACGCAGGTCCACGCGCACCCCGGTGATCGCCGCGGGAACGACGTCCGTCACCGGTCGCGCCCGTCACGGCGCTCGGCCCGTTGTTGCTGACGACGATCGTATAGGTGATCGCGTTGCCCGGCGTGTAGGTCGCGCTGCCGTCGGTCTTGGTGACAGCGAGATCCGCGACGAGCGAGACGGTGTCGGTGTCGGTCGCCGTGTTGTTGCCGGGCGTGGGATCGGTCGTGCCGGCAGGAACCGTCGCCGTGGCCGTGTTGACGACGTTGCCGGTCGCGCTGCCGCTGATGGTCGCGGTCACCGTGAAGGTCGCGACGCCGCTCGTCAGCGAGGTTGACGGCATTGGTGTTGATCGCGCCGGCGCCCGACGCGGGGCACGACGAACCGGCGTGTCGCGGCGCAGGTCCACGCGAACGACGCGACGCCGGCCGGCAGCGGATCCGTCACCGTCGCGCCCGTCACGGCGCTCGGGCCGTTGTTCGTAACGGTGATCGTGTACGTCGTGGTGCCGCCGGCGTGACGGTCGCGACGCCGTCGGTCTTGGTCACGGCGAGATCCGCGATCGGATTCGGTGTGTCGGTGTCGGTCGCGCTGTTGTTGCCCGGATTCGGGTCGGTCACACCGCCGGGGACGGTCACGGTCGCCGTGTTGACCAGATTGCCGACCGCGCTCGCGGACACGGTGCCGGTCAGCGTGAACGTGGCGGTGCCGCCGACGAGAAGATTGACCGCCGCCGCGATGTTGCCGCTGCCGCTCGCCGGACAGCTGCTTCCCGCCGACGCGACGCAGGTCCACGCCGCGCCGGCGATCGACGCCGGCACGACGTCGCCGACCGTCGCACCGGCGACCGGACTCGGGCCGGCGTTGCTGACGCGACGATCGTGTAGCTGATCGGATTGCCCGGCGTGTAGGTCGCCTGCCCGTCGGTCTTGGTGATCGCGAGGTCGCTGACCAGCGCCAGCGTGTCGGTGTCGGTCGCCGTCGCGGTGGATCCGGCGCCGCTGCTCGCGAGGTTCGTCACCGTCACCGAATTGGTGATCGACGCCGCGAGCATGCCGGCTCCGAAGCTCACCGGCACCGTGTAGACCAGGTTGCCGGCGCCCGCCGGAACATAGGCGCCCGCGACCGAGAATCCGGTGCCGAGATTGGTGATCACGCCGCAATTGGCGCCCGGTCCGGCGACGCAGCTCGCATTCACGCTTTGCGTCACACCCGCCGGCAGCGTGTCGGCCAGCGTGACGTTGGTCGCGTCCGACGGGCCCGCATTGGTGACCGTGATCGTGTAGGTCGCGCCGGTTCCCGGCGTGTAGGTCGCGCTGCCGTCGGTCTTGCCGATCGCCGAGCGCGGTCACCGCCACGAGCGTGTCGGTGTCGCTCGCCGTCGTCGAGCCCCCGTGTTGATCACCGATCCCGGCACCGCGCAGGGTCACCGTATTCGTGATGGAGCCCGTGGCGCTCGGCGCAATAGCTGCCGATCACCGTGTAAGTGACCGAGCCCGCCGTTCGGAATCGTGACGAGGTCCGCGATCGGGCCGGAGCCGGCCGCCGTGCAGGACGCGCCGACGCCGACGGCAGCGCACGTCCATGACGTGAACGTCACGCCCGGCGGGCGGCGTGTCGTTGACCCCGAGTCCCGTGACGTGTTCGGGCCCGGCGTTGCTGACCGGCGATCGTGTAGGTCGTCGACGTCCCCGGGCGTCACCGACGCGACGCCATCGGTCTTGGTGACGGTGAGATTGACCGTGCCGGTCGCGGCGAGCGTCGCCGTGCCCTGCAGCGGATTGGACACGCCCTGCGTGGAGGCTGACCGCGCCCGGCGGGATCGGTGTTGATGAGGTTGCCGGACACATTGGCACGCACCGTCACATTCACGCGTGCATATCGCATTCGCGTGCGACAGATCGCGCCCGACAGCAACGACCGTGGCGGCGCCGTTCACGGCGGATGACCACCGGCGCGCCGCACGCGCCCGTTGTCGGCACCGGCGGGTTGGCGACCACCATGCCCGCCGGAAGGCTGTCGGTGAAACCGACGCCGGTCAGCGCGATCGCGCCCGCATTGTTATTGCGGATCTGGATCGACATCGTCGACGTGCCGCCCACCGCCACGGTGGTCGGCAGGAAGGACTTGTTGACCGTGACCGACGAGTTGACGAGCGTGAGCACGAGCTGATGGCGTCGCCGCGGCATTCGTCACGCCCTGGTCGTGCGTCACGGTGATTCGCGGGAAGCGGAATTGGTATGAGTCGCCGACCGGGCCCGCCGGCCGGCGTCGCCACGTCGAGCGGAGATCGTGCACGACGTGGCGGCACCGCCGGGGCCGACGGCGAGGCTCCCGCCGGTGATGCCGAAGCTGGTCGCACCGGTGACGGCGGTGAGCGTGGCCCCGGTGCAATTGGTCGTCGGCGGTGCCGGCGTTGGTCACACGATGAATCCCGCGCCCATCGTCGCCAGCGAGTCGGTGAAGGTTGATGCCGGTCAGCGCGACGGCGCCGGCCGCTCTCGTGAGGGTCACGGTGAGCGTGCGAGTTGGTGCCGGCCTGCACCGATGTCGGGATTGAACGCTTTGGCAACGGTCAGGGCGCGGGCGACGTTCGACCACGCCGGTGATCGTGGTCGTGTTGTTGCCCCAGGTTCGTCACCACGCCGTTGACCGCGATCGTGTTGGTGTGGTTGCCGCTCGCGGCGGTGGCCGCGATCGCGACCGGCATCGTGATCGTGCAGCTGCCATTGGCGGGAATGGTGCCGCCGGCGAGCGTAACCGACGTCACGGTCGCGGGCAGCGGCGACGTCGGACTGAACACCGAGCCGCAGGTGCCGCCCGCGACGGCGCCCGCCGGAACCGTGAAGCCCGCACCCATCGTGGCGATGTTGTCGATGACCGACGTGATCGTCCTGACCGAAGGCGCGTTGTTGACGAGAGTGATCGTCATCGTCGTCGTGCCGGTTTGCACGATCGGCGCGAGGAACGACTTGCTGCCGGTGATCGTGCTGACGGTCAGCGTCGAGCTGCCGCCCGTCGCGGCGACACCGCCGAAGGTCTGGTTCGCGATGGTGTTGGTGATCGTCGCCGTCGCGGTCACCGGCACGGTGATCGTGCAGCTCGTTGCTCCGGGTCCGGGCGACGGCGCAGCCGCGAGGAAGGCGTTGGTGATCGTCACCGAATTCGCCGTGTTGGTGAGCGCGCCGCCCGCATTGAACGGGCAGGTCGTGCTTGGTGCGCCGGCGACGCTCATCGACGCCGCCGGCAGCCAGGTGTCGGTGAACGTGATCGGCGTCAACGTGCTGTTGTTGAAATTGTTGATGGTGATGGTCATCATCGACGGCAGCACCGCCCGCAGCAATCGGGTTCGGCGCAAACGCCTTGGTGATCGTCCCGCCGGTCTGGACTGTGATGGCGCCCGAGATCGCCGACGCGTTCCTGGCGCCCTCGGTCGTGTCGACGCCCGTTGGCGGCAATCGTGTTGGTCGCCGCTGGCGTTCACTGCGACGTTGGGGTTGCGCGCGACCACGTTGACCGTGATCGTGCAGGAGCCGCTCGCCGGTATCGTTCCGCCCGTCAGCGAAACGACGACGGACTGGTTGCGGGAGGCGTAGCGGTCGCCGTACCCGCGCCGCAGGTGGTCGCGATGTTGGACGGCGTGGCGATGGTCAGGTTCGACAGCGCCGCCGGAAAGGTGTCCGTGAATCGCTGCGCCGGTGAGCGGCACCACGTTCGGATTGGTGAGCGTGATGGTCATCGAGCGACGAGGCGCCGTTGCCGTGGACATTGGTCGGCGCAAAGGCCTTGGTGCCGGTGATGCCGGCGAGCGCCGAGACCACCAGCGTCGCCTGGGCGTCCTGCGGGTTGGTGCCGTTCGACGAGGCAACCGCGCCGGCCGCGATCGTGTTGAGGTACGTGTTGGGCGTGCTCGAGACGACATTGATCGTCAGCTGGCACTGGCCCGGATTGCCGGCGCTGATCGCGGGAATCGTCCCGCCCGTCAACGCGATCGGGCGCAGGCCGGGAGTCGCGGTCACGGTGAAGCCGCAGGTGTTGCTGCCGATGGTCAGCGGGTTCGCCACCACGACGTTCGCGGGCAGCGTGTCCGTCACCGCGACGCCCGTCGCGATCGAGGCGTTGGGATTCAGCAGGACGATCGTCAGGATCGAGACCTGCCCGGCGATGACCGAATTGGGCGCGAAGCTCTTGTTGATCCCGACCGAGGCGAAAGCGAGCGCGGGCACGAGAAGCGTGCCTGCCAACAGGGCGGCGAGGCGCCGGGCGGAGCGGGGGCCGGAATTGCGGGCGAAGAAGCTCATTCTGCCGGCGCCGGATATGCCGCGGCGACGGGGCATCCCGTTCGCGCGCGCAGGCAGAGTCTGCCTGTGCGCGGCATCCCTGCCACGTGGCTCATGTCGTTTGCGAATCCCCGGAAAAGCGATGGATCGGGACTTTTTTGCGAAATGCCCGAATGGCCCGGAATTTACCAGAATAAAGAGCCAGTTCGCGCTTCGCAGCCCAATTGAGCAGCAATGCCCGTGCCACCCGTGCGGCGAAGGGCATCCTAGAGGTGTGCTACGTCGGGTCAGGCAATGCCGTAACGCGCCATCAACGGGTCGGCGACACCCGCTTCGGCGAACCCGTGCCCCTGAAGCAGGCATGCGTCGTAGCGCAGGCACGGCGCGCCGTCCGGGGCGGGATCGTGGCGGCTGCAGGCCAGCGAGCAATCGACGCCGAGCGAGCGTCCGCGGCGGACGATGTCGGCCTTGGTCAGAGAACGACTGCGTTGCGTTTCGCCATCGCGTCAGGGGTCGGGATCGTCGTCCGCGGCATCGCGTGCGCGTCCAGCGCGCGCCGCGCCGGCACGCGGGACAGCCCGCGCGTGCGCGATGCCTACGGCGCTTTCGCGGGCCCCGCGATGCCGAGTTCCTGGACGAGGAACGTGTACACGTCGGCCTCCTCCTGGATGCGCGTTTCCAGCGCCGTGCCGATGCCGTGCCCCGCTTCGGCCTCGGTGCGAAGCAGAATGGGATTGCCGGACGACGTGGCGATCTGCAGCCGCGCCGCAAACTTGTACGATTCGTAGGGCGCGACGCGCCCGTCGTTTTCCCCGGTCGTGAGCAGTACCGCCGGATACTTGGCGCCGTCCTTCACGTGTAGCAGCGGTGAATAATCGTAGAGCGCCTTGAACTGGGCCGGATCCTTGGTGCTGCCGAACTCGGTGACGTTGAATTCGCCGTTGGCCTGTGTCTCCCAGCGCAGTGCGTCATAGATCCCCACCCGGCTCACGACGGCACGCATCATCTCGGGGTGCTGCGTCACGGCGGCGCCCATCGTCAGGCCTCCGTTGCTCCCGCCCATGATGGCGAGACGACCGGGATTCGTGTACTTCCGGTCGACGAGATACTGCATGGACGCGGCGAAATCGTCGAACACGTTCTGCTTGCGCGTCAGATTGCCGGCCTGGTGCCACGCATCGCCGTACTCGCCACCGCCGCGCACCGCGGCCAGCGCAAACACGCCGCCGTAGTCGAGCCAGAGGCGATTCATGCCGCTGAAATAGGGGGTCATGCTGATGCCGTACCCGCCGTACGCGTAAAGAAGGGTCGGGTTGGTGCCGTCGAGCTTGATGTCCTTGCGGTGCAGGATCATCACCGGAATGCGCGTGCCGTCCTTCGACACCGCGAATCCACGCTCGACCACGGCATCGTCGAAATTGAAAGGTGGCTTGCCGTTGAGCTCTGTCTCGACGAGGCGGTTCGCGCCGGCATCGTAGCGATACCGAATGGACGGCGTGATGAAGCTCATCACCCGCACGATCGCGTTGTCGCCGTCGAGGATCGCGCTCACCGTCGTGTCGGAAACCGGCTCCGCCGGCAGCGTGCCGACGTCCTTTCCCTTGAGATCGAACATCTTCACCACCGACGGTCCCCCGTCGCGATACTGGACGTAGAGTCGCGAGCGCGCGACCGCCAGCGAATCCGCGGACAGGGCCGCTTCGGGGACGATGACCTTTGCGCTCGCGAGACGGGCGTCGGAAAGCGGGATCGCCAGGATCCGGCCGAGCGGCGCGCCCTTGATCGAGCGCGCATACAGGTTGCCGTCCTGCCCGATATCCATCTCCTTGATGCCGTCGGCAAAGTCGGCCACGCGCTGCCATTCGCCGCGCGAGCGCTTGAGGTAATACGCGATCTCGCCGCCGTCGCCATTCCTGACACTCGCGACGAGTTCGTTGCCGTCGCGGCTGCCGTGCAGCGCGATTTCGGCGATGCGCGGAAAATCACGCCCGATCACGTAGCGGTCGGAAGCGACCGGCGTGCCGAGCCGATGGAACCAGACCGTCTGGTAGAAGCTCTGGTCGGCCTCGGAGCGCTCGCCCGGGGCCGGATATCGCGTGTAGTAGAAGCCCGTGCTGTCGCCGGACCATTCGAAGCTGCCGCCCGCCGTCGGCCGGTGTACACCCGGCACCGTATCGGCCAACTGCTTTCCGGTTGCGACGTCGAGCACGTAGGCCGTGCCCACCTCGCTGCCGCTTTTCGACAGCGACAGCACGACGTGCTTGCCGTCATAGGAAGGTGCATAGAAGTCGATGGTCGTTCGCCCGGTCGGGTCGAGGACCGTCGGATCGAGCACGACCCGCTCCTTGCCGACATCGAGATCGAGCGGCAGCACGACCAGCGCCGATTGGTTCTTCGGCGGCGCATACTTCATTGCGAATACGACGCCGCCGCGATAGCGGAAGTCATATCGCGCAATCGTCCGCGCGCGCAGCAGCTCACCCACCCGACCCGCAATCACCGCGTGCTGTGGAACGGAATCGAGGAATTTCCGCGTCAGCGCGTTCTCCTCCCGCACCCACCCTTTGACGTCGGCGGCTCCGACGTCCTCCATCCAGCGGTAGTCGTCGACCACCGTGACGCCGTGAAAGGTCTCGGACACCGGACGCTTGGCCGCGGGTGGATAGGCGGGCGTTCCTTGGGCTGCCGCGGTCGACGCGGCCAGCGCGAGTGCCGCAGCGAGGGCACATCCTGCAACATAGGGGCGCATGGGAGGTTCCACCAAAATGAAGGCGCGAAGTTACACGAAGCGCCGAGCAATGGACAGCGCTAATTGCCCCGTGTTTGACCGGCGGGAGGACCCCGCCCGCCGCGGCACCGAACGCCGGCGCCGGCATCACGCCGGGATGCCGACTTCCTTCAGCATCGCCCTGATGCCGTTCCAGCAGATCTGCACGCCGATGCTGAGCACGATGAACGCCGACAGCCGCAGCACCACGATCATTCCCTTGTGGCCGATGCGCGCAGCGAACCGGTCCGCGTACCGGTACGTGAAAAGGATCGTGACGGCGACGATGAACGCGCCGATGATGGCGGCGAGCAGCTGGACCAGCAGGTGATCGAGCGTGTGCGCATGGTTGGCGCCGATCGTGACGGCCACCGACATCACGCCCGGGTCGACCGTCAGCGGCATCGTCAACGGATAGAACGCCTTGGCCAGCGCGGCCACGGACGCCTGCCGGGGATCCGCGGCGGCCTCGGCCGGCTTCGAGTCGTCATTGAGAAGCTTCCAGCCGAGCGCGCAGACCACGGCGCCGCCCGCCACCTGTATGACGGGAACCGACAGCCCGAACAGCCGCAGCACGAACGAGCCCAGCAGCATCGACCCCAGCAGCAGCGCGAACGAATACACCGCGATGTGCCGTGCCAGCGCGCGCCGGGTCGGCTCGTCGCAGCCGGCGGTGAGCCGCAGGAAGATCGGGGCATCGCCGGGAGGATTGACCACGGGCAGGACCGCGCCGACGACGACGAGGATCGCGCCGGAGAGTTGAACGAGGTCGGACCAGAGCATCGCGTCTTCGCAGGGGTGGCCGGGTGGCGGCCGTTCGAAAGGATACAGCGTGACGGCGCTCTCGCGGAGCGGCGACGCCTCGAGCCGCCGGCTCCGAACCGGCGCCGGCTGGCAACGCTGATGAGCTTCGCAGGATCTGTTCGCCGCTTCGATCACCGAAGCGGCGAACGGCGAAGCATCAGTCGCGGTCGGCCGAAACTTCCGGCGCCGGCTCCTCGCGGGGACCGGAGGCACGACTCTGTCCGGCAGCCGCGTTTCCGCGCACCTCGAACGCGACGCTGGAAAGCGCCTTGCCCGTCGCGTCCTCGAGCGCGAGCGTGTGCCGGCCGGACGTCGGCGCCCAATCGGCGCGTCCGCGCCGGCTGGCGCGTATCTCGACACCGTCGAGCCGCCAGCGCAGGCCTGCGATCGCGGGCGAGGCGACGAACGCGACGCGCTGCGCGGCACGGAATGTCCGGATCGAGCGCGATGACGGCCCGGCGCCGGATAGCGGATCCGCGGCGTGCGCCGGCGGAATCGACCCCGCCGTCGTTGCCCGGGGTACTGGTCGCCGCGCACGCGTCCATCGCCGTGCCGCGACGAACCATTCGCGCGCGCGCTCTCGACGGGCGGCTCGAACGCGACCGTGCGCTGCGCGACGCCGGCGGGCGCCGCCGCCGGCACCGACGCGTCGGCGCGATGCAGCCAATGCACGAGTCGCGCCAGATCGGCGCCGCGCCGGTGACGCCGGAAACGTCGCGCATCGGCGCGCCGGAGAAATTGCCGACCCACACGCCGACGGTATAGCGCGACGTGTAGCCGATGCACCAGTTGTCGCGCATGTCCTTGGAGGTCCCGGTCTTGGCCGCGCTCCACACGCGCGTCGCCAGCGGATTTTCCAGGCCGAACGTGGGCGCCCGCGCGCCGCGGTCGGCGAGGATGTCGGTCACGATGAAGCTCGCGGCCCGGCCGAAGACGCGGCGCGGTCTCGCGGCCTTCGCAGCATCGCGCCGCGATGCGCGTCGGCGCCGGCCACGCCGCCGTTGGCCAGCGCGCGGTACGCATTGGTCAGCGCGAGCAGCGTGACATCGGCGCCGCCCAGCGCCAGCGCCGCGCCGTAGTAGTCGTCGGTTGCGTCAGCGTGTCGAAGCCCAGCGCGCGCAACGTGTCGTGGAAGCGGTCGAGGCCGACGAGCTCCAGCGTGCGCACGGCCGGCACGTTGAGCGAGCTCGCGAGCGCCGTGCGCACGCTGACGCTGCCGTGGAAGCTCGCGGTCGTAGTTCTGCGGCACGTACATGCCGCGCGCGGTGGCGATCGCGAGCGGGCTGTCGTCGACCAGCGAGGCCGCCGTCAGCAGTCCGCGTCGAACGCGAGCGCGTACAGGAACGGCTTGAGCGTCGAGCCGGCCTGCCGCGGCGCGACCACGCCGTCGACCTCCGCGGCGCGTCGACAGCTCGCCGCTGCTGCCGACGTAGGCGAGCACGTCGCCGGTCGCGTTGTCGAGCACGACGAGCGCGCCGTCCTCGACGCCGCGCGCGGCGAGCTCGGCCAGATGATCGCGCAGCGCGTCGATCGCGTAGCGCTGCAGCGCGCGTCGAGCGTGGTCGTGAGCTGTTCGCCCGGCGCCTTGAGCAGCTTCGCGGCGAGATGCGGCGCCAGTTCCATCGCGGCGGCAGGCGATAGCCGCCCGCCAGCGACACGCGAAGCCAGCGCGCGGATCGGCTCGCACGGCGACGTCCGGCGTCGACGGCGCCGCGACGGCGCACGCGCGTTGCGCGACGAGCGCCGGCTGGCGCGCCGGGCGCGCGCAAGCAGCGCGACGAGGATCGCCGCCTCGCGGGCGTCGACGCCGGCCGGCGCCTTGCCGAACAAGCCCTGCGTCGCGGCGCGCAGTCCGCTGAGCTCGCCGCGAAACGACGACAGGTTGAGATACGCCTCGAGGATCTGCGCCTTGGTCCACGTGCGCTCCAGCGCGCGCGCGGCCGCCGCCTGGTCCCACTTCTGCGCCAGCGTGCGCGGCTCGCCGCCGTCGGGGCGCAGCGCCGGATCGAGCAGACCCGGCGAGCTGCATCGTCAGCGTCGATCCGCCGCGCGGCCGCCGGCCGTCGAGCTGCGCCACACGCTGTCCCACGCGGCGACCGCGAGGCCCGGCCAGTCGACGCCGTCGTGCTCGTAGAAGCGCTTGTCCTCCGCCGCGACGAGCGCCGCCGCCATCGCGGGCGAGACGTCGGTCAACGTCACCCAGTCGAGCTGGCGCACCTTCGCATTGACGCGGATTTCGGAAAGCGGCGCGCCGTGGCGGTCGAGCAGCAGCGCTTCCGGACGAGACGTAGCCGCGCCTGGACGTCGGCGAACGACGGCAGCGCGAGCCGCTCGCCGCCGCGGGCGATGCCACGCGCAGCGCGAGCGCAATCACGCGCTGCGCACCAGCGCATCGGCCGGCTCATGGCGCACCGCCCACGCGGCGTTCGGCACCTCGCCGAACATTTCCGGCGCGTACATCGCCTCGACCCGCGTGGCCGGCAGGTTGAACGCGCCGGGATTGTTGAGCCGCACCGTGTACTCGACGACGAAGCGGCCCTTCGGCACATAGCGGAAGTACGCGCGATACGCGGTGAACGTCCGCTCCTCGAACGCCGGCCACACGGTGCCCTGTTGCGTCTCGCCTTGCGTGGCGAGCGTCGAGTCGCCGCCGAGTCCGCGGCCGAGCGCCGTGCTGCCGGCGGGCAACGGATCGTCGACGACCACCCACGCCATGTCGCGACTGCGCCTCGACTTCGAGGCGGATGCGCGCGATGTCGCCGCGCCGCCATTCGTCCTTCGTCTGCTGCTGGATCGGCGTCACCGTGCGCGTGATCCGGTAGCCGCTCGACAGCGGCTCGTCAGCGGGATCGCGGCGATGCTTTGCAGCGTCACCCACGGCGCGCCGGTGCCGTCCTGCGCGAGCGTCGACGCTCGGCGCGTGCCGGCGGCCACGGCGAGCGTCTGCGCGAACGGCTTGGCGCCGTCGTCGGGCCTTGCCACGCGTGGCGAACGTCTGCGCCGGCGAGCGTGGCGGTCGTCGTGCCGGTGACGCGGCGTCGCTTCGAACGCGCGCCGAGAATTTGTCGAGCGCGAGCACGCCCCACGCATTGGCCACCGTCGTGTTCCAGTGCCCGCGCTGCATGCGGCCGAGCGAGCCGCGCACCATCCGCGGCATGTCCTCTTTCCACGCCGGCGACGTCGTTGAGCGCCAGCAGCAGCTTGTTGGCATTGCAGTCGGCGGAGATCATGAGCCACCACAGCGCGTCGCGTCTTCTCGGTCGAGAAGCCCATCGTCGTGCCCTGGAAATTGAGGCGCGAGCGCAGGATCTGCTCGGCGGCCTTCGATCCGCTCGTCGTGGCGCGGCAGCTTCGGCTGGCGCTTGAGGATCAGGTACCAGTCGATCACCGCCGACGTCGGCCACAGGTTGGGCTCGATCGCGATGCTGTCGAGCCACTTGGCGTTGAGCGGTTCCGCGCGCCGCGACAGCGCTTCCAGCGCCGCGATCTTGCGGATCGACAGGTCCGCGGTCGGCAGCGCGGAGTAGCGGACGATGCGGCCTTCGACGAAGCCGATCAGCGCCTGCTCCATCCGCTGCGCGCTCGCGTCGGGAATCGCCCAGCCGGCCTCGTCCGCGATCGACAGCACGTAGGCGGTCAGCGTGTCGTCGCCGTCGCGCAGCAGCGTCCAGTACTTGACCAGCCCGTCGCGATCGAGGTAGTCGGGCAGCGCGCTCATCAGCGCGTTCCAGCGCGCGCGTCGCGCAGGCCGATCGCGATCGACGCCTGCTGCTCGAAGCAGCGTGTACGGATACTGCTGGAGGAAGTCGCGCACGCCGGGCAGTTCGCCGGCGAGCTTGGCCTGCATCTGCACGTTGACGCCGCCGCGGCCCGGGATCGCGTCGGCCGGGCGCTGCACGGCGATCGACTGCGGCTGCGTCAGCTGCAGGATCGTCGCCTGATACGTGCGCTCGGGCACCGCCGGCACGACCTGCTGCGCGATCTTGAGCGCGTCGCGCGCAGGCGCCGGCGCCCGCCGGCGCGTCGCGCTCGGCCGCGTCGACCTGCCATTGCAGCGCGTGGCACCCGCCGGCACGTCGACCTCCCAGGCGATCTCCTTCGCTTCGCCCGGCGCGAGCGTCGACGCTGCGCGGTCGAGCGTCGGCAGCGCGCCCGCCGTCCGGCGCGATGCGCGCGGCGAGCGTCGACGTCGAGCGGCCGCTGCGCCGCGTTGCGCACGGTGAACGTCGCGCGGAAGCGGTCGCCTTCGCGCACCAGCGGCGGCAAGCCCGACAGCAGCATCAGGTCCTGCGTCGACCGGATCGACGCGCTTCGCCGGTGCCGAAGAGGCCCGCGCCCGACGAGGCGACCGCGACGATCCGGAAGCTCGTCAGCGAATCGTTGAGCGGGATCTCGACCGTCGCGTTGCCCGTCGTCGTCGAGCGGCACGCGCGCTTGCCACAGCAGCAGCGTGTCGAAGAGCTCGCGCGACGACGCGCGGCCGCCGCCGCCGCCCGGCGGCGATCGCCTTGCGGCCGAAGTGCCGCTTGCCGATCACCTGCATCTGCGCGGTCGACGGTCTCCACTTCCTCGCCGCGGCGCGCCATCATCGCGTCCAGCAGTTTCCACGAATTGTTCGGCAGGAGCTCGAGCAGGCCTTCGTCCACCGCGGCCAGCGCGACCTCGCTGCCCTTGGGCGGCGCGCTGCCGTCGGGACGCCGCACGGCGATCGTCGACGCTCGCCTTGCTCGCGCACCTTGTACACGGCGCTGCGCCGGCGTCACCTTGACCGCGAGCTCGTGCGCGGCCCAGCCGACGCGCAATCTCGGCAAGGCCCATCTTGAACGACGGCTTGCCGAGATCGACGAGCGCGGTGGGCGCGACGTCGCCGATGCGTCCGCGCACGAGGAACGCGGAGACGAACACGTTCGGCGCGTAGTTGCCCTTGATCGGCACGTCGAGCATCGGGTCGTTGCGGCGCACCGTCGTCACGAACGCGTCGAGCACGCCTTCGCGCTCGACGGTGACGAGCGCGGTCGCGTCCTTGAACGGCGTGCGCACCTGGAAGCGCGCGACGTCGCCCGGCTCGTAGCGCTTCTTCTCGGGCAGCAGGTCGATGCGGTCGTTGTCGGATGCGGCGAACCATTGGTCGTCGCTCGGCCGCGACCCACGCATCGGCGCGGGTGACGCGCGGCGCGGCCGTCGGCATCGGCGGCCTGCGCGCGCAGGATGAGATTGCCCGGTGGCGGGCGGCGGCATTTCGCAGATCAGCAGGCCGTGCGCGTCGGTGGCGCCGTCGCACAGCTCGCCGACGCGCGTCGTGTCGTAGCCGTGCTCGTAGGCGTAGAAGCCGCCGATCAGGCGCCGCCGGTGCGAATAGTAGTCGCGCTTGAACGCGTCGGTGCGCACGCGCACGCCTGCCACCGGCTTGCCGCGCAGATCGACCGCGACCACGGTGAACTTCAGCCGCTCCTTGGTCGCGACCCAGCTGTCGGGCTTGATGCCCAGCACGATCGCGCGACGGCCACAACGCGACGCGCGTCGCCGCCGTCAGCGTCTCGCCGTTGGGGTCGCGGTATTCGAGCTCGGCGACAGATCGCGCGGCTGTCGGACCTGTCGACGTTCCTGACCGTCGCGCGCGCGCCGCCGGCGGCGTCGAGCGTCAGCGGAAGATCGGTGCCGCGCTGCGGCCCCGTTCGCCGGTGCGCCTCGGCCCCGCGTCTTCTCGTATTCGTCCGGATCGGCGAACGTGGAGGCCCGTCGAAACTCGCGTCGCCCTGCTCCCGCTGGCCTTCCTTGACGTCGCCGGCGGCGAAGCGTAGTCGTCGAAGTCGGCGAACGCGACCTGCTTGGCTTCGATCTGCGTGCGCAGCGTACCGGCAGACCGCCCGCGCCGCCGCCGGCGAGGTACGA